>NZ_CP039704.1:1720000-2880809 GCF_005144965.1 Hankyongella ginsenosidimutans
GAATCCCAAAACAACCAGGAGGTTGGCTTAGAAGCAGCCATCCTTTAAAAAAGCGTAACAGCTCACTGGTCTAATTAAGGGTTCCTGCGGCGAAAATGTAACGGGGCTCAAGACGTGCACCGAAGCTTCGGGTTCGAAAGAGCGGTAGCGGAGCGTTCCGTAAGCCTGTGAAGCGGGAGGGTAACCGACCGTGGAGGTATCGGAAGCGAGAATGCTGACATGAGTAGCGATAAACAGGGTGAGATGCCCTGTCGCCGAAAGTCCAAGGGTTCCTGCGCAAGGCTAATCCGCGCAGGGTGAGCCGGACCCTAAGTCGAGGCCGAAGGGCGTAGACGATGGGAACCACGTTAATATTCGTGGGCCTGGGAGTGAGTGACGGATTGCGTAAGTTGTCTAGCCTTATTGGATTGGCTGGGCTTCGAAGCAGTTCCAGGAAATAGCCCTCCCGTATAGACCGTACCCGAAACCGACACAGGTGGACTGGTAGAGTATACCTAGGCGCTTGAGTGAAGTCTCCTGAAGGAACTCGGCAAATTGCCTCCGTACCTTCGGAAGAAGGAGGCCTCTTCTTTGGGCAACCATTGAAGAGGGGCACAGGCCAGGGGTGGCGACTGCTTAACAAAAGCACAGGACTCTGCTAAGTCGGCTTCAAGACGACGTATAGGGTCTGACGCCTGCCCGGTGCCGGAAGGTTAAGAGGAGGGGTGAGCTCCGAATTGAAGCCCCGGTAAACGGCGGCCGTAACTATAACGGTCCTAAGGTAGCGAAATTCCTTGTCGGGTAAGTTCCGACCTGCACGAATGGCGTAACGACTTCCCCACTGTCTCCAGGAGATGCTCAGCGAAATTGAATTCTCCGTGAAGATGCGGAGTACCCGCGGTTAGACGGAAAGACCCCGTGCACCTTTACTGCAGCTTCGCAGTGGTATGAGAAATTATTTGTGTAGGATAGGTGGGAGGCTTTGAAGCCGAGGCGCCAGCTTCGGTGGAGCCACTGGTGAAATACCACCCTGATGATTTTTCATATCTAACCTGCTCCCGTGAAACCGGGAGAGGGACCCTGCGTGGCGGGTAGTTTGACTGGGGCGGTCGCCTCCTAAAGCGTAACGGAGGCGTGCGAAGGTAAGCTCAGGCCGGTCGGAAACCGGCTGTTAGAGTGCAATGGCATAAGCTTGCCTGACTGTGAGTCCGACAGGACGAACAGAGACGAAAGTCGGTCATAGTGACCCGGTGGTTCCTCGTGGAAGGGCCATCGATCAACGGATAAAAGGTACGCCGGGGATAACAGGCTGATGATTCCCAAGAGCTCATATCGACGGAATCGTTTGGCACCTCGATGTCGGCTCATCACATCCTGGGGCTGGAGCAGGTCCCAAGGGTTTGGCTGTTCGCCAATTAAAGTGGTACGTGAGCTGGGTTCAGAACGTCGCGAGACAGTTTGGTCCCTATCTGCCGTGGGCGTCGAAACTTGAGAGGACTTGCCCTTAGTACGAGAGGACCGGGGTGAACGTACCTCTGGTGCACCGGTCGTGGCGCCAGCCGCGCAGCCGGGTAGCTATGTACGGAAGAGATAACCGCTGAAAGCATCTAAGCGGGAAGCTCGCCTCAAGATAAGGTTTCATCGAGCCGTGGAAGACCACCACGTTGATAGGCCAGATGTGTAAGTGGAGTGATCCATTCAGCTAACTGGTCCTAATTGCTCTTTTCGCGCTTGAGTCCACACGACCAACGCCAGCACTGCCTGAAATTGGCAGTTATTTCGCTCAGCACAGCACTTCTAGCATCCGCTTCTCAGGCTGGTGGCCTTAGCGTCTGTGCCCCACCCGATCCCATCCCGAACTCGGCCGTGAAACCGGACAGCGCCGATGGTACTACCGCTTAAGCGTTGGGAGAGTAGGTCGCTGCCAGCCTTAGCAGCGGATGCAATAACTCATTCACGATGCCAGAACCTTTGTTCTGGCCGCCGCACGTCCGGCCTGTCTTTCGCCAGCTCCGCCGTCAAGGCCTCATGTGCTGGCTTATTGCGTTACTGCGCAGCGCGCTTGTGGTGACGCGGGGTGGAGCAGCCCGGTAGCTCGTCAGGCTCATAACCTGAAGGTCGTTGGTTCAAATCCAGCCCCGCAACCACCACCTTCTGCATCGTGCCGCCGCGGACCTTGATCTTTTAGAGCGTGATGACATTTGCTGGAATCGTCATTGCGAGGCGGCAAAGCTGCCGAAGCAATCCAGGAACACCAGTATTTCCATGGATCGCCGCGTCGCCTGCGGCTCCTCGCGATGACGGATGGATCAATGTAAAGTCATCAAGCTTTAGATTATCTTTCCGGCTGCAATCCACCCACGGAAACGCCGGCGCGCTGAAGATGCGGGGCCAGACGGCCAGTCACCCACAGCCCCACATGCGCAGGTCAGCGGCAAGCGACCACAGCGGGTAGGTGAAGGTTGCCGGCTTGTTGTGCTCGATGAAGGCGTGGGAAGCCCAGGTGAAGGCATAGCCGGCCAGCGGGAAGCCCAGCAGCCAGATCAACTTGCCCGTCACGAGACCATAGAGCACCAGGCTGAGGCCGATCGTCGTGCCGATGTAGTGCATCAGCCGCGTGCCGGGCTGCGCATGTTCGCGCAGGTAGAAGGGCCAGAAGTCCTGGAAGGTGGTGTAGCGCGTCATGGGGCACAGAGTGCGCGCATGCGCGCCCGATGGCAAGCGGCGGATTAGCGGCTTTCGAAGCGCACCACGTCGTCTTCGCTGAGCAGGCGGCCCGATTGCACTTCGATCAGGTGCAGCGGGCTTGCGCCGATGTTCTCGAGCTTGTGCGGCGTGTCGGCGGGCACGTAGATCGACTCGTTTTCGCCAAGCACGAAGGTCGCGTCGCCGCGGGTTACGCGCGCAATGCCGCGCACGATGATCCAGTGTTCGGCGCGGTTCTGGTGCTTGGCCAGCGCCAGGCGCTCGCCCGGTTTCACCACCACGCGCTTGGTCTGGTAGCCCTCGCCGCGGTCGGTGATCTCGTAGGTGCCCCAGGGCCGGTGCACCATCGTGTGGAACAGGTGCTCGTCGCGGCCGCTTTTGGCCAGCTGCTCGACGATCGCCTTCACGTCCTGAACGCGGTCGCGGTGGGCTACCAGTATCGCATCGGGCGTTGCGACCACCACCACATCGTCGAGGCCGACACAGGCGATGGTCGGGCCGCTGCTGCGCAGGTAGCTGCGCTGCGCGTCCTGACCAGGGTGTCGCCCTGGCGGACGTTGCCGTCCGCGTCCTTGGTGCCGAGGTCCCAGAGCGCGGACCAGGCGCCGACGTCCGACCAGCCAAGATCAGCCGGCACGCAGGCCGCGCGCTCGGTGCGCTCCATGACCGCATAGTCGATGGACTTCGACGGGCTGGCGGCGAAGGCGGCCGCCCGGGGCGCAGGAAGGCGCCGTCGCGTGTGGCGCTGGCGAACGCGGTTCGGCAGGCGGCAAGAATCTCCGGCTCGAAGCGGCCAAGCTCGGCAAGGAAGTCTTTGCTGGGAACAGGAACATGCCGCTGTTCCAGACATAGGCGCCGGACTCGACATAGCTGCGCGCCGTCTCGAGATCCGGCTTTTCCACGAAGGCTGCGACCGCACGCGCCGGCCCGAGGGCCTCGCCCATGCGGATATAGCCGTAACCGGTCTCGGGCCGGCTCGCCGTGATCCCGAAGGTCACCAGCCGGCCATCGGCGGCCGCGTCAGCGGCGGTTGCGACTGCGGCGTCGAACGCCGGCGTGTCGGCGATCACATGGTCGGAGGGCAGCACGAGCAGCAAGGCGTCGTCTGCCGCCGCCAGGGCGGCCAGCGCGATCGCCGGTGCGGTGTTGCGCGCTGTCGGTTCAAGAATGATCGCCTGGGGCGTGACGCCAATCTCGTCCAACTGGTCGGCGATGATGAAGCGGTGGTCCTCGTTCGCGACGATGATCGGCGCATTGTAGCGCGCAGGATCGCCGACCCGCGCCAGCGTCGCCTGCAGCATGCTTGCCTCGCCGTGCAGGGCAGCAGCTGCTTGGGGAAATGCTGGCGTGACAGCGGCCACAAGCGGGTGCCTGCGCCGCCGGAGAGAATGACCGGGGTGATTTTCATGCGGCGTCGCTCCGGATCCAGTCGCAGATGGTGCCGGAGCGCAGCATGGCTTCCCGTGCCGGCAAAGCCGCCATGATCTGCAACCGCTCCGCCTCGCTCAAGGACTGCCAGGCGGCAATCTCGTCGCGGTGCCGCCAGCAGCCGGTGCAGTAGCGTCCGCTGGCGTCAAGTTGGCAGAGCATTCGGCAGGGGAAATCATGCGTGTCCGGTCTATGTCGCGTTGCACAATGTTCGGGCTGGGGCATGCCACACTCTTGCCGTCAAAGGCAACCGGGGCGATCCCGGAAGATGGTTAATGTTCCTCAAACTGGGGATTACGCCCTGGTATACGCGAAATCTTAAACTGCGGCGGTGCAGCAGCAGTTGACAATGGACCGTGGCTGTACCAACCGACACTTCTGGAAACAGGCATCGCCGTGCAGTGCGGAGTACGCCGCGCCGATGCTCCGCTTTCGGCGACCCCAGCGTGCGAGCCAGTACGGCGGGGCCTGGCGCGCGGCGCATGGGATGATGGGGTGCAGGTAACGCATGATCCGCGTTTTCAAACATTATGTGCCGACCCCGTTGCTTGTGCTGGGGTTGCTCGAGTTCTTCGTGCTGATCGCCAGTGCGGAACTCGGCTGGCGGGTGCGCGTCTATCAGATCGGCGGCCAGCCCGGCTCCGTCGTCGGGAATATCCCCGAAATTCTGACCTTCGGCGTCGTCATGTACGTTGCGTATCTGGCGGTCGGCGCCTATCAGGCCTCCGCCTGCCGCTCGGTGCGGGAATCGATCAGCCGGGTCATGGTCGCGAGCGGTGTCGGCCTCGTCGGCCTGTCGGTGATCTTCTTTTGGTGCCGATTGTTGCGCTCTGGCGCTCAGTGCTGCTGATCGCGACGGTCTTCTCGATCATCGGCGTCTTCGTCTTGCGCGTGATTTTCAGCCGCCTTGTGGTCTGGAACCGCTTCCGGCGGCGGATTGTGGTGCTGGCGCCGGCGCGCGCGCCAGCCGCATCCGTGAACTGGCGGAGCAGCCGAACGCCAGCTTCAGCGTCGCCGCCTTCGTGCGCATGGCACCGGACGAGACGGAAGTCGCGCAGGCCGTCGACAGGACTGAGGTTGGCACCCTGGTGGAGCTTGTGGAAAGGAGCAGGCGGAGGAAGTCGTCCTTGCCATGAAGGAGCGGCGGGGGCGCTGCCGCTGCAGGATTTGCTGGCGACCAAGGTGCTGGGCACGCGCATCTACGATCTGTCGAGCTTTCTCGAGCGCGAGACCGGGCGGGTCGATCTGGACAGCGTCAACCTCTCGTGGCTGATCTTCTCGGACGGGTTTCTGGCCTCGAACCGCCTGTCCGCCGTGCTCAAGCGGCTGTTCGACATCACCGCCAGCGCCCTGCTGCTGCTGGCGACCATGCCGATCCTGGTCCTGACCGCCATCGCCATCAAGCTGACCAGCCCCGGCCCGGTGTTCTATCGCCAGGAGCGGGTCGGGTTGTATGGTGCCGCCTTCCGGATCATGAAGTTCCGCTCCATGCGCACGGACGCGGAGAAGGATGGCACGCCGCAATGGGCGCAGAAGGGCGATCCCGGGTCACCGCCGTCGGCCGGCTGATCCGGGCGACGCGGATCGATGAAATTCCGCAAATCTTCAATGTCTTCAAGGGCGATATGAGTTTTGTCGGCCCGCGGCCGGAGCGGCCGTTCTTCGTCGACGACCTGGTGAAGGACATTCCCTCTACGCAGAACGGCACATCGTGAAGCCCGGCATCACCGGCTGGGCGCAGCTCAACTACCCGTATGGCGCTCGATCGAGGATGCGCGCCACAAACTGGAATACGACCTCTACTATGTGAAGAACTACACGGTTTTTCTGGATATTCTGATCCTGATCCAGACGGTTCGTGTGGTACTTTGGCAGGATGGCGTGCGGTAAACGCTGAGTAGCGCCTGCGGGAGGCGGCATGCACGAGCAACTCTCCAGTGTCGGGCTCTTGAGCCACGGCCTCGCCGCGGCCGGGTTTCTGGCGCTGGCGGCGATCCTGCTGTCCCGCAGGGAGCAGACGGCGTCCAGCCTGTGGCTGGTCGTGGCGGCGCTGACGACGGCGCTGTGGAACATCGTCAACCTGACCTCCGACATGCTGCTGCACGAGCGCGCGGCCATCGTCTCGCTGATGGAGACGGTGCGCACGGCGGCCTGGATCATGTTCCTCGCCTCGCTTCTGGTGCGCTTCTGGCGGGTGAGCGAGCAGATCAGCCACTCCTTCCTCTGGGCGGTGGCGCTGAGCTTCATTTTCGCGTTTCAGATCCTGGCGGACGGTGCGCACCTCGCCGGCCTCACCCAGTCCTGGGCGCAGTCCTATCCGCTGATCTCGCCTTTGTTTCTGGTCGGGCGGCTGGCCTGCGCCATCGGCGGCCTGGTGCTGGTGCATAATGTCTATGTGAACGCCAATCCCATGCATCGCTGGGGTATCCGCTCGTTGTGCATCGGCGTCGGCGGCCTGTTCGCCTACGATCTCAACCTCTACACCCTGACCATCCTGAACGGGTCGCCCGGAGAGGCGCTCATCAACGCCCGCGGCATGGTCAACCTCCTGGTCGTGCCGCTCATCATTCTGTCGGCGCGGCGCAATCGCCTGTGGAAACTTGATATCCAGGTCTCGCGCCAGGTTGTGTTCCAGTCGCTCTCGCTCATCGGCATCGGCGGCTATTTCATCGCCATGTCGCTCGCGTCCTATGGCTTGCGGCTGATCGGCGGCAGCATCGGCGGGCTGCTGCAGGTCAGCTTCCTGTTCGCGTGCGTGATGATGGCGATCGTCGTCATGTCGTCCGGGCGGTTCCGCGCCTGGGCCAAGGTCAAGATCAACAAGCATTTTTCGCCTACAAATACGATTACCGCGAGGAGTGGCTGCGCTTTATCGCCACTCTGTCCGGCTCGGCGGCGGAGCCGTCCAGCCTGCACGCGCGTGTCATTCAGGCGGTTTGCGACATCGTGGACTCGCCCGGCGGCGCGCTGTGGCTGCCGGATGAGACGGGCGCGTTCGGCCTGGCCTCGCGCTGGAATTTCCGCACGGCCCGCAGCGGCGTGGAGGCGGCGGACGGACCCTTGATCACCTATGTCACCCAGCGTCAGCGGATCGTGAATTTCGACGAACTGCGCGAGGGCGAGGGGATTACGGCGACCTGACCGTACCGGACTGGGCGGGACCGGACAGCCGGGTCTGGCTCGGTGTGCCGTTGATCCACCTCGAGCGCCTCGCGGGCCTGCTCATCATCGAGACGCCGCGCTCGCCGCGCACCCTCAACTGGGAGGATTTCGACCTGCTGCGCACGGTCGGCCGGCAGGCGGCGAGCTATCTTGCGGAGCAGGCATCGGAAGCCGCGCTGATGGAGGCGCGCAAGTTCGAGGAGTTCAACCGCCGCTTCGCCTTCATCATGCACGATATCAAGAATCTGGTGAGCCAGTTGTCCCTGGTCGCGCGCAATGCCGAGCGCCACGCCGACAATCCGGAATTCCAGCGTGACATGATGCTGACCATCAAGTCCTCGGTCGACAAGATGAACGACCTGCTGGCGCGGCTGAAGCAGCATAACATCCAGCGCTCGGACAGCGAGGCTGTCGACCTCGCCGCACTCCTGGAGCGCATGGTCGCCGCCAAGGCGCACGCTTACCCCGGCCTGTCGCTGGACGCGAACGGCGCAGCCCGCGTGCGCGGCCACGAGGCGAAGCTGGAACAGGTGTTCGGTCATCTGATCCAGAATGCGATCGAGGCCTCGCGCGACGGCGAAGCGATTCAGGTCGCGTTGCGCAACGGTGGGGATGCGGCGCGCGTCGAGGTCATGGACAGCGGGGTCGGCATGTCGGAGGAGTTCATCCGTAACGAATTATTTACGCCCTTCCGTTCTACCAAGCCTGGGGCTTCGGCATCGGCCTATGAAGCGCGGGAGATTGTCAAAGGCTATGGCGGTCGCATAGAGGTGCAGAGCCGTGAGGGAGAGGGTCTGTGTTTACGGTTGTATTGCCGGTCGCTTTGCAGGAGGCTGAGGCCTGATGGCTGACCAACGCCCTAAGCTGCTTGTCGTGGAAGACGACAGCGGGCTGCAACGCCAGCTCCGCTGGTCCTACGAGAATTACGACGTGCTTGTGGCCGGCGACCGCGCGGCCGCCCTGGAGATCATGCGCGCGGAAATGCCGTCCGTGGTGACACTGGACCTCGGGCTGCCGCCGGATCCGGACGGCGTGAGCGAAGGGTTCGCCACCCTGCAGGAAATCATTCACCTGAAGCCCGAGACCAAGGTGATCGTCGCCTCTGGCCACGGCGCGCGCGAGAGCGCCCTGCGCGCCATCGCCCACGGCGCCTACGATTTCTACCAGAAGCCCGTCGACTTCGATGAGCTCGGCATGATCGTGAAGCGCGCCTTTCATCTGGCCGATATCGAGGATGAAAATCGCCGGCTGGCGGCGGACATTGGCAACCGCGCCTTCGGCGGCATCATCACCGGCTCGCCGAACATGCAGAAGGTCTGCCAGATGATCGAGCGGGTGGCGGCGGCGGACGTCTCCGTCATGCTGCTCGGCGGCTCCGGTACCGGCAAGGAGTTGCTGGCCCGCGGTGTCCACGATGCCAGCCCGCGGGCCAAGCAGTCGTTCGTCGCCATCAATTGCGCGGCGATCCCGGAGAACCTGCTCGAGGCGGAACTGTTCGGCTACGAGAAGGGCGCGTTCACCGGCGCGGTCAAGACCACGGAGGGCAAGATCGAGCTTGCCCAGCGCGGTACGCTGTTTCTCGATGAGGTCGGCGATATCCCGCTGCCCTTGCAGGTGAAGCTGCTGCGCTTCCTGCAGGAGCGCGTGATCGAGCGGATCGGCGGCCGCCGCCAGATCGAGGTAGACGTGCGCATCGTTTGCGCAACCCACCAGAACCTGGACGACATGATCGCCTCCGGCCGCTTCCGCGAGGATCTCTATTATCGTCTGGCGGAAATCGTCGTGAACATCCCTCGCTGGCCGAGCGGGATGGCGACGCCCGGCTGCTGGCCCAGTTCTTCCTCAACAAGCTCAACGGCGAGCTCAACCGTTCGCTCAAGGGGTTTACGCTCGATGCGCTCCAGGCGCTCGACGCCTGGCATTGGCCGGGCAATGTGCGGGAACTGGAAAACCGCATGAAGCGGGCGGTCATCATGTCGGAAGGGCCACGGCTCACCGCTATGGATCTGGACCTGGAAGGCAAGACCAGCGACGAGCGTCTGCTGCCGTTGAAGCAGGTCCGGAGGATGCCGACCGTCGCGCCATTCGCAGGGCGCTGGCGCGCGCGGACGGGAACATCTCCACTGCCGCCAAGCTGCTCGGCATCAGCCGGCCGACCTTCTATGACCTGCTGAAGCAGTATAAAATACAGGTGTAACGAAAGCATGGCACAAGCATCCGGGCTGATGCTGGCCGCAACCAACAGGATAGGCCCTCCAGAACAGAACACTGTCCCGCTTCTTCCAAGGAATTGCGCATGAGCCTGCACCGATTGAACCGCCTCGCCTTGACCGCCGCCATTGCAAGCCTGACCGCCGCCTCCGGCGTTGCCCTGTCGGGCCAGCCAGCCTTCGCCCAGGCGGCGGGCATCGCCAAGGCCGAGCAACTCATCAACCAGGGCCGCGCCCGCGAGGCGGTCGCCGAGCTGCGCAAGAGCCAGCGCGCCGGCCAGAACGACCCGCGCGCCCGCATCGTGCTGGCGCGCGCCTACATTGAACTGCGGCAGGGCATTCCGGCGCAGACAGAGATCGAGGCGGCGCGCCGCCTCGGCGCCTCCGTGATGACACCCGCCACCTCTACGCGGAAGCGCTGGTGCTGCAGGGCAAGTTCACCGATGCGCTGAAGGAAGCCGACGCCACTTCGATCCCGACGCCGTTCCGGGCCGACGCCGCGCGTGCGCGCCATGGCGCAATCCGGCCTTAAGAACCCGGATGCGGCGAACCGGGAATTGAGCGCCGCCGAAGCCGCGGACCCGGGCAATGTCCGGGTGAAGCTGGAACAGGCGCGCCTTGAGGCCGGCGCCAAGAACATTCCGGCGGCGGTCTCGGCTGTCGACGCTGCACTGAAATTACAGCCGACCAATGTGCGGGCGCTGATGCTGAAGGGCGATCTCTCGCGCGGCACGGAAGGCCTGGCCAAGGCGCTCGGCTATTTCAACCAGGCGCTGCAGATCGACCCGGGTAACTTCGAGGCGCTGATCGAGCGCGCTGCGACTTACGTCGACCTGCGCCGCGAACAGGAAGCGCGCGCCGACCTGAAGAAGGTTTTCGCCGTGGTCCCGGACCATCCGCTCGGCCTCTACCTTGAAGCGGTGATGCGCGCCCGCACCGGCGACTATGCTGGCGCGCAGGGCCTCATGACCCGCACCAAGGGCGCGCTCGACAAATATCCGCCGGCCATGCTGCTGCAGGGGCGATCGCCTATGAGACCAACAACCTGGAGCAGGCGAAGAAGTACCTCGGCGACGCCGTGGCGGCCTCGCCGAACTCGGCGGTCGCGCGGCGCATGTATGGCGCGGCGCTCATGCGCCAGGGCGATGCGGATGGGACGATCACCACCCTGAAACCGCTGTTCGACAAGGGCGAGGCGGACCCGCGGCTGCTGTCGCTCATGGGCTCGGCCTATGCGCGCAAGGGCGATTTCAACACCGCGCAGAAGTATTTCGAACAGGCGGTGGCGGCAGAGCCGAACGCCGAGGCGCTGCGCACCCAGCTCGCCATGACCCGGGTTGCGACCGGCGACAACCGCGGCGCGACCGAAGACCTTCAGGACGTGCTGCGCATCGACCCCAAGTCGCTGCAGGCGTTGATGATGACGACGCTCATCGATCTGCGCGCCAGCAACTTCAAGGTGGCGGAGGCATCGGCCAAGCGGTTGATCGCGACCTATCCGAAGCTGCCGATCGGCTATAATATGCTCGGCGCGGCCTACCTGGGACTGAACAACCTGAAATTCGCCGAGGCGAATTTCCGCAAATCGCTGGAAATGAAGCCGGATTACCACGAAGCACGCCGCAACCTGGCACAACTCCTGGTGGCGCAGAAGCGCTTCGACGAAGCGCGGCGCGAGCTGCTGCGGGTGCTCGATACCGATCGCGGCAACCTGCGCACCATGCTGGCGCTGTCCAATCTGGCCGGCCAGCAGAACAAGACCGACGAGCAATTGGACTGGCTGCGCAAGGCGGTTGGCGCCAACCCGCAGTCGCTGCAGCCGCGCCTGGCGCTGGTGCAGACTTACCTCAAGCTTGGCGACAAGAAGGGCGCGCTGAACGAGGCAACCTCCTGGAGCGTGACTTCCCGCAGAATTCCGCGGCGCTGGAAATTCTTGCGTCCGCGCACATGGCCTCGAACAACTATGGCGATGCGGTTCGTGTCTACAACCGCATCATCGGGCTGCTGCCGGATAATGTGAACGCCCGGGTGCTGCTCGCGCGGGCGCAGGCGGCGAACAAGCAGATCGCCGATGCCCGCGCCACCTATCAGCGCGCGCTGACCATCAAGGGGCAGCAACTGGCACCGGTGCTGATCGACCTGGTGAACTTCGAGGCGAACCAGGGCAATTACAGCGTCGCGCTGGGCTACGCCAACCAGTTGCGCAAGGAATACCCCAACCAGAACGTCGCCGACATGACGATCGGCAACATCTACATGGGCCAAGGATTTCGGCAAAGCGGTTGCATCTTACGAGACCGCGAAGAAGGTGAAGTTCGACCGGCAGGTGGCGGTGCGCCTGAGCCAGGCCTATCTGGGCCAACCAGCCGGACAAAGGCATCTCTGTCCTGCGCGAATGGCTGGCCAAGAACCCGAACGATGTCATCATCCGCGTCGGCGTGGCGGATATCTACCTGGCCAACAAGCGCTATGACGCCGCTTTGAAGGAATATCAGGCGGTCGTCCGCAAGCAGCCGAAGAATGCCGCCATCCTCAACAACATCGCCTTCATTTACGACCTGAAGAACGATTCGCGCACCCAGATCGTGGCGGAAGGCGCGTACAAGCTGGCGCCGAACTCGCCGGAAATCGCCGACACGCTCGGCTGGCACCTGATCCGCACCAACAAGGACCCCAAGCGTGGCCTGCTGTTGCTGCAACAGGCGGTGCAGAAGCGCGCAGACAACCCGGACATGCGCTTCCACCTGGCCGCAGGCTACCGCGCCAACGGGCGCACGCGCGACGCCGTGAAGGAGCTGGAAAGCCTGCTGGCGAAGTACAAATCGTTCGACACCCTGACACAGGCGCGCGCCATGCTCTCGGACATCAAGTCGACCGGTAAATAGGTAGTGGGTTATTTGAAAGTCCGCCCGCTCGCCTTGAGCGGATTTTCAAGCTGAGACACGACTGCAAGTAACAGGTGCTTGCATGACCGGGCTGGCGCACTTATGAAGCCGGTTCGGTCGGAGCGTAGCGCAGCCTGGTAGCGCATCAGACTGGGGGTCTGGGGTCGCAGGTTCGAATCCTGTCGCTCCGACCAGTCCGGCCCCTGCAGCAGGATCGCTATGCCAGACTGGGTCGCCTATGCCGTGGTTGCGCTGTTCGCGGTCGGAGTGACCGCCGCCGTTGTGCTGTCCAGGCCGCCGGATGCATCCGCGTCCTGGCATGCGCTGGAGGCGGTGCTGGTGCAGCGGCGTGCCCTGGCGCGCCAGCTTGCCACTCTGCTGCCCATTGATGATCCCGCCGCCCTGCCGCTGCGGCACGCGCTTGACGCCATCGAGCGGCACCCCGGCATGACCCCGCCCGAGCGTGCGCGGGCGGAGGCGGCGCTGGAAGCCGCCATGGAAATCGCCGGCGGCTCGCATCTCTGCGCCCAGGCCGCCGAGGTCGCCCGGCTGGCCAGCGCCTTTCGCGACGGCAACGTGCAGGAGGCGGTTTTGCGCTATAACCGGGTGGCCGCCACGGTGCCGGGTGCTGCCGCTTATCGCGCTGCACAAGGGCCATTGGTTGACTAAGTGGGCGGTCACTCCTATGTCGCGAACGCTTGGGGCCAGTGCGCCGCTGCGCCCACGGGGCAGGCGAAGCGTCCGCCACCCCGCTCATGAACAGGGTATAGAGGTTTTCCATGTTAGGTCTTGCGACGGTTGCCCGGCGGCTCTTCGGGTCGTCCAATGACCGCTATGTGAAGTCGCTGCGTCCGCTGATCGCCCGCATCAACGCCTATGAGCGGACGATGGAGGCGATGTCCGACGACGAACTGCGCAACCAGACCGGCATTTTCCGCAAGCGCCTGGACGAAGGCGAGAAGCTGGACTCGCTGCTGGCGGAGGCGTTCGCCACGGTGCGCGAAGCCGCCAAGCGCACGCTCGGGCTGCGGCACTACGACGTCCAGATGATCGGCGGCATGGTGCTGCATCGCGGGAAATCGCCGAAATGCGCACCGGTGAGGGCAAGACCCTGGTCGGCACACTGGCGGTCTACCTGAACGCGCTGACCGGCAAGGGCGTCCATGTCGTCACGGTCAACGATTATCTCGCCAAGCGCGACGCCGAATGGATGGGCCGCATCTATAAATTCATGGGGCTGAGCGTCGGCGTGATCGTGCCGGGCCTCGACGACGAGGAACGCCGCGCCGCCTACGCCGCGGACATAACCTACGGGACCAACAACGAATTCGGCTTCGATTTCCTGCGCGACAACATGAAGTACACGCTGGAGCAGATGGTCCAGCGCCCGTTCAATTCGCGATCGTCGACGAGGTCGACTCGATCCTGGTCGACGAAGCGCGTACGCCGCTGATCATCTCCGGCCCGACCGAGGACAAGTCCGAGCTCTACATGGCGGTCGACCAGGTCGTGAAGCAGCTGGTCGAGGAAGATTACGAGAAGGACGAGAAACAGCGCTCCATCATCCTGACCGAAGGCGGCACGGAGAAGGTCGAGCAGATGCTGCAGGCATCGGGTCTGCTGAAGTCGGAGAACCTCTACGACTTCGAGAACACGACGGTCGTGCACCACGTGAACCAGGCCCTGCGCGCCAACAAGATGTTCCAGCGCGACCAGGAATATATCGTCAAGGGTGGCAAGATCATCATCATCGACGAGTTCACCGGCCGCATGATGGACGGTCGCCGCTGGTCGGACGGTCTGCACCAGGCGGTCGAGGCCAAGGAAGGGGTGGATATCCAGCCGGAAAACCAGACCCTGGCCTCCATCACCTTCCAGAACTATTTCCGCATGTACCCCAAGCTTGCGGGCATGACCGGCACCGCCGCCACCGAGGCGGCGGAATTCTACGACATCTACAAGCTGAACGTGGTCGAAATCCCGACCAACGTGCCGGTGCAGCGCGTGGACGACGACGACGACTTCTTCCGCACCGCCAAGGAAAAGTTCGAGGCGATCGTCAAGGAAATCGAAGCCGCTGTCGTCAAGGGTCAGCCGGTGCTGGTGGGCACGGTCTCGATCGAGAAGTCGGAGATGCTGTCCGAATTCCTGAAGTCGCGCGGCGTCAAGCACACGGTGCTGAACGCGCGCTACCACGAGCAGGAAGCGCATATCATTGCGCAGGCTGGCCGCAAGGGTGCTGTCACCATCGCCACCAACATGGCGGGCCGCGGTACCGACATCCAGCTTGGCGGCAACCTGGAGTTCCGCCTGAGCGATGAGCACAGCCATGTGACCGATCCTGCGGAGCTGGAAGCCGTGCGCGAGCGCCTGAAGGCGGAAATCGCGACTGAAAAGGCGGAGGTTCTGGCCGCGGGCGGCCTGTTCGTGCTGGCGACCGAACGCCACGAGAGCCGGCGCATCGACAACCAGCTGCGCGGACGCTCCGGCCGTCAGGGCGATCCCGGCCGCTCGAAATTCTATCTGTCGCTGGAAGACGACCTGCTGCGTATCTTCGGCCAGCAGACCCTGCTGCAGAAGGTCATGAACTCCAGCCTGGCGGATGGCGAGGCGATCACCCACCCTGGATTTCCAAGGCGATCGAGAAGGCGCAGCAGAAGGTCGAGGCGCGCAACTACGATATCCGCAAGCAGCTGCTCCAGTACGACGATGTGATGAACGAGCAGCGCAAGGTCATCTACGAACAGCGCCGGGACGTGATGGACTCGGCGGCTGTGACCGATGTCGTGACCGACATGCGCCGCGAGACGGTCAACGTGCTGGTGGCAGCCGCCTGTCCGCCCAACAGCTACCCCGAACAGTGGGGTGTCGACACGCTCAAGGCCGAGGTGGCGCGCATCTTCGGGCTGGAGCTGCCGATCCACGACTGGCTGCAGGAGCAGGCGGTCGAACCCGGATGCTGATCGAGCGCATTACCGCTGCCGCCGACGCCCAGATCGAACAGAAGATCGAGACCGTCGGCCGCGATCAATGGGTGTGGCTGGAAAAGTCGATCCTGCTGCAATCGATCGACCACCACTGGAAGGAGCATCTGGCGACGCTCGATGCCCTGCGCGCCGTGATCCACCTGCGTGCCTATGCCCAGCGCAATCCGCTCAACGAGTACAAGGCGGAGGCCTTCGCGCTGTTCGAGCGCATGCTGGCCAGCGTGCGCGAGGCGGTCTCCCAGACCACCAGCCTCGCCCGCTTCGAGCCGATGCCGCGCGAGGTGCTCGACGGCCTGCAGGAGACCCACATCGACCCGACGACCGGGCACAACGAGGCTGGTCCGGATACGACGGTCAGTGCCGGTTTCTTCGGGGCTGGATTGTCCGGGCTCGGCGGTGTCGCGTTGACGGCGCCAGCCGCGGCCACGTCCGGCGTCGACCTGGCCGACCCGACGACCTGGTGGAACACCGGTCGCAACGAGCCGTGCCCCTGCGGCTCGGGCAAGAAGTACAAGCACTGTCACGGCGCGACGGCCTGACGGCTGCGCTTCCACCTCAGCCGATCGGGCTTTATCGGCCCTGCCGCACCAGCCGGGCGAGCGGCGCAAACAGGCCGTGGTCGCGCATCCAGGCCTGATAGGCGGGGTATGCCGGCTCGACCTGCGCCAGGTGGCGCTCTTCCGTGATCGCGCGCAGCACATAGACCAGATTGAGCAGGCCGAGCAGGACGCAGTGCTTCAGCGCCTGCGACCAGTCGCCGCTCGGGATGAACGGTACCGAGATCAGCCACCAGGACAGGTTCTTGGCGACATAGGCCGGGTGCTTGCTCAGGCGGTACGGCCCGTGGGTGATGACGCCGCGCGCGGTCAGGTTCGAGAAGCGCAGCCCGAAGCAGAAGGTCGCCCAGACATAGACGATCACGCAGGCGAGGATGGCGCAGCCCCAGACGACCTGCAGCGCCGGCAGTCCCTCGAGCGCGCTGCCCCAGTATAGCGGATCATCGTAGCGGATATACTGGTTGGAGATCAGGCTCCAGAACGGCTGATAGCAGATCAGGCAGACCGTCCAGCCGAACATGGTCGGCTCGGCCGAACGGACATGCGCATCAAGCAGGCGCACGGTGAGCGTATAGCCGATGATCGTGAACAGCACGTCGAACGTGAAGATCAGCCGGTACAGCAGGTCGTACCAGGCCATGAACCCGCGCGGCGCGCCGCTGCTGATGGCGGCGGTCGCAAAGCCCATGTCCTGCGTGAGGTAGACGAACATCAGCGGCAGGAAGAAGCCCTTGACCGCCCAGGTGCGCGCCAGCGTCCCCAGCCCGGCGGGCGGTGCTGCGCCGCTCAGCAGCATCGCGCCGAGCCGGGCATACACATCCTCCGGCTCCTGCTGGCGCAGATCGACATAGACGACGTAGATCAGGGTCGCCGGCAGGAACAGCGGCAGCACCCAGCGCAGCGCGGCCCAGAACGGATCGTAGAAGTCGCCGGCATATTCCGGGAACGCCCAGTAGGCGAGCCCGATCGTTCCCATGCACGCCGCCAGACCCACCAGCTTGCGCAGCAGCCGGTGCGGATGGAGAGCGTTGACGAAGCCGGGGCCAGCCCGGAGCTGTCGTTGCGGTCGACCCGGAACACGAACAGATCAAGCAGGATCATCGGCACCGCGACGAACAGCGCCAGCAGCACCGACTTCTGGTAGTCGAGCGGCGCATAGGGCAGCACCAGCCAGAGGCAGGCGACGGACATCGCCATCCCGGCATAAGTGGTGAGCGGGCGCACGGCCGAGCGTGGGCGGGAGGTCTGGGGCGTCATGGCGGCTCGCGGTTGTCTGGGGCTACCCTTGGCCAAAATGGCCGGGCGACGCAACGCCTGTCACCCGCCATCGCTTGGACGCGTTTCCTCCCGCTCATGGTGAGCTTGACGAACCATGAGGCACACCGCCGCTGCCCTTCGACAGGCTCAGGGCGAGCGGGAATATTCTGTCATGAAACACGCCTGTCGCCCGCCATCGCTTGGACGCGCAGGGCCATGCGTTGGTCGCAGGGCGCTTGCACGATTGTTGCGCGGGCAAAGGCATGGGCCTAAGCGTGTTGCCATACTATAACGGTAAGCCCTGCATGGGCGAGGGAGAGCAAGGAGCAAACATGGCTATCACCCGTCGCAACTTCGTCACCAACGCGGCGCTCGCCGCCGCCGCCGCCGGTTTCGCCAGTCCGGCCGCTTTCGCCCAGACCGCCGCGGACGGCCCGGCCAAGGCGCTGCGCCAGTTGTTCATCGACAGCGATGAGACCAACCTCAAGCTCAACCCGCTCTCGGGCCTGTTCCGTGGCGACATGCGCTACGCCGATCAGTTCGGCGATTATCTGAGCGAGGCCTATTACAAGCAGTCGGAGGCCAATAGCCGCAGCGAGCTGAAGCGCCTGCTGGCGATTCCGCGCGCCCAGCTCGGCCCGGTCGACAAGATCGCCTATGACGTCTTCAAGTATCAGACCGAGTTCGGCCTCAAGGCTTTCGACACCGGCATCGTCCAGATCCAGCGCCAGTTGCCGATCGACCACTTCACCGGCGTGCACACCTTCTTCCCGGACCTGCAGTCCGGCCAGTCGGCAGCGCCCTACAAGACGGTCGCCGACTACGAGAACGGCCTCAAGCGCTGCGACGGTTTCATCACCTTCCTGGACGAAGCGCAGAAGCTCATGGCGCAGGGCATCCGGGACGGCCACGTCCAGCCCAAGGTGGTCAGCCAGAATGTCATCGAGCAGTTGCAGACCATCACCAAGCTGCCGCTGGAGGACAGCCCCTATTATCTGCCGATCAAGGCGCTGCCGGCTGATTTCTCGGACGCCGACAAGGCGCGCCTGACCGCCGCCTACCGGGCGACCATTGCCGACAAGCTGATGCCGGCCTACCGGCGGCTCGAGAAATTCATGGTCGAGACCTATCTGCCGGCCAGCCGGTCGGAGCGTCCGGCCTGGCGTCCATGAAGGACGGCGTGAAGATCTATCAATACCTCATCGAGAGCCACACCACGACCCAGATGACGGCCGACGAGATCCACAAGCTCGGGCTTGCGGAAGTTGCGCGCATCACCGCCGAGATGAACGCCACCAAGGACCAGGTGGGCTTCAAGGGCGACCTCAAGGCCTTCTTCACGCACCTGCGCGACGACCCCAAGTTCAAGTTCGAGTCGAAGGACGCGCTGCTCACCGCCTATCGCGGCGTCGAGGCGAAGGTGCTGAAGCGCATCCCGGAGCTGTTCGCGCTGACGCCGAAATCGCCGCTGGAAATCCGCCCGGTGCCGGAGTTCCTGGAGAAGAACCAGGCCGGGGCCTATTACCAGCAGGGCACGCCGGACGGCTCGCGCCCCGGCGTCTTCTACGTCAACACCTATGATCTGCCGTCGCGGACCAGCTTCGGCATGGAAACGCTGTTCCTGCACGAGGCGATCCCCGGCCACCACTTCCAGATCAGCCTGGCGCAGGAGAATACCTCGCTGCCGCCGTTCATGCGGTTCGGCGGCAATACGGCCTATGTCGAGGGCTGGGCGCTCTATGCCGAGTCGATCGGCAAGGAACTGGGCATGTTCGGCGACCCCTACCAGTATTTCGGCCGCCTGGACGACGAGATGCTGCGCGCCATGCGCCTGGTGGTCGATACCGGCCTCCACGCCAAGGGCTGGACCCGCGAGCAGGGCATCCAGTACTTCCTCGACAATTCGGCGCAAAGCGAGACCGACGCCCGCGCCGAGGTGGAGCGGTACATCGCCATCCCCGGCCAGGCGCTGGCCTACAAGATCGGCCAGCTCACCATCACGCGCCTGCGTGCCGAGGCGACCAAGCGTCTGGGCGACACGTTCGACATCAAGGGCTTCCACGCCGAGGTGCTGAACACCGGCGCGCTGCCCATGCAGGTGCTGGAAGCCAAGATTCGCGCCTGGAAGGCGTAAGTCCCGGCAGTTCGTAATTTCTTGTTAACCAATTGCGCACAGGCTGGATCGCGGCATGCGGTCTGGCCTGTGACGTTATGGGAGCGAACTGAGACAATCCCGCGCACAGGGTTTGCATCGCGCCACAATTTTGCCTAAGTTTGCTGACTGGCAATAGGAAAGGCGTGCATGACTGCGATCGTTTCGCCGCTGCGTTTGGGCGGCAAGGAAGTGTGGCCCCTCATCGAGGGCGGCAAGGGCATCTCGGCGACCAACCACCTGTCGTCCGGCGCATGGGCGGCTGCGGGTGGCATCGGCACGGTCTCGGCCGTCAACGCCGACAGCTACGCGGCGGACGGCAGCATCGTCCCCAGCGCTATTTCGGCCGCACCCGCCGCGAGCGCCATGACGAGCTGGTGAAATACGCCATCGCCGGCGGCATCGAACAGGTGCGCCGCGCGTGGGAGGTGGCGTCCGGCAAAGGCCTTCTCAACATCAATGTACTGTGGGAAATGGGCGGCGCGCAGCGCGTCCTGCATGGCGTGCTGGAAAAACGCGCGAGCTGGTCCACGGCGTCACCTGCGGCGCGGGCATGCCGTTCAAGCTCTCGGAAATCGCCGCCCAGTACGGCGTGCATTACTACCCGATCGTTTCCTCGGCGCGCGCGTTCCGCCTGCTGTGGAAGCGGGCGTACTCGCGCGTCGCCGAACTGCTGGGTGCCGTGGTCTATGAGGATCCATGGCGGGCCGGCGGCCACAACGGCCTCTCCAACGCCGAAGATCCCTTGCTGCCGCAGGACCCCTATCCGCGCGTGCTGGCGCTGCGCCAGGTGATGCGGGAAGAAGGCATCGCGGACAGCGTGCCGATCGTCATGGCCGGCGGTGTCTGGAACCTGAAGGAATGGCGGGACTGGATCGACAATAAGGACCTGGGCGCGATCGCGTTCCAGCTCGGCACCCGGCCGCTGGTCACCAAGGAAAGCCCGATCCCGGAAAGCTGGAAGCAGGCGCTGCTGAAGCTGCTGCCCGGTGACGTGCTGCTGCATCGCTTCTCGCCGACCGGCTTCTTCTCCTCGGCGGTCAAGAACCGGTTCCTGCGCAATCTGGAACAGCGCTCGGAGCGGCAGATCGCCTACAGCCTGGAGCGGGCGGGCGACCATGATTTCGAGCTGGATGTCGCCGGCTACGGTACGGGCCGCAAGGCGTTCGTCACCCGCGGCGATCTGCTGCGCGCCCGCGAGTGGGCGGCGCTCGGCTTTACCGAGGCGCTGCGCACCCCGGACAACACGCTGGTGTTCGTGCGCCCCGAGGAAAAGAGCGAAATCCGCAAGGACCAGACCGACTGCATGGGCTGCCTCAGCCAGTGCAGCTTCTCCAGCTGGGCCGACAACGAGAAGAACTCGACCGGGCGCATGGCCGATCCGCGCAGCTTCTGCATCCAGAAGACCCTGCAGGACATCGCCCACGGCGGCGACATCGACAACAACCTGATGTTCGCCGGTCACAACGCCTACCGGTTCGCGCAGGACCCGTTCTATTCGAACGGCTATGTGCCGACGGTCAAGGAACTGATGGATCGCCTCGTCACGGGGATTGATGCCCGCCCTTGCCATTGTGGCCGATCCCCGCCAGAAAGCGCGCATCCACCGCTTGAGGCCGGCCCATGCACGATATCCGCGCGATCCGCGAGACTCCTGACGCCTTCGACGCCGGTCTGGCCCGGCGTGGCCTGCCGCCGCGCGCGGCCGAGGTGCTGGAACTCGACCAGCGGTTGCGTACGGCACTCACCGCCGCCCAGAACGCGCAGGCGCAGATCAACGCGCTGTCCCGCGACATCGGCCAGGCCATGGGCAACCTGAAGCGCATCCCGGAAGACGCCCACGACCCGGTGCAGGAGGAGCATCGCCGCGAACTGCTGGAGAAGATCGACGCGCTGCAGGTGGACGTGGCCGCCGCAAAGCTCGACCTGCCGGACCAGGAGCAGGCGGCGGAGGCGGCGCGCGCGGCGCTCGACGATATTCTGGCCACCATCCCGAACCTGCCGGCCGACGACGTGCCGGACGGAGCGGACGAGGCCGGCAATGTCGAGCTGCGTCGCTGGGGCACGCCGGTTGCCATGTCCTTCGCGCCGCGCGACCATGTCGACATCGGCACGCCGCTGGGGCTCGATTTCGAAACCGCAGGCCTGCTGTCCGGCACCCGCTTCTCGGTGCTGCGCGGCCAGATTGCGCGGCTCGAGCGGGCGCTTGGCCAGTTCATGCTCGATCTGCAGACCGGCACGCACGGCTATACCGAGGTAAACGTGCCGGTGCTGGCGCGCGACAAGGCGCTTTACGGCACCGGGCAGTTGCCCAAGTTCAAGGAGGACCTGTTCCACACCACGGACGGGTTCTGGCTGATCCCGACGGCGGAAGTCTATCTGACCAACCTGATCAACGACCGGATCGTCGACACCGAAAGCCTGCCCTTGCGCCTGACGGCGCTCACCGCCTGCTTCCGCTCGGAGGCAGGTGCATCCGGCCGCGACACGCGCGGCATGATCCGCCAGCACCAGTTCAACAAGGTCGAGATGGTGTCGATCACGACGCCGGAGCATTCTAACGAAGAACATGAGCGCATGACCGAATGCGCAGAAGCCGTGCTGAAGGCGCTGGAGCTGCCGTTCCGCACCCTGCTGCTGTGCACCGGCGACATGGGCTTCAGCGCGCGCAAGACCTATGACCTCGAGGTCTGGCTGCCCGGCCAGCAGACCTATCGGGAAATTTCCTCCTGCTCGAACTGCGGCGACTTCCAGGCCCGGCGCATGAACGCGCGCACGAGGGCACGGGAGAAGCAGACCCGCTTCGTGCACACCCTCAACGGGTCAGGTCTGGCGGTCGGGCGCACCCTGGTCGCAGTGCTGGAGAATTATCAGCAGGCGGACGGCTCGGTCGCGGTGCCGGCGGTCCTGCAGCCCTACATGGGCGGGCTGACCCGCCTGAGCGCATGAGAATACTGGTCACCAACGACGATGGCATCCATGCGCCCGGCATCGCCGTGCTGGAGCGGATCGCGCGCGCGCTCAGCGACGACGTCTGGGTGGTAGCGCCGGCCGACGAACAATCGGGGCCGGGCATTCGCTCAGCCTGGTCAGCCCGATCCGCATCCAGCAGTTCGCGCCGCAGCGCTTCGCCGTGCGCGGGACGCCAACCGATGCGGTGATGATGGCGCTCGGCCATATCGTGCCGCCGCCCGCCGACGCTCGTGCTCTCCGGCGTCAATCGCGGCGTCAACCTTGCCGAGGATGTCACCTATTCCGGCACCGTCTCGGCGGCGATCGAGGCGACGCTTGCGGGCGTGCCGGCCATCGCGCTGAGCCAGGAAACCGCCGAACGCGCGGTCGGCGAGGAGGCATTCGAGACCGCGCAGGCGCAAGCGCCGAGGTTGATCCGGGCGCTGCTGGCGCAGGGCTGGCCGGAGGGCGTGCTCA
The DNA here is from genome assembly GCF_005144965.1 of Hankyongella ginsenosidimutans. Lineage (GTDB taxonomy): Bacteria > Pseudomonadota > Alphaproteobacteria > Sphingomonadales > Sphingomonadaceae > Hankyongella > Hankyongella ginsenosidimutans. The sequence continues at coordinate 1,742,753 of NZ_CP039704.1, forward strand.
TCAACATCAATTTTCCCATGGGCCCGGCGCTGGGCGTGCGCGTGACCGAGCAGGGCCTGCGCGATCACCGGCGTCTGGAGGTGGTTGAGCGCACGGACGTGCGCGGATTCCGCTATTTCTGGTTTGGCCTCGGGCGCGATTTTCTGGAAACCGGCCCAGCCAGCGACTTGCGCGCGGTCAGCGAGGGCTATGTCTCGGTCACGCCGCTGCAGCTCAACCTCACGCACCGTGCACAGATGGCAGCGCTGGGGCCGTGCTGAACCGTGGCTAGAGCCTGGCCCATCGCCCTGCTGCTGCTCGCCGCCTGCAGTGGCAACGACCCGCGACCTGGGGCCGCCGCGTAAGGCAGCCGCGACAGCGCCCAAACCCCGCCGCCAGGCCGCAACCGGCACCGCCAGCGCCGGACGCGCCGCCGGGCAAGCTGGTGACGGTCGAGGGGCAGATGGTCAAGGTTGTGACCGGCGACACGCTGTACGCCATCTCCCGGCGGACAGGGGCGACGGTACGCGATCTCGTGACGGCAAACGGCCTGGAGCCGCCCTATGCGCTGCAAGCCGGGCAGACGCTTCAAGTGCCGGGCGCGCGCTATCACATCGTCGGGCGCGGGGACACGGCGTCCGGCATCGCCGAGCGCTATGACGTCAGCCTGTCGCAGTTGGTGCGTATCAACGGGCTGGCGGCTCCCTATGGCGTGAAGCTGGGGAGCGTCTGCGGCTGCCGACCGCGACCGCGCCGGCCGCGTCGCCTGCGGTGTCCCCACCATCGCAGGCTGCGACCCAGGCCGGGGCGCAGACGACGGCCCAGATCGTGCTCAATCAGGCAAAATCGCCGCCGGCCGCCAAGCCTGCGCCACCCAAGCCGGCCCCGCAGGAGCAACCCAAGCCTGCCCCGCAGGAGCAACCCAGGCCGGTGCCGCCAGCGACCGCGCAGTCCGCCAATCCGCCTCCACCGCCCAAGGCCCTGCAGCCTGCGCCGCCGGCCGCAATCGCGGCCCGGCCCGGCTTCAACTGGCCGAGTGACGGTCGCATTCTGTCCGGCTTCGGCCCGAAGCCCGGCGGCCGCAAGAACGAAGGTGTCAACCTTGCCGCGACCCGGGGGCGGCCGTACGCGCGGCCGCGGACGGCGTGGTCGCTTATGCCGGCGACGACCTGCCGAGCTTCGGCTGGCTGGTCATCCTCAAGCATGGCGGCGGCTGGGTGACGGCGTATGGCCATAACGAAGCGCTGCTGGTCCAGCGTGGCGATACCGTGCGCCAGGGCGATGTCATCGCGCGCGCCGGCGCGACCGGCTCCGTCGACCGTCCGCAACTGCACTTCCAGGTGCGCCAGGGCCGGCGGCCGGTCGATCCGCAGACCGTGCTGCCACGCCGCAGCAACGCCAGCTGACTCTCGGGAGCGGGTCATTTTGAAAGAACCGCTCTTGGTGAGCTTGAGGAACCACGAGCCGCTCAGCCCTTCGTCCGGGCTCAGGGTGAGCGGTGAGGTTTCAAGCCGAGACACGACCTGACTCTTGTCGCGCTTGACCGGGCCGGGCGCGGGCGGCTAGACCCCGCCGACCCGAGCAACAGGATCACCACGCGCGTGGCCGAGGCCAAACGACCCAGTTTCCAGGATATGATTCTCACCCTGCAGCGCCACTGGGCGGAGCAGGGCTGCCTCATCCTTCCAGCCGGAGCCCTGCCGCGACCGATGGGTGCAGCGTATCCCTGATCGTCGAGAGTCGAACGGCACCTTCGCGGTCCGGGCCCGACAAGTCCGACGGCGCGTTCGGCGGCTTTGACTGCTCGCCGGCGAGATCACCTACCTGGAACGGTGGCCATGTACATCCAGGGCCAGCGACGACGACGGCCGGGCGTCACGGCGACGAGACCGCGACACGAGTTCGCCGCTGACAGCCGCGAGGCCGAGGCTGCCGCCCAGCTGCTGATCCGGGGCAAGGCGCTATCAGGTGATCGCGCAGGTCCGGAGCCACCCTGCGCGGCCTGCCAGACGCTCTGCCGCCTATCCTGGGAAGCCTGAGGCCGAGCTGCGCTGGAACTGAGGAAATTCCCGCCCGCATGCAGCTGGTGCGGCTGCAACCAGACGACATCGCGTTGCGACTGCCGCTCGTGCGCGAGGAGCGCCTCGAGGAAAGCCGGCGCGACCAGCTGGAAGTGCGCGACCGTCGAGGGCCTGAGGTGCTGGCCACGCTGATCCCGCCGAGCGCGCCTTCCCTGGCCGAAGTCGATGCGCTGGGGCGAGCGCTCGCGCGATCCCGCCAGCCTGAATCGATCATCTGCCTGCTGGACGGTGCCGTGGTGCCGCTGGAACTGGAAGGCCTGAAGGCGGACAGCATCACGCGCGGCCACCGCTTTCATGGCAACGCCCCGTTTCGGGTGGACGACTTCGAGGGCTACCGCACCAAGCTTTGACCTTGACCCCGCCGAGCGCAGCGCTCGCGCAGGCTGAGAGGATCAGGGCCTGCTGGCGGAGAACGCCGGCCTGACCGAATGGCCGGTCCCGCTGGGCACGTTCGATCCGGCGTTCCTCGAGGTCCCCGCGAGGCGATCCAGCTCACCATGCGGGTCAACCAGAAATACTTCGCGCTCAACAACGCGCAGACCGGGCAGCTCTCCAACCATTTCATCTGCGTCGCCAACGTCGAGGCCGCGGACAAGGGCAAGGCCATCGTCGCCGGCAACGAAGGTGCTGGCCGCGCGCCTGTCGGATGCGCGCTTCTTCTGGGAGCAGGACAGGAAGCAGCCGCTCGATGCCTATCTGCCCAGGCTCGCGCAGATCAAGTTCCACGAAAAGCTCGGCGACATGCAGGCAAAGGCCGAACGCGTGGCGACGCTGGCCGCGCAGTTGGCAGCGCATGTTCCGGGCTGCGAGCCGGCGCTGGCCCGGCGCGCCGGCCAGCTTGCCAAGGCGGACCTGATCACGGGCATGGTCGGCGAATTCCCGGAACTGCAAGGCGTGATGGGCGGCTATTATGCCGCCGCATCCGGCGAGGACCCGCAGGTCGCGCAGGCGATTTCCGATCATTATGCCCCTGTCGGCCCGTCGGATCGTTGCCCGGTCGCGCCGGTCTCGGTTGCCGTGGCGCTCGCGGACAAGATCGACACCCTGGTCGGCTTCTTCGCCATCGATGAAAAACCGACCGGCTCGCGCGACCCCTATGCGCTGCGCCGGGCAGCACTCGGTGCGATCCGCCTGATCGTGGAGAACGGCCTGCGCTTGCCGTTGCAGGCGCTGTTACAGGGGATGCCAGCCTGCTGGCGTTTCTGGTCGATCGCCTCAAGGTCCAGCAGCGCGAAGCCGGCGTGCGCCACGACCTGATCGACGCTGCGCTCGGCCAGGGCGGCGACGACGATCTGGCGCGACCGACGATGGCGCCAACCTGCTTGCCGGCTACAAGCGCGCCGCCAACATCCTCGCAATCGAGGAAAAGAAGGATGCCCGGCGCTATGCAGGCGCGGTCGACGCCGCCCTGCTGGCGGACCCCGCCGAGCAGGCGCTGGCACAGGCGCTGGCGCATGCCGGCCCGGCCGCCGCGCAGGCGGTCGCCGCGGAGGATTTCACGCGCGCGATGGCCGAACTGGCGACGCTGCGCGCGGCGGTGGACGCCTTCTTCGGCACGGTCATGGTCAACGCGCAGGATCCGGCGGTGCGGGAAAACCGCCTCACCCTGCTGAGCGGCATCCGCAATGCGGTTCACGCCGTCGCCGATTTCAGCCGCATCGAGGGCTGAGCGCACCACGGTGCGCGCGCGGAATTCAGGATAATCCACGATCCCCACACCGGATGACATGAGCGCGCGTTCGTGCCACGCTATGCGCCGGAGGAATTTATGCTGCTCGAAACCGATGCCCAGATTGCCGGCCTGCTCAACCGCGTGAAGACCATCGCCATGGTCGGCGCCAGCGACAAGCCGGACCGGCCAAGCAACCATGTGCTGCTCACCCTGCTCAGCCACGGCTACCGGGTGATCCCGGTCAATCCTGGCCTGGCCGGCCGTACCATCCACGGCGCGCCGGTCGTGGCGGCGCTGCGCGACATCGCCGAGCCTGTCGACATGGTGGACATCTTCCGCAAGTCGGAGGATGTGGAGCCGGTGGTCGCGGAGGCCATCGCCCTCGGCGCGAAAGCGGTCTGGATGCAGCGTGGCGTCGTCAACCCGCAAGCCGCCGCCAGGCCGCCGCCGCCGGGCTGGACGTGGTCATGGATCGCTGCCCGGCCATCGAAATCCCCGCCTGCGCATTCCGGCACACGGGTAAACACTACGGCGCAGACGTGGCCCATTCGCCCTTGCAAGGCTGCTGTTCGGTCTTGTGGCGTCATTCCGGCGAATCCTGGCGCAGAACGCCCCTATTCCAGCTTTCGCCGGGATGACCCTAGAGTCTGATGACATTGGATGGGATCGCCATTCCGATCTTCACGGAGCAGGCTGTAAAGTCCGCTCGTGGTGAGCCTGGACGAACCACGAGCCGCTCAGCCCTTCGTCAAGCTCAGGCTGAGCGGCGCGTGTGCAACCGCGCGATGGCGTGTGGGTCAACCTAAAGTCATCAGGCTCTAAACCCGCTCCAGGGTCACGAAGCTGAACGCGGGCTGGCCGTCCGCGGCCGCGTGATCGACGCGGGCGGTCTCGCGCCACTGGGCCGGGTCGAGCGCGGGAAAGCGGGTGTCGCCCGCCACCTCCGCATGCACTTCGGTCAACTGGATGCGGCCGGCGAGCGGCAGGGCCTGCGCATAGATCTCGCCGCCGCCGATCACCATGATCTCCGGCGCGCGGGTGCGCGGGTCCAGCCCGGCGGCGACGACCGCTTCCGCGAGGTTCGGCGCGGGGTCACGCCGTTCGCACGCCAGTCGGGCTGCCGTGTCACCACGATGTTATGCCGTCCAGGCAAGGGCTTGCCGATGGACTCAAAGGTCTTGCGGCCCATGATGACCGGCTTGCCGATGGTCAGGCGCTTGAAATGTTTTAGATCTTCACTCAGATGCCATGGCAGCCCGCCGTCCCGGCCGATCACGCCGTTCGTCGCGCGCGCGACCACGAGCGTGATGCGCCCCGCCATCAAACCGCGACCGGCGCTTGATCGCCGGGTGCGGGTCGTAGCCCACCAACTCGAGGTCCTCGAAGGCGAAGGCGAACAGGTCGGCGATATCGGGGTTGAGCTTAAGCGTCGGCAGTGGCCGCGGGCGCGGGCCAGTTGCTCGTCCGCCTGCGTCAGATGGTTCAAATACAGATGCACATCGCCGAAACTGTGCACGAAGTCGCCCGGCGTCAGTCCACTGACTTGCGCGATCATGTGGGTCAGCAGCGCGTACGAGGCGATGTTGAACGGCACGCCGAGGAACACGTCGGCCGAGCGCTGGTAGAGCTGGCAGGAGAGACGCCCGTCTGCGACATGAAACTGGAACAGGCAGTGGCAGGGCGGCAGCGCCATATATGGCACGTCGGCCGGGTTCCAGGCCGAGACGATCATCCGGCGCGAGGCCGGCGTCTCGCGGATCTGTTGCAGCACCTGGGCAATCTGGTCGATGTGTCGGCCGTCCGGGGCCCAGGCGCGCCATTGCCGACCGTAGACCGGGCCGAGCTCGCCGTTGGCGTCCGCCCACTCGTCCCAGATCGAGACCCCATGGCGCTGCAGGTAGCCGACATTGGTATCGCCTGAAAGAAACCATAGTAATTCGTGTGCAATGGATTTCCAATGCAACCTTTTGGTTGTAATCATCGGGAAGCCCTGCTGTAGATCGAATCGCATCTGGTGGCCAAAGATCGACAGTGTCCCGACGCCGGTGCGGTCATCTTGACGTATACCTTGGTCTCGAATGGTTCGAAGCAGGTCGAGATATTGCTGCATTGACGAGACACCCTTCTATATCTTGACGACATTTTCAGCCGCGTTTTGTTCCACTTGCGGACCGGTTGTTTTCGCGAGACGATTACAACAAGGTAACGTGGGGCAGAGGCGGTGGCCGACTGGCTCGTAGGCGTGGCGTTCTATGTCGCGGTGGTCAAGCAGCTTCTGCTTCTCGTCGCGTTGGGGATCGCTGTTTCCAGCGCGGATGATCTGTTTGTTGATTGCGCCTATTTCGCTAGGCGGTTCTGGCGCTGGCTGGCGGTCTACAGCCGCCACGCCCCGATGCGCGCCGCGGATTTGTACGCCGCCGAGCGGGCTTCATGGCGATCCTGGTGCCGGCCTGGGACGAGGCGGACGTGATCGCCGACATGCTGCGCGCCAGCCTCCGGCGCCTCGACTACCCCAGCTACCGCCTGTTCGTCGGCGTCTATCCCAACGACCCCCAGACCCGGCTTGCAGTGGCCACCGTGGCCGATCCCCGCGTCGAAATGGTGGTGACGACACGCCCCGGCCCAACCAGCAAGGCCGATTGCCTCAATCATCTGTACCACGCGGCGCTTCGCCATGCCGCGCGCGCCGGCGTTCCGGTCAAGGCGTTCGTGCTCCACGATGCCGAGGATCTGGTCGATCCGCAGGAGCTGACGGTCTTCAACCACCTCATCCCGCGCAAGGCCATGGTGCAGGCGCCGGTGATCGCGCTGCCGGACCCCGGCAGCCGCTGGGTCGCCGGCAGCTACATGGACGAATTCGCCGAGTGCCACGCCAAGGACATGGTGGTGCGCGAGTGGCTGGGGCGGGCTGCCGAGCGCGGGCGTCGGCTGCGCCTTCAGCGCCGACATCCTGGCGCGGCTCGCGTTCGGGAACGGCGGCGCGCCGTTCAACGAGACCAGCGTCACCGAGGATTACGAACTCGGGGTGCGCATCGGTCTGCTCGGCGGCAAGGCGGCGCTGGTGCGTATTCCGGGCCGGCGTGGCGTCATCGCCACCCGGGAGCACTTCCCGCATACCGTCGACGCCGCGATCCGCCAGCGTGCGCGCTGGCTGCTTGGCATCGCGCTCATGGGCTGGGATCGGCTGGGCTGGCAGGGCACGCTCGCGGATCGTTACATGCTCTGGCGCGATCGCAAGGCGCTGCTCAATGCGGTCCTGATCGTCGCCGGCTATTTCGGCCTCGCACACATCGCCGGGCTTGCCACGGCGCAGGGGCTCAGCCCGGTGCTTCAGGCCATCCCTGGTTTCGCCCCACCCGGCAGTGCGTTGGCGTGGCTCATGGTCATCAATGGCGTCCTGCTCGGCTGGCGGCTGGCGTTGCGTTGGGCCTTCGTCACGCGGCTGTACGGCTGGCGCGAGGGCCTGCGCGCGATACCGCGCACACTGGTCAGCAATTTCATCAACGCGCGGGCCGCCTTCCGCGCGGTTGAGCGCTTCGTGGGCCTTGCGCGCACCGGCGGGCGCGCGCCCTGGGACAAGACGGCGCACCGCTTCCCGCATGAGGTCGCCTGATGCGCCCGCGCCATCTGCCCTGGGTCGGGATGGGCCTGCTGGCCGGATGGCTGCTCGGGCGGCTGCCAGAGATCGCGGCTGATATCGCGGCTGTGCGCAGCGTTGCGCTCAGCAGCCTGCGGATTGCCGCCCGGGCGGCGACTGGCCTTGAAATTCCCGCTGCGCGCCTGGCGCCGTCGCCCGTCGACTCCAGCGTCGCCCTGCCGCGCGCGGTGCGGCTGGTGCGCTCGGTGGCGCTGACCACGCCGAGGCCCGGACCTCCAGTGCGCTTGATCGCCCGGGGGCGGTCGCACAGGCTGAAGCCGCGGCGCCGCAGGGCTGCTGCCGGTTTCGTCGCCGAAGGTTCCGGTGGCGTTCGCGCTGGCCGAGGCTGGCTATGCAGCGCTCCGGACCGGGGACCGGCGGGAGGCGGCGCGCCTGCTGCGGGCCGCGCTGGACAGTGCGCCGGAGCCGGCGCAGGCGGCGCAATGGCGCGCCGATCTGCGGCGCCTGACCAAGCGCGTGTTCGTGAGCAGCTATTGGGTCGCGCGCCGCGCCTTGGGGCAGGCGGACGTGCTGGCCGGGCAGCGTGCGCTCACCGGACCGCAGGCGGGTTTGACACTCGGCGTGCGCCTTGACCCGCTGGCCCGTCGCCCGGTCGACGCGACGGCGCGCATCAATGTCGCGCCGGCGAGCGCCGGCGTGCCGGGCGGGCAGCGCCAGGCGGCCTTGGGCCTCGCGTGGCGGCCGTTGGGCGGCGATGCGCTGGTGCTGGCGGCGGAGCGACTGGTGGCGCTTGACGGCAGCGGGCGCAACGATTGGCTGGCCCGTGCGTCGGGCGGCGTCGGGCGCGGCTTCGGTCCGACCCTGGAGGCGCCCAACGTTGGCTTCATGCGAGCTTCTATGGGGAGGCGGCTCTGATCGGCGTCCGCCGCCCCGATGTTCAGGCCGGGGCCGAGGCGCATGGCGGCCTCGGCCTGGCGCTGGCCCGTGGCTTGAACGCCACGCCCAACCTTGGCATCTGGGGCCTATCAGGACGACGGCCGCCGCCTCACCCGGCTGGAGCTCGGCCGGAGCTCTGGCTGCGCTGGACGCCGGGTGCGCTGGCCGTCGATGTGCGCGCCGGCTACCGCTGGCCGATCGCTGGCAATGCCGACGGCGCGGCCGGCCCGGCCGTGGTTCTGGGTGTTTCCTATTGATCCGGCAGGCGCTAACCTGTGCGCCCACAGGAGAGAGGATCGCGTGAAACTTGAAGACCAGCAGTTGATCCGCGCGCCGCGCGCAATCGTGTTCGCCGCCCTGAACGATCCGGACGTTCTGCGTCGGTGCATCCCGGGCTGCGAGACGCTGACCCAGGACTCGCCGACCCAGTTGTCGGCGACTGTCGCGCTCAAGATCGGCCCGGTCGCAGCGCGCTTTGCGGGGCTGTCACCCTGTCGGAGATCGACGCGCCGAACGGCTACACCATCAGCGGGGAGGGCAAGGGTGGTCCGGCCGGGTTCGCCAAGGGCGGCGCACGGGTCACCCTGGCCGAGGCGCCGGAGGGCACCCTGCTCGCCTATGACGCATCCGCCGAAGTCGGCGGCAAGCTGGCGCAGGTCGGCGCGCGGCTGATCGACCAGACGGCACGCAAGCTGGCGGGCGATTTCTTCGCGCGCTTCGCCGAGATCGTCGAGGCGCAGGCGGCGCCGGCGGAATCTGCGGCGGCGGCCATCGCCCTGCCGGGCGATCTGGCGGGCGCGCCGGAGGAAATCACGGAGCGCGCGGCGACTGGCGGCATCCCGCTCTGGGCCTGGGGTCTGGGCCTTGCCGTGCTGGTGATCGGGCTCTGGCTGCTGTCCAAGTAAGAGATAAGTGCCCGATCCGCGCCATCGTCGAAGCGGGCGCTTCAACCTCAACCGATCAGGCTAAAGCGCGGCTTCCGGCTCCAGGGCCAACGCGCGCGCGGCCAGCACGGCCTGGGTGCGGTTCTGCACGTTGAGCTTGCGCATCACGGCGGTCATGTGCGCCTTCACCGTGGCTTCGGAAATACCGAGATCGTAGGCGATCTGCTTGTTCAGCCGCCCGGCCAGCACGCCAAGCATCACCTTGAGCTGTGCGGAGGTGAGGCTGGCGATCCGCTCGGCCATGGCGTCGATTTCCGCATCGGACTGGCCGTTCAGGGCATCCAGGCTGGCGGCGTCGCGGGCGATGGCGGCGGTGATTGAGCGGCGGATTGTCGGGATATCGGCCGACTTGCTCAGGAAGCCGACTGCGCCATAACGTTTGGCACCGCTCGCGGCAGCGCGGCCTCTGCGGCCGAGACCACCAGAATGGGCACCTCAGGCTGTTCGGCGTGGATCAGCGCCAACCCGGAAAACCCCTCAGCGTCGGGCATGCGCAAATCGAGGAGGATGAGGTCCAGCGCCATGCAGTCATCCATTTTGTCCAGCGCATCGCGGATGCTGCAGGCCTCGATAACCTGCACGTCGTCGTACATCGCCTCGATGGCGAGGCGAAACGCATCGCGGATCAACGGATGATCGTCGGCGACTAATATTGTTTTGCTCGCCAAGCCATATCTCCCCAAGTCACCTCAGTTTATCCGGGCGATTCGGTTCTGTAAAGTGCAGCGCGTGGTAAACGCTGAGCGCCGCCGCGCCAGAAATGCGCCCAACGTCGCTCGACCAACGTCTAGCTGGCACACGCTGGATAGCTCACGCATGATCTGGGCACAATCGGCCGATCAACCGCATCAAGTAATGCGTAAAAATACTGAATCAGGGACGATAAACGGGCGGCCGACAACATGGAGAGAAAACAATGCATCCAGTATGCAAACGGGTAAGGCTTGCCTTGATTGCGGGCGTCGCAGGTAGTGTATTGGCTGCAGCGCCGGCTTTTGCTCAAAAGCGTCGACCACGGATCTGGAAAAGCGCATCCAGGCGCTGGAGGCCGCCTTGAACGCGGTCAAGGCCGAGCTGGACGCCGCCAAGACGCAGGCGCAGGCCGCGCAGCAGGCGGCTGCCCAATCCCAGGCGCAGTCACAGGCGCAGACGGCGGCGGCGGCCGACAAGGCGGCTGAGACCAAGACCTTCGCCTCCCGCCTCGAGGCGATCGAGAAAAGGCGGCGACCGTGACGGACGGCTTCAAGGTCGGCAACACCACGGTGCGCATCAACGGCTATGTCAAACTGGACGTGCTCGCCAGCCGCTTCTCGGGCGGCGACCCGGCGGCGAACACACTGGTTAACGACTATTACTTTCCGGCACAGATCCCAGTCGGCGGCGTCAGCGAAGGCTTCAATGTCACCACCAGCGTGCGGGAAACCCGCTTCTTATTCCGGACCGAAACGCCGGTCGGCGAGACGGCGCTTACCAGCCACCTGGAGCTGGACTTCCTCGACACCAACACCGGCGGCAACCAGCGCGTCTCCAACAGCTTCGTGCCGCGGGTGCGCCGGGCGTTCGTCAGCTACGGCGGCTGGACGCTGGGTCAGGACTGGTCGACCTTCCAGAATCCGTCCGCGCTGCCGGAGCGCCTGGATTTCGTCGGTCCGACCGAGGGTACGGTGTTTGAGCGCCAGCCGCTGATCCGCTACAAGCACGGCATCTTCACCTTCGCGATCGAGAACCCGGAGACGACGGCGACCCTCGGGACGACCAGCGCGGAGGCCGACGACGACGTGGCACCGGACTTCGTCGCCCGGGTCGACAAGAAGACCAAGGTCGGTACCTTCGCACTCGCCGGCATCGCGCGCGTCCTCAAGGTGGACAACTCCGCAGCCCCCGTGCCGTTCGGTACGCCGGGCGACATCAAGGGCACGGAATTCGGCTGGGGATCAGCGCATCCGGCGTGCATGACTTCGGGCCCAGCCGCATCACCTGGATGGGGACGTTCGGTGAGGGGCTTGGGCGCTACCTCGGCCTGAACATCCGCGACGACGTCGTTGTCTCCACGGCTGGCGATATCGATGCGCCGTTCATGTATTCCGGCTTCTTCTCCTATCGCTATGCCTTCACGCCGAAGTTCAAGGCGGTCGGCACCCTGTCCGGCTTCCGGTCGGACACGCCGGATTTCGCGTCGCTCTCGCTCACCAAGTCGATCTGGAGCGCCAATCTCGATCTGCTCTACAATCCGTGGAAGCCGCTCAGCCTGGGCGTCGGCTACCGCTTCGCCAAGCGCACACTCGAGAACAGCCTGGATGATACGTTGAACAGGCTGCAGTTCAGCGCACAATATAATTTCTAGCAGCTGGCGCCGGGTTGGCCTGGCGCAAATGTAACATCGTTCAGTCAAGTCAAGGGAGGACCACATGGGAGCAGGAACCACGGCGGACGACGTCGCGCGGCTGCCTAAACATCACGCGGCGACAAAGAGCGAACGGCTGGTTGTCGGCGCATCGTCACTCGGCACGGTTTTCGAGTGGTACGATTTCTATCTGTACGGCCTGATGGCTGCGCAAATTTCTTCGCACTTTTCTCGGGCGTCAACGAAACCACCGGCTTCATCTTCGCGCTGGCGGCGTTCGCGGCCGGCTTCGCCGTGCGGCCGTTCGGCGCGCTGGTATTCGGGCGCATCGGCGACCTTGTTGGCCGCAAGAACACCTTCCTGGTCACCATCGTCATCATGGGGATGTCGACCTTCGGGGTCGGCCTGCTGCCCAACTATGACACCATAGGGGTCGCAGCACCGATCATCCTGGTCGCGCTGCGGCTGCTGCAGGGTCTGGCGCTTGGCGGCGAATACGGCGGCGCTGCGACCTATGTCGCCGAGCATGCCCCAACAACAAGCGCGGCCTCTACACCGCGTGGATCCAGACCACGGCGACCATGGGCCTGTTCCTGGCACTGCTGGTGGTGATCGCGGCACGCTCGGTGCTGGGTGAGGATACCTTCAAGGACTGGGGCTGGCGGATACCGTTCCTGGTGTCGATCATCCTGCTCGGCATCTCGGTCTGGATCCGGCTGATGCTGGATGAAAGCCCGCTTTTCAAAAGATGAAGGAAGAGGGCAAGGGCTCGAAGGCACCGCTGGCTGAAGCCTTCGGTCGTTGGTCGAACCTCAAGATCGTCCTCATCGCGCTGCTGTGTGCAGTCGCCGGTCAGGCGGTCGTCTGGTACACGGGTCAGTTCTACGCGCTGTTCTTCCTGGAAAAGACACTGAAGATTGATGGCTACACCGCCAATCTGCTGATCACGATCAGCCTTGCGATCGGGACGCCCTTCTTCATCTTCTTCGGCTGGCTCAGCGACAAGATCGGCCGCAAACCGATCATCATGGCGGGGTGCCTGCTTGCCTCCATCACCTACTTCCCGCTGTTCAAGGCGATGACCGAGGCCGGCAATCCGGCGCTCTATCAGGCCCAGCAGACGGCCCCGGTAACGGTCGTCGCCGCCCCGGCGAATGCTCGTTCCAGTTCGATCCCGTGGGCAAGAACAAGTTCGACAGCAAATCCTGTGACATTGTGAAGTCGTTCCTCGCCAAAGCCGCCGTCTCCTACAAGAACGAAGCGGCGCCGCAGGCACGGTGGCGACGATCAAGATCGGGGACACTGTTCTTGCCGCACCTGATCCGAACACGGTGACCGGCGATGACCGCAAGGCGGCGATCACTAAGTTCCAGGATGACGCCAAGGCGGCGCTGAAGGCGGTCGGCTACCCGGACAAGGCGGACCCGGCAACCGTCAACAAGCCGATGCTGATCGCGATCCTGACGCTCATGGTGATCTACGTCACCATGGTCTACGGCCCGATCGCGGCACTGCTGGTGGAGCTGTTCCCGACCAACATCCGCTACACTTCCATGTCGCTGCCCTATCACATCGGCAACGGCTGGTTCGGCGGCTTCCTGCCGACCACCAGCTTCGCCATGGTCGCGGCAACCGGGGATATCTACTACGGCCTCTGGTATCCGGTCGTGGTGGCGGCAGCGACGTTCGTCCTGGGGCTGCTGTTCCTGCCGGAGACGTTCAAGCGCACCATCGACTGAGACAGCGCATCAAACACCCTTCGATGCGGCCCGCTTGCGGGCCGCATTTTGCCGGCGGGCTAGACCTGACCAAAGGCTCTCGCTCTTTGTGAAGGCCCTTCTTGTCCGTTTTGATTGCCTCGCAAAAGTGATTCAATCAAAAACGGGAAGGGTCTAAGGAGCGCGCGATATAACTTGTATAGGAAACGCAGATGCCGACGCTCGTTCTCGTTCGCCACGGCCAGTCGGCCTGGAATCTGGAAAACCGCTTCACCGGCTGGTGGGATGTCAGCGTAACGGAGCAGGGGGCAGCGGAAGCGCGGCAGGCGGGCCGGGACCTGAAGGCCAAAGGCTTCGCCTTCGATCAGTGCTTCGTATCCCTGCTGACCCGCGCCAACCAGACCCTCAACCTGATCCTGGAGGAAATGGGCGACCTCTGGCTGCCGGTCGCCAAGGACTGGCGGCTGAACGAGCGCCACTACGGCGGCCTGACCGGCCTCAACAAGGCCGAGACCGCGGAGAAGCACGGCGAGGAACAGGTGTTCATCTGGCGGCGCTCTTTCGATGTGCCGCCGCCGCTGCCCGAGGCCGGCAGCCGCTACGACGTCACGAGCGACCGGCGCTATGCCGGCCTGCCGGTGCCGCACACCGAAAGCCTGAAGGACACCATCGCGCGGGTCATCCCGTGCTGGAGCGAGACCATCGCCCCGGCGCTGCGATCCGGGCAGCGGGTTCTCGTGGTTGCGCACGGCAATTCGCTGCGCGGCCTGGTCAAGCACCTGGACAACCTCAGCGACGAGGCGATCACCAAGGTGGAAATCCCGACTGGCCAGCCGCTGGTCTACGAGCTGCGTGACGACCTGACCCCGGTGCGCAAGGCCTATCTCGCCGATTGGGCTTAGCAGGCTGTTTGAGCATGATACGCGCGCCATCGCGCGGTTGCACCCGTGCCGCTCACCCTGAGCCTGGACGAAGGGCTGAGCGGCGCGTGGTTCGTCCGGGCTCACCACGAGCGGACTTTACAGCCTGCTCCGTGAAGATCGGAATGGCGATCCCATCACAGTCATCAGGCTGGTTTTGATTAGAGCGGTTTTCGATCTGACGGAATCAGATCGGCCGCTCTATGCTTTTGTTTTGCCGCGATTTCTTAATCGTCAGATGATACCATCTGACTGGAAATCGCTTTATTCCGCCGCTTTCATCGCGCGCTTGCGGTCATACATCGCCTTGTCGGCACGCGTGAGCACGTCGGTCGGGGATTCGCCCGGCCCGAAGGTATAGACGCCGACCGCCGCCGAGACCGGGATCAGCTGATCCTCGAAACGCGCCGGCATCTCGCAGATCTTGCCGGCCAGAAAATCCGCCTTGATGTGCGCCTGGGCTTCGTCTGCATGCGTCAGAATCACCGCATATTCGTCGCCGCCGAGCCGGCCCACGACGTCGGATGCGCGGATGTGCGCGCGCAGAGTCTCCGCGACATGAACCAGCACCGCGTCGCCGGCGGCGTGGCCAAGCGTGTCGTTGACCGTCTTCAGGCCGTTGACGTCGAAGAACAGCAGCGAGGTGGCGACGCTGTAGCGCTCGGCATAGCTCATCACCGGGTCAGTTCGCGCACGAAGGCGCGCCGGTTGGCGATCGGCGAGAGCGTGTCCGAGTCCGCCAGTTTCTCCAGCTCGCTAATGCGCTGGTGGCTGCGCTCCAGATCGCGGCGCAAGGCCTCGACCTCGGCCATCAGCGTCATCAGCACTTCCCTGGCGCGTGGTGTCAGGTCGGTGGCGGAGAGGCCAAGCAGGGTCTGGTCCACCGGGTCCGGCGCGCGGACCGGGGCAGCGCTCCCGGCGGGCGCGGCAGCGGATGGCGCGGATACGCCAGCCAGGGGTTGCCGCTGATACGCGCGGAACGATCTGTGACCTTCATAACCTGTCCATTGCCCTGGCATTAACGTTGCCAGCATACTAGCATCCGGGTCCTTCCGGAAATAGCGCAACGTCGTTGCTAAGGCGTTAACCTTAAGTTTTGCACACTCGGGCGCAACTGGGCAATTGCATGGACGTCGCCGGTGGTTATAAAGCGGGCTTTGGCGTAAGGATCGAGAGCCTTGACCACAGACTCGCCCCTGGTGGGCATCATCATGGGCAGCCAGTCGGACTGGCCGACCCTGAGCGCCGCCGCCGATGTGCTGTCCGCGCTTGATGTCGTGCACGAAGCGCGGATCGTCTCGGCGCATCGCACGCCGGACCGGCTCTACGATTACGCCCGGGACGCGCGCGGGCGCGGACTCAAGGTCATCATCGCCGGCGCCGGCGGGCGGCGCACCTGCCGGGCATGGTCGCGGCGATGACGTCGCTGCCGGTGCTCGGCGTGCCGGTGCAATCCAAGACGTTGAGCGGCCTCGACAGCCTGCTGTCCATTGTGCAGATGCCGGGGGCGTGCCGGTCGGCACGCTGGCGATCGGCCAGGCAGGCGCCAAGAACGCCGGGCTGCTGGCCGCCGGCATCCTCGCGCTGATGGACCCGGCGCTGGCAGAGCGGCTGGACGAGTGGCGGCGCGCGCAGACCGAGAGCGTTGCGGATACCCCGCAATGACCCAGCCCGTCATCGCGCCGGGCGCGACCATCGGCATCCTTGGCGGCGGCCAGTTGGGGCGCATGCTGGCCATGGCGGCAGCACAGCTCGGCTACCGCTGCCACATCTTCGACCCGGACCCGGCGGCACCGGCCTTCGATGTCTGCGCTGCCCGCACGGTTGCGGATTACGGCGACCCGGAAGCGCTTGGCCGCTTTGCCGCCAGCGTCGACGTGGTGACCTTCGAGTTCGAGAATGTGCCCGTTGCAGCGCTGGCGCGGCTGGAGGCGCACAATCCGACGCGGCCCTGCAGCCGGGCGCTCGCCACGGCGCAGGATCGGCTGAGCGAAAAGCGCTTCGTGCAGGCGGCCGGCCTGCCGGTCAGCCGCTACGCCGGCATCGCCAGCGCCGAAGATCTGGCAGCGGCGCTGGGCGACTTCGGCCCCTCGATCCTCAAGACCCGGCGCTTCGGCTACGATGGCAAGGGGCAGGTGCGGCTCGCGCCCGGCGACGACCCCGCCGTCGCTTGGGCGGCCATCGGCGGCCAGCCCGCGATCCTGGAAGCGCTGGTGCCGTTCGACACCGAGGTCTCGGTGATCGTCGCGCGCGGGCTGGACGGCGCGGAGGTCGCCTATGGCCCTGTCGAGAATACGCACCGTAACGGTATCCTCGATGTGTCGCGCGTGCCGGCGCAGGTGTCGGCCGCCGCCGCGGACGCGGCGCTGGCGCACACGCAGACGATCGCGGACCAGCTTGGCTATGTCGGCGTGCTCGCGGTCGAATGGTTCGTGGTCGGCGACCAGGTGCTGTTCAACGAGATCGCGCCGCGGGTCCACAATTCCGGCCACTGGACGATCGAGGGTGCGGTCACCAGCCAGTTCGAGAACCACATCCGCGCCATTTGCGGCCTGCCGCTCGGCGAGCCGTCGCCGGTCGCGGCAGTGGACATGCGCAATCTGATCGGCGAAGAAGCGCACGATTGGGCCGCGATCCTGCGCGACCCGCAAAGCCATCTGCATCTGTACGGCAAGCACGAAGCGCGGCCGGGGCGCAAGATGGGCCATGTGACGAAGGTCCGCCGATGAGCAGCGCCCAGGCGACATTACCGGTGCGCGATATGGCGCTGGCGCTGTTCGCCGCCACCATGTGGGGCATCAACAACGTCATCGCCAAGGAGGTCGTGACGCACGTGCCGCCGCTGCTGGCGGTGGCGACGCGGTTCGCGCTCTCCGGCCTGCTGCTGGCACCCATGCTGCGCATCGCGCGGGTGCAGATCAAGCCGGTGCTCATCTGCGCGGTGATCGCGGGGCCGATGCATTTCGGCCTGCTCTACAGCGGTTTTGCCGCCGCGGAGCATATCGGGCCGGTCTCGACCGTGACCCAGCTCTGGATTCCGTTCGCGACCCTGTTCGCCATCCCGCTGCTGGGGAGCGACCCAAGCTCTGGACCACGCTCGGTATGGCGCTGGCCTTTCTCGGCGTCATGATCATGAGTTTCGATCCGGCGCTGTTCCGCGATGTCGACGGTTTCCTGCTGGTCGCCTGCGCCTCCACCTGCTGGGCCGCCAGCACGGTGGTCGCGCGCCGGTTCGGCGGGGTGCCGCCGTTCGCGCTGCAGGCCTGGCTGTCCATGATCACCTGGCCGGTCATGCTCGGGGCTTCGGCTTTGTTCGAGCACGGGCAGGTTGCGGCGGTCGAGGCCTGGGGCTGGCAATTCTGGGCCTTCAGTCTCGCGTCGGCGATCATGGCCGGGATCCTCGGCAACGGGTTGATTTTCTGGCTGGTGCGCAAGCATCCGGTGGCGCTGGTGACGCCGTTCACCCTGATCGCGCCGATCGTCACCGTGATTTTAGGCGTCATCCTGCTTGGCGAGCAGCTCACGGCGCGCACCATCCTCGGCACCATCGTCACGCTCGCCGGCCTGCTGATCATCACCCTGCGCCAGCGCCAGCGCTTTCTGCGCACGCTCGAACAGCCAGACGCGCAACGCGCTCGAGAGGTTGCCTGAGCGCGTAAGATCGATCCGGGTCACCAGCGCGTTGATGGAGACGCCCTCCACCCGCGCGGCCTGCGCCAGCGCCTCCCAGAACACCGGCTCGAGGCTCAGACTGGTCTGGTGCCCCATCAGGGTGACGGAGCGCTTGATCAGCGCCTTGGCCATCAGATGCCCTGTTCCACGCGGTAGCGC
Organism: Hankyongella ginsenosidimutans; assembly: GCF_005144965.1. Lineage (GTDB taxonomy): Bacteria > Pseudomonadota > Alphaproteobacteria > Sphingomonadales > Sphingomonadaceae > Hankyongella > Hankyongella ginsenosidimutans. The sequence goes on from NZ_CP039704.1 coordinate 1,760,776, forward strand.
CGCCAGCGGGCGACGTTGCGGTTGTGTTCGTCAAGGGTCACTGCGAACACATGGCCGCCGCTGCCGTCCGCGACGAAATACAGCGCCTGCGTCTGCGCCGGCTTCAGGGTGGCGGCCAGCGCTGCCCGTCCGGGTTGGCGATCGGCCCGACCGGCAGGCCGGGGCGCGCATAGGTGTTGTAGCCGTTGACGGCGCGCAGCTCCGACAACCGGATGCGCCGGCCGAGCGGCAGCCCCGGGTGATCGGATAGATCACGGTCGGGTCCGCCTGCAGCAGCATGCCGCGCTTCAGCCGGTTCACATAGACGCCGGCGACCAGAGCATATTCGCTTGGCTTGCCGGTTTCCTTCTCGACGATCGATGCCAGCACCACCGCGTCCTGCGGGCTGGCGAGCGGCAGGCCGGGCGCGCGCTGCGACCACAGTGCGGCCAGCGTCTTGCGCATTGCGGCCTGCATCCGTGCCAGCACGGCGGCGCGCGTCTCGCCGCGGGTGTAGCTGTAGGTGTCGGGCAGCACGGAGCCTTCGTCAGGCACGGCGATCTCGCCGGTCAGCTCGGTCGCCGCCAGCAGGCGGGCATGAACCTTGACCGCCGGCCAGCCCTCGGGGATGGTCAGGGCGTAGCGCACCACCTCGCCGTTCACGAGCATGGCGTAGGCGGCGGCGGGGCTGACATGGGCGGGAAAGCGGTATTCGCCGGCCTGGATCGGCGCGCTGTCGGTCAGATAGCGGATCTGCTTGAGAAAGCGCGCGCGGCTGGCAATCACGCCGGCATGCGCCAGCTCTCGCGCGGCGACGCCCAACGGGCTGCCGGGCGGCACGACCACAGCCGTTTCGGCCTTCAGCGGGCCGGGGCCGCGAAAGTCATGGACGAACCAGCCAATATAGCCGGCGACGGCCAGAACCCCGATGGCGATGAGGGCACCGGCGGCCCAGAGCAGTTTCTTCATGGTCTGTTAGTGTCGTGGAATCGAAGTTTGATACACCATGATATCGAACTCGTGCGCGAACTTCGATTCCTAAAACGACACGAGAAACAATACCTTGCTCGTGTCCTTCTCGAATCTGAAATCCAACCGCGCCTGATATTGGGTGTAACGGATTTCAGATTCGGGACACTAGTTGGTGCGCTCGGCCTCCGGCTCGGCATCGTCATCGCCGTCATCTTCGTCGCCGTCATCTTCGTCGCTGTCGTCTTCCTCGAAGCCATAGTCGTCGAAATCGTCTTCGTCGTCCTCCTCGACGCCAACCGGCTCAAGGAAGGTGCCGATGTAGCCGGCGCCGCTGCCCGGATCGACGGTCAGCATCAGCGGCCCCTCGGTACGCAGCAGCGACACGACATCGTTGAAGCGCGCGATCTCGTAGTTGATCACCACCATGTCGCCGGCAAGCTGGTTGGCGGGCACGGCGTCGGCGCCGCTGAAGAACTGGATCATGCCGACCATGGTGTCGCCGTCGTAGCAGTGGATCTGCGCGGCTGCGGTGCGGTCGGCGAGCGGCGGTCGCCCGCCCCAGTAGAGGATCGAATAGAAATCGAATGTGCGGGTGACGGCGTCGACCATGGTGCGTCCTTTCCTGGTTCTTCAGCCTCATACGCTAGTTCGGTTTCATGACACAATGATGTGCGCGGATCGCAAACGCAGACAGCGCCCACGTGAGCGCTTGCAGGAGCCGCCCGGTCGCGCCACATAAGCGGAAACTGAGGGACTGCCGATGGACGCGCGCCTGACTTTCGCTGACCGCCCGGAACTGCCGCGCGGGCCCGACCTGCTGGCGGAAATCGCCCGCCTGAAACGCGCGCGCAACGCCGTGATCCTTGCGCACTACTACCAGAAGCCGGAGATTCAGGACCTGGCCGATTTCGTCGGCGACAGCCTGGACCTCTCCCGCAAGGCGGCGGCGACCGATGCCGACGTCATCGCCTTCTGCGGCGTACGCTTCATGGCCGAGGTCGCCAAGATCCTGTCGCCGCACAAGACCGTGATCCTGCCGGACATGGCTGCCGGCTGCAGCCTGGAGGACAGTTGCCCGCCGGACCAGTTCGCCGCCTTCCGGGCCGCACACCCCGATCACGTCGCGCTCAGCTACATCAACTGTTCGGCGGCGGTGAAAGCGCATTCGGACATCATCGTCACCTCGAGCTGCGCGGAAGAGATCATCAACCAGATCCCGAAGGACCAGCCGATCCTGTTTGCGCCGGACCGGCATCTGGGCGGCTATCTGGCGCGCAAGACCGGGCGCGACATGCTGCTGTGGCCGGGTACCTGCATCGTGCACGAGAACTTCTCGGAGCAGGAACTCATCAAGCTGAAGGCTGAGCACCCGGACGCGCCGGTCGCCGCCCACCCGGAATGCCCGGCGCATATCCTCGCGCATGCCGATCACGTCGGCTCGACCAGCGCGATCCTGAAGTTTGCGCTGGCGAGCCCGGCGCAGACCATTCTGGTCGCGACCGAGCCGCATATCATCCACCAGATGCAGAAGGCGGCCCCGCACAAGGCCTTCATCGGCGCGCCGGGCGCGGACGGCAACTGCAACTGCAACACCTGCCCGTTCATGGCACTCAATACGCTGGAAAAGCTCTATCTGGCGCTGCGCGACCTGAAGCCGGAGATCACGCTGCCGGAGGATCTGCGCCTGGCTGCCTTGAAGCCGCTGCAGCGCATGCTGGAAATGGCCCCGCCGCCGCCGGCAAGCCCGATGTGGGCGGTGATTGAGGCGACTACCGCATCGTGTGCAAATCGGATACTGTGAGACCATGAAAAACATCACAGTATCCGTGGACGATGAAACCTATCGCCGGGCGAGGATGAAGGCCGCTGCTGAGGAAACCTCCCTATCCGCCGTGGTCAAGCGCCTGTTGGCGCACTATGCGTCCACTGCTGATGGCTTCGACGCGCTCGCACAGGAAGAAGCGGCGCTGCGTGTGCAAGTGTCCGCATTCGATGCCGGGCAACGTCTCGCACGCGATGCGCTTCATCGACGGTGATTTTCCTCGACACCAATATCCTGCTGTACTCCATCGGCACGCGGCAGGAGGATGCAAGCAAGGCACAAGTTGCCCGCGCCTTGCTTGACCAGCGTCATGCGGTCCTCTCCGTTCAGGTTCTGCAGGAATTCTATGTGCAGGCGACGAGGGCGTCGCGGCCCGACCCGCTGCCGCACGATCTGGCGGCGGCGTTCATTCGTACATAGCGGCGTTTTCGTATCGTGGATAATACGATGGAACTGCTGGATGCAGGCCTTGCCCTCAAAGGGCATCATAATTTTTCGCTCTGGGATTGTCTGATTATCGCAGCAGCCCAGGCAAGCGACTGCACGACGCTCTACACGGAAGATATGAGCCATGGTCGCCGCTTCGGCAATTTGGTGCTTTGCAATCCCTTTCTCTGAGACGGCTTTTCCCTGTCCTACATGCCAGCCGGCGGGCTATGGTCGGCGCATGATCTCTCTGGTGCTGATGTCATCGCGGGGCGCGTCCACGCATCGCTGCTCCTCCCCATCAGGGGAGGGGACCACCCGCCAGGGTGGTGGAGGGGCGGCGGATACTTGGCATTTTCACCCCACTGTCCGGCTTTCGGGCGGACATCTGCCTTGCCAGGGAGGATTTTTCTTCCGCGCACAGGTCTCACACACCCCTTTGCTGTGACTTTTGTGACCTTCGGGCGGGATTATGACGAATTTATTGCAAAGTGGAACGGTTTTGCCAGCCGTTGTCATATTCTGAAAGGCTGATCATGACAGAGATTCCGGGTTCGATCTGGCCGCATTCGTCGCGGCGACGCTGGCGGAAGACTTAGGGAGGGCGGCGACATCACCTCGGCCGCCTGCATCCCGGCCGATGCGCGCCTCAAGGCGGTCATGGCCAGCCGGGACGCCATCGTCGTCGCCGGACTGCCGGTCGCCGCGCAGTTTTTCCGGGCGCTTGACCCGGCCTGCGTCATCGCGCTGCAGGCGGCGGACGGAGAGCCGGTTCCCGAGGGGCGGCGCTGATGACGGTTACCGGAAATGCGCGCGCGCTGCTGGCAGCCGAACGCTCGGCGCTCAATACGGTGCAGCATCTGACCGGGATCGCCACGCTCACCCGCCGCTATGTCGAGGCCATCGCCGGGACCGGCGCGACCCTGCTCGACACCCGCAAGACCCTGCCCGGGCTGCGCCTGCTGGAGAAATACGCAACCCGCATGGGCGGCGCGACCAATCACCGCCTGCGCCTCGACGATGGCGTGCTGATCAGGACAACCATATCGCCGTCGTCGGCGGCGTGCGCGCGGCGGTGGCGGCAGCCAAGGCGGCGGGACTGGCCGGCATCGTCGTCGAGGTCGACCGGCTGGACCAGATCGAACCGGCCCTGGCCGCCGGCGCGGACCGGCTGCTGCTTGACAACATGCCGCCGCCGGTGCTGCGCGAGGCGGTAGCGCTGGTGAACGGCCGCGTGCCCACCGGCCTCCGGCGGCGTGCGGCTGGAGACGATCCGGGCGATCGCCGAGACCGGGGTCACCTTCATTTCGGTCGGGCGCATCACCCAGTCGGCGCCGTCCGCCGACATCGGGCTGGACTATCTCGCCGCGTAATCGATGACCTCGACGGTTGCGGGCGGTCTGGGGTGACATCGCGCATCGGCGCGGGCGTCCAGTCGGGGGCGCTGGCGTCGACATCCGGCCAGTCCTGCTTGGCGATCCAGGCGCGCAGCAGCTTCATATTGGCGGTGTTGGACTTGAAGAACACGTCGAACAGGTCGCCGGCAAGCGGCACGGCGCCAAGCCCGGTGTCCAGCGCCAGATTGGCGAGCATGCGCATTTGCAGCCAGCGCGGCGCGCCGAGCCGGGTCGCCTCGGCAACAATGACGAGGCCCATCAGCGCCGCCACGGCGTCGCCGACCACCGGGATCAGCCCTATGACCGAATCCAGGCCGATGCCGCCGATGAGCGGCAGGCGGAAGGCCCGGTCCAGCGCGGTTTCGAGAAGCGCCAGGCGGCGCAGCGAAGCTGCTCTGTCCATGGAATTCGCGGTAGCAGCCTCGGCCGGCATCCGCCAGCCTTATGCGCATAAAGAGGACCGCCTGTCGCCAGGCGGCCCTAAGGAGGCGTCATTTCGGAGTGGGTGGTCAGGCCGGGAAAGTAGCCAGATGCATCCACGCCCGAGTTATGCGTTCGCAATGGTTAAAGGAGCGTTAATCTAAACGGATGTTTTCCAAGTTAACCGGTGGATTCGCAGGGACATGGCCTTTCAGCGTCGGAACAAGGCGTCGGCTGCAGCGCGGCTGGCGCCCGCCTGGCGCAACTTGGCGCGCACGCGCTCGATCTCGCCCTCGAGCGTCTGGATGCGCATTTCCAGCTCGGCGACGGAGTGGCGATCCAGGTCCTCGGTCGTCAGCGCCTTCAAAGTGTCCGAGCGGCGGGGGTGTCATCGTCCATCGGCGTCTCCTTGTCCGCATCGGTATACGCAATCTTGACCCTGCGGCCCATCCCTCTGATAAGCGCCGCGAGTCGGGCATGGGGGCGTCACATGGCAGGCATGGCGGCGATTGTCTTTGAGGAACCGGGGACGGCGGAGGTCCTGCGGCTTGAGGACGTGTCGCGGCCGGAACCGGGCCCCGGCGAGGTGCTGATCGCCGTGGCCGCGGCCGGCGTCAACCAGCCGGACATCCTGCAGCGACTGGGCCGCTATCCTGCGCCAAAGGATGCGTCGCCGCTGCTCGGGCTGGAAGTTTCGGGTCGCGTGGTCGCCTGCGGTCCGGGCGTTGCGCGCTGGACCCGCGGCGACCTGGTGTGCGCGCTCGTGAACGGCGGCGGTTATGCGGACTATGCGGTCGCACCCGAAGGGCAGTGCTTGCCTGTTCCGCCCGGCGTGTCGCTGCTTGATGCCGCGGGCCTGCCGGAGACCTATTTCACCGTCTGGTCGACCCTGTTCGAGCGTGCCTATGCCGACGCGGGCGAAAGCGTGCTGGTCCACGGTGGCTCAAGCGGCATCGGTGTCACAACGATCCAGCTCGCCAAGGCCTTCGACATGACGGTCTTTGTTACGGCGGGGACGGCCGCCAAATGCGCGGCCTGCCTTCAACTTGGCGCGGACGCGGCGATCGATTATCGCCAGCAGGATTTCGTCGCCGAGGTGCGCAGCCTGACCGACGGGCGCGGGGTCGACATCGTGCTCGACATGGTCGGCGGCGACTATGTGCCGCGCAACATCGCGTGCCTCGCCGAGAACGGGCCATGTGTCGATCGGCGTACAGAACGGGGCGCAGGCGACCCTCAACATGTTCGATGTGATGCGTCGACGCCTGACCTTGACCGGCGCGACGCTGCGCCCGCGCTCGACCCTGTTCAAGTCGGCGATCGCCGCCGCTCTGGAGGCCGACGTCTGGCCACTGTTCGCCGAAGGACGGCTGCGCGCGGTGACGGATCGGGTATTCCCGCTGGCGCAGGCCGCCGACGCGCACCGCCACGTGGAGGCGCGCGCTCATGTCGGCAGGTCCTGCTTGCGGTCAACGCCGATGCGTGACCGCCAGAGCCGGGAGAGCCGACGTGTCGATTATTCTTCATGAATATCCGCCCTCGGGCAATTGCTACAAACTGCGCCTGCTCATGGCGCATCTGGGCCTCGCCTATGCGCGGCGCGGCTACGACATTCTGAAAGGCGAGACGCGCACGCCGGACTTTCTGGCCAAGGTCAACGGCAACGGCCGGATTCCGGTGCTTGAGATCGACGGCGTGATGCTGCCCGAGTCGAATGCGGCGCTGTATTACCTCGCCCAGGGCACGCCGTACTGGCCGCAGGACAGGCTCGGTCAGGCGCAGGTGCTGCAGTGGCTGTTCTTCGAACAGTACAACCACGAGCCCAATGTCGCCACCGTGCGCTTCTGGGTTGCTTTCGTCGGTGAGGCGAACCTCGACGGCTGGCAAAGGCGACGCTGCCGCGCAAGATCGCAGCCGGCCATGCGGCGCTCCAGGTGATGGAGGATCATCTGGCGCGGACATCGTTCTTCGTCGGCGGCGCGTACGGCATCGCCGACATCGCGCTCTATGCCTACACGCATGTCGCGCCGGAAGGCGGGTTCGATCTCTCGGCCTATCCGGCGCTCAACGCCTGGATGGCGCGGGTCGCCGCCCAGCCCGGCCATGTGCCAATCGAGGCTTGAACCCGGCCCTGCGGGCAGCTACTCTGTGCAAAAGGCCGCCCGTATTGGGCGGCCAATTTTTAGGCGCGCCCGCAGGACGCTGCCGGGACAGGAGACACAGGATGTCGCAACCTCTGATGCCGTTCGCCACCGCTGTCTGGCTGGTCGAGAATACCAGCCTGACCTTTCAGCAGATCGCGGACTTCTGCGGGCTGCATCAGCTCGAGGTTCAGGCGATCGCTGACGATACGGTGCAGACCAAGATGGTCGGCATCGATCCGGTGCGCGCCGGGCAACTGACGATGACGGAAGTCGAGCGCTGCCAGAAAGATCCGGCGGCACGGCTGATCCCGGTCTCCGGCCCGGAGCAGGCCAAGCGCACCAAGGGGCCGCGCTATACACCGGTTTCCCGGCGTCAGGACAAGCCGGACGCCATCGCCTGGCTGCTGCGGTACCACCCCGAGCTCAAGGACAGCCAGATCGCAAAGCTGATCGGCACCACCAAGCACACGATCACCGGCATCCGTGACAAAAGTCACTGGAACATTCAGGCGATCAAGCCGCAGGATCCGGTGGCGCTCGGCCTGTGCAGCCAGCGCGAACTGGATGCCTTGGTCAGCCAGGCGAACAAGGACCGCGCCGCTGCAAACGATGCAGCGATCGTCGATCGTGAAACCGCAGTGCTGGAGGAAGAATTGCGCAAGCTGCGCGCCGCAACGCGCCGGGCGGAGGCGGAAGCTGCCGCATCGACAGATCTTCCGCCTGAAGAATAGTGCGTTTAATAAGCCTTATTGGGCGATACGCTCCAAAGTATCCTTAAGACGCAGCTTTTCCTTCTTGAGTTGATGAACCAGTTGCCAATCCGGCGCAGGGCGCACGCTTTCGCGCGTAATCCGGTTTTCCAGCTGTGCGTGTTTGGCGCTCAGGCTGGTGACATGCTGGTTCATGCTCATCGGGAAATGCTCCTTTCCTTGCATCGGACGGCGAAGCCGCAGGGACTACTCCACCACAGAAGCTGACGGTTGTCAGTCAAAACCGGACGGTGGCCCGCCGTTGCCGTTCAAGCTCAAGCGGTAGTGGTTGAGCCGAAATTAGGGGCAATCTGTGGAACTGCGCCGCGCATCTATTGTTTATAACGCAGGTCGATAGTTTCACGTTAATGTGCATTTCGTGCGCATTAACATTCCTGTAACACTTCGACTCGCCTGTTGCGCATGCGTTAGGGCTTCGCCAGTGCAGCATGCGGCTTTTGGGGCTCTACCCTCCAACCCGCGACTATGTTAGCTGGGCAGCCGAATTGACGCGATGTCGTGGGGTGCCGGTGACCAAGGCCAGCCAGGAAGAACTGCAGGCGCGACTTTCCGCCCTCATCGAGGAACACAGGGATCTCGATGTGGCGATCGACGCCATGATGTCGATGGGGTCCAGCGACCAGCTACAGATGCAGCGGATGAAAAGCGCAAGCTGGCCCTGCGCGATGAAATCGCCCATGTCCAGGATCAGATGGTTCCGGACATTATTGCCTGACGGCGGCGCAAGAGCCTGATCGACATTCAGCGATCAATCTCCTTGGCGCTGGCGCCGAGGCGGTCGAAAAGCTCGTGCAGCATGGTGCGCTCGGACTCCGTCAACTGCTCCAGCAGGCGCGCTTCGACGGCGCGTGCCATCGGTACGATACGGCGGTAGATATCCATGCCTTCCGCCGTCAGGAGAGCAGGGCGCGGCGCGCATCCGCGGGATCGATGGCGGACGCGACGCGGCCCATCGCGATCAGGCGGGTGACGGCGCGCGAGATCGCCACCTTGTCCATCGCGGTTATTTCGCAAATCTGAGAAGCGGTCAGATCGCTGTGCACGCCAAGGATCGCCAGCACTCGCCACTCCGGAAGCTTCAGGCGGAAGCGGCGGGCATAGATCCGCGCGACGGCGCGGCTGACCTGATTCGACAGCACGGAAAGGCGAAACGGAAAAACCTGTTGAGCAACAGCGGTTCAGCGGTCTCGACGGGCGGAGGCGCGGTCATGCGGCCTGACTTTCAAAGGGTGCCACGTTAATATCTGTCTCGATTTTAGAGTTCGCGTCCACCGAAGGCAACGTCCTGTCGTACGCACCGCGAAATCCACCGCGCGCCTTCGACGATGGCATAACCAACCTTGGTCGTGGATCACCCGTCGAAAAATTCGGCTATAATGGCGTCATAACCAGGGAGGAAAAAGTCAATGTCGGAGATCGTCGTACCCGTATCGTCTTCGGTGCGCTCGGCCGCCCATGTGGATGCCGAAGGCTATCAGCGGCTCTATGAGGAATCGATCCGCGACCCCGAGGGCTTCTGGCGGCGGGAAGCGCGGCGGATCGACTGGATCGAGCCTTTCAGCATCGTCAAGAAAACGTCCTTCCACGAGGCGGATTTCGGCGTCTCCTGGTTCGAGGACGGGCAGCTCAACGTCAGCGCCAACTGCCTGGACCGCCATCTTGAAGCGCGTGGCGATCAGGTCGCCATCCTCTGGGAAGGCGACGACCCGACGGAAAGCGAGGCGATAACCTACCGGGACTTGCACGGGCGCGTGTGCCGGGCCGCCAACATGCTGAAGTCGATGGGCGTCCATCGCGGCAGCCGCGTGGTTCTCTATCTGCCGATGATCCCGGCGGCAGCCGTATTCATGCTGGCCTGCACCCGCATCGGCGCCATTCACTGCGTGGTCTTCGGCGGCTTCTCGCCGGACAGCCTGGCCGGCCGTATCCAGGACAGCAACGCGACCGTCGTGGTGACGGCCGACGAAGGTCGCCGCTCCGGTCGGAAAGTGCCGCTCAAGGCCAATGTCGACGAGGCGCTGCTGCGCTGCCCCGGCGTTGAGAAGGTACTGGTCGTCCGCCATACCGGTGGCGCGATCGCAATGCAGGGCGGGCGGGATGTCTGGTACCACGATCTCGAGGCGTCGGTCGCAAGCGACTGCGCGCCGGAGCCGATGGGCGCCGAGGATCCGCTGTTCATCCTTTATACCTCTGGGTCCACCGGCAAGCCGAAGGGCGTGCTGCACACGACCGGCGGCTATCTCGTCTGGAGCGCCATCACCTTTCACTACGTTTTCGATTACAAGCCGGGCGAGGTTTTCTGGTGCACGGCGGATGTCGGCTGGGTCACCGGCCACAGCTACCTCGTCTATGGACCGCTGGCGAACGGCGCGACGACGGTGATGTTCGAAGGCGTGCCCAACTATCCGGACTTCGGGCGCTTCTGGAACGTGGTCGACAAGTACAAGGTGAATATTCTCTACACGGCGCCAACCGCGATTCGGGCGCTGATGCGCGAGGGCGACGATTGGGTGAAGCAGTATTCGCGCGCCAGCTTGCGGCTTCTGGGATCGGTCGGCGAGCCGATCAACCCGGAAGCCTGGCAATGGTATTATAAGGTCGTCGGTGGCGAACGCTGCCCGATCGTCGATACCTGGTGGCAGACCGAAACCGGCGGCATCCTGATCTCGCCACTGCCGGGCGCCACCGACCTCAAGCCTGGCTCCGCCACGCGGCCGTTCTTCGGCATCCAGCCGCAGATTGTCGATGCGAACGGGGCCGTGCTCGATGGGGCGACGGAGGGCAATCTCGTGCTGATCGACAGTTGGCCCGGGCAGATGCGCACGGTCTGGGGCGACCATGAGCGCTTCTTCCAGACCTACTTCACCACCTATCCCGGTAAGTACTTCACCGGCGATGGCTGCCGTCGCGATGCCGATGGTTATTACTGGATCACCGGCCGGGTCGACGACGTGATCAACGTCTCTGGCCACCGCATGGGCACCGCGGAAATCGAGAGTGCGCTGGTCTCGCATGTGAAAGTCGCGGAAGCCGCAGTCGTGGGCATGCCGCACGACATCAAGGGGCAGGGCATCTATGCCTATGTCACCCTGAACGCCGGAGAGACCGGCGACGAGGGGTTGCGCAAGGAGCTGGTGCAGTGGGTACGGCACGAAATCGGGCCGATCGCCTCGCCGGATGTCATCCAGTTCGCGCCGGGGCTGCCCAAGACCCGCAGCGGCAAGATCATGCGGCGTATCCTGCGCAAGATTGCCGAAGGAGATATTGGCAGCCTCGGCGATACCTCGACCTTGGCGGACCCGACCGTCGTCGACAGCCTCGTGGCGGAACGCGCGGTGCGCGGTTAGACCCCTTCCCAGTCAGGTTGAATCAAGCGGGCTGGATAAGAAGGGTCTACAACATTGGGTCGACCCTGTTTTTCTCATTCGGGCCGAAGCAGATTCGCTTCCGCCCGAATGAGACAGGGTCTAGCCGGGGTGAAAGCCTGCTCGCGCGGCGGTGGCCGCTGCGCGGACATGGCAGCCCTCGACATGGTCGTTCACCATGCCCATCGCCTGCATGAACGCGTAGCAGGTCGTCGGGCCGACGAAGGTCCAGCCCTGCTTTTTCAGGTCCTTGCTCAAAGCGCTCGAGGTCGTCGTCGTCGCGTTGGCGCACAGCGCTGCCTTGGTGAACTGTTGCGGACGTTCGTCCTCAGGCGGCTCGAAGCGCCAGAAATACGCTGCCAGCGACCCATGGCGATCCATCAGGGCGAGCGCGCGCCGCGCGTTGTTGATCGTCGACTCGATCTTGCCGCGATGACGGATAATCCCGCTGTCGGTCAGCAGGCGGCTGATGTCCTCGTCATCGAAACGCGCCACCTGTTCCGGGTCGAAGCCTGCGAACGCCGCCCGGAAGTTTTCGCGTTTGCGCAGGATGGTCAGCCACGACAGCCCGGACTGAAACCCTTCCAGGCAGATCTTCTCAAACAGGCGGCGATCGTCAGCGACGGGAAAGCCCCACTCGGTGTCGTGATAGTGCTGATAGAGCGGATCATCGCCTGGCCACCAGCACCGTTGAGCGCCGTCGCTATCGATATGCCAGTCGTTCATGCGGCCGCACACGCCGCGCACAGGCCGATCACTTCCAGGACCGGCTTCAGCGCGGTGTAGCCTTGCGCGGCGGCGCGCGCGCGCAGGGCATCCGTCAGGGTATCGTCATCGAGGTGGCGGGTCTCGCCGCACTGCACGCACACCAGGAAAATACAGTCGTGGCGATGCTGCGGATGGGCGCTGGCGAGATAGGCGTTCCGGCTTTCGATCCGCGTCGCCAGATTCGCCTGCACGAACAGGTCCAGCATGCGATAGACGGTGTTGGGGCGATCCGGCGGCCAAGGGTCCGCGATACCGAATCCGCGATGTCATACGCGCTTGCAGGTTTGGGCTGTGCGGCCAGCGCAGAAACACCTGCTCGCGCAGGGGTCCACTGCTCGCCAGCGCTGTCGAGCGCCTGCCGTTGCGCAACGCTCAGGCTCAAAGTCTCGTCTGCCGTGCTCATGATGGCACTATGCGCAGGCTGCCGCGCAAAAACAACGTCAGATGGTCGCACTCAGGCGCGTGCGCGCTTGATGTTCAGGATGTGGGCGCTGCTGAGAGCGAGGCTGCCGAGGATGGAGAGCAGCATCTCCGACCGGTCGGCATGGCCGACCAGCAGCGCCATGAACAGCAGCAGGCACCCGCTCGCGGCCAGCAACGCCAGCGGCAGCGAAGCGGCACGCCCGCTGCGCGGTGTGAAGGCGAAGAGCGAAAGCCCGACAGCAACGACCAGCACCACAACATGCAGCACATGGTGGCTCTGGCTCAGGCTGGTGGCGGACACGGCGAGCGTAGCAGCAAGCCCGAGCACGCAATGCAGCGCGCAAAGGCCGGATAAACCGATGCCAAACAGGTCGGCAGGCGAACGGGGCAGGCTGGTGACGCGCATCATGGTTGTGATATAATGTAACACGAGGGAAATCAAGCCTGCAACAGAACAGCGTCCATCCGGCTTGCGCGCGCATGTCGCAGTGGCGCGATCCGTTGCCCTCCGCTAGGGGAGACGCATGCTGATGAGCCCCTTAGCTGAAAACAGAGCCGCGCCGGACCTCGCGCAGCGCGCGGTGTTCTGGTGGCTGATTGCTGTGGCGCTGATGATTTTCCTGATGGTTGTGGTCGGCGGCGCGACGCGGCTTACCGAGTCAGGCCTGTCGATCACGCACTGGTCGCCGATCAGCGGCGCTCTGCCGCCCCTGTCGGCTGCGGATTGGCAGCGCGAATTCGCCCTGTACCAGCAGACGGACGAATATCGGCTGGAGCATGCCTGGATGCAGCTTGCCGACTTCAAGCAGATCTTCTGGTGGGAGTGGGGGCACCGGCTGCTGGGCCGGCTGATCGGCCTTGTCTATGCTTTGCCCTTCTTCTGGTTTTATGGCGCAGCCAGTTGCCCAGAACACTTGTCCCGCGCTTCTGGGTCATGCTGGCGCTGGGCGGCCTGCAGGGGCCATTGGCTGGTGGATGGTGGCATCCGGCCTGGTCGGCCGCACCGATGTCAGCCACTATCGGCTGGCGGTGCACCTGCTGATGGCGCTTGCCATTTTCAGTCTGGTCGTTTGGACCGCGTTCGACCTGCGTCCGGCCAAGGCCAGCATGGACACGCGGCTGAAGATTCCCAGCATTGTCACCTTGGCGTTGCTGCCAGTGCAGATTGGGCTGGGAGCCTTTGTCGCCGGCCTGAACGCTGGCTTTGCTTTCAACACCTGGCCGCTGATGGGAGACCGTTTCGCGCCGGATGGTTTATGGTCGCTGACGCCGGTCTGGCTGAACGCCCTGGAAAATCCGATTACGGTTCAATTCCTGCACCGCAGTGTAGCTTATGCCCTGTTTGCAGCCGGGATGTGGGCCTGCGCCTGCGCCTGGCGCGCAGGCTACCGCGTGCGGGCCTGTATACTGGCAGCGGCATTGACCGGGCAGGTGGCGCTCGGGGTTGCAACCCTGGTCAGCGGCGTGCCCGTCTGGCTCGGGTGGCGCACCAGGCCGGCGGGGTGTTGCTGCTGGCGGCGGCACTGTGGGTGGCGCATGCCGCCGTAGGCGGGCAGATACGCGGTATCAGTATACCGCAACACTGATAATCTGATATCGCTTGACTTTTTCGCTGGTTTCGAAATAAGCGCGTCTTCCCGGCGGCACCCTAACGTGCCGCCAAGATTTTTCCGCGGCTGGCATGCTCGGTGCGGAACAGAGAGGCACACATGAAAACCTTCGTGGCGAAACCCGCCGAGGTGGACAAGAAGTGGCTGCTGATCGATGCTGATGGCCTGGTTGTGGGCCGTCTGGCGGCGATCATCGCCAACCACCTGCGCGGCAAGCACAAAACCACCTACACCCCGCACGTCGACTGCGGTGACAACATCATCGTCATCAACGCGGAAAAAGTGCGCTTCACCGGGCGCAAGCTCAGCCAGAAATTCTACTATCGGCACACGGGGTATCCCGGCGGCATCAAGGAACTCCGTGCCGACCACGCGCTGGACGGCCGCTTCCCGGAGCGCGTTCTGGAGAAAGCGGTCGAGCGCATGGTGCCGCGTGGCCCGCTGGGCCGCAAACAGATGCGTAATCTGCGCATTTTGCTGGAACTGTGCATCCGCATGAAGCGCAGAACCCCACAATCCTGGATGTGGCGGCGATGTCGCCCAAGAACAAGCGAGGCCTGATGTCCGAGGTGCATGACCTGCAAGACCTGAAGTCCCTGACCAGCGGTACCACGGAGGTCGAGCCGGCCCCTGCGTGAGCCGGAAATCGATGCCCACGGCCGCAGCTATGCGACCGGCAAGCGCAAGAACGCCATCGCGCGTGTCTGGCTGAAGCCGGGCAGCGGCCGCATTGTGGTCAACGGCCGCGATCAGACGGAATATTTCGCCCGTCCGACCCTGCGGCTGATCATCAACCAGCCGTTCCTGGTCGCTGACCGTGTCGACGCCTACGATGTCTACGCGACCGTCAGCGGCGGCGGCCTCTCGGGCCAGGCCGGTGCTGTCAAGCACGGCATTGCCCAGGCGCTGCAGAAGTATGAGCCGGTGTTGCGGTCGGCGGTCAAGTCGGCCGGCTTCCTCACCCGCGACGCCCGCGTCGTCGAGCGGAAGAAGTACGGTCGCGCCAAGGCCCGCCGCAGCTTCCAGTTCTCGAAGCGCTAGAGCAACGGACTTTAAATCTGCAACAGCTGGGTGGCATGCTCATGGCAGATTTAAAGTCCAAAGTTGCTCTATATATCTTTGACTCTAAAGCATCTTTTCTCCTTAAATGCGACACGGTGCCTGGTCCAGTCCTGGGTCGCATTTAAGGCGAGATGCTTTAAGCGCACATCTGGACGACAAAACGAAAGGGCGTGCCGCTGGCGCGCCCTTTTGCATTTCGCTCAGTTCAAGGTCCGCCTGGCGTAGGGGCTGTCGAGGGAGAAGGCGGGAATGTCGATCTCGAACGCGCGGCCATCCTCGGCAACCATCTGGTAGCGGCCGGCCATGAAACCGGTCGGGGTGTTGAGCGGGCAGCCCGAGCCGTAGGTGAAGGCTTCACCTGGCTCCAGGGTCGGCTGCTCGCCAACCACGCCATCGCCCGTCACTTCCTGCACCATGCCGTTGCCGTCCGTGATGATCCAGTGCCGCGAGCGCAACTGCGCGGTCACGTCGCCGTGGTTCTCGACGCGGATTTCGTAACCCCAGAGGTATTTGCCGTCGGCCTCGTCCGACTGGTCGTCCAGGAAGACCGGCCGCACGCGCACGACAAAGCCCTCGGTGCGGGCGGCGTACGGGTAGTCGTCGTCGCTGTCGGTCATGGGGTCTCCGCTCGTCATGCGCCGGCGGCGCGCAGGGCGCGGTCGAGGTCCTCAGTGAGGTCCTGTGGGTCTTCAAGGCCGATCGAGACGCGGATCAGGCCGGGTGTGATGCCCAGCCCTGCGCGTAGTTCCGGCGGCACCGCCTTGTGGGTCGTCGTCTCCGGGTGGGTCGCCAGGCTGCGGGAGTCGCCGATATTGTTTGAGATATCGACAAGTTCCAGCGCGTTCAGGAACGCGAAGGCGCGATCGCGGCTCCCGAGATCGAAACAGAAGATCGTGCCGCCGCGCGCCATCTGCGCCTTCGCCAGCGCATATTGCGGGAAGTCCGGCAGGCCTGGAAAGCGCAGGCCCGGCGCGCGACCGGCAAGTGCTGCGACCACGGCATCGGCGTTATCGCACATCCGGTGCAGGCGCAGCTCCAGCGTCTCCAGCCCCTTGAGCAGCACCCAGGCGTTGAACGGCGAGAGCGCGCCACCAGTGTGCCGCAGGAAGGGGAACAGGTGCTCGTCGTGGAACTGCTGGCTGCAGCAGATCACGCCGCCCATGGCGCGGCCCTGGCCGTCGATGTGCTTGGTTGCGGAGTAGGCGACGATGTCCGCGCCGAGTTCGAGCGGACGTTGCAGCAGTGGTGTCGCGAAGACATTGTCCACGACGACGAACGCGCCGGCCGCCTTCGCCAGAGCGCTTACCCCTGCGATGTCGACGACGTCCAGTGTCGGGTTCGCCGGCGTCTCCAGGAAGCACATCCGTGTCTCGGGCCGGATCGCTGCGCGCCAGGCGTCCAGGTCGCGGCCATCGACCGTGGTCGTGGCAATTCCGTAGCGGGGCAGCAGGGTATCCATCAGCCAGCGACAACTGCCGAACAGGGCGCGCGAGGCCACCACATGGTCTCCGGCTTTCAGGGCGCAGAGCAGCGCTGCGGTCATGGCCGCCATGCCGGTTGCCGTGGCCCGGGCGATATCCGCACCCTCAAGGATGGCCATGCGTTCCTCGAACATGGCGACGGTCGGGTTGCCCTGGCGGGTGTAGGTGAAACCCGGGCGCACGCCTTCGAACCGGCCCGCGACCTCCTCGGCGCTGTCGTAGGCGAAACCGGACGTCATGAAGATCGCCTCCGACGTCTCGCCGAAGTCGGAGCGCCAGGTGCCGGCGCGCACGGCCTGGGTTGCGGGTCGCCATCTCTGCGTGATCTGACGATTGAAGCCCGTGGTGTTCTTCATCTGCGCTCAACCTCTTTGTGCGGGCTGCATCACTAGCCGTGCGCTGCATCGAGCGTCAACGCGCTAGACCATGGTCGTCGTCGACACTGGCCGTCCGCATGGTAGACATGTAGTTTAGCGGCCGAGTAGAGACCGCAAAAGGGAGGATGCGGTGCCGACGTGGTTGCCGCTCGGGCTGGCGCTGAGTTACGCGCTCATGCTCTTCGTCGTCGCCTGGCGCACGGAACTCCGCGCAGCGCGGGGCGCTGGCGCATCCGGCCCGCTGACCTACGCCATGTCCTTGGCGGTCTACTGCACGTCCTGGACGTTTTTCGGCGCCGTCGGGACGGCGGCGACCAACGGCTGGAATTATCTTCCCATCTATCTGGGGCCGGTTCTGGTCCTGCTGCTCGGCAACGGGTTCATGCGCAAGCTGGTCATGGCCGCCAAGCAGGACGGTGCCATTTCCATCGCGGACTTCATATCCTCGCGCTATGGCAAGGATCGCAGGCTGGCGGCGGTCGTCACGCTGCTCGCGCTCTTGTCCGCGCTGCCGTACATCGCGCTTCAGCTCAAATCGCTGGGCATGACCTACAACGAACTTGTGAACAGCGCGCCCGGGCAATCGGCGGCAGCACCGGAGGCCGGCACCGTGCTGCTGATCGCGGGGTGCTGGCGCTGTTCGCCATCGTGTTCGGAACCCGGCGCTATGATGCCGCAGGCCGCAATCATGGCCTGGTCGTCGCGGTGGCCATGGAGTCGGTCGTCAAGGTCGCCGCATTGACGATCGCTGGGCTGTTCGCCGTCTGGCTGCTGTGGGTGCGCCTGCGCCCGCGCGCACGGCGGGTCTGGAGCGCCTGAAGGACATGTTTGCGCTCAGCGCGCTTTCGCTGGATTTTCCCGTGATCTGCCTGTTGTCCATGTCCGCGATCCTGTGTCTGCCCCGGCAGTTCCATATCGCGGTCGTTGAGGCGACCGACCCGGACCACATCCGCCGGGCGCGGTGGACGTTCCCGGCATACTGCGCGCTTACAGCAGCCGTCGTCGTCCCCATCACATGGGCCGGGCTGGCCCTGCTGCCGAGCGGTGCCGCGCCGGACCTCTATGTGATCGACCTGCCGCTGCTGAGCGGCCACACCGGGATTGCGACCTTGGTGTTCATCGGCGGTTTCTCGGCTGCGACCGCCATGGTGATCGTCGAGACGCTGGCGCTTGCGACCATGGTGTCGAACGACATCCTTGCGCCGCTGATCCTGCGCAGCAGCGCCATGACCCGGGAACACGATATCGGCCGGCAACTGCTGATCGTGCGTCGCCTGTCCATTATGGCGATCGTCGCCGCCGCCTATGCTTACTATCGCACGGTCGACAGCGGCGAGACTTTGGCAGCGATCGGCCTCATCGCCTTCGCTGCCGCGGCGCAGTTTGCGCCAGCCGTCGTGGTGCCGTCGTCAGCGCAAAATGCAGCACTGCGGCGGCTGGTGCCGGCTTGGTGGCGGGGGACTGTTCTGGCTTTACACGCTGTTCCTGCCCTCGACGCTTGGCGTCGAGAACATGAAGGCATTCCTTGACCCTTGGCGGGACTGGCTGGACCCGCATGCCCTCTTCGGCCTCGCCGGACTGAGTCCGATTACGCATGGCACAATCTGGAGCCTTGGCAGCAACATCACCATTTTCTCCTGCTGACCTACAGCCGCCCGCTGCGGCGCGTGGTCGCCGGCTTCGTCGCCACGCGCATGCCGCCGTCGCGCTTCGGTTTCGTGCGGACGGTCGGCGATGTCCGCACCCTTGCGGCGCGCTTTGTCGGTCATGAAGTCACCAACGACGCTTTTCCCGATTGGATACGCGCTCCAAGGCTCTCGACGCGCCCCTGAACGGCGAGGCGGCGCGATGCGCCGAGCGCTTGATCGCCAGCGTGATCGGCGCGCCGTCCGCGCGCGTCATCATGTCGTCCGCCATGACCGGGGCCAGTCTCGGCATGGCGGATGTCGTCCAGCTGCTCGATGAAACCAGCCACAGCCTGCAGTTCTCGAAGGACCTGCTCGCGGCGACGCTCGAACATATCGACCCGGGTGTCAGCGTGGTCGACAAGGACCTGCGCCTGGTCGCCTGGAACCGGCGATACGTGGAGATTTTCGATTATCCGCCGGGCTTTGTGCGGGTGGGGCAGCCGGTCGACGATCTGATCCGCTATAATGCGATGCGTGGCGAGTGCGGGCCCGGCGAGGTGGATGCGCTGGTCGCGCGCCGGATGATGCACATGCGGCGGGCGCAGCCGCACACCTTCGAGCGGGTGCGACCCGGCGGCACGATCATCAAGACAGTCGGCGGGCCGATGCCGGACGGCGGCTATGTGATGTGCTTCACCGATGTGACCCTTGAGCGCCGCGCGCAGCAAGCGCTCGAGGCCGCGCGCGACGAGTTGGAGGCCCGCGTCACGGAACGCACGCGCGCATTCATGGAGGCCAACCGCGATCTCGCCCGCGAAGCCGACCGTACCCGGCAGCTTGCCGCGGAACTGCGGCTCGCCCAGCAGGCCTCCGATGCCGCCAACCGGGACAAGACCCGGTTTCTGGCCGCGGCAAGCCATGACTTGCAGCAGCCGCTGCACGCCGCGCGCCTGCTGTGCGGGGCGCTTGGCGCGCAGGTCGATGACAAGGGCCAGGCGCTCACCCGCAAGATCGATGCGGCGATCGGGGCGGCGGATCGCCTGCTCAAGTCGTTGCTGGACATCTCGCGGCTTGATGCGGGCGGCATCCAGCCGAAGCCGAGCGCCTGGCGCATCGGCGAATTGTTCGAGGAACTTGAGGCAGAATTTGCGCCGCTCGCGGCCGAGCGCGGCTTGTCCCTGCGCGTGCGCAGCCGCCCGGTCGCGGTTTATACGGATCGGGTGCTGCTGCGCTCGATCCTGCAGAACTTCCTCTCCAACGCGCTGCGCTACACGCGCGCTGGCGGGGTTCTGCTGGCCTGCCGGGTGCGCGGCGACAAGGTGCGGCTTGAAGTCTGGGATAGCGGACCCGGTATCCCCGAGGACATGCACGGGGCGATTTTCGAGGAGTTCCGGCGCTGCCGACCTTTTCGCGAACGGAGCAGGGGCGGGCCTGGGCCTGGCCATCGTGCAGCGGATCGCCCGTCTGCTGGATGCCGACCTGGGATTGTCCTCGCGCCTGAAGCGCGGAAGCCGCTTCTGGGTCAGCCTGCCGCTGCATGTGCAGCTCCATTCGAGCCATCGAATGACCCCGCCGCTTGCGCACTCCGCCGAACTCCAGAACCTGCAGGTGCTATGCGTCGATAACGAACCGGCGATCCTCGAGGCCATGGACAGTCTGCTGAGCGCCGTCGGCTGCCGGGCGATTACGGCGTCCAGCCGGGCCGCCGCGCTCGGCATCGTCAAATCCGAGGTCATCGATGCCGCCCTGGTGGATTACCGGCTGGATGGGGGCGAGACCGGCATTGAAATCCTCCAGCAGCTTCGCGATGCTTACCCCAAGGCGGTCCTGGCGCTTGTCACTGCGGACCCGCAGGTGCAGGCGCTGCCGCTGCTCAAGGACCTCGGCGTCACAGTGCTGGCCAAGCCGCTGGCCGCGGAGGCGCTTGTCGCGCTGCTACAGGCGGGCGTCGCGCAGGCGGTGAAGACCGTGACAAGCCGAGCGCCTGCGCCGGCAGAGTGAGATGTGGCACGACGGCAGGCGATGACCTGGCGGGTCAGCCGCTGAGCGGGCGCACGCGGATGCCATGGCCGCCGCCGAGACGCGCATTCTCCTCCAGCAGGTCGCAGATCAGCCGATCAGCGGTCGACAGGTGGCGCGCCTCCGCGTTCAGAATGGCCGAGAAGGCGCGCTGCTTGAAGGCGAGCTTCTGCTCCGGCGTGAAGGCGACGGCGCCGCTGACGGACGATAGCACGATGTCAATCATGCGCTCCGCGCCGTGCAGCCGGCCCCAGAGATAATCGTTCTCCCGGTAGACGCGCGAGAAGAAGCCGCCGAACAGGTTAAGCTCCAGGCCCTTGAGGGTGGCGTCGGCTCCACCGGGGCGCAGGGTCTGGGAGTCGTCCGGGCTGATGCGATCAACCTTGATCTCGTCGAACTCGTCGAGGTCGCGGCCTTCGAGCAGCGGCAGGGTGGCGGCGTCCATGAAGGCATAGCCGAGGTAGGTGAACAGCAGCGCCTGACGGCACGCGCTGTGCAGGTCTCCGCGCAAGTCTCCGCTCAGGGCCGCAGCGACCAGCGCATCGACCTGCAGGTCGAGGTCGTGCAGGTTGAGCACCTCGCCGATCGCCGCGATGCACCCGTCCGGGTCCGCGCCGGAAGCCGCATTGACCGCATGGACACGCAGCCCCGCATGGAAGCGATCAGGCGCGCTTGCCGCCTCGACCAGGTGCAGCGCCTCGTAGAAACGCGCCTTGGCGTAATCCAGGGCCGCCGGGTCGCTGGCGCTTTCCTCCGTATACAGGCGGTTGAGGCGGCGGACCATGAAGCGCAGACGCCGCTCGCGAAACGGCAGGTCGTAGCGCTTGAGGAACGCGACCCAGGGCAGATGCTCCCCGTCGCCACGCCTTCGCCCGGCCGCTCCCCGTTAAGGACGCCGGAGCGGCGCGCCCAGGCCTGCACGCGTTCGCGCAGCGCCGGGTCGACCGGGTCGATCCGTCCCGGCGCCGCCAGCCGGCCGATCAGGTCGGCGAGATGCTCGAGGACGTCGATCAGCTTCAATTCGACATAGGCGCCGTAGGTGAAGCCGGCGTGGGCGGCGGCAGCGATATTTGCTGTGTCGCGCCAGACCTTCAGCGCGTCCGGCGTTATGCGTGCGTCCGCGATTTCGGGGCCAAGTGCGGCCTGCACGGCAGCTGCCACATCCGGCTCGATGCTGGTGATCACGGCCTTGAAGCGGCGGACCCGGTAGGAAAAATCCTGTGCCCAGGCCAGTTCGTCCCGGATCGGCTGGTTGCGCGGGATCGTGGAGATCGAGGCCCGGATCGAGGAGAAAAATCCGGGAGCGGCCCCGGCAGATCGTCCTTCTCATGCAACGGCAGCGGCTCGAGGTAGACGATGCGCCGGTCCACCTCGCGGCTGGCGGGCCTGGAGCGCAGGGCTGCGATCGCCTCCCGAACGGCTTGTTGTTGAGCACGCTGCCATCGAGGTAGGCGCTGCGCTCCGGCGGGTCGCCGGGGCACCGCGCTCGTCGGCCAGGCGGCCGATCAGGGTGGCGCGGTCCGCCCATGCCAGGCCGCTTTCCTGGACCGCCTGATCCATCTCCGCAAAGGTTGCCGCCGGGAACACGCCGGGAAGCTGGCCGTTGCCCGCGCCGCGAACGCGAGGCTGGCGTTCGAGCCGAGGCTGCGCTTCTGCCCCGGATCGCGGCCCGGGTCACGGAAGGTGAAGATCATCCGGTGTTCGCGCTCGACAACCTCGGGCGGCGAATGCATGCGGATGCGCTGCCGGTAGCCGAAGTAATCCGTGACGGTCACGAACAGGTCGAGCGGGACGCCGGGCGGCAGCAGCGCCTCGCCGGCGGCGCATGGTGCGGCCTTGCGCGCCGAAGGCGGCATCTGTTCCAACCCATCGAGCAGCATGCGGGCGAAGCGCACGCCGGAAAATGGCGGCTTGAACCAGCGGGAGCGCACGAACAGCGACAGTTTGCGGTGCATCTCCTCGTTCAGCTTGCGGCCGAACTCCGGCTCCAGGCCGCCCGCCTTCAGCCGGTTCCACAGCCAGAGCACGGGCCGCATGTAGAACTTGCTCCAGCGGTTGGAACGCGCGGCCGGGTCCAGCAGCTCCTCGACGTCCGCATTGTCGAGCCACATGCTGCGGTGCGGCTCCAGGCTGGAGCCATCCGCGATGGCCTTGGCGAGCATCACGCCGTTGATCCCGCCCGCCGACGCCCCGGCGATGATGTCGACCAGCACCCGCAACTTCACATGGCTGCCGATTTCGCGCAGCAGGTCGAAATAGACGGCTTCCGTGTCGGTTGGGTCGTCGTAGGGGTTGGCGGCGCTGAACTCCGCACCGTCCGGGGCAGTATGGAAGGCGCGCGAGGCCCGCAGCAGCTTCCAGATTTCCTTGGTGACGCCGTGCATGTAAATGGCGAGCGAAATGCCGCCGTAGCAGACGAGCGCCAGTCGCAGCTCTTTGGTCTTGGGGGTTTTCGGCGGCGTGCTCATGCTGGCCGAGACTAGCGACACTGCAGCGGATGGGAAGCCTGGACCGTGATCGTTTCAAATTGAATCGATCTGAACCGTGCATCAGGCTCTTGTGGCGTGCCGAAAGTCACAAAAGTCACGGGGAAAGGGGTGTGTGACTTTCGGGGCAAAGGGGAGCAGCGTGTGACGCTGTCCGACTTGTCTGCTGCGCCATCTTGTACCAACGCTCATTGATAGAAACCTGTTCGTCATTGCGAGCGGGCCGCCGGCCTGCGAAGCAATCCAGCCTTGACGTCATTCTGGATCGCCACGGGGCTGCGCCCCTCGCGATGACGATTATGGAAGGCGATCAGGTGTCATCACTGCGATCAGGCATTACCCCTTCATTTTGTGCCATATGGGTGAACTATACGCGTCGCGCACGATGTAGGACAGCCAATTCTCACACGCGGCCGTTCGCCCACCCCGGCCTGCGGCCACCCTCCCGTAAACGGGAGGGAGAGGGTTATGGCTTGCCTGGGGCCACCCCACCCTCGCCAGCGGGAGGGGAGAAAGAAGGCTCCGGCATGACTCTCCCTCCCTCGTTCGAGGGAGGGGTGGTGCGAAGCACCGGGGTGGGTGGTGCCCGTTACGCCCTAGACCATGATTCACGCTCTCGGTTGAAGCACATATGCTTCAACCTCAACCGATCAGGCTCTGGTGAGTTTCTTGTAGCTGATGCGGGTCGGGCGGTCGGCGGCATCGCCAAGGCGTCGACGGCGGTCTTCCTCGTACATCTGGAAGTTGCCCTCGAACCACTCCACATGGCTGTCGCCCTCGAACGCCAGGATGTGGGTGGCCAGCCGGTCCAGGAAGAAGCGGTCGTGGCTGATGACCACCGCGCAGCCGGCATAGCTTTCCAGCGCCTCTTCCAGTGCGCGCAGGGTGTCGACGTCGAGGTCGTTGGTCGGCTCGTCCAGCAGCAGCACGTTGCCGCCGCGCGCCATCATCTTGGCCATGTGCACGCGGTTGCGCTCCCCGCCGGAGAGCAGGCCGACCTTCTTCTGCTGGTCCGACCCCTTGAAGTTGAACGAGCCGACGTAGGAGCGGGTGAAAATATCCTGCTTGCCGAAGCGGAACACGTCCAGCCCGCCGGAGATTTCTTCCCACACCGTCTTCTTCGGATCGAGCGCGTCGCGCGACTGGTCGACGTAGGAGAGCTTGACCGTCTCGCCGATGCGGATTTGGCCGGAATCCGGCTGCTCGCTCCCGATGATCATGCGGAACAGCGTGGTCTTGCCGGCGCCGTTCGGGCCGATGACGCCGACGATGCCGCCCGGCGGCAGGCGGAAGCTCAGGTTCTCGATCAGCACGCGATCGCCGAACGACTTGGTGAGGTTTTCGACGTCGATCACGGTGTTGCCCAGACGCTCGGCCGGCTGGATGACGATCTGCGCCTTGGAAATCTGGCGGTTCTCCTGGCTTTCCACCAGTTCCTCGAACGCCTTGACCCGGGCCTTGGACTTGGTCTGGCGCGCCTTCGGCGTGGCGCGGATCCACTCCAGCTCGCGCTCGATCGCCTTCTGCTTGGCTTCGTCCTCGCTCTGCTCCTGGACGATGCGCTTGTGCTTGGCCTCCAGCCAGGCGGAATAATTGTAGTTGTGCGGGATGGCGCGGCCGCGGTCCAGTTCCAGCACCCACTGCACGACGTTGTCGAGGAAGTAGCGGTCGTGGGTGACCAGGATCACGGTGCCCTTGTAGTCCTGCAGGTGGCGCTCCAGCCAGGCGACGGATTCCGCGTCCAGGTGGTTGGTCGGTTCGTCCAGCAGCAGGATGTCCGGCTTTTCCAGCAGCAGCTTGCACAGGGCCACCCGGCGCTTCTCGCCGCCCGAGAGCTTGGTCACATCGGCGTCGGACGGCGGGCAGCGCAGTGCGTCCATCGCCAGTTCGAGCTGGTTGTCGAGCGACCAGGCGTCGACCGCGTCGATGCGCTCCTGCAGCTGGCCCATCTCGTCCATCAGGGCATCGAAGTCGGCGTCTGCCGGCGGATCGCCGAGCATGTTGGAGATTTCGTTGTAGCGCTCGACCATGGCGACCGTGTCTTTGACCGCATCCTTGACGTTGCCCATCACGTCCTTGGTGGGGTCGAGCTGCGGCTCCTGCGCCAGATAGCCGACGCGCACGCCGTCCGCCGCCCAGGCCTCGCCCTGATATTCGGTGTCGAGGCCGGCCATGATCTTCATCAGCGTCGATTTCCCGGCACCGTTCACGCCGATGATGCCGATCTTCGCGCCCGGCAGGAACGACAGCCAGACATCGCTGAAGACGGTCTTGCCGCCGGGGTAGGCCTTGCCGAGGCCCTTCATGACATAGGTGTATTGCGTGCTCACGGGGAAGAGTCCTGATTTTGGATAGTGTGAGGCTGGATACCCATCTGGCCCGCATTGCGCAACATGGCGGTTGTGCGCAAAATTTGTGTCGCCATTGCTGCGATCTGCTTTAGGGTCTGCGGAAAATTCGAGTCCGGGAGAGCTTTCATGACTGTTAAAGCCCTGTTTTTGATAACTTTACTCTTGTCCACGCCCGCACTCGCCGCCGATCCTGACGCCACGGCGCGGGGCTGGCGGAGGCCGCGCTGGCCGGGGACGCCAAAGCCTATGAATATCTGGAAGACCTGACCACCAGCGTCGGGCAGCGGCTGGCGGGCACGGAAGCCGAGAAGCGCGGCGCGGACTGGGGCGAGGCGCAGATGCGCGCGCTTGGGCTGGCGAACGTGCGGCAGGAGCGCTTCCCGCTGCAGGTCTGGGAGCGTGGGCGCGAGGACGCGATGGTGCTTTCGCCTGCGCCGCAGCGGATCGCCGTGACCGCGCTCGGCTGGTCGCCCGCCACCCCGGTTGGCGGTATCGAGGCCGAGGTGGCGCTGGTCGACAGCCTGGAAGCGCTCAAGGCCGCACCTGCCAATGCCTACAAGGGCAAGATCGTCCTGGTGACGCAGGCGACGCCGCGCACACATGACGGCTCCGGCTACGGCGCGACCGGGCCGATCCGCCGGTTCGGCGCGCTGGAGGCCAAGAAGCGCGGCGCGGTCGCCTTCCTGCTGCGTTCGCTTGGCACCCACCATCACCGGTTCGCCCATGCCGGCAGCCAGGATCGCGCCACGATCACGCAGGGCATCCCGGCGGCTGCCGTCTCGCCGCCTGATGTGGAACTGCTGCAGCGTCTGGCCAAGCGCGGGCCGCTGCGCATGACCCTGACCCTGACGCCGAAGCCGGTCCGCGACGGGTTCAGCCAGAACGTCATCGGCGAAATCACCGGCAGCGAAAAGCCGGAAGAGATCGTGCTGGTCGGCGCGCACATCGATAGCTGGGACCTGGGGACCGGCGCGATCGATGACGGCGCCGGCACGGCGATCGTGCTTGGTGCTGCCAAGCTGATCAAGGCGCTTCCCAGCCCGCCCAAGCGCACCATCCGCTTCGTGCTGTTCGGCGCGGAGGAGCAGGGCATAACCGGTGGGCGCAGCTACGCCGAGAAGCACAAGGCAGACAATCACCTCGTCGTCACTGAAGCCGATTTCGGGCAGGGGCCGGTCTATGGCCTCAACACCCGCTTCGCCGACCCCGAGCACCCGACCGCGCAGGCGCTGATGCGCGTACTGGCACCGCTGGGCGTGGTGCGCGGCTCCAACGCGGCGGATGGCGGGCCAGACGTCTCGCCCATGGTCGAGGCCGGCGTTCCGGCGATCGACCTGGCGATGGAGGGGACCGATTACTTCGACCTGCACCACACGGCGGACGACACGTTCGACAAGATCGAACGCGGCCGGATCAACCAGAGCGTGGCGGCCTATGTGGCGGCATTATGGACTTTTCTGAGCTGGGCGGCGATTTCCGTGTAACAAAACCGTAAGGAAAACAGGTATTGGTGCCGGAGCGAGAACGGCCTGTTCAAGGCTGATCCATATCCTGCCGCCGGGGTGTGCGTTAAGAAACGCACACCATCCAGAAGGAGGATATATCATGTCAGTGACCATCTACGAAGCCGCCGTTCCCGCCCTGACCCTGAACCTGCAGAACCTGCACAACATCCTTGCCAAGGCTGCGGCCTATGCCGCCGAGCGCAAGGTCGAGGACGCGACCATCCTCGGCCTGCGCCTGTTCCCGGACATGCTGCACCTGGCGCGCAACGTTCAGGTGGCCTGCGACCTGTCCGTGCGCGGCGCGGCGCGGCTGGCCGGCGTCGACCTGCCGTCGTTCCCGGACGACGAAGCGACGATCGCCGACCTGCAGGCGCGCATCGCCAAGGCGCGCGACTTCATCAACAGCATCCCGGTGGACAAGTTTGACGGCGCAGAGACCCGCGAAGTCTCGCTGATGGCCGGCCAGGCGCCGCTGAAGTTCCACGGCAAGGAATATCTCGCCGACTTCGTGCTGCCGAACGTCTACTTCCACGTCACGGTCGTCTACGCCAACCTGCGCGGCGTCGGCGTGCCGATCGGCAAGATGGACTTCCTCGGCAATCTCCGCCTCGCAGCGTAATCCGGCTGAACCGTCGCATGAATGCGCCGTCCCATGTTTGCATGGGGCGGCGCTTTTGCGTTAAGCGGCGTCCATGACACAGACGGACGGCCGCGCAACCCCACCCGGCGCGGGTTTCTCATTGGCGGCGGCGCGACCCTCGGCCTCATCGTGGCGGCGGCGGTCTGGCCGCGCGAGACGCCGATCAACCTCTCGGTCGCCGAGGATGAAACCCTGCTCAGCGGCTGGCTGAAGATCGGCGCGGACGGCCAGGTCGTCGTGGCTATCCCCAGGCGGAGATGGGGCAGGGCGTCTACACCGCGCTCGCCATGCTGGTCGCGGAGGAGGTGGGCGCGGACTGGTCGCTGGTCGCCATCGAGCCGGCACCGCGCCACCCGCTGTACGCCAACCGCGCAATCGGCCTGGACGGCTTGAGCGGCATGCCCGGCTTCCTCAAAGGTGCGGCACGCTGGGCCGTGCGCGAAGCCGCCCAGAGCTATGGCCTGCAGATGACCGGCGGCAGCACCTCGGTGCGCGCCTTCTGGGAGCCGATGCGCCAGGCCGGCGCCATCGCGCGCGTGCAGCTGTGCAAGGCCGCCGCCCGCCAGTGGGGCGTCGACTGGCGCGACTGCGACACGGAAGCCGGGCAGGTGATCTACAACGACCGCACCGTGAGTTTCGCCGATGTCGCCGCGTCAGCCGCGACCATGAGCGCCGATCAACCGCTGGACCTGCGCCCGCGCGAGGCCCGGCGGCTGATCGGCCGCAGCGTGCCCCGGCTCGACCTGCCGGGCAAGATCGACGGCAGCGCCCGCTTTGGGGCGGATGTCCGCCTGGCCGGCATGCTCTATGCGGCGGTCGCGCTGGTCGACCGCACGCCGGCAACGCTCAAGGCGGCTGCAGCCATGCCCGGGGTGCGCCATGTGGTCGAGCAGCCGGGCTGGGTCGGCGTATGCGCGCAGACCTGGTGGCAGGCGCACCAGGCGGCCCGGACGCTGGAGACGCTGCGCGCGCCGGTTGACGCCGGGCTGGACGACGCTGCGATCCAGACACGGCTGGAGGCGGCGCTAGGGGCCATGCTCGCCAGCGATGACCCACAGGAGGTGCGGGCGCGCTATGCGCTTGCCGCCACCGCCGCCGCGCCGCTCGAGCCGCTGACGGCAACCGCCCGGGTGACGGACGACGCGGCCGAAATCTGGGCACCGACCCAGTCCGTGACTCTGGCGGCCTGGGCGGCGGCGCGCGCGCTGGACATCAGCGACAAGAACGTCACCGTGTTTCAGACCCTGGTCGGCGGCGGGTTCGGGCGCAAGATCGAGGTCGATGCGGTGACCATGGCGGCGCTGTGCGCCCGCGCCGCGAACGCGCCGGTGCAACTGCTGCTGACCCGCGAGCAGGACATGGCGCTGCAGGGCGTGCGCCAGGCCGTGCTCGCGGACATGAGCGGCCAATTGAGCGAGGCCGGGACCATCGCTGCCTGGCGGGGCGTTTCGCCGGCCAGTCCGCCACCCGCAGCCTGCTGGCGCGCACGGTGCCGGACCTGAAATCGCTGGTGCCGCAGGGCGGCGTGCCGGCGGACACGCTGGAGCAGCAGTACCGCATCCCCGAGCACCATCAGGAGATGGCGCATATCGACCTGCCGGTGCGCGCCGGCGCTGCGCGCGCGACCGAACAGGTGGCGGCGGCGTTCGTGCGCGAGAGCTCGACGAACTGGCTCTGCGCGCGCAGGCGGACCCGGCGGCGTTCCGGCTGGCGCACCTGCCGCAGGGCACGCGGGCGCGCCATGTGCTGGAGACGGCGCTCGCCAAGGCCCAGTACCGGCCGGACGGGCTCGGCGCCGGGCGCGGGCAGGGGTGGCGCTGCACTGCGGCTACGGTTCGATCGCGGCCGCCGTGCTGGAGGTGGAACTGCAGGGCCAGCGCCCGCCCCGGCTGCTGCGGGCGACGCTGGCGGTCGATTGCGGCGACATCATCCACCCGGACATCGTGCGCGCGCAGATGACGGGCGGCTTCCTCTATGGCCTGTCGGATGCGCTGTACGGCCATGTGTCCTACCGGGATGGCCATGTGACCAGCCTGAACTTCGATCGCTATCCGCTGCTGGCGCTGGCGGAGGCACCGCCGGTCACGGTCGTTCTGCTGGCGAATTCATCCAGCCCCGGCGGCATCGGCGAGCTGGCGACACCGCTCGCCGCCCCGCGCTCGCCAACGCCATCGCCCGCGCCGGCGGCGGCCGCCGCCGCGCCCTGCCGATTGCGGGGTGAGGTCTTGTCGCTCCGGTGCATGAAAGGTGACATATGACCGAGCACACGCCCGCCGGGCATCCGAAGATTCCTCGCCGCAGGTCGGCGTGCTGCTGGTGAACCTCGGCACGCCGCCATCGCTGCAGGTGTCGGCGATCCGCCGCTACCTCGATGAATTCCTCTCCGACCGGCGGGTGGTCGAGCTGCCGCCACTGCTCTGGCAGCCGATCCTGAAAGGGATCATCCTCAACACGCGGCCGCCAAAGACCGCCAAAGCCTACGCCAAGGTCTGGGACCGCGCCCGCGACCTCTCGCCGCTCGCCGCCTTCACCATGGACCAGTGCCAGGCGCTGGCGGTGCGGCTGCCCGGCGTCGCGGTGGACTGGGCGATGCGCTACGGCCAGCCGTCGATCACCGCGCGCCTTGCAGCGCTCATGGGTGCCGGGTGCCGGCGCATCCTGCTGGCGCCGCTCTATCCGCAGTATTCCGCTGCGACCACGGCCACCGTGGTCGACGCCGCCAGGCGGACACTTGCCGGCCTGCGCTGGCAGCCGGCCCTGCGCACCCTGCCGCCCTATTATGACGACCCGGCCCACATCGCGGCGCTGGCGGCGAGTGTGCGCACGCATCTCGCCGGGCTGGCGTGGACACCTGATGTGCTGGTCGCGTCCTTCCATGGCATGCCCAGGCGCACGCTGGACCTGGGCGACCCCTACCACTGCCAGTGCCAGAAGACCGGCCGCCTGCTGCGCGAGGCACTCGGCTGGCCGGCGGAGCGGTTCCGCGTCACCTTCCAGTCCCGCTTCGGGCCGGCCGCATGGCTGCAGCCCTACACCGACAAGACCCTGGAGGCGCTGCCGGGCGAGGGGCGAAGGCGGTGGCGGTCGTGTCGCCGGGGTTCGCCGTCGACTGCATCGAGACGCTGGAGGAAATCGCCATCGCGGGTGCCGAGACCTTCCATGCAGCGGGTGGCGCGCACTATACCTACATCCCGTGCCTGAACGCGACGGAGACCGGCATGGCCATGCTGGAGACGCTGGTGCGCCGGGAACTGTCCGGATGGATGTGACGGCAGCCAGGCGGTCCGTCGCCGATTTTGTGCAGCGAATTGACCTCGATCATTTTTGGTCAGGATGATTTGTGTCTAACAGGTCGCAATAAAACGGGGAGGCAAGTCATGACACGCGTAGCACTGGTGACAGGTGGAACACGGGGATCGGCGAGGCGATCAGTCTGGTCCTGAAGGCGCAGGGTGCACGGTCGTTGCGAATTACGCTGGCAACGACGAGAAGGCCAACGCGTTCAAGGCGCGCACCGGCATCCATGTGTCCAAGTTCAATGTCGCGGACTTCGAGGCGGTGCAGGCCGCCTGCAAGCAGATCGAGGCTGACGTCGGCCCGATCGATATCCTGGTCAACAACGCCGGCATCACGCGGGATGGCACAATCCTGAAAATGTCCTACGACATGTGGAAAGAGGTGATCGAGGTCAACCTCGGCGGCTGCTTCAACACCGCCAAGGCGACCTTCCCCGGCATGCGCGAGCGCAAGTGGGGGCGGATCGTCAATATCGGCTCGATCAACGGCCAGGCCGGGCAATATGGCCAGGTGAACTACGCCGCCGCCAAGTCCGGCATCCACGGCTTCACCAAGGCGCTGGCGCAGGAAGGCGCGCGCGTCGGCGTGACCGTCAACGCCATCGCGCCCGGCTATATCGACACCGACATGGTGGCGGCCGTGCCACCGGACGTGCTGGAGAAGATCGTGGCGAAAATCCCGGTCGGGCGACTGGGTCATGCCGAGGAGATCGCCCGCGGCGTTGCCTTCCTGTGCAGCGAGGATGCCGGCTTCGTCACCGGTTCGACGCTCTCGATCAACGGCGGACAGCATATGTATTGATTGCAGGCTGGCCAAAGCGATGCAGAGCGGCGTAATGGGTGCGGAAGAATGAGGTTAGCCCACCATGCCCGTTGACGCCGCTGCGTCCGCTATCATCCTGCCCGTGTTCGATCCTGTGGCCCTGCACCTGGGACCGCTGGTTGTGCGCTGGTACGCGCTTGCCTACCTCGCCGGCATCCTGCTCGGCTGGTGGCAGTTGTCGCGCATGGTCGAGACGCCCGGCGCGCCGATGGCCCGGCGCCATGTCGACGACTTCGTGACCTGGGCGACGCTCGGCGTCATCCTCGGCGGCCGGGCGGCCTATGTGCTGTTCTACGATTTCCCGCAGTTCGCCGCCGACCCGCTCCGGGTGTTCTACCTGTGGGAGGGCGGCATGGCCTACCACGGCGGCGTCGTCGGCGTGCTGATCGCGATCCTGCTGTTCAGCCGCATCAACAAGCTGAAATGGCTGCGCGTGAACGATTATGTGGCTGTCGTCGTGCCCATCGGGTCCTTCTTCGGCCGGCTGGCGAACTTCATCAACGGCGAGCTGTACGGACGCGCGGCGAGCGTGCCTTGGGCCATGGTGTTCCCGCGCGACCCGCAGCAGATTCCCGGCATCCCAGCCAGCTCTATCAGGCCATGCTGGAGGGCGCGCTGCTGTTCGCGATCCTGATGTGGGCGTTCTACAGGACGGACGCGCGGACCCGGCCCGGCATGCTTGTTGGCGTTTATCTTACAGGATACGGGGCGTTCCGTTTCATTGCCGAGTATTTCCGCGAGCCGGACGTGCAGCTCGGCATCCTGTCCTGGGGCCTCAGCATGGGCCAGACCCTGAGCGTGCCGATGATCCTGCTTGGGCTTTACATGATGGCGACCGCCAGCGGGCGGCGCGCGCGCAGCAGCGCATGAGCGCACTCCTTGATCTGATCCGCGCGGAGATCGCCGCCAGTGGGCCGATGCGCGTCGACCGCTACATGGCACTGTGTCTCTCGCACCCGCAGCACGGCTATTACATGACCCGCGATCCGCTCGGCGCGCGCGGCGACTTCATCACCGCGCCCGAGATCAGCCAGATGTTCGGCGAGCTGATCGGCCTGTGGCTGGTCGACCTGTGGCAGCGCGCAGGAGCCGCGCCGTTCCACCTGGTCGAGCTGGGGCCGGGGCGCGGCACCCTGATGGCGGATGCGCTGCGTGCCGCAGGCGGTGCGCCCGGTTTCGCGCAAGCCGTGCGGGTGCATTTCGTCGAGATCAGCCCGGCGCTGCGGATCGAGCAGGCGGCGCGCGTGCCGCAGGCGACCCACCACGACAGCATCGAAACGCTGCCGGATGACGCACCGCTGTTCGTCATCGCCAACGAATTCTTCGACGCCCTGCCGGTCCGGCACTGGCTGCTGCGGCCGGGCGCGCCGGAAGGGCTGAGCGAACGGCTGATCGATGTGGACGGCGACCGGCTGGTCTGGCAGCCCGCGCAAGTCCCGGCCGGCACGGTGATCGTCGAGCAGTGCCCGGCAGCCGAGGCCGTCGCGCAGGACCTGGCGGCCCGCATCGCAGCGCAGGGCGGGGCGCTGCTGGCGATCGACTATGGGTATGACCGCCCCGGCGTCGGCTCGACCCTGCAGGCGCTGGCGCGCCACGCGCACGTCGATCCGCTCGAACAGCCGGGCGAGGCGGACCTGACCGCGCATGTCAACTTCCGCGCGCTCGGCGCTGCGCTTGGCCGGGGCGGGTTGACCCGGCACGGGCCGGTCAGCCAGGGGCAGTTCCTGCGCGCGCTCGGGCTAGACGTGCGCGCGGCAACGCTGGTGCGCGCCAATGCCGACGCCACCGAAAGCATCATGGCGGCCATGCGCCGGCTCTCCGAGCCGGATCAGATGGGCGAGCTGTTCAAGGTGCTCGCCGCCACCGCGCCGTCCATGCCCACACCGGCAGGGTTCGCGTGACCCCGGCTTACCGCACCCCGACACCGGCCGATGCGTCGGCGCTGGTTGCGCTGGGACGCGAGACGTTCACGGCGACCTTCGGGCACCTGTATCCGCCCGAGGACCTGCAGACGTTCCTCGAGGAGGCACACAATCCGGAGACGATCCGCACGCGGCTCGCCGACCCGGCGCGCCGCTACCGCGTTGCGCAAGCGGCCGGACAGATGGTCGGGTTCTGCCACCTGGCACCGCTGAAGCTGCCGCTGCACGACCGACCGGCTCCGGCGCTCGAGCTGAGCCAGCTTTACGTGCTGCCGGACTGGCTGGGCGCGGGCATCGGCCCGGCGCTGATGGACTGGGCGCTGGAGCAGGCGCGCGGGGCGGGGTGCGCAGCCTCGTGCTGAGCGTCTACAGCGAAAATTACCGCGCCCAGCGCTTCTACCAGCGCTACGGGTTCGAGAAATATGCCGACTACGAATTCCATGTCGGGCGCGTGGTCGATGCCGAGTATCTGATGTGCAAGTCCTTCCCCGTCCTGACCTCCGCGCTGCTGGACGGCGTGCCGCACGGTTTTCTCGGGCGGCGCGGCGGCGTCTCGCAGGGCGGCTACGCCAGCCTCAATGTCGGGCTCGGATCGGATGACGACCCCGCGCACGTGGCCGAGAACCGGCGGCGCGCTGTCGCAGCGGTCGCGGCGGGGGCGCACCTAGTGACGGTGCGGCAGGTCCACGGTGATGCGGTGGTCATGGCGCAGACGGCCTGGGATGATGACGCCCGGCCGCAAGCCGACGCCCTGGTAACCCGCGTGCCGGGCCTCGCGCTCGGGGTCCTGACGGCGGACTGCGCGCCGGTATTGCTGGCGGACCCTGTTGCAGGGGTGATTGGTGCGGCACATGCCGGCTGGAAGGGGCGCTGGCCGGCGTTCTCGATCGCACGGTCGAGGCCATGCACCGGCTGGGCGCACGCGCGATCATGGCGGCGATCGGCCCATGCATCGCCCGGCGCTCCTACGAGGTGGATGCTGCGTTCGTCGCGCGCTTCCTGGCGCAGGACCCTGAGACCGAGCGGTTTTTCGCCGCCGGGGCGCGGGACGACCATGCCCAGTTCGATCTGGAGGGCTATGCCGCCAGCCGTCTCGCGGGTGCGGGTGTTACGCGGATCGATCTGCTTGGCGTCGACACTTATGGCGACGCGGCCGCCTGGTACAGCTATCGCCGGGCGACCCACCGCGGCGAGCCGGATTACGGGCGGCAAATCTCGCTGATCGCGCTCCCGCGCGGATAGCAGCAGCGCGCGATAATTTATCACGCTAGTGTCATGAAAACTGCTAGGCTCGACTGAGTCGAGAGGGTCACATGCTGTTCTGGTCCAAGCCCAAGGCGAACCCAGCAGGGGTGCAACTGCGCGCGCTCGCCCATAGTCTGGCGGCGGAAACGCAGCCGCCGTGGCGCATGATCTATCTCTACGTCGAACATCAGGGCGGCGAGTCCTGCGGCGACGTGCTCGTGAACGAGGGTGGGGACCTCTGGCGGCTCGACCCGCTTGGGCCGGACATGAAAGCAGCCATCGACGCATACCGCAGCGTCCAGAGCGCCGCCGAGGCGGACTGGCTGGCGCTCGACTATTCGCTGGACTTAAGCGGCGCGTCCGCCGTGTCGCTGGTCTACGCTGCCACGTTTGCGCAGGAGATCGGCTATCGCGCCCGCCGTCGCCGCTGGATCGCCCGGCGGCTGGGGCATCTGCGCGTGCGGGGTTACGACGCGATCTGACCGCTGGCCGCGCAGCATCGGTTGGGCTATATGTGGCCACCGTGGGCTAATGCACGGGGAGCAACCGCCATGCTGAGATTTACAGCGATGCTTGCGGCTTTAATTTTGGCGCTTCCCCTTCAGGCCTGCCAGACCCAGCCTTCGTTCCAGATCGCCACCCACGGCATGCACCAGGGGTCGTGCCGATTTTCTTCCGCAAGGAAAACGATGCACTGGGTGCATCCGCCAAAGCCACCCTTGACCGGATCGTCGAGAACTACCGCACCTTCGGCGGCAAACAGATCAACCTGCAAGGTTTTGCAGACGACAAGGCCAACGCCGAGGCACGGGCCGAGGCACAGGCCTATGAGCACGCCGTGCGCGATTACCTCATCGCCCGCGGCGTGCCGGCGGCGGCTATCGTGGTTGGCAGACCCTACCGCGAGCAGGACTCCCAGGGTGTACTGGTGCTCGAGAGCAGCCCGGCCCTGCGCCGCGTCGAAGTGGAAATCCACTAGAGCCTGATCGGTTGAGGTTGAAGCATATGTGCTTCAACCGAGGGCGTGAATCAGGCTCTTATCAACAATTTAGACCATGATTCACGTTTCAGATTGATTCAATCTGAAACGATCAAGGTCTAGACCCTGATGACTTTACGTTGAACCACGCGCTATCGCGCGGTTGCCCACGCGCCGCTCACCCTGAGCTTGGACAGAAGGGCTGAGCGGCTCGTGGTTCGTCCAGGCTCACCACGAGCGGACTTTAGAGCTTGATGACTTTACATTGATCCATCTGTCATCGCGAGGAGCCGCAGGCGACGCGGCGATCCATGGAAATACTGGTGTTCCTGGATTGCTTCGGCAGCTTTGCCGCCTCGCAATGACGATTCCAGCAAATGTCATCACGCTCTAAAGCCTGCTCCGTGAAGATCGGAATGGCGATCCCATCCAATGTCATCGGGCTCCAGGCGCGCTGACCCTCACCCGACCGAGAGGCGAAGCAGGCCGTCGCCGTCCTCGACGGTGACAGTCTGGCCATCCTTCACCTGGCCGCGCAGGATGAGTTCCGCCAGCGGGTCCTGCAGATATTTCTGCACCGCACGCTTCAGGGGCCGCGCGCCGTAGACCGGATCGTAGCCGACCCGCCCGAGCCAGGCGCGCGCGGAGTCCGAAAGCGTGAGGCCGATCTTGCGGTCGGCGAGCAGGCGGGCGACGCGGGCCACCTGGATGTCGACGATCGGCCCCATGTGCGCCTCGCCCAGGCGATGGAACAGGATGATCTCGTCCAGCCGGTTGAGAAATTCCGGGCGGAAATGCCCGCGCACCACCTCCATCACTTCGTTGCGCACCGCATCGGTGTCCTGGCCTTCGGGCAGGCTGGCGATGTAATGCGCGCCAAGGTTCGAGGTCAGCACGATCAGGGTGTTGGTGAAGTCGACCGTGCGGCCCTGGCCGTCGGTGAGCCGGCCGTCGTCCAGCACCTGCAGCAGCACGTTGAACACGTCCGGGTGGGCTTTCTCGACCTCGTCGAACAGCACGACCTGATAGGGCCGGCGGCGGACAGCCTCGGTCAGCACGCCGCCTTCCTCGTAGCCGACATAGCCCGGCGGCGCGCCGATCAGCCGGGCGACCGAATGCTTTTCCTGAAACTCGCTCATGTCGATACGGGCGATGGCCGCCGTGTCGTCGAACAGGAAGTTCGCCAGCGCCTTGCAGAGCTCGGTCTTGCCGACCCCGGTCGGCCCGAGGAACAGGAAGCTGCCCAGTGGCCGGTTCGGGTCCTGCAGCCCGGCGCGCGCGCGCGCACGGCGGCTGAGACGGCGGCGATAGCCTCGGTCTGGCCGATGACCTGGCGGCCGAGTTCCGCCTCCATCGCCAGCAACTTCTCGCGCTCGCCCTCCAGCATCCTGTCGACCGGAATGCCGGTCCAGCGCGAGACGACCGAGGCAATGTCCTCTGCGGTCACTTCCTCGCGCAGCATGGCGGTGTCGCTGGCGGCTTTGGCTTGAGCGATCTTCTTTCCAGGTCCGGAATGACGCCGTATGCCAGCTCGCCAGCGCGGGCGAGGTCGCCGCGCCGCTGCGCCTGCTCCAGCTCAAGACGGGCGTCGTCCAGCCTGGCCTTGAGCTGGCGCTCGCCCTGCATCTTTTCGCGCTCGGCCTGCCAGCGCAGGGTCAGCGCCGTCGATTCCGCCTCCAGCTTGCCGAGTTCGTCCTCGAGCCTGGCCAGCCGGTCGCGCGAGGCGGCGTCCTGCTCCTTTTCAGGGCCTCGCGCTCGATCTTCAACTGGATGATCCGCCGGTCGAGGGTTTCGATCTCTTCCGGCTTGCTTTCCACCTCCATGCGCAGGCGCGACGCCGCCTCGTCCATCAGGTCGATGGCCTTGTCGGGCAGGAAGCGATCCGTGATGTAGCGGTTGCCGAGCGTGGCGGATGCGACCAGCGCGCCGTCGGTGATCCGCACGCCGTGGTGGACCTCGTATTTTTCCTTCAGGCCGCGCAGGATCGAGATGGTGTCCTCGACGGTCGGTTCGCCGACGAACACCGGCTGGAAGCGGCGCTCGAGCGCTGCGTCCTTCTCGACGTATTTGCGATATTCATCAAGCGTGGTGGCACCGATGCAGTGCAGCTCGCCCCGGGCCAGCGCCGGCTTCAGCAGGTTGGAGGCATCCATCGCGCCGTCCGTCTTGCCGGCGCCGACGAGCGTGTGCATTTCGTCGATGAAGAGAATGAGGTCGCCCTCGGCACCGCGCACTTCCTCAAGCACGCCCTTCAGCCGCTCTTCGAACTCGCCGCGATACTTGGCCGGCGATCAGGGCATGTCGAGCGCCATGATCTTCTTGTCCTTCAGGCCTTCCGGCACGTCGCCGTTGGCGATGCGCAGCGCCAGCCCCTCCGCGATCGCGGTCTTGCCGACGCCCGGCTCGCCGATCAGCACGGGATTGTTCTTGGTGCGCCGCGCCAGCACCTGGATGGTGCGCCGGATTTCCTCGTCACGCCCGATGACGGGATCGAGCTTGCCGTCGCGCGCCGCCTGGGTCAGGTCGCGGGCGAATTTCTTCAGCGCGTCGTAGCGATCCTCGGCGGATGCCGTGTCGGCGGTGCGGCCCTTGCGGATGGTGTTGATCGCCTCGTTGAGTTTTTGCGCCGTGACGCCCGCCTCGCCGAGGATGCGCGCGGCCTCCGTGCCCTGCGCGAGCGCGAGCGCCAGCAGCAGCCGCTCGACGGTCACAAAGCTGTCGCCGGCCTTCTGGGCGACTTCTTCGGCCTGGGTCAGCACCTTGACCGCGCCGGGATCCCAGCCGAGCTGGCCGCCGCCCTGGACCCGCGCGATGCGCGCCAGAGCCGCGTCCGCAGCCTGGGATGCCTGCTCCGGGCGGCCGCCCGTGGCCTTGATGAGGCCGGAGGCCATGCCCTGGTCATCCTCCAGCAGCGCCTTGAGCAGGTGCAGCGTGTCGACGCGCTGGTGATCGCGGCGGATCGCCAGCGTCTGGGCGGCTTGCAGGAAGCCCTTGGCGCGGTCGGAGAATTTCTCGATGTTCATACAGCGGTGCCCCTCAGGATATGAGACTTACCGCGATGTAATGTGACATTTTCGCAACACAAGGGGCTGGCGCCAGCTATCCGCCGGCAACCGACACCGGCGCCAGCGCCTTGATGAGCGCATAGACCGGCTCGCCGGGGCCAAGCCGCATGCGGGCGGCGGAGGCTGCTGTGACGAGTGCCAGAAGCTGTGCGTTCCCGACGCGCAGGGTCACGCGGACATTGCCGCTCGGGTCCGGGTCCAGCGCCTGGATCGTCGCCGGCAACTGGTTGACGACGCTGATCTCCGGAACCGATGCGCGCGCCAGAATGACCTCGCGCGCCGGGATCGACAGCCGCAGGGCGTGGCCCGGTTCAGCCCGACAGCCTCGACGGTGAGCCGGCCGAGCGCCGTCTCGACGCAGGCAAGGTGCAGGTCTGCGATCTCGACCACCCGGCCCTCGATCAGGGTCGCCGCCGTGACGCCCGCCTCGATCGGGCGGTGTGCGGGAGGCGCTGCGCGACCTCGGCGAGCGGACCGGAGTCCGTGACCGTGCCGCCCTGCATCAACACCAGATGATCGGCGAGCTTCAGCACATCGCCGAAGTCATGGGTCACCAGCAGCATGGGAATGTCGAGGGTCGTACGCAGGCGGGCGAGCAGCCCCGGATGTCGATGCGGCGCGCTGCATCCAGCGCGGCCATGGGTTCATCGAGCAGCAGCAGGCGCGGCGCGGACAGCAGGGCGCGGCCGATCGCGACCCGCTGCTTCTCGCCGCCGGACAGGGTGCCGGGCAGGCGCTCCAGCAGCGGCATCAGGTCCAGCAGCTCCAGGAGATCGGCATGCCCGACGATGGGTGCCGCGCGGGCGTGGCGCTGGCCGTAGCGCAGGTTCGCGGCGACGCTCAGGTGCGGGAACAGCCGGGCATCCTGGAACACCACGCCGATCCGCCGCCGCTCCGGTGGCTGATCCACCCGGCCGCGGCGTCGAACAGCGCCGTGTCGCCGATGGCGATACGGCCGCGCTGCGGGCGCAGCAGCCCGGCAACCGCCATCAGCAGGCTGGTCTTGCCGCACCCCGACGGCCCGAACAGCGCGGTCACACCGCTGCCGGGCGCACGGAAAGCCGCGCGAAGCTGAAAATCGCCCCGCGCGGCCTCGATATCGATCGTGATGTCCGCCGTCATGCCGGATCGCCGTGGCGACCGGTCATGCGCTTCAGGCAGCCGGCTGCTGCTTCTTCTCGATCAGGCGCTTCAGGCGGCGCGCCTTGATCGACAGTTGGGCGTCGCGGGTCTTCAGCAGCCAGGAGTCAAGGCCGCCGGCATGCTCGACCGAGCGCGCACCGTGGGTGGTGACGCGGAAGCTGTAGCCGGCACCCAGCGCATCCGAAAGGAAGGTGATGTTCTGCAGGTTCGGCAGGAAGGTCCGCTTGGTGCGGTTGTTGGCGTGGGACACGTTGTTGCCCACTTGCCGACCCTTGCCTGTCAATTCACACACACGCGCCATGGCTCAAAACCCTATTCCATTCCGTGGGCGCACAGCCCAAGTTCCGATGTCGGCGGCGATTGGATGTGCGCTTCACGCGCGCCGCCGGAAAAGAAGGCGGGTCTATAGTCGAGACCGCCGCGCGCGTCAATGTAAGAGTGTCGCGCGGGCTGGCGACACTTCGTTCGCGCACCACACCTGACCACGCGCGCCGCAGGGGATTATATCATGCGCTCCACTGTCAAGGAGGCATGCATGATCACGCTCTACACGTCCGCTACGCCAAACGGCCACAAAGCCTCGGTGACGCTCGAGGAGATGGGCCTTGCCTATACCGTCCAGCCGATCAAGCTCTCGGAAGGGACGCAGAAGGAACCGTGGTTCCTGGCGATCAACCCCAACGGCCGCATTCCGGCGATCGTCGACCACGACGAGGGCGATTTTGCCGTGTTCGAGTCCGGGGCGATCATGATCTATCTGGCCGAGAAGTCGGGCATGTTCATGCCAGCCGACGCCAAGGGGCGATCCCGCGTGCTGCAGTGGCTGATGTTCCAGATGGGCGGCATCGGCCCGATGATGGGGCAAGCCAACGTGTTTTTCCGCTACTTCCCGGAAAAGATCCAGCCAGCGATCGACCGCTACCAGAACGAGACCAAGCGCCTGTTCGGCGTGCTCGACGGGCATCTGGCGCACAGCGAATTCCTGGCCGGCGACTATTCGATCGCCGATATCGCCAACTTCTGCTGGGTGCGCATCCACGACTGGTCGGGTGTCGACATCGCCCCGTTCCCGAACCTGAAGCGCTGGATGGATCAGATCGCGAAGCGTCCGGCGGTGCAGCGTGGCCTCAAGGTGCCGGAAGATACCTCGTTGAGCGACAAGGACCAGAAGAAGGAAGAGCTGATCCAGTCGGCACGCAAGCTGCTCGTCTAGATGTGAGCTTTCACCAGCCTGCTAGAGTCTGATGACATTGGATGGGATCGCCATTCCGATCTTCGCTGGAGCAGGCTGTAAAGTCCGCTCGTGGTGAGCCTGGACGAACCACGAGCCGCTCAGCCCTTCGTCCAGCTCAGGGTGAGCGGCGCGTGTGCAACCGCGCGATGGCGTGTGGGTCAACCTAAAGTCATCAGGCTCTAGAAATCGCGCTACCGCTTGCCGGGCTCGGCCGAGAAATACTTGTCGAACTTGCCGTCCACGCCCTTGAAGTCGTCGGCGTCGTCGGGCGTCGGGCCTTTTCGGTGATGTTCGGCCAGAGCGCGGCATATTGCGCGTTCAGTTCCTGCCATTTTCCAGGCCCGGCTCGGTGTCCGGCAGGATCGCCTCCGCCGGGCATTCCGGCTCGCACACACCGCAGTCGATGCACTCGTTCGGGTTGATGACGAGCATGTTCTCGCCCTCGTAGAAACAGTCGACCGGGCAGACCTCCACGCAGTCCATGTATTTGCATTTGATGCAGGCTTCGGTGACCACATAGGTCATGGCGGGTTCCTCCGGACGGATGATGGCGGCTGCACGGGGCAGGTCAAACGCGTGCTAGCGCGGGCCTTCCCACGCCGTCAAGCGCATCACGCCGGGCAGGCCGCATAGTGCTCGGTAGCAGCGTGCGCGAACGTTGGGCGCGGCTCCGGGCTCAAGTCCTCGTAGAGTTCCCGCGCGACCGTAAACGGCCCGCGATGTTCGGCCAGGCCCAGCACCTTGACGACGACAACGCGCCCGCCCTTGGGGAAGCTGACGATGGAACCGGGGCGCACCGTCGCATGCGATTTGTCGATCACCCGCCCGTCGAGCCGCAGGTGGCGGCTGGCGCACATGTCGGCGGCCTCCGACCGGGACCGGAACAGCCTGACGAACCACAACCATTTGTCCAGTCTTTGTCCCGGGCCATGGGCGGCTTGGTCGGGCTGACAGACGTGCGACGGGTTCGGGCGCTGTTTCGGCATAGGCAATGGTCTCCTGTCTGGGCTTCTCTCTTCTTCAGCGGCGCAGCTGCGCCAGGACGGCAAATGGCGAATGTTCAGGCGCTGCAGCGGGTGCGGGACGGCGCACGGCGGGCGCAGCCCCTTCCACTGGAACGCGATGGTCTTGGCTTGCCCGCCGGCATCCTCGCTCGGCGGTGCCAGCTTGCGGCGATAGCCGAGCGTGGCCAGCAGGTGGCCGAAGTCGCTGCGGGTCAGGCCGGTCGAGCAGATGAGCTGATCCGGCGGCACCACCGGCGCATTGCCGGCCCGCGCAGGGCGCTGGCGATCCGCTCGACGATATCGATCCGCACCAGCTTCGGCCCGACCGGCCAATAGCCCGCCATGGTATAGAAGGCGTCGGCGACCCCGGCATGCGGTCGATCGAGACTGCGCTTAGGTCTGGCAGAGGCTGGTGCGCGCCGTACCGCACCGACCAGAGCGCTGCGCGCCAGCGGGTCGGCTCCGGCTTCAGCAGGCGCGGCAGGTAGATGTGGTAGGCGCCGATGCGCACGCCGCAGGCCGCCAGCCGCCGGCGTTGCGCCTTGGTGAGGGCGTTGACGATCCCCGCGGCTGCGTCTCGACGCACCACGCCGAGCTGGTCGAGCAGTTGTACCGCCAGGCCGCGTGCGGCACCCTCCAGCCGGTCCGGGTTGCTGATGGCGAGCGCCTCGCGCAACTGGGCAAGCGGCGCCAGTTCCTTGTCGACTTGCGCGGTCAGCCAGCGGTCGAGCCGTTCGAGCACGCGGGCGCGGTCCTGCGGCGGCAGTGCCATGGCACCGGCGGCCAGCCGGATGCGCGGGCGCAGCATGTCCTGCCCGGTCTCCAGCGTCGCGACCATCGCGCCGCGCCAGCACACGCCGACCCGCGGCGCGCTGACCTCGGGGCAGAGGCGGAAGTCCGTCGCCTCGCTGCCGGCGAGCGCACGGGCGCGGCGGCCCATTTCGCCCTCCAGCGCCCGCTCGGCGGCCGCCATCACGCGGCGTTTGTCGCTATGGCTGCTCAAGGGGTCGACCGAGAAGGTGAAGCCGGACAGCGTGCCGATGGCCGTGCCGTCGACTTCGACCGCGCCGTCCGCCGCGACGCCGACGGCCACGGCGCTGGCGTCGCGCAGTTCCCGCAGCAGCACGGCCGTGCGCCGGTCGACGAACCGCTGGGTCAGCCGCTCGTGCAGGGCGTCCGAGAGTTTTCCTCCAGCTCCTTGGTCCGTCCCGCCCAGTGGGCCGGATCGTCAAGCCAGCCGGCCTGATGCGCGATGTAAGCCCAGGTGCGTACGCCGTCGATGCGGGCGGCCAGCGTGTCGATGTCGCCGTTCACATTGTCGAGACGGGCGACTTCGGCGCCGATCCAGTCGTTGGGGATCGTGCCGTTCCCTTCGGTCAGGTGACGATACAGCCGTTGTACCAGCCGCGCGTGATTGTCCGGCGAGATCTTGCGGTAATCGGGAAGCTGGCAGGCGGCCCAGAGCTTGCGGATCGCCTTTTCGCCGCGCGCGCGCTGCTGGACCTCCGGCTCCAGCGCCAGCACGCGCAGCACGGCCAGATCGACGGCATCGGCCGGGCGCGACAGTTCGGGGCGTGGCGGGCGTACATCCAGCGATGCGATCAGCGTGCGCACCGAATGAAAGTCGAGCACGGCGTTGCGCCATTTCAGTTCGGTGAGCGCCGGGACGACATGCCCTTCGACCGCCAGCATTTCCTCAGCGGTCAGGCCCGCGTCCGGATCGCTGCCGAGTGCGACCGAGCCGAAACTGCCATCCTTGCGGTGGCGCCCGGCACGGCCCGCGATCTGGCCGATTTCCGAGAGCTTGAGCCGGCGGAACCGGCGGCCGTCGAATTTATGCACCGCCGCGAACGCCACATGGCCGATGTCCATGTTGAGGCCCATGCCGATGGCGTCGGTCGCCACCAGATAATCGACCTCGCCCGCCTGATACATCGCCACCTGGGCGTTGCGGGTGCGCGGGCTCAGCGAGCCCATGACCACGGCGACCCCGCCGCGCTGGCGACGTAGCATTTCGCCAAGCGCATAGACCTGCTCGGTCGAGAAGGCGACGATCGCCGAGCGTTTGGGCAGGCGCGAGCTTGCACGCGCCGACCCCGGTCAGGGTCGAGAAACGCGGTCGGCTGATGATGTCGGCATCCGGCAGCAGGGCCCGGATAAGCGGCGCGATGCTGGCCGAACCCAGCACCATGGTTTCATCGCGCCCGCGCGCGCGCAGCAGACGATCGGTGAAGATATGGCCGCGCTCTTCATCCGCACCCATCTGTGCCTCATCGAGCGCCA
Organism: Hankyongella ginsenosidimutans; assembly: GCF_005144965.1. Lineage (GTDB taxonomy): Bacteria > Pseudomonadota > Alphaproteobacteria > Sphingomonadales > Sphingomonadaceae > Hankyongella > Hankyongella ginsenosidimutans. The sequence goes on from NZ_CP039704.1 coordinate 1,805,415, forward strand.
GAAACGCCACATCGCGCTCCAGTGGCATGGACTCGGCCGTGCAGAGAAAATACCGCGCGCCGGGCGGGATGATTTTTCCTCGCCGGTAATCAGCGCGACCTGGTCAGCGCCCTTGGCGGCGACCGTGCGGTCATAGACCTCGCGGGCCAGCAGCCGCAGTGGAAAGCCGATCATTCCGGAGGAGTGGCCAAGCATGCGCTCGACAGCGAGGTGGGTCTTGCCGGTGTTTGTCGGCCCGAGGACTGCGGTGACTGGCGGCGTCCGATGGTGACCCATAAGCGTACCCTGACCTCACGAACAGGGAAGATCAAGCCGATTTCGACTATCCATAGTAGGGAATTGTGAAGAATACGCTACAGTTCGTAGGGAAATTTTTGTCCTTCTGTCCTGAATCGGGACAAGCGGCTGACAATCGAGCGATTTCAGTTTGACTTGGCCGAATCGCGACGGCACAGATGAAGAATCATCGAGTGCGACGGGAAATCCGCGACTCGCAGTCTTTGTGCAGGCAGGTGACGCACAGACATGATCCCGGTTCCGACTTCAGGCTCGCGATGAACGCCGATACCGCGCTTGCTTTCGCCCCTGTGGGTTTTGCCGTTGCCGCCCAGCGTGGCCAACCTGCGCCCTGGGCGGTGGACCTGGGCTACCGGATCGGCTCGGCGGAGTGGTGGCGCGGGTTTGCGACGCTTGGTGCCATGCTGTCCTGCGCCCTGCTGGCGATGCAGGCGATCGAAAGCCCGACCCCGCCATCCCGCTTCCCGGATGCCATGTCCGCATCGCAGCGCGAGCTGCTCGCCCCTTGACCATCGGTCCGCTCGCCGACGGTGGCCGGACCGGGGCCAGAGTGCCGATGACGCCGCAGGTGCGTGCGCTCGCCGCGCCGCTGGAGCCGGCGAGCGTTTCCGCCAGCACCCGCATGCGCCGGGGTGAAAGCCTGGCGAGCGCGCTGGCGCGCGCCGGCGCGTCCCGCAGCATCGCCAAGGATGCGCAAAGGCGCTGGAGGCTCAGCTCGGCACCCTCGGGTTCGAGGGCGGGGCCGCGCTGCATGTCACGCTGGGCCGTCGCCTCAGCGCCGATGAGCCGCGCCCGCTTGATGCGCTGAGCTTTCGCGCTGCGTTCGACAAGGTCGTCGAGGCGCGCCGCCTGGGCGGCCAGCTTCTCGCGAAGGCGATCCCGCTGCAGGTGGTCGATGCGCCGGCGCGCATCGAGGTCGGTCGGCTCCAGCCTGTATGTCGCGGCGCGCCGTGCCGGTGTGCCGGCTGGACTGGTCAACCAGTATGTCAAGCTGCTGTCCTTGGCGTCGACTTCCAGCGCGATGTCGTCGCCAGTGACCGCTTCTCCCTGGTCTTCGAGCGCAAGATCGCGGAAACCGGCGAGGTTCGTACCGGCAAGCTGCTCTATGCCGCGCTCATGCTCAAAAATCCGGCAAGACGCTGGAGCTGACCGGCTTCGCCCTCCGGCGGCGCGCTTGAATATTTCCACGCCGACGGCGTGTCCGTGAAGCGCATGCTGATGAAGACGCCGATCGAGGGCGGCTTCCGCCAGACCTCCGGCTTTGGCATGCGCCGGCATCCGATCCTCGGCTACAGTCGCATGCACAAGGGGATCGACTTCGCCGCGCCGACAGGCACACCCGTGCTGGCGTCTGGCGCTGGCACGGTCGCATCGGCGGCCTTCAACAGCGGTTACGGCAATGTGATCGTGCTGAGCCACGGTCAGGGCTTCCAGACCCGCTACGCCCACCTGAGAGGCTTTGCGCGCGGTGTGCGCACCGGCGCACGCGTCGAGCAGGGCCAGGTCATCGGTTATGTCGGCACGACGGGCCTCTCGACCGGCCCGCACCTGCATTACGAAGTCTATCTGAAGGGCGCAGCCGTCAATCCTGCGGACAGCAAGCTGCCGACCGGGCGCTGGCTCGCCGGCAGGGACCTGGCGAACTTCAAGGCGCAGCTTGCGGCCATGCGCGCCATCTCGCCGAACGTCAGCCCGGCCGAAGTCCTCGCCGAGCACGACATCAAGCCGAGCAGCCGCAGCTAGCTTTATTCGAACACGAAGACGCTGGTGCGGGTCGGGGCGTCTTCGGCGTTGCAGATCTCGCTGCGGACGCTGGCGCCCGGCCCGGCCGCGCCGAGCGCGGTGAATAGCGGCATCAGCGACTGCTCCTGCGGCTCAGGCGTCACCGTGCATTCGAACCGTTCGCGGTAGTCCAGCAGGTCGTCGATGCGTCCGCTCTGCAATACCTTGTTCATCCAGGCCATGAACCCGGCCATGTCCTTCGGTTGCGCGGTATCGCCGCATGTGACCCCGCCGCAGCCGAGCACCAGAACGTCGCGGGTGCGCAGCTTGTCCAGATGCAGGCCGAGACTATAGTGGTGCAGTGCGCCGCGCAGGCTCAGCAGCGACACTTCGACGATGGGCGGCATGTCCTTGTGAAACATGAAGGCGACCGGCCAATGGCTGCCGTCGCCAAGATGTTCGACCCGCAGCGGCACTGCAACCGTCGCGCCGATGGCGCCTGCGACCATGGCCGCCGCCGCTTTGCCCGCCGGCGTCTCCACGCCATTCGCCGTCACCAGGCGCACCTGCACTGTCGTCGTGCGCCACTGATTGGAAATCAGCGCGATCGCCTGCGGTCGGGGCAGGCGGTCGCCCAACTTCTTCAGGGCACGCTTCGTCGCCTGGTCGCTGGGCGACTGGCTCGGCGTGCAGTTACAGACGAAAACTGCGGGGATCATGACGTTTCTCCAAGCATGACCCCATAGATGTCAGGAGAAACCGGGGGCGACTAGTGCGAGACTCGCGAAAGCAGTGTTTCGCGTACGGGACTCGATCGGGGTGTGCAGGGTTCGATCGCATGCGACCGGCCCTTTTGGCCGAATGGGCCAGCTTCAGGGATTGACCGGCGCGACCACCAGCTGTGCGCCTTCGACGCCGATCACCTTGACCATCCTGCCGTTCGGCATGTCCGGCCCGCGCACCAGCCACGCGGTGTCGCCGACACGGGCGCGGCCTGTACCCGCTTCAATCGGTTCGATCAGCTTCAGGGTCTGGCCGACGAGCTGGTCGCCGCGGCGATTGAGCAATGGCGCGGCGGAGACGATCGGGAAGCGGCGAAGCAGGGTGCGCAGCACGACGACATTCAGAACCGCAAACACCGCGAACAGCATGAATTGCACCTCGACCGCCGGACTGGCAGCCACGGTCAGGAAACCGGTCATCATGCAGGCGATGCCGACCCAGAGCATGAAGGACCCCGGCGCAAAGATTTCCAGCGCTGAAAGGATCAGGCCCGTAGCCACCCACCACCAGCCGTAACCGGTGTCGCCGCTCATTATTTCCGACAGACTCATGCGCGCCTCGCGAAAGACCAGGATACCGTTGATTACCGCTGTCCGGCCGGCTTGTCATCCGGGCGAATGGCGGCCAGCAGTTCCGAAATGCCGCCGACAGAGCCGGCCAGGGACGACAGTTCCAGCGGCATGAAGATCGTCTTGCTGTTGCTGGACTGGGCGAACGCGGTCATCGCCTCCACATATTTCTGCGCAACGAAATAGTTGATCGCCTGCGCATTGCCGGCGGCTATCGCCTCGCTGACCATGGTGGTCGCGCGGGCTTCGGCCTCGGCTTCGCGCTCGCGCGCCTCGGAGTCGCGGAATGCGGCCTCGCGCCGTCCTTCGGCCTCCAGAATCTGCGCCTGCTTCTGGCCCTCGGCGCGCAGGATTTCCGCACTGCGGGCACCCTCGGCCTCAAGGATGGTCGCCCGCTTTTCCCGTTCCGCTTTCATCTGCCTGGCCATGGCGTTGGAGATGTCGGCGGGCGGCCGGATATCCTTCACTTCGACGCGGGTGACCTTCAGGCCCCAGGGGTGGGTCGCCTGGTCGATGATGGTCAGCAGCCGCGCATTGATCGCATCGCGCTGCGACAGGGTCTCGTCGAGGTCCATGGACCCCATGACCGTGCGCAGATTGGTGGTGGTCAGGTTGAGAATCGCGAGCACGAGATCGGAGACCTGGTAGGCAGCGGATGCCGCGTCCAGAACCTGGTAGAACACCACGCCGTCGACCCCGACCATGGCGTTGTCGCGGGTGATGATCTCCTGGCCGGGGATATCGAGCACCTGTTCCATCATGTTGATGCGCCGGCCGACCCGGTCAACGAACGGCACGATGAGGTGGAAGCCGGGCCGCAGGGTCTTGGTGTAACGGCCGAAACGCTCGACCGTATATTCAAAGCCCTGGCGTACGGTCACGACGCCGGCTGCGACCGTGAAAAACGCCAGGATCGCCAGAATGAGCGCGGCAATGGTTCCAGCCATGTCCTTCCCCTATGCTTTGGCGCGACTGTGCGCAAAGATCAGGGCATCTGACAAGCCTAGCAGCAAAGGGGTAGCGGGTCTTTTGAAGCTTTGCCGCTCACCCTGAGCTGGACGAAGGGATGAGCGGCTCGTGGTTCGTCCAGCTCACCACGAGCGATTATCAAAATGACCCACTAGCCGCAGAGGATGCCCATGACGCCAAGCGAACTGAACGCTTTCTGCGCCGCCCTGCCGGCGACGACCCACGTGGTGCAGTGGGGCGGTGCGGATGTCTGGAAGGTCGGCGGGAAGGTGTTCGTGATTTCCAGCACGGGCATCACCTTCAAGGTCTCGCCGATGAGCTATGAAGTCCTGCGCCAGATGCCGGGGCTGCGCCCGGCACCCTACCTGCTTCGCGCGGCATGCTGTGGATCCAGCACTATGCCGAACCCGGGCTGAGCGATGAGGACCTGCAATTCTACCTCGCCGAGTCCCACCGGCTGGTCGCCAGCGGACTGTCGAAAAACGCCAGCGCGAACTGGGCCTGGACTGACCCGTCATTGCAAGCCCGTCAGCCAGGCCACCAGCGCGCGCACCTTCTTCTGTTGCCATTGCGGCTCTGGCGCGCTGAGCCAGTAGCAGCGCGGATCGGGCTGCGCAGGGCCAAACGGCTCGACGAGCAGGCCGCGCGCCAGCAGGTCGGCGACCAGCGGCACCGACGCCAGCGCAACACCCTGACCTGCAAGCGCCGCCTCGATGGCCGCCGCGCTCAGGTCGACGTGCAGGCCATCGCCCGGCCGTGCGTCCGGCACGCCGGCCCGCGCCAGCCAGGCGGCCCAGTCGTTGTCCGCATTGTGGATCAGCGGCGCACGCACATCCGGCGCAGCAACGGCCGCCAGCGCATCCCCTGCAGCAGGTGCGACGGTTGCCCGTCCGGCGCTTGCGGCCCATGCAGGATCGCCAGATCGATGTTCGCCTGCGTGAAATCGATCGGGCCGGTGCTTGCGAACAGCCGCAGGCTGAGGCCTTCGTTCTGCGCCCGATACGCCGCGAGCCTTGGCGCGAGCCAGCGCGCGGCGAAGCTTGCCGGCGCGGAGATGGTCACGACCGTCGACGCCTGCCCGACCTGCAGCAGCGCGACCGACTGTTCGAAATGGCTGAAGCCCAGGCGCAGGGATGGCAGCGCCGCTTCGGCTTCCGCCGTCAGTTCCAGGCCGCGCGTGGTGCGCCGGAACAGCACGACGCCCAGCAAGTCCTCCAGCGCACGGATATGCTGGCCAACGGCGGCCGGGGTCACCGCCAGTTCGTCTGCGGCGCGCGTGAACGAGAGGTGGCGCGCCGCCGCATCGAACACGCGCAGGCCATTCAGAGGCAGATGCGTTCGCTTCATGCGCCAGAGGGTTAGGCGGACCTGCGCCTCAGCGCAAGCCGCGCAGTCTCAAGCTCGTGCCTCAGTTTGAAACCTCCCCGCTCACCCTGAGCTGGACGAAGGGTGAGCGGCTCGTGGTTCGTCCAGCTCACCACGAGCGGATGTTCAAACTGAGACACGACGAGTCTCAACGCCGCAGCCAGCGGTGCGAGCGCGGCTCAAGCGGCGCGCAGATCCCGCAGCCGTGCAGCCAGTTCGCTCGCCATGCTTGTGGATTGCGCATCGAGCATGGTGGTGGAGCTGACCACGGCACCGGCCTGCTGGTCCGCCGCCTGCGCCAGCGCCTTGATGTTTTCCACCTCGTCGTTCAGCACGTCCACGGTCTCGACCACCACGCGCGTCGAGCGGCTGATCTCCGCGGTACTGGCCGCCTGCTCGCGTACTGCTGCCGAAATCTCGGAGGATATCTCGTGCACGGTTTCCACCTGCTGCGCCACGGCACCCATGGTGGCGACGCTGCGCTCCGTATGCGCCTGGATTTCGCCGATCAGCACGCTGATATCCTGGGTCGCCTTGGCGGTTTGGGTGGCAAGACCCTTGACCTCGCTGGCGACGACCGCGAAGCCGCGCCCGGCGTCGCCGGCGCGTGCCGCCTCGATGGTGGCGTTGAGCGCCAGCAGGTTGGTCTGCTCGGCGATATCCTGGATCAGTTCGACGACGGCGCCGATCCGGTGCGACGCTTGCGACAGGCTGGCGATGGTCTGGGTCGATTCCGAGGTTTGCCGGGCCGCCTTTTCGATCTCGACGGCCGCAACGCCGATCTTGCGCTCGATTTCCCGGACGGACGCAGACATTTCTTCGGTTGCTGCTGCAATCGCTTCGATGTTCTCGCAGGCGATGTTGCTTTTGTCGGCGGCAAGGGCACAGCTTGCCAGCGTGGCGGATGCACCCTGCCGCATCGTCTCCGATGCCTGCCCGAGTTCCTGCAGCGCCTGCGTCACCCGATCCATGGACTCCGCGACCTGATGCTCCATCGTGCCGGCAAGGGACGCCACGAATTCCTTGCGCTGCTCTGCGGCGGCGGCCTGCTCTTCCGCCCGGCGTCCGGCTTCGGCGCTTTGCAGCGCGAGCTGTTCCGTGATGCGGTTCTTCTCGAGCTCCTGCAATTCCTGTGCGGCCTGTGCGGCTTCCGCCTCCAGACGGTTCCGCTCGACCAGAGCGTCGCGCAGCGCATCGAGCGCCCGCGCGATCTCGCCGACTTCATCGGTGCGACCCTGACTTGGGACATCCATGTCAAGGCGGCCCTCCGCAAGAGCACGGGTCGTGTGAGCGATCTCGGTCAGAGGCTTGAGGGTGCGCCGCAGGTACCAGGCGATCATCAGGCGCCGGCCAGCCCGACGCCGAAGGCGATCTGCAGCAGCTTGCTGCGGGCAGCCTGGACATGCTCGAGAAATTCGGACTTCTTCAAGCCGACATAGAGGATGCCGATGACCTTGCCATCAGCATCCAGGATGGGATCATAGGCGGTATAGAAGGGGTGCCGAGAATATCCGCGGACCCGCGATAGGGTTTGCCCTGCTGGAAGATCGCCTCGTAGGCGGCGTTTTTGGCCAGCGGCGTGCCGACTGCGCGGCTGCCGTCCGGCTTTTGACGTTGGTGGAAACGCGCATATCGCCCTGGAACACGGTGGCCGTGCCGCCGACCAGCTCCTTCACGCGATCGACAACCTCAAAATTGTCGTTGACGACGTAGTTATCGCCGACAACCAGTTTGCCGTCCTTGATCGCGAAGCGATCGCCCTTGACTTGAGCACCTCCCAGGCGACACGCATGCTTGAATCCTGTCGCTCCTGCGCCAGCAGCTCAAGCTGCCCCTGGAGCATGCTGCTCGCGGTAAAACCATGAGCGCGAGCGCGAGAAACATGGTGCAAAGCGCGCCAGCGACGATTCGTGCTGACAAGGTCTTGTTGAATCGGGCAAACATGAGCGGCGAGCCTTTCGTTAACCACGCTGATAGGCAGCCACACTAATGCAATACGTTTGCCAAACGATTAAACGTTACCGCTTCGGGCGCGGCCTCGCCGTTCTGCCCCTGATCCTGGCCGCGCTGGTTTGCCCGCCGCAAAACGCGCAGGCGCAGGCGCCATCGCCGGGCGAGATTGTGGCGCAGGCACCGGCGGACGCCTGGACCACCATCCCGGATGCCGACCTGCTGACCATGACGGTGGCCGGTGGGCGCACCGTGACGATCCAGTTGGTGCGCGGCTTCGCGCCGGTGCACGTTGCCAACATCGAGAAACTGGTTTCCGCCCGCTGGTTCGACGGCGTCAGCATCAACCGGGTGCAGGAAAATTATGTCGTGCAGTGGGGTGATGCGACCGAGCACAAGCCGCTGCCGCCCGGCCTGGGGTCGCGCCCGCCAGCGACTACGACCGGTCGCTGGAAGGCCTCGGGTTCCGCCCGCTCGGGTTCCCGGACCCTATGCGCCCATGACCGGCCACGCCGGCGGCTGGCCGGTCGCGAGCGATGGCGCGCGCGCCTGGCTGCCGCATTGTTTCGGCATGGTCGGCGTCGGGCGCAACCTTGCGCCGGATACCGGCACCGGTGCTGAACTCTATGTCGTCAACGGCCACGCCCCGCGCCACCTCGACCGCAACATCGCGCTGGTCGGCCGGGTGATCGACGGGATCGAGGCCCTGACCAGCCTGCCGCGCGGGACCGGTACGCTCGGCTTCTACGAGCAGCCGGGCGAACGCCGGGTGATCACAGCGGTGCGCGCGGGCGCGCCGAAACGCTGGCAGTCCCTGAAGACGGACAGCGCGGCATTCGCAGCCTATGCGGACGCGCGCGCCAACCGGCGGGACAGCTTCTTCAACCGCCCGGCCGGCGGCGCGGACATCTGCAATGTGCCGGTGCCGGTGCGCGCGGCCCCATGACCCCGCGCGATGCCCGCCTGCTCGGTTTTGCGGGTCTGCTCCCGTCGCTGATTGCCGTGATGGCGCTGCTGTTTGCGCCGCCGGACCTGCGGCCGCTCGGCTTTCGCCTGGGGCTGTTGTACGGCGCGCTGATCCTTGTGTTCGTCTCCGGGACCTGGTGGGCGTTCGCCAGCCTCAGCGTCGATGCGCGGCTGCGCACCGCTGCTGGTGCAGTCGGTGCTGCCGACCTTTGTCGCGCTGGCCTGCCTGTTCAGCTTTTCCGGTGTCGCGGCCCTGATCGTCGGGCTGACGTTTCCGCTTGGGCTGCGCGTCGACCGCACGCTGGTGCAGGCAAAACTTGCGCCGGGCTGGTGGCTGCGGCTGCGCGTGCCGCTGGCGCTCGGCATGGGCCTGCTCAATGCACTGCTCGGCCTCGTTGCCTGGAACGCCGGGCTATAGCAGGCTGCTGACTTTACGTTGACCCACACGCCATCGCGCGGTTGTACACGCGCCGCTCACCCTGAGCTTGACGAAGGGCTGAGCGGCTCGTGGTTCGTCCAGGCTCACCACGAGCGGACTTTACAGGCAGCTCCAGCGAAGATCGGAATGGCGATCCCATCCAATGTCAGCAGACTCTAGCTCACCGGTCCTGCGCCACGCCCAGCATGTCCTCGACCTGTGCGAACTTCTCGCGCGGCGCGCCCGGGCGGGCACGCGCGGCCTCTGCCGCCTCGATCGCCTTCCAGCCCTCGAAGGTCACGACCGGCAGGTGGCTGGCGCGCAGGCGCTCGTCCAGCCCGGCCGGTCCGCGCTTGCCGGAAGGCATGACCTCCTTGGCGATCCGCTCGGCCATCCAGAAGCCGTCCGGCCGGTTGGTCCCGATGGTGCCGGTCGGCCCGCGCCGCGCCCAGCCGACGCAGTAGAGGCCATCAGAAATCCGGCCCTCGTCGTTGGCGAAGCGCCCGAGCCGCTCATCGTACGGCACACCGGGGATCGGCGCCGTGCGATAGCCGATGCAGCCGACCACCAGTCCGCACGGCATGTCGAAGAACGCGCCGGTGCCGACCGCTTTGCCGCCCTCGATCCGGGTCCGCTCGAAACGCACGCCGCGCACCTGCCCGTCGCCCAGGATCTGCACCGGGCGGGCAAAGAAGTGGAAGCGGATGCTGCGCCGCTCCGGCTGCGCGGACGCAGCGGCAAAACCCCGGATATGCCCGACCACCTTGCGCTGGCCGGGGTCGAGCGCATCTTCGGCACCTTCAGGCGGCATCTGCGCCGGGTCCGCCAGCGCCTGCGCCTGCTGCAGGTGCCCGAGTTCCCCGAGTTCCTTGGGCGTGAAGCTGACCTCCAGCGGCCCGCGCCGGCCGAAGACGTTGACCGTGCGGATCGGGCTGGCGTGGATACGCGCGGCGGCGTGGCGCGCGAGGTCGGACGATGCCATCTCGTCCGGTGATTTGACCAGCACGCGCGCGACATCGATCGCGACGTTGCCGTTGCCGATCACCGCCACGCACGCGGTGTCCAGGTCCGGCTCGAGCCAGGCATAATCCGGGTGGGCATTATACCAGGCGACGAACTGCGCCGCCCCAGCACGCCCTTCTGGCCCTCGCCCTCGATGCCGAGCGGCCGGTCGCGCGGCGCGCCGGTCGCGATCACCACAGCGTCGTAGAAACCGGTCAGGTCCGCGACCGCGATATCGCGCCCCAGTTCGACATTGCCGATGAAGCGCACGCCAGGATGCCCATGCTGCTCCTCGAACCGGCGGGCAACCGCCTTGATCGACTGGTGGTCGGGCGCGACCCCGGCGCGGATCAGCCCGAACGGCGTCGGCAGGCGGTCGATGATGTCGATGCAGACGGTATCGCCGAACTGCTTGATCAGCCCTTCGGCCGTGTAATAGCCCGCCGGCCCGGATCCGACGATCGCGACATTCAGCGCCATGCCCGTCCTCCCTGATTTTCAGAGACGCTAACAGGCATACCAGCCTTGGCAAGCGGACAAACGGCATTCGTGCGTGTTGCCAAGCCCACCGTGATACTTGGGGCTTTAGCCAAGAGTTTTCGGGCTTCCCTGCGCTACCGCGCCGCTTTGCGACCGGCGGGAAAGCTGCTAAGCGCCCCGATGACTGATATTTCCAAAATCCGCAATTTCTCGATCATCGCGCACATCGATCACGGCAAGTCGACGCTGGCGGACCGGCTGATCCAGCGCTGCGGCGGCCTCTCTGCCCGCGAAATGACCGAGCAGGTGCTCGACAACATGGAGATCGAGCGCGAGCGCGGCATCACCATCAAGGCGCAGACCGTCCGCCTCGACTACACGGCGCGCAATGGCGAAAGCTATATCCTGAATCTCATGGACACGCCGGGCCATGTCGACTTCGCCTATGAAGTCTCGCGCTCTCGCCGCCTGCGAGGGCTCGCTGCTGGTGGTGGACGCCAGCCAGGGCGTGGAGGCGCAGACGCTGGCCAACGTCTACCAGGCGCTCGACCACGATCATGCCATCGTGCCGGTCATCAACAAGGTCGATCTGCCGGCTGCCGAACCGGAGCGGGTGAAGCAGCAGATCGAGGATGTGATCGGGCTGGAGACGGACAACGCCGTGCTGGCCTCCGCCAAGACCGGCATCGGCATCGACGACGTGCTGGAGGCGATCGTCCAGCACATGCCGCCGCCCAAGGGCGACCCGAACGCGCCGCTGAAGGCGATGCTGGTCGACAGCTGGTACGACCCGTATCTCGGTGTCGTCATTCTGGTGCGCGTGATCGACGGCACGCTGAAAAAGGCCAGATGGTCAAGTTCATGGCCGCCGGCACCGATCACCTGATCGACCGCGTCGGCGTATTCCGTCCGAAGATCGAGAACCTGCCCAGCCTCGGCCCCGGCGAGGTTGGTTTCATCACCGCCCAGATCAAGGAAGTCGCGCAGACCCGGGTCGGCGACACCATCACGGACGCCAAGAAACCGACGGCCGAGGCCCTGCCCGGCTTCAAGCCGGTGCAATCGGTCGTGTTCTGCGGCCTGTTCCCGATCGACGCCGCCGAGTTCGAGAAGCTGCGCGAGAGCCTTGGCAAGCTGCGCCTCAACGACGCCAGCTTTTCCTTCGAAATGGAAAGCTCGGCTGCACTCGGCTTCGGTTTCCGCTGCGGCTTCCTCGGGCTGCTGCACCTCGAGATCATCCAGGAACGCCTGATCCGCGAGTATGACCTCGACCTGATCACCACCGCGCCGTCGGTCGTCTACAAGATCAGGCTGCGCGACGGCACGGACATCGAGCTGCACAACCCGGCCGACATGCCGGACACGATGAAGATCGAACTCATGGAAGAGCCGTGGATCGAGGCGACGATCTTCGTGCCGGATGACTATCTGGGCGCGGTGCTGAAGCTCTGCCAGGACCGGCGCGGCATCCAGAAGAACCTCACCTACGCCGGCAACCGCGCCATGGTGGTCTACGATCTGCCGCTGAACGAAGTGGTGTTCGACTTCTACGACCGGCTGAAATCCATCAGCCGCGGCTACGCCAGCTTCGACTATCACCAGACCGGCTACCAGGAAGGCGACCTGGTGAAGATGCAGATCCTCGTCAACGAGGAGCCGGTTGACGCCCTGAGCATGATCGTCCACCGCAGCCAGGCCGAGAATCGCGGCCGTGGCATGTGCGAACGCCTGAAGGACCTGATCCCGCGCCACCTGTTCAAGATCCCGATCCAGGCGGCGATCGGCGGCAAGGTGATCGCCCGCGAGACCATCGCGGCGCTGCGCAAGGACGTGACCGCCAAGTGCTACGGCGGCGACATCAGCCGCAAGAAGAAGCTGCTGGACAAGCAGAAGGAAGGCAAGAAGCGGATGCGCACCTTCGGCAAGGTCGACATCCCGCAGGAAGCCTTCATCGCCGCTCTGCGCATGGGCGACGAGGGCTGACTCCTGGCGGCAAACAACAGCATAGAGCGTGATTCACGCCATCGGTTGAAGCAATCATGCTTTCCGCCTCAACCGATCAGGCTGCCGGGAGGCCTGTGCGCGGATGCAAAATCCTCCCCTTTCGAGGGGAGGTGTCCGTCTGAAAGACGGGCGGTGGGGTGAAAGGCCCACAGATGTCATGCATCCGCCACCCCTCCACCACCCTTGCGGGTGGTCCCCTCCCCTATGGGGAGGAATAATCATCCGCGAACAGGTCTCGCTAGAGCGATTTCCAGTCAGATGGTATCATCTGACGATTAAGAAATCGCGGCAAAACAAAATCATAGAGCGTCCGATCTGATTCCATCAGATCGAAAACCGCTCTAGAACCTGATGACTTTACGTTGAACCACGCGCCATCGCGCGGTTGCACACGCGCCGCTCACCCTGAGCTGGACGAAGGGTTGAGCGGCTCGTGGTTCGTCCAGGCTCACCACGAGCGGACTTTACAGCCTGCTCCGTGAAGATCGGAATGGCGATCCCATCCAATGTCCTCAGCCTGCTAAATCCCTCTCCCGCAAGGGGAGAGGGTCAACAGCCTGTCGGCCGCTTCGGCGGTCAGGCGATCTGCGGCGCGAACAGGTCGCCGTGGATGCTGCTGAGCGTCGACGGGATCGCCAGATCGAACTGCGGCTCCGCATGCGCGAAGGCTGCAGACGACAGGGTTTCGGGTGCATCCGCGAACGCTGCGACGAGGAGGGTCGCAAGGTCGGCGCGCGGCAGAGCAGCGTCGCTGAACGGTGCTGCCTGTGCGGCGCCGCCGTCGCTGGGTGCCGTGCCGCTTTCGAACGCGCCGAGATCGATCCCGCCGTCGATCACGCGAATGAAGCCCTCGCCGCGTGCATCGAACGGAACCGTCTCTTCGACGTCGCCATCATTGTCGAGGTCGAAGGTGTCGGCCGGCTCCACCAGGAAGCTGCCGGCGTCCTGCGCCACGCCGCCGTCGAGCAGCGCGACCGTCCGCACGGTGCCGCCGTTGTCCGCCAGTTCGCCGGTCGTCACCCCGTAGCCGTTCTGGACCAAGCTGTCGAAGATGTCGGCGAGCGCGACAAGGAAGGTGTCCCCATCGACGACCAAATTGTCGCCGCGGATGAAGTTGCCGCCGAACTGCACGTTGCCGGAGATATCGTCAGCGATATCCGGGTTGAATGCGGCGTTGGCGGTCACGATGGAATTGTTGAGCAGCGGGTCGCCGTCCGCATTGGCGGCATAGAGACCGCCGCCGACGTCTTCGGCGAAGTTCCCGGTGATCGTCGCCTGGCTGAGTGTCGTATTTCCCTCATTTCTGTCGATGTAGATGCCGCCGCCCACGGTCGCGCGGTTATCGGCGACGGTAAGGTTCGTGGCGTCGATGGCCGCCTCGAAGAGTGCGATGCCGCCCCGAAAGTGCCGGCCGCATTGTCGGCGACGGTAACGTTGGTCAGCGCCGCATCGACCAGGAAGGAGTCGATGTAGAGGCCGCCGCCATCGTTGTTGGCGTTGTTGCCCTCGATCGCGGTATTGACGATGGCGAGGCTGTTGAAGGTATCGCCAAACCCGGTGGCGTGGATGCCACCGCCGAAGTCGCCAAAGTTGCCGCTGATTTCTGAGTCAAGAATAACGGTCTGGGAGTCAGAGGCGTAGACGCCGCCGCCGTCGCGGCTCGTGTTGCCAAAGATCTGGCTGTTCTCGATGGTCAGCGTCGCAAAGTCGACCGCAACCCCGCCGCCGGCATCGTCAGCAGCGTTGCCGAAGATCGCGCTGTTGCGGATGGTCGCATCCGCACCGAAATCCACCAGCACGGCACCGCCCCAGTCGTTGCTGGCAAACCCGTTGGTCAGGTCAAGTCCGTTGAGAGTGACGACCGTCTGCAGGCCGTCGCCCGGATTTTGGACGCGGAAAATCCGCGTCTGGCCATCGCCGTCGATGGTGATGTCCGAGATGCCGTCGCCGTCGATGTCGCCGTCGATCTCCAGCAGGCCGGACAGGGTGAGTTCCGGGGTGAAGTCGTTGAACGCATCCAGCGTGATTGTCCCACCGCTCAGGTCGGAATGGAAGGTGATGCGGTCGAACGTCGTGTCGTCGTTGCTGGCCAGGCCGATCGCCTCCCGCAGGCTGAGGCCGCCGCCATCCGACAGTTCGTCGGCCAGCGTGCCGCCGTCATAGCCCTCGTCGCCGAGGGTGGTGACTTGGAAGCTGGGTACGAACGCGTTGATGCTCTCCTCAATGAACACGGTCTGGCCGTCGGCTTCATACTGGGTGAAGCTGTTGCCGAGGTACCAGACGCCCTGGTAGCCGGCGATCTGCTCGACATCGAACTGGCTGAGACCGGTCGCAACGACGCTCCAGGCCGTGCTGCTCTCGATGCTGGTGTTGACGTCGATATTGTTCGGATCGCGGCCGATGATCAGCGGGCCGCCGCCGGTGATGGCCGGGATGTCGCTGGGGTCGAGGAACAGCACCGCCGGCGTGCTCGGCTGCAGGTAAATGCTCTCGACATTGTCGACGACTGCGCCAAGGTCGGTCAGGTCCGGGCTGCTCTGGTCGTTGAGCTGCACCTGGTCGAGACCCGTGAAGCCATCGACGAAATTGCCGTTGAAGGCGTTGAGGAGGATGATGTCGGCGCTGGGTGCCGATGTAGGTGTTGGATTGCCCGCTGAACACGTCGATGACGAACTGGTCGCCGCTGACGGCAGAGGCGTCGATGGTCGAGCCGGTGCCGTACTGATAGAGCGCGCTGATGTAGCCGTCGGCGGTGTTGGACTGGTTGGCGTTGAGGGTCACGCTGGTGTTGTTGCCGAACAGCTGGAAGCCGTCGATGTTGAGGAACGAGCCGAGCGCCTCGGCCGAAACGCTCTGGTCGTCACCGAAGATCTGCAGGAAGTCGCCGTCGCCGCCGACCCCACCGTCGAAGAAGTCCGTGCTGTCGATCTCGCTGGCCTGCGAGGACCAGATGCTGATTTCCGCGCCGCCGAAGAAAAGTCGGAGCCGTCGCCTGGATTGAAATAGATGTTGTGGCCGCCGGTCGTGACCGCATCGGCGCGGACGACCTGATTGCCGGCGTCGCCCACAACCGATCCCAAGCCTGTATCGAACAGCGCCTGCGAGATAAACAATTCCTGCGCACCATTGAGGCGGAAGGTCTCGAAGCTGGAGACATTGGCAAGGCTGGCCGCCGAAATCAGCCCATCGCCGCGAATGTCCAGCGTGTCGAAGCCAAGGTAGCCATTCAGGGTCGAAGCGCCGAGGTCGGCGCGGTTGAGCGTCACGATATCGTCGCCCTCACCACCGTTGAAGGTGTCCGCGCCGCCGTTGCCGTTGAAGTGGATGGAGCCGGTGACTGGCGCGCGGTTCACGTTGGTCGGCTGGCCGCTGACGAAATCGCTGCCGCTGCTGCCTTCCACGGTCAGGAAGCCAGTCTGCGAGGTCTCGACCAGTTGCCGGGAGACCGTCAGTTCGATGCCGGGCACATCCAGCCGGACGACTTCGATATTGCTCACCACATCGAACTTGCCCGCCTGCACACGCGCGGACGAGGTGAACGCGATGGTGTCAAGGAAGCTGCCGGTGCCGCCGACGATGCTGTCGAACGCCTGCAGGACGCCGGGCCGGAAGGAAAACAGGTTGTCTTCCGTGGACAGGCCAAGGAACGTATCCTGCCGCGAAGTGCCGAAAAGAATGCCATGGTATCCCCTGTTGCAAAATGAAGGGGCGCGCCATACGCACGAAATCTTCCCCATCCGAAACGATCATACGCCAAGCGGCGAACTTTCGCCATAAGCCAAGGCGGGAATTGCGACGAAGGCGGGCCAGAATATTTCCCGGCCCGGGCCATAATTTTCTCGCAGCGTGGCCAGGCAGGCCGAATGCGGAAAAACATTGCGCTGGACATCTGGATTCTTGCGTGAACGGCGCTAGCATCGCGTCGCAAAGCTTCAGGGAGAACAGCATGCGCGCCAATCGCCGCGAATTTCTTGCCACCGCCGCTGTCGCCGGCCTTGCCGCCGCCCTGCCGTCCTTCGCGCGGGCAGCCGACTCTGCGCCGTTCAAGGCCCTGCTCGACACGATGGCGAACGATATCCTCAATCTGTCGCCGGAGACGGCCACCTCGCTCGGCCTCGACAGCGGCGCGCGCGCCGGGCTGAAGGCACACCTGTCGGACCGCTCGCTTGCCGCCGCCCAGGCGGACAAGCAGCGCGCCAAGGACTATGCGGCCAGGCTCGCCACCATCGACCGCGCCAGCCTCTCGGCCAAGGATGCGATCTTCTACGATGCCGTCAGCTATGCGACCGGGCTTGGCGTTGAGGGTGCGCCCTTTCAGTTCGGGGACGCCGGTTTCCAGTCGGGCCTGTTCGGCGGCGGCACGCCTTATGTGGTCAGCCAGCAGAACGGGGCCTTCTCCGGCGTGCCGGAATTTCTCGACTCCCAGCACAAGATCGCAACCAGGGCGGACGCGGACGCCTACCTGTCCCGCCTCGCCGAGCTTGCGCGCGCGCTGGACCAGGAGACGGCGCGCATTCAGCACGATGCCGGGCTTGGCGTCATTCCGCCGGCATTCATCCAGGCGACCATCCTGAAGCAACTGTCGGGCGCGCGGGCCATCCCGTCGGCGCAGCAGCGCATGGTGACCTCGGTCGCCGAGCGCGCCAAGGCGGCCGGCATCGCCGGCGACTGGGCCACGCAGGCCGACAAGATCGTCGCCGGACAGATTTATCCGGCACTCGATCGCCAGATCGCCGCGATTACCGCAAACAGCGCCAGGGCAACCATGGATGCCGGCGTCTGGAAGCTGCCGGACGGCGACGCCTATTACCGCTGGCTGCTGCGCGCCTCAACGACGACGACGCTGGACGCCGAGACCGTCCATCAGACCGGCCTCACCCAGTATGAGGAACTGACCGCGCGGATCGATAGCGTGCTGAAGTCGCAGGGGCTGACCCAGGGCACGCCGCAGGAGCGCATGATCGCGCTGACCAAGGACCCGCGCTTCCTCTACCCCAACACGCCGGAGGGCCGCCACGATCTGATCGCCTACATCAACGGCCGCCTGTCCGGTCTGCGCCCGCTGCTGGGCAAAATGTCGAAGCTCGGCCTGAAGGCTGACGTGACGGTCAAGCAGGTGCCGGTGGACATTCAGGACGGCGCGCCGCTTGGCTACATGAACTTTGCCGCGCTCGACGGTTCGCGCCCGGCAATCTACTACATCAACCTCAAGGACACCGGGAACTGGCCGCGCTGGACCATCCCGACCCTCACCGTCCATGAGGGCGTGCCGGGCCACACCTGGCAGGGTGCCTACCTTGCCGAGCACCACAAGGACTTGCCGCTGATGAGCTCGCTCATGGGCTTCAACGCCTTCGTCGAGGGCTGGGCGCTCTATTCCGAACAGCTTGCCGACGAAATCGGCTTCTACAAGGACGACCCGTTCGGCGAACTCGGCTATCTGCAGGCGATCCAGTTCCGCGCCTGCCGTCTGGTGGTCGACACCGGCCTGCACGCCAAGCGTTGGACCCGTGACCAGGCGATCGACTGGCTGGAAAGCCACAGCGGCCGCGCGCGTGCCGCCTGCACCAGCGAGATCGACCGCTACTGCGCCTCGCCTGGTCAGGCCTGCGGCTACAAGATCGGCCAGAACGAAATCCTGCGTCTGCGCGCCAAGGCGCAGACGGCGCTCGGCGCAAAGTTCGACCTGCGCGATTTCAACGACGCGATCGTCAGCACCGGCGGCGTGCCGCTGACCGTGCTCGAGACCGTGATCGACGGCTACATTAGAGCGTGATGGCATCAGGTTGAGTCACGCCACCCCTCCCTCTGGGGAGGGGCGATCAGGGTCGTTGGTTTTGAAACCTCACCGCTCACCCTGAGCTTGGCGAAGGGATGAGCGGCTCGTGGTTCGTCCAGGCTCACCACGAGCGGTTTTTCCAAATGACCCACGACTCATTTTAGGGTCGACAGGCCGGCCCTGAAATTCTATTATAATAATTGTATCGCTATACACAGCATTCAGCATCATGGCTGAAAGATTGCTGTGCGCTTGTCGCGCCTTTATGGCCCGGCCCCATCGCATCCATGCATGTCTGCACATACTTGCATGATGAAGTGTCTATACATTTATTTCTACGAACCAGGGCGATACGGGAGAGTAATTATATGAACGCAACATTTGTCGATATTAAAACAACGCAGACTTCGTGGACATCAACAGAAGCAAGGCGGAATTCGACGCCATCTACACGAAGGACGACCCGCGGAGCTACTTCTCGGTGCTCGGTTCGCTCGACTATATGATCCCCGACATCGCCGCACCCATCACCCGGCAACTCTATGCCGCCTGGTCGGAGGCGTACGGCGGCGTGCCGACCGTGCTCGACGTCGGCTGTTCCTACGGCATCAACGCCGCCGTCCATCGCTATGCGCTCAGCTTCCGGTCGCTCCGGGCGCGGTATGCGCGTCGTGAGCTGATGACCCTCGAGCCCCGCGAGGTCATCGAGCTGGACCGCCATTATTTCCGGAGCTGGCCCGAGGTCGGCATCGCCCGCATGGGCGGCCTGGATGCCTCAGCGCAGGCCATCCGCTATGCGACCGACGTCGGCCTGCTGGACTGGGGTTTCGTTGCGAACCTTGAAACCGAGCTGCCGACGCTCGCCATGGCCCGCCGCTTCCAGGGCGTCGACATCATCCTTTCGACCGGCGCCATCGGTTACATCACCGCGCGCACTTTCGAGCACCTGCTGATCGGCAAGCGTCGCCCGTGGGTCATCTCCTTCGCATTGCGCATGTTCCCCTATGCGGCGATCGAGGCGACGCTGGCGGCGCACGGTCTGGTAACCGAGAAGCTGCAGAACGCCGTGTTCGTTCAGCGCCGTTTCCGCGACAGCCAGGAGTTCGAGCAGTGCCTGGCCACGCTGGCGGAGCAGGGCGTCGACACCACCGAGTTCGAGGCGACCGGCCTGCTGCAGGCAGAACTCTACGTCTCGCGCCCCGAGGAGGATGTCGCCGCACACCCGCTTGACTCGCTGGTGACCATCGTCAGTGGACGCAATCGCGCCACCGGTTTCCGCTACGTGCATGTGCAGACCGATGAGGGCGCTCAGATCGGACTCGAGATGTGATGCGAAGGTCGCCGAGTCGCAGCATTTCGGCGCATTCGGCCCGCCGCTGAAGCGCCGTGCGCGGCCATTTCGGCGCCTGCAAATCATGTGATCGATGTCATTCGCGCACTATCGTTTCAATACGCCTGGTCGGCGGATTTTTTCGCCCGACCATGATGCAATGCAGCATATTTGCCTTGACACTGCCGTCGATAGTCATATGTTGCAACGCAGCATAGAGGCCCGGAGTGCAGCATTTTTGCTACGGCGCCTGAGTAAGCCCGCCCCGTCAGCCAGGAGAAAAGCATGACCACCGCCAAGACCAAGCCGACCACCCAGGCCATCGAGACCGCGCTGGAAGCCGGTCAAGAGCGTTTCGAGCAAGCCGTGAAGTCGGGTGCCGAAACCGCCACCAAGAACATGGAGCAGCTGATCACCTTCGCTCGCAAGCAGTTCGACGACAGCGTCGCTGCGCTGAACGAAGTGTCGGGCCTGTCGAAGGGCCACATGGAAGCGCTGGTTGCATCGACCCAGGCCGCGACCAAGGGCGCTGAAGCGCTGACCAAGGCCGCTGCCGACTACTCGAAAAGTCGATGGAAGAGCTGACCGAAACCATGAAGACCCTGACCTCGGCCAAGAGCCCGAAGGAGTTCTTCGAAGTGAACAACCAGGTCGCCAAGGCGAGCTACGACAACTTCGTCGCGCACACCTCGAAGTTCACCGAAATGTCGATCAAGCTGGTCAACGACGTGTTCGAGCCGATCTCGAGCCGTATGGCCGTCGCCATGGACAAGTTCAACAGCCTCGGCAAGTAATACCAGTCTGCATTGATCGGAACCCATATCCCCTCCCGTTTACGGGAGGGGATATGAGTCAATCTTATCGCAGCTTGGTATTAGAGCCTGATGACTTTAGGTTGACCCACACGCCATAGCGCGGTTGCACACGCGCCGCTCACCCTGAGCTCGGACAGAAGGGCTGAGCGGCGCGTGGTTCGTCCAGGCTCACCACGAGCGGACTTTACAGCCTGCTTCAGTGAAGATCGGAATGGCGATCCCATCCAATGTCATCAGACTCTAGTGTCCCGAATCTGAAATCCGTTACACCCGATATCAGGCGCGGTTGGATTTCAGATTCGAGAAGGACACTAGCAAGATATTGTTTCTCGTGTCGTTTTCGGAATCGAAGTTCGCGCACGAGTTCGATATCATGGTGTAGCGAACTTCGATTCCACGACACTAGCAGGCTGGTGAAAGCTCACATCTAATGCAGCCGTCGATCACGCCCTATGCGCCCGGGCCGCGCACGGGCGGCATGTTGCCCGGCGGTCGCGGCGCGGCAGTTGCGCCTGATAGGCGACCGCGCAGTGCTCGCCGCAGTAGGGAAGCCCGGCTGTACCGGCTTGCCGCAGAAGTGGAAATCGTCGTCGCTCGGGTGGCCATGCGGCCACTTGCACACCCGGTCGTTCAGGTCGAGCAGGGTGACGCGCGCCGACTTGGCGGGCGGTGCCTTGGGCTTGCGCGGGGTGGGGGCAGCCGTGGGCGCTGCCGGTGCCTTCTTGGGTGCGGCCTCGGTCTTCACCGGCGACGGGCGCGCCTTCAGGCCCAGGCGGTGCGCTTTGCCGATCACGGCGTTGCGGCTCACGCCCTCGCCCAGATCATCGGCGATCTGGCTGGCGGAAAGCCCTTGTTCCCAGAGCTTTGCAGCTTTTCGATCCGTTCCGGCGTCCAAGACATATCGTCGTCCTCAATTCTGGCCCTGCGGCCGTTTCGTCGCAGGGAAACACTGTTCGTGGGGCGGCGCGCCTGTCGGCCGATCCCCGGCTTGCGGCGCGCGCCGATCGCCACTAACCGTAGAGGCGATCCGCGAGAGGGTGCAACGGCTGAGCGTCGTCCGTCAGGGACCGTTCGCGCAAGGCCGCCGTCGCGAAGGCTCTTCTAGCGCCACAAGGGTAAGCATGTCGATATCCAACACCGATTTTGCGCAGGCTGCTCCGCGAGCGGCGACGGGGATGCGTTTCTGCCGTTCGGCAAGCCGCGCATCGCCTTCATCAACGCTGGCGGACTGTGGACGCTGTACCTCAAGGAGGTCCGGCGCTTCATGAAGGTACAGATGCAGACGGTCTGGGCCCCGGCTGCGACCACGCTGCTGTTCCTGTTCATCTTCACGGTGGCGCTGGGCCGGCAGGGCCGCATCGAGCTTGGCGTGCCGTTCGCCGACTTTCTGGCGCCGGGTCTCATCATGATGGCGATGCTGCAGAACAGCTTTGCCAACACCTCGTCCTCGGTGCTCATCGCCAAGGTGCAGGGCACCATCATCGATATCCTGATGCCGCCCCTGTCCGCCGGCGAACTGATGATCGCCTTCATCGGCGGGGCCGTGACCCGCGCCGCCGCCGTCGGCGCGTCGATCGCGCTGGCGATGATGCTGGCGCCGAATGTGCACCTGCATGTCAGCCATGTCTGGGCGATCGTCTACTTCGGGGTGATGGGGTCGGCGATGCTGGGCCTGACCGGCGTGCTGACCGGCCTGTGGGCGGAGAAGTTCGATCACGCAGCGACCATCACCAACTTCGTCATCCAGCCGCTGTCGCTGCTCTCGGGCACCTTCTATACCATCGAGCGGCTGGGCGGCGTTTGGCACATGTTCAGCGCCGTCAATCCGTTCTTCTATCTGATCGACGGTTTCCGCTATGGCCTGATCGGTGCCGCCGACAGCAATATTGCGGTCGGGGCGGCGGTTATCTTTGCGATCAATACGGTGCTGGCGGTGCTGACCTATGTGCTGCTGCGGCGGGGCTACAAACTGAAGGCGTAGACTGACCATGGTGATGTCCGACAAGTGGATCCGCCGGATGGCGCTCGAACAGGGGATGATCGAGCCGTTCGTCGACCGCCAGCAGCGCCAGGGCTGCATTTCCTACGGGCTGTCGTCCTACGGCTACGACGCGCGCGTCGCCGACGAGTTCAAGATATTCACCAACGTCGACTCGGCGGTTGTCGATCCGAAGGAATTCAGCCCCAAGAGCTTTGTCGATCGCCAGACCGATGTGTGCATCATCCCGCCCAACAGCTTCGCGCTGGCCCGTACGGTCGAGTATTTTCGCGTGCCGCGCGATGTGCTGGTCATCTGTCTGGGCAAAAGCACCTATGCGCGCTGCGGCATCATCGTGAACGTGACGCCGCTGGAGCCCGGCTGGGAAGGCCATGTGACGCTCGAGTTTTCCAACACGACGCCGCTGCCCGCGCGCATCTACGCCAACGAGGGCGCGTGCCAGTTCCTGTTCCTGCAGGGCAACGAGCCCTGCGAGGTCTCCTACGCGGACCGCGCCGGCAAATACATGGGCCAGCAAGGCGTGACCCTGCCGAAGCTGTAGCGCTGCGACGCGCCGGCTTTCGCAGGCCGCCTCAGCGCAGGCTGGTATAATCGCTGCGAGGGCGTAGGCGAATATGCCCCTTCCGGCTTCCCGGAAAAATTGAACCGGCATTATTTGCCCGCATGCCAGCAACGAGCAGTGGGTAAACGCCCGTAATTGCCAAATTTCTCCACAGAGCGTCCCGCATCCTGTGCATGCAACCATCGATTATTTTTGGCACGCAAATTGCTCGGAAATACTGCGCAGCATTGGAGGCGGCACCATGTCTATTCACAACTCTGTTCACAACATCCAGGATCCATCGTTACGAGCCTATTTCTCGCGGTTTATAGACAAGTCGCAAACTGCGGTACCACAGGCTGCTGCATCGCAAGAGAATCAGATTAAAACAGATGTACTACCTACAATAAAGAAAATAGGTAGCCCATTCGCTGATTTGCCGAAAATTGTTCCAAGTACAAACGCAAGCACCACGCATACCAGTGTAAATGAATCTCGCTATCGTGAGGGGTCGACAGAGCATGACTTACTAAAGCTGAATGACTATGTTCAGAAGTATAATGCTCTTATTGATGACGGATTGAATAAGCATCCAGGGCGTAAAGCAGCGGCAAGAGTTTACGAAGGTGCTATTTTAGGATTAAATGGATCTTTAAAGAAATCCACTTCAACGGAATATGATTTTGCGATAAAGGTTAATGATAAGTACAAATTAAACCATAATGCCATAAAATCCATTGCTCATACTCTGGATAAGAATTTTAGCTTATTTGATCAAGTCGCTTAGTGCCGGGTCAGCCGTCTGCTGAAAAAGTCGCGGAGATGCAGCTTTGTTTCGTCATTCCGATCCGGGGCCGGAATGACGAAAAGGGACTGTATAGTTCCACTTTTCAGCAGCCTGTCAGAGTTTTTCCGCGTCAGATCGAGGCGGAATCTCCCTCCCCTTCAGGGGAGGGACGGGGTGGGGCTTGTCAGGCCACTTGTGTCCAATATTCCCTCCCCAACCCCTCCCCTGAAGAGGAGGGGCTTGATTCAGCCTGTCCCGGAGAAGGCCGAGGTCCATGGCTAACGCCTTATATTCGTTGTGTATATATGCGCCCATGGATTCCGGCCTTCGCCGGAATGACGAAATGAGTCTGTATTATTCCACTTTTCAGCAGCCTGCTAGAACGGAATGTCGTCGTCCAGCGCGTCGTTGAAGCGGCCGCCGCCAGCGCTTGCGCCGCTGCTGAAGTTGCCGCCGCCGCTGCTGCGGGCGGGCGCACGATAGTCGCCGGCGTCGTCGCTGCCGTAGTCGTCGCTGCTGCCGCCGCCGCTGCGGCCGTCCAGCATGGTCAGCTCGCCGCGGTAGCGCTGGAGCACGATCTCGGTGGTGTATTTCTCGGTACCGGACTGGTCGGTCCATTTGCGGGTCTGCAGCGCGCCCTCAAGATAGACCTTCGAGCCCTTGCGCAGGTAGCTCTCGGCGACCCGCACCAGATTTTCGTTGAAAATGACCACCTGGTGCCACTCCGTGCGCTCCTTGCGTTCGCCGCTCTGGCGGTCCTTCCAGGACTCGCTGGTCGCGATCCGCAGGTTCGCCACCTTGGTGCCGTCGTTCAGCGAACGGATCTCCGGATCCTTGCCGAGGTTGCCGATGAGGATGACCTTGTTGACGCTGCCCGCCATATTTTCTTCCTGAATGTTCTTGCGATGTTCACAGTGTAAAGCGGATGCCGCAGGAATGCCAGCCCCTCATGCACCAAGCCAGCGCGCAGTCCAGTAGGTCAGCCCGGCGGCGGCATAGGCCAGCGCAAACAGATAGCCGGCCATGAACAGCGGCCAGCGCCAACTGTTGGTCTCGCGCCGGGTGATCGCCAGGGTCGACAGGCACTGCGGCGCGAACACATACCAGGCGAGGAAGGCGAGCGCGGTCGGCAGCGTCCAGGCGTGGCGCAAGGTCTCGACCAGCGAGAGCTGGATCGCATCCTCGTTGCCCTGCAGCGCATAGACGGTGCCAAGCGCCCCCACCGCGACCTCGCGCGCGGCCATGCCCGGCACCAGTGCCAGCGCGATTTCCTTGTTGAAGCCGATCGGCGCGAACAGCACCTCCAGCCCGCGCGCCAGCCAGCCGGCGATGGAATAATCGATCGCCGGGCCCGTCGCGCCGGCGGGCGGCGCGGGAAACGTCGCCAGAACCCAGAGGATGATCAGCGACACCAGAATGATCGTGCCCGCCCGGTAGAGGAAGATGCGCGCCCGCGTCATCAATTCCAGCACGAGATCGCGCGCCTGCGGCACCTGGTACTTCGGCAGTTCCATGAGGAAGGTCGGTGCCTTGCCCTTGGTGACGCTGCGGCGCAGCACCCAGGCGACGCCGAGCGCGCCGAGGATGCCCGTGAGATACAGCCCGAACAGCACCAGCCCCTGCTGGCCGATCGGCCCCAGCACGCGGGTGTTGGGGATGAAGGCGGCGATGACGATCGCATAGACCGGCAGCCGCGCGGAACAGGTCATCAGCGGGGCGACCAGGATCGTGGTCAGCCGGTCGCGTTCGTCGGCGATGGCGCGGGTCGCCATGATGCCGGGCACGGCGCAGGCGAACGACGACAGCAGCGGGATGAAGGCGCGACCGTTCAGCCCGACGCCCGCCATCAGCCGGTCCATCAGGAAGGCCGCCCGCGCCATGTAGCCGGACTGCTCCAGCAGCAGGATGAACGCGAACAGGATCAGGATCTGCGGCAGGAACACGACCACGCTGCCGACGCCGGTCAGCACGCCGTCGTTGAGGAAGCTCAGCAGCAGGCCCTCGGGCAGCAGCGCGGCAAGCGCCGCCTGCAGCGCGGCGATCCCGGCCTCGATCCAGGCCATCGGCGCTCGGCCCAGGCGAACACCGCCTGAAACGCCACGAACAGCAGGCTGGCCAGCAGCAGCGGCCCGAAGACCGGATGCAGGACGATGCTGTCGATGCGCTGGGTCCAGCGCGCCCGTTCGCCGACGATCGTGGTCACATGCCGGGCGATCTGCCGCGCCTCCCGCGCCAGGGTGCGCACGTCACGCGGCGGCGTCTGGCGCGCTGTCGCCCGGGGCAGGGCCGCCAGCAGGGCGTCCAGTCCGCGCCGGCGCACCGCGACCGTCTCGATGACCGGGATGCCAAGCTGGTGAGAGAGCGCCTCGACATCGATCCGCAGGCCGTCGCGCGTGGCGAGGTCCGCCATGTTGAGCGCCAGCACCATCGGCAGGCCGGTGGACTGCAACTCCAGCACGAAGCGCAGGTGGTTGGCGAGGTTGGTCGCATCGACCACGCACAGAATGACGTCCGGCCTGCGCTCGCCGGACTGTACGCCCTCCAGCACGTTGGTGGTCACGGCTTCGTCCGGGCTGCCGGGCGTCAGGCTGTAGGTGCCGGGCAGGTCGATCAGTTCGACCTCGCGCCCATCCGCCAGCAGCAGCGGGCCGGACTTGCGCTCGACGGTCACGCCCGCATAGTTCGCAACCTTCTGGCGCGCGCCGGTCAGGGCATTGAACAGCGAGGTTTTGCCGGCGTTCGGATTGCCGACGAGGGCGATGGTCTTCAGGACGGCTGCGGTCATTCGGCGGCCCGGGCAAGGCCCTGCGTCTCAGGGGCTACGCGGATTGCCGCCGCGTCGGCACGGCGGATGGCGACCACCACGCCGCCGACGCGCACCGCCAGCGGGTCGCCGAAGGCCGCCTTGTGCAGCACCTCGATGTCGACGCCGACATCGAAGCCCATCTCCAGCAGACGGCGATTGAACTGCGCATCGGCATGCGCAACGACGATTTCCGTCAGGATTGCCGGCGTCCCGGCCTTCAGGTCACTCAGCTTCACGCAGTCCTCGGGCGCTGCCGCGCTTTACCGTATTGAGAATAAATAGCAGGTACGCGGCGGCGTACAAGCAAAACACGGCAGGCCAAGGGCTGTCTAGCGGTAGCGCAGCCGCCCGAGGAACGCCGCCGGGTCCGGCAGCCGGGACAGCGCCGCCACGCCGCGCGCCTTAACGGTCTCGAAGCGCATCACGCCCGCGATGCGCCGGTCAAGGAACGCCAGCGTCTCGCTGTGCGCATCGCTCTGGTCGCCGAGCCAGGCCAGCAGGGTGGTGCCGATAACGCCGCCGAGAATCAGCCGCTTGGTGTAATGATTGTAATCGACTGCCGTATCGCCGGCCGCATGCCAGATGCTGTCCGCCAGCCGCCACAGCCGCCCGGCAGCGCGCGGCCCGTGCAGCGGCAGCAGCGCACTGGCGCGCCGCACTGCTTCCTTGTGGGGTACCAGCAGATCCAGCAGAATCACGACCCCGGTGCGCACACGCTGGCGCACCTTCAGCTCCGGCAGCGCCGCTTCGGCCAGACGCTGCTCGAGCCGATCGCCGACTGCAGCGAAGAAGGCGTCGATCAGGGCGCTCGGGCTGGTGCCGATGACCAGCCGCGCCTCGTCGCGGGAGACGCCGACATCGTCGGCCGCCCGGTCCAGCGCCGTGATCGTCCAGCCGTCGAAGGCGGCATGGCCGGCAAGCGCCAGGCCAAGCTCCCGGCGCAGCACCTTGAGCGTGTGGGTGTTCGCGATCATGGCTGAGCCATGGCACAGCCGCACCGCCGTCGCCAGCGGCAAAATGGTCGCGGCGGCCAAGAAGAGGCTTCACAAGCGCGGAAAAGTTGATAACGCACCGGCTTTGCCGCGCCAGCCTTGGTTGGCGCTCACCACTCGCTTTTGCCGGAAAAGAGACGGAACTGCATGCAAATTCTCGTTCGCGACAACAACGTCGACCAGGCCCTGCGCGCGCTGAAAAGAAGCTCCAGCGGGAAGGGGTGTACCGGGAGATGAAGCTTCGCCGGCATTATGAGAAGCCGTCGGAGAAGAAGGCGCGGGAGAAGGCAGCAGCGGTGCGCCGGGCACGCAAGCTGGAGCGCAAGCGCGCCGAGCGCGACGGCAACAAGTAAGCCAGCCCGGTCCGGTCATGAGCAAGCCGCCGTTAATCGGCGGCTTTTCTCTGAGTGGTTCGGCTGTAAGACGCGCATGATTCTTACCCGCTTGATGAGGAACGCCATGAAATTCGGAGCATCCGCCCTGGTCGCCATGATGGTGCTGAGCCTGGTTCTGGCGATCACGCTCGCCGCCGGCCCGCGCGCGCTCTCGGCAGAGGCGGGGAACGCCTATCTCAAGCAGAACGCCAGCGTCAGCGCGGTCGAGACCACACCGTCCGGCCTGCAGTTCGAGACGCAGCGCCCGGGCTCGGGCGAGCGGCCGGCTCCGCAGGACATGGTGCTCGTGCACTACGAAGGCTCGCTGATCGACGGCACCGTGTTCGACTCCAGCTACCAGCGCGGCGAACCGGCGGCGTTCCCGGTCGGCGGGTGATCCCGGCTTTGCCGAAGGCCTGCTCAAGATGCAGAAGGGCGGGGCGTACCGGCTGGTGATCCCGTCCGACCTCGCATACGGCCCGCAAGGTCAGGGCCAGATACCGCCGAACGCGGTGCTGGTGTTCAAGGTCGAACTGCTCGAGATCCAGAAGCAGCAGGCCGCACCGGCGCAGTAACTCTGCTGGCACGCGTGCGCGTTTCTCGTGTTGACCGGGCCACGCGGATTGCCTAGCAGTGCCGGACAAGCAGCCGCCGGCGCTTCGGTACGGTGACGTGGGTGAGTGGCTGAAACCAGCAGTTTGCTAAACTGCCGTAGGGGTTACCCTACCGAGGGTTCGAATCCCTCCGTCACCGCCAGTTTTCCCCAGGCAGACCCTTCAAAAACGCCTTTTGCCGTCACCCCGTTAGGGGCCGGAATGACGAAATGGAGCTGTATAATTCCACTTTTCAGCAGCCTGCTAAGCGATCTGCGGGTGCGCGCCGTCCAGGGTCAGGGGCGAGAAGACGTGTATGATATCCAGGGTCGCATAAGCGATGCCGGTTGCCGTCTCGTCCTTGCTGGAGGGGATGATCTGCGGGGAATGACGTCGAAGTGGTCTTCTGTGAAGAGGACTTCGTCGCTTCCGGAGGAGAGCAGCCCGTCAAGGGAGATCGGCGCGTCAAGTGCCACAGGCGTGACCGCAGCACCCTGCGTGGAGGCAGAATCCTGCACTGATGCAGTGGCCAGAACATCGTCGTCGCTGACCAGTGGGCCGCTGTCCACGCTCGCCTGCGCCGGTTGCACATGGCTGACCCCTCGGGATCGATGAACACCGATGCGCCGGTGGTCAGGGTCACGGTGAAGCGGCTGTTGGCGCTCTCGCCGTTCGAGACCGAGTAGGTGAAGCTGTCCAGGCCGTCGAAGCTGGCGTTCGGGGTGTAGGAAAAGCTGCCGTCGGTGTTGAGCAGCAGATCGCCCTCCGCCGGGCCAGTCACCAGGCCGGCAGTCAGCGTATAGTCGCCGATCACGACGTCGTTCGCCAGCACGCCGCTCGCGGCGTCGACCGAGAAGGTCGAACCGAGGCCGACGATGTAGCTGTCGGCCTGCGCGAACGCGATGCGGGTGTCGGTCAGGGTGAACTGGGTGTCGCCGAACAGAATGCGCTCGATGCTGGTCAGCGTGTCGACGCCTTCGTCCGAATTGAGCGCCGTCACCACGAAGCTGTCGCTCACCCGGTCGAAGCTGTAGTCGGTGACGTTGCCGAGGTAGCGCGCCGTATCCTGGTTGCCGCCGCCGTCGATCTGGTCGTTGCCCTGGCCGCCGTCCAGCAGGTCGTTGCCGGGACCGCCGGCCAGCAGGTCGTCGCCACTGTCGCCGAGCAGGGTGTCGTTGCCGCTGTCGCCTTCCAGGCGGTCGTTGCCGCCACGCCCGGTCAGCAGGTTGTTGTTGATGTCGCCGAGCAGGGTGTCGCGCTGGTCCGTGCCGGCGAGGTTTTCGATCTCGACGAATGTGTCGTCGAGCGCTGAATTGGTATTGAGGGATGCATCACGCAGCGCGGCGCGCACGCCGACCGTGTTGACCACGCCCTCGTCGAGGTAGAGGTAATCGACGGTATCCGTGCCGGTGCCGCCGATGAACGCGTCCGCCCCAGGCCGCCGTAGAGCGTGTCGTTGCTGGCGCCGCCATCCAGCCTGTCGTCGTCATCGCCGCCGTAGAGGGTGTCGTTGTTGTTGCCGCCGAACAGGGTGTCGTTGTTACGGCCGCCGACCAGAATGTCGTTGCCTGCGTTGCCTTCGAGCCGGTCCGCGCCATCAAAACCCCAGAGATGGTTTGCCCCGCTTGTCCCGGTAATGACGTTGTTGTGGACGTTGCCGGTGCCGTCGAGGTCGCCGCCCACCAGCAGCAGGTCCTCGATGTTGGCGCTCAGCACCCAGCTTACCGAGGCCTCGACGCGGTCGATGCCGGTGTTGAGCGCTTCACTCACGCTGTCGCCCGCCTGATCGACGACATAGGTGTCGTCGCCCAGCCCGCCGCTCAGCGCGTCGGCCCCGGCACCGCCATCCAGACGGTTGTTGGCGCTGTTGCCGATGATGCTGTCGTTGCCGGCGCCGCCGATGGCATTCTCGATCAGGCTGCGGCTGTCGCCCTGATACTGCAAGGCGTTGAACACCTGGCCGCGGGCGAAGCGGCCGTCGCCAAGATAGGCGGCCTGGAACGTGCTGTCGGCATCAACGTCGGTCCAGCCGCCGGGGTCAGGTCGATCTGCAGCTGGCGGTCCGCGCCGTAGCGGGAAAAGTCGTAGGTATCGACGCCATTGCCGTCCCAGACGGTGCGGAAGATGGTGTTGGCGTCCTCGACAATGCCGTCATAGTTGGTGTCGCCGCGCGGCTGGCCCTGGCTGACGCCGTCGATGAGGGTCTGGCCGGTCGACGGGTCGAACGTATAGGTGGTGTTGCCCGAATTGGCGTTGAAGTTCGCGCCATAGAGTTGCTGGAGCGCTGCGATATCCGCGATCATGTAGGTCTGCGGGTAGCTGCCGTCCGGTGCCGTGTAGCCATTAATCGGCGCGTTCACATAGGTGCGGTAGGTCATCACCGAGAATTCAAGCGAGTCCATATCCGTCGGCAGCACAGAGCCGTTGCCGCCAGATGCCTCATGGCCGTGCTTCAGGCCGAGCGTGTGGCCGATCTCGTGGAAGAACGTCTGGTAGGCGTAGCTGCCCAGCGTCGGGCTGCTGTAGTTGTAGAAGCCCGAGACCACCCACACGCCGCCGCGCGCGAATTGCTGGGGAAGTAGGCATAGGCGGTGGTGGCACCGGGATAGGGCCGTGGTGTTGGCGAGGCGGATGTCGCCGCCGCCGGGGGTTGCGGCCTCGACGATGTTCAGGTTGGTGAACTGCGCGACGGCGGTGAGCGCCGCCCGGGCGGCAGCGGACTGCGCGGCGGTCAGGGCGATCAGGCCGTCCGGCTCATTGATCCTGGCCGGCGGCGTGCTCGGGTTGCCGTCGGTATCGACGAGGATGGCGTAATTCGTGCCGTAGTCGCTGGCGGCCGTCGGGATGCTGAACAGCAGGGTCGACTGCGTCCAGCGTACGGAGCCGAGAACGCCGTCGATCAACGGATTGCCGGTGTAGGTGACCGAACCGATAGACATGCCCCTGCTCCCTTTTGAAAAGCGCAGGAATGGCTATCGTCCGGCCTTGGTGAGCGTCAACACTCACGCGCCCGAGTCACGAAAAATTCAATTACGCATGCGACGGGCGCGCCCCGGCAAAGGCTGGGGCGCGCACTCATGCAGCAGTCCGCGGAATTACTCTGCGGCGATTTTCTGGATGTCGACCACGTCCTGCGTCTCGGCGCCGTTGATGGCGATCTTGCGCGGCTTCTTGTGCTCGGGGATCTCGCGGACCAGATCGACGTTCAGCAGGCCGTCGCTGAAGCTGGCGCCCGTCACGCGCACGACATCGGCGATCTGGAAGCGGCGCTCGAACCCGCGCTTGGCGATGCCCCGATGCAGGAACAGGCGCTCCTCGCCCTCGGGTTCGGGCTGCGCCCGGCCAGCGATGGTCAGCAGGTTGTCCTGAACCGTGATGTCGAGTTCATCCGCCTTGAATCCGGCGACCGCCAAAGTCACGCGATAGCGGTCTTCGCCAAGCTTCTCGATGTTATAGGGTGGGTAGCTGCCATCACCGCCGTCGAGGCGGGTCGCAAAGTCGACCAGGCGATTGAGGTTTTCAAAGCCGATCGACGAACGCAGCAATGGTGTAAAGTCAAGTGCACGCATTTTCTGTCTCCTTGTCAAAGCAAGACTTGGTTTCGCCTGCCATTATGGCCAGACGTCTTGAGTGCTGGGACCGGATTGCTTCCGCATCCCAACGCCATGCAATTGGTTATTAACCCTCTTTCTTTCAAGAGGTCATTGCGCAGCAAAAGCGATGCAGGCATAACGCGCGCATGGAACAGGTTCCCGCCGCCCTGACCGCTCGCCTGGTCGACCAGCTCTACCACGAGGCCATGGACCTGGCCGAGGAAACCCGCAGCTATTTCGACTCCATGGGGCAGGAGGAGCGCCGTCTGCTGGCGCCGATGGCCCGGGTTGTATTTTCCTGCGAGTCCCTGAAAATCACCACGCGCCTGATGCATGCGATTTCCTGGCTGCTGGTCCAGAAAGCGGTCGCCGCCGGCGAGATGACGCCGGAAGATGCGAACCGCAGCGACCGCCGGCTTGGTCTGGCGAATAGCGGCGTACCGATCGGCCAGGACGAGCGCCTGGCGATGCTGCCGGAGGCCGCCCGCGCGCTGGTCGCCCGCAGCGAGGACCTGTTCGAGCGCGCCTGCCGCCTCGAGCAGCAGGTCGGCCAGCCGGAGGCGGACGTCGACAGCCCCGCGCGGGCGCTGATATCCCGCCTCGAGGCCGCGTTCTGAACGCGTAATGCGTGATGAAATTTGATTGATCCGACATCGCGAGGCTGCATAGCAGCCGTGGCGATGACGGATGAGTCAGGTTAAAGCAGGCGCTACCGCCTGCCGAACAGCCGCTCGATATCGGCGCGCGCGAGATGCACCAGCGTCGGACGGCCGTGGTTGCACTGGCTGGAATTGGGCGTCGCCTCCATTTCGCGCAGCAGCGCGTTCATCTCCAGGGTAGAGAGCGCCCGCCCGGCGCGCACCGAGCCATGGCACGCCATGGACGAACAGACGGCATGCAGGCGTTCGGTCAGCAGCAGCGCGTCGCCGTGTTCGGCGATATCGTCGGCGAGATCGTGCAGGAGCGCGCGCGCATCGACCGTACCCAGCAGCGCCGGGGTCTCGCGCACCAGCATTGCCTGTCGCCCGAAGCGCTCGACGACAAGCCCAAGCTGCGCCAGCTTTGCGGCCGCCGCCTCCAGCCGGTCGCAGGACGGTTCGTCCAGTTCCACCACGTCCGGAAGCAGCAGGGTCTGACGCTTGACGCCGTCTCGCGCGAGCGCTGCCTTCAGCCGCTCGTAGACCAGACGTTCGTGCGCTGCGTGCTGGTCGACCAGCACCAGGCCGTCCGCGGTCTCGGCGACGATGTAGGTGTTGTGGATCTGCGCGCGCGCCGCCCCGAGGGGTAGTGGCCGGCGTCTGGCGGCGGCGCGGCGTCCGGCGTTTCGCTGCGCGCCTGCGGCGGCAAGGGGCCAAGGGCGGGCGGCGGGCTCCAGGCGCGGACCGGCTCCCGCGCGCCCGGCGCCGGGGGCGGCAGCGGGGCGAACGCCCCGAGCGCTGCCAGGCCGATCTGGCTCGAGGTGCGCTGGCCGGCGGCCTCCAGCGCGCGCTTCAGACCGCCGACCACAAGGCCGCGCACCAGCCCGGCGTCGGCGAAGCGGACCTCGGCCTTGGCGGGGTGGACGTTGACATCGGTGAAGCCCTTGGGCGTGGCGAGGAACAGCACGACCACGGGGAAGCGGTCGCGCGCCAGCACATCCTGATAGGCGGCCCGCACCGCGCCGGTCAGTTGCCGGTCCTTCACCGGGCGGCCGTCCACGAACAGGAACTGCCAGTCGCCGCTGCCGCGACTATGGGTCGGCAGGCCGGCGTATCCAGTCAGGCTAAGCCCCTCGCGTTGCAGGTCGATGGGCAGGGCGTTGTCGATGAAGTCGAGGCCCAGGGTGTCGGCGAGCCGTCCGCCGCTCGCCGCGAACAGGTCGCCCGCCTGCGCCGCGCTGCGGTAGGTGATGCGTCCGTCGTGGGAGAGGGCGAACGCCACCTGCGGATGCGCCATCGCGATGCGCCGCACGACATCCAGGCAGGCGGCGTATTCGCTGCGCTCCGACTTCAGGAACTTCAGCCGCGCCGGCACCTTCTGGAACAGGTTGCAGACGGCGATGCGGGTGCCGGGAGCGGCGGACGCCGGCTCATCCGCCAGCCGGTCGCCATGGTCGATCAGCAGTCGCCAGCCGGGACCATGCTGGGTGCGGCTTGCCAGTTCCAGCCGAGATACTGACGCGATCGAGGGCAGGGCCTCGCCGCGAAAGCCGAGCGTCGCGATCGCCATCAGGTCGTCGTGCGGCAGCTTGGAGGTCGCGTGGCGCTCGACGGCAAGGCGCAGGTCGTCCGGCGTCATGCCGCAGCCGTCGTCGACCACCTGCAAGCGGCTGATCCCGCCGGCTTCCAGTTGCACCTCGATCCGCCGGGCGCCGGCATCAATGGCGTTTTCCACCAGCTCCTTCAGGGCGCTGGCCGGGCGCTCGACCACTTCGCCGGCGGCGATCTGGTTGATCAGGGTATCGGGCAGGCGGCGGATGGTCATCCGAGCCAATCCTCGCAGCGCAGCCCATCGACCCGCATGAATTCACGCAGGTTTCCTGTGACCGCGACCAGCCCGCGACTGCGCGCATGCCCGGCGATCATCAGGTCGTAGCTGCCGATGGCCTGCCCGCTTTTTCCAGCGTGGCGCGAATGTCCGCCGCATGCGCGGCAGCGTCGGCATCGAAAGCGAGCACTTGCAAACGCGCGGCAAAGCGCGCGACTTCGACACGGTAGTGGTCTGGGCGGGCCGAGCGCTCTGCACCGTAGAGCAGTTCATGGAGACTGACGGTCGAGATGCACAGACCCCGTGCTTCCCGGTTGAACCTTTCGCGCGCCGGGGCCGGCCGGTCGCGCAGCACCCGGATGCATAGGTCGGTGTCCAGCATGTAACGCAGCATCAGAAGGTTTCGCGCTGCTGGGTCGCCGGTTTCTGGCGCGGCCCGAGCGCGATGCCTTCGGCGGCGAAGAAATCGTCCCAGAGGGCTTCCGACGGGATGAGGATGCGCGTGTTGCCGTCGATCAGAATCACGACTTCGTTGGTCCCCTCCGGAAATGCGACCGCTTTGGGCAGCCGCACAGCCTGGGTCCGGTTTGATTGAAACAGGGTCGTGCGTGTCATGGTCTTCATCCGTATATCCAAGAAGGATATACATGCCGCGGGCTTGGCGCAAGCACGGAAAAATCTTTACCGGCTCTCGACAAAAATCCCTTGGCGGAACCCGCTTCAATCGCCATCCTCCCGCGCCATTGCTGCGAGTCGCGCCGGGCGTGCGCGAGGCCTGCAGCGACATCATCCACCCCCAGAACAAGCGAAACACATGGCCGGTCTTCTCAGTCGTTTACTCAACATGATGTCCTCCGACATGGCGATCGATCTGGGGACGGCGAACACGCTGGTCTATGTGCGCGGCCGCGGCATCGTGCTCAACGAACCGTCCGTGGTGGCGCTGAAGAACCCGCGCTCGGACCGGCAGCAGGTGGTCGCGGTCGGAGCCGAGGCCAAGCTCATGCTGGGCCGCACCCCGGCAACATCGAGGCGATCCGGCCGCTGCGCGACGGCGTGATCGCCGACATCTTCGTCGCCGAAGAGATGATCAAGCACTTCATCCGCAAGGTGCACAACCGGCGCTCCTTCACCTCGCCGGAGATCGTGATCTGCGTGCCGTCCGGCTCGACCTCGGTGGAGCGCCGCGCGATCCGCGACGCCGCCAACAACGCTGGCGCCAGCCAGGTCTATCTGATCGAAGAGCCGATGGCGGCGGCGATCGGTGCCGGATGCCGGTCACCGAGCCGACCGGTTCGATGGTGGTCGACATCGGTGGCGGCACCACGGAAGTCGGCGTGCTGTCGCTGAACGGCGTCGCCTACGCCAACTCGGTGCGGGTCGGCGGCGACAAGATGGACGAAGCGATCATCAACTACGTCCGCCGCAACCATAACCTGCTGATCGGCGAGACCATGGCCGAGCGCATCAAGAAGGAAATCGGCATCGCCTGCGCCCCGCAGGACGGGCATGGCGCCTCGCTCGAGATCAAGGGCCGCGACCTGATGAACGGCGTGCCCAAGGAGATCATCATCAACCAGGGCCAGATCGCCGAGGCGATTTCCGAGCCGGTCGCCCAGATCATCGAGGGCGTGAAGGTCGCGCTGGAAAACACCGCGCCGGAACTGGCAGCCGACATCGTCGATACCGGCATCGTGCTGACCGGCGGCGGCGCGCTGCTTGGCGACATGGACCGCGTGCTGCGCGAGGCGACCGGCCTGCCGGTCACCGTCGCCGAGGATCCGCTGATCTGCGTGGCCATGGGCACCGGGATTGCGCTGGAGAACCCGCTGTATCGCGGCGTTCTGACCACGGCCTATTGACGCCGGACCTTGACCGCACCGCACAATCGCCCGATCACAGGGTTTAAGAACGCCCAAGAGCTTGCACACTCATGCCGACCTACGGGCAGCGCCAGAGCGGGTCCCCGCGCCAGCGGTGGAGCTGGCTGATCCAGCGCGGGACCCTTGCGGCCCTGCTGCTGATCGGCCTTGGCCTGCTGTTTTCCGGCGGTCGCGACTTTCCCGGCGCCCGGCAGTTGCGCGGCCTGGCGATCGACTCGCTGGGTCCGATGCTGTCGCTGGCGCGCGCCCCGTTCGAGGCCGTCAACACCGCCGGCCAGTGGGTGCAGAGCTACCTTGCGGTCCGCACGCAGAACGAGGCGCTGGAGCAGGAAGTCGCGCGCAGCCGCCAGGTCGTCGAGCAGTTCAACACCCTTAAGCGCGAAAACGCCGAATTGCGCGCGCTGACCGGCCTTCAGGACATCCCGGTGCGGCAGATCGGCGCATTCCGCATCGTCGGCGCCAGCCCAAGCGCGCCGGCGCGTCTTGCCATCATCGCCGGCGGCGTCGGGCGCGGGCTGCGGGTCGGCCAGCCAGCGCGCGATGCCCGCGGCCTGGTGGGCCGGATCGTCGAGGTCGGGGCGACGTCCGCGCGCGTACTGCTGATCACCGACGCCGACAGCCGTGTGCCGGTGCGGGTGCAGCGCACCGGCCAGACGGCGATGGTCGAAGGCCTGAGCGATATCGATCTTTCGGTGCGGTATATCTCGGGTGCCACGCCGCTGGAAGTTGGCGACCGGCTGGTGACGACCGGGCAGGGCGGGGTGTTTCCGCCGGGCATTCCGGTCGGCGTCGTCACCCGTGCCGGTCCATTGGAGGGCAGGGCGCAGCCGTTCGCCAACCCGAACGGGCTCGACCTCGTGCTGGTTTATGCGCCCTATCTGCCGGAGGCGCACGCCCCAGCCCGACTGCGCCGGCCAGGCTGGTGCCGTCGCCCTATATCAGCCGCCCTGCGGACATGGCGCTGTGCCCGCCGGCGCTGTGTGCCCGACTGTAGCGGCTGATGTGCCGCCGGAGACGCCACAGGCGGAGACGCCGCAATGAGCGCGCCGCGCGCGCTGCGCACCCGCGAGGAGCAGTTGGCGGAATATGCGCGCCGCGTGCGCGCCAGCCTGCCGGTGCTGGTGTCGCTTGGTATTTCGACCCTGGTCGCCGTGCCCCTGTTCGTCTCCGGACCGTTCTGGCCGCATTGGGGCGCGCTGTGCGTCTATCACTGGAGCGCGCACCGGCCGGACCTTATGCCGCCGCCGGTCGCTTTCGCCTTCGGGCTGGTGCTGGATGTCTGGATGGGGACGCCGTTCGGGCTGAACGCGACGCTGTTCCTTGTGCTGGCGGCGTCCGTCGCGTCGCAGTATGCCGCGTTCGCCGCGCGGCCGTTCATCTTCGCCTGGGCGGTTGCGATCCCGGTTCTGGCGCTGTTCGAGGCGCTGAACTGGTCGCTGCTGCAACTGGCGAGCTACACCCTCGACCCGCAGCCGTTTCTGGTGCAGACCCTGTCGAGCGCGCTTGCCTATCCGCTGGTTGCCGGGCTGTGTGCGCGCATGCAGCGCTGGGCTATAGATCGCTGGATACCGCCGCTGGACGCCAACTGACCGATGCAAACCGAAGCAGACCGCCTGCGCCTGTTCCACCGCCGCGCCCTGCTGATCGCCGGTGCGCAGGGGCGTTCGGCCTGGCGCTCGCCGGGCGGCTGGCGTACCTCTCGTTGTTCAAGACCGACGAATACACGCTGCTCGCCGAGGACAACCGGGTCGCGCTGCGGCTGATCCCGCCGTCGCGCGCAGTGATCTACGATCGCACGGGCAAGCCGCTGGCGCTCAATCGCAACGCCTTCCGCCTGACCATGATCCCGGAGGAAGCCGGCGACATCGACGCAGCGCTCGACCGGCTCGCCGCCATCTACCCGGTGACCGACGAGGAGCGCCTGCGCATCAAGCGCGCGGCCGCCCGCCAGGCCAGCTTCCAGCCGGTCGAGATCGCCGCCGATCTGGACTGGGACGCCTTCTCAGCGATCAGCGTGCGCCTGCCGGAGCTGCCGGGCATCCAGCCGGTGCAGCTGTTCACACGCAGCTACCCGGAGGGTGCGGCGTTTGCGCACCTGCTCGGCTATATCGGCCCGCCAAGCGAAGCGCAGGTCGAGGCTGCGGACGACCCGGTGTTCCGCGCGCCGGGCTTTGCGGTCGGCAAGGGCGGCATCGAGCAATCGCTGGAGACGCGGCTGCGCGGCACGGCCGGCGTCGCCAAGGTCGAGGTGAATGCTCGCGGCCGCATCATCCGCGATCTGGAGCGCATCGATGGCAAGATTCCGCCGCCGCTGACCCTGACCATCGACCGCGATCTGCAGCGATTCGTGCAGGATCGCCTGGCCGGCGAGTCCGCGTCCGTCATCGTGTTCGATGCGCCGACCGGGGAAATACTCGCGCTTGCAGCCGTGCCGGGGTTCGACCCCAACAGCTTCATTGGCGGCATCTCGACCGCGGAGTGGCGCGCGCTGACCGGCGACGAACGCCACCCGCTGCTCAACAAGCCGGTGCAGGGGCAATATCCACCCGGCTCCACCTTCAAGATGGCGGTGGCGCTGGCGGCGCTGGAAGCCGGGGTACCGCCCGAGGACAGCGTGGTCTGCACCGGGCGCTATCAGCTCGGCAGCCACACGTTTCACTGCTGGCGACGGCGCGGCCATGGCCGGGTCGACATGGCGTCTGGCATCTACAGCAGCTGCGACACCTATTTCTACGCGACCGGACGCCGGATCGGCGCGGATGCGATCGCCGCCATGGCGCGCAAGCTGGGCCTGGGCGAGACATTCGATCTGCCGATCCCGTCGCAGAAGTCGGGCCTGGTGCCGGATGCGGCGTGGAAGCGCAGGCGCTACAACGCCGCCTGGCAGACCGGCGACACGGTCAATTATGCCATCGGCCAGGGCTATCTGCTCACGACGCCGTTGCAGCTGGGCGTCATGGTGGCGCGGCTGGCCTCGGGCCTGGCGCTGCAGCCGCACCTGGTCCGCGACGAGGCGCGCCCGCCGCCGGCACCGCTCGACCTCAATCCCGGGCACCTGGCGTTCGTGCGCAACGCCATGGCGGACGTGGTGAACCGCGGCGGCGGCACTGCGCGTGCGGCGCGGCTTCAGGGCGGCATCCTGATGGCGGGCAAGACCGGCACGGCGCAGGTGCGGCGCATCACCATGGCCGAGCGCCGCGCCGGCGTGCGCCGCAACGAGGATCTGCCGTGGAAGCAGCGCGACCATGCGCTGTTCGTCTGCTTTGCGCCGGTCGATCAGCCACGCTACGCCTGTGCGGTCATTGTCGACCATGGCGGATCGGGCTCGAAAGCCGCGGCTCCAGTCGCGCGCGATATCATGAACTTCCTGTTCGCCCGCGATTCCGCCGCACTCGCCGACGCCCAGGCGCCGGACGCCCCGGATGCCCCGGAGTCGCCACTGTGAGCGCGCCGCGCTCGATCCCGACCGGCTGCAGCATATCGCCTGGCCGATTGTCGGCGTACTGGCGGCGTTGACCGGCATCGGCCTCACCCTGCTCTATTCGGTGGCGGGCGGGAACTGGGCACCCTGGGCCAGCAATCAGGCCATCCGGTTTCTCGCCATCCTGCCGCTGATGCTGGCGATCGCCGCGCTCGATCTGCGCCGGCTGCTGGCGGTAGCCTATCCGGCGCTGCTGGCCTGCCTGCTGCTGCTGGTGGTGGTGGCGGTGCTGGGGCACACGGCGGGCGGGGCGCAGAGCTGGCTCAACCTCGGGTTCATCCGCCTGCAGCCCTCGGAACTGACCAAGATCGCGCTCGTGCTGGCGCTGGCGCGCTATTACCATCAGTTGGCGCGCGTGCATGTGAACGATGCGCATCGGCTGATTCCGGCGCTGGTGCTGGTCGGCGTGCCGACCCTGGTGGTGCTGGTGCAGCCGGACCTCGGCACGGCGGTGCTCATGCTGGCGGCGAGCGCTGCGGTCATGTTTCTGGCCGGCCTCAACAAGTGGTGGTTTATCGGCAGCTTCGGCGCGGTGGCCGCCGCCGGGCCGCTGGCCTGGCCGTTCCTGCTGCCGCACCAGAAGAACCGGGTGCTGACCTTCCTCAACCCGGAGCGCGATCCGCTGGGCGCCGGTTACCACATCACGCAGTCGAAGATCGCCATCGGCTCGGGCGGGCTGCTCGGCAAGGGCTATCTGGAGGGCACGCAGAGCCACCTGAAGTTCCTGCCGGAAATCCAGACCGACTTCATCTTCGCCGTGCTGGTGGAGGAATGGGGTGGATTGGCGGCGTGCTGCTGCTGGCGCTGTATGGCATCCTGATCGGCTGGAGCCTGTGGGTGGCGGTCACCGCGCAGTCGCAGTTCGGGCGGCTGGTGGCGGCGGGGCTGTCGGCGACGATCTTCTGCTATGTCGGTGTCAACATGGGCATGGTGACCGGGCTGCTGCCGGTGGTCGGCATTCCGCTGCCCATGGTCTCCTATGGTGGCTCGTCGATGCTGACCATGATGATCGCGACCGGCCTGCTGCTCAACATCGCCCTCAACCGGGATGACCCCTTGAGCGAGCGCACCCGCCCGGCGTGAAGGCGCGCACAGGGCCATCGCCCGCGAGACGGGGTGCCCTGCAAATACCGCTGGACAGCGTGGTCCTACTCTGTTAACCGCCTCGCCTCTTGTTGCGCAGCCCGGCCCTGCCGTTGGCACCCGCCAAGCGATGGACGCATAGCTCAGTCGGTAGAGCAGCTGACTCTTAATCAGCGGGTCCTAGGTTCGAGCCCTAGTGCGTCCACCATCCTTTCAGTGACTTAGATGTGATTTGGAGGCAACGCCTTCCGGCGGGGCACCAATGGGGCATCAGATCGAAAAGGCTGTTACTATCTACCCCGTATGGGGCTCAATTTCTTAAAAGCAGTCGCAAGTATCTATAAGGATGCTATTGTCAGGAGATGCGCTTCCTTTCTGATGGCCCGATAATACCCTCTCACCTGCTGACCCAGCGCAATGAGGGCAATGTCATCTTCTTTTGCGGGGCGGGGATTTCCCGGCGCGCTGGACTTCCTGATTTCGCTGGGCTGACACAAAAGGTCTTGGAGAAGCTGAGTTCGAAAAGGCGCTCGCCGCGATGGAGCGCGGGGACAGCTCGGATCGCGTCTTCAAACTTTTGGTTCACGAGTTTGGCCAGTTCGAGATCGATCGAGAGATTTATGCTGCGCTGAAAGTGGCCAAAACCCTGACCTTTCCTGTCATCGGATGATCCTTGATCTTTCGAGTGTGGATGGACGTCCTCAGCTCGTCACCACGAACTTTGATCTTCTGTTCGAAGCCGTCGAAAAGCGCATTTCACGGGTTGTCCCTCCGGCTCTGCCTGACCTGTCGCTACAGCAAGCCATAAAGGGGTCGTTTACCTGCATGGACGCCTACGCAAACCGGAAGTGGGTGTGGCATCCGGCTATGTTATCAGCAGTGCAGACTTTGGTAGGGCATATTTGTCTGAAGGCTGGGCAACCCGTTTCGTGAAAGCCCTTCGCGAACGATATACAATCGTCCTGCTGGGCTATCGAGCGGAAGACCCGCCGATGCGGTATCTGCTGGAAGGCCTGAACGCTGCCGATGGTGTCAGCTACAATTCTCCAATCTATGCATTTACCCAAGGCGATGAGGGGATGCGAAAGAAGAATGGCAGGATCGAGGCGTCACACCGATCTGCTATCGGAAGAGCGACGATCATGCGGGACTTTGGGACACGCTGTCTGCTTGGGCAGATGCGGTGCGAAATCCCGAAGAATGGACTAAAAAGGTAATCAGTTTAGCCCAAAAGCGCCCCATTGAGGTCACCCCGCACGAGCGCGGGCAAGTCGTGGAACTGGTTAGTAGCAAACACGGTGCGAAGCGCTTTGCTGATGCAAGACCAGCTCCCTCTGCGGAATGGATGTGTGTCTTTGACCCGAATGTCCGTTATGGCGAACCAAGGAAGCGGTCGTGGAACGATGAAGAGGAAATCGACCCGCTCGACCTCTTTGGCTTGGATAATGACCCGCCTCGCCCTCCCAAGGAAGCCAATGGCCAGCGCACCATTCCCGGCTTTAACCCGCTGAACTGGAAGCATGGTGATGCCAGTTTTCCTGAAAGGACTGGGCTAAGAGGATGGCATTCGCAATTGGCAAACCCGTTGCCAGAACGCCTTAACCACATTGCGAGATGGTTCGGTGATGTGATGCATGAACCCGTCGCGGTTTGGTGGGCGGCGGGCTGGAAGCAACTCAACCCAAATATGCTCGGGTTTGTAGTCATGCGGCTACATCGCCGCGAAGGCGACATTCCGCAAGAGGCGGTCACCTTCTGGCGTCTCTATCTCGAAAGCTGTGATCACGGCGGCAATTCTGATCGCGAGTATGGCTGGCGCGAATTTCGGTCAATGGTTGGCAAGGAGGGCTGGTCGGGTGCCGCATTGAGATTCTTTGAGCGTGTTTCCCAGCCTCGCGTTGAGTTCAGTCGGGACAATTATGAACGTAGCTATCCCGTGGAGGAAAGTTGGGATGACTTGCCTCTCCGGCGATTGGTTGATGCGAAGGTCAGGCTGCTAGATCGGCACAACGAGAAGCTAGATATTCCTGACGAGCAATTGGCCGGGGTCATTGCTGTTGTGCGGCGCAGCCTTTGGCCGCATCATCCCTTCTCGACGAGATCGGCACGGTGTGGTGGGACATGCCGACCCTTCACCCCACTGGGGAACGAGGTGAATCCTTTCACGGACGAAAGACACAGTATTTCCTGTGGTTTCGTGATCTGTTTGTTCGCCTCATCGAGCTTGACCCTGAGGCAGCTGCACTCGAAGTGAGGCAATGGCCCATAAATGATGGCTACTTCTTCGGGAAGCTGTCCATTTATGCGGCTATGTTTCCCGGAGTTGTGTCCGCAAGCCAAGCCGCTGCGATTCTGTCAGAATTGAAGGATAAGATTTTCTGGGAGCCTCGCTGTCAAGGGAGCTTCTCTTCACGCTGCGAGCGCGCTGGCCGGATTTCATTAGCAGGCAGCGCCGAGCAATAGAGCGGAGAATCGCCAAAGGCCCGACGAGGTGGGAGGAGGAGAAGGCGTCTGACTTCCGGCGACGCAGAGCCGTGTATGCCGCTGAAAGATTGGCATGGCTTGAATTGAATGGCTGCCCATTGTC
Organism: Hankyongella ginsenosidimutans; assembly: GCF_005144965.1. Taxonomy (GTDB): domain Bacteria; phylum Pseudomonadota; class Alphaproteobacteria; order Sphingomonadales; family Sphingomonadaceae; genus Hankyongella; species Hankyongella ginsenosidimutans. The sequence continues at coordinate 1,849,049 of NZ_CP039704.1, forward strand.
TCCTGCGGCGGCGAAAAGCTTGATGCGCTGAAACGTGTCGATCCCAAATGGTCCGACGATTGGGCTGGCAATGCAGACCGGTCGCTCGATTCACGCGGCGGGATGGTCGAGAGAGTCACTGATACTCGTGGAATTGAATCAGCCCCCATCGGCAGGATTCTCGACGAGGCGCGAAACAAAACCGAGAGCCGTCACGGTGAATTGCGGGACTTCCGCCCGTTCGAGGGTCTTGTCGTAGCTCAGCCATTTCGGGCGCTGGCAGCACTGCGCTTCGCACTGCGAAATGACGATGTCCCAACCGGCTTCTGGGAAGCATTGCTGTCGAACTGGCCGGAGGAGACTCCTCAGGTTGCGCTGGCTCGTCGCCCATACCGTCTCCCAGCTTCCAAAAGATGCTTTGGAAGCGATGAGATACTATGTTCCCAGATGGTTCCAAAACACCTTATCTTGGTGTCCACGAAACCGGGTGCAGCTCACTTGACGGAAGCTGATCGCCCGCGCGCACTTGCCATATTGGATAAGGTGATTGCAATTTATGTGGCGATGCCACCTGAGCTGACAAAGAGCGGCATAGGACACACTTCAGTTGGCGGAGTAGTTCAGGATCGCTCTGAGGTATCTATCAACAAGGCAATTAATAGCCCGATCGGTGTTTTAGCCGAGGTGCTTAGTCGACTCATGCCTGATACTGCAACTGAGCAAGGGACGATGCCTGACGGTCTAGGCGAACGCTTTGAAGCTCTATTCGAAGCTAATGGCGACGGCGGCGGTCATGCCGCCTGCGTAGTCGCGCGACATTTTCCTTGGATCGATCACTGTTTTCCGGAATGGACACATCGAGTTCTACGGCCCATGTTCTCGATTGATCATCCGCTGTCGGAAGCGGTTTGGCATGGCTTTGCTCAAAGCCGGGAATGGCCCACGACCAAAACGCTGAAAATGCTCTGCCCCCATCTGCTTGCTTTGCTGAAGGGCGAACCTGTTTGGGGCTGGATAAATCTGAAAAGCAGCATTTGGTTCAAAAGATGGTGGTTCTCACCAGACCTGAGAAGGACGGCGGCCCTTTGATCTCCTTCAAGCAAGCGCGTGAAGCGCTGATTGCTCTGGATGACAAGGGACGGGGTGATGCTCTGTGGATGCTAGGAAATATCGCATCTGAACAGGGCACATGGACCTCGTTCGTAAAGCCCTTCATCGTGAAGGCTTGGCCACGTCAGGTCAAATACCGAACCGAAAGCGCCTCTCGCAGCTTTGCACATTTGATTGAGAAGTCTGGCGACAATTTCCCGGATGCCGTTCGGACCTTAGTAGGCCTGATTCGGCCCGTGGCGCATCTCGACATGATAACCTATCGTCTTTCCAAAGAGCCGGAAGAAGGCACCAACGACTTTGCAGGAGATTTCCGGCTGAGACGCTTCAACTGCTTGACGCGTTAATTGCGGATGACAGGTCGCAAATGCCGTATGAATTGGGAAGGCCTTAGAGGTCATCGCAGAAGCTGACCCAGCATTGCGACGTACAAGGGAATGGCGACGCCTTTATGATCTGACCGTCTAAGACGCCTTCGATTTGATAGAATGGAGCTGACGTGCTCCCCTGATTGTTACCAGTCAGAGGTAGAGTCGGGCTCCTTCATGATGGTTGTTTGATGGGATGGCAACGTGTCTGGGGCATGCCCCAGACACGTTGGCCGGCGGTCTCGGCGGGGTCTTCCCGCCCAGTTTCGAGTGCGGCCTGACCGTATTGTAATCGTGCCGCCAGGCGGCCAGCACGAACCGGGCATGGGCCAGCGAGGTGAACAAGGTCTCGTTGAGGCATTCGTCGCGCAGGCGACCGTTGAAGCTTTCGACGAAGCCGTTCTGCATCGGCTTGCCGGGCGCGATGTAGTGCCACTCGACCCGCCGCTCCTGCGACCAGCGCAGGATGGCTGACGAGGTCAGTTCGGTGCCGTTATCGCTGACCACCGTGTGCGGCTTGCCACGGCTGCCCATCAGGCTGGTTAGTTCCCGCGCCACCCGAGCCCCGGACAGCGAGGTGTCGGCCACCAGCGCCAGGCACTCCCGCGTGTAGTCATCGACCACGCACAGGATGCGGAAGCGCCGACCGCAGATCAGGCTGTCGGAGACGAAGTCGAGCGACCAGCGCTGGTTCGGACCATCCGGCAGCACCATCGGTCTGCGCGTACCCAGCGCCCGTTTCCGGCCACCACGGCGACGCACGCGCAGCCCTTCCTCGCGATAGATGCGCAGCAGCTTCTTGTGGTTGGGTGCGATGCCCTCCCGCGCCAGCAGGTAGCCCAGGCGGCGATAACCGAACCGGCGGCGCTCCGCCGCCAGCTCACGCAACCGTTGCCGCAGCGCTCCGTCATCCGGCCTCGTCGGCTCGTAACGGATCACCCTTCGGCTCACACCAACCAGTGCACACGCCCGACGCTCGCTCACCCCGTGATGCTCCCGGGCATGGGCGACGGCTTCCGCTTGGCGCGGGCGTTACCATTTTTGATGCCAGATCCTTCAGCACCGCGTTGTCGAGCATCGCCTCGGCCAGAAGCTTCTTCAGGCGGGAGTTCTCCTCCTCGAGCGACCGCAGCCGCCGGGCCTCGGACACATCCAGACCGCCGAACTTCGACTTCCACTTGTAGAACGTTGCCGAGCTGATCCCGTGACGGCGGCAAACCTCCGCCGTCGCCATCCCAGCTTCCTGCTCCTTCAAGATCGCAATGATCTGCTCTTCGTTGAACCTGCTTCGCTTCATATCGTCCGACTCCTTGGCGTCGGACTCTACCAAAAGCGGTCACATTTCAGGGGAGCACGTCAGAGCACCTAAATCCTATGGTGGCTACATTACCCTGACCTGCCCCCGCTGGTCCCGCGATTATAAGCTAACTCTGTTCATGTTTGGGGAACTGGTCCTGCTTTTCCACACAAGGCGCAGATGATCGGGAAGCGCAGGCCGGGTCCGGCGCGCCACTCTACCAGCCACGGCGGGTCGAGCGCGTCCGTCACCGCCGCCACAGCCTTTCGGCATGCCGACGGCGGCTCTGTCCCATCCGCGCCGCAATCGTCATATCACCGGCAGACGTCCAAGAGCCGCCAAAACGGTGTTTGCCGATCATGTTATAGGCGACCGAGAGCTGGACAATATCATCGTCCGGCAAGTGTTCCGGGACCAAAACGGACTCCGTCACACCGTAACCACCGGCACACCGAGCTTGGGCGCGGCCTCGGCCATGATCTTGTCGAGCGTTGCGAGACGATGTCCAGCAGACGACGCAATCGCCAGATGCAATGCGTCCCCGGCGCGCAGCCCCAAATCATGCTGATCCGCGAACCGCGCCGCCACGTCGAAATGATTTCCCGCAACCAGCACAGACACAAAAATCTCGCTTTGCAACTCCGCCCATGTCGCCATGATTTCGGCGCGGTTTTCGATGGATAATGCGCCCGTCCGAACCTTGACCGACAATGCGCTCGAAACTTCGGTTACAACCCAAGGGCTGATGACAAGTTCACCCTCCGGTCGAGCTTCGATCCATTGTTGCACGCGCTGCGTCGTTCCTTCGCGCGTAAGTGCCGCGACGATGACTGACGTATCGATATAGATCATCAGTAACGGTCAGTGTCGCGCAGGGCGCGAATGAAATCCGCTGCACTTTCCTCTTGGAAAGGAAGCCGGTCTGTCAACGCGGCGAGCCTGCCCGGTTCCAGTTTGCGCTTTAGCGGAACAGGAGGTGACAGTCGCGCTGCCAGCTTGCCGCGCCGGATGATGTCCACCGTCTCGCCCGCTTCCGCGCGATCGACAAGCTCGCTCAGATGCGCCTTGGCATCAGCAAGGTTGATCCTATCCATGCGCATATCTCCTGACCACTTTCATGACCATATCAGGAAGCGGTGGACAATTCAACACTGCTTGCCCGAGGTCGGTGTCGGCCAAGCCTCCCAAATAGGCGTTCCACGCCTCCAGCGCCTCGCGCTTTTCGGTGACATAGCCATAGCGGTTATAGACTGCGGCTACCCCGGAGATGATCCCGCTCGAATGGTTGAGAACCTTTTCGACCACATGGGGCGCAACGCCCACTTGCGCCATGCCTGATGCAGCCGTGCGACGCAGGTCGTGCAGATGCCAATCCTTTGTCCCGGACAGCTCCGAGATGCGCGCCAGCATCTTGCTGAACCCGCTCACCGCTGTCTTGCGCGTGGTGGTGAAAACGAAATCGCAGTTCACGAAGCGCGGCAGGGTCTCAAGGATCGATAGGGCGAACGGCGTCAGCGGCACGACATTGGCGCGCTTGTTCTTGGACCGTGCGGACGGGATTTCGGAACTGGTCCTGCTTTTCCGCACAAGGCGCAGATGATCGGGAAGCGCAGGCCGGGTCCGGCGCGCCACTCTACCAGCCACGGCGGGTCGAGCGCTTCCGTCACCGCCGCCACAGCCTTTCGGCATGCCGACGGCGGATGGGATCAATTCAGGGTGTACGTCCTGCGACTTCCAACCGGATGATGCCATCCGATTGGAAGCCACGCTCTCATGCATAACGCTTCACGATCCCGGTCGCGTTCAGGTCGCCCAAGCCTTCGTCGCGGGCGGCGGCGTAGCTGCGGCCCACTTCAGCGGCTGCGGGCATGGCCGCGCCGGCTGCGGCGGCGCTGTGCGCGAGCATCGCGAAATCCTTGGCGACAAGGTCGATCGGAAAAGCAGCCGGGAAGGCGTCGCCCAGCATGGCTGGGGCGGCAAGCTTCAGCGCCGGCGACGCCACGGGCGTTTCGGCATAAGCGGCAACTATGGGGGCAGGGTCGAAGCCGGCCTTGCGGATCAGCCCGATGAGTTCGCCCACCACGGCCAGTTGGGCCGAACAGCGCATTGACGGTGAGCTTTGCCAGGCAGCCCGCGCCGGTCGGGCCGGCGTGATGGAGCGCGCCGCCCATGGCCAGCAGGACAGGGCGCACGCCTTCGATATCGGCCGCCTCGCCGCCGGCCAGAAAGATCAGCGACCCGGCTTCCGCCTGCGGCCGCGATCCCGCGAGCGGCGCGTCAATAAAGCTGCGACCGGCCGCGGCAAAGGCCCCGGCGAGGCGCTGGATACCGGGCAGCGACAGGGTGGAGCATTCAACCCCGACAGCCCCTTCGGCCAGCCCGTCGAGGGCCGTCCGCCCCAGCCAGACCTCGGTTGCGGCGTCGTCGTCACGCAGCATCGAGAAGACAATGTCCTGTCCGTCCGCTGCAGCGCGCGGCGTCGGCATCCAGCGCGCGCCCTGGGCCAGCATGTCCGCGGCACGGCCCTCGGTGCGGTTCCAGACGGTCAGGTCATGGCCGGCGGCGAGCAGTCGCGCGGCCATCCGCGCACCCATGGCCCCAAGGCCGAGGAAAGCAATCTTCGCCATCTTCGTCTCCATTAGAGCGATCTCCCGGTAGATGGACTCATCTGCTGGTCAAGAAATCGCGACAAAACAATAGTATAGAGTGGCTGATCTGGTTCTGTCAGATCGAAAACCGCTCCTTGATCGTTTCAGATTGAATCAATCTGAAACGATCAAGGTCTAATTGTTGATAAGAGCCTGATTCACGCCCTCGGTTGAAGCACATATGCTTCAACCTCAACCGATCAGGCTCTAGCAGGCCGCTGAAAAGTGGTTTCTCAGACTCCAACCCTATGGCCGTCATTCCGGCGAAAGCCGGAATGACGAAATGAGGCTGTATTATTCCACTTTTCAGCAGCCTGCTATGCCGCGCGCGCGGACGGGATCGCGGCGATGGCGGCGCGCGCCGCCGCCTCAGCGGCCTCGCCCTGGCCCATGTTGATCCCTTCGACCGGGATGACGGTGACATCGGCGATGCCGAGAAAATTCAGTACGAAAACGAGATAGGGGCCACGAAGTCGGCCGGCTTGAAATCACCCGCATAACCTGCTGCGCCATAGGCGATGACAATGAAGGCGCGCTTGCCGGTCACCAGACCGCCGAAGTTCTGGCCGTCGAAGCTGAACGTGCGACCAACGCGGACGATCTGGTCGATCCAGGCCTTGAGGGCGGACGGGACGCCGAAATTATACATCGGCACGGTGATCAGGATGTCGTCTGCGGCCTCGATTTCGGCGATCAGCTCGTCGGAGAGCATCGTTGCCTGCTTCTCCGCCGTGCCATGGGTTGCGGCGTCGGAGAAGAAGGCCGATCGTCGCCAGCGAGATATGCGGGACGGGCTGCTCCGCCAGGTCGCGGACGATCGTGCGCGCCGGCGCGAGATGCGCGGCAAGCTCGTCGCCAAAACGGCGCGACCAGGAATCATCATGGCGGCTGGAGGAATCGATGCGCAGTAACGTGGTCATGTTGGGGCCTTTCCATCAGTTGGCATTGGGCGGAGCCATAAGAGATGCGCGTGGGCCATTAAAGACCTTGAAATTAACTTCAGTCGTGCGAATTTCGCATGAATGGAGACCGACGATCTGAAAATCCTGCTACTGGTGCGCCGTCACGGCGGCTTTGCGGCGGCTGCGCGCGCGCTCGGCCTCAACCCTGCGTCGGTATCGCGCAAGGTCGCCGAGATCGAAGCACGGATCGGCCTGAGGCTGTTCCAGCGTTCAACCCGCCGCTTCAGTTGCACCGAGGCGGGTGACGCATTTCTGGACCGGGTCGGACCGGTTCTCGAGGAGTTCGAGGCGGCTTTCGGCCAGGCCGAGGATCTGGCGGACGGCCCGAAAGGCACCCTGCGTCTCACAACCTCGGTCGCGTTCGGGAATGAGGCGCTCGTGCCGTTGCTTCCGGCCTTTCACGCAGCTTATCCCGGCATCGCCCTCGACCTGATTCTGACCGATGCGGCGCTCGATCTGGTCCGTGACCGGATTGATCTGGCGCTGCGCCTCGCGCCGGCACCGGCGGGCGATCTGATCAGCAGCCGGCTGCTGACCGCGCGCTACCGGGTGGTCGCCGCGCCCGGGTATCTGCAACGGCACGGACGTCCGGGTACGCCGGCCGATCTGGCGGCGCATGGCACCTTGCGTTTTGCACTTCCCGGCTTTCGCGACCGCTGGCTGTTCCGTGATGCCGCCGGCGCCATCGCCGAGGTGCCGGTCGGCGGCTGGCTGGTGATCTCCAACGCGCTCTCCTGCGGCTGGCCTGCCTTCAGGGACTCGGTCCCGCCCTGCTGGCTGACTGGCTCGTGCGCCGGGACATCGCGGCTGGAACCTTGACGGACCTGTTTCCCGAGTTCGACGTCACGGCAACCCGCTTCGATGCCGGGGTCTGGGCGCTGTATCCGAGCCGGTCCTACCTGCCGCAGCGGGTGCGCGCGATGCTCGACTTTCTGCGCGGCCATCTGGCGCGGCCGGATCCATCGCACATGCCGGAAATGGGGATGCTCCGGCGGGGTGCCGGAGCATCCAGGAAGGGTGCGTTTGAGGCACTTTAACACAAGTGCCTCAAACTCAGTCGGAAAGGCTCTAGCAGGCTGCTGAAAAGTAACTTCAGCGGCGGCGACCGGCGGCCTTCACCCGGCCGGGAGCCTGGCCCTGGCGGTTGACGGTGCGGTTGACGCCGGCCTCGGTGCGGGTGACGGTCGCGTCGCGGCGATAGACGGTCTCGCCGGCGCTGTTCACGGCGCTGGCCGAGCGGGTGTAGCCGGTGTCGGTGCGCTCGAAGCTGCCGCTGGTGGTGCCGCTGCCGCCGCGCGAGCTGCTGTAGGTGCCTTGTGAAGTATAGCCGTTTTCCGTCTTGGTGATGGTGTTGCTGTATTGGCCGGTCTCGCCGTTTTTCCCGGTGACGCTGCTGTTGACCGTGGCGGTGCCGTCACCATTGCGGGTGAACTCCTTATTGTAGCTGGAGGTCTTGCCGTCGACGCCGGTGCGGGTGCCGCTGGCGGTATAGCCGGTCTCGGTCTTCTGGCGGGTGACGTTCGAGCTGGTGGTCTCGCCGTTCACGCCGGTCGTCGTGCGGCTGTTGGTGTAGGTCTTGGTTGCCGGGTCGTAGGTCTGGGTCGCGGTATAGGTGCCTTGGTCCGTGGTCACCGTATTGGTGTTGGTGCGCGGTGTGGTCTGGGCGTCCTGGGCATAGGCCGGGGCGGCGAGGCCGAGGGCGATCGAGGCAAGCAGGGCGGTTTTCATCATCGTGTATCTCCTTGGTCGTCGTGGCTGACAGTGTTGAAACGCGCGGGCGCTGGGCTTTCTTCCCGCAATCGGAAAATTCGCGGTTAGAGCAACATGCTTTAAATCTGCATCGCGGCGATGGCAGGCACCAAGCTGATTTAAAGCATGAAGTTGCTCTATAAACTCATGTTCCTAAAGCATCTTTGCGCCAAAATGCGACAACGCATCTGATCCCATCCGTGAGTCGCATTTTAGGCGCGATGCTTTAACGGCTGGCGATCTGCGCTCCATCGACCAGCCCGTCGCCGTAGATCGGGTCGCGGCCGCGCGGGCCAAGGTCGATCGCCTGACTGCGCAGGCCGGCCAGACTCGCGCTGCCCTGTTGCGGGCTGGGCGCGGCTTGCTCGAGCGCCAGGCGCGCCGCCACCACGGGGCCGCGAACGAGGTGCCGCGCACCTTCATCAGTTCGCCGTCCGGCGTGCTGACCAGCACGTCCGCGCCGCGTGCTGCAAAATCCACCTGGTCGCCCTGGTTGGCCTCCAGCAGCACCTTCTGCCGGCTGTCGACCCCGGTCACGCCCACCACCTGCGGATAGGCGGCCGGGTAGAGCGGCGGCGCGCTCGGCCCGTCGTTGCCGACCGAGGCGACGATGGTGAAGCCCCGCGCGCTCAGCGTTGCGATGGCCTTCTCCAGCGCCCGGTTCGGCGGCCCGACCAGGCTGATGTTGATGACCGGCACATTCTCGCGCGCCATCCAGGCCAGCGCCTTGATGACGGCCTCGCTGGAGCCGCCGTCCGGGTCGTCTGCGCCATAGACATCGGCGGCATAGAGGGTGGCACCCGGCAACAGCGCTTTCAGTTTCGGGTTTTCCCCACCAGCATGGAGGCGATGGCGGTGCCGTGGGCATCGCCGACGATCGCGCCGCTTTCGGTGAAGCCCTTGACCAGAATGTGGGCGGACCTGAGCGTTGGCGCCTCGGCGTCGACCCCGCTGTCGATCAGGCCGATGCGCACATGGCTGGCGGGCACGCCGCCGCCGCCGCCGCTCCCCGCGTCGGCGACGCGCGGGCCGGAGGCACCGGCGCCTTCCAGCACATGGTTGTAGTCATAGTCGCCGCCCGGATCGGCGGCGCGCAGGTCGGCCAGCGCCTGCTCGATGCCGACGCCCTGTGCGGCGCGCAGCACCGTCAACCGCTGGCCCAGCCCGTCGATCACCCGGTCGCGCAGCACCGAAAATCCGAGATCCCGCGCGCGGGCGATCGCGGCGTCGCTGGCGTCGGTCGCCAGAACCTCGCCCTGCACCACCAGATCGCCGTTACGCAGCTGCTCAAGGAATGCGCGGAAGCGCCGCAACCGCTCCCGCTGGCGTTCACGGCGGATCGCGCGCTGCTGCATCCGTTCGCGCCAGTATGTCCGGGTCTGGGTGGAGCGCAGCCGCTGCAGCCGGGCTGTCTGTGCCCGTTCCGGCAAGTGCTCGCGCAGGCGCGCCGGGCGGGCCTGGCTTTCCACTGGCGCCGGCATGCCGACGACCAGCGTCGCAGCCAGCGCCAGCAGCAGGCTCAGTCTGAAGCCTTTCACCATATGCCATCTCCGCCCGGTCTTTGTATCCTGTCTTTAAACGTTCGGTGCGAATAAAATCTTTCTCGCGGCGGGAAGAAACGCTGGAGGCGACGCGTTTGGGAAACATGATGGATACGCAAGCAGAAGTCCGCCAAGCCCTGATCGCGCTGCTGCCGCGCCTGCGCCGCAGCGCACGCGCGCTGACCGGGGGACGGCGGCGGATGCGGACGATCTGGTGCAGGCGACTGTCGAGCGGGCGCTGCGCCGGCATGAGAGTTGGATCCCGGCACCCATATCGACCGCTGGGTTCTAAGGATCATGAAAACGCCTGGATCGACGAGACGCGGGCGCGGGCAGTGCGCCGCCGGGTCCATGACGACGATGCGGAACCCGAGGCGGTTGGCCATGACGGGCTGGCGCAGTTCGAGGCGCGCCTGGATCTGGGCCTGGTGGCCCGCGCCATGGCGACCCTGCCGGAGGAGCAGCGCCTGGCGATCACGCTCGTACTGGTCGAGGGGCTTTCCTACAAGGAAGCCGCCGAGATCATGGAGGTGCCGATGGGTACGCTGACCAGCCGGCTCGCCCGGGGCCGGACCGCCTTGGAAACACTGCTGCGGCCGGACGCGTCGCAGCGACAGGAGCAGGCATGATGGAATGGAGCGACGCGATGCTGATGGCCTATGTTGACGGCGAACTCGACGCCGATACGGCGGCGCGCCTGACCGCCGTGCTCGCCAGCCGCCCGGATCTGGCGCAGCAGGTCGAGGCGCTGCGCCGCGTGCGCCGGATGGTGGCGGACGCCTATGCCCCGATCCTCGACGAGCCAGCGCCGGATCGCCTGACCGCCCTGCTGGCGGAGCCGCCGGCGCGCACGGCCGAGGTGGTCGATCTGGCTGCCCGCCGCGCCAAGCCAAAGGTACCGGCGCGCCCGCTCAGCCAGCGGCTGGCGCCGTGGATGGCGATGGCGGCGGCGGTCGTGGTCGGGGTGCTGCTCTCGACCGGGGAGCGCCCGCGCCTCGAGGGCGATGCGCTGGTCGCGCTGCAAGACGGCGCGCCGGTTGCGAGCGGGCCGCTGCGCACGGCCCTGGAGACGACGCTCGCCAGCGACGCACAGACCGGCACGGTGCGGGTCGGCGTCACGTTCGCCGCGGCCGGCGGCTATTGCCGCAGCTTCTCGGCGGAAGGCGGCGCGGCGATCTCGGGCCTGGCGTGCCGGGATGGCGGCGCCTGGCAGATCGCGTTGCTGGAGCGTAGCCCGAGCCGCGAAGGTACGGAGCTGCGCACCGCCAGTGGATTAACGCCCGCGCTCGCCGCCGCCATCGAGGCGCGCGCGACGGGGATATGCTTAACGCCGCCGCAGAACGCGCGGCCCGTGACAACGGCTGGAAACCTTAAGGATATAAGATGAACAAGATGATCGTAAGCCTCGCCCTGCTGGCCGGGGTGCTGGCGGAGCCTTGCCTGGCGCAATCCGCCCCAAGCTGACCTTCAGCACCGGCGTCGACTATTCCCGCGGCGATTTCGATGCCGACGCCAAGACCAGCATCGTTTACGCGCCCTTCACGACCCAGCTTGCCTGGGGCGACTGGTCGTTCGGTGCGACCATCCCGTATATCCGCATCGAAGGGCCGGGTGCTGTGGTCGGCGGCGGCGACAGCGGTGTCGTCGTGACGTGCGGCCCACGCCGGCAGCGGCTGGGACTCTGTCCGCAGGCGGAACCATCCGCGCCGCAAGCAGCGGTAACCACGGCCGGCGGCCTGGGCGACTTGAGTTTTTCCGCCGGCTATCTGCTGCCGGAGGCCTGGACCGGCACCTGGCTGGTTGAGCTTCAAGGCCGCCTGAAAGCGCCGACGGCGTCCACGCGCAACGGGCTGGGCACGGGCAAGGTCGACTATGGCATCGGCGTCGATATCGCCCGCGGGCATGGCACGGTCCGGCCGTTCATCAACCTGGGCTACCGGGTGCTGGGCGACTTCACTTATGTCAACCCTGCGGCCGGCGAGGCGCAGGATGTGGACTTCAGCAACGGCCCGACCGTCAGCGCTGGAACCAGCGTGGTGCTGGGGACAATACGCTGTTGTTCTCCTACGATTATGCCCGCAAGACCGTCGACACGGCATCGGACAGCCACAGCCTCTACGGTGGCTGGACCTATCATGTCGGCCCGCATCTTGATCTCACGGGATATGGCGCCGCCGGGTTGTCGCGCAGCGCGCCGGATTTCGCAGTCGGCCTGCAGATTTCCGTCCCCGTCGGCCTTTAGGGTCAGGCCTCATTAGAGCGATTTCCAAGCAGATGGACTCATCTTCTGGTTAAGAAATCGCGGCAAAACAAAATATAGAGCGGCGATCTGATTCTATCAGATCGAACGCCGCTCTATAAAAGAATAGGGTCGTAGCGCTGGCGTTCTGGCGCACGGCTGCGCGTTGATGGCTTGCAGTCGTTTCGCGCGCAGGACTTGGTTGCAGCGCCCTTGTGAATTACAGTCCCCATGGGGTCAGCTTGGTCCGGCCTCCTATTGATGTTATTTTACTTCTTTAAATATATAGTGGTAATTTATGAACCTTGTTATGGTTGCATTTGACGACCTGAACGCTTTCGTCACGGCAAAGCAACTTTATCCCGGCCTGCTGCATACGCCGAACTTCGATCGCCTGATGGGCCTTGGGGTCACGTTCGAGAATGCGTTCGCTCAGGTTGCGCTGTGCAACCCCTCGCGCGCGTCGGTGCTCTCGGGGCTGGATCCCGGCCAGACCCAGGTCCACGACAACACCACCGATTGGTTCACGCGGCTGACGCCGCAGCAGACGGTGCCGGGCGTCCTGCACGATGCCGGCTTCTACACGGTGACCACCGGCAAGGTGTTCCACAGCCTGCCGCGCGCCATCGCGTCCCAGATTTTCGATCAGTCCAAGACGGACACCAGCAACTGGAACGTCGAGGGTGATCAATTCGATGTGGTCGTACTGCCGACGCCGGCGGAGGAGCATGGCGACTACATCAACACCAGCTACGCGATCGATTTTCTCAACACCTATCAGGGTGCCGATCCGTTCTTCCTGTCGCTCGGGCTGTTCAAGCCGCATGCGCCCTGGGGGTGCCGCAGGAATATTTCGATCTCTATCCGCGGGACGCGATCGCGCTGCCGTTCACCCTGCAGGGCGACGTGAACGATCTGCCGCCGTTCGTGCGGGCGATCCTGTCGGACGATTTCCAGAATCGCGTCATCGCAGCGGACGCCTGGCAGGATGTTCTGCAGGGATATTTCGCCAGCATCAGCTTTGCGGACGCGCAGCTTGGCCGCCTTCTCGATGCGATCGAGGCAAGCGGCCACAGCGACGACACCACGATCATCGCCTGGAGCGATCACGGCTACCACCTTGGCGACAAGGATACCTGGCACAAGTTCACGCTCTGGGATGAGGCGGGCCGGGCGCCGCTCATCATCGCGCAGCCGAACGACCCGAACGCCGGGCAGGTCGTCTCGCAGGTGGTCGAGCTGGTCGACATTGCGCCGACGATCTACGATCTCCTCGACGTTGATGCCCCTGTGCCGCTGTCCGGACGGTCTCTTGTGCCGTTCCTCGAGAATCCCGGCCTTGCGGATGACGGCGTCGCCGTCACCAGCATGTACGGCAGCGTCTCGATCCGCACCAACGACTATCGCTACACGCTCTATGAGGACGGCGGCGCGGAACTCTACGATATCCGGCAGGATCCGAACGAGTGGACGAACCTTGCCGGCAGCCCTGCTCTTGTGCCGGTCGAGGGCCAGTTGCACGCCCGGCTGATCGCCGAGCTGCACGAGGACGGCTGGGTCATCGCGGCGCCGAATACGGGCACGGCGACCGGCGACGACGGTGACAATACGCTGGTGCTGCAGGGCGAGAACCAGACCGCGATCGGCCGCAAGGGCGACGATGTCTACTTCCTCGGCCGCCCGAACAGCTTCATCTTCGAATTGCCGGACGAAGGGCGGGACACGGTTTACGTGACCGCGGACTACACGCTGCCCAACAACATCGAGAATGCATCCGCCAAGACCGGTTACGGGCGCATCAACCTGACCGGCAACAGCCTGGACAATGAACTCGTCGGCTCCCCTGCCAATGACAGTCTGCTTGGCCTGGATGGAAACGATCTGATCGACGCCAACGGCGGCAACGATACCATTGTCGGCGGCACGGGGAATGACACGCTGTATGGCCGCGATGGCACCGACTTTCTCGATGGCGGCGACGGCGACGATTACCTCGAAGGCGGGTCGGGCGTCGATACCGTGACCTACGCCGATGCCGGTGCCGGTATCCGGGCGACGCTGCTGTCGAACCAGCAGCAGAATACGCTCGGCTCCGGGCTGGACACCCTGCGGTTTGTCGAGAATCTGATCGGCAGTGCCTTCAATGATAATTTTACCGGCGCCAACGGCGTCAACCGCCTGAGCGGCGGCGCGGGCGACGATAGCCTGAGCGGACAGGGTGGCAACGATACGCTGTACGGCGGCGACGGGGCCGACACGCTGGATGGCGGGGACGGCGACGACCGCCTGATCGGCGGCGCAGGCGCGGATGATTTTATCGGCGGCAATGGGGTCGACACGGTCGACTACGACGAACGCGACGACGGCATCGCCGAGACGCTCGGGGTGCAGGCCGATCTGCGCACCCCTGCCAACAACACCAATGCGGCGGCGGGCGACACCTATTCAGGCGTCGAGAATCTCTCCGGCACGGCCGCGCGCGATGTGCTTTACGGCGATGCCGGCAACAACCGTCTGGACGGCAGGGCCGGCGACGACCGCCTTGCCGGCGACTCCGGTGACGATGTGCTGGTCGGCTGCGCGGGTGCCGACACGCTTCTCGGCGGCAACAACACGGATACGCTGTTCGGTGGCGAGGGGCGCGATGCACTCGACGGCGGTGGCAGCAATGACACCCTGTACGGCGGGCTGGATGGCGACGTTCTGAATGGCGGCGCGGGCGTCGATACCGCCGATTACCTCTACCTTGATGAAGGCGTCCTCGACCCATACGGCGTGCGCGCCCTGCTGCGGGACCCGGGGCGCAACACGGGGCCGCCTTCGGGGACACCTATATCGCCATCGAGAACCTCGCGGGCACCGACCATGCGGACGTGCTCAGCGGGGATGCCGGCAATAATGTCCTCACCGGGCGCAGCGGCGACGACCGGCTGGAAGGCGATGCCGGCAACGACACCCTGCTCGGGGGTGCGGGCACGGATTTGCTGGCTGGCGGGCCAGGGGACGACATCCTGGAAGGCGGGGCCGGCGACGACCGTCTCGACGGTGGCGGCAACCTCGACGTGGCGCGCTTCAGCGGGGCGTTCGCGGATTACAGCCTGACGCTGGTCGGCGGCAACCTGACGGTCAGCGCGTTGAGCACCGGTGAAGGCGTTGATACCCTGGTCAGCATCGAGCGCCTGCAGTTTGCGGACAGCCTGTTGGTGGTCACTCAGGTCAAGGCGGCACTGGCGCTGCTTGATCCTGACTCTGCACCCCAGCCGACCGGCGGTCTGCACGACAGCTTCGCCCACCATCTGGCCCAGATCGCTTGAGGGTGCATTGCGGCGCACCTCTCCGGCAGAGGAAGGGCACCGCCGCATCCGGCGCCGGTGCGCAGGTTACTTGTCGGCTTTCAGCTTGACCGGAACGTTCAGGCGATCGTCGTCCCGCTGCAGCAGGATCACCACGACCGAGCGCCCGTCCTTCTTGACGCCGTTGATCACCTCGGCGGCGACCTGCGGCGAGGTGATGGCGCGCTGGTTGATCTGCAGGATCACGTCGCCGGTGCGCAGGCCCCGGCTGGCGGCGTCGCTGTTCGGATCGACCTTCGCGACCACCACGCCCTGCACTGATTTGTCGATTTTGAGCTGGGTGCGCAGTTCGCTGGTCAGGGGCTGCAGGGTCAGGCCCAGGCTCTTGTTGTCGGTCGTCTCCGGCTGGGCGACCTTCTCGGCTCCGGCTTCGGGGTCTCGGCCGCAGCGACCTGGGTGTCGGCGGGGAATTCGCCGACCGTGACCTTCAGCCTCAGCGGTTTGCCGTTGCGCAGCAGCTCGAGGTCGGCGGTCTTGCCGATCGGCGTGTCAGAGACGATGGACGGCAGCGAGCGGCCACGTTCGATCGCCTTGCCGTCGAACGACAGGATGACGTCGCCGGACTGCACACCGGCCTTGGCCGCCGGCGTGTCCGGCTCGGTCGAGGCAACGATTGCGCCCTTGGTCTTGTCGAAGCCCAGCGCCTGGGCGATGTCGTCGGTCACCGCCTGGATGCGCACGCCAAGCCAGCCGCGGCGCACGCGGCCGTTGGTGCGCAATTGGTCGATGATCGGCTTGGCCTGTTCGGTCGGGATGGCGAAACCGATGCCGACGTTGCCGCCGGTCGGCGACACGATGGCGGTCGCGATGCCGACGACCCCGCCGGCGGCGTCGAACACCGGGCCGCCGGAGTTGCCGCGGTTGATCGAGGCGTCGGTCTGGATGAAGCGGTCATAGTTGCCGGCGTTCAGGTCCCGGTGCACGGCAGAGACGATGCCGGCGGTCACGCTGCCGCCGAAGCCGAACGGGTTGCCGATGGCGATCAGCCAGTCGCCCTGCCGCAGGTCCTGCGAATCGCCCCAGCTCACGGAGGGCAGGTCCTTGGCCTCGATCTTCAGCAGCGCCAGGTCGGTCGCCTGGTCGCGGCCGATGATCTTGGCCTCGAACTGCCGTTCGTCGCTGAGCGTCACGGTGACCTTGTCGACCGGGTCGTTGCCCCGGCCGGTGATCACGTGGTTGTTGGTGACGATATAGCCGGTCGGATCGATGATGAAGCCGGACCCGAGCGAGCGCGCCTCGCGGGTCACCGGCTCGCCGTCCTGGTTCTGGCGCGGCTGGAACCGGCGGAACAGCTGGCCGAGCGGCGAGTCTTCAGGCACGCCCTCGGGGAGCTGCACGGCATTGTTGCCGACTTCGACCTGCGTGGTGGTGGAGATGTTCACGACCGCCGGGGCCAGCTTTTCGACCAGCGGGGCGAAGGTTTCCGGTGCCGGGCGCGCCAGCGCGGCCGGTGCAGCGGCGCTTGTGAGCAGGGCGGCGGCAATGGCCGCGAGGGCAGGGCGGGAACGACGGCGCTCAAACTTCAAATCGGCTCTCCTTGTACGCATGTCTGCCCACTGGCTTAGGAGCGCAGACCTTAACGATCAACCCACAGCACGATGCATGGAAACGCGGCTGAGACGATCCGGCGCGAACGCGTGCCGGACCGTATGTTCAGCGCCCGCCGCCGCTCTCGAATGCGCGCAAGAACTCGCTGCGCGGCGAGATCACCAGGCGGGTATCTTCCTTGCGCAGCGAATTGCGATAGGCCTGCAGCGAGCGGTAGAACTCGTAGAACTGCGCGTCCCGGTTGTAGGAGTCCGCGTAGATCTTGGCAGCCTGCGAGTCCGCGGTCGCGCGGATCACTTCCGCCTGGCGGATGCCGTCGGCGCGGATCGCGCGTGCTTCCTGGTCGCGCTCGGTGCGCATGCGCTCGAAGGCGGATTCAAGCGGCTGGCCGGTCGGCAGGTCGGCGCGCTTGATCCGCACGTCGACCACCTTGACGCCAAGTTCGCGCGCCCGCGCATCGACCTTCTTGAGGATGGTCTGCATGGATGCCCCGCGCTCGGGCGTCAGCATGTCGTTGAAGGTCTGCGAGCCGAGTTCGTCGCGCAGTGCGGACTCCAGGATGATCGATAGCCGGTCGGCGGCGCCGCTTTCCGAGCGCACGCGCTGATAGGCGATCTGCGGGTCCTCGATGCGGAAGCGGGCGAAGGCATCGACGACGAGGCGCAACTGGTCGGTCGAGAGCACTTCCTGGTCGCGCATGTTGAGGTTGAGGATGCGCTGGTCGAAGAGCACCACATTCTCGAGGAACGGTGCCTTCAGGTGCAGGCCTGGCGTCTCGATGACGCGCTTGGGCTTGCCGAGCTGCAGCACGATGGCGGACTGCGCCTGCTGCACCACGTAGGTCGCATTCGCGAGCACGAACAACAGGCCAAGGCCGACGAACAGGGCGATGGGGGCGAGACGGTTCATGGTTGGCGTCTCCTACTGGGCGTTGGTGGTGGCCGCAGCGGCGGCGGCGGCAGGCTTCGTGGCCTGATCGAGCGGGAGATAGGGCACGACGCCACTGGCCTCGACGATGGTCTTGTCCATGCCGGAGAGCACCTGCTCCATGGTCTCGAGATACAGGCGGCGGCGGGTCACTTCCGGCGCCAGCCGGTACTGTTCGTAGACGGCGTTGAAGCGCGCCGTCTCGCCCTGCGCCTTCGAGACCAGTTGCTGGCGATAGGCGTTGGCCTGGTTGATGTAGGTTTGCGCGTCCTGCTGCGCGGCAGAGACGTCCTTGAACGCCTGCTCGACGGCTGCCGGCGGGTCGACCTTGCTGAACAGCACGCCGGTGATGGTGATGCCGGACTGATAGCTGTCCAGCACGTCCTGGATGCGGTTGCGCACGGCAGCGGCGATCTGGGCGCGCTGCGGGCCGATGGCGTCAGTCAGCTTGGTGCGCGACATCGCCTCGCGCATGGCGAACTCGGCGACCTCGCGGATCGTCGACTCCGGCTCCTTCAGCGAATAGAGGAACTTGTCGGCGCTGCCGGGGTGATCCGCCAGCGCACGGTGTAGGCGATGTCGATGATGTTGCGATCGCCGGTCAGGAACAGGGTTTCGCCGCCGTCCCCGCCGATATCGATGCTGTTCTCGACCGTCTCCTTGACCACCGTCACCTGTTCGATGGGGAGGGCAGCTTGAAATTCGCGCCCGGCCCCGCCTGGCGGTTGTAGGCCAAAGCGGGTCAGCACGCCGACCTCGTCCGCTTCCAGGACGAAAATACTGGTCGACACCAGCCAGATCAGCACCAGCGCGCCGATCGCCAGCCCGAGAATATTGAAGCCGCCCGAACCGCCGGGCATCGAGCGTTTCAGCTTTTCCTGGCCCTTGCGCAACAGGTCTTCGAGATTGGGCGGGGTGGGGCCGCCATTGCCGCCGCCTTGGCCCCAGGGGCCGCGCGGTCCTGATTGCCACCGCCGCCCCATGGGCCGCCATTATTGTTCTGCCAGGGCATTGACTGTCTGCTCTCCCTCGAGTTTGGGCCTATATAAGGGGAACTCTTCAAAATGCGAGGGCGACGGCCGGCGCCCGCACGCAGCATCAAGGACGAATAGGACATTGCTGAACGATGATGACCTGAAGCGCAAGGTTCTGGAGACCTTGTCAGCGATCTCCGTGCCTGGAACCGGCCGCAATATCGTGGAGGCCGGGCTGGTCGGCGGGCTGGTCGTCCGCCGTGGCGAGGTCGGGTTCGCGCTGGAGGTGCCGGCGGCCCGCGCCCGCGCCTTCGAGCCGCTGCGTATCGCCGCCGAGAACGCCGTCGCCCGCCTGCCCGGCGTCGTGCGCGCCAGTGCGGTGCTGACCGCCGAGCGCGGTGCCACGCCGCCAAAGGTGGACGGCCACGCCGAGGTCAAGCGCATCATTGCGGTCGCGTCCGGCAAGGGCGGCGTCGGCAAGTCGACGGTTGCAACCAACCTGGCGCTGGCGCTGGGCCGGCAGGGCTTGCGTGTTGGGCTGCTGGACGCCGACATCTACGGCCCGTCGACGCCGCGCATGCTCGGCCTTGCCGGCAAGCCGGACACGCGGGACGGCAAGCTGCTGCCCAAGGATGCCTTTGGTCTCAAGGCGATGTCGATCGGTCTGATCGTTCCGGACGACCAGGCGACGATCTGGCGCGGGCCGATGGCGACCGGCGCGCTGATGCAGCTGGTCACCGAGGTCGCCTGGGGCCGCTCGATGCGCTGATCGTCGACATGCCGCCGGGCACCGGGGATATCCAGTTGACGCTGTCGCAGCGGGTGCCGCTGTTCGGTGCGGTCATCGTCTCGACCCCGCAGGACATCGCGCTGCTCGACGCGCGCAAGGCCGTGGCCATGTTCGAGAAGGTCAATGTGCCGATCCTCGGCCTCATCGAGAACATGAGCGTGTTCGTCTGTCCGCACTGCGCCACGCCCAGCCACATCTTCGGCCATGGCGGTGCGCGCCAGATGGCGGCGCAGCTCGGCGCGCCGTTTCTTGGCGAAATCCCGCTGGAACTCGCCGTGCGCGAGACCTCGGACAGCGGCGCGCCCATCGTCGCCAGCGCCCCGCTCAGCCCGTCGGCGAGCGCGTTCGAGGCGGCGGCCCGGCGCTGCGCGCACGCATGGACGGCGTAGCGCCGCCGTCGGCACCGGTCCTGCGCATGGTCGATTAGCACCTGATGACTTTAGGTTGACCCATACGCCATCGCGCGGTTGCACACGCGCCGCTCACCCTGAGCTGGACGAAGGGCTGAGCGGCTCGTGGTTCGTCCAGGCTCACCACGAGCGGACTTTACAGCCTGCTTCAGTGAAGATCGGAATGGCGATCCCATCCAATGCCATCAGACTCTAGCAGGCTGCTGAAAAGTGGAATTATACAGCTCCATTTCGTCATTCCGGCCCCGGATCGGGCCAAAGGCCCGTCCGAGGACAGGCTACGTCCGGTATCCATGGGAGCATATATATACAACGAATATAAGGTGTTGGCCATGGACCCCGGCCGGAGTTTATCCCCGTCAGGGGCCGGGGTGACGGCTGTGCGTTTGGAGTGCAGGAAATCACTTTTCAGCAGCCTGCTAGAGTCTGATGACTTTATGTTGATCCATGCGTCATCGCGAGGCTGCCCTGCAGCCGCGGCGATCCAGTTGACAAAGTTAAAGTCTCTGGATTGCCACGTCGCCTACGGTTCCTTGCAATGACGATTCCATCAAATGTCATTACGCTCTAACAGGCTGCTGAAAAGTGGAAAATAAAGACTCATCTCGTCATTCCGGCGAAGGCCGGAATCCATGGGAGCATATATATGCAACGAATATAAGGCGTTAGTTATGGACCCCGGCCTTCGCCGGGGTGACGACTGTGAGTATGCAGTGCGGGAAATCACTTTTTCAGCAACCTGCTAAAGCACATTATACTTGACATTTATAACCATATGGGTTATATGATGGAGCGTCCCTGCAGCCCTTGATCACGGCAGGCAGGCGGCAGCCCGGTGCCCTCCCGCACCGGGGCGACCGGCGCGAAGCCATCCGGTGATACAGCCGAAGCTTCGCATCTACCGCTCGCGGCCAACTGGGGCACGTGTCCCGTGCAAAGTCCGTGCAGGCGGTCCCCGCCTGGAGTCACACCCGAAGCGGACGGGAAGGCCGGAGCATCAGACAAGTCTGGACGCGACTTGACCTGACCAACCCACAAGTCGTCCAGCCCCGGATGCCCGTGACAGATAAGCGCCGGTCGTTCCCCTGCCCAAGAGCCTGATCGGCTGAGGCGGAAAGCATGCCTGCTTTCCGCCGATGGCGTGAATCAGGCTCTTTTCAACGAATCACGCTCTAACAGGCTGCTGAAAAGTCGCTCAGATACAGCCCTGCTTCGTCATTCCGGCGAAGGCCGGAATCCATGTGTGCATATATACACAACGAGTATAAGGAGTTGGCCATGGACCCCGGCCTTCGCCGGGGTGACGGCAATGCGTTTGGAGTGCAGGAAATCACTTTTCAGCAACCTGCTAAGGCCACAAGGCCAGACGTGTGCCTGGAGCGCGCAACCTCTCCCTCCCGTTCACGGGAGGGTGGCCGCAGGCCGGGGTGGGCAGGGTGGCTGGATCGCCACGGCGGCTTCGCCGCCTCGCGATGCCGATCCGGGCAGTCAGGCTCTGAAACCCGAGAGAAAAATCAGGCGGCGGCGCTCATCTGGGCACGCACCTGCTGGCGGAAGGCGTCGATCGGCACCAGTTGGCCCTTGTGCTCGACATGCCAGAAGGTCCAGCCGTTGCAGGCGGGCGCGCCGAGCACATGGGCGCCGATCTGGTGGATCGACCCGCTGGCGTCCCGCGTCGCCAGCGAGCCGTCCGCCCGCACGCGCGCGCTGTGCCGGCGGCTGGGGTCGACCAGCACGGTACCCGGCTGCACGATTCCGGCCTCGACCAGCGAGCCGAACGGCACCCGCGGCTCGGCCTTACGCGAGGTCGTCACGGCCTGCGCCTTGGCGTCGAGCGGGGTGACGGCACCGATGCGCTCCAGTGCCACCCGGATGTAACGGGGCTCGCGCTCGATGCCGACAAAGTGCCGGCCCAGCCGCTTGGCGACCGCGCCGGTGGTGCCGGAGCCGAAAAACGGATCGAGGATCACGTCGCCGGGGTTGCTGGCGGCGAGGATCGCCCGGTGCAGCAGCGCCTCCGGCTTCTGGGTCGAGTGGGCTTTCTGGCCGTCCGTCTTCACCCGCTCGCCGCCCGAGCAGATCGGCAGCAGCCAGTCCGAGCGCATCTGCAGGTCCTCGTTCAGCGCCTTCATGGCGTCGTAGTTGAAGGTGTAGCGCGCCTCCGGCGATTTGGCGCACCAGATCAGGGTCTCGTGCGCATTGGTGAAACGCGTGCCCTTGAAGTTGGGCATCGGGTTGGCCTTGCGCCACACGATATCGTTCAGGATCCAGTAGCCGATATCCTGCAGCGCGGCACCGACCCGGAAAATATTGTGATAGCTGCCGATCACCCACAGGGTGCCGTCGTCCTTCAGCACCCTGTGGCATTCCGCCAGCCAGGCACGGGTGAAGGCGTCATAGTCGGCCAGGGAAGCGAACTTGTCCCAGGCGTCGGTGACTGCATCGACCTTGCTGTTGTCCGGCCGGGTCAGCTCGCCGCCCAGTTGCAGATTGTAAGGCGGATCGGCGAAGATCATATCGACCGAGCGATCGGGCAGGCTGGCGAGAATCTGGCGGCAATCGCCTTCGATCACGCGGTCAAGCGGCAGATGGTCCATGGTCTTTGTCCGGCTGTGGATAACTTGGGGTGACCGTGGTCCAGCCGGGACTCAGCGTCAACGCCCGAGTCGTTACCGAAATCTTAAGCAGACTCAGAGGCTTGTGCGCCGACTCCTTTTGTTCTCATTCGGCTGCGATTCGGGCGCAAACCCTAGAGTCCCGGTGTTGGGCGGGACTCTACATCTCGTACTGTTGCGCGAAAGACTCAGCGTCCGGCGAATGCGCGGGCGACGGCTGCCACCGGGCGGAACGACAGCCGATGGTGCGGGCAGGGGCCGTAATTCTGCAGTGCCGCTGCGTGCGCCGCGGTGCCGTAGCCCATGTTGTCGCGCCAGCAATAGGCCGGATGGTCGGCATCCAGCGCCAGCATGATGCGGTCGCGCGTCACCTTGGCGATGATCGAGGCGGCGGCGATCGACAGACTACGGGCGTCACCCTTGACCACGGCTCGCGCCGGGCAGGGCAGATCGGGCGTGACGATGCCGTCGATCAGCGCGTGTCGCGGCGCGATGGACAGCGCGGCGACCGCCCGCTGCATGGCGCGCCGATTGGCCTGGCCGACGCCGGCGGCATCGATTTCGGCAACGCTGGCCTGCCCGACGCCGACGGCGATCGCGTGCTCGTGAATGGCCTCGAACAGCGCGTCCCTGCGGCGCGCCGTCAAGGCCTTGGAATCGTTGAGACCCGCAGGAATGCGTGCGGGATCGAGGATCACCGCCGCCGCCAGCACCGGCCCGGCCCACGGCCCGCGCCCTGCCTCGTCGACGCCGGCGACAGGTCCTGCCAGACCGGCCTCCAGCGCATAGTCAGGCATCGCGGAACCAGCCTGTCAGCGCGAACCGGGCGTTCGGTGCGAATGGCGGCACGTAGCTCACGGCATGGCGCTGTGGCACCGCGAGCAGGTTCAGGCAGTTGTAGCGCGGCATCAGCCCGCCGGCGATGTCGCCGTCTTCGTCGTAGAATAGCAGGTAGCCGCCGAAATTCTCGTGCCAGTCGGGCGTGAGGTTCAGCACATAAGCGACCCGCCAGCCTTCCTCCTTGAAGCCGTCGGTGTGCAGTCCGAGAAACTGCTGCCGTGCGAACAGGGTCGCCTGCGCGTCGGCCTTGCGCAGGTCGGGCAGGCCGGTCACTTGCCGCACCAGCGTCAGCATCGGTTCGCTGTTCACGAATTCGAGCCAGCGATGCAGGTAAAGCTCCGGGTTCTGGCCCGCAAGGTACGCATCCAGGATCGGGTAGCACTGATACAGATACTGATACTCGGGCACGGCCGCCCGGGCATGAATGCTCTGCGAGAGCGCTTGCCCTTCCTGCGGCGACAGGCTGCGCAGCCGCGCGGCGTCCATGGTTTTCGCGCCATCTTCATACCAGGCGATGCCCCAGGGCGTCTCCTGCGTCAGGCACTGGAAGAGGCGCTGCGCCGTCTCGGGTGCCAGAACATCGCGCAGCTGCGTGTAGCCTTTGCTGCAAATTGCTGCGCAGCATGGTCTGGGTCGAACGCAGGGTTCAAGGCCAGTGGCGTATCATTGTCCACGGGAAGATAGCTGAACCAGGGTTGGTCGCCGATCCTAGACATCGACAGCATCCACGAAGCGGGCGTGGCTCTGGATGAAATCGAAGCGATGCTCCGCCTTCTTGCCCATCAACCGCTCGACCAGATCCTTGGCGTCCACGCGCGCTTCCATATCCTCGGATGGCAGGAACACGCGCAACAACGTGCGCTTGGCCGGGTCCATGGTGGTCTCGCGCAATTGCTGCGGCGGCATTTCGCCAAGTCCCTTGAAGCGGCTGACCTCGATTTTGCCGCGCCCGGTCAGCACCGTACGCTCGAGTTCGGCGCGGTGGGCATCGTCCCGCGCATAGACCACGGCGCCGCCCTGCGCCAGCCGGTAGAGCGGCGGCTGGGCGAGGAACAGCCGCCCCCAGCACCAGCTCGCGCATCTCCTGGAAGAAGAAGGTCATGAGCAAAGTGGCGATATGCGCACCGTCCACGTCGGCGTCGGTCATGATGACGATGCGTTCATAGCGCAGCGCCTGCGCGTCGTAGTTCTGGCGCACGCCGCAGCCCAGCGCGAGAATAAGGTCCTGGATTTCCTGATTGCCGAGGATTTTCTGACTGTTGGCGGAGGCGACGTTCAAAATCTTGCCGCGGATGGGCAGGATCGCCTGGGTCTTGCGGTCGCGCGCCTGCTTGGCGGAGCCGCCGGCCGAATCGCCCTCGACGATGAAGAGTTCGGTATTGGCCGGCCCCTGTTCGGCACAGTCGGTCAGCTTGCCGGGCAGGCGCAGGCTGCGCTTGGAGGTTGCGGTCTTGCGCTTGACCTCCTTCTCCGCCTTGCGGCGCAGGCGCTCGTCGGCGCGTTCCAGCACCACGTCCAGCAGCGCCTTGCCGCGCGGGGTGTTTTCGCTCAACCAGTGGTCGAAGTGATCGCGCACGGCATTGTCGACCAGCCGCTGCGCTTCGGGCGTGGTCAGTCGGTCCTTGGTCTGGCTCTGGAACTGCGGATTGCGGATGAACACCGAGAGCAGGATTTCCGCGCCGTTCATCACGTCGTCAGGAGTCACCTGTGCGGTTTTCTTGTTGCCCACCATGTCGCCAAAGGTCTTCAGGCTGCGGGTGAGCGCACTGCGCAGCCCGGCCTCGTGGGTGCCGCCCTGCGGCGTCGGGATGGTGTTGCAGTAATAGGCCCCGCCGCCGTCACCGTAGAGTGGCCAGGCGACAGCCCACTCGACCGAGCCTTGCGCATCGGGAAACTCCGCGCGTCCGGCGAACAGGTCTGGGGTGGCGCACTCCCGGCCTTCAAGCATTTCGGCCAGGTGGTCGGCCAGCCCGCCCGGGAACTGCAGCACCGCCGTCTCGGGCGTATCGTCGCCCGGCAGCAGTTCGGGCGCACACTTCCAGCGGATTTCGACGCCGCGAAACAGATAGGCCTTGAGCGCGCCATCCGGTACAGCCGTGCCGGCCGGAACCGCAGGGCCTCGCCGAAGATTTCGGGGTCCGGCTGGAACTCGACGCGGGTGCCGCGCCGGTTCGGCGCTGCGCCGACATGATCGATTTTGCCAAGCGCTGCGCCGCGCGCGAAGCGCTGCCGGTATAGCTGCCGCTCGCGTGCGACTTCCACAATCAGGGATTGAGAAAGCGCATTGACGACCGAGATGCCGACCCCGTGCAGGCCGCCGGCGGTGGCGTAGGCCTTGTCGGAGAATTTGCCGCCCGAGTGCAGGGTCGTGAGGATGACTTCCAGCGCGGACTGGTTCGGGTATTTCGGATGCGGATCGATCGGGATGCCGCGCCCGTTGTCTGCGATCGCCAACCGGTTGTCAGGCAGAAGCTCGATTTCGATGCGGCTGGCATGGCCTGCGACCGCTTCGTCCATGGCGTTGTCCAGCACTTCAGCCGCCAGGTGGTGTAGCGCGCGCTCGTCGGTGCCGCCGATGTACATGCCGGGCCGGCGCCGTACCGGCTCCAGTCCCTCCAGTACCTCGATGTCCTTGGCGGTGTAGGATTGTTCCGCAGCGTTGCTCGTGAAAAGATCGCTCATGCCCCTACTATAAGGGGTTCAACCCGGTACAGACAACGAGATGTTGATGTCAGTCGAACAAGGCGTCGATATCGTCCTGAGAGGCGCCACCGGCGTCAGCGAACAGGGCGTCGATGTCTTCCTGCTGCGCCCCGCAGGCGGATACCGGCGCAGCCGACGATCGCCGGCGTCAAAAATCTCATCCACCGTCGACTGCTGTTCGGCAGAGCGCGGGCCGTTGATCAGTGCCGCCAGCTGCATCACATGCTCGCGCATCTCGCGCGCCAGAACGGCGGCGGCGGGTCCGACCGGCGCTTGTGGATCGGCGCGCAGAACCGACTGCAACGAAGTCAGCCCAGACAGCACGATGATATTCAACTCGCGCACCAGGGCGTTGAAGCGGCTGCGAATGATCGGCGGCGTAAGCTCGAAGGCTGCGATCAGCAGGTCCGAGTCGCGAAATCCGCTGGCTTGGAAATGTTCCTGATAGGTGCGCGGATACCAGCCCACAAACTCCATGATGGCGTCCGGCATCTCCTCGGCATAATCGAGGGTCATGGATATTTCATTGTATTGATTGAGAAAATCTGTCGCAAGCCCTGTGGACGGGCTAATGCTGGTATGAGCGCGAGCTGCAAGCTCCGCCAGCCGCGCCGGCGCGGGCGCCGCGGCAATGCTCGTGACCTTCTGCTCCTCTGTCCGTGTTGCTGGCCGAGCCATGCCACCCCGTGCGCCAAATATTTCTCATGAACCTTGGCGCTAACCCTAGCCGCCATGGGTAAAGACGGGATTAAGGAGCGCAATGGCCCAGCGAACGGTTCCAAGGGCATTAGACGAAGGTTTAGTATTTTTGGGCGCCGTGTTTTTGCGTTGCAAAAGCTGTGATGCAGTGCAATATTCATCCTTGCCGTAAGGCGATCCTCCCCAAGGATTGAACTGGGCCGCTTCCAAGGAGGCGGCCCTTTTTGCCCGCGCTACGGGCCACCCACGCCAAAAAATCAGTCCTGCTTTCATGTAACGCAGAGGCTGTCATGATGTAGTCGTTTCAAACAAAACAACTCCCACTTTCACTGGAAGCGACGTCGCCACACGGGCGTGGCGTGGCGTGGGAAAAATGTATGGCATCGATCCCTATAAGAGCGTTAATACGATATTAACGATCAATCGTTATTGCTTCATTGCTTGCTGTATATGGTAGAATTGCTTGAAAATGAAATAGTCCCTGCATGACGTCACATTTTCGCAACAGTGATGGACGGCTTGTCGTGCGGCGTGATTTTTGCCTTGTGCAGCGCAGCAATTGAGCGTCCAATCTTCACGACTGGCGCGTCATGATTATCGCAGGCGCACATGCGGGCGCGGGAAGGGAAACCCACCGGTTTTATGCGCAGGCGATCGACTGGAGGCGTTGTCAGCAAAGCGAACGAGTTCATGCAACGAGCAGAGGATAATGCAGTTGAAGGCTAAGATGGGTGTCGCACTGATCGCTGTAAGTGCGATTCTTGCAGCGGGTGCTGTGCGTGCGGAAGAGGAGGCTGCGGCCCCGAAGAAACGTTCAGCTTTACCGGTAATGTCGGGCTGTTCTCGGATTATCGCTTCCGCGGCGTATCGCTCAGCGACCGCGATGTCGCGCTTCAAGGAACGGTCACGGCAACCCATAACCCAACTGGAATTTACGCCGGCTTCTGGAGCAGCACGATAGAACAGCTCAACGGCGCTGAAGCCGAACTGGATCTTTACGCGGGTTGGGCCAAAGAGCTTGGCCCAGTGAAGCTCGATGTTGGTGCTACTGGCTATGTCTATCCCGGCGGTGATGATGTAAATTACTTCGAACTTTATGCCAAGGCTGGCCATGAGTTCGGGCCTCTTTCGACGACCTTGAGTTTTACTATGTTCCAGACCAGAAGAATACGGCGGAAGACAATTACTACGTCAGTCTCGGCGGTTCGATCGGCATTCCATCGACGCCGCTGACCCTGAACGCCAGCTTCGGGTACGAACGCGGCGCGTTCGATTTCAGCGAGACCGAAGTCGATCCGCGCGATAACGGCAAGCTCGACTGGTCGCTCGGTGTCAGCGCCAGCTATAAATTGTTCACGTTCGCCGTCTCCTACGTCGACAGCAACCGCGACCTGAATATCGGGCACGCCGGGGTTGTTGCCTCAATCACCGCCGGATTCTGATCCAGCGTCACCACTGGAGCGATTTCCAATCGAATGGAATCATTCGATGATTAAGAAATCGCGGTAAAACAAGAAGCAAGAGCGGCGATCTGATCCAATCAGATCGAAAACCGCTCTAAAAACCGGCCAGTGCGAACTGGCCGGTTTTTGCGTTTCAAAAGCGCCGGTGAAGCAAGGCCTCACCGGCGAGAGAAACCCATGCTTTACGCGTTACGCACTGTAATACATGTCGAACTCGACCGGGTGCGGCGAGAGTTCCCAGCGCTCGACCTCTTCCATCTTCAGCGCGATATAGCTGTCGATGAAATCGTCCGAGAAGACGCCGCCACGCGTGAACACCTTGCGGCTCTTGTCCAGGTGCGTCAGCGCCTCGCGCAGTGAGGCGCACACGGTCGGCACCTTCTTCAGCTCGCGCGGCGGCAGTTCGTAGAGGTTCTTGTCCATCGGCTCGCCCGGATGGAGCTTGTTCTCGATGCCATCAAGGCCCGCCATCAACATTGCAGCATAGGCGAGATACGGGTTCGCCATGGCGTCGGGGAAGCGTATTTCCACCCGCTTGGCTTTCGGCGACGAACCGTACGGGATGCGGCACGACGCAGAACGGTTACGGCTCGAATAGGCGAGCAGCACCGGCGCTTCATAACCCGGCACCAGGCGCTTGTAGCTGTTGGTCGAGGGGTTGGAGAAAGCGTTGATCGCCTTGGCGTGCTTGATGATGCCGCCGATATAGTACAGCGCGGTTTCAGACAGCCCGGCGTAGCCGTCGCCGGCGAACAGGGGTTTGCCGCCCTTCCACAGCGATTGGTGCGTGTGCATGCCGGAGCCGTTGTCTTCCTTGATCGGCTTCGGCATGAAGGTCGCAGTCTTGCCGTAGCTGTGCGCCACCATGTGCACGACATATTTGTAGAGCTGCATGTGGTCGGCGGTCTTGGTGAGCGTCGAGAAGATCATGCCGAGTTCGTGCTGGGATGCCGCCACCTCGTGGTGGTGCTTGTCCATCGGCACGCCCATCTGCAGCAGCGTGGTGACCATTTCCGAGCGCAGGTCCTGGCAGCTGTCGACCGGCGGCACCGGGAAGTAGCCGCCCTTGGCGCGCGGACGGTGACCCATGTTGCCCTCGTCATAGGCGCGGGCGGTGTTGCCGGGCAGTTCGATATCATCGAACTCGTACATCGCGCCATTGTAGCCGACCTTGAACTTCACGTCGTCGAACACGAAAAACTCGGCTTCCGGACCGACGTAGACCGTATCGGCGAGCTTGGTCGACTGCAGGTAGCTCTCGGCCTTCTTGGCGATCGAGCGCGGGTCGCGGTCGTAGCCTTCGCCGGTCGAGGGCTCGAGGATGTCGCAGAACACGATCAGGGTCGGCTGCGCGGCGAACGGGTCGACGAACACCGATTCCAAGTCGGGCTTCAGGATCATGTCGGACTCGTTGATCACTTTCCAGCCGGCGATCGACGAGCCATCGAACATCACGCCTTCGTCGAACATGTCGGCGTCCATGACCGAGGAGCACATCGACAGATGCTGCCACTTGCCGCGGGTATCGGTGAAGCGAAGATCGATCCATTCGATCTCCTTTTCCTGATCATGGCCACGATTTCTTTGGAGGACTTGGACATGGTTATTCCTTGTAGTTTGGCGGACGAATGGTGCGGGGAATGCGCTAGATCGCGTCGGCGCCCGCTCGCCGGTGCGGATGCGAATGACATCGTCGATGGTGGAGACAAAGATCTTGCCGTCACCGATGCGGCCGGTCTGAGCCGCCTGCTGGATCGCCTCGATCGCACGCGGCGCAATCGCATCCTCGACGACGATCTCGAGTTTTACCTTGGGCAGGAAGTCCACTACATATTCGGCGCCGCGGTAGAGTTCCGTATGGCCCTTCTGCCGCCCGAAGCCCTTGGCTTCCAGTACGGTGATGCCGGAGACGCCCACCTCGTGCAGGGCTTCCTTCACCTCATCCAGTTTGAACGGCTTGATGATCGCCTCGATTTTCTTCACGTTTTCCAGCCCCATCGCCTGCGCGGAGCGCCGCCCGGCTCCGCCCGCCATTTGTTAACAGGATATAAGCAGGATATGTGCCAGTCGCGACGGCAATCGACGCCGCGGCGCAGCGTGCGAAATTGGCCGTGGGCCCAGATTTTCTGCCTAAAACTGTGCAAGTGCCCAGTGGCTGGGCAGCAGCGGCGCTCAACACGCGATCACGTTGACCGCCAGACCGCCCTGGCTGGTTTCCTTGTACTTGGAGGACATGTCGAGTCCGGTCTGGCGCATGGTCTCGATCACCTGGTCGAGCGATACGCGGGTCTGTCCATCCGCGTGCAGCGCCAGGCGGGCGGCATTTGCCGCCTTCACGGCGCCGAGGGCGTTGCGCTCGATGCAGGATCTGCACCAGTCCGCCGACGGGGTCGCAGGTCAGGCCCAGATTGTGTTCCATGGCGATCTCGGCAGCGCTCGCCACTTGGTCCGGCGTGCCGCCCCAGACGGCGGCCAGCCCGCCGGCCGCCATGGAGCAGGCGACGCCGACTTCGCCCTGGCAGCCCATCTCGGCGCTGGAGATCGAGGCGCGCTGCTTGTAGAGAATGCCGATGCCGCCCGCCGTCAGCAGCATGGTACGGGCAGCGGCCCGGTTCAGGCCATCGCTGGCGCAATAGTGGCGCAGCACGGCGGGGATGATCCCGGCGGCACCGTTGGTCGGGGCGGTCACCACCCGGCCGCCGGCGGCGTTTTCTTCGTTCACCGCCATGGCGTAGACGTTCAGCAGGTCGAACAGTTGCTCACGCTCGTTGCTGGGCGGTGCGCCGTTCAGCTTGCGCCACAGGGCGGGTGCGCGGCGGCGCACCTGCAGCCCGCCGGGCAGAACGCCTTCCTGCGTCAGGCCGCGCGCGATGCAGTCGAGCATGGCGTCGACGATGCGATCCAGCCCGGCAAGGGTCTCGGCGCGAGGGCGGTGCGCGTCCTCGTTCGCCAGTACGATCTCGGGCACGGTCCTGCCGTGCTGGACACACAACGCAAGCAACTGCGCTGCAGAATGGAAGGAAAGGGCACGCGTACGCCGATCCGCACCAGATCGTCGGGTGCCGGCGTCTCCAGTTGCTGACGCGAGGCGATGAAGCCGCCGCCGGTGGAATAATGCTCGTCCTGCGCCAGCACAGCGCCGGTCGCATCACAGGCGCTCAGCAGCATGCCGTTCGGGTGCAGGGCCGGCATGATGTCCATGCGCAGGTCGATGTCCCGGCGCGGCGCGAACGCGATGCTGTGCACACCCCAAGCCGGAGGCGGCCTTGATCATGGATTGCGGCGACGACAGCCTGCGCTTCGTCCGGGTCAAGCGTCTCGGGGTCATGGCCCGCCAGCCCAAGCACGACCGCCTTGGGCGTGTCGTGCCCGGCGCGTCAGCGCCAGCGAGCCCCAGAGCTCAACGTGGACACGCACAACCTGTTCTAGGACTCCGGCTTTCTGTAGCCCCATGGCGAAGCGCTGCGCGATCCGCATCGGGCCGACGGTGTGCGAGCTGGAAGGCCCGATGCCGATGCGGAAGACGTCCAGTACCGAAAGCATGCCCACTCCCCGGATTGGCGCTTGTTTGCGCAATTATCTTTGCCGTTTGCGCAATGTGGATAGCATGGTCGCGGTCCGCGCGGAATGGCTTTCCGTGCAGGCGATGCACCATAAAACCGCGCCTGGTAGTGGGTCATTTTGAATAAACCGCTCGTGGTGAGCTCGGACAGAACCACGAGCCGCTCAACCCTTCGTCCAGCTCAGGGTGAGCGGCAAATTTCAAAATGACCCGCTACCCCGCGCCTTGACGGCTGGACGGCGCGCCCTTAAACGGCTTAACCTTCGTCTGCGTGGCGACTGTAGCTCAATCGGTTAGAGCGCTGGTTTGTGGTACCAGAGGTTGCGGGTTCGATCCCCGTCAGTCGCCCCATCTGCTCTAGCAGGCTGTTGAAAAAGCGGAATAATACAGTCCTTTTCGTCATTCCGGCGAAGGCCGGAATCCATGGGCGTTTATTACACAACGAATATAAGGTGTTAGCCATAGACCCCGGCCGGAGTTTATCCCCGTTAGGGGCCGGGGTGACGGCTGGGGTTTGGAGTGCGGGAGACCACTTTTTCAGCAACCTGCTAGTGTCCTGAATCTGAAATCCGTCACACCCAATATCAGGCGCGGCTGGATTTCAGATTCGAGAAGGACACTCGCAAGATATTGTTTCTCGTGTCGTTTTCAGAATAGAAGTTCGCTTGATCGCCCGATATCATGGTGGAGCGAACTTCTATCCCACGACACTAGAGCGATTTCCAGTCAGATGGTATCATCTGACGATTAAGAAATCGCGGCAAAACAAAATCATAGAGCGTCCGATCTGATTCCATCAGATCGAAAACCGCTCTAGCAGCGCGCTTTCACATAGCGTCCCGGCGCATCCTCGATCACGGGCAGGTCTGCGGTGCCCGGAATGCGCGCCGGCACCTGCTTTCCGGATAGCGGCTTCAGCCAGTCCAGCCAGTCGGGCCACCATGATCCCTTGTGCTCGGTGGCCTGCGCCTGAAATTCCTCGATCGTCTCCGGCAGGGTTTCCGCGGTCCAATACTGG
The DNA here is from genome assembly GCF_005144965.1 of Hankyongella ginsenosidimutans. Taxonomy (GTDB): domain Bacteria; phylum Pseudomonadota; class Alphaproteobacteria; order Sphingomonadales; family Sphingomonadaceae; genus Hankyongella; species Hankyongella ginsenosidimutans. The sequence goes on from NZ_CP039704.1 coordinate 1,881,844, forward strand.
TATTTCTGTGCGGAGGGCGGGTTGATCACCCCGGCGATATGGCCGGAGCCCGCCAAGATGAAGCGCAGCGGCCCCTGAAATACTTGGTGATCTTGATGACCGAGCGCGCCGGCGCGATGTGGTCCTCCTTGCCGGCTTGCACATAGGTCGGGGTTTTCACCTTGCGCAGGTCGATCGGCGTATCGTTCACCGTCAGCGCGCCGGGCTGCACCAGCGCGTTCTTCAGGTACATGTTGCGCAGGTAATAGAGGTGCATGGCCATCGGCAGCCGGGTCGCATCCGAGTTCCAGTACAGCAGGTCGAACTGCATGGGATCGTTGCCGAGCAGGTAATTGCTGACGACATAGTTCCAGATCAGCTCGTTGGCGCGCAGCATGTTGAAGGTCGTCGCCATGTACGATCCGTCGAGGTAGCCGTGCTCCTCGCTCAGCCGCTCAAGGGTATCGAGCTGCTGTTCGTCGACGAAGATGCCAAGATCGCCAGCGTCGGCGAAGTCGACCTGCGCGGTCAGAAACGTCGCGGACGCCACCTTCGCCTGCTGCTTGGTCGCGTGCAGGTAAGCGAGCAGGGCGGCGAGCGCCGTGCCGGCCACGCAATAGCCGACCGTATGCACGGCCTTCACGTTGCAGATTTGCGCCGCAACCTCGAGCGCCTTGAGCTCGCCTTCGATCAGATAGTCGCTGAACGTGGCGTTTCGCAGCGAACTGTCCGGATTGACCCAGGATGTCATGAACACCGTGAACCCGGCGTCCAGCAGGTAGCGCACCAGGCTTTTCTTCTCGGTCAGGTCCAGGATGTAGAACTTGTTGATCCACGGCGGGAAGAACAGAATCGGGATGTCATGCACCGTCTCGGTCGTGGGCGTGTACTGGATCAGCTGGAACAGCCGGTTCTCGAACACCACCTTGCCGGGCGTCGCTGCTACATTGACGCCAACCTCGAACGCCTTCTCGTCGGTCATGGTGATGCGGCCGCGTTCCAGGTCGTTCAGCAAATGCTCGAACCCGGCCAGGAGGCTCTGGCCCTTGGTTTCGGCGATCTTGCGCAGCACATCGGGGTTGGTGGCGGCGAAATTCGTCGGCGACATGGCGTCGATGAACTGGCGGGTGTAGAATTCCGCCTTCGCTTTCACCTTCGGATCGATGTTGTCGACAGAGTCGACCATCTGCATCAGGTAGTCGGAGGTCAGCAGGTACGACTGCTTGACGAAGGCGAACAGGGCATTCTCCTGCCATTCCGGCGCGGAGAAGCGCCGGTCGCGGCCGTTGCCGTCCGCTGCCGTCTGCCCATCGCCCGGCTGCAGGAAGGATTGCCAGAGCTTGACGCTGTCTTTGAGGAACTGCGCCTGCATCTGCCCCAGCTTTTCCGGGTTGTTGGCGAGGCCGGCGGCGACCTGCGCCCAGGCCGACCAGAGGCCCAGCGGGTCCGGCTCCGTCGAGTCGACTTGCGGTTTCTGCCGCATCCAGAACTCATGGGAGAGTTGCTGCGCTTTGCCGAACAGGCGGGTCCATGTCTGAAAGGCGGCAAAGGCTTCTGCGGTGGGGTCCGTCTGCGGCTGGTCTGGGCTTTGTTCCATGATCTTTCTTCTTCCATGCATCCGCGTGATGCCTGTTTGGCATGCTCTTGCCCGACGGGGTAGAGGTGGCAGCCAAAAATATCGGCAAACCATGCTCGTGTCGTGGAATCGAAGTTCGCTCCACCATGATATCGGGCGATCAAGCGAACTTCGATTCTGAAAACGACACGAGAAGCAATATCTTGCGAGTGTCCTTCTCGAATCTGAAATCCAACCACGCCTGGTATCGCGCCTGATATTGGGTGTAACGGATTTCAGATTCAGGGCACTCGCCCGCAGCTTTCGTGCGCGATATAGAGAATGTCCCGTCGGCATTGTGCCGGCGGGTCAACCTGACGAGTCCTCGATGAACGAAGAATTCTACCGCATCAAGCGCCTGCCGCCCTATGTCTTCGCGCAAGTGAACGCGATGAAGGCGGCCGCCCGTGCGGCAGGCGAGGACATCATCGATCTCGGGATGGGCAACCCCGATACGCCGCCGCCGCCGCATGTCATCGAAAAGCTGGCCGAGGTGGCGCGCAAGCCCGACGCGCACGGCTATTCGGCGTCCAAGGGCATCTCCGGCCTGCGGCGGGCGCAGGCGGCCTATTACCAGCGACGCTTTAGCGTCGACCTCGACCCGGAGACCGAGGTGGTGGTGACGCTCGGTTCCAAGGAGGGGCTGGCCAACCTCGCGCAGGCGATCACCGCGCCCGGTGATGTCATTCTGGTGCCGAACCCCAGTTACCCGATCCACATGTTCGGCTTCATCATTGCGGGTGCTGCCCTGCGCGCTCGGCGGCGCCGGCCCGGATTTCATCGCCAGTCTGGAACGCGCCATGCACTACAGCGTGCCCAAGCCAACAGCGCTGGTGCTGGGTTACCCGTCCAATCCGACGGCTGAGGTCGTGGGCCTCGATTTCTATGCCGAGGTCGTCGACTTCTGCCGCCGCCACCGCATCTGGCTGCTGTCCGACCTTGCTTACGCGGAAATCTATTTCGATGGCGCGCCGCCGCCCTCCGTGCTGCAGGTGCCGGGCGCGCGCGACATTGCGGTCGAGTTCACGTCCATGTCCAAGACCTATTCGATGGCCGGGTGGCGCATCGGCTTCGCGGTAGGCAACAAGCAGCTGATCGGCGCGCTGACCCGGGTCAAATCCTACCTCGACTATGGTGCCTTCACACCGATCCAGGCTGCTGCCTGTGCGGCCCTCAACGGCCCGCAGGACTGCATCGACCAGGTGCGCCAGATGTACAAGTCGCGCCGGGACGTGATGGTCGACAGCTTCGGCCGCGCCGGCTGGGACATTCCGGTGCCGCGCGCCTCGATGTTCGCTTGGCGCCGGTGCCGCCGGCCTTCCAGCATCTGGGCGCTGGAATTCTCCAAGCAGCTGCTGACCAATGCACAGGTCGCGGTCGCGCCGGGCGTCGGCTTTGGCGAGCTTGGTGAAGGCTATGTGCGGATCGCGCTGGTCGAGAACGAGCATCGCATCCGTCAGGCCGCGCGCAACATCAAGCGCTGGTTCCAGCAGGCGGGCGTCAACACGCCGGCGCAGAGCGCGGCGGAGTGATGGCTGGCAATCAAACTTGATGCGACCGGTTGTGAGACCTGTGTGCGCATGATCCCTCCTCCCCTGACAGGGAGGATTTTGCCCCGCGCACAGCGCGCGTTATCAAATATGGCCAATCTCCCGCCTGTGGGTCTCCGGCAGGAAGAACAGGCTGACCAGGAATGCCATCAGCACCACGCCGAAGGTGTACCACAGGCCGGAGAAGGCGCCACCGGTCGAGACGACGATGTATTGCGAGATGAACGGCAGAAACCCACCGAAATAGCCGGTGCCGATGTGGTAGGGCACGGACATGGAGGTGTAGCGGATGCGCGCTGGGAACAGCTCGACCAGAATGGCGGCCACCTGCCCATAGGTCATGGCGGAGAGCGCCACCATCACGGCAACCGCAAGCACGATCTTCCAAGGGTTGCGCCGGGCTGGGTCGGAGCTGTCCGGGTAGCCGGCCTGCACCAGTGCTGCGGCATAGCGATCGGCATCGAACCCTTCGACCCGCTGATCGCCGACCGTGAGCACCAGCGTATCACCGGTCGTCTTGGTGTAGCTGACGCCCTGCTTGGTCAGCCAGGCGAGCGCCTTGCCGCAGTCGTTGGGCTGCTTGGCGGCGAAGATCTGGTACTCGCATCCAGCGGCGGAGATGCTGATCGGCGCGCGCTTGCCCGCCTCGACCAATGCGGGGTTGGCGCCGTCCGCCATCAGGTGGAACATCGGGAACAGCAGCAGCAGGGTCAGGCCATAGCCGGCCAGCAACACCGGCTTGCGGCCCAAGCGGTCGGTGAGCCAGCCGCAGCCGACATAGAGCGGCCCGGCGAGCAGCGCGCCTGACGCCATGTAGAACAGCGCCGTTTCCTCGGGGATTTTGGCGGTACCCTGCAGGAAATACAGCGTGCTGAACTGAGAGGTATAATAGATCACGGTCAGCCCGGCCGCGACCCCGAACAGGGCGACCAGCACCTGCCGCGTGTTTTCCCAGCTTGAGAAGCTCTCGGCCAGCGGCGCGCGCGACGTCGCGCCGGCGGACTTCATCGCCTGGAACACCGGACTCTCGCTGAGCTTCAGCCGGATGTAGAGCGAGATCGCCAGCATGAGCAGCGACAGAATGAATGGCAGACGCCAGCCCCAGGCGTTGAAGTCGTCCGGGCTCATGCTGTGGCGGCACGCCAGGACCACGACCAGACACAGCAGGAAGCCACCAGGCACTGCGACCTGGATCCAGCTCGTATAAAGGCCGCGCTTGCCCTTGGGCGCATGCTCGGCGACGTAGATTGCGGCCCCGCCATATTCGCCGCCAAGCGCCAGCCCCTGCAGCAGGCGCAGCGCCAGCAGCAGAACCGGCGCCAGCAGCCCGATGTCTGCGAACGTCGGCAGAAAGCCGATGGCGGCGGTCGCCCCGCCCATCAGGGAAATCGTGATCAGGAACGTGTATTTCCGGCCGACCCGGTCGCCGAGGATGCCGAACACGACAGCACCCAGCGGACGCACGCCGAAGCCTGCACCGAACGCCGCCAGCGAGGCCAGAGTCGCGGCTGTCGGATTGCCGGAGGGAAGAAAAGCTGCCCCAGTAACGACGCCAGGATGCCGTAGAGAAAGAAATCATACCACTCGAACACGGTGCCGAGCGAGGAGGCGACGATCACCAGCCGGTCGCGTTTGCGCAGGGCCTGAGCGTCCGCGCTGTTCTCTGTGGTCACGATCTTCCCCTGGAGCCTGCTCGCTTGAGGTTGAGCATGTTTGCTTCAACCGATGGCGTGCATCAGGCTCTTTCTATGAATGAGGCCATGATTCACGTATCAGATCGGTTCAATCTGAAACGATCATGGTCTGGTGTGTTTTTCGATAACGCGTCGCGCGCAAGTTTCTGTCAAGCCGGAGCGCAGCCGCGGGTAGTGGGTCATTTTGAATAAACCGCTCGTGGTGAGCTTGACGAACCACGAGCCGCTCACCCCTTCGTCCAGCTCAGGGTGAGCGGCAAAATTTCAAAATGACCCGTTACGCGGTTGCGACAGCACCATTCAGATTGATTCAATCGGAAACGATCAAGGTCTAGCCAAGCCGCACCAGCGCGGCTACCAGACCCGGCGACAGGAGGCGACATGACTGAGGCGCTGAAGATCGGGATCGCGGGGCTGGGCACGGTCGGCGCAGGCGTGATCAAGCTGTTGCAGGCGAATGCCGCCCATGTGGCGGCGCGCGCCAATCGTCCGATCGTCGTCACCGCCGTCAGCGCGCGCGACCGCCACCGCGAGCGTGGCATTGATCTTGGCGGTTTCGCCTGGGTCGACAATGCCCCTGATCTTGCCGCGCGCGCCGATGTCGACGCGGTCGTCGAGCTGATCGGCGGGTCGGATGGCCCGGCGCTGGCGCTGGCACGCGCGACGCTGGGTGCCGGCAAGTCCTTCGTCACCGCCAACAAGGCCATGATTGCGCACCACGCCATGGAGCTTGCCGAGCGCGCGGAGGCGATGAACGCTGCGCTCAAGTTCGAGGCCGCGGTTGCCGGCGGCATCCCGGTCATCAAGGGCATGCGGGAAGGGCTGGCCGCCAACGCGATTTCCCAGGTCGCCGGGATCCTCAACGGCACCTCGAACTACATCCTCAGCGTCATGGAGCGCGAGGGCGCGGCTTTCGCCAAGGTGCTCGCCGATGCACAGGCGCTCGGCTATGCCGAGGCCGATCCGACCTTCGATGTGGACGGGATCGACGCCGCCCACAAGCTCTCGATCCTTGCCAGCCTGGCCTTTGGCGCGCGCCCGCTGTTCGAGGGCGTCACCACGGCCGGCATCCGCGAGATTCTGGCGGCTGACATCGATTACGCCCGCGTGCTGGGCTACCGGATCAAGCTGGTCGGCGCGGCGCGGCTGGTGGACGGCAAGCTGCTTCAGCGCGTTCATCCCTGCCTGGTGCCGATGGCGCACCCGTTGGCCCATGTGATGGATTCGACCAACGCCGTCCTGGCCGAGGGCAATTTCGTCGGCCGCGTGCTGTTCGAGGGCCGTGGCGCCGGCGAAGGACCGACCGCCTCGGCCGTGGTCGCCGACCTGATCGATATCGCCCGCGGCGAGTTCGGCCCGCCGCTTGCGATGCCGGTCTCGGCGCTGATGCCGCTTGAGGCCGCGGATCCGCTGGCACCGTCCGAGCGCGTCTACATCCGCTTGACGGTCGCGGATCGCCCGGGCGTGCTGGCGGAAGTCACCGCCATCCTGCGCGATTTTGCCGTCTCGGTCGAAAGCGTGATCCAGCGCGGCGCGGCGCCGGAGGGCGGCGTTTATTTCGTCCTCACCACGCACCGGACCCCTGAAGGCGGCGCATGGCGCGCTCAGCCAGATCAGCGGCCTCGGCAGTATGCTGGGCCAGCCGCTCATGATGCCAATCCTGGAGAATTGATATGTCGCTCACAAGGCCGCCCCACGTCACGCCGTCCAGCCTGCTCGACCGCGTTCTGGTGCTCGAGATGGTCCGCGTGACCGAAGCCGCAGCCATCGCGTCCGCCGGGCAGATCGGCCGTGGCGACGAGAAGGCGGCCGATGCCGCTGCCGTCGAGGCCATGCGCGCAGCGCTCAACAAGCTGGACTTCGATGGCACGGTCGTGATCGGCGAGGGCGAGCGGGATGAAGCGCCCATGCTCTACATCGGCGAAAAGTCGGCTCCGGCCAGGGGCCGAAGATCGACATCGCGCTCGACCCGCTCGAAGGCACCACCATCACCGCCAAGGCCGGTGCGAATGCGCTTGCCGTGCTGGCGATCGCCGAGCATGGCGGCCTGCTGCACGCGCCGGACACCTACATGGACAAGCTGGCGATCGGGCCCGGCTATGCGGACGGCCTGGTTGATCTCGACGCCGGCCCCGCTGCCAACGTCAAGGCCTATGCTGAGGCCAAGGGTGTAGCGCCGGCCGAAGTCATGGTCTGTGTGCTCGACCGGCCGCGCCACGAAGCCCTTATCGCGGAGCTGCGTTCCGTCGGCTGCGGCATCAAGCTGATCCCGGACGGCGACGTCGCCGGCGTGATTGCAGTCACCGACCCGGACGAAACCGGGATCGACATGTACATGGGCCAGGGCGGCGCGCCGGAAGGCGTGCTGGCCGCGGCCGCGCTGCGCTGCATCGGCGGCCAGATGCAGGGCCGGCTGATCTTCCGCAACGACGGCGAACGCGAGCGCGCCCGCCGTGCCGGCATCACCGACTTGAACCGCAAATACAGCCTGACCGACCTTGCATCCGGCGACTGCATCTTCGCGGCGACCGGCGTCACCGACGGCGCGCTGCTGCAGGGCGTCAAGCGCCGTCAGGGCGGCTGGTTCACCACTGAGTCGATTGTCATGCGGGCGTCTTCCGGCACGGTGCGCCGGGTGTTCGGCGAGCACCGGCGCAAGCGGCTTTAAGTGGCCACCGCGACGGCGGCGGTCTTCGATGTCCGCCAGTCCCTGAGCGGGCTGGCGTGGCGCTGGCGGCTGCAGGAGCCGGCGCAGGCGCTGCATCTCGCCCAGGCCTATGGGCTGAACGAGAGCGTCGCCCGGGTGCTGGCTGCCCGGGCCCGATCTGGATAGTGCCGACAGGCTGCTCCAGCCGACCATCCGCGACTGGATGCCGGACCCCTCGATCTTCAGGGATATGGACTCAGCCGCTGGTCACCTCGCCGATGCGATACAAGCCGGGCGCAACATCGTCGTCTTCGGGGACTATGATGTCGACGGTGCGACCTCGGCAGCGCTGCTGCTGCGCTTCATCGCCGAGACCGGCGGCATTGCCAGCCCCTATATCCCGGACCGGTTGCTCGAGGGCTACGGCCCGAGCGGGGAGGCACTGGAGAGCCTGGCAAGGGCAGGGGCGGAGCTGGTGGTCACGGTCGATTGCGGCACCCAGGCTTTCGAAGCGCTGGAGCGGGCGCAGGCGGCGGGCCTGGCCGTGATCGTGGTCGATCACCACAAGGCCGGCTGGGCGTTACCGCCGGCGCTCGCCATCGTCAACCCGAACCGCCTGGACGAAGCGCCGGACGCTGCGGCCCACGGTCATCTGGCGGCTGTCGGGCTCGCGTTCCTGCTGGCGGTCGCAGTCAACCGCCTGCTGCGCCAGCGTGGTCACTATGCCGCCCGCCCGGAGCCGAACCTGCTTGCACTGCTTGATCTGGTGGCACTCGGCACGGTGGCAGATGTGGCGGCGCTCAAGGGCCTCAACCGCGCCTTCGTGACGCAGGGGCTGAAGCTCATGGCCCGGCGCGGCAACACCGGGCTGGCCGCGCTGCTGGACGTCTCGACGCCTGACCGCGCGCCGCGCGCTGGCGACCTCGGCTTCCATCTGGGGCCGCGCATCAACGCTGGCGGCCGGGTCGGTCAGTCGGACCTCGGCGTGCGGCTGTTGACCACGCAGGACCCGGCGACCGCCGCCGGCATCGCCCGCACGCTCGACGCGCTGAACGAAGAGCGCAAGGGGATCGAGGCGGCAGTGCTGGACCAGGCGCTCAGCCAGCCGCAGGGCGACCGCCCGGTGGTGGTGGCAGCCGGCGAGGGCTGGCATGCGGGCGTGCTGGGCATCGTGGCGGCTCGGCTCAGGAGCGGCACGACCGCCCGGCGATCGTCATCGGGCTGGAAGGGGCATTGGCAAAGGCTCGGGCCGCTCGATTGCCGGCGTCGATCTGGGGCGGCGGTCCTCAGCGCGCGTGATCAGGGGTTGCTCGTGACGGGTGGCGGCCATGCCATGGCAGCGGGCCTGACCGTCGAGGCGGGCCGGCTTGAAGCGCTGGTCGAATTCCTGCAGGCGGCGCTGGCCGAGCCGGTCGCCCGCGCCCGGCAGGACCGCGCGCTGGCGATCGATGTGGCGCTGGCACCCGCCGGCGCGACGGCTGACCTTGCCGAAGCACTGGAGGCGGCGGGGCCCTATGGTGCCGGCTGGCCGAACCCGCGCGTCGCGCTCGGGCCGGTGCGCATCGTCAAGGCGGATATTGTCGGCACGGATCACCTGCGGCTGATCGTACAAGGCGCGGATGGCGCACGGCTCAAGGCGATGGCGTTCCGGCAGGCGAGCACGGCGCTTGGCGTCGCGCTGCTCTCGGCGCGCGGGCAGTCGGTCTATCTCGCCGGGCGGCTGGCGCAGGACGATTGGTCCGGCGGGCCGATGGCGGAACTGCATATCGAGGATGCCGCAGTGTGCTCTTGATATGTGCGGCGATCGCGCTCATTTCCCTGTTGACCTCGGCGGGGCGCGTCGGTAAACGCGCCTCTTCCGCTTTGGCCCCTTCGTCTAGCGGTCAGGACGTCGCCCTTTCACGGCGAAAACACGGGTTCGAGTCCCGTAGGGGTCACCACATTGAAATACATGCGGAAATTCTGCTAGAGTCCGATGACATTGGATGGGATCGCCATTCCGATCTTCACGGAGCAGGCTGTAAAGTCCGCTCGTGGTGAGCCTGGACGAACCACGAGCCGCTCATCCCTTCGTCCAGCTCAGGGTGAGCGGCGCGTGTGCAACCGCGCGATGGCGTGTGGGTCAACCTAAAGTCATCAGGTTCTAAATTTTAGTCATTCCGCAAGCTGTCAGGCGGTGAGCGCCGCATCGCGCAGGCCCTGCCAGATACGCAGGGCCTGGACGGCCTCGGCCACGTCGTGCACGCGCACGATCTGTGCCCCTGCGCCAGGCAGTGGACGACAGCCGCCAGCGTGCCGGGCAGCCGCTTGTCCACCGGCTCTTCGCGGCCCAGCGCGCCAATGAAGCGCTTGCGGCTGACCCCCACCAGCAACGGGCAGCCGAGTGCGTGGAACAGGCTGAGCCCGTTCAGAACGTCGAGATTATGGCGCAGCGCCTTGCCGAAGCCGACGCCGGGATCAAGGATCAGCCTTGCGCGCGCAATGCCTGCCGCCTCGCAGGCCAAAACCCGCGCCTCCAGCCAGTCGTAGACGTCGAGCAGCGCGTCGGCATAGGCCGGGGCGTCCTGCATGGTCTCCGGGCTGCCCTGCGCATGCATCAGCACGATGGGGCAGGGGCTGGCGGCGGCGACAGCCAGGCTCTCCGGGTCCCAGGTGAGGGCCGAGACATCGTTGAGGATGTCCACGCCGGCTTTCAGGCCCGCGCGCATGACGGCGGCCTTGCGGGTATCGAGCGAGACGCCGGCGGACAGCGCGCCCAGGCGCTCCAGCACCGGCGCGACCCGGTCGATCTCGTCCTGCTCCCAGACCGGTTTTGCACCGGGGCGCGTCGACTCGCCGCCAATGTCGACCAGTGCCGCTCCGGCCTCCGCCATGTGCCAGGCGGCCTCCGCCGCCGCGTCAGCATCGGTCAGGCGACCGCCGTCGGAAAAACTGTCCGGCGTCATGTTGAGGATGCCCATGACCATCGGCTGGTCAAAGCGCAGGGTGCGGGTGTTGCGCGGCAGGGGCATGGTCGTCCGCGCTGCCGTCAGGTGTCGCCACTGGTCGAGCGCGCGCAGGCGCTGGGGTCTGGCAACGCCTCCAGGAAGGCGGAAATTCCCGGCACAGGCACCAGGCAGCTTGCGCATCGCCCGGCCTGCGTGCGGGCGATCACGTGAACCGCCGAGAACCACACCGCGCCGCCGGCCAGCCTACGGCAGGCGTCGGGGTCCATCAGCGGCCCGTCGACGAAACCGCTCGGCCGCAGATAGATCTGCGCTTCAGCGCCAAGGCGGGCGAACGCCGCCGGGTTATGATCAAGGTCGTGCATGTCCCGGCAGCGTCAGCCGATCAGGCCTGCGGCGCGGGGTTGAGGCCGCCTGGGCGCTTGCCGGTCTTGGGGATCGCACCGACGCCGCCGGATGGTGGAGGCGGGGGCGCATCGGCGATTTCCGGGCGCTCGATGGTCCCACCTTCCAGCAGGGTGCGGATTTCGTCGCCAGTCAGGGTTTCGAACTCCAGCAGGTTCTGCGCGATCGTATGCAGGCCATCGATGTTGTCGGCGATCAGGTGCGGGCACGCTCGTAGGATTCCATGACGATGCGCTTGACCTCTGCGTCGATCAGCCGCGCGGTTTCTTCCGAGACATTCTGCTGGCGCGACACTGAATGGCCGAGGAACACTTCCTCCTGGTTCTCAGTGTACTGCAGCGGGCCGAGCGCATCCGACATCCCCACTGGGTCACCATGGTCTTGGCGAGCTGGGTTGCATACTGGATGTCGCCGGATGCGCCGGAGCTGACCTTGTCGTAGCCGAAAATCACTTCCTCGGCGACCCGGCCGCCCATGGAGACCGAGAGGTTCGCGTACATCTTGTCGCGGTGGTAGGAGTAGCTGTCGCGCTCCGGCAGGCGCATCACCATGCCGAGCGCACGGCCACGCGGGATGATGGTCGCCTTGTGGATCGGGTCGGACGCCGGCTCTTTGAGAGCAACCAGCGCGTGTCCGGCCTCGTGATAGGCCGTCATGCGCTTCTCGTCGTCCGACATGACCATGGAGCGGCGCTCCGAGCCCATCATCACCTTGTCCTTGGCGTCCTCGAACTCCTGCATGGAGACCAGGCGCTTGCCGCGCCGGGCCGCCAGCAGCGCCGCCTCGTTGACCAGGTTGGCAAGGTCGGCGCCGGAGAAGCCCGGTGTGCCGCGCGCGATGGTCTTGGCCTGCACGTCCGGGGCCAGCGGCACCTTCTTCATGTGCACGCCGAGAATCTTCTCGCGGCCGACGATATCCGGGCGTGGCACCACGACCTGCCGGTCGAACCGGCCCGGACGCAGCAGCGCCGGGTCCAGCACGTCGGGCCGGTTGGTTGCCGCCACGATGATGATGCCTTCGTTGGCCTCGAAGCCGTCCATCTCCACCAGAAGCTGGTTCAGCGTCTGTTCGCGTTCGTCGTTGCCGCCGCCGAGCCCGGCGCCGCGATGGCGGCCGACGGCGTCGATTTCGTCGATGAAGATGATGCAGGGCGCGTTCTTCTTCGCCTGCTCGAACATGTCGCGCACGCGGCTCGCCCCGACACCGACGAACATTTCCACGAAGTCCGAGCCGGAGATGGTGAAGAACGGCACGTTGGCCTCGCCGGCGATGGCACGGGCGAGCAGGGTCTTGCCGGTGCCAGGCGAACCGACCAGCAGCGCACCCTTGGGGATTTTACCGCCCAGGCGCTGAAACTTCTGCGGATCCTTCAGGAAGTCGACGATCTCCTGCAGTTCCTCGCGCGCCTCGTCGATGCCGGCGACATCGTCGAACGTGACACGACCCTGCTTCTCGGTCAGCAGCCGCGCGCGGCTCTTGCCGAAGCCCATGGCACCACGGCCGCTGGACCCCTGCATCTGCCGCATGATGACGAACCAGATGCCGATGATGAGCAGGAACGGCAGCAACTGGATGAGGATCGACATCAGCAGGCTGCGGCCTTCCTCGCGCTGCACCTTGAAATGCACGTTCTTCGCCTTCAGCCGGTCGATCAGGTTCGGATCGTTCGGGGCGTTGGTCTTGAAGGTCTGCCCGTCGGTCATCGCGCCGACCAGTTCCTGCCCGCGGATTTCGACTTCGCGCACCTTGCCTTCCTCGACCTGGGTCAGAAAGTCGGAATAGGCCAGGTCGCTCACCACCTGCCGGTTGCTCTGCGTCCCCAGCATCTGGAACAGCACCACCAGCACCACGATAATCGCAGCCCACAGGGCGACGCTGCGGCTCATGGTATTCGGTCCACGCTTGTCGGACATTGTTTTCCTTTCCTGCGGCGCACGCGCGCGCTGAGTCTTGGTAGTGTCTCAGTTTGAAATTCTGCCGCTCACCCTGAGCTTGACGAAGGGGTGAGCGGCTCGTGGTTCTGTCCAAGCTCACCACGAGCGGACTTTTCAAACTGAGACACTACCGAGTCTTGACGCTAAGATATGGTGGTGTGGTAAAGAAACAAAGATGGCGAATGTCGCATGTTCGCCATCCCGACGAATTCCGCGTCAAGCTGCGCCGAAGCGGGCAGCAATGTCGCCAGAGCGTTGCCGCCGCCGCCCAGCGCCAGCAATTCTTCCCCGCCAGAGCGCCGGCAGGGCACAGCGGACACCGAACGGCATTGCAAGGCCACGCAAATCCGGCCACTGATCCAATGCGTTGCGCCAGCCGGCCTCGCCCAGCGCACGCACCACGCCGGGGCGGGCCTCGGTGATCGCAAACCGGCGGTCCCACAGCGCGTGCGCGCACGGTGTCGGCAGACTGTCAGCAATGCGGCCGGCCTCGCGCATGCAGAGCATTCCCGTGTCCGTCGGCTCCAGTTTCGCCCCGCCGCAGGTGGTGGCGGACTTGCGCGCGATTGCCGCAGCGACGTCTTCACGCGCAGGCACGGAGCCCGTGACGATTTCGAGTGCGCGTACCAGTGCTCGCAGGCGAATTTCCGGGAGCGGCGCGCCCGCAAGCGCAACCTGCATGGCGCCGCCGGGCAGCAGCGTCGCGTGGTGCTGCAGCCAGTGATCGGTTGCCGTATTCAGTTGCGCGTCGAGGTCGGCGAGGTGGCTGGCAGTGCGGGCGGCGGCGGCGGCGTCAAGCTCGGGCAGGTTCGCCAGCGCGGCGCGCCAGCGCACCCGCTCGAACTTCGGATCGTGGTTGGAAGGATCCGACACCCACGGCTGGCCGATCGACTCCAGCCAGGCCTGGAGCGTTGCGCGGCGCAGCTCCAGCAGCGGCCGGGCGAGGGTCACCGCGGCATCAAGCGGCCGTAGCGCGCGGATGCCTGCCATCCCGGCAAGGCCAGCACCGCGCGCCAGCCGCGCCAGCAGGGTCTCGGCCTGGTCGTCGGCCGTATGGCCGGTCAGGAGGACAGGCACTGCCTGCGCGCGGCACCAGGCCATCAAAGCATAGCCGCGCGCGCAGCCTCCTGAATGCCGGTCGCAGGGGCCGCATCCCAGCGCAGGATGTGATGCGGGATGCCGCGCATCGCCAGCCACCGCCCGACTTGCCAAGCCTCCTCGGCTGCCTCCCGGCGCAGGCCATGGTCGACGGTCAGCGCCGTCACGCGCCCCGGCAGCGCCGCATGCGCCAGCAGAACCAGCGCCAGGCTGTCCGAGCCACCGGATACAGCCACAGCCAGGTGTTCTGGCGGGGTCGGCAACAGCCGGCTCAGGGCATGTGCGAAGACTGACGGCAGCCCGTCAGCCACATTTGGCGTCCTTGCGGGTGGCCTTCAGGTCGTTGGCAAGCCGCCCGCGCGCAATCGCCTTGTAGGCGACGTCAAGTTCGCCAAGGGACCGGCAGGCAAGATCCGGCTGGCCACGTGCGACCAGTGACTTGCCCAGCCAGAGCAAGGTGTCCGGTGCCCGCTCGCCCTTGGGGAATTTTTCATAGCCTTCGGCGAAGGCGAGCGCGGCTTCGTCGTATTTCTTCTGCACCATGTAGACGCGGCCAAGCCAATACTGGGCGTAGGACGCCCGGCGGGACGCTGGATTCGCCTTCACGAAACCGGCAAGAGCCTGCTCTGCCTTGGGATAATCCTTGGCCTCGACGAAGTTGTAAGCCTCCAGATAGGCGGCCTCGATGGCGTCTGCGCTCTTTTCGGTGTGGCTGCCTTCGCGGTGTCCGTATCAAGGGTCCCTGCATTGGCGGTCGCCGGCACCGCCGGGTCGGCCGTTGCAACCCCTGCAGGCTTGCCGCCTTCCAGCGCGTTGAGGCGGAATTCGGCGTCGCTCTTGAAGCGGGCAAGCCCGTCTTCCATCTGGCGCAGGCGGAAATTGGCCTGCTCGAGCTGGCCGGTCAGGGTCTGCAGGCGCACCTCAAGCGCATCCAGGCGCTCTTGCATGGCAAGCAGCGCGGAATTGTCCGGCAGCGCTGGCGCACTTTGGGGCGCTGCGGTCGTCGTTTCCGGCTCGAGGTAGGTCGGCGCGCCCTTGGGGAAGACTTTGCGTTGCAGGACCCGCAGGTCCTTCTCGATTTTCTCGATGCGTGTCGCGTCGTCCGTGGACTGGGCATGGGCCAGTGGCGCGAGCATCAGAGCGCAGAGGAATAGAAGGGCGATACGGCTCATGGCTTACTCCTGTTGTACACAGTCTGCAGATCGCTCCCGCAAGTCCTGTCTTCCGTATCGGCAACCATCCACCAATCAAACGCCCCGACGCTGCGGGAGCATCGGGGCGTGAAGATTGGCGGCGATTGCGGCGTTAGCTGTTCGGATTGTCCAGAACGGCGACGCCACGACGGTTCTGCGACCAGGCTTCTTCATTGGACTCGGCGACTTCCGGGCGCTCCTTGCCATAGGAAATCGTCTTCAGGCGGTCGGCCGGAACGCCGGCGCTCACCAGGAAGCTCTTGACGGCCGTCGCACGACGCTCACCGAGCGCCAGGTTGTATTCGCGGGTGCCGCGCTCGTCGCAGTGGCCTTCGATGGTCACCGTGATGCTGCCGTACTTCTTCAGCCATTCGGCCTGCTTGGCCAACGTTGCGCGCGCAGTGTCGCCCAGGGCGTAGCTGTCGTATTCGAAGAATACGCGGTCAGCGCCAGCGGTCTCGATGAAGTCCTTGAGGCTGCCGGGCGTCGTCGAGGCGGTGACCGGCGGCGGGGGCGGCGGAGTCGGGGTCGGGGCGACTTGCTGGGTCGGTGCCGGCGGCGGCGGCGGCGCGGGCGGCAGCTCTTCCTTCTTGGAGCAGGCGGCGAGCAATGCGACGGCGCCGGCCAGAGCCGTCATCCGTGCAATGCGCAGAGAAGTGTGCGACGTAGCCATGGGTCTCTCCGTCTCTAACGCTGAAAATCAAGATAAACTGTGGCCCAATATAAAGTTTCATCGCAGCAGGTCAAGACAAGGCTTGATTGCAGATGAGACTATTTATTGTGCAGTCTGCTGTCACGGCAGCAACGGCGACCAGTTCGGGTCGGAGGAATCCGTCGGCGTCGGGATACGGCGCTCGTTCACGCCGGTCAGGTCGATGGCATAGACCGCCACGCCGCCGTCGGTGCGCGCGGTCGAGCGTTGCGTGCGGAAAAGGTAATGACCCGGCCGTTCGGCGACCAGGCCGGCGCTTCGTCCTGCCAGCTGTCGGTCAGCAGGCGCTCGCCGGAGCCATCCGGGCGCATGACACCGATCCGCAGCTTGCCGTTGGCGATCTTGGTGAAGGCGATCAGGTCGCCGCGCGGCGACCAGACCGGCGAACCGTAGCGGGCACGCGGGTTTGCCGTGTCGAAGGAGATGCGCTGCGCACCGCTGCCGTCCGCGTTCATCACATAGAGCTGCTGCGAGCCGCCGCGGTTGGACTCGAACACGATGCGCTGTCCATCCGGGGAAAAACTCGGCGAAGTGTCGATCGACGGCTGGTTGGTGATCCGGCGCGTCTGTTTGCTGGCGAGATCGAGGATGTAGATGTCGGAGTCGCCGTTTTCGGAGAGGGTCAGGGCAATGCTGCGGCCGTCCGGTGCGTAGCGCGGCGCAAAGCTCATGTTCGGGAAGCGGCCGAGCAATTCCTGCCTGCGAGTGGTCAGATCATAGCGGAACACCCGTGGTGTCGCGCCGAATGCGAGGTAGCTGAGGGACCCGCCGTCCGGCGCGAAGCGCGGGTCAGCGCCAGGTTCTGGCCGGTCGTCAGATATTCGATGTTGGCGCCGTCCTGGTCCATGATCGCCAGACGCTTGACCCGGTTCTTCCGCGGCCCGGTTTCGGCAATGTAGGCGATGCGGGTGTCGAAATACCCGCTGTCGCCGGTCAACTGCGTATAGATCTTGTCGGCGCATTTATGGGCGGCGCGACGCCATTGCTTTGGCGTCGCGATCGTGACCGAGTGCTGCAGAAGCCCTTCTTCCGAAAACACATCGAACAGGTAGCAACCGACCGCCATGCTGCCGTCCGCGTTGAGCTTGGCATAACCGGTCACCAGCGCTTGTGCGGCGATCGTGCGCCAGGACGCATAGTCCGGGGTGGCGAAGTTTTCCGCCGTCACGGTCGTGGTGAAGGCGGCCTTGTCCAGCGGGCGAAACAGGCCGGAATTCTTGAGGTCATCGCTCAGCACCTGGGAGATGCGGGTCGAGAGGGTTTGCAGCGCGCCATCCGGCGTCGCCTGCGGGTTGCTGGCGACAAACTCCGGGATGGCGATCGGCAGCGGCTGCACCGACCCGCCGGTGATGTCGATGCGGATGACGGCCCCAGCCGGTGTTGCTGCGAGGGTTCCCAAGGCGAGAAGGCAGGGCAGGGCCAGGCGACGAAGCAGATGAATCACGGTCGGTCCTTTCGTCAGCGCGATCATGCGTATGAATCACAACAGGCGCGAGGGGTCAAAGTTCAATTCGAAATCCTGGTTCGCCCAGATCGCGCGGAACTCCTGCGGCAGCTCGTAAGGCGCGCACTGGATGACCGCGCGCAGGGTGGCGCGGGCGAGGGCATCGGCGAACGCGGCATTGGCCGGGGTGACGCCGCTGCGTCCGACGATCCTGGGGCCATCGACGATCTGGCCGGCGTCGTTCAGGCGGAACTGCACCTGTACGGTGATCTTCTTGACGTCGGCGCCGCCCGATGGCGGGTTGAAGCAGGCGGACACCTTGGCATCCATCAACTGCTGCAGCGTGATGGTCGCGCGGGTGTCGCGGATCGCGGTCTTCGCGATATCCCGCTTCAGGTCCTTGGCCAGCTCGGACACGTTGAGCCGCTTGCGGTCCGCCTCCTGAAGGCTTTTATCGACCAGATTTTCCAGCTTCTGGTCCAGCGCCTTGTCGCGTTCGGGTTTTTCGGCTCCGGTTTTTGGGCTCGGGCTTGGGTTCGGGTTCCGGCGCGGGCGCCGGTTCCGGCGGCGTCGGTTCGGGAGCGATTTCCGGCTCGGGTTCGGCTTGCGCGGTTTCGCGCGGCGCGGCCTTCGTGGAGGGTTCCGGCTCCTCGGTGACGCGCTGCACCTCGCTCAAATCGACGATCTCGACCGGCACGGGGATTGAGATCGGGCAGGGATGGCGGGAGCGTGCTGTGTGCGAACAGCAGGGCCGCCAACAGGGCTCCATGTCCGAGAATCGAGATTGTCCAGCCGCGCGCCAGAGCCATGAGCGTCAGCGTTCCGTTTTGGACATGTGCTGGTCTGAGACCAGGGCGACTTTCTTGAACCCGGCGGCGTTGATCTCGCCGACGACCTCGATCACCCGCCCGTAACCCAGCGCCTTGTCGGCGCGCACGTAGATGCGTGGTTCGTCGCCGCGCGCTTCCACGATGGCGCTAAGCTTCGGGGCCAGTTCGTCCAGTGGCACTTCCAGCTTGTCGACGTACACCCGGCCGCCCTGGTCCAGTGTGATCTGAACCGGCGCATTGTCCTCCGGCAGCGACTTTGCCCGCGAATCCGGCAGATCGATGGGCACGCCGCTCACCAGCAGGGGCGCTGCCACCATGAAGATAATGAGCAGGACCAGCATGACGTCGACCATCGGCGTCACGTTGATCTCGGCCATCGGCGGGCGGCGCCAGCGGCCGCTGAACCGGCTGCCGCCGCCGGGGCCGCCAGTCTGGAACGACATGCCCATGGTCAGGCCGCCTTTTCGTCAAGCTGACGCGAGAACAGCGCCTGGAATTCCTCGGCGAAGTTGGACAGGCGGCTGCCATAGCGGCCAACATCCGCCTGCAGCTTGTTGTAGCCGATCAGCGCCGGGATGGCAGCGGCCAGCCCGATCGCGGTCGCAAACAGGGCCTCGGCGATGCCGGGGGCGACGACGGCGAGTGTCGTGTTCTGGGTCTGCGCGATCGCCGTGAAGGAGCGCATGATGCCCCAGACGGTGCCGAACAGCCCGATGAACGGGGCGGAGGATGCAACGGTTGCCAGATAGGTCAGATGCGCTTCCAGCTTGTCCATCTCCCGCTCGAACGTGACCCGCATGACGCTGTGCAGGCGCTGGTTCAGGCTTTCCCGGTCCGGGCCCGCGTGCGGTCGAGCGGCGCCACTCGTCCATGGCCGCGACAAAGACCTCGGCATAGGGATGGTTCGCCTGCTTGTTGGCGTCGTAGAGGCGGTCCAGGGTGGTATTGGACCAGAAAGCTTTTCGAAGTCCGCCGCAAGGCGCTTCAGCCTGCCCAGCCGCAGCCCCTTGTCGATCATGATGGCCCATGCACCGATCGATGCGATCACCAGCCCGATCATGATGGTCTTCACCACGATGTCCGCCTGCAGGAACAACTCCCACGGGGAAAATCCGGCAGCGGCTTGGGCAAGCGGCAATGTCGTCTCCATATGCGTCCTTTAATCCGTCGAAGTCTGCGCCGCGTCGAGCAGGGCGTCGAAACTGGCCCGCCACGCGGCAGGCTGGCGGCGCGGCCGCCCACCTGCGCCCAGATAGGCGACTGTCACCATGGCGTCCACGATAGTCTCCAGCGGTCGCAAAGGTTCCGCCATGGCAACGCGCTCAACGGTTTGCTGCAGGCGGCAGGATGCGCCGCCGAGCTTGTCCACGCGGGTCGAGACTTTCAGGATATCGTCCAGCCGGGCGGGGATAGAAAGCGCATCTCGACGGCCGTCACGGCGTAATAGCCGTGGTCCGCATCGGTGCGGCTGAGCGGTTCGCTGAGGTTGATGCCGAGGCAGCGCAGAAAATCCGAGCGTCCCCGTTCCAGAAAGCGCAGGTAGTTGGCGTGATACACGACCCCGGTCGCATCCGTGTCCTCCGTGTAGACCCGGAAACAGACGCTGTGCCGACCCCTGGTGATTTCGCCTGCACTGATCATCAGGCATCCAGCAGTGGCAGAACAGGGGTCGGCGGCTCTAGGCCGATGTGGGCAAAGCCGGACGGATTGAGCATGCGCCCCGGGCCGTGCGCGCCACGAAGCCGATCTGGATGAGATAGGGTTCAATCACTTCCTCGATGGTGTCGCGCGGTTCGGACAAGGCGGCAGCCAGCGTTTCAACGCCGACCGGCCCGCCCGCATAGTCCAGCCCGATACACTGCATGTAGCGGCGGTCGATGCGGTCCAGCCCGCGCTTGTCGACCTCCAGCCGGGACAACGCCGCATCCGCGAGTTCGATGCCAACCTCTTGCGCACCGGCCACAGCGGCGAAATCGCGCACACGGCGCAGCAGCCGCCCGGCGATGCGCGGGTGCCGCGGGCGCGGGTCGCGATTTCGCGGGCGCCGCTTGCACTGAGCGCCAGGTCAAGCACGCGCGCGGCGCGTGCCACCACCTGCTCCAGTTCGCCGACCGTATAGAATTCCAGGCGCACCGGGATCCCGAAGCGGTCGCGCAGCGGGTTGGTGAGCAGGCCCGAGCGCGTGGTCGCGCCGACCAGCGTGAACGGCGGCAGATCGATGCGTACGGAGCGTGCGGACGGCCCTTCGCCGATCATGAGGTCAAGCTGCCGATCCTCCATCGCGGGGTACAGCACTTCCTCGACCTGCGGATTGAGGCGGTGGATCTCGTCGATGAACAAGACGTCGCCGGCCTCCAGGTTGGTAAGCAAGGCCGCAAGGTCGCCAGCGCGGGCGATGATCGGGCCGGAGGTAGCACGGAAATTCACCCCATCTCGCGCGCGACGATCTGGGCCAGCGTGGTCTTGCCCAGCCCCGGCGGGCCGAACAGCAGCACATGATCCAGCGGTTCGCCGCGCGTGCGGGCCGCCTTGATGAACACCTCGAGGTTTTCCCGCGCGGCCTGCTGTCCGATGAATTCGGCCAGCCGCTGCGGGCGCAACTGGCTTTCCGGATGATCGTCCGGGCTGAGGTTCGGGCTAACGGGGCGCGTCTCCATGCCCCGTGTCTAGCGGCACGACGGCGCTTGCGGTAGCCCGTTTAGCGGCGGCGGCGCGCGATGCCCGCCAGCGCCAAGCCGGCACCGAGCACGATCAGCGACCCCGGCTCGGGGCTGGCACGGTGCGGTCGCCAGTCACCTGGATGGTATAACCGGTAAGTCCGCCGTGATCCTCGCGCAGGACCTGCAGGTAATTGACCCCGCTCAGGTCCGGCAGGGTGAAGCTGTACTCGTTGGCTGAAAATCCACCGGGGCGATCGCTCCGAATTGGTACTGCCCGTTCAGCCACACGAAGATGCCGTTGTCGACGCCCAGTGAAACGGTGATGTTGCTCAGGCCGGCGCCAGCGTTGAATTCATAGACGATGGCGGTCTCGCTCCCCACGGCCCAAGTGCCGGGGATGGCGACCGGTGCTGCACTCCAGCCGCCGCCAGTTGGCGCGGACGTGCCGAGGAAGGTTGCAAAATCCGCCGGCGCTCCCGCCACGGCGAGATTGGGCGCGCTGGCATTCGGGATCAGGGGTCCCCGACGTTCGGAAACAGATTGAAGCCGGTGCTGGTGTCGGTCTGGCTGGCGAAAGCCGGGATTGTGGCCAGGTCGCCGAGTGAACTGGTATAATAGCCAAGCGTGCTGTCATTGATGATGACGGCTGCGTTCGCGCTCGCGATGGACGTGGAGGCAGCAAGCAGGGCGAGAATGGCAGTGCGCATAAAAATTCCCTCAAACTATAGCCATCAGTAAAGCAATAAACACGCCAATAATTAAATAATTGTGATTGTATGCAGAACGCCGGGCCATCGCGGTCAGATCGAGGCACGGTGTAAAACATTCCGGCGCTTTTTATCCGCCGTTGCGGCTGCGTATCCAAAGGCGGAGCTCAGCGGGTCAATTCCTTGAGCGCGGCGGGAATGACCCGGTCCAGCGGCGCATCATCGTCGAGCGCCTTGCGGGCAGCAGCGACGGCGCGCGCGGCTTCCGCCTGCTTGAAGCCGAGGTTGAGCAAGGCGGATACTGCATCGTCCGTCGTTCCTGCAACAGGCACCGACGCCGCCATCACAGCGCCGAGGCTGACGCCGCTCGGCAGCGGTGCCTTGTCCTTGAGTTCGTTGACGATGCGTTGGGCCAGTTTCGGGCCGACGCCGCTGGCACGGGCGACGCTCGCCTTGTCCTGCGTGGCGATCGCCTGTGCGAGGTCGTTCGGGGCCAGAACGCTCAGCACGCCGAGCGCCACCCGGCCGCCGACGCCCTGCACCGATTGCAGCAGCCGGAACCAGCGCTGTTCGTCCGCGCTCGGGAAACCGTAGAGGGTGATCGCATCCTCCCGCACCTGGGTTTCGATGAACAGCCGCACGCGCTCGCCGGGTGCAAGCTGTGCAAGGGTGCGCACGGAGACTGCCACCAGATACCCGACGTCCTGCACGTCGAGCACCAGGGCTTCTTCCAGCAGGGCATCGACGGTGCCGGTCAGCTTGGCGAACATTTGGCCAGTCCTTTCAGGGTCAGCAGCTTGAGCCACGCCTTCAGCGGCGCGCTGAGACGGGCGACGGCGAAGGTTGCGACCGCGACCAGCCCGTAGACCCAGGCGGCGCGCGGCCAGTCGCCGACCGCAAACGGTGCAACGGCGGCGGCGAAGACGGCAACCGGGAGATGCAGCGCATAAAGCTCGAACGTGTGATCGGCGACCGCGCGCATCGCCGCTCGGCCCGGTGGCGGCCGCCAGTGCACCGAGCGCACGGAGACACCCAGAACCAGCAGCGCCGTGGCGAGGCCGGCGGCATAGCGCGTTGCCAGTCCGGACGAGGTCCGCACATCCTGCGCCATGGCGTCACTCCAGACCAACTGCAGGTCGAGGGCGCGCAGGGGCGCGTCGAAATGGACGATCATCGCCAGCCCGAGCACCCCTGCCACCATCATCGGCCAGCCGAGCCACGCTGGCGTTTTGTGCGCAACCGCCAGACCAGCACCCCAGCAGCCAGATCGGCAGCAATGCTGCGATCTGCGGCCCGACCAGCACGAACCAGCCGAGCATGGCGAGGATGCGCGGTGCCCGCGCAGGAAAAACTGAATGCCGAAAAGACATAATAGGCGGCCTCGTAGGAGAGCGACCACATCGGTCCGTTCGAGCCAGGCCAGCCGCGAATGCCGTCAAACGGCCAGAATTCCTGGATCAGGGGCAGGGTGAGCAGATAGCGCAGGACGGCATCGTCGCGCACGTTGAAGGATGGGCTCGCGGCAATGGCGGTCTCATCGTAGAAATGGGGCGCTGCCTGCAGCCCGATCGCGTCCAGAAGCGCCGTCATCGCCAGTGCCGGCAGCACGACGGAATAGAGCCGGGCGATGCGGGCGGCGGCATAGTCGGCGGCCGAATGGCGGGGACTCGTGGTCGCGGCGATCACATAGCCGGACAGTACGAAGAACACCATCACTGCAACGTGCAGAAAGCCGCCCAACTGCCAGAGGTAGCCACCGGTCAGCCAGCCGGCCGCAAGATGCCCGAACATCACCGCCAGCGCTGCGCCAAACCGCAGAAGATCGAGGACGATCGACAGCGCCGGGTCTATTTTCTGCGCGTCCGCTGGCATGGTTTGTGTCGTGCTCATCTGCTGCGCGCCCGAAGGTCTAATGTGCGGGCGGTGCGCAGATGCGCATGGGCGATAGCGACGGCCAGCGCATCGGCGGCGTCGCCCGCCTTGACGTCACAGCCAGGCAGCAGGCGGCCGACCATGGCGTGGACCTGCGATTTGCCGGCGTGACCGACACCGACCACGGCCTTTTCACCAGGTTCGGCGCATATTCGGCGACCGGCAGACCGCGCATGGCTGGTGCCAGCAGCACGACGCCGCGCGCCTGCCCGAGCTTCAGCGTCGATGCCGGGTTCTGGTTGACGAACGTTTCTTCGATGGCGGCCTCCATCGGGCGATGCGCTTCAAGGATGGCGCTCAGCCCGGCGAACAGTTGCGCTAGGCGGGTGGCCAGCGGATCGGTCGATGTCGTGGCCACCACGCCGTGCGCCAGATGGCGCAGGCGCGCCCCTTCCGCAGCGATGACACCCCAGCCGGTTTTTGCAGCCCTGGATCGAGGCCGATGACGATCGTCATGGCGTGCAGCATCATTGTTTCCATATCGGCAAATCACTGGCGGAAAATTGCAGTGTAGTCATCCAGTCCAAGAACATCCATCTACGCGTCGGCGCCGGGCGAAACCCTCCGTCCGGCCACATGCCAGTTTATCGCCCAAGCGACGCGAATTCATGACGAATGCATGGCGCAGCGGAAACAGGGCAACATCATGAACCGTATACAGGACATAGCACACCGGGAGAACGCGCATGCCGTTCAATAAACTTGCCATCGGCGCTGCGGAAGCCATTGTCGCCTTCGGGATCGCCGTCTTGTTCGTGGCCGATCCGGCGCATGCCGGCGCTGTGGCGCTTGCTGCCATCCTGCTCAAGCATGTCGGGCAGCACGCCATGTCGCCTGCGCCCGCGCGCAGGCGCACCCACGAATAATGTCCGCCGCGTGGCCTTGCGGGGTCACGCCGCCTCGGCTATGGCGCGGTGCTTCCCTTTTCGGAGGCCGCGATGTCCGACACCATCCTCATCCTCGATTTCGGCAGCCAGGTCACGCAGTTGATCGCGCGGCGCGTGCGCGAGGCAGGCGTCTACTGCGAGGTCGTGCCGTTCAGCAAAGGCGAGGAAGCGCTGGCGCGCCTTGCGCCCCGCGGCATCATCCTTTCCGGAGGGCCGGCGTCGGTCACAGGCGAGGCCAGCCCGCGCGCGCCGCAGGCAGTGTGGGACAGTGGGCTGCCGGTGCTTGGCATCTGCTACGGCGAGCAGACCATGGCAGCCCAGCTTGGAGGCCGGGTCACGCCGTCGAACCACCGGGAGTTCGGCCGCTCGACCGTTGAGGTGGTCGACGGCTGCGCCCTGTTTGCCGATGTCTGGCGACCCGGCGAACGGCACCAGGTCTGGATGAGCCACGGCGACCGGGTCGATATGCTGCCGGGCGGTTTCAAGGTGGTCGCCACGTCGGACGGCGCGCCGTTTGCCGCCGTGGCCAACGAGGCGCGCCGCTACTACGGCGTGCAGTTTCACCCGGAAGTGGCGCATACGCCGGATGGCGCAAAGCTCATCGGCAATTTCGTGCATGGCGTCTGCGGCTGCCACGGCGACTGGACCATGGCGGCGTTTCGCGCGACCAAAATCGCGCAAATCCGCGCCCAGGTCGGCGACAAGCGGGTCATCTGCGGCCTGTCGGGCGGGGTCGACTCCGCTGTTGCCGCCGTGCTCATCCATGAGGCGATCGGCGCGCAGTTGACATGCGTGTTCGTCGATCACGGCCTGATGCGTCTGGGCGAAGCCGAACAGGTGGTGAGCCTGTTCCGTGGCCACTACAATATTCCGCTGGTGCATGTGGACGCCGCTGCCACCTTCCTCGGCGCGCTCGACGGCGTGACCGACCCGGAAGCCAAGCGCAAGACCATCGGCAAGCTGTTCATCGAGGTGTTCGAGGCGGAGGCGAAAAACTCGGCGGCGCGGACTTCCTGGCGCAGGGGACGCTCTACCCGGACGTGATCGAGAGCGTTTCCTTCACGGGCGGGCCGTCGGTCACCATCAAGAGCCACCACAATGTCGGCGGCCTGCCGGAGCGCATGAACATGGCGCTGGTCGAGCCGCTGCGCGAGCTGTTCAAGGATGAGGTGCGCGCGCTTGGGCGCGAGCTCGGGCTGCCGGATGTGTTCGTCGCTCGCCATCCGTTCCCGGGGCCGGGCCTCGCCATCCGCATTCCCGGTGCCGTGACGCAGGAGAAGTGCGAGACCCTGCGCAAGGCCGATGCGATCTACCTCGATGAAATCCGCAAGGCCGGGCTCTACGATGCGATCTGGCAGGCGTTTGCCGTGCTGCTGCCGGTGCGCACGGTCGGCGTGATGGGGATGGCCGCACCTACGACCATGTGCTGGCCCTGCGCGCCGTCACCAGTGTCGACGGCATGACCGCCGACATCTACCCGTTCGACCCGCATTTTCTCAGCGCGGTCGCCACCCGCATCGTCAATGAGGTGCCAGGCGTCAACCGTGTGGTCTACGACTTCACCAGCAAGCCGCCGGGAACCATCGAGTGGGAGTGATTTTTGCCTATCCGGGCGTGTCCGGAAACACGCCAAGGTGCGACATAACGCACTGAAATACAAAAATAAATTAGACGATATGTTTCGATGTCTATCGACGGGTTAGTCTCCCGGATGACGGTATGACTGACGGTATGGTGCATCTTGTCTCAGATCGAAATCGCATATACCGTCAGAGGCAAGAGAGCTTCTGACGGTATAATTTTTGACCTAGTACGCTGTAAAAGCAGGGAAAATATCCGATCAGGAAGGCCATTTTCTGCCTGACGGTATAATTGGGCGCTCTCCGGCATTTATTGACCGATCTGGAGGGCGCAAATGTTGACCGACGCTGCCATCAAGGCTCTGAAACCGAAAGAGAAATTATACAAAATCGTGGACCGTGACGGTTTGTATGTCGTGGTCCAGCCCTCGGGTGCGATCGTATTCCGCTTGGACTACCGGCTGAACGGTCGCCGAGAGACGTTGACGCTGGGCCGCTACGGTCCTGCCGGCCTGTCTCTGGCTCGCGCACGTGAGAAGCTGATCGACGCCAGACGGGCCATTTCGGAAGGCCGTTCACCGGCGCAGGAGAAGCAGCGCGAGAAGCGCCGCCTCCGGGAGGCGAAGAGCTTCGGCGAGTTTGGCGAACGTTGGCTTCAGGAGGCGCGGATGGCCGACAGCACGCGGGCCATGCGCCGTTCCATCTTCGAGCGCGACATCCTCCCGGCGTTCCGCAACCGACTGCTGCCGGAAATCCTGCCGGAGGATTTGCGCGGGCTCTGCGCGAAGGTGAAGGAGCGCGGGCGCCGGCAACGGCGGTCCATGTCCGGGATATCGTGAAGCTGGTCTTCGCCTTCGCCATTCTGCATGGCGAGAAGGTCGCCAACCCGGCCGACGAAGTTGGCCCGGCGTCGATCGCGACCTTTGTGCCAAAGGACCGATCGCTGTCTCCGGCGGAAATCCGCATCATGCTCGGCCAGATTGAGCATGTGGCGACGCTGCCGACGATACGGCTCGGAATAAAGCTGATCCTGCTGTCGATGGTGCGAAAGAGCGAACTACAGGACGCTGTTTGGGATGAGGTCGATTTCGAGAACGCCGTCTGGTCGATCCCGAAGGAGCGGATGAAGCGCTCGAAGGCGCACAACGTCTATCTATCGCAGCAAATGCTCGACATCTTCATCGCTCTCAAGACCTGCGCCGGCAACTCGAAATACGTCCTGCCGTCGCGCTACGACGCGGACGCGCCGATGTCGCGGGCGACGTTCAATCGGATCACGACCGCTGTGGTGGAGCGGGCCAAGAAGCAGGGGCTGCCGCTGGAGTCCTTTACCATTCACGATCTCCGGCGCACTGGTTCGACATTGTTGAACGAGTTGGGCTTCAACAGCGATTGGATCGAGAAGTGCCTGGCGCACGAGGACGGCCGATCCTCACGGGGCATCTACAATAAGGCGGAATATGAGCATCAACGCCGGCATATGATGCAGGAGTGGTCCAACCTGGTGGATGCTTGGGTCGCGGGCCAGAAATACACGCCGACCCTCTATCCGCCGACGCTGGATCTGCTCACGCCCGAGCCGGATGTTTGATGGCGCGGGTCTTGCGGAGCTGGACATCGGGAATCGGCGCGCGCCTTATCGCCTTGGCTCGTGAGGCGCGGCGCCGTTCCTCGAGCCAGGCTTCGACCTCGGATAGATCCCAGACCACGCAGCGAGAGGTGAGATAGAAACGCTGGGGAATTCACCGCGCTGTTCCATATCGTAGATAGTAGTGTCGGCAAGGGGAACTATTTCGCGGAGTTGATGTCTCCTGATAGTTCGCTTGGTGAGTGATTCTGGCTGCTGCCGCATCTCGAATTCCTTCTATCCTTCTGCTTCGAGGATAGAAGCCGATAGCTCCCGGCAAATGGAAGAGAGATTCAGCAAGAGTAGAAGCGCCTCGCATTGTAGCGCGCAGATAGGATGAATTGAACGCGCATTGGAAAGTTGAGATGGTTGCGGGAGGGCGCAACCATCTCAAATTGCTGTTTCGGGCCGCTGCATGAGGGTTTGAATCGTCGACTGCCTCCGAAGTTGGAGGCCACATGTTCGAAACGTGTCGGGTGCGCCAGGTTTTCTCCTACGACACAATGCGATAGCGACCGGGGTCCGCAGGCGCGGCTTTCTGAAGCGGTGCTCTCCGTCAACCCGGGTGGCGGGCCATGAAATCGAGGATCAGTCCGGCCAGTTCGTCTTCTTCTCGTCCATGACGAAGCGCCCGGCATCGAGCTTATGGATCTCGGCATCGGGCAGGTCGCGGCGATAGGCTTCGGCGCCGGCGGCGATGAACGAGGGATCGTTGACACCCCAGGCGATCAGTGTCGGCGGCCTGTGTTCGCGCAGCCAGGCCTGCCACCGAGGGTAGAAGGCGACATTGGTGCGGTAGTCGTAGAGCAGCGCCGCCTGAATCTCGCGCGGGCTCGGCTGGGAGAGATGGTTGAACTCATCGGTCCAGCGTAAACGGTGTGCCGTCGGCACTTTGACTAGCTTGCTCAAAATTGGACGTGATCATTTGCCATTCGCTGACGCTGGTGATAAAGGCGCGTCATGGAATTTGTTCGCGCTTTCACTTTGATTATTATCACCATTCATTGAGTGGTGGGTTAAGCGCGTCATATTTCCAGACAAAGCAACCCGCCGCGAGGCGGGTTTTGTTTTTCCGCTCGCGGCCATTTTGGAGTCCAGAATGTCCGACCATCCTTTGAAAGCCCTTATCGAATCTGCAGACCGTTCTATATCGGCCAAAGACTTCGACGGCTTGATGCGATTTTACACCGATGATGCCACCTTGGTGGTGAAGGCAGGCATGTACGCCAAAGGCAAAGACCAGATCAGGAAAGCGTTCGAAGCAATATCAGCTCATTTCCAAGGTAAATTGAAAGTCCGCCAAGGGAGGATGGAGGTGATTGAGGGCGGAGACACAGCGCTGGTCATCATGGAAACCTGGTTGGATACCGTCGACGAAAGCGGCATTGCGACGTCGACGGTACGACGTGCCACTTATGTGTTTCGTCGGGACTCGTCTGGCACCTGGTTATGCGCTGTAGACAATTCCTACGGCACGGCTCTCCTCGATAGCTGAGAAGGCTCCCGGCCCGGTGCCCACGCTGGGTCGGGGACAGCGTTCCGGTTGGCGCAGATTACGTTGCCGCATACTTCCACGGCAGAAGCTCATCGATCCGGCTCTGTTTATGGCCGTTGAAAATGGCGATGAACGTGGCGGTCAGGTAGGCCTGTGGATCAATCGAATTGAGCTTGGACAAAGAGGCAGTCGGATTCATTCAACTCTTTCCGTCGTTCTCCTCCACGCGGGCTGCGCGCGTTTTCGTTCTGAACGATCTGTTTGTAGCTTCTCAAGCGCGAGGCAAGGATTCGCGAAATTGCTACTGGCCGCAGCCTGCGATTATGGGCAGAGTGTGGGAGCGATCAGGCTTTCGCTATCGACAGCCGTAGACAATGATAGCGCGCAGAGCTTGTATGAAGGAGCGAGCTGGATCAGAGACAACCAGTTCTACGGTTAGACGGTCAGCCTCATTTAACAGTCGTCTTTTCGTGAAAGCTGACCGGAGAAGAATTCTGTAGTTCCGCGTCTTCACACAACAAACCAAAAGCTGCCAATGTCGCACGTGCCGCGGGCCACAGTGCGCTGCGGTTCGGCAACACCTTGGCCATCGAGTTAAGCCCGACCAGGAAGGTTTTCAGTGCGAGAGCGGTTGCGGTAATATCCGCGTCGCGCGGAAGTTCGCCCCGGGCGACAGCAGCCTTCAACAATGTCTCAATCCGCTCCAGACGCGCGATCATTTGCGCGGCGACCTTGGGGCCTATTTCGGCATCAACATTGCACAACGCGCCGACGCTGTTGACCGCCAGGCACCCTTTCGCGTCGGGATCGAGAGTAAGGCTTTCACAGATCGTCTTGAATGTCGCGGTTATAAGTGCGCAGACGCTACCTTCTAGCGGCACCGCCGCCAGCGCGCGGTCAGGCGAACGTTCAAGATAGCGCTCAAACGCCTCCATGAACATGGCCTCTCGGCTCTCGAAGGCATTGTAAAAGCTTGAGCGGGTGATCCCCAATCGCTCGGAGAGCGCCTTGACCGAGTTCGCTTGATAGCCCTCGCGCCAAAACGCCACGAGCGCCTCGTCAAGCGCCGCGTCTCGGTCAAATTGCGAGGGCCGTCCGGATTTCGACATTTATTTTGTTCACCTATGGACAAAAACGATTGGCTATTTTATACAGCTATGTACATAACGCATCTACCCCCTCTGTCGAGGGGCGGCATCGTTAGCGCTTCATGTCGTTCGTGCAGAAAGGAACCCGAAAGTGGCAGCATTTTTATCGTCACAACCACCGTCAAGGACCCAGATTCCTACCAAACCTATGTTCAAAGCGTCGGCCCCACGTTGGCCCTTCGGAGGTAAGGCGTTGTTGCGCGGCAAAGCCGTTGGGGCCCTAGCCGGTGTGCTGACGCATCAGACGGTCAGTATAATCGAATTTCCCGACATCGACGCGCTCAACGCCTGGCATGCATCCGAGGCCTACCAGGCGCTCATTCCTTTGCGCAGCCGGGCCGCCGACATGACCATCACCAGCTACGTCGTCCCCGCGTGATTTCAAGATAACTCCCAAGAAGGACAACACATGTTTACGTATCACGACAAGAATACGGCGCCAGCCGCGTCCGTCCCTTCATCGATGGCGCGCAGGCCATGTTTGGTTTCGTGCCGAATTTGCACAAAATCCTGGCTGAATCGCCTGCCGCGCATGAGGCCTATTCGACGCTTTACAAGCTGGCGACCGAGAAGACGAACCTCACGCCCGTCGAAGTTCAGGTCGTCATGATGACGTCGAATTATCACAATCGCTGCCATTACTGCATGGCAGGCCATTCGATGATCATGACGATGCTGAAGGCGCCGCAGGATATCATCACCGCACTGCGCGAGGGCAAGCCCCTTGCCGACGCGAAGCTCGAAGCGTTGCGCGTTTTGCCCGCAAATTGCTGGAGCAACACGGTCACGTGGGGACCAGGCACTAAACGCTTTTCTGGCTGCCGGTTACACCAAGGCCCAGGTGCTTGACGTACTCGTCTGTCTTTCGACCAAGGTGCTTTCAAACTTTACCAATGCTCTAGCCCATACGGAAGTCGATGCGCCGATGAAGGCGATGGCCTGGACGCCTCCGGCGGTCTGAAACTCACGCTTCGCGTGCAGGATCTACACGCGCGCGCGAAGCACACCACTTCACTTGAGCCGCATTTTCCTGAAATTTTGCCGCTCCCGAGTCACAGTCGCCGCGCCGTTTCTCTCCTTAATAATACGGCCCGGATGTTCCGGCGTCGCAGCAGCAAGGAGCTGAGTTTCATGAAGACCTTCGACGTACAATGCATCGGGATCAACAAGCCGGCCGACACCATATTCGCGTTCGTTGCCGAACCCTCCAACCTCCCCAAATGGACTAATGCTTTCAAGAGCGCTGATTCCAGCTCAGCCGAGCTGGTTACCCCAACGGCACCGTGCCGATCTCGTTGCAAACCATTACCCATGACGGCCACGGCACCATCGACTGGAAGATGAGCTTTCCCGATGGTGCCGTTGGCATGGCCTATTCGCGAGTCACCCCGACGGGGCCGATCGTGCGGTCTATAGCTTTGTGCTCATGGCACCGCCGGTTCCTCTCGAAATGCTCGAAGGCGCTTTGGGTGCGCAGATGGAAACCTTGGCCAAGGAGTTGAAGACTTTGAAGAGGCTTCTCGAAGCATGATCAGGCTTGATGCCCAACAGGTCGTAGCGGCGCGGGAGGGAAACCGCGCCGCCCTTGAGGCTGTCGTTCGCGCAGCCGAAAGCCCGGTCTTCAATTTGGCGATGCGGATGCTTGCCAACCGCGCCGATGCCGAGGACGCGACGCAGGAAATTCTGGTGAAGATTATCACCAATCTTGGCGCGATCCGCGATGTGGAGGCAGCTGGCGGCTGGGCGTTGCGCGTTGCCTGCCGGCATTTGCTTCATGAGAGGAAGCGCGGCGCGATCGAGGCTATGCGGCTGACGTTCCAGGGATTCGCCGCCGATCTGGAAACAGGGCTGTCCCCGCTCGCGGATCATGGCTTGAACGAAGTCGAAGAAAAACTCGCCATCGATGAGGTAAGAATCGGCTGCACGCTGGCCATGCTGATCTGTCTGTCGCGAGAGCTTAGGATCGCCTACATCCTCGGCGACATCTTCGAAGTCACCGATACCGAGGCGGCCGAAATTCTGGATATCGATCCTGCGGCCTATCGGCAGCGGTTGCGCCGGGCGCGTGGTGCGGTGACCACCTTCGTTCAGAGCCGTTGCGGGCTGGTGTCGGAACTCGCGGCATGCCGATGCGAGCGACGGGTCGGTCAGGCGCTGAAGATCGGCCGGGTTGTGAAAGGACAACCAGATCTATCGGCGAGCTTGGGCGATATACCCAGCGTTGCCGAAATCCGCGGCCGCATCGAGGTGATCGAGCGTGAGCGCACCTCCGCGGCACTCATGCGCTCGACCCCCAATTCACCAGCCATTTGGGCGAGCTCGTAATGTCCCTAGTGGACGCGAAAACTCCGGATTCCAGCTTATCGAAATAGGATTCACGGCAGCAATATATAGGAAAACTCATGTACAGTTTGGCTAAGAGCGTGATTTCGGACTTGGGTCTCTCTGATATTCGACCGCCCCGATTAGGGCTGAATATTCGTACCACGATGTTTATCGTCAATTGTCATTTTGAAAATGCCGCCATGCCCGTGCAGATCCGTCACATCCAGTTTGTAATTGCGGCAGCGGATTATGGTAGCTTTCGCCGGGCTGCGCTGGCGCTGGGCGTACAGGAATCAGCGATCAGCCGCCGAATCCGCGAGTTGGAGGAACGGTTAGGTACAACGATCTTTGTGCGTTCCTCCTGCGGAGTAAGATTGACCCACGCCGGAATGCAGTTTGTTCAGCGTGGGCGGAAGGCTCTAGCGGAGATTTGCCTAGCTAAGACTGAGGTTGGCGCGATCGGTCGCGGGAAGACGGAAACGTTAGAATTGGGATATTCTCATCACTGGCATCCGGATTTCTATCCGATCTGATTCTGTCCTTTGGTGAGCGCTACGGAACCGTCAAACTGACATTTACAGACGGCAATCCCGCCGAGCATGCGGTCGCAATCCGTCGGCGCCGACTCGATGTTGCCTTCGTCACCGGAACAGCCAAGTGGGAGGGTTGTGATAGCCTGCATCTTTGGTCTGAGCGGGTCTATGCCGTGCTACCGTCTAGCCACCAGTTTGCTAATGCCTCGCAAATCACATTCAAAGATATAGAAGGTGAGTCCTTCATCGTCAGCGAAAGCGCTCCGGGCCAAGAGATCCATGACTATCTAGTGAAGCGGCTCGCAGATCTGGGCCGTCACCCAGAAATCGATCAGCAAGCTGTAGGCAGAGATAATCTGATGCACTTAGTGGCGTTAGGACGCGGACTGACGATTACGAGCGAGGCGACGACGGCAGCACAGTTTCCCGGTGTCGTTTTTCGACCCATTTTGGGGAAACCCTGCCATTCTCAGCGGTTTGGTTGCGGGAAAATGACAATCCGGCATTTCGGAATCTGCTAGCTCTCGCGCACTCCATAGCAAGTCCAAAAGAAACGCCCGAGATCAGAAGTGGTAGTGCGCCAAGGCTCAGGTCCGCCGCATCTTCGCAAATCCGCGATCTGTCGCGATGAAGCGCTCAAGCATGGGCACAATTAGCCGGACGGGATCGCCCGGCGGATGGCCGCTCTCGCGGCCGAGGATTTCGGCATAGGCGGTCAGATCGCGGTGCAGGCTGGCAGGCAGCTCCAGCGTGACCTTGACGGGTTTGTCATCAGCGATCGGACCAAGTTTCAACTTCGCCATGTCAGCCTCCATAGGGTTCGAGCACGAGATCGCGGGTAACGATGACGCGGACGGGGAAGCCCGGCCGGATCGTTAGTGTCGGCGCAATGTTGAGCTGGCGGCTGACGATCTGCTGGCCCGTCTGACTGATGCTGTCGCCAGCGCCTTGGCGCAGGGCACGGACGATCTCGCTCTCCTCGCTGGAGGAGCCCGTCTGTGCGCCTATGCTGAGCAGCGTCGAGAGCGCGGCGGCCTTGAACAGTTCGCCCCAGTGATAATCGACGCCATCCTCCAGGCCGGCGTAGCCTTGCGTGTCCGTGCCCGGCTGGCGTTCCAACACGATCGAACGGCCGTTCGGGAAGATCAGCCGGTTCCAGACGAGCAGGATGCGGCGCTGGCCGAAACCGACGCCGTTGTCATACTGACCGATGACGCGCGTGCCCTGCGGGATGAGAAGGATGCGTCCGGTCGGGCTGTCATAGATGTTCTCCGTCACCTGCGCCGTGATCTGCCCGGGCAGGTCGGAACGAATGCCGGTGATGAGCGCGGCGGAAATCACCGCCCCGGCCTGAAGGATGTTCGCCGATGCCGGAGCGGCGACGCGATCGGTCGAGACGGTGCGTTTGTCGGGCGTCTGGTTGAGGAAGGCGAGTTGCCGGTCCTGCGCCGAGGGCGTCGCTGGCTGCGGCGCGAGGCCGAGACTGGTCAGATCCGGCAGCGGCGTCGTTGCGTTCGCCGTCGTGGTGGCGGGCGACGCCATGCTGCGTGTCTCGGTCGAAGTGAAGAGGCGCGCGGTCCTCGCTGCTTCCAGCTCCTGCAATCGACGCTGCTCCTCGGCGCTGAGGCCTGGCTGCACGGCAGGGTGCCGATCCGTGACGGCGTCACGGGCTGGCCGCGGTTCTGCGCATCGAGGATCGGGCGGCCGAGATCGCCCGGCAGCGGTGGGCCGAGCACCGGGCCGGTATAGTCCTTCGGCAGGGTGTTGAGGCCGTCGGGTGTTGTCCGGTTGTCGGTTGAATACAGCTCCTCGTTCGACCGGCCGCCATGCTGGACTTGAAGCGCATAGATCAACGCGCCTCCGATACCGACGCCGGCGACCAGGCCGAGACAGGCCAGCACCTTGCGCGAGAGCCGGGTGACGCGCGGCGGCTCGGGACGCAGCCGCATGGGCGCGGCCGGTTCGCCGGTCAGCGGCCGGGCGTCATCGTCAGACTCCGGCTGGGGTTCCAGCCCGGACTTGCGGCCTTCCTCCTTATCGGGATCGATCTCGCTCACGACGCAGGCCTCCCGTCGGTCCGGGAGACGCGCACTCGCTTCTGGTTCTTGTCCGCGCCGAAGCGCAGCTCGGCGGCGGCGAACAGCCGATCGATGATCATGTAGTTGCCACGCACCCGGTAGTTCACCAGCTCGGACGTGTCGCCCTCGGGGCCGACGACGAAGAGCGGCGGCATCTCCCTGGCCGATGCCGCGCGGGAATTCGATGAAGACCTGTTTGCCGTCGTCGAAGGCGTGCAGTGGCCGCCACGGCGCGCGATCGCCCGTCACCTCGTAGCGGAAATTGACGCGGGACAGATCGACGCCACTGGCGACCGGCTGTGCGGCCTGGGCCTCCGCATTCTGGCGACGCAGCGCGATGAGCTGGTCCTGTGGATACTGCCAGGAGACCGAGGCCATGTAGGTCTTCTCGGTCGAGCGCAGTTCCATGTGATAGGTGCGCAGGTTGGTGTTGATGACGAGGTTGGTCATCAGCTCCGTGCGCGTGGGCTTCACCAGGATGTGGATCTGCTTGGTCGCGCCCGTGCCGCTCTCGGTGTCGCCGATGATCCAGCGCACCGTATCGCCGGCAGCGACCGGGCCGGAGCCAACCAGCGTTTCGCCGGGCTGGAGCGCGATGTCGGTGATCTGCCCGACGGCGGTATAGACCTGATAGAGCGCGCCTTGGGTGAAGGGATAGACCTGCATGGAATTGATGAAGCCGTCACGGACGGGCTGGATGCGGGCGGCGGCGTTTGCCTGATTGACGCGGGCGGCGGGATCAGTCGGCTCCGGCGTCCGGCGTGAGGCTTCGACCGGCTTCATCTGGCCGGGAAGCGGCAGAGGCTTTGGCAGTTCGACCACCGTGACGGGCGCGGGCGGATCGACCGCCTGCACGGCGGGCGCGGCATCGTCATAGGAGATTTCCGGGGCTTATGAGCCGTAGCGCAGCCGGCAAGCGCCGAGGTGCAAACGAGGAGAGCCGAGAAAGCGGATTTACGGAATGCCGGCCTCCCGGCGGCGCGGAAGGTCGGTGTCATTGTCCAAGCTCCTTCGACCAGTTGATCGCGTTGACGTAGATTCCAAGCGGATTGGCCCGGAGTTTTCGGGGTCGCGTGGTATCTGCACCCTTACGGTGAGGATGGCGGACCACCGTTCGGTCGAGGAAAGCGAGCCGTCCTGATAGTGGCGCTCGATCCACGCGACACGGAACGAATCCGGCGAGGCGCGGATCACGCTGGAGACTTCGATGGCGATCTGCTGCTTGCCGACTTTGGTGAAGGGTCGTTGGCGCGGGCATAATCGTTGAGCGCCAAGGCCCCGGCCTGCGTGGTGAAATCGTAGGCCCGGAGCCAGTTCTGCCGGACGATGATCGCGTCGGCCGGGATCGAGCGGACCTCTTCGATGAAGCGGGCGAGATGAAAGGCGATCTGCGGATCGGTCGGCCGATAGTCAGCGACAGCGGCCGCGACCGCCTGTGCCTGGCCGAGTTTGTCGACCTGCACGACCCACGGCACGATCGAGCCGCTCATCGACTGCCAGACCAGTGCGGCCGACAATCCAGCCGAGAGCGCCAGCAAGCCGAAGGCCATGAAGCGCCAGTTGCGGGCCTGCACGCGGGCGGAACCGATGCGGTCGTCCCAGACCTGGGCCGCGCGCTGGTAGGGCGTCTCGGGTTGTGGTGATTTGCCATAATGGGTGGCCGGTCGTTTGAACATCGTTAGTCGCTTTCGGAGAGGTTGACGGAAGAGCCGCCGCCATGGCTGTCGCCCGACTTGACCGCGTGAGCCGCGGCCTGGACGCCGTGCGACATCTGCTGCGAACGCTTCATGCGCTTGGCCCAGGCGGGTGGGCCGTCGGTGGCGGAAGATGGGGATGCGGCAGCGGCCGGGGCGCTTCGGCTTCGGCGTCCTGCGGACCACCGCCGATGGTGCCGGCAGTGGACGATCCGCCGGTCACTTCGAAGGTTGCACGCGCACCAGACTGGTAGCTGGACTTGAGGCTATCGGCTGCCTGGGAAGCGGCGCGTTTCAACGGCGAGGCTGCGGCCTGCGCGCCGGCGTTGGCGACATTGCCAAGCCCTGACGCCACAGCCGATGCGCCGGATTGGCCAGCAGCACCCAGGCTGTAGGCGGTCGATGCGCCGCCCGCGAGCGCGGCCCCGCCACGGGCAGCGGCAGCGGCGCTGCCAGCAAGGGCGGTCCCACCAGACGCGACGGCGCCTATCGTGGCCGCACCCGCCGCGACCATACCGCCAGCAGCAAGGCCAGTGCCAACCGCCGCACCCGC
This sequence comes from Hankyongella ginsenosidimutans, assembly GCF_005144965.1. Lineage (GTDB taxonomy): Bacteria > Pseudomonadota > Alphaproteobacteria > Sphingomonadales > Sphingomonadaceae > Hankyongella > Hankyongella ginsenosidimutans. The sequence goes on from NZ_CP039704.1 coordinate 1,919,109, forward strand.
GCCAAGCTGCGGACCACCTGAGACCAGGCCATTGGCGATGCCGGGACCAAAGATGCCGAGGCCGAGCAGGGACAGTGCCGCGAGCACGATCGCCATGGCGTCATCGATCGAGGGCGTCGCGCCGCCGAACCCGGCGGTGAACTCGGAGAACAGCGTCGAGCCGATGCCGATGATGACGGCGAGCACCAGCACCTTGATGCCGGATGAGATCACGTTGCCAAGCACGCGTTCGGCCATGAAGGCGGATTTGCCGAACAGCCCGAAGGGGATCAGCACGAAGCCCGCGAGCGTCGTCAGCTTGAACTCGATCAGCGTCACGAAGAGCTGGACGGCAAGGACGAAGAAGGCGAGCAGCACCAGCATCCAGGCAAACAGCATGCAGGCGATCTGGATGAAGTTCTCGAAGAAGGACCAATAGCCCATCAGATTCGAGATGGAATCGAGCAGCGGGCGGCCGGCATCGAGGCCGGTTTGCGCCACCTTGCCGGGGCGAAGAAGATCGGTGACGGTAAAGCCCGTGCCGGATGCCTTCAGGCCAAGGCCGGCAAAACTCTCGAAGACGATCCGGGCGAGATTGTTCCAGTTGCCGATGATGTAGGCGAAAACGCCGACGAAGAGCGTCTTCTTGACCAGGCGGGCAATGATGTCCTCATCGGCCCCACGACCAGAAGAGGGCTGCCAGCACCACGTCGATGACGATCAGCGTGGTGGCGATGAAGGCGACCTCGCCGCCGAGCAGGCCGAAGCCGCCGTCGATGTAGCGGGTGAAGACCTCGAGGAAATGGTCGATGACGCCGGTGCCGCCCATGTCAGTGCGCTCCCGGCCGGACGGGTTCGGGCTGTGCGACCGGCGCGGTGTTCTTGGGCGCGGGCGCGCTTTCCTTCTTGGCCGGGGCTTCGGCCGGGAAGAGAGTCGTCGGCGCTTCCAGTGCCAACGTCCTCGTCCCGCTCGGTTGGGAAGGCTTCGGGCATTGGCCCAGAAATCGGTCGCGGGCCTTGGCCCAGACATCGAGGCAGGCGGGATCGCGGGTCGCCGCTTCGCCCATGTCGCGGCACTGCCGCAAGACCTGGCGAAGCGCATCGGTGTCGTTGCGCTCGTGGACGAGCGTGCGGACCTGCGGCTCCTCGGGCTTGCGGGTCAGTTCCATGACCGTGGCGGTGATGGCGACGCCGACGAAGACGACGGCACCGAGCCGGGCGAGCATCTTGCCGTCCATGGCGATCCCCTCAGTTGCTGCCGGGGAACATCCGGGCGTTGCCCGGCTGGTAGCCCGTGCCCGGCGTCAGGAAGCGGCGACGCTGTTCGCGGCCCTGTTCCGCCGCAGCCGCCTGTTCGGCCGATTGCAGCGCCTGCGCGCGACCGTTCGCCGCGACGACGGCAGTGAGGTCGGCGAGCTGCTGGGCCTGAAGGGCGAGGAGCTGGTTGCCGGCCTGCGTCGCCTGAAGCGCGCCGGTGGCGCTTTGGCTCTGGCCGACGAGCGCGGACATCTGGGCGCGGTTGGTGTCGATGTTGCCGACGACGCCAGCCTGCACCTTCATGGCGTCCTGCAGACTGCCCACCGTGTTCTGCCAGCGCGATCTGGCGTCGGCGACGAGCTGCGCGTCCGACGCGGAGAGCGAGACGTTGGCGTATTTTGGCTGAACGCCTGGTCGATCTGCTGGACATTGTAGGCGATGTTCTGGGCTTGGCTCAGAAGCTGCTGCGTGCGCTGCACGGACTGCTGGAGCTGTTGCAGCGAGGAATAGGGCAGGCTCGCGAGGTTGCGGGCCTGGTTGATGAGCATCTGCGCTTCGTTCTGAAGCTGCGTGATCTGCTGGTTGATCTGCTGGAGCGCGCGGGCCGCCTGAAGGACGTTCTGCGCGTAGTTTGTGGGATCGAAGACGATGATGGCGTGAGCCGGTGTCGCCAGTATGAGCGCGACGGTGACGGGAGCGGTAAGCAGCGCAGCAGCGAGCCGCACTGCGCGTAAACGGCGCAGTTTCATGATGGTGTCTCCAGGTTGGTGAGGTTGGGAATGAGGTCGGCGGCCCAGTCAGTGCCGCGGTGGCGTAGCCAGGCGTCGAGGAAGCCGTCCGGACCCTGCTCGGCAGTGATGCGGGCGATCGCCGCCTGATCGGTCTTGGAGGATGCGGCGCAGAGCGCCAGCGCCACCTCCGACAGGCCCAGCTCGAACAGCCGGTTGCCTCGTCGGGACTGGCAGTAATAGTCGCGCTTCGGCAAGGCCCGCGCGAGGATTTCGATCTGGCGATCGTTGAGACCGAAACGGCGATAGATGGTGGTGATCTGCGGCTCAATCGCCCGTTCATTTGGCAGCAGGAGCCGGGTCTGGCAGCTCTCGATGATGGCGGGCGCGATGGCGCTGCCGTCGATATCCGAGAGGCTTTGCGTGGCGAAGATGACGGAGGCGTTCTTCTTCCTGAGCGTCTTCAGCCACTCGCGGAGCTGGCCGGCGAAGCCCTCGTCATCAAGCGCCAGCCAGCCTTCATCGACGATGATGAGGGTTGGTGAGCCGTCGAGCCGATCTTCGATCCGGTGGAAGAGATAGGCGAGCACGGCGGGCGCGGCGTCGGTTCCGATCAGACCTTCGGTCTCGAAGGCCTGGACCGTCGCGGTGCCGAGATGTTCGCTCGGCGTCGAGCAACCGGCCCCATGCGCCGCCGATGCAATAGGGGCGGAGCGCCTGCTTCAGGTCGTTGGACTGGAGCAGAACGCAGAGGCCGGTGATAGTGCGTTCTTCGACCGGCGCCGAAGCCAGCGAGGTCAGCGCCGTCCAGATATGCTCCTTCACCTCCGGCGAGATGGTGACGCCTTCGCGCAGGAGGATGGCGACGATCCAGTCGGCGGCCCAAGCGCGTTCGCTCGTCTCCCCAATGCGCGCCAGCGGTTGAAGGCTGACGGAGGTCTCCGAGCCGTCCGTCAAGCCGCCACCGAGATCGTGCCAGTCGCCGCGCATGGCGAGTGCTGCAGCGCGGATCGAGCCGCCGAAGTCGAAGGCGAAGACCTGTGCGCCGGCGTAGCGGCGGAACTGCAGGGCCATCAGTGCCAGCAGCACGGACTTGCCCGCGCCGGTTGGGCCGACGACGAGGGTGTGGCCGACATCGCCGACATGAAGGGAAAACCGGAACGGGGTGGAGCCTTCGGTCTTGCCGAAGAGCAGTGGGGGCGCTGCAAAATGCTCGTCCCGTTCCGGCCCCGCCCACACCGCCGAAAGCGGGATCATGTGGGCGAGATTGAGCGTGGAGATCGGCGGTTGCCGGACATTGGCGTAGACATGGCCCGGCAGGCTGCCGAGCCAGGCGTCCACGGCGTTGATGGTCTCGGCCATCGCGGTGAAGTCGCGGCCCTGGACGACCTTTTCGACCAGCCGCAGCTTCTCGTCGGCGATGCGCGGATCGGCGTCCCACACTGTCATGGTGGCGGTGACATAGGCGATGCCCGCATAGTCGGCGCCGAGTTCCTGCAGCGCGACGTCGGCGTCCGCGGCCTTGTTTGCCGCATCGGTATCGACCAGCACGGAGGCCTCGTTGGTCATCACCTCCTTGAGGATCGCGGCGATGGACTTGCGCTTGGCGAACCATTGCCGCCTTATCTTGGTGAGCAACTTGGTGGCGTCCGTCTTGTCGAGCAGGACCGCGCGGGTGGACCAGCGATAGGAAAGGCCAGCCGGTTCAGCTCGTCGAGCAGGCCCGGCGTGGTCACGGTCGGAAAGCCGGTGATGGTGAGGACGCGCAGATGCGACGTGCCCAATCGTGGTTCCAGCCCGCCGGTGAGCGGCTGATCCGCGAGCAACGCATCGAGATAGATCGGCGTTTCGGGGACGCGGACACGGTGGCGATGCGTGGAGACGCAGCCATGCAGATAGGTCAGCGTCTCGCCGTCATCGAGCCAGCGGCATTCCGGCATGAAGGCTTCGATCAACCGCAGCAGGCGATCGGTGCGGTCGGCGAAGGTGGTCAGCACCTCGTTGGGGTCGATGCCGGTCTTCTCGCGGCCCTCATAGAGCCAGGTTTCCGCGCGGGCGGCGTCCTCGGCCGGTGGCAGATAGGTGAAGGTCAGGAAATAGCTGGATTCAAAGTGCGCCCCGGCTTCTTCGAAATCGGCCTTGCGCTCGGCATCGACCAGCGCGGAGGCTGAATCCGGGAAGGTACTGTTTGGATAGCTGGCGGCGGCATGGCGCTGCGCCTCCACGAAGATCGCCCAGCCGGAGCCGAGACGGCGGAAAGCGTTGTTGAGGCGGCCGGCGACGGCAACCAGCTCGGCGGGTACGGCGCTGTCGAGGTCCGGTCCCCGGAACCTCGCGGTGCGCTGGAAGCTGCCGTCCTTGTTGAGCACGATGCCCGTGCCGACCAGCGCGGCCCAGGGCAGAAAGTCGGCGAGGCGGCTGTTACGATTGCGGTATTCGGCGAGATTGATCATCGGCGGCGCTCCTCTCAGACCGTGAGATGCGCGGGGATGCGAAGATGGCGGCGGCCGACCTCGACAAACAGCGGATCGCGCTTGGCCGCCCACACCGCCGCGAAATGGCCGATCGCCCAGATGGCGAGGCCGACCAGCCAGAGGCGCAGGCCGAGGCCGACCGCGCCGGCCAGCGTGCCGTTCATGATCGCAATGGCGCGCGGTGCGCCGCCGAGCAGGATCGGCTCGGTCAGCGCCCGATGGACGGGCACGGTGAAGCCTGGAACCTCGCTGCCCTGATCGACGACGCCCGCCATCAGACGAGCGCCCCGCCGCCGAACGAGAAGAACGACAGGAAGAAGCTCGACGCGGCGAACGCGATCGACAGGCCGAAGACGATCTGGATCAGCCGGCGGAAGCCGCCCGACGTGTCGCCGAAGGCCAGCGCCAGGCCGGTTGAGATGATGACGATCACAGCGATGATCTTGGCGACCGGGCCTTCGATCGACTGGAGGATGGATTGCAGTGGCGCTTCCCACGGCATCGACGAACCGGAGGCATGGGCGGGCGCCGCCGAGACCACGGATAGCGTGGCGACCGATACGGTCATGGCGAGGCGTTGGCGGGCGTTGTTGAAGCGCGAGATGCGCAGGGCTTGGATCACAGGGGCTCCTTCGAGGTTGGTGCTGAGGGCGTGGGAGATGGAAGCCGCGCCGCCGTCGCCCTCCATGACGGCGGGCACGACGCGGTAATCGCCGTCCGCCGAGGCCCTCGACGCTGGCGAGTTCAGACAGGCGGCGCGCGGCACCTCGGCCGGAGAGCACGGCGACTAGGTCGATGGTTTCGGCGATCAGCGCGCGCGGGACGGTGACGACGGCTTCCTGGATGAGTTGTTCCATGCGCCGAAGCGCGCCGATGGCGCTGCCGGCGTGGATCGTGCCGACGCCGCCCGGATGGCCGGTGCCCCACGCCTTGAGCAAGTCGAGCGCTTCAGCGCCGCGCACCTCGCCGATCGGGATGCGGTCGGGGCGAAGGCGAAGCGACGAGCGCACGAGATCTGAGAGTGAGGCGACGCCATCTTTGGTCCGCATGGCGACGAGGTTGGGCGCGGCGCATTGCAGTTCGCGCGTGTCTTCGATGATGACTACGCGATCGGAGGTCTTTGCCACCTCTGCCAGCAGCGCATTTGTCAGCGTCGTTTTCCCGGTGGAGGTGCCGCCCGCGACGAGGATATTGAGCGCGACGCAACGCCTTGGCGGAGCGCCTCGGCCTGTGCGGCGGACATGATCCCGGTGACGACATAGTCGTCGAGGGTGAAGACGGCGACGGCGGGCTTGCGGATGGCAAAGGCCGGAGCCGCGACCACGGGCGGCAACAGCCCCTCGAACCGTTCCCCGTTTCCGGCAGTTCTGCCGAGACGCGCGGGCTGCCTGCATGGACCTCGGCATCGACATGGTGCGCGACCAGACGCACGATGCGCTCGCCATCGGCTGGCGACAGGCGTTCGCCGGTGTCGGACAGCCCTTCGGAGAGGCGATCGATCCAGATTCGACCGTCCGGGTTCAGCATCACCTCGACGATCGCGGCGTCTTCGAGAAGCCGGGCGATGGCAGGGCCAAGCGCTGTGCGGAGCATCCGCGCCCCGCGCGCCAGGCCTTCCGAATTGTGGTGAGAAACTGCCATCTGATCCCCGGTCTCGCCGGGGAGACATCAGACGGTCCCCGGACGGGGATGATTAAAAGAGCCCTATTTGGGGCAGGTTCAACAAGAATTCAGAGGCGTAGTAGTGTGGCGTGTAAATACAGGAGAAAGCGTAGGTCGCGGAGTTGCTATTATCTGAAATCACTAGAGGAGCGTGCCGATTCGCTGTCACGGGGAGGCTGAATGAAGGGGCGATTGCAACGAACATTGAAACGCGCCGTTCGACTCCACGACATGGCTGTGATTGCGAGCGACGACCTGCTTCAGATCGATGCCGACGGCTATCAGGAGATCAGGCGGTCCGCTACGCGGGCTCGCAACGACGGACAGGCCGCTTTCGTTTGCGACCATTGCGGTTTCCCTGTCTATGCACCGCGCGAGCCGAATACGAGGCTGCCATTCTGGCGTCACCACAAGGGGCTCCTCGCAGTTGCCCTTGGTGGACGGGCGAGCCCGGTTCAACGGATGAGGTCAGCGCATCGCAATTTCAGGGGCGCAAGAAAGTCCCCTGCATTTGCGCGTCAAAAATCTCGTGGCTGAGTTGCTCAATGCAGATCCGTTGACGGAGCCAGGATCAGTTGTCGTCGATGAATATGTTGTTTGCGGGGAGATCCGGCGCCGGCCTGATGTGCGCGCGACATATGATGGAAAGCCGATCGCCATCGAAATCCAGCTCGCGACGACGCAGATCCCGATCATAGTTGCGCGGGAAGATTTCTATCAGCGCGAAGGGCGGCATCTTATCTGGCTGACTTGGAATTTCGTGCCTGTCGAGCGGGCACACCTCCTGACGGCTTTTGAGGATATCTTCTACTCGCACAATAAAACCTGTTCTCCCTCGACGACGAAGTTGTAGCCGAGTGCCAAGCAAGGAAGGCATTTCTGGTTCGGGCCTTTTGGGAACACGGCTCAGGCTGGAACTCGAAAATCACAGCGCTCCCCGAACTTGAGTGGCGGCCATCGGGGTTGCCCTATGCGGTCGCTCCGCCGCCTCCGTGGCACATGGATTTTCGGGCACGCTGGCTTGCTGCAACGACAAATGGTGGGACGCCGTGGTCACTCAGGAGGGACTTGCTCGCTGACCTGGCGGAACGGCTCAATGAAGACGCGATTGATGCGACAGTCCTCGAAGAGGTCGACATGGGGGCGCTCCTCAATGCAATCATGTCGTTTGTTGAAGGCAAACCAGTCGGTTCAGCGCAACGAAACCTGAGCGAGGTCATCAACACATTCCTGTCGAGTGAGCGGCGCCACAGGTTCGCGCGCATCATGCGAAAAGTCATTTCGGTAACAACAGAACCTGAAATTCTCGATAAGCCAAGCGTTGTGACGAAATTTGCTCGCGCAATGGAAGATGCGCAGGATGCGCCGGACAGCATGGTCGGCAAAGCTGCGCTTCTGCTCTTCCCGAGTTGTTTCAAAAGCGAAAGCTGACCACCTAATCCGCATCGCCTTGAGGGCTGACATCCTCCGTGATCTCCTGCCTTAGCTTCGGCCCTTTGGCGAGACGCCGACCAAGCGCAGTGACGAACTGATCGTATCGCTCGCTGGCCTTGGCGCGTGCTGCCTGCGCGGCGGGTTCTGGTAACGCAGGCGTGGTCGCGAGCCAGAACTTGATGAACACGGCCAGGCTCTCCACCGCGATGCCGCTATCGCGCTCTGCCGAGTCATGCGGCGGTCGAGCTGGTCGAGGCGCTTGGCGATCACTGCTTCCCGGCGCTCGGCGGCATCCGGTGACAGGAACGACGCGATCGCAGCCTCGGCGATCATCGACTGCGACTGACCCCGGCGCGCGGCATGGTCGGCAAGCATCGTCATGATCGCGGGATCGAGATAGACCGAGACCTGGGCCTTCTTCTTGCGTGTCTCCATGACGGTCACAGCTCCATGCCGTCGTTCGGATCGAGCGAGACCTGTCGCGCCACACCCTGCATGATCCCGGTCATCCGCCTGTTGCGAGTGGCGGCGTCCTCCATCTCGTCATCGCGATCAGCATCGATCTCGAACTCGTTTTCGATGGGCGGCGTCTTCTCGACCGGCTGCACTCGATTGAGTTCCGGCTGATGGCGCCGCTCGGATTCGGTCGGGTCTTCATCCTGGGCGGCCTCGACCGGTTTCGCCTCGACGAACTGGGGACGTGGCGGAAGCGGTAACGTGGTCCAGTCGTCGGGGCCCTGCTTCGGTGTGGCGAGGGTGGGAGGCGGCAGAATGCGATCCTGAAGCGGGCGTCCTCGTAATAGCGCGCCTTCTTCGCCCGGATCGGCGGCGTGCCCGCGACCATGACGATCTCATCACTCGGCGGAAGTTGCATGATTTCGCCGGGGGTCAGCAGCGGGCGCGCCGTCTCGGAGCGGGAGGCCATCAGATGCCCCAGCCAAGGGCTGAGCCGATGGCCAGCATAGTTCCTCATCGCCTTCATCTCGGTCGCGGTGCCGAGTGCGTCCGACACGCGCTTGGCCGTGCGCTCATCGTTCGTGGCGAAGCTCACGCGGACATGGCAGTTGTCGAGGATGGAATTGTTCGCCCCGTAGGCCTTCTCGATCTGGTTCAGCGACTGCGCGATCAGGAAGCTCTTCAGCCCATAGCCCGCCATGAAGGCCAGTGCGGATTCGAAGAAGTCCAGCCGCCCCAGGGCCGGGAACTCGTCCAGCATCAGGAGCAGCCTGTGCCGTCCGGCTTTGGCCTGCAGATCCTCGGTCAGGCGGCGGCCGACCTGATTGAGGATCAGGCGGATCAACGGCTTGGTCCGGTTGATGTCGGACGGCGGCACGACGAGATAGAGCGTCGTCGGCTGCTTGGCCGTCACGATGTCGGTGATGCGCCAGTCGCAGCGGCGCGTCACTTCGGCGACGACGGGATCGCGGTAGAGGCCGAGAAAGGACATGGCGGTGGACAGCACGCCCGACCGCTCGTTGTCCGACTTGTTCAGCAGCTCGCGCGCGGCGCTGGCGATGACGGGATGCGGCCCGACCTCGCCGAGATGTGCCGTCTTCATCATGGCGGCAAGCGTCGAGTCGATCGGTCGCTTCGGATCGGAGAGGAAGGCGGCGACACCGGCCAGCGTCTTGTCTTCCTCGGCATAGAGGACATGGAGGATGGCGCCGACCAACAAGGCATGAGAGGTTTTCTCCCAATGGTTCCGCTTCTCCAGCGAACCTTCCGGGTCGACCAGGATGTCGGCGATGTTCTGGACGTCGCGCACTTCCCACTCACCCCGGCGGACTTCCAGCAGTGGATTGTAGGCCGAGGACTTCACGTTGGTCGGATCAAAGAGCAGCACGCGGCCATGCCGGGCGCGGAAGCCGGCCGTAAGCTGCCAGTTCTCGCCCTTGATGTCGTGGACGATGGCCGAACCCGGCCATGTCAGCAGCGATGGCACGACCAGGCCAACGCCCTTGCCGGAGCGCGTCGGCGCGAAGCACAGCACATGCTCCGGCCCGTCATGGCGGAGATAGTCGCGGTCAAGCTTGCCCAGCACCACGCCATCAGGGCTGAGAAGCCCGGCGGCTTTGACCTCTTCCGTCTCGGCCCAGCGAGCGGAACCATAGGTCTCGACCTTCTTGGCCTCACGCGCCCGCCAGACCGACATGCCGATGGCGACGCCCACAGCGATGAAGCCGCCTGATGCAGCGATGAATGCGCCTTGGGTGAAAATCTCCGGCGCATAGGCATCGTAGAAGTACCACCACCAGAAGAAGGCGGGCGGCAGGTAGAAGGGGAAACCCAAGACCGTAAACCACGGCGGCCCGAGTTGCGCCTGGAAGCCTAGCTTCCACGCGACATATTCGGTGGCCCCAGGTGGCGGCGAGAACGATCAGGAAGACAGTGAGGATCTGACCCCAGAGGATTTTGGTGGCCGACATGGCGACGGTCCTTTCTTGGGAATGAAGGGTTAGAGGCCGAGCCCCTTTGCGGCCAAAACTCCAGTCGATGCCGCCATCGTCGCGGGCGACGCCGGAGACATGGCGGCCGAGCTGCTTTTCGAGCGAGGGCGTCCAGGGCACGAGCTGGAAGCCAAGCCCGTCGTCGATCATGGCGAAGCGGCCGGAGGCGAGCGTGAGGCGCTGACGATAGGTGCCGGCGACATATTCGCCGCTGCCTGACCGGTTGAAGGGCTGGCCGATCTCGGTGGCGAGCTTGTCGCCAGTCGCCTCCAGTTCCCGGCGGCGCAGCGTGTCGATCAGGTTGCGGCCGAAACTGATGTGCTGGCCCTGCCGTTCGGCAAGGCCCTGTTCCACCAAATGCTCGGCACGGGCGGACATCGCTTGCCGCACCTCGGCGCCGAAGCCGCCCTCGGAGAGAGCGACCGGCTCGCGGGCGATGTTCTGCCGATCGAGCCAGGTGGCGCCTGACGCCGTGACCTGAGCATCAACGTCGAGATCGGAGCGCACGGCGAGCGCGACGCGGCGCTGGCCACGCGCGTCATCGAACTTTCTGAGCTCGACGATCGAACCCGGCGCGCTGTCACCGGCCGCATCGATGGCGGGCAGCTTGATATGATGGGTGCGCCCGTCCACGCCATCCACCACGGCGTAGGCCGTCCCGTTCAGCTCGTCATCGAGACCACGTTCGACCAGCCGCCCGACGACGGGCAGGTCGAGGCTTTCCGCCGCCAGGACATAGTTGGTGGAGCCGCGGTCGATACCGCGCTCCGTCAGCGCCTTGTGCATCCGCTTGATGATGTCGCCACGCTCGCCCAGCTCGCGCAGCGTCTTCTCGGCTTCCGGCTTGATGAACCATTGCGCGTTGCCGACCTGGCTGGCGAGACCGAGGGTTTCCAGCTTCCGCAGGCGCGACCTTCAAGGCGTGGAACTCGTCGGGCTGCCGGCCCGAAACCGGCGCGAGGTCGATGATGCCGGTATCGCGCCCGTCGCGGACAAGCTGACGGTCGAGCCGGGTCCAGCGTTCGGTTTCGATCTGCCGCTCGAGGGTACGACGAATGTCGAGATCGGTGCGTGGCCCCAATTCCTGAGTGATGAGATCGCGCGCCCGGTCGCGCATCCCTTCCTTGATGTAGTCGCGCGCGATGACGAGGTCCTGGCCGTCGTCACGAACGCCACGGACGATCAGATGGACATGCGGATGCTCGGTGTTCCAGTGATCGACCGCTACCCAGTCGAGCCGGGTGTCGAGATCCTTTTCTATTCTAGCCACGAGATCGCGGGTGAAGGATTTGAGATCGGCCATTTCCAGCCCGTCGTCGGGCGAGACGATGAAGCGGAAATGATGTCGGTCGTCCTGGCAGCGCTCGGCAAAGACGCCGGCATCCGCATTCTCGGTTTCCGGACCAAACAGGCGGGCTTTCTCCGTCGCGAGTTACGCCCTCCCGGCGCAGATAGTTGAGGTGCTGCGCCAGCGGTGCGGTCCGGCCGAATGGCGCACGACGCGCGCCTTGATGACGGCACCGCGCGAGCGCGAGGTGATGAGGCGGTTGGCCTGGATGCTGGCGCGCTGACCATGCCCGAAGCGCGAGCGGTTGCCGGGCACGATACGACCCGAGCGCGACACGCCGCCGCCGGCCTTCTTCGCCGCTGCCAGCGCCTGTGCGATGAAGGGCTTGGCCCGCTGCGCACCGGAGGAGCGGATGCGGCCGGGCCGGACACGGAATTCGCGCTCATCGGGCATGGCGCGGCTCTGCGATGTGCGAAAGCTCGTGGAGATACAGTGGTTTGGGCCTGCGGCACACATTGCCGCTGAAGACCGCAAGGTGCGGAACCTTCAAGAAAATCCAGCAAAACAACCAACCGACCGAAGCGCAATGTGCGCCCTTTATCCTGCCATCGGTCGGTCGTTTCGCCTGTCCTCCACATCTGCGCACGCTGGAACACGCCGGAACTCGCCATCGTGCGATCGGGAACCGAAGCGCTCATTGCACCGTCCCTTTCGTGGTACGGGCGACGAACAGGCCATTCGACTGCGGCGCGATGGCGGAAACATCGCGCACGATGGGCGGTGTGGGGCCGTCGTTCGATGGATGCTCGGTCGGCACAGGATCGGTGTCCGGCTTGCTCGTCTGCTGTGCGATGAAGAGCGGCGCACGGGTCCAGGCGAGCGGATCAGCCGCCGCGACCGTGACGGGGTTTGACGCATCACCCCGATCGATTTCTGGCGCGACGGAGGCGACATAGGCGCGCGTTTCCGCCGGCAGAGGACGACCTTGCAGCGACGCTTCATAGCGACGGGGACCGGCGTTGTAGGCGGCGATCCAGCCGGGCGTCCCGTAACGGTCGAAGAGCAATCGGATGTACGCCGCGCCGGCGATGATATTGTCGTGGGGATCATAAGGATCGTTGCCGAGGCGATGCCGGACACGGATCTCCGCCCAGGTGTCCGGCATGAGCTGCATCAGCCCCATCGCGCCCTTGGGCGAGAGCGCGCGGATCACCGTTGCTCTCGGCGCGCAGCACCGCCCTGATCCATGCGGCCGGGAGCTCGAAGCGTTGCGCCGCCTCGGCGATGTGATCGGCATAGGGATCGCGCGGCGAAGGCCGGGCGATCGGCGCCGTCTTTGCGTGGACAACGGCGGGCGCGATACCAACGATGGACAGGCCGGAAAGGAGAAGCAGGACGGTGCTGCGCATGGCGTCAGTCTCTTCCGTCGAGCTTGGCCGGACGGTTCCAGTGCAGCGACCAGTCCTTTCCGGTTTCGTCGTTGCGGAACAGATTGGCGCGGATCGGTTGGACGAAGCCCGGATCGTCGAACTGGATCGCGATATAATCGCCGGCCTTTTCGCCGGTGCGCTTCCACCCGGCGCCGATCTCCGCGCCCGGCTCGCCGGTCTCGCTGTCGACGATGTGGACGCGATACTGCGGGCGTTCTCGGTCTCCGACGGTTCGGCCGCGACGATGAGGACATCCTGGGCCAGCGTCAGCGTGGTCAGATGTCCGATGAAGCCCGCTTCGTCGCGGGTGAATGTGCCGATCTGTGGCATGGTAAGTTCCTTGGCGGTGGCGTTGAATGAACCATCGGCGAGCACCGCTCCCGCCGATGGGAAGCGATCAGCGTGTGGCCGCACGCCAAACGAAATGACCGTCGCCTTCTTCGTCGGTGTAGAGCGGCGTCGCCTTGCCGATGACGGTGCGCGCCGCGATCGGACCGAAGTAGCGGCCATCGAGACTGTCCGGCGCGTCCGGGTTCATCACGAAGATGTCGCTGTTCGCGATGCGTCGGCAGCCCTGCCAGATAGGCAGCTCGCGGCCGCGCTTATCGCGATCAAGCGCATCGCCGAACGGCACGGCATCGACGGTGACGGCGTTGCCCGTGCGGCAGACAGTCTGCCCAGCCAGCGCGGCGACATGCTTCATCAGCGGCACGCCGCGCCCGATGTAGCGGCGCTCGATCATGAAATCGGCGAGCGGCTTTTCCGGTATGAAGGCGACCAAATCGCCGATTTTCAGATCGCCTGCAGGCTCCAGCTCATAGAGCCCGATCGGCACGCTGGCCGAGGCGTTCCAGACGAGACGTGGCGATGTTGGAACAAAGGACGCGGCAGCGAAGCCCATCACGGAAAAATACGTCACCATGACGTAGCCGAAGCGGGTCATCGCTCGCACTCCCGCCGCTTGAGCCACGCTTGATGGCGATCCATCGTGTAAGCGCGTGGTTCGTGGCCTGCGCTCATGCGGTTGGCTACGTGCCGCCAGTGATCGGGAGCAACGTCGCAGGCGTCGATGTCGGCCGCTTCCACCGCGTCGATGTGGCGGAGCACTTGTTCGACCTTCGGCCAGCCTTCGATCTTCAGGAGGATGTCGCCGCCGGGGCGCACGAAAGGCAGCGTCTGATAGGCTTCGCCCGGTTCGACGGCGCGAACGATGTCAATGCGGGAGATGACCGTGCCGAAGTCGTTGGAAGCCCAGCGCACGAGGGCGAAGATGCTCCGCGGCCGGAAAGAGAGAACGCGCCTGCGGCGATCGAGAATCTCTTTGTGCGCCTCGCGGCCGAACCTGATCCAGTTCTCAATTCTCTTCTCGATCCAGGTCAGTTCGACGTGGGTGAAATCGTCTGCCGCGCGGCCGCGCGGAGCGGCGACGCGGCGCACGGCGGCATCCGTGGCGCGGTTCATGAGGGGTCTCCTGGGTTCGGTGGGAATTCGCGCGCCAGCAATTCGCGCAAGGCTTCGGCGACCGTGACGCCGCGCCGAAACGCGGCGACCTTGATCCGGCCACGAAGGTCCGGCGTCACATCGATGGTGAGGCGCGCGCTGAACGCGCCAGCTTCGTTGGATCGAGGCGCGGCATCCGCTGCCTTGACCCAGTGTTCGGGATCTGCTGGCCGGGCGGCGAATCCGCGTCGGGTGGGACGCTCGCTCATCGCGCGGTCCTCCCGATGCGAAGCCGGTCGATCTCGTCGGCCAGCGCTGTGATCTCGCGCGCGGCGGGCGTGTCGTCGTCGAGTTCGGCGACAAGCCGCCCGGACTGCGCGGCGGCTGCAAAGCCGATGCGTTGCCCGATGGCGCTTACGAGCGCTGGCGGATCGTGATCGGCGAGCATTCCGGCTGTCTCGCGCGCCATCACCGTGCGCGAGGCGCAGCGGTTGAGCACGAACCGGGCGACCAATTCCGGCCGATAGATGCGCGCCTCGGTGACGAGCGACAGCATCTCGGCGGAGGCCCAGCCATCGAGGGGCGATGGCTGCACCGGGATCAGCACCAGGTCGGCGGCAAGGAGCGCCGAACGCATCAGGCTGGCGACACGGGGCGGCCCGTCGATCACGACGTAGTCCGCGTCTTGCGCGAGGTCTGGGGCTTCGCGATGCAGCGTGTCGCGCGCCAGGCCGATTACCCCGAACAGGCGCGGCAAGCCCTCGCGGCTGCGTTGCTGCGACCAGTCGAGCGCCGAGCCCTGCGGGTCAGCGTCGATCAGCGTGACGCGTCGTCCTTGCCGAGCCCATTCACCGGCGAGGTTCAGAGCGAGCGTCGTTTTGCCGACGCCGCCCTTCTGATTGAGAAACGCCACGATCATCGCGCGCCTCCCGAACCGGGATCGGGAGTTTCACGGGCGCCGCGTTCTCGTCCCTCTTACCGGTTGGTCCGAGGGCCGATGGCTCCTTGAGGGGAGTCCTCCACATCGCGCGCGCGCTCCAAAAGTTAGATTCTGAGTTAGAGTCTAAGTTAGGAGCGCGAATTTCGGTTTTGGCGCCGTGGGTTAAGCCCTGTTTCGGTTCCCGACGGCACGAGGGGTCGGTTCCTGATGGCACGCGCCCTCGGGTTCCTGATGGCACGACGCTATTCACAGGATATCCACAGGCCGGTGCAGGCTCGAACGCGAGCAGCATCCGTCCGCCGACTTCGATTTCGAGGAAGAGCGTGTAGCCGGGCAGCGGCTGACGACGGATGATGTCGCGCAGCTCGAAGGCGAAACGCTTGAAGGGCGAGAGCGCGCCCGATTTCAGGTGCAGGTGACGAAAGTCGAAGCGCCAGCCGTTGCGCTGGCGGCCGCCATGTTTGCGCACCAGGCGATAGAGCCAGCGGTCGAGCCCGCCCGTCAGATCGAAATAGGCGCGATCGATGGTCAGCACGAGCGCGTTGTCGAGCACGGCCTGGTAGAACCAGTCGGGCACGATCAGCTCGATGCCGTCGGGTCGGCCGCCGCGATCGGTGCGCTCCTTCCACTCGTTGATCCATGAAAAGCGGTGCCGATGGCCCTCGGTGGGTTGGCGTATCGAGGTGCAGATCGTCGTCGCTTGAAGGCGGTCGAGCGCCGCCTTCAGGCGCTGATAGTCGCGCAAGGACGTGCCGCGCCCGATGAACCTCAAGATTTCATAGGAGTGGCGACCATGAGGCGCGAGGTGCGAAGCCCCGCGTCACGCGCCTCGACGATCTGGCTCGCCGCCCAGATCAGAATATCTGCGTCCCATATGGTCGCCATGCCGTGATCGGGTACGGCCTCAACGCGGATAGAAACGCCGCCAGCGACGAAATGGATCGGCGCCACGCGATGCGTTTTGGACAAGGAAAAGAACGGATAGGCCATGAGATCCTGCGCATCTCTTGGCGCGAACTCGCCGGGGAGCGCTCGGAACAGATCGAGCTGTCCGCGCTCCAGTGAGGGCCGATGTCGCGCCGCCATTGGGAAGCCGCCTGCGATCAGCGCGCGTATCGAACTTGTGGCGCGGCGGGCGACGTCTGGCGTTTCGCCGGCAGCACGCTCCCACGCGGATCGGAAGTGGACGTCACGGCGCCGCGCTCTGCCCATGCCTGGAGATCGTCGACGGCATAGACGACCCGTCCGCCGAGCTTCTTGTAAGCCGGCCCGGTTCCGTAGGTGCGGTGCTTTTCGAGGGTGCGGGCGGACAGGCTGAGGAATTCGGCGGCTTCCTTGGTGCGGAGGAAGCGCGGCGGCAAAACGGCGAGATCGGGTCGCATGGATCGGCCTTTCGTGGGGTTGCTGGCAACCGCTGGGGTTCAGCGGCGGATGGCGACCACGATGGCGAAGAGAAGCCGGCGAGTTGCAGGGCGAAGTTGGGGATCTAAAATCCCACACCGGTGAGACCGATCGGCTCGATTACGTTCGGCGGCGATGACGAAGCAATTTGCGATAACCGCCAGCGATGAGGAGCGCGCATCACGGAGCAGCGACATCACGGCATGTCGGTTCGACGACGCCTGCCATTCGTCGCGACTGAGGTCGCCGGCGCCAAAGATGACCCGTGCGATCTCTTGCTGGGTCGCGCCGTCGCGATGAGCATCGAACGCGCGAAGCATTTTCCGCTGGCGCGCAAGTTGCTGCCGGGTGAGCCGCGTATCAGATGGAATGGCGCGGCCGTGAAGCATTGCGAGCAGTCGGAGCAAGGCTTCTACCCGATCAAAACCTTCCAGACCCAAAGGGATCACGGCGGCAAGCGGCGCATCAGCGTGCGTTGCGGCCGTGAGAAGGAATTGAACGCGTTGCACTGGATCATCGCCCCGCAACAAGCCGTTGCCCCTGTCGTCGGTTCTGAGAATGCCGTCGAACGTGGTTTGAGACCCGCCGTCTGGTGGCGGCATTTCGCTCGGAGCCTTTGCGAGCAGGACGACGCTGGTGTCGAGACCCGCTTCCCAGAAAATGTTTGCCGCAGGTACATCGAGGAGCGGGCTAACCGGGAAATCGCAACCCCATCGCTGGCGGATTTGATCCGACAGCGTGTCAGCGGTGGCAGAGTTTCTGGACCAGGCTTCAAAGTCCAGATCATAGTGTTCGTTACGCCGAAGCCATTCCCAGGCGATATTGGATGCGGACGAACCCTCGACGTGATCGTAATAGGCCGAGGATCGCCAACGCGATGCGTCCGGCGTCATCACAGTCCTCCCCATGTGCAAGCGTTTGTCGGGGAGGACAAAGATTCCGGATGAGTTGTTGGGCGGAAGCCTGAGTCTTGGCAGCGCGTGATGCCGTGGCGGCATCACCTGGGCGTGGCTTGCTGACTTTCCCGGGCGAGTTCGCGGTAGCCGTGCTCGGTCATCCAGCGGGCGCGCGCAAGATGCGCATCGTGCATGTGACGGCTGCCTGTAGGGTCGAGATCAGGGTCGAGGCCGAACAGAATCTGAACAACCTCGCGCCAATCCGCGCCGTCGCGCGCGGAATCGAGCAGGCGCAGATAAAGGACCATATGCTCGCGGTCATACGCGGTGAGTGTTTCGCCCGCCGGTGGCTCGCTCAGAATCTGCGCCATCGTTAGTCCCCGACGTACCTTATGCGCCAACCCACAACCTGTTAACCAAATTGTATGTTGTCATTGATTCATGACACCTGTCGCACGGAGCGGACCGTGTAAGCGCGCCCGTTTCGAACGACTAGAACGACGATTTTGGGTCGTTTCGTTCATGGAGCAGCAGCACGCCTTCACCTTTCTCGGTCGCCAGAAGAACGATTCCCGCTGCCTCGAGCGCCCGGCGGACCTGATCGCGCGTCGTCTCGTAGACCTCGAGTCCGTTTTCGGATTCGAGGCGCTTGAGCGCGGTCAGCGATGTCCGGGCCTTGTCAGCGAGCGTCTCCTGCGTCCAACCCAGCAACGCGCGCGCGGCCCGCGATTGTCGGGCGGTGATCATGCATGATCACCTCCCACCGCAACCTACGCGCATTCCAGAACTACGACTTCTCTATTCGGGCCGTGCCGCTAGCACGACCTTATCGCGCCTCAAGCGTCATTTACATACTATAGTTGATAAACTTAAAGTGTGTAAATTGCCAACGCTTTGCGCATGGATATGCGCAAACTGGTCGGCCGGAACTTCGCCCGCCTGCGTCGGGAGAAGGGCCTGACCCAGGAGGAGGTGGAGGCGCGTTCCGGGCTCAGCCAACAATACCTCAGCAGCCTTGAGCGCGGCCGGCGAAACCCGACCGTCATCACTTTGTACGAGATCGCCCAAGCACTCGGCGTGAGCCACGTCGACCTGGTTAAGCCAGACGACAACGCCTGATCGACACCTCCGCGAGGATCATGCTTCTCTTCGAGGTCGGCACGAGGCCGCCACAGGATGGGATCAGAGGAGCCGGCGGAGCAATCTAAAATGCGGCTTCGCGTTGGACAGACCGACGCGGCCAAGTCGTATTTGCGAACTCGCCGTCCCTCGTCCCCTCGCGGGAGATGTCTCGGCCGGTTGATCGCCGGCCGATTCCTATACTGGCGGTGCTTCGGCTTCGGGCCGCTTACCCCAGTCGAACTCTGTGCCATCGATCCATATGCGATGGAGGATGACGGCGATCCGACGCGCGAGTGCGACGATTGCCTTCTTGTGTCCGCGCCGCCGCGACACCTGTGCAGCCAAGCCTTCAGCGCCGACCATCGCTTTACTCGGGTCAGCAGAACTTGCGCAGCCTCGTAGAGGGCGCTTCGCATCATTGCGTCGCCCCATCGTGAAATGCGACCCGTGCGGTCGACTTCGCCTGACTGCTGCTTGCGCGGCGTTAGGCCGAAGTGGGCTCCGACAGTTCGCGATCTCGAGAAGCGAGATGGAACGTCGACGGTTGCCCTGAATGTCAGCGCGACAAGCGGACCGACGCCAGGAACGGTCATGAAGCGGCGCGTGACCTCGTCTTCGCGTGCGAGCCGGACAAGCATGTCATCAAGGCGGCCGAACTGCTCGCGCAGTGATCGTCTCGCTACGAGCAATGCGTCGGCAACGATGTGGAGATCACTGCCGGCTATCAGATCTCGGACACGCGTCTCGAAGTCGCGGGCCGTTACCTTGCCAAGGTGATAGCCGTAGTTGCGGATAAGGCCGCGAATTTCATTTTCCACATCCTGGAGTTTATTCCGCAGGAGTTGCCGCGCCGTGAGCACGGTGCGCAGTCGCTGGCTGATCGGTGTTTTGACGTGCACCGGCTTGTACAATCCAACACGCATCATCTGCGCGATGCCACGCGCATCGTGCCGGTCAGTTTTGTTGAGTTGTGCGGAGAGCGCCGCCTTCATGTGCCTCGTCTCGACGCAGATCACAGGAATGTTGGCCTCAGCCAAACGCCCGTAGATGTGTTGAGAGAGCATCCCCGCCTCAAGGCCAACGCGGATAATTGGAAATGGCAAAGACAGTATGTGCTGTGCGATCTCTTCGGGGTCGGAGGAGAGCTTTCGTTCATGAGCAATGCGTCCGTCGGAATCGACGGCGCACAGATTGATGGTGCGGGCCGAGACATCGAGCCCAAGGTAATGGCTTTGAGACATGCCGAATCCTGCGAATCAAGAACCGGCATTTCTCATAACCAATCTTCAGCCCAATTTGTAAACTACGACCAATATAGTCGTCCTCTCCAATTGTTAGGAACTCGCGGCTCGGTTCTTACTGGCGAAGACCGTCCGTTCTGTCGATATCAGTAGGGAATGAGGCTAATGCCGGCACCAAAGACCGCGCATGCGGCGAGCGTCGGAAGCATGCCGAGCTTGAACCGCAGCATCGCGATCATTGCAGCAGCCGCGAGTATGGCCGCCCGCCAGTCGATTGAGCCGAGCACTGGCACATCCGGCCCGATGCCAAGGATGTCGAGTGTTTGGACCTGACGAAAGATGACGTGCAGCGCAAACCAGAGCGCGAGGTTCATGACCACACCGACCACGGAAGCGGTGATGGCCGATAGCGCTGCCGAGATCGCCTTGTTACCGCGGAGGGCCTCGACATAGGGCGCTCCGAGAAAGATCCATAGGAAGCAAGGCGCGAAAGTCACCCACGTGGTGAGCAGCGCGCCGAGGCAACCAGCCAGAAGCGGGTCGAGCGCGCCTGGCGCCGATAGGCCGCCAGGAAGCCGACAAACTGTAGCACCATGATGAGGGGCCAGGTGTCGTCTCGGCCAAGCCGAGGCCGTCGGCCATCTCACCAGGCGCGAGCCAGCCAAAGGTGTCGACGGCGGCCTGCGCGACGTAGGCGAGAACGGCATAGGCGCCCAAAGGTAACGACCGCCATGGTGCTGAAGAACGCGCCGATCTGCGTCCAGACGCTCGAAGAGCCGGTGAGCAGCCAAAGAAGTAGCACGGGTCCCAGCCAGATTGGCACCCATAGTGCCAGCACGCGAGCGACGCGCCCCCAGGGATCGGCATGGGCGAGCTGGCCACGCTCGAACATTCGGTCGATCACACCCTTGAAGTCGGGCGTTGTCCCTTTGTTGGCATGGCCGCCGGCCGCGAAGAGCTGCGGCGCGCGGCGGCTGCCAACCCAGCCGATTACGCCGGCGACCAGGATGATGATCGGGAACGGAACACGGAAGACATAAATGCCGATGAAAGCGGCGACAGCGATGCCAACCATGATGCGATTTTTCAGGGCGCGCCTACCGATCCGCAGAACGGCTTCGACGACGACAGCGAGCACGGCGGCCTTCACGCCGAAGAACACCGCCTCGATCAGCGGCACGTGGCGGTAGAATGCATAAAGAATGCTGAGACCCAGCATCACAAATGCGCCCGGCAAGACGAACAGGATGCCGGCGATAAGGCCTCCCATGGTCCGGTGCATCAGCCAGCCGATATAGGTGGCGAGTTGCTGCGCCTCCGGACCCGGCAGCAGCATGCAGTAGTTGAGCGCGTGCAGAAAACGTTGCTCGCCGATCCAGCGCCGCTCCTCGACCAACTCCTTGTGCATCAGGGCTATCTGGCCGGCGGGGCCGCCGAAGCTGAGCAATCCGATGCGCAGCCAGACGCGGGTCGCCTCGGCCAGAGTGGGAACGGCAGGTTCGCCGGACGCGGTGTCCGTCGTAAGAGTAATCGACATCGCCGCCTCCCTCACGCCGGCTTCTGGCTGGAAGGCCAGTTGTGCGTCTCTTCGGTCGCATCTCGGCACCAGCGATAGAACGCGTCATAGAGGAGCAGGCCCGCATCGAGCTGTTCGAGGTCTTCCCGGAACATGCGAGAAAGCCCGAGTGACGCGGCCAGGAAGCCCGCCGCCTGAGGCACCAGATTGAGCTGCGCGGTATCGGCGGCGCGAACGATCGTCGCCAATCGGTCCAGAGGAGCGGACGAAAGACCGAACTCGTCGATCATCGTATCGAAGGTACATTTCTCGCCGCGGTGGCTCCAAAGACATCGTCGATGTCGAAGGGCGTGGCAGCGAAGCGCTTGCGACCGCCACCACCTCGGTGGCGGCGACGAAGAGGAAGACGGCATTCGGATCGATGAAGCGACGGATGAGCCATGGGCAGGCGATGCGGTCGACCTTGGGGCGGGCGCGCGTCACCCACACGGTACGCCCCAAGGCGTCACGGGTCGGCAGCTTGTCCGGCTTGACGAGAAGCCCGCCCGAGGTACGCCAAACTTCGAAGCCTCCTTCGAGGGTTTCGGCGCGGACGCCTTCGTGAAGAAGCCAGGCTGTCACGCCCTGACTGAGTTTCAGGCCCTTTGGCAGACCACCACGACATCGCGGCCCGCGAACGTCTTTGCCCAGGTAGCCACGTCGAGTGCATCGCGCTGCGCGGCTCCGGGCAGGAATCGCGGATCGGCGGAAACATCCTCGGCAGTCCGGACATCAATGATGGCCGGAGCAGTCGGCAGACCGATCAGACGGGCGAGTTGAGACGAAGTGATTTCGGTATTCGACGGCATGAGCGTCCATCCCTTTGATTTTGGGAGCTTGGACGCGATCTTTGGGCTGCCGCCTCACGGGGTAGTCGCGAATAACCCCTTACTCACAGACTAGCCGCAAGTGGCTGAAAGCGCAAGGGTTCGTCTCCGAACGTAGAGGGCCAAGCCCAAAGATCACTTCAGGATCAGTTCGCGGACCGCAACCAGCGTAAGCAGTAAACCGGCGGAGGCCTCGATCGCCCGTGACGTCTTATCAAGCAGGGCGGCCCGGCTTTCTATCAGATGGATCATGCTTTGACGGAACAAGACTGTGGCGGCCGCGACGATTGAAAGCGTGATGGCCACGCCAGCATCATCACGCCGGCGAAAGCGACACCGGCTTCAGGAACGCCGCGCGAGAGCGCGAAGGTCATCACGAAAAGCGTCAGCGGACAAGGAATGAGGCCCGCCATGAAGCCGACCGCCAGCCCTTCGCCATGGTCGTGGGTATGCTGCCTTTTTGAAGGCTCGATAGAGCATCCAAAGCCCAATGACGCCGAGAAGTCCGCGGCTCACATCCTCAAGCACGGGCGCACGACCGGGATTGACGAAGGAAGAGAAGGATACGAGCGGCAGTGCGAGAAGGACGATCAGCACCGACATGGTGACGTGGGTGAAGGACAGCACCAGCGAGACGGCCAGGCCGCGCAGCAGGCCGAGCGGCGAACCTGCCAGGTAGGTCGCCAGGATCATCTTGCTGTGGCCCGGGGTGAGCGCATGCGCCGCGCCGAACAGGATGCCCATCGGAAGATAGACGAGAAAGGCGCCCCATCCGCCGCCGGCGGCGAACGCTTTGATGTGATCAGCAAAGGCGAGGTAGATGTCTCGTTGGAAGCCGACGATATCCTGTAGAAAGCCCGCCATCACACCACGCTCAAGGTTGCAGCCGTCAGCACGAGATAGCGCCCGACCTTGGCGAAAGTGACGAGAGCGAGAAAAGTCAGGAATGGTTCCCGCAACAGACCGGCAACGAGCGTGAGAGGATCGCCGATGATCGGCTTCAGCTCAGCAGCAACGACCACTTTCCATGCCGTCGATAGCAGCGCTGTGCGCGCTCCAGCTTCGCGTCGCTGGCCGGAAACCAGGGCCGGTCCCGGAACCGCTCGATTCCCCGCCCGAGCAGCCAGTTGATCACCGATCCGAGCACATTGCCGATGCTCGCCACCGCGATGAGCAGCCACGGCGAATAGTCCGCGAGCAGTAGGCCCACCAGAGCTGCTTCAGACTGCATCGGCAGGATGGTCGCAGCGGCGAGCGCGGCAAGGAACAGGCCAGCATAGACGACGAGATCGCCCATCATCCAGCAGCGGCCGGCCGCAGCGCAGGGGAATGCCTCATGCCGAGCGCGGCCATTCTGGATGGTGGCTGTCAATGACGTAGGCGTGAACATGGCGATGCCCCCACTCACGTTCGTCGTACCTGAGAGATGCGGATGATCCGGGTCGAGCGTGTCGTGGGTGTGCTCGATCTCGTCAGGATCGTGCGCTGGCCATAGTCGCGTTGCGATGAAAACGGCGGCAGCGGCGACCAGGCCAAGAACCGCGAATGTGATCGGCAAGCCCGCTTTGGCGCCGAGCCAACCGGCGACTGGATAAGTGATCAGCCAGCAAGCATGCGAAAGCGCGAACTGAGCGGCGAACAGCGCCGGCCGGTCCTCGGGCTGCGAGGATCGCCGCAGCAGCCGTCCCGACGGAGTCTGCGCCAGCGAATAGCCGAGCCCGAGTACGAACCAGAGCGGCAGCAGGAGGGCGTAGCTCGGTAGCGCGATGCCGACGAACAGTCCCGCGACCAGAATGGCGGCGCCGGCGAGCATGGCACGGCGATCGGGCATGTCGTCGAGCAGGCGCGGCAGCAGCAGCGCCGCGAGCATCGAGCCGCCGCCGAAGGCGGCCAGCGCGAGCGCTGTCGCGCGCTGGCTGAGGCCGAACTCTGCCTGCACCAGCACGACGGTGTTGACGATCACCATGGCGCTCGCCGCGGCGACAGCAAGATTGAGAGCAAGTAACCCGCGCAGGCGCGGCGTTGCGAGATAGATGCGCAGTCCGCGTGTGGTGCGGTCATAGATGCCGCGGCGCTCGGTCGCTTTCGGGCTGGGCAGCACGACCGAGACCACCAGGGCGGCGGAGGCAAGGAAGCCGACCACCGTGCCGGCGAACAGGCTGTGGAAGCTGATGACGGTGAGCAGCGCCGCAGCCAGCATCGGGCTGACGACGCTTTCGAGATCATAGGCGAGCCGTGAGAGCGAAAGCGCCCGCGTGTATTCCTTCTCCTCCGGCAATACGTCGGGAATGGTCGCCTGAAAGGTCGGCGTGAAGCCGGCCGAAGCCGATTGCAGTACGAAGATCAGCGCATAGACCTGCCAGACCTCGGTCACGAAGGGCAGCAGCACCGCCACGGCAGCGCGGACGAGATCGAGCGCAACCAGCATGGTGCGGCGCGGCAGGCGCTCGGCAAAGGCGGCTGCGACCGGCGCAACGCCGACATAGGCGATCATCTTGATGGCGAGCGCCGTGCCAAGGACAGCTCCAGCATCGGCGCCGCGAGATCATAGGCAAGCAGGCCGAGAGCGACCGTCGCCAATCCCGTTCCGATCAGGGCGATGACCTGGGCGAGAAAGAGATGGCGATAGGTGCGGTTGGCGAGAACACTCAGCATGACACACCTCAGCCAGCGACGGTTCCGGCTTGGGCCGCGAGACCGGCCCAACCGTGATAGCCGACATAAAGGCCGACGAGGATGATGAGGACGCTGGAGAAATAGGGAGCTCGGCGTGCGAAGGTCGAGAACCACGACCAGCGCTTGGTTGCGTGGCGGACGCTCAGGGCTGCGGCGGCGCCGACCGTCACGAGGGTGATGGCAAGGCCGATGGAGAAGCACAGCACAAGGGCGAAGCCGAGGGTGAACTCCTTGAGCTGAAGGCAGAGCAGCAGCACGGTGATTGCGGCCGGGCACGGAATGAGACCGCCCGTCAGGCCGAACATGATGATCTGCCAGGTGGTGACATTGCGGTCGGCGAATTGCCGGCGGATGTCGTTGGCATGCGCCAGCTCGTGGGCGTCCTGATAGCCGTCGGTCGCGACCTGCAGTCCGCGCAATTCCTCGTGCATATGGTCGTGGCCGTGCCCTTCGACGAAGGACAGATCGTAGTCATGGCTATGGCCGCCGTGGCCGAGGCTGATCCGCGCCATGAACTCGTGCGGCTCGGGAATTTCGTCGACGGACTCGAGATAGCCCCGCGATCAGCGAAGGTGAACGACTGGCGCGCGCCGTCCGGCCGCTCGGTGACGGCGGTCACGTCGCCGGCCGACCAGACATGGCCGCGCTCGGTGCGGATGCGCCAGCGTGGCGGCACACCGTCTTCGAACACCTCCACCGCGATGACGCCGTGGCCAGTATCGATGCGGCGGACGTCCTCTCCGTGGCTATGCCCATGGGGAAGATGGCTGTGGCCGTGATCATCGTCATGCGAGTGGCTATGAACGTGATCGTGCCCATGATCATGGTGATGATCATGTCCGTGAGCGTGACCGCCGGCAGCCGCTTTTGCCCGCCGCTGGTCTTCCCAAGTGCGCCAGAGCATCCACAGCGCGATGCCGATGATGATGGCGGCGGAGGCGAGCTGGAAATACGGCTCGAAGGTCTCGGCATCGACGCCTTGCCACAGATACATGCCGCCAAGCGCGATGCCCCACACGACGAGGGTATGCGACACCGTCGCCGCCAGTCCGAGCAGCACCGCCTGCGTCACGGTTCCGCGGACGGCGACGATGAACGCTGCCATCATCGTCTTGGAATGGCCCGGCTCGAGACCATGCAACGCGCCGAGCAGGATCGCGCTCGGGATGAACAGCCAGGCGTGGCTGGAACTCTGTTGGATCAATTCGGCGAAGGACGGCATCAGGTTCTCACAGGTACTTGGTAATTTCCTTGAATTCGTCGATCGAGCGGCGCTGGTCACGCGCCAGCGGGCCGACGACGTCTTCAAGGCAATGGTCGAGGTGGTCCTGGATCAGCGTCCGCTTGGCCTGACAGACCGCCTTCTCGACCGCATGAAGCTGCTGGGCGATATCGAGGCACGGCCGGCCGGCCTCGATCATCTCGATGATGCTCTTGAGATGGCCATCGGCGCGCTTCAGCCGCTTGACGATCTCAGGATGGGTTTCGTGGACGTGTGCTTGTTCGCTCATGGGCTTGATTCCTATCCCCTGCAGGGGATAAGACAATATCGATTCGAACGCCGTCTCGGTCGCCGACAATCTTTCGTTAAGATTTGAGAGAATAATCGTTAAGCATGCCGAACTGGGTCCACAGCACAGCGTTTCGCCTCGTCATCGCCTTCGCGATGGCGCTCGGCATGCTGTTGTCGCCGATCGGTACTTCCACCTCGCACAATCCGGTCGCGCTCGCGGCGGCCGAAGCGGCCCGCCACGCCGAATTGGCGGCTCAGATCGAGGCGCATGGCCACAGCCATGATGACGGCGAGGCAGACGAGCGGAGTCCCGGCCATTCCCATGGCCACAATCCGGCCGATCACAGCCACGAGACGGCAAGCACATTGCCGGACTTCACGCAGCCGGTGCCACCAATAGGCCGGCGCTGGCTGGATTATCCGCCTTCCGTCGCCGCTCTCGAAACCCTTTTCCGGCTTGAGCGCCCTCCGAGACCGATCCTCCTCGCATGATCGCGGCCGCATTTGCGGCCACCCTCAACGACGAAGATTGGAACTCTCATGCAAGGACCCTTCTACGAGGGCCCGCCGCGTGCGCCTTGCGCGCGCTGGCGGCTCGCCCTTCCCATGCTTGTCGCCCTCCTGACGCTGCCGCTTCTTGGCGGCGCGGCCTTCGCCCATGCCGTGGCCGAAGGCGACAAGGGCTACATCCAGGAAATCACCGGCATCAATCTGCTGCCCTTCATCTATCTCGGTGCCAAGCACATGGTGACGGGATACGATCATATCCTCTTCCTGTTCGGCGTGATCTTCTTCCTCTACCGGATGAAGCACATCGGCATCTATGTGAGTCTGTTCGCGCTCGGACATTCCACAACGATGCTGCTCGGCGTCTATTTCAACGTCGGCATCAACAGCTACATCATCGATGCCATCATCGGCCTGTCGGTCGTCTACAAGGCGCTCGACAATATGGGCGCCTTCCAGCGCTGGCTGGGCTTCCAGCCGAGCACGAAGATCGCGACACTGATCTTCGGCTTCTTCCATGGTTTCGGCCTGTCGACCAAGATCATCGAGTACAATATCTCGCCCGATGGTCTGGTGCCGAACCTCCTTGCCTTCAATGTCGGCGTGGAAATCGGCCAGCTCCTGGCGCTCGCCGCCATTCTTATCGTCATGGGCTATTGGCGCCGCACTCCGAGCTTCTGGCGCCACGCCTACACCGCCAACGTCGTCATGATGACCGCCGGGTTCGTGCTGATCGGGTATCAGCTCACCGGCTGGGTTGTCTCCTGAGCTCTCTGAAAGGACCATTCATGTACAACACCGATATCCCGACACGCGCCGAACTGCCGACCTCCGCCCAGCTCCTGCGCTCCACAGTCATCGCGATTGTCGCGGCGGCCGCCATACTCGTCACCATCGTGCTCCCGGCAGAATATGCTATCGACCCGACCGGCGTCGGACGCGCGCTCGGACTCGCTGAAATGGGGAGATCAAGGCCCAGCTTGCGGAAGAGGCTGAACGTGACCGTGCCGCCGGGGAACAGAGTGGAATCCCTGCCGTGATGCCCTCATCCGATCAACGCTCCAGCCTTATCGATCGGATCTTCGCCGAGTTGGTGGTCGGATCGGCCGCTGCGCAAACCACAGCCGTGGCAGCGCGCAGCGACGAGATGACGATCACGCTGAAACCTGGCGAGGGCACTGAGGTCAAGCTGGTGATGAACCGCGGCGCTCGCGTGAACTTCAACTGGACCGTCACGGGCGGCGTCGTGAATTTCGACCTTCATGGTGACGGTGGCGGCCAGCAGACCAGCTATGAAAGGGGCGCGCGGTGCCCGGCGCTGAAGGGGTGCTCGAAGCCGCCTTCGACGGCAACCACGGCTGGTTCTGGCGGAACCGAGGTCGCGCCGATGTGACGGTAACGTTGCGCACCACTGGCGACTACGCTGAGATTAAGCGAGCGCTCTAGTCCAGCACCAAGTGTTGCAATTGGACAAACAATAGCAGAGGGGCCCGCCCCACCAGCGGGCTTCTTCAAGCTGGAGCTTTCAGAAGAAGAGCCCGAATACCCCATCTATAATAGTCGTTCTAGGGCCAAGGCCAGCTTTAAGGCTCTCCGTGGTGGTAGCTTGCGTCTATCTGGCGCGAACTGATTCGGTCGCCTTGTAGGCCGAGGCCCCGGCCTCTCGGCCGGGGCCTCGCGCGAAGCTCATTCGCCGCGCCGCCCGTTGGGGCGGGACCAGATGAGGGAGAAGGTGTCGCCTTCCTCGTCGTCGAAGAGGTTGGCGTAGATCGGGGCGTTGAAGCTCGGATCGTCGAGCTTGAGGCCCAGATAGTCGCGGCCCTCGTTGGAGCGCTTGGACCAGGCGGCGCCGATCTCGGCGCGGCCGACCAGGACCCGATGGCTGGGGCGTTCTCGCCGGTGGCGCGCTGGTCAGGGACAATGCGCACGTTCTTGGCCTGGACGCTGAGGGTGACGATTTCGCCGGTGAACTCGTTCGAGCCGGTCTTCTTGAAGGTGCCGATGGTCGCCATTGTAAGTCTCCGTTTTCCGTTCCCGAGCCCGCACCATTGCGGCCTCGATGGCGATCGGTTGGCCGGAGGCGATCAACGGCGCACCCCGAAGGGGCCTGACAGCTAAGGAGGGCTTTCTTGTCTCGCGAGGAATGACGGCGCAGCCGGCAGGGGAAGAAAGTTTGACGCGGCTGTTGCGGCATAGGCGATCGAGGCGCAGCCGTCCTTCGGCCAGATCAAGCCATTGAAGAGGCCGTTTGGAGCGGTCGAGGCACGGTCAGACAACGGAGAAGATGGCGGCCGTCCCGCATCGGCAAACCGGCGTCACCGGACGCTCACCGGCTTCGTCTCCTTCCGGTAGGCCTACGTTGCCGCATTCCGACCTTCCACCGCCCTCCGGGAAATCGCCGCGCCAGCGTCCGGTGCGCCGCAGAGACATGATTCTGCCTGGGCTGCACTCCAACGACGATCGTCTTTCCGGGGCCGAGCGTCGATCCGCGCCCCCATCGCAACAGTATGAGACGACGGGGAACGCGACAGCCACTCGCTATTCTGATCCTCCTTACGGCGATGACGACGATCAGGCCTGCGCAAGATCCCGGCCGGACGGGCTCGGGGCCGTCGCCATTCCCGCGACCCGCACGAAGGCGGTGATGCCGACCGCAACCGCGCCGATGACGGAGAACGTGATCTGCCATGCGTCGGAGGGCATGAGGTGCTTCACGATGCCATGGGTCGCATGGAAGCCGGCGATGGCCGCCGGCGCGACGAAAGCGGCGGCCACGATCAGCTTCAGCCACATGGGCCGAGCGAAGGTGATAAGCAGATGTCTTGCCGCGAGCGTGACGGCGGCTGCGACGGCGCCGACCAGGATGGCGCCGGGTATGCCGGCTCCGGTGCCTTGCGCCCAGACGCCTGCGGTCACGGCGACGAACGCTGGCAGCGCGAAGACGGCCAGCGTGAACAGCAGCCAGCAGAGCAAGCCGATCGCTGCGAGGGATGCAAACATTGCGAGGATGATCATGGTGGTGGCCTCCGTAAGGACAAGGTCTGACGGTCGCGCCTTCCACCACCACCACGGCGCATCCGAAGTATAGCGCAGGAGCAACGATGCCGGGAGCGGAAATCGTCGGTGATTTCCGCGCGGGCGACCGGGGCCTCGGTTAAGGGGCGAAGGGATCGATCTCATGGACGATAGCGGCGATGTCGCCGTCATATTCGCTGGCGGGCGTGACCGACAGCGTGCCGTCGCCAGCCTGGAAGATGATGATGGCGGCCATCAGCGTAGTGGCGAGGCTGAAGGCGAAGGCGTGGGCGTCGTTGAGGGACATCGATCCGGCTCCTGTTCGAGCGGAGGACCATCCCCGCTGACAGGCCCGATGAGTTCGGCCGATGGCCGCAATCACCGCGAAGGTGAAACCGTGAGCGACGGCACGCGCAGCGTAGTCCGACCCTTTACGGGTTGATGGCGTCAGGCCATCGGCTGGACCAAAGGATCAGCGCCAATGGACGCGGGGTGGTACCTGCCGAGTGGAGGAGCCGCCAAGTCCCACGCCGTCGATGATGGTGGAACCTCGCCTCTCGTCATGAGAAACCGCTCGTTAGGCGCTATGACGATGGAGGCATGGCGGCGCCTGGACTTGCCGATGCTTCGCCAGACCTACGCGGATCGGACATCATTCGCGATGCAATATCACCTCGAAACCTTCGTCGACCGAGGGAGGAACGAAGTGACTGGTAAAGAGATCGAAGTCCTCTTCGCTGACGTTGAATTCGTGCTCGCCACTCGTATTTCTGCACTGGAGGCGGGCTTTGCACACCTCGTCCGATACATCTAGATAGTGGAGCTGATGCCTGCACCCCGCGCTCTCGAACAGGCTGCGCATCCATCCTCGAGTGGCTGGGGTGTTCGCCGGGAAGTCGAGCACGACCGATACCCCGCCGCGCAGTAGATCGATCAGGTGCGGGGTCATGGCTTCGCGCAGCCGTCTCGCGTTGCGAACATAGTCGGCCAAGCTGTTTTGTTCGCCGGGATAGAGGCGGGCAAGCCAATGATCTTCCCGCACGGCGACCGCGTGCGGCTGCTTGCTCAATTCTGTGGTGAGAGTTGATTTTCCTGCGGCTATCTTGCCGCATACGAGATGCAGCGTCGGTTCGTTCGATGACATGACTTAGACCTTGGAAGACGCCAACGGCGTCATGAAGTTCACAAGCGGAGAGACCCGACCCGATGTATCAGGCCGGGAGGCTAATTCGTCCGCTAGTCGCGACCGCGATGTGAACCAAGATCCTCATCCTGCAACAATACCGGTCTTCCTGTTCCCAGTCCAGAGCCGACATCAGGCTTTGGATAGACCTATCCTCGCACGATCAAGGTATATTGAGGCGGAGGCAGCGCTTACGCGCCGCCGTGCTTCCACACCGGGATGCCGAGCTTCTTGGCCTTGTCGGCAAGGTTGTCGTTGATGCCTGTGCCGGGGAAGTGCATCACGCCCTTCGGCACGATCTCCAGCATCTGGTCGTTGCGCTTGAAGGGTGCGGCGCGACCGTGCTTGGTCCAGTCGGGGGCGAAGCCGATCTGCGGGACGTTGCGATTTGTTGCCCAAAGGGATGCGATTTTCTCGGCTCCCTTCGGCGACTTGCCGTGGATCAGGACCATGTCCGGGTGCTTCGCGTGCACCTGGTCGAGCTTGGCCCAGATCAGTCGGTGATCGTTGAAGTCGAGCCCGCCGGTGACGACGATCTTCGGACCGGGAGGAAGAAGAACCTCCTGTTCGGCACGCTTCTTCGCCATCAGGAAGTCGCGGCTGTCGATCATCGCGGAAGTGAGATTGCGATGGTTGATCTTCGATCCACTGCGGGGAGCCACGGCTTGCCGACATGGCGTTCGTAGTGTTCCGCGGCCTGGTCGCGCATCAGCTCGAAGGCGGCTTGGCGTTCGATAAGCGTCCTGCCCTCGGCGATCTGGCGCTCGAGTTCGACCGACTTCACCTCGCTGCCGTCCTGTTCGCGCTGCGAGCGCTTCTGGGCCTGTTCGTTGTCGTCAAGCTCTCGTGCGATCCGTTCGGTGGCGCGATGGAAGACGTTGACGGTCGACCAGAGGAGATCGTCGAGATCGGGTTCGAGGCGCGTGTCCTCCAGCGTCGCGATCAGGGCGTCGAAGATGTCGGCGACAGCGCCCGCGACCTGGTTGCCGTCGGGCAGTAGCCGCTGGTCGGGCTCGTCGGTGAGGGGCGGTAGCCGTGGAGCTGGAGTTCGTTGAGGACATGGTCGGTGGGTGAGGATTCGTGGTGCGGTTCGAAGTCGTCGTGATCGCGCATGGGATGCTCCGTCGGTGGGACCGCGACCGTCGCGGCCTTCATGGCGACGAAGCCCACGGGCCAGACGGGCGGGCACCTGGAGCGCAAGCGCAGGGCTCGATGGCTAAGGCTGGCTATTTTGCTTCGCGATGGAAAGCGGCCGTAAGGCCGCGCCGGAAAATAGTCGGCCGCCGCCATTGCCCGGTTGGCCGGCTTGTGGGCCGATCGCCCTCTCGAAGGTCGAGGCGCGGTCCCGCTCCGACGGATTGACGCATCCTCCGGGCACGGCGGCGAACCGCAGGCCCGTTCTCATGCCAGCTATGCCGCCAACGCCATGAAGCGGGCGACGTCCTGCGGTGCGATCTGCAACCGGGCTTCCATGCGCAGGGCATCCAGGCCGAGGGTGCGCAGGTCCTCGTTGAAGTCGTCCAACTCGGGCGAGATGACGATCGCTTCGATCCCGGTCGCGTTCGCTCGTTCGATCAGGGTATCGCGCGCGCCGTTACCGGCCGGATCGTTGTCGCGGACGATGTAGAGCCGCCGTAGCGTGCCGGGGAACAGGATGGCGGCGAGATGAGCGGCTGAGAGCGCCGCCAGCATGGGCATAGAGGGAACAGCCTGCCGGAGCGACAGGACGGTCTCGATGCCTTCACCGGCCGCCATCACCTCGCCACCGATGCCGAAGCGGACCGCGTTACCAAGAAGATCACCCATCGCCCGCCTCGGCGTGTCGATCGGCGCCTTGTCGCGTCGGCGCGGATCGAGCCAGGTGCGATGCGCCCCGGTGATCTTGCCGTCGAGGTCGGTGACGGCCGCAATCATCGCCGGCCAGGTCTCGGTCGGCGAATGCTCGTCGGGTCGATAGTAACAGCACGGGTGGAAATGCAGGCTTCCGGTTCCGCGTAAATCCGTAATGCCGCGTTCGCGCAAATACGCCTGTACGAGCGTGCCGTGGATCGGCTGCGACATGCGGATCAGCCGAAGGGCGGCCTCGGGCGACCCATGCGGCGCCGGGCTTTGCCGCGGTTGCTGGCGAGATTCCGGCTCCGGCGGTGGCATGCTGAGGAAGGTCCGCGCCTCGTCCGTGACGTCCTTGAAATCGAGCAGGCCGCAGCTTTCGCGGATAACGTCGAGGAAATCGCCATGCTCGCCGGTCGCCGCGTCGGTCCATTTGCCGGCTGGGCCTTTGGGCGTGTCCTTGAGCCGGACGTACATCGAGCGGCCGGGCTTGTTGCGCACATCGCCAACCAGCCAGTAGCCGCCCTGGCGGCGTCCGCTGGAGAGATAGTGCCGGCACACCGCCTCGGCACGATCGGCGAGACGGCGTGCAAGATCATGCGGATTTTGCGCCATGGTCGTTTCCCATGAGAAAGGCCCGCCGTCGCCGGCGGGCCAGTCTCGCAAGTCGTTGACGGTTATTCGGCCGCGACCGCGTGGGGAGCGTCGTCGGCCACCTCATCTTCCGCGAACGACTCGTCTTCGACCATGGCCGTTTCGCCACCGATTGCCGTCGATTGTTCGACAGCCGCAACAGATCGTTGATCAGGGTGGGTTCGACCTTCGACGCGCACCGATCGACGGTGCGCAATGGCTCAGGCAACCAGCCGGTATCGGCGAGCAGCGTCTGTGCTTCCGCTGCCATGTCGCCCTTCTTCAGATGCTCGATCCGATCAGCGGCGCGTTGTCCCTTCGCCTGGGAAACCGCCTGAAGGATGCGGGCCTTCGTCACCCGGCCGAGGAAGTTGTCCACGCTCGGCTTCCACCCGGCTGCCGCCATGTCGAGGTCGACCGCTTGCGCCAGCCGGTCGGCATGGGCGGCGGCACGGGGCCGCCGGTTCCAGGGCTCATAGACGGCGTTGACCGAGAGGCTGACGATGTGGGCGAACAGGGCCGCCCGGCTGTCGCCGTCCCATTCCTGCAGCGCGTCCCAGAGATCGGCGGATTCCTTCGGAAGCGCCTTTGACCAGCTTTCGTGCCGCACGCGGATCGCCTCGGCCGAGACGCTGTCGTTGAGCCCCGGCGCCTGCGTCCCGAAGCTGACACTCTTCAGATCGAGTTCGAGGCAGCTATCCGAGCCGTAGTGGTAGAAGGTCTTCAGCGTCAGAACGTGCAGCGCCGCAACGAAGGCGACGTCCGGTCGCTCGCCGAGCGCCTTGCGCAACCCCAGCGTCCGGTGCGAGGTCAGCTCGGTCATGAGGCGATCGGATATGGGCGAGAGACCTCGTCGTCCTCCGGCTCGGCGTCAGGCTCCGCCGTCACGACAGCCTCGTCGCCCTCGTAGCTGGTGGCGATAGCGTGTTCGTCGCCGCTATCGGCGTCCGGCTCGGACGCTGGCTCGGCCGCCAATTCGTCTTCCGGTCGGACATAGCCCCGCTCGACGCGAAGCTGTCCGTCGGCGCCGATGCTGATGAAGGCGCCGGCGCGCGCGATCTCGACGGCGTCGAACACCGCGGGACGGCTATCGAAGCCCTCGACCAGCGTCTCCAGCTCCGACAGGCGCTCATCCACTTCCTCCGGAAGCTCGTCGGCGTCCTGGTATTCCTCGGACAGCCGGTCGAACTCGGCCTGGAGCGCGTCGCGGCTCGCTTCCTCCTCGGCCGACAGCGGCACGGTCTCGCCGCGAAGCTGGCGCAGGCCGAAGGAATGGCCGTAGGCGAAGTCGGGCGCTACCTCGATCCACTTCCAGCCTTCGGCGGCGATCACCTCGGCGTCCGACCTCAGCTTATCGGCTACCATCTGGTCGATCAGCGGAACATCCTGCAGCCAGCCGCCATCATCGCCCTGGAACAGATCGCGCAGCACGGCGCCGCCCGCCGCTACATAGGCGTCGAGGCCGATGAACTGGGCGCGCTTGTCGGATGCGCGGACCGCGCCCTCGGTCAGCATGCGGCGGATGACGTAGGGCTGCTTATCGTAGGAAGCCTTCAGGCGCTCGAAGATCTGCTCCTGGCGTTCATGGTCGCCGGAGACGGTGAAGGCCATGAGCTGGTCGAGCGTCATGCCGTCCTCGGCATAGACGTCGAGCAGCGTCGGCGAGACCGACGCGAGCTTCAGGCGCTGCTTCACCACGTTGACCGAGACGAAGAACGCGGCGGCGATTTCCTCTTCGGACTGGCCCTTCTCGCGCAACGCCAGGAACGCCCGGAACTGGTCGAGAGGGTGCAACGGCGCGCGCTGGACGTTCTCGGCGAGCGAGTCCTCCTCGGCGATGCCGCTGTCGCGGACGATGCACGGCACCGGCGCGGTCTTGGCGAGGCGCTTCTGCTTCACCAGCAGCTCCAGCGCCCGGTAGCGCCGGCCGCCGGCCGGGATTTCGAACATGCCGGTCGGGGCGCCGGCCTGATCGACGACCGCGCGCACGCTGAGGCCCTGCAGCAGGCCGCGGCGAGCGATGTCGTCGGCCAGCTCCTCGACCGAGACACCGGCCTTCACGCGCCGGACGTTCGACTGGGAGAGCAAGAGCTTGTTGAAGGGATGTCGCGCGAGGGCGAGAGGGTGATCTTCTGAACAGGGGTGGCCATCGGGATGTACTCCGCGACGAGCGCCGAAAGCCTCTCTCGGCATCAACTCGTCACGAAGCGCAGCGCCGCCCTCTCACTCTGGAGGGCAGCGCCGCAGAACCGACGACTTCCAATTAGCGCACCTTCGACTCCCAATTAGCTGGCATCGGCTGAAAGCCGGAGACACGCCTTTCCGCATCTCCGGCTTTCCGGGACTCAGGCCGCCCGGTCGAACAGCTTCTTGGCCCGCGCCTCCAGGTCGAGCCGCGCGTCCTGCTGGGTCTTATCGCGCGCGACCGCAGTGATGCCCTGCACGAAGTCGAAGACGCTCTCGGGCTTGCGGCCTTCTTCGGCCAAGACGGTCTCAATGATCTTCGCCGTCTCGGCCTTGGAGAAGCCGCGCTTGCGCAGGAAGTCGCTGCGGTCCTCGTCGGAGCGGGCGACGATCTTTTCCCGCGCCGCTCTGATGCCGTTGACGAAGGGGACGGCTGAGGAATTGGCGAAGCGTGTCAGCGCCGGCGCCGCCTCATGCGCGAAGCGGGACGCGGCGTATTTCGAGTGGCGGATGGTGATCTCCTCGAAATCTTCGACGCCCCACAGATTCCGATTCTGGCAGACCGCCCTGAGATAGAAGCTCGCCATGCCGAGCGTCTTGGCACCGACCTCGGAATTCCAGCAATAGAAGCCGCGGAAGTAGAGGTCGGGCGAACCGTCGGGCAGTCGGCCCGCCTCGATCGGGTTCAGGTCGTCGACTAGAAAGAGGAAGATGTCTCGGTCCGAGGCATAGAGGGTCGTGGTGTCCTGAGTGATGTCGACGCGCGGATTGTAGATACCAGTCGACCAGTCGAGGACGCCCGGCACCTTCCAGCGGGTGTCGCCCGTGCCGTTGCCAGCGATGCGCTGAACGGCCGCAACCAGCTCGTGATCGAAGATACGGCCATAGTCAGGCCCGGTGACGGCCCGAAGCTCGACGCGACCATCTTCGATCTCCAGCGTCTTCACCTGCTCGGCGCGATGGGAGGTCAGCCCGTATTGCAGGTTGATGCCGGCCAGCGGCGCCGGAAGCTGGCGCAGATAGGCCGCTGGCGCGCCCACCAGGCCGGCAAGCTGACCGAAGCTCCAATGTGTGGGCGCGATCGGCGTGTCGGACCCGGGCAGCATCAGGGCCAGGCGCTCTGCATCGTCGCGACTGGCATCCACCCGGATCGCCGCGCTTTCGACGGTTCGGGTACGGCTTCGCTCGGTCCGGCCACGGACGGCAGCATATAGGTCCGACAGAGACAGGTAACGCTCGTCCGCCGGCCGTGAGAACCACTCCGAAGACACGCGGCGAACACGCTCGCCGCGGCTTACATCCACCTTGTAGCCCCGCCGTCCATCGCGAGCGGCGTCGAGAATTTCCACCTGGGTCATGGGTTGTCTCCATGACGGGCGCCGGAGCCTCTCCCAGCCCTCAACCCGTCACGGCAAACCCGTCCGCACTCTCACTCGGCGGGGTGTTGCGGGGCAGCCGGCCCCGCAGAAGGGGTCGGCCGAGACCGCAGGGCTCGGCCGCAGGGGAAGGCTTTCCCTCAAAGCCAGGACTGTCCGAAGTTTGTATATGTTTTCGGACGATCGACTTGCCTCATGTCCGAAAAGGACTACAAATTTCGGACATGAGAAATGACTCGCCCGATCTAAAGACAGCCATACTTGAGCGCATCCGTGCGGACGCGCCGCGCAAGGTATGGACGCCCAGCGATTTCGTCGATCTCGCCTCGCGAGACGCCGTCGATAAGGCGTTGCAGCGGCTGACGAAGGCCGAAATCCTCAGGCGAATCGATCGTGGGCTCTACGATCAGCCTGGCTTCAACAAGCTCACCCAGAAACCCAACCCGCCTGATCCGCGCTCAGTCATCGACGCCGTCGGGCGGCGTGACCAAACCCGGATGCTTGTCGATGGCATGACCGCGGCGAACGATCTGGGCCTGACTGACGCCGTCCCGGCAAAATCGTGGTGCACACCGACGCTCGGCGCCGCGCGATCAAGCTCGGCAATGTAACGATCACCTTCCGTCCGACCGCGGCCAGCAAGCTATTCTGGGCCGGACGACCAGCGATGCGCGTCGTCCAAGCGCTTCACTGGCTGCGCGATCTCCTGGTTCGTGAAGGGAGAGTGATCAGGTCAGGCGCAAGCTCGCCAAGCTTTTCGAAGATCCGACGGGGGCCCTCAAAGCGGATCTCACTGCCGGTATGACAGCGCTTCCGACATGGATGTGGGTGTTTCTCAAGCCGCTCGTTGAAAGCGACGCCGGCGTTCATCGTCGGCACATCGATGATGATCGTGATGATGCTGATCATGATCGTCATCTACAAAGAACGGCGGACGATGCCGATGATCAGCATCATGCTGCCGTCGCCCGGCCCAAGCGAAAGCCGCTCTCCCCGCAGAAGACACAAACCGCCAAACGCGGCGCAGCTGGGCGGTGAAGATATGAATCCGGCTTTCGACGAGGTTCTCGCGGCTGGGTCCGACGCGATGTTGAGCGCCTTCGATACGACGGCGCTACGCCTCGGCACGGCGTCCCAGAATATCGAGAAGGACTTCTGGGTCTGCTGGACGCTGGATGCCTTGTTCAATGGCTTGAAAGAGGGCGGACCCCGCCTCCTCTTCAAGGGTGGAACCTCCCTGTCCAAAGGGTTTGGTTTGATCAACCGCTTCTCCGAAGACATCGATGTCACGGTGTTTCGGGACGACATCGGCGAGCCGGCCACCATTGAGGAGCTCGAAGCGCTGAGTGGCAAAGCGCCGGGCGCGCCTCGATGCGATCAAGGACGCTTGCCAAGCCTACATCAACGGCCCGCTGCGGGCTGAGCTGACGGTGATCCTGCAGGACCGGCTCCGGGCCGCCGGCCTCGGTGCCGACGCGGCACGGGTAGAAGCCGATGATGCTGATCCCGACGGCCAGACGCTGCTAATCTGGTATCCCGCGGCGACACCGCGATCGGACTATGTACGCGCGGCTATCAAGATCGAGTCGGGCGCGAAGTCTGCTCTTGATCCGAACAGCGAAGTGCCGATTAAACCCTATGTCGACGACGATCTACCGGCGCTCGATTTGACCATACCGGCCGTGCGCACGGTCGATCCCGAACGCACCTTCTGGGACAAGGTCGTCATCGTCCACGGGTTACGACGGTGGTTCGACAAGCGCGGCGAGCTGCGTGGGGGCGGTCAACGCGTATCCCGTCACTATTATGACCTGCACCGGCTTGCCGCGACGCCAGTCGGCGCGGCCGCCATCGCTGACACGGCGCTCGGCGCGGACTGCGTCGCTCACGCCCGGATGTTCTTCAATCGACCAGACTTCGATCTCGCCAGCGCTGCGCCTAGCTCGTTCACGCTTGCCCCGCATGACGCGATGATCGAGCAGTTGCGTGTCGACTACAGGGCCATGCAAGGCATGATCTTCGGCGATCCTCCGGATTTCGAGGCCGTGCTCGACAGCATCGGCTCGCTCGAAACGCGTCTGAACGAGAAGGGCGATATGGGAAGCGGGGCGGGGAGATGAAGCAGTTGGAGGGGCTGTCGACACAGGGCAAGAGGCAGACGCGCACCACGCGGGCGAGGCGATCGTGGCCCCGCTGCGCAAACGACGCCTCAATGGCGAACTCTACGGGCGCGACCTGAAGATAGAAGCGCTCATCGCCGAGTTGGCGGTCCTGCCGCGTGACGAGTTGATTGACAGGGCGGAAATCACCAAGCGCTCCGACGCGGGCTACATCCCTAGCGAATGTCTCGTCTATTTCATTCGCGCGAGCCGTCGAGACAACAACGAGGCGTGGTTCGAACGCCTCTATCGGATCCTGATCGGACGCGTGCTGCGCAGCTTGCCCAAGGCGGAAAGCTCTGATGGCAGGACGGAATCGCTGACGCGCGGGGTCGTGCGCGACAAGGTGTTCAGCCGGTTCGCCGAGCTACTTTCGGCGGATCGCGCCGACTATATCGACAAGCTCGACTATTTCGAGGTGCGCTTCGACGGCGCGCTGGCAAGCCTGCGGCGCGATGCGCAGGAAAAGGCCTGGCGCGACGAAAATCGTTCCCAGCCCCTCGAATATGACGAGGAGAGTGGTGAACTGTCGCCAGAGGTGGAGGCGGCCGCGGGGCCCACGATCCCTTCGCCGCGTCGGATTTCGACGATCCGGCTTACCGGTCGCGCCTGGATGCAGCGATTGAAGTTCTACCAATAGAACAAAGCAGGATCATTCACATGCTCAGACAGGGCTTTCCCATCGACTCGAAGGAGCCGGACGTCATGACCATCGCCAAGGCCTTGGGCCGCTCCGAAAAGACGGTCCGAACCTACCGTGACAAGGCCTTCGCCACCCTGCGAGCCGCCATGACCGACGGAGACGAGCGGTGAGCCCCGCCGGCGCACGACCATCCCGCGAGTCCGTGCTCGACGCGTTCGCGGTTGAGAGCGAGCCTGGCCGCTCGACCTTGGAACGCTATCTGCGGCTTTACCCAGAATATGCTGGAGAGCTCATCGATCTCTCGCGCGAACTCAGCCGCGAGTCTTACGAAGACGCCGCACCTCTCTGCTGCCGATCAGGCGCTGATCGATGCGGCTTGGTCGCAACACGCCAAGGCTGTGCCGGCGGCAGCATCCGACCCTTTCGCGGCGCTGACGGTCGATGACTGGCGCACCGTCGCCCAGGTTTTGGACGTGCCCCGGCAAGTCGTGACCGCGCTGCGCGAACGGCAGGTCTCTCGTTAGTATCCCGCGACGCTTCCTGGCGATGTTGGCTGAGGCGATGCGCAGCTCTGTCGCGCAGTTGGAGTCGTCTTGGGAGCCAGCTCCGCTGCTCGTCGCGCGCAGCTACAAGGCCGATAATAAGCCGACGGCCGGCGAGCAGGTCACCTTCGAGCAGGTGCTGATCGACGCTGGCGTTCCGGCCGAGAAGCGCGCCAGATTGTTGGCGGAGGCTGACTGACATGGATAGCGTGGAGCTCGCCAGGCAAGTCGCCGCTGAGCTTCACGCTCGCCTCGTTGCATCCGGCGCCGATCCCTGGTCGCCTTATGATTTTGCTGTCGCTGAGGCTAAGCGGCGAGGGATCGACGTCGAGCCGACGGCAGTAGGGGCGGCTGTGCTCAACGGTGGCCGCGCGACCTTTGTCGCCGCCGACGATCTGATCCTCCATGAAAACATCGGATCTAGGTTCGAGCAGGCCTTCCTCGTGGCGCATGAGATCGGCCATGTAGAGCTTGGCGACGATCCCGAAGGTGAACCCGCGCCGGCGATTGATCCGGCCCGCGCGGCCGAGCCGTCTCCGGTCGGGATTGATCGGGTGATCGACTATGGGCGCAGGCAGCGTCGCGAGGTCCAGATGGATCTTTTCGCGCGCGAACTGCTGATCCCGCGAAACGTAGTGCGGGCGCTTCATGTGGATGGCGGCCTTTCCGCTTCTGAGATCGCTGCGAAACTCGGGGCCGTTCGAGGTCGTGGCGCAGCAGTTGTTCGATGCCTTGCTGTTGCCGCCGGTGCCGCCCACGCCGGCGGCAACGCACGTCGAACGGCCGCTCAATCCGCTGCAAGCGACGGCGGCGGCGCATCGCGGGAAGCCTATCTGCTCGAAGCGGGTCCTGGCACCGGGAAGACCCAGACGTTGATCGCGCGTGTCGAAGGCCTTCTGGAAGAGGGTATCGATCCCAGGCGTATCTTGCTCCTGACCTTCTCGAACAAGGCGGCGGGCGAGATGGCCGAAAGGATCGCGCGCAAGCGGCCCGAGGCGGCGGCCGCGATGTGGATCGGCACGTTCCATGCCTTCGGCCTCGATATCATCCGTCGCTTCCACGCGGAGCTCGGCCTGTCGAAAGACCCGCGGATGATGGATAGGACCGAGGCGGTCGAGCTCCTCGAGGAGGAGTTTCCGCGGCTGAGGCTCGCGCACTACCGCAACCTCTATGATCCCACCCAGATCATCGCTGACATGCTGGCCGCCATCTCGCGGGCGAAGGACGAGGTAGTCGACGCTGAAACCTACGCCGGACTCGCCGATGCCATGTTGGCGAAGGCGGGTGATCCGGAAGCGCGTGAAGCGGCAGAACGCGCCGTCGAGGTTGCCCGTGTCTATGCCGCCTATGAACAGCTCAAGCGCAACGCGCACTGCATTGACTTCGGCGATCTTGTCGCTTTGCCAGTGCAACTGCTCGAAAAGGACGCGGCCATCT
The DNA here is from genome assembly GCF_005144965.1 of Hankyongella ginsenosidimutans. Classification (GTDB taxonomy): domain Bacteria; phylum Pseudomonadota; class Alphaproteobacteria; order Sphingomonadales; family Sphingomonadaceae; genus Hankyongella; species Hankyongella ginsenosidimutans. The sequence goes on from NZ_CP039704.1 coordinate 1,960,928, forward strand.
GTGCGGCGCTGCAGGCGCGATATGATCATGTCCTGGTCGATGAGTATCAGGACGTGAACCGCAGCAGCGTCCGGTTGCTGAGGGCGCTACGGCCTGACGGCCGCAATCTCTGGATGGTCGGTGACGCCAAGCAGTCGATCTACCGTTTTCGCGGCGCCTCATCCTTCAATATGACCCGGTTCGGCAAGGAGGACTTCCCCGGCGGCAAGCGCGGTCGATTGAAGCGCAACTACCGTTCGGTGCCTGAGATCGTTGCCAGCTTCTCCGGCTTTGCGATCACGATGCGCGCGGGCGACGCGGACAGCGGCCTCGAAGCGGATAGGGAAGCTAATGGACATAGGCCGGAGCTGCGCACGGTCCAGCGCGCCGAGCAGCAGCAGGTCGCTTTGGCCGATGCAATCGAGGAACTCCGGCGCGAGGGCTACGCCTATCGCGAGCAGGCAGTCCTATGCACCGGCAACGAAAAGCTGTCGACGATCGGTCAGGACCTCGAACGGCTGGGTGTGCCGGTCCTGTTCCTGGGCAGTCTGTTCGAGCGGGGAGGTCAAGGATCTTCTGGCTCTTCTTTCGATCCTTGTCGACCGGCGCGCCATGGGCCTGGTGCGCATTGCCTGCTGGCCGGACTTTGTCACCAGCTTCGCCGATGTGGCCGCGGTCTTTGACCATCTACGGGCGGCCGGGCATGCGCCGGCCAGTTGGCTGCGGGATGGCGAGACGATCCCCGGTTTGAGCGACGGCGGGCGACGGACCCTTGCCGGGCTCGCGGCTGCGCTCGACGGGTTCGATCAGACGGCCTCGCCCTGGACCGTGCTCGCGACGCTGCTGCTCGATCGCACGCGCATCGCTGCACGGCTCGGAACGTCGGCGGACCTCGCCGATCGCACGCGCGGCATCGCGATTTGGCAGTTCCTCAACTTCGTGCGGGTGCAGCCGCCCGGACGCGGGCTGCCCATCACGCGCCTGCTCGATCGAGTGCGCAGGCTTGTCCGTCTCGGCGACGATCGCGATCTGCGTCAGTTGCCGGCGGCCGCGCAACATCTCGACGCAGTGCGGCTGATGACTATCCACGGCGCCAAGGGCTTGGAGTTCGGCGGCGTTCATATCCCGGGGCTCAACAGCGATACGATCCCACGCACGCCGCCGGCGCCGCCCTGTCCGGCCCGATGGCATGATCGCAGCGCCGAAGGCAGCGCGATCGAGACGTTCCGCGATGGTCAGGCCGAGGAGCAGGAGTGTCTGTTCTACGTGGCGCAGTCGCGCGCCCGCGACCGCTTGATCCTCTATGCGCCAACCGAGAAGAGCAACGGCCACAACCGACCGCTTTCGCCGTTCCTCGACCGTCTCGGCGCTACCTTGACACGCCATTCGGTCGTGCCGGCGCGGCCGCTTCCCGTGGCGGCGGAAGCGCGGGGCGTCGACCTGGTCGTCGACGGGCGGCTTAGTTTCGGCGCCCGCAGATCGCTCTTTATGAATCCTGCCCGCGTCGCTTCTTTTACACTCATGTCCTACAGGTTGGCGGGCGGCGGACCGCGACCGCCTTCATGCACTTGCACGAGGCGGTTCGTTCGGTGGTCGCGGAGGTGATCGCGGCGGACACACCCGTGTCCGAGCAGGCGCTGCAAGATCGCGCCGCGGCGGCGCTCGCCGGCGAAGGGCTCGCCGACCATGGCTACAGCGCTGAGTTCCGCGATCTGGCACTCGTGATGCTGCGCTTCTTCCTGGCGAACCGCACCGATGCGGTCGCCGAGACGCCGGTTGCGCTGACCCTCAATTTCGGCGGCGAGGAAATCATCGTTCGGCCGGACGAGGTGCTGGTGCGGCCGGACGGTGTCCGCGCCGTGCGCCGGATCCGTACGGGTCACATGCGGTCGGCCGAGAGCAAGGATGTCGGCGCGGCGGCGCTGATGCTGGCGGTCAAGCAGGCCTTTCCCGGCGCGGTCGTAGAGCTCGTCCATCTTTCCGACGGCGAGACGCATGCGCTTGCCTTGTCCGATCGGGAACTGAAAGGGCGGAAGGACAAGCTCGCAAAGTTTCTCGGCGACATCCGCGCCGGACGGTTTCCGGCCGAGGTCTCATCGCGCACCTGCCCGAACTGCCCGGCCTTCTTTATCTGCGGGCAGACCCCGACGGTCCCCTGCAAAAAGTTCGCCTGACCTTACCGGTCGGCCGACCTCGCTCCGATTGGACCCTTAGAGCCGCGGCGCTGCCTCGGCCGAACCTAAGGACCCAATCTTATGAACACCGAAGAACTTCTTGACTACGACGATCTCGGCGACGCCCTGCGCGAAGGCCGGGCGTTGCGTCCGGCGCGGGGTATCGCTTTCTCCTCGCGCAGGGCGATCTCAACTTCCAGTCCCGCCTGGTGGGCGATCCGGTGCCGCTCGGCCGCCAGTTGCTCGAGGCCGCGGCACTCGACCCGCGGGACGGCTACAGCCTCGTCGCGATCCTGCCCTCGGGCGATTTCGAAGACGTGAGGCTCAACGAGCCGTTCGACCTGCGCGAGCGCGGCGCCGAGCGTTTCATCGCCTTCCAGACCGACCGCGACTTCAAGCTGACCCTCAACGACGACGAGCTGCGCTGGGGCAAGCCGGTCATCAGCGGCACGATCCTCTACGGCCTCGCCAAGCCGGACGACGGCGAGGGGTTTTCCTCGAAGTTCCCGGCGGCGAAGACCGGCTGGTCGAACACGGCGAGCTGATCGATCTGACCCAGCCCGGCATCGAGCGGTTCATCACCGCGCGGCTGACCTTCGAGATCATCGTCAATTCGCGGCCGCGCACGGTGAACGCCCGCACGGTGACGTTTGAGCAGATCGTCCAGCTCGCCTTCCCGGGCCAGCACGAGCCCAACGTCGTCTTCTCGATGACCTACCGGCACGCGGCGTCGACGCCGCACGCCGGTGAGCTCGGGGCCGGCGGAACCGTCAACGTCAAGAAGAAGGGCACGGTGTTCAATGTCACGCGCACTGTTCAGTCGTAATCCGGACCTCAAGCGGCTGCTGGACGAAGGATACTTCGTCCAGCAGCAGGGCGGGTATCTCGTCATGCGCGAGGTGCCCTATGTCGATGCGCGCCGGGAGGTGCGCATCGGCACCCTCATCTCCAGCCTCACGCTTGCCGGAGATCAGACGCGCACGCCCGACACCCATGTCGTCCACTGGGACGGTGACTTCCCCTGCCACGCCGATGGCTCGCGCATCCAGGGCATCTCGCACGCGGCCGGCGCCTTCGATCTCGGCCACGGCCTGAAGGCGACGCACAGCTTCTCCAGCAAGCCGGATGGGGGTTACACCGACTACCACCACAAGATGACGAGCTACGCGAACATCATCGCGGGTCCGGCCGCGGTGCTGAAACCCGGCACGACGGCTCGCACTTTCCGCGAGCCGGAACAGGAGGAAGAGAGCGTCTTCAACTACGTCGAGACCGCCTCCGATCGTGTCGGGATCGGCGTCCTCACCGAGCGGCTCATCAGCGAGCGGGTCGCCATCATCGGCGGCGGCGGCACCGGCGGCTACATTCTGGACTTCGTCGCCAAGACGCCGGTCCGCGAAATCCGCCTATTCGACAGCGACGAGTTCCTAACCCACAACGCGTTTCGGGCCGGGGCCTCCGAGTCTCGAGGAACTGCGTGAAGCGCCGAAGAAGGTCGACTATCTGAAGCGCATCTACAGCCGGATGCACCGGAACATCGTGGCGCACGACGTCGCGCTCGGCGCCGACAACATCCACCTCCTTGACGGCATCACCTTCGCGTTCCTGTCTCTCGATGCGGGTGACGCGAAGCGGTTGATCGTCGAGAAGCTCGAGGCGATCGGTGCCGCGTTCGTCGATGTCGGCATGGGTCTTGAGCTCGACGACGGATCGCTCGGCGGCATCCTGCGGGTGACCGCCAGCACGCCGGAGAAGCGGGATCACGCCCGGCAGCGCATCTCCTTCGTCGGCGGCGGCGCGAAGGACATCTACGCCTCCAACATTCAGGTCGCCGATCTCAACGCCTTGAATGCGGTCCTCGCGGTCGTGAAGTGGAAGAAGATCCGCGGCTTCTATCGCGATCTCGAGCGCGAGCACCACTGCACCTACACCACCGATGGTAACATGCTGATCAACGGGGACCTGGCGTGATGCGGCACAAGCGACTCGATCATCGTTTCGTCGAACACATCCCCGAGCGCCTGGAGCCGGGCGTCCTCTATGTGTCGATGGACTATGCCACATCGGCCCATAGCTGCTGCTGTGGTTGCGGCGAGGAGGTCGTCGCCCCTTCACGCCGACGGACTGGAAGATGACGTTCGATGGCGAGACCATCTCGCTGCGGCCGTCGATCGGCAATTGGACGCTGAAATGCCGGTCACACTATGTGATCGACCGCGGCAAGGTGATCGAGGCCGGCCCCTGGAGTGACGAGCAGGTTGAAGCCGAGCGTCGTCGTGATCGCGCCGCCAAAGCGCGCTTCTACGGGCAGACGCCAGCGACCGAACCTGCCGTGCAGCCAGCTCCCGTCAAGGCGGCTCCCGGCTTCTGGCGCCGCGCCTGGCGTTGGCTATCTGGCGGATAGTGACGATAGGCCCGACGGCGGGTTGCCGTCGGGCCTATCGCGCTTCGGAACACAGCGCAGCCCTAAGAAACAAATTAAGAACATTTATTCAGGGGCTTACACGATCTTCGGTGAAATCCTTGTTCAAGGAAGGATCGGCACACCATATATTGACGTTGGGCATGGGGCGATCTCCTAGCACGTGCGTGCCTCCACCCATGGTGGTGGAGACGTGAGCGGGCTTCTTGCGACCTTCTCCGGTGCCTGGCGAGGACAGATAGGCATCGAGAAGGAGCGCGGAGAATGGATGTTACCGAATTCAAGCCCGGCGATCTTGTGCGGGTGAAGTCAGGCGGGCCGATCATGACGGTCGAGCAGGTCGGGAAGACGGCCATGCTGGAGGAGGATGCCGTCTGGTGTGTCTGGTTCGAGAAGGTGGGCAACAAGCAGGTCGCGCGGAAAGACACGTTCGCGCCGGTCGTGCTGGAGAAGGCTGAGAAGCCACGAGCCGCGTTCTCCGTCGGCGTCGTTCGGGCGTAGCGTGGTGCCTCATGCCGTTTCGCGGCCTGTTCATCGGCATCGACCGTTATAGCTCGACCGGCATTGATGAGCTGACCTGCGCGCGTCGCGACGCGACGGCGCTGGAGGCACTGTTCTTCGACACGCTGGGCGGCAGCACCGTGTTGCTGGCAGATGCGGAGGCCACGCGGCAGCGGATTGAGGACGCATTTGGCGACCTGGCCGGCTGCGGCCCCGAGGATACGGTGGTGATCGCGTTCTCCGGCCATGGGTCGGAGACGCATGAGCTCGTCACCCACGACGCGATCCCGATGATCTCGCCGGCTCTGCGATCCCGCTCGAGCTGTTGCAGGAATGGTTCTCGCGGATACCGGCGAAGCGCCTGATCCTGTTCCTCGACTGTTGTTTTTCCGGCGGCATTGGCGCGAAGGTTCTGCACGTCGATGCGAAGCCGCGCAGCCTTTGTCCGCCGAGGCGCGCTTGGCTCAGCTTGGCGGCGCCGGCCGGATCATCTTCACCGCCTCCGCGGCAACCGAGCCCGCCTATGAGCACCGCCGATTCGGGCACGGCTTTCTGACCCACTTTCTGCTGGAGGCGCTATGTGGCGCCGAGGAAGTCGTGAGCGGCGGCAAGCTCTCACTCTACCGCCTCCTCGAGCATGTTACGAGCCGCGTCAGGGCGGCCGCGCTGCAGGGCGGCAAAGAGCAGAACCCGACCATGCGCGGGAGCATCGACGGCGATGTCGAGTGGCCCGTGTTCGTGCCGGGCGCGAAGTATCGGGCGGCTTTCCCGGCGCGTCTGCCTGCCAAGGTGACGTCCGATCTTGCCAGCCTCTCGTCGGCCGGTTTCCCCGACGCGCTTGTCACCGCCTGGGCTGGAGCGATCCCGTCCTTGAATGCGCTTCAGATCGCCGCCATCACCGACTTCGGCGTGCTGGACGGCGAGAACCTGGTGGTGTCGGCCCCGACATCCTCGGGCAAGACGATGGTGGGCGAGCTCGCGGCGCTCCGGAACGTGCTGGATCGCAAACGGGCGTTGTTTCTGTTGCCGCTCAAGGCTCTCGTGGCGGACAAGCGGCGGCACTTCGAGAGCGTCTATGGCGGTTTCGGGGTCCGCACGGTGGAAGCGACGGGCGAGACGGACGACATCGCGCCTCTGCTGCGGGGCCAATACGATGTCGGTCTCCTGACCTATGAGAAGTTCGCCGCGATCGCGCTGACATTCCCTCATGTACTGGCGCAGGTCGGCGTGATCCTGATCGACGAAGCGCAGATGATCGCCGACCGTGGCCGCGGCGCGAACCTTGAGTTCATTCTGACGCTCATCCGGATGCGCCGGCGTGAGGGATCGAGCCCCAATTGATTGCGCTTTCGGCGGTGATCGGGGATACGAACGGCCTCGAGCAATGGCTCGGCGCGCGGCTCTTGCGGCGCACGGAGCGGCCCGTTCCGCTTGCGGAGGGCTTGTTGCTCGGCACCGGGCATTTCCGCTTCCTTGACCCGGAGAATGGCAATGAGTGGGTTGAGGGGCCGCTCGTTCGGCGTCTTGTCGGCGGCAAAGGATCCAGCCAGGATTGGATCATCCCGCTGGTGCGCAAGCTGGTCGCCGAAGGCCAGCAGGTGATCGTGTTTCGCGAAACCAAGGGCGAAGCGCGCGGCTGCGCCAACTATCTCGCAGAGTCGCTCGGATTGCCTCCGGCTGCCGAGGCGGTGACGCAGATGCCCGGCGGCGATCCCTCGCAGGCCAGCGCCGACTTGCGGAGCGCGCTGGGGCGCGGCGTCGCTTTCCACAACTCGGATCTCGACCGCGAAGAGCGGCGCGTCATCGAGGAAGAATTTCGCCGTAGCGGCTCGGGCCTGCGCGTAATCGCAGCCACGACAACGCTTGCGATGGGCGTGAACACGCCCGCATCATCGGTCGTCATCGCCGGCTTGAATCATACCGGCGACGAGCCCTATTCGGTGGCCGAATACAAGAACCTCGTCGGCCGCGCGGGAAGGCTCGGCTTCGCCGAGAAGGGGCTTCGTATCTGCTGGCGCTTGATCCGCGCGCCGAGCATGATCTGTGGTCGCGCTATGTGACCGCGGAGCCGGAAGACTTGGTGTCCCGCTTCCTCGACGGTACGACCGACCCGCGCTCCCTAATTATCCGCGTCCTGGTCGCGGCGCGACGAGCGGCCGGCGAAGGCGTGCCGAGCGAGGAGATTGTCGAGTTTCTGGAATCGAGCTTCGGCGCGTTCCAGGCCCGGCGCGCCCACAGCGCGTGGCAGTGGAGCCGGCCGGACCTGCTTTCGGCGCTGGCGGATTTGGAACGCCACGGCCTGGTGCAGAAGAACACCACGGGCGCGTATGAGCTAACCAAGCTGGGCCGTCTCGCTGGCGAGAGCGCGGCCGAGGTCGGGTCCATCGTCGCGCTTGTAGATTGCCTCGGATCGCTCCAGCCCCAGGACATCAACGATCCCGTCCTGATTGCCGCAGCCCAAACGACGGTCGAGGTCGATCAACTCCTCTTTCCGATCAACCGGAAAAGCACGCAGAAAGAACCCCAGCTATGGCCCAACGAGCTGCGGAGGCAAAATGTGCCGTGGCACGTCCTGAACGCGCTTCATCGGGGACCACAGACGATCATCAGGCGACGCTGCGTGCGAAGAAGGCGGTCGCTTGTCTCTTGTTCGTGTCTGGTCGCGCCATGAGCGAGATCGAGCGCGTGCTGACGCAGTTCGGCGGGGCGTTTGGCGGCGCCGCCGGCCCGATACGGGCGGTCGCAGCGCGGACTTGCGATCTGATGCCCGTCGCGGCTCGCGTCGCTGAAATCCTGCACCCGACGCTCGATCTCGGTGACCGTGTGAGACGTCTGGCGATCCGGTTGACCTATGGCGTGCCCAGCCCCGCCGTCGACCTCGCCCAGTTCGTCGGATCTGATTTGCTGCGGGGCGACTATTGCCGCTTGGCGGCCGCGCAGCTCTGTGAGCCCGAACAGATCGACGCTGCCACCGACGACCAAATTCTGGCATGCGTGGACAAGGACCGGCGCAAGCTTGCCCTTGTCCACGATGCGGCGAAGCACGTTGCCAAGCGTCGGGCCGAAGCGGTCACGCCGTCCATCCCGGTCCTCGAAGCATATGCTCCTGAATTGCGCGCAGCGGGCGCGTGCGCCGTGAGTGGAGACGATAGCGCTAAACCCAAGCCGCGCCCTGCAGGTCGAGATGGCATAATTGAATGTGGCTCGAACTGCTCTAAGGATGTTTCTGGGCAACGATGACGGTATAGACAGCGAGGCTCGAAGAAGGTGCGTCGTAGTGTAGCGTACAGACGACGAGGTCAGTCTGATGATAATTCGCAGGTGCCTCGTCGCCGTGTTCAACGATAGACGGCGAAAGGTTTGTTTTTCGAATCCGGCCGAAAAATCCAGCATTTTCAGTAGCCGGTGTTTTTGACGGCTTAGCTGACGGTATCGCGAGAAAACGAAAACTTTTTAGCGTGGAATTTCAATGCGCTATGGGTGCAGGAAATAATCGAGTGGGAATAATTTCGACTTACCCGCAGGTATCCGGGAAGACGCCAGAGGGCGACGTAAATACCGTGCTCGTCGCCAGATGATTTGGTCCTTTGGTGCTCGACGACCTTGCTGCGCTCGATCCGCCCCTGTTGCTCGGTCGACGAAACGTGCGCCGGGGCTGATAATAAACTGCGCGAAATGGAAATCTTGCTTACAATACCCCGAGTGCTACACAGAAGCGGATTCTGCAATCCCGCGGCACGTCGAGAGGAGCGAGATGTCCGGCGACCACACCGTTCTTGTCGTTTCGCGCGACGGTGAATTGATCGCTGCGGTGCGCGCGGCGCTGAAGGAAAAGGCCGACTATCGGGTGCTGATCGCCGCTGACGAGGCGAGCGGCTTGCAGCGGCTCAATGAAGTCGCGGTTCACCTCGTGCTCTACGATATCGACGACGTCGCCGACGCCGCCGACAATATCCTCACGCGTTGCCGCGTTTCGCATCCGGGCGTCTGCCGCATCGTGGTCGCGTCGCCGCATGGCGGGATCAGCGGCAGCGAAGTCGCCCGGCGCTCGGCGGCTTATCTTTACATGTTTAAGCCGCTACAGGCCGATCAGATCGCGCTCGTCGCCAAGCGCGGCCTAGAGATGAACGAATTGTCGCGCCGGCACCGGTTGCTTTCACGCGAGCTCAAGATTTCGGTCGACGACCAGATATTCGACGAACGCCACGACATGTCGGTCAAGGGCGGCTATTCGCAGTTCGAAAAGCTGGTCTATGCCAGCGCCAAGATGGCCGAACTGGTCGCGGAGGCGCGGCAGGCGGCGGCGACCAACCTGCCCGTCCTGATCCACGGCGAGACCGGCACCGGCAAGGAGCTGCTGGCGCGCGCGATCCATTTCAACTCGTCGCGCGTTGATTCGCCCATGCATGTCCAGAATTGTGGCGGAATGCTCGACGCCACGCTGCATTCGGAGCTGTTCGGCCACGTGCGCGGCGCGTTCACCGGTGCGACGACCGATCGGCTGGGGCTGTTCCGCGCGGCCGATGGCGGCACCGTGTTTCTCGACGAGATTTCGGATGTCTCCCCAGCTTTCAGGTCAGCCTCCTGCGCTTTCTGCAGGAAGGCGAAGTCAAGCCGATGGGGTCGGACAAGGTCTATCACGCCAATGTCCGCATCATCGCCGCGTCGAACCGTCCGCTCGATCAGATGGTCGAACGTGGAGAGTTCCGCCGCGACCTCTATTACCGCCTGAAAGGCTTCGCACTCCACATCCCTCCACTACGCAACCGCCCGGAGGACATTCCGGTCCTCACCGATTTCTTCATCGAGAAATATGCCGGCGTCGTCGGCCGCCGCGTCATCGGCGTCACCCGCGCCGCGCTCGCGCGGTTGCAGGCCTATCGCTATCCCGGCAATATCCGTGAACTCGAAACCGAAATCCGCCGTGCCGTGGCGCTGGCCGCAAATGGCAGCTACATTTCGGAACGCAATTTGTCCGAGGTCTTCGAGCGGGTGGTCGTGCGGGAAGAGCCGCAAAGCGACGCGGCGGCCGAGGGTGGAACATTGAAGGACATGGTCGAGCGCCTGGAGCAGCGGGTCGTCACGGCCACGCTGGAACGCTTCCGCTGGAACCAGAGCCGCGCCGCCGATGCGCTGGGCCTTTCACGCGTGGGGTTGGCCAACAAGATCAGGCGCTATGGCTTGCACGACGGGTGAAGACGCGCCGACGATGAGGACGGGATGCTGATGGGCGAGGACAACGACCGGATCGTCAGGTTCCCTTTCTCGCGCATGCCGCTGGGCGGGCGCGAGCCGCCGCGCGAACTGGGCGCCACGCCGATGACCCGGGCGTTCGGCTCGGGGCGGATGAACGCGCACGGCCACTGGTGCAGTCGCTGCCGCGGCATCTGGTTCAGCAGCTTTGGCGAAGTCGAATGCCCCAAATGCGGCAACCGGCATGGATGAGGCGTCGCTCTGCGCACGCGCCAAGGTGTAAACTTGCTTTAGCGGCCTGGCTGAATAGTTGCTTTGCAGTTGATGGCCTCGGCACAGCGGGCATGATGATAATATCTTGTAATATCGTCTAATTCACTATCGGCACGGCCCTTGCTTAAGGACTTGCACGGGCCAAGAAGCCCTGCCTCGCCCGGATGCCCCGGCGGGGAGCCTTGGGAGTGGATTATGGCAAATCTGTTGTGGCTCCAGGGTGGGGCCTGCTCCGGCAACACCATGTCGTTCCTCAACGCCGAGGAACCGAGCGCATGCGACCTGGTGACCGATTTCGGCATCAACGTATTATGGCAGCCTTCGCTGGGTCTCGAATTGGGCGACAACGTCAAGGTGATCCTCGAGAAGTGCCTTTCGGGCGAAATTCCGCTCGACATATTCGTGTTCGAGGGCACCGTCATCAACGCGCCGGACGGTACGGGTCAATGGAACCGCTTCTGCGGCCGTCCGATGAAGGATTGGGTGGCGGAGCTTTCGGCGGTCGCCCAGTTCGTCGTCGCCATCGGCGACTGCGCGACCTGGGGCGGCATACCCGCGACCGCGCCCAACCCCTCGGATAGTGTTGGCCTGCAATTCCTCAAGCGCCAGAAGGGCGGCGCGCTGGGTGCGGGCTTCACCTCGAAAGCGGGGCTGCCGGTCATCAATATTCCTGGCTGTCCCGCCCATCCCGACTGGGTAACGCAGATTCTTGTCGCCGTCGCCACCGGCCGCGCCGGAGATCTGACGCTCGATGAGTTCCAGCGGCCCAAAACCTTCTTTTCCAGCTTCACCCAGACCGGATGCACCCGCAACATGCACTTCGCCTACAAGGTTTCCACGACCGCGTTCGGCCAGCGCAAGGGTTGCCTTTATTATGATCTGGGATGTCGCGGGCCGATGACGCACAGCCCCTGCAACCGCATCCTGTGGAACCGCGTCTCGTCCAAGACCCGCGCCGGCATGCCTTGCCTGGGCTGTACCGAGCCCGAATTCCCTTCTTCGACCTCGAACCCGGCACGGTGTTCAAGACGCAGACGGTGATGGGCGTGCCCAGGATCTGCCGCTGGGCGTCGACCGGACCGGCTACGTCAAGCTCACTGCGGCGGCCAAGGGGCGGTTCCCGCCTGGGCCGAAGCCGACATCTTCGTCGTCTGAGCCCATTCACGTCTTTGGCACTTGATCGAGACATTCCCGGAGAATTCACATGGCTGCTACACAAACACTCGACATTTCACCCGTCGGCCGCGTCGAGGGTGACCTCGACGTGCGGGTCGACATCGAAGACGGTGTCGTCACCAATGCATGGACCCAAGCGGAGATGTTCCGCGGCTTCGAACTGATCCTCAAGAACAAGGATCCGCAGGCGGGGCTGGTTGTCACGCCACGCGCTTGCGGCATTTGCGGCGCCTCGCATCTGACCTGCGCGGCCTGGGCGCTCGACACCGCCTGGAGCACGACCGTGCCGCGCAACGCAATCCTCGCGCGCAATCTTGGCCAGCTCGTGGAGTCGATCCAGTCGCTGCCGCGCCATCATTATGGCCTGTTCATGATCGACTTCACCAACCAGAACTATGCGAAGTCGGCGTTCTACGAAGAGGCGGTGAAGCGTTATTCACCTTTCACCGGCACATCCTATGAAGCGGGCGTCACCATCTCCGGCCGTCCGGTCGAAATCTATGCGCTGCTCGGCGGGCAATGGCCGCATTCCTCGTTCATGGTGCCGGGCGGCGTGATGTGCGCACCGACGCTGACCGACGTCACCCGCGCCTGGTCGATCCTCGAACACTTCCGCCGGAACTGGATCGAGCCGTTGTGGTTCGGCTGCTCGATGGAGCGCTACGAGCAGATCAGGAGCTACGACGACCTCATGGTCTGGCTCGACGAGCGGCCCGAGCATGCCAATTCCGACCTTGGCATGTACATCCGCATGTCGCTCGATATCGGCCTCGACAAGTACGGCAAGGGCCATGGCAAGTTCGTGAGCTGGGGCTACCTGCCGCACGAGGACAAGTACAACAAGCCGACGATCGCGGGGCGCAACGCCGCCGTCATCATGAAGTCTGGAGTCTATGACGGCGCCAGCGACACGTTCAAGCTGATGGACCAGATCAACACCCGCGAGGATACGCTCCACGCCTGGTACAATGAAGGCGGCGAGGTCCATCCGTTCAACCGCACAACCAATCCGGTGCCGAAGAACGTGATCGACACGGACGGCAAGTACAGTTGGTCGACCGCGGTGCGCCATGTCGAGAATGGCCGTCTGGAGGCCGGGCCGCTTGCCCGCCAGCTCATCGCCGGCGGTCCGCACGGCGAGGCCTGGCAGCATAGCGACCCCTGCTGCTCGACATGTATCGCAAGATGGGCGGCGCCTCGATCTACCTGCGGCATTTCGCGCGCATGCACGAGCTGTGCAAACTCTATCGCGAGGCGGAGCGCATCCTGCGCGAGTTCCGTCTCAATGATGAGTGGTACATCAAGCCCACCGAAAAGACGGGCAGGGCTGGGGCGCGACCGAAGCGATCCGTGGCGCGTTGTGCCACTGGATCGACGTGCGTGGCGGCAAGATCTTCAACTACCAGATCATCGCCCCGACCACGTGGAACGTCGGGCCGCGTGCGAGTGACGGCGAACGCGGACCGATCGAGGAAGCGCTGATCGGCACCCCTATCGCCAATCCTTCCGATCCTGTCGAAGTCGGCCATGTCTGCCGTTCGTACGACAGTTGCCTTGTCTGCACCGTCCATGCCCACGATGCAAAGACCGGCACCGAGCTGGCGCGATTCCGCACTGCCTGACGGCGGCGCGGAACTGACCGGAGGGTGCGGCGGCGCACCCTCCGGCTCGTCCAGCGAGGGAGAATCGGTAAGGGAGAGGTCGGTGCCGAAGGATGGCGATGACAAGGAGAATGCGCACGAGCGCGAACGGCTGCTTTCAAGTTATGGCGTGCTGCCGTCCGAAGCGGACCATGCCCTGTTGCTGCGAATGATCGAAGACTATCTAAACGAGGGGCTGGTAACCAAGGTTGCGCCCTTTCCAGAAACCGATCGTCAGTTTTCGGCCATTCTCGATGAGCTGCGTGAACTCGATCCCGACGATCTGCGCGCCAAACTGGTGATCTCCGGCTGGCTGCTGCGGCCCCATGGTCCGGACGAGATGCGCTGCCAGGAATGTATGTATTATCTCGTCCATCGGCGCTGGTGCGACCTGCCAGAGCTCAGCCTGCCCGCTGAGCCCGAATGGTGGTGCCGACTCTGGCGCATCTGAAGGAGGAAGAGGAATGACTTCCACCCTAGAGGATGAAGCCATGCTGCGCAAAAATATCGCGGCCATGCTGCGTGAAGGGCTGGCGACCGAAGTCTGGCCGCGCGCGGAGACATCAGAGGATGTCAACACGATCGTCCAGCGTCTGCGAACCGAGGGAACCGATCTACGCGCCAAATTGGCGATCGCTGGTTTCACCGATCACGTGATCACCGCCGACGGCCTCGAGCAGCCCTGCGAGACCTGCATGTACTATCTGGTCAACCGCCGCTTCTGTGAGCTGCCCGAGCTGATGCTGCCGGTTGATCCGGAATGGTCGTGCCGGCTCTGGCGGATATGAGCGGACCAGCAGTGGCGGTCATCGGCTGCGGCAATCCACTGCGCGGCGATGACGGTGCCGGTCCTGCGGTGATCGCCAGGCTGGCGCGAATGGGGCTGCCGGAAAATGTCGGACTGTTTGATGCCGGCACGGACGGCATGGCCGTGATGTACCGGGCGCGCGGCGCACAGCGCCTGATCATCATCGATGCGCGCGAACCGGAGGGCGCGCCCGGTGCGGTCTTCGAGGTGCCGGGCGATGCGCTTGAAGCCGAGCCGACGCACGGCGTCGGGCTCCATGCTTTCCGCTGGGATCATGCACTCTTCGTCGGGCGCAAGATCTATCGCGAAACGTTCCCCAAGATGGTCGAGGTCTATCTGATCGAGGCGGGCTCACTCGATTATGCAACCGGCCTGTCCGCATCCGTTGCCAAGGCCGCCGACCTGGTAGCCGAACGGATCGCCGCGCGTCTCGCCGTCGCAGACACGAGATAGCCCCGGATGTCCGGCACAATCGATGTCGTGCGTGGCGCCGTGCATGTCCCAGCGCTGGTGGCGCGTACCTATTTCTCCGGGGTTGATGCCGTAGCCGTCCTGATCGATGGCGCGGTGCTGCGCATCCTGCCGATCCATCATGCGGCCGCCGGAGGGTGCCTGCTCAAGCAGCGCAATGCTGCGGGCGACAGGGTCGCCGCCGCGTTCGACGTCTTCGAAAGCCGGGGTCTGGGCAATTGGGAAGCTTTTGCCTTGCCAGCCCGCTGGTCGGCCGAGGATGCCGCTCTACTCGTGGAGATACCCGAGGCGCTGATAACATAGTTTGCATATAAAAAATATGTAGACAGCCCTTCTGGAGGGCGCTCTACTTCTGAAAACGATGCGCGAGTCTCGAAGGTACGGGACCAGCCTTGGGAGAAGCGGGCGGATGACGGCGCTCAGTCGGACAGTCGATCAAGTGGCCGCCGCGGCGCGTTGTGGAAGAAAGCAGCGCGAGCACGGCCGAAAAGCCGAAATGCTCATGGAAATCGCCATGGGCCTGCAACACAAGCCGAAGCAGGCGCAGGATATACTGGCTGCCGTCGATCTATACCGCGAGGCCGCCGAGCTTTGCGGCGAAGGCGATGCGCTGCTGCTCGCCAGGATCCAGGCGCGGATGGCGACTGCCCTGATGGCGGTGCCGACCGATGACCCAACCCCGCTTGACGAGGCACGCGAAATGCTGCGACGCGCGCTGCCTCCCCTTGGCGGTCTTGGTGCAGCCGAAGAACTGGCGGAAGCCGAAATGAATCTCGGGCTCGTCCTCCAATCGCTTGCCGGGATCGGGCGTGCGCGAATCCAGGACGCGATCGGCGCTTATCAGCGCGCTCTGCGCACTTTCAGCAAGCTGTCCCATCCACGCGAATACGCAATCCTGCACAGCAATCTCGCGACCGCGTTCCTCTCGGTGCCGATGGCCAGCGACGCGGGTAAGTTGAGCGAAGCGTTGGCGGTGCAATCTTTCGAGGAGGGCCTCTCTGCGGTCAATCTGATCGACCATCCGGTCGAGTACGCAATGCTGCAGAACAACCTTGGCAATGCGCTGCAATACGCCTCTTCCAGTCATCGCGTCGAAAACGGTTTTCGTGCGCTTCAAGCCTATGATGAGGCGCTCAAGGTGCGCGACCGGCGCAACAGCCCTATCGAATATGCCAACACCATCGCCAACAAGGCCAATTGCCTGAGCAACCTGCCCGACGATCCAGAGGACGGCGATGCCGGCAACCCCGCCACCTCGCACAGGCGCTCAAGCTCTATCGCGAGGCGCGTGCGATCTTTGCCGAGGCCGGCGCGGCCGACCGCGCAGCGGGCGTGGCCGAGGCGATCCTTGAGCTGGAATGACAGTGCGCGGCGAACCCGCGCGCGCCAATGGTGGCTTTTGACAGTGAAGAAGGAGACATGACTTGCAGCCTACCCTGTTGGTTCTGGCGCTAATGCTGGAATCGTCGCCGCGCTTTGCGGCGGCGCCGTCTCGGTATCCGCATCGGCAGCGCGGCCCTTGGCAAGGAACTCGCCGCACTCATGGGCGCGCTCTATGGCGTGCTGGCCGGCACTGCCGGTGTGCTGGCCGGTCTCGCTATCCTGCAATGCATCTGAGGGAGCGGTCATGTTCGAAACGGTGATGGGCTCGGCCAAGCTATTCTTTCAGGGCAAGCTGTTTAGGGACACGGGGCTGGCCATCCGCCTGCTGTTGCTTGGCGCGCTGATTGCCGCGGCGGTGACGGTGGCGGTGGGATTGGTGCTGCCGGTCTGGGCGGCGGGTATCGCTGGCGGGTTTGTGGGCGGTGGCGTTCAGCCCTGGCTCTACCGAAACATCAAGTACGCCTGACGCCATGTCCGAGGCCGACCCCAAAGACTTGAGCCATCGCTTTCCCGGCTGCTGGGAGAGCTCGCCTCGCTAGAGGCGCTGGCCGAGAACTGGGGCGAGGCCGAACGCAGCGGTGCGCAGGCCCGGGCTACGGCAATAGACGCACTCAATGCCGAAGCCTTCCGCCGGCTGATCCGATCCCTGCGGGACCTGCCTGGCGCCGCCGAGGCGCTGCGCGATGCCGCAACGGACGAAGTGGTCTATTGCGTGCTCCGGCGGCACGGCATCCTGAAAGCCAGCCTGTTCGAGCGGGTGGAGGCGGCACTGGCGACGGTGCGCCCAACCCTTGCGGGTCACGGCGGCGACGCGGAACTGGTCGAAGTCACGGGCGAGCGCGCCGTGGTCCGCTTCCTTGGCGCCTGCGATGGGTGCCCGGCTTCGGCGCTGACATTCTATGCCGGCGTCAAGAAGGCGATCACCGAGCAGGTTCCCGAAATCCGCGAGGTCAAGCAGGCGAAAGGCCTTGGTGGGGGCGGCGATGCGGTCCACTTCACCTCGCCATTCGCGGTTCACGAAAAGGAAGGCTGGACCCGCGCGAGCAGACTGGCCGATCTTCCCGATGGCGCAACGCGGATCATCGAGCTGGACGGCCATTCGCTGCTGCTGTCCCGTTTCGGCGATACGGTCACCTGCTTCGAGAATGCCTGCGCGCATCTCGGCATGCCGATGGATCATGGCGACATGGTCGATGGCATCATTACCTGCCCACACCACGGTTTCGCTACGCACTCGAAACAGGTGAGTGCCTGACCGCGCCGGAGGTCCAGCTACAGCCGCACGCGGTGCGCGTGCGCGGTGACAATATAGAATTGAGGCTGACCTGATGGCGGCCACGCTCGCCCCTCCTTCCTTCCGCCCGGTCAAGCGGGAGGGCACGGTCCAGCCCGGCTTGCCGCTGCTGGCGCCGGTGGGCCTCGTGTGGTTCTCGGCTGGACGGAAGGCGATCTGGCCGGGCCGCTTGCTCCCGGTGCCACGAGCCTGTTCGGGCCGCGTGGCGTTTGCCTGCACGCCGATGGTTCGCTCTGGATATCGGACACCGGCCATCACCGCCTGCTCGGCTGGCGCAAGACGCCCGAAAATGACAATGCGCCGGCAGAAATCCTGATCGGCCAGCCAGGGTTCGATCACGAGGGGCGCAATGCCAAAGGGCCGCCGGGCCGGCCACGCTCAACGTGCCGACTGGAGTATGCGCGTGGCGTGGTGGTTTGGCGGTCGCCGACGCCTGGAACCACCGCGTGCTGATCTGGCATGATGTCCCCACGCGTAGCGGCCAGCCCGCTGACCTGGTGCTCGGGCAGCTTTCGGGGTGCGCCGTGCTGGCCAATCGCGGACGCGATCATCCCGATGCCGCCAGCCTCCACTGGCCTTACGGCGTCGCGGAAATTTCCGGGCGGCTTGTGGTCTGTGACAGTGGCAACCGCCGTGTGCTGGTCTGGAATGATCCTACCGCGACCGGGCAACCCGCCGATCTCGTGCTGGGCCAGCGCAGCTTCGATTGTCGCGATGAGAATGCAGGGGTGAGGTTTCGGCGCTTTCAATGCGCTGGCCGCACGGCGCGACATGGTGGTGCGGTCATCTGGCCATAGCCGATAGCGGCAACAACCGGATCATGGTGTGGGACGGCTTCCCCGATCGGGCGGGCGCGCCGTGTGATGCCGTGCTCGGCCAAGCGAACATGACGCGCTGCGATCACAACATGTCATCCTACTACCCCAGCGCGCAGGCGGTGAACATGCCTTACGCGCTCGCCGCCGCCGGGGAGCGCCTGATCGTGGCCGACACCGCCAATTCACGCCTGCTGGGCTGGAGCAACGGGGCAACGGCAAGCGATGCGCGGTGGCTGTCGTGCCAGCCCGACTTCGCCTCGAAGGGCGACAACCGCTGGGGTCGCCGAGCGCGACAGCGTGTGCTGGCCCTATGGCCTATCGACGCGGGACAATCTGGTCGGAATCGCGGACAGTGGGAACAACCGCGTACTGTTGTGGGAGTTGGCGCGGTGATCGGCGAGCGACTGATCGTGCGCGGCCAGGTGCAGGGCGTGGGCTTCCGGCCCACAGTCTGGCGACTCGCCAACGAACTCGGCCTAACCGGCGATGTGCGTAACACCAGCGAGGGTGTTGAGATCCGTGTCTGGGGTGCGGGCTCCGACGGTTTCGAAAAGGCGCTGCGCGCGGCGCTGCCGGCGCTGGCGCGGATCGACGCGGTGGAGCGCCGGCCGATCGTGGCAGCGCCGCCATCGGATTTCAGCATTGCCGCTTCGGCTGGCGAGGGCATGCACGGCGCGGTGACGCCGGACGCAGCGATCTGCGCAGACTGCCACGAGGAAATCCGCGATCCGTTCGCGCGGCGCTATCGTTACCCCTTCGCCAATTGCACCAATTGCGGCCCGCGTTTCTCGATCATCGAAAGCGGGCCTTACGACCGTGCGCGCACCACGATGCGCGGTTTCGCGATCTGCGGGGAATGCGGCGCGGAATATGCCGACCCCGCCGACCGCCGCTTCCACGCCCAGCCGATTGCCTGCCATGCCTGCGGTCCGCGCGCCTGGATCGAGCATCTGGGCGGCGGCACGGTTCAGCACGAGGCTTTTTCGATGCTGGACGATGTCGATGCGGCGGGAGGCATGCTCAAGAACGGGCATATCGTCGCGATCAAGGGGCTGGGTGGTTTCCACCTCGCCTGTGATGCCACCCGGGCCGACGTGGTCGAGACACTGCGCGCGCGCAAGGCGCGGCGCGGCAAGGCTTTCGCGCTTATGGCGCGCGACATCGAGGTGATCCGCAAGTACGCGCAGGTTTCTGATGAAGAGGCAGCGCTGCTCGCCTCGCCCGAAGCGCCGATCGTTTTGCTGCGCGCTTCGGGTGAGGCACTGCCTGACGCGGTGGCGCCTGGGCTCGATCGGATCGGTTTCATGTTGCCGTACACCCCTCCACCACCTCGTTCTGCGCCGCATGGCGCGCCCGGTGGTGATGACCTCGGGCAACCTCTCGGGCCGTCCGCAATGCACGGATAATGAAGAGGCGCGCCGGGAACTGGCGGGAATTGCCGGGTTCGCGCTGATGCATGACCGGCCGATCGCCAATCGGATCGACGATAGTGTCGCCCGGTTCGACCTGGGCCGTGTGCGTCTGCTGCGCCGCGCGCGCGGTTATGCGCCACGTGCGCTCGAGCTGCCGCACGGCTTCTCGCGCGAGACGCAATTGCTGGCGATGGGCGCGGAGCTCAAGAACTGCTTCTGCCTGGTGCGCGGCGGACAGGCGGTGCTCAGCCAGCACATGGGCGATCTGGAGGACGCCGCGACCGCAGACGACGTGCGCCGCAACCTCGCGCTCTATACCCAACTCTACGATCACCAGCCCGAAGTTATCGCCGTCGATGCCCATCCCGATTACCTCTCGACGAAACATGGCCACGAGATCGCGCATGGCGCGCCGGTTATCGCCGTGCAGCATCACCATGCCCATGTGGCTGCCTGCATGGCGGAGAACGGCCGGGCGCTTGATGCGCCGCCGGTGCTTGGCATCGTGCTCGACGGCCTTGGCATGGGCGATGACGGCACGGTCTGGGGCGGTGAGTTTCTCGTCTGCGACTATCGTGGCTATCGGCGCGCTGGGCTGTTCAAGCCGGTCGCCCTGCCCGGTGGCACGGCGGCGGTGCGCGAGCCCTGGCGCAATGCTTATGCCCATCTGATGGCGCAGATGGGGTGGGCCGAATTCGCGATGAACTTCGCTGATCTGCCCCTGTTTGAGCGCCTTTCCGTCATGCCGCGCGCGGCGCTCGACGCGATGATGGCGAAGGGTGTCAATTCGCCACGGTCGTCCTCCTGCGGTCGGCTGTTCGATGCGGCGGCGGCGATTGTCGGGCTCGCCTGGGACCGGCAGGATTACGAAGGGCAGGCGGCGATGCTGCTCGAAGCAGCGATCGATCCGGCGGCGATGTCCGAGCCCGACGATCTGGCCTATCCCTTTGCCATCCCGCTGCTAGGCGGCAAGGGCCTGCCCTATATCGAGCCGCTGGCGGTGTGGCGCGCGATGCTGGGCGACCTGCTGCTCGAAACGCCGGTCGGCGTCATCGCCGCGCGCTTTCATCGGGGTTTGGCGCGCGCGGTGCTCGCGATGACGCACCGTCTGAGCGGTGAGGGCGGACCCGACACCGTGGCGCTGAGCGGCGGCTGCTTCCAGAACGCGACCCTGTTCGCACTGATCCATGACGGGCTGGAAGCGATGGGCCTCAAGGTGCTCAGCCACTCGGCGGTGCCCGCCAACGATGGCGGCCTGGCGCTCGGTCAGGCGACGGTGGCGCTGGCCGCGTTGCAATCACAACAACAACAACGAGAATCATTGGGAGATTGTCATGTGCCTGGGTATTCCGGGGCGGATCGTTGAACTTACCGATCCGGTTCGTAAGCTGGCGATCGCCGATGTTTCCGGGGTGCGCCGGCCGGTCAATCTCGCCTGCGTGATCGGCGATGGTACCGCCGAAGATCTGCTTGGCGCGTGGGTGCTGATCCACGTCGGCTTCGCGATGAGCGTGATCGACGAGGAGCAGGCGGCTGAGACGCTGCGCGTGCTCACCGAACTGGGCGAAGCGCAGCAGGAACTGGATGCCATGCGTCAGGGCGATGCGGCGCGCGGCGCGGCGCGATGGTAAGACAATGAGTGGCCCTTCACCATCGCTGAGCGCGCTCTACCCGCACATGCGCCCGCCCGGCGAGGCGCGCGCCGAACCGGTCGAGAACCTGCTCCATTCGGTGCGCGCCAAGGCGCGCGATCATCAGGACGTCTTCGCGCGCTGCTTCGCCGAACAGGCCGAAGTGCTGGTGGCGATGGCGCAGGCGCTTGCAGCCTCCTATCGCAGCGGCGGCCGCCTGCTGGCGATGGGCAATGGCGGATCGAGCTGCGACGCGGCGCATGTCACGGTCGAATTTCTCCATCCCGTCACCGCCGGGCGTCCCGCACTGAGCGCGATCAACCTTGCCGCCGACGTGGCGATGATGACGGCGGTGGGTAACGACGTCGGGCAGGAGCATATCTTCGTGCGCCCGCTCATCGCGCATGGCCGGCGCGGCGATTGCCTCGTCGGCTTCTCGACCAGCGGCAATTCGGTGAACCTGCTGCGCGCTTTCGCCAAGGCGCGTGAGATGGGCATCGCGACGCTTGGCTTTGCTGGCGGCGACGGCGGCGAGATGGCCATCATGGGGCTCGACCATCTGCTGACCGTGCCGACAAGCTCGATCCACCGGGTGCAGGAATGCCACCTTGCCGCCTACCACATCCTCTGGGACTTGACGCATACTCTGCTTGCAGCCGACCGCCGCCCGCTCGGCAAAGATGGGGCGCGGCCATGAGGTTCGTCGATGAATTCCGCGATCCGGTTCGCGCCGGCTACCTGCTGCGCGAGATCGAGGGGTTGGCGGAAACGATCATGCGCGATCGGGACCGGACGATCGTCATCATGGAGGTCTGCGGCGGCCACACCCATTCGATCTTCCGCTACGGCATCGAGAAGATGCTGCCTCGGTCAATCGAATTCGCGCATGGTCCCGGTTGCCCGGTCTGCGTGCTGCCGATGGGACGGGTCGACGATTGCGTCGCGCTTGCCGAACGGCCCGAGGTGATCTTCACCACGTTCGGCGATGCCATGCGCGTGCCCGGTTCAAGGGTGAGCCTGCTCGGCGCCAAAGCCGCTGGCGCCGACGTGCGCATGGTTTATTCGCCACTTGATGCGCTCGCACTCGCGCGCGCCAATCCTGCACGCGAAGTGGTGTTCTTCGGCCTCGGCTTCGAGACCACCATGCCATCCACCGCGCTGACGATCCTCCAGGCCCAGGCGGAGGGCATCCGCAATTTCTCGCTGTTCTGCAATCACATCACCATCATCCCCACGATCAAGGCGATCCTCGATTCGCCCGACATGCGGATCGACGGCTTCCTGGGCCCCGGCCATGTCTCGATGGTCATTGGCACCGAGCCCTATGACTTCATCGCGCGTGATTACCACCGCCCGCTGGTGGTCGCGGGCTTCGAGCCGCTCGATGTGCTGCATTCGGTCTGGATGGTGCTGAGGCAGATCGCCGAGGGCCGCGCCGAGATCGAGAACCAGTATGCCCGGATTGTGCCTGAGAAAGGCAATCCAGCCTCGCTTTCGGCGGTGACCGAGGTGTTCGAACTGCGCGAGTTCTTTGAATGGCGCGGCCTCGGCTCGATCGATCATTCGGGCGTGCGCGTCCGCGAACGCTATGCCGCGTGGGATGCCGAACGCAAGTTCGCGGTCGCCTCGCCCAGCATTCCCGATCCCAAGGCCTGCCAGTGCGGCGAAGTGCTGAAAGGTGCGATCAAGCCCTGGCAGTGCAAGCTGTTTGGTCGCGCCTGCACGCCCGAAACGCCGATGGGCGCGCTGATGGTCTCGTCCGAAGGAGCCTGCGCCGCCTATTATCAATACGGCGGCGTCGAACTGGAGCAGGTGCCATGAACGAGCAGGTTGCCCTTACCCCGCGCGTCGCGCGTCTGCGCGCCGATCGCGTCACGCTCGCTCATGGCGGCGGCGGCAAGGCGATGCGCGATCTGATCGAGGATGTATTCGTCTCCACCTTCCAGCCGGACGGTATGGAGGATCAGGCGCGGCTGCAATCGGCATTGCTGGCCGAGCCCGGCGCACAGCTCGCCTTCACCACCGACAGCTTCGTGGTCCAGCCGATCGAATTCCCCGGCGGCGACATCGGACGGATCGCGGTGTGCGGCACGGTCAACGATCTGGCCGTGGGCGGCGCCCGCCCGTTGTGGCTTTCGGCCGCCTTCATCATCGAGGAGGGCTGCGAAGTCGCGCTGCTACGGCGTGTGGTCGCCTCGATGCGCGCCGCGGCGGATGAGGCGGGTGTGCGCATCGTCACCGGCGATACCAAGGTGGTCGAGCGCGGCGCGGCAGACCGGTTGTTCGTCACCACCGCCGGGGTCGGCGTAATCCCGCCTGGCCGTATGCTTTCGGCGGAGCGGGTCCAGCCTGGCGACGTCGCGATCGTCAACGGCGTGCTCGGCGATCATGGCGCCACGATCCTGGCCGCGCGGGGCGACATGGCGCTGGAAACCGATATCGCCTCGGATTGCCGGCCGCTTGGCGACTTGATGGAAGCGGTGATCGCCGCAGCGCCTGGTGTGCGATGCGCGCGGGATGCGACGCGTGGCGGCTTGGCTTCGGCGCTCAATGAGATCGCACAGGCCTCGGCCGTCGGCATCGAGATCGAGGAGGCGACGCTGCCGCTCCGGGCCGAAGTGAAGGGCGTGTGCGAACTGCTCGGGCTCGACCCGCTATACCTCGCCAATGAGGGGCCCTGGTGCTGTTCGTTCCCGAAAGCGAAGCGCGGGCGGCGCTTGCCGCGATGCGCGCCACACCGGCTGGACGGGAGGCGGCGATCATCGGCCGCGCGGTCGAATCGCGCCATGCCCGCGTGGTCATGCGCAGCCATTTCGGGGCAGCCGAATCGTCGACATGCTGGTCGGCGAACAACTTCCGCGCATCTGCTGAAGGAAAAGAGGCCATGCAGCTCCCCTGATCGCGCTCGGATTTCTCGCCGGAATGGGGCATGCGCTCGAACCTGACCACCTCGCCGCGGTCGGCTCGATGGCGACCGGCAAGAGTTCGCGCGGCGCACTGGTGCTGCGCGGCGCTGCCTGGGGAATGGGACACACGATCACTTTGTTCGTCATCTGCACGGCGGTGATCCTGTTCGGCATGATGCTCACGCAGCGCATGGCAGCGACGATGGAAAGCGCCGTCGGCGTGATGCTGGTGCTCTTGGGTGGCGAAGTGCTCTGGCGCATGCGCCGCGCGCGCGTGCATTTCCATGTCCACCAGCACGCCGATGGTGAACGCCACTTCCATGCGCACAGCCATCTGGGCGAGCAGACGCCGCACGACGCGCGCCGTCACAAGCACACGCACCGTCGCCGGGCGCTGCCGATGAAGGCGCTGCTCGTCGGGCTGGTGCATGGCGCCGCTGGATCGAGCGCGTTGGTGGTGCTTGCCGTCGCCACGGTGCCTAACCCGTGGCTGGCAAGCTTCTATGTGCTACTGTTCGGGCTCGGTTCTATGGCGGGCATGGCCTCGCTCAGCCTCGTCGCCTCATGGCCGCTCGGCGCGGCGGAGCGCTTCGCGACGCGACTCCATCAGGGGCTCAGCGCCGCAGTTGCGCTTTTGCGATCACATTAGGCGCGCATTCGCTCGTGGTGAATATGCCCGTGGCTTGGGAGGCGCCTGATGCACGAACTTGGCCTTGCGCGGAACATCGTCGGCATCGTTGGCGATCATGCCCGTGGACGGCGGGTTTCGCGGGTACGGCTTGTGGTCGGGCCGCACGCCTGCGTCGAGGAAGAGGCGGTCCGCTTCTGCTTCGACGTGGTCAGCGAGCAGACGGTGCTGGCCGGCGCGCGGCTGGAATTCCTGCCCGGCGAGGGCGATGCCTTTGTGATCAAGGATTTCGATATGGAGGAGATGGTCTGATGTGCGGCACCTGCGGATGTTCCGACCCGGCCAATGAAGTGAGCATGCTCGATCCAGACACTGGCGTGAAGACGCTCCTGCGGGCGGCCACGATCATCATCATGAGCACGCGCACGACCATGGCCACCACCATCATGAGCACGCACACGACCATGGCCACCACCATCATGAGCACCATCATCATGACCATGGCCACAGCCACGATCATCATGGCATGGAGCGCGTAACGCTCGAAACGGCGGTTCTGGCCAAGAACGACTTGCAGGCCGCGCGCAATCGCGGCTGGTTCGAGGGGCGCGGCGTCGTCGCCCTCAATCTCGTCAGTTCGCCGGGCGCAGGCAAGACGACCCTGCTCGAGGCGACGATCCGCGCGCTGGCGGGCAAGATTGCGATCAGCGTGATCGAAGGCGATCAGCAGACCGCCAACGATGCCGCGCGCATTCGCGATGCAGGTGCTCGCGCGATCCAGATCAACACGGGCCGGCTGCCACCTCGAAGCCGACATGGTGGCGCGGGCAGCGGCGAACCTCGCGCCCGCGCCGGGCTCGATCCTGATGATCGAAAATGTCGGCAATCTCGTCTGCCCGGCCATGTTCGATCTTGGCGAGCGCATGAAGGTGGCGGTGATCTCGACGCCGGAAGGCGAGGACAAGCCGCTCAAATACCCTCACATGTTTCGTGCGGCAGGGCTCGTTCTGATCAACAAGATCGACCTTGCGCCGCATGTCGGATTCGATGAGGCGGCATGTCGCGCGGCGATTGGCTCGGTCAATCCCGAAGCCAGGATTCTCACCGTTTCCGCCCGGACAGGCGAAGGTATGTCCGCCTGGCTCGATTTTCTATCCGAGCAGATATCCCAGACCGTCGAGGCTTAGTCTGTGCAGACGGAGCCTGCGTCCGATGGTGCGCGGGCTGGGATGACGCTACGCGAGCATCCTCTCCGTCGCGAGATTGTCCGCGAGATGCATCTGCGCCGTTGGCCACCGCTGTCCGCGCCGGCGCTTGTCGTGCAGATCTTGCGGGCTGCTTCGCCCAGCGATCACGAACGCGAGCAAACGGCGCTCGCCGCGCTGCCGCCGGGCTGGGAACTCGCGCCTTCGGACAATGGCCGGCACCTTTCCGGGACGGCCGGCGACGGGGTTCATCTGGTGTGGGAACGGCACAGCGAAGCGACCTCGATCACGCTATTCCGGTTCGATCCTCCAGCGGCGGCAATGCGTGACTTGCAGGCCGATCCCGTGCTGGTCCAGGCGTTGATCTGGGCTGTGGACCTGCCCGGCGACGTGATCCGGGCAACGCGGATCGTGGTCCTGCCCAGCGTGGCCGCGGCTGAGAACATGCTTCCCAGCCTCGATTTTGCGGACTCCGATCTTGTCAGTTGTCTCATCGGTGATGCCGGAGGCGCCGAACCAGAGGATCGAGCAAGAATCTGGTCCGACTTTCGGATCGGCCCCGATGGCTTCGGTCGCCTGCTGATCGCGGTCAATGGTTTGACCGGAGGATTTGTCCCGGCTTATCCAGCGCTTGCAGGAACTGGGAAATTACCGGAATTTGGCGCTTCTCGGTTTACCGGTCGCCCAAACCAACTGGGGTGCGCTCGATCAGATCGAGCGGGATCTGGACGCGCTGTCGAAGGACGTCATGCTGCCGGATGTCAGCGATGAGCGCCTGCTCGAGCGGGCAGCCGCGCTTTCGCTCAGCCTGATGGCGATATCGACCGGCGCCAGTTTTCGGATGAGCGCGACCGCAGCCTATGCCCGCCTGGTCGAGGAACGCCTGATCGATTTGCAGCCCCAGCGGATTCCTGGCTATCCCAGCCTCAACGACTTCACGCAGCGGCGCTTTCTGCCGGCGGTACGGACTTGCGCCTCGCATGTCGAGCGCGAGGCGCAGCTTTCGATGCGTGCGCATCGTTTCGTTTCACTGCTCCGCGCCCGCATAGAGACTCGGATCGAAGATCAGAATGCGCAGCTACTGAAATCGATGGAGAGTTCCGCGGGTCTGCAATTGCGTCTGCAGCAATTGGTCGAGGGTTTTCCATCTTTGCCCTCAGCTATTATGCCCTGGGTTTGGTCGCGCATGTTCTGGAAGGCCTTGCCGTGATTGACCCGAGGCTGTCCAAGCCTTGGATCCCGGCCGTTCTGACTCCGATCATCGTCCTTGGCATCTGGTGGACGATTCATCATTTCAAGCGGCGCGTGCTGGACAGCCAAGGCCATCACAGATCAACGAGACCTTGATCGTTTCAGATCGATCCAATCTGAAATGATCAAACTCCAGAGAAAGGGATGTGCCAGACAGCCCTGCCTTTGGCACTCGAGCGTATCGGACCGGGTGCGTTGACACAGGTGGAGTTCGGAACCGCCGCGGCGGGACGGTGGCTCCCCGGGCAGGATTCGAACCTGCGACCGTCCGATTAACAGTCGGATGCTCTACCGCTGAGCTACCGAGGAATGACCATGCCGTCCCGTGCGGGCTTGCCCTGACGTGGGGCAGGTGGGCGCTATATCAGCCTCGTACGGCGCTGCCAACCGAATAGTTGGTGAATGGGGCCGCAAAAACCGGGGTCAGCCGCCCTAGTTTTCTTCGCGCCCTGTGCCTCCGGGCTGGCGCCGAAGCGGCCGATGCTGCCCAGCAGTTGCTCCCAGAAGCCGAACTGGCGCCCGCGTGTCGGCGTGGCACCGCCCGCGGGATTGACCCTCACCACCTGGTCGATGCCCAGCCGGCCGATCGCCGACACATTGCCCTTGTCGTCGAAATCGACCTTGATGACGTCGTGTTTGGTCGGCTTCGGCCACAGGAAAGCGAGCTGGCTGGTCTTCTCGGAAACATAATACCAGGTGTTGCCGTTGAAGTCGGACTGTACGGAGGGGTTGCCCAGGGTCTTGGCGACCGACTGCTTGTTGTCGACGCCGGGCTTGATCTCCTGGGTCAACTCGTTGTCGGCGACATAGCCCTTGACGTCCTTGATGCGGGTGCAGCCGGCCGTCGTCAGCAGCAGGATCGATAGGGCAAGGATCGTAGGCTTGAATATCACGGAAGGTTCCTGCGGCTGTCTCTGGTCGTGGCGCACGGCGCGCGCTATGGAGCACGTCTATGCGTGATTATCGAGGTCCTGCCGAGGCTGCAAGCCAGGTCTCGCCCAGCCGACCCCGCGGCGGGGCTGGCTGCACCGAATGCTGGGCCACCTGAAAGCGCCGCCGCCGCCGCCGCGCCCGGCGGAAACGCTCTATGCGGCCTGCACTGCGCTGGCCCGCGAGCCCGTGCTGTTCCGGGATGGCGGCGTGCCGGATACGCTTGATGGCCGCTTCGATGCGCTGGCGCTGGCGGTCTCGCTCGCTGCGCTGCGGCTCGATGCGGCTGAGGACCTGCCGCAACCGGTGCGTACCGGCTGGCAGACTGCGCTGGTCGAGCGGCTGATCGACGATATGGACCGCACGCTGCGTGAGATCGGCGTCGGCGACATGAACGTCGGCAAGCAGGTGCGTGCCATGGCGGCGGCGTTTTCCGGCCGGCATCTGGCCTATCGTGCCGCGCTGCTCGCCGACGACCCGGTGGCGTTGAACGAGGCGCTGGCGCGCAACCTCTATCGCGGTGCGCCGCCCGCGGTGGAGCAGCAGGCGGCTGTTGCCGGCTGGATCGCCGCGATGCGCGCGCGGCTTGCGGCATGCGCCACGCAGGACCTTCTGGAGGGACGGCTATGACCCACGCCTTGACGACCGTGCTCAAGCTCGACGAACTCTCGCCCGCCGGCCTGGCGCTGACTCTGGTGCCGACTCCGGACGAGCAGGCCGCGCTTGCCGAGCGCTTCGGCCTGCTGGAACCGCCAGAGTTGCACGCGGAGCTGACGGTGCGCACGGAAGGGGAGGATGTACGCGTCTTCGGGCGCTTGCGTGCCCATGCCGTGCAGGCCTGCGTCCTCTCCGGCGCGCCGGTGCCCGAGGATATCGAGGAGGCGATCGATACGTTGTACCGCCGCTTGCCCGCGAACGATCCGCATGCCGAGATTGAGCTCAGCGAGGACGACCTTGACATCGAGCCGCTGGCCGGCGGACAGATCGACCTCGGCGAACTGGTCGCGCAGTGCTTCGGCGTCGCGCTGAACCCCTATCCGCATGCGTCCGGCGACGCGGTGGCCGAGGCGCGGCGCTTCGTGAGCGACGAGGAGGCGGAGGCGATACGCCGAAACCCGTTTGCTGTGCTGAAACAGGCGCACGATCTCGGGGAATAAAGGCGCAATCGCACGGGAAATCGGTGGAAACCGTCAGTCGTGTCTCAGTTTGAAAATTCGCTCGTGGTGAGCCGGACGAACCACGAGCCGCTCAGCCCTTCGTCGAGCTCTGAGTGAGCGGCATGAGTTCAAACTGAGACACTACCCGACATTTGAACCCCTGCTTGCAAAAATAACTCAGCAAGCATATGCTTGCAGTAGAAATTCAGCAAGCAAGGATTCGATGTGTCCGATAAGCTGCCTCAATCAATGGGCGGAGAAGCTCGCGCTCTAAGCCTCACACCGAGCGAACGGAGCGCGATCGCGCGAAAGGCCGCGTTGGCGCGTCACAACAAAGACCTGCCGAAAGCGATCGCAGAAGGCGAACTGTTAATCGGGAGCGTTGTTCTGTCGTGCGCTGTGCTCGACGATGAGCACAACACGCGCGTTTTGACGCAGAACGCATTTCTAAAGGCGATTGGGCGTCACCCTTTCGCGTCGGGCGGCACTGGATCAGCGATCGACGAAACAGCACCTTTTCTGCGCGCAAGCAACCTAAAACCCTTTATTTCCGATGACTTAGTGCGATCAACAACTCCTGTGCGATATTTGCCGCGAAACCCTACGGCCGGTGCGGGTGGTATCGGGTTCGGCTACTCCGCGACGCTGTTGCCGGAAGTGTGCTGGGTTTATCAGGATGCCTTGTTGGCGGGGAAGTTGCTCAAGGGCCAACTCCATATCGGGGAAGCGGCACGGACCTTCCTCAAGGCACTGACGAACCACGCGATCGAGGACCTGGTTGATGAAGCTACGGGCTTTGCAGACCAAAAGAAGCGGCGCGCGCTCGATCGCATTATCGAGAAATATGTTCGCAAAGATGCCCAGAAGTGGGCGTTGATGTTCGATATAGAATTTTACCGCCAGATTTATCGGTTGAACGGTTGGCCGTTCGACCCGGCGAAAACGGCAAGGCCGGGCGTCATTGGAAAATGGACCAACGACATTTATGATCGGCTAGCGCCGGGCGTCCGGCCCGAGCTGCAACGCCGGGTCCGTCGCAATGCTAAAGGCAAGGCGACGCAAAAATGACGCAATATCTGACCGACGATGACGGAAAGCCGGAGATGAAGCGGCTTCTCGAAGGCGTGATCGTCGCCATGAAGCTGTCAACCGATTGGGACGACTTCAAGGTGAAGCTAGACCAGCTTTACCCCAAGTTTGGTTCGACGCTGCAACTGCCCTTCGACCCTGTTAAGTCTCTTCCTGCTCGTTAACCCACCGCTTAGCCGCCGCCTTCTGTGCGATCTCTTTGCGCGGCTCCGGCGTCATGTTCTCCACGCGCCTTTACCAGCAAGCTTCCCAAGTTGGGTGGCAGCACTGTACGCGCCTTCGCGCTAGTCCTCAATCTCGCCAGTCGCGATCTTGCCAATCATCACCGCCAAGTCGATCGCATCGGTGGGGGCTTCTCTCCATTTGGGCCTTTAGGCATGGTTCTTTCCATCCCGCATACCGCTAAACATAGAGCAAGCGGTTGCCGGATGCGACCAGCAAACCGTCAAAATTCAAATTGACCCACTGCCCATCCGTCAGCGCACTTGAATTGAGGGCGCGAATCGCTATTGTCGCGCGCTTGTTCAAAGGTCCCGCCCTTTTGGCGCGGTAACGATCGAGACTCCAATGGCAGTTCCTAAGAGAAAACCTCTCCGTCGCGCCGGAATATGCGCCGCAGCCACCACGCCCTGAAGCCGACCGGCTTTCAGGAATGCTCCAACTGTGGTGAGCTGAAGCTACCGCACCATGTGTGCAGCGCCTGCGGTCATTACGACGGGCGCGAAGTCATCGACGTCGGCGCCGCCTAAGCGCGCGCGCCCCGGCAACGCGCCATGGCCGACCCCATCATACTTGCGCTGGACGCCATGGGGAGACTTCGGGCCGGCGGTGACCATCGCCGGCGCGGAGATCGCCCGTGTGCGCGCGCCCCAGGCCAGTTTCCGGCTCTATGGACAGGAAGCGCAGATCGACGAGGCCTTGAAGCCGTATCCGAAGCTGCGTGCCGTCAGCACCATCATCCACACCGACGAGGTGGTCGGGAGCGGCGACAAACCAAGCCAGGCGTTGCGCCGCGGCCGTAGTTCCTCGATGGGTCTGGCGATCGAGGCGGTAAAGAGCGGAGAAGCGTCCGCGGCCGTCTCTGCTGGCAATACCGGCGCGCTGATGGCGATGGCGAAGGTCCGTCTCGGCGCGCGCGAGGGCATCGACCGCCCGGCGCTGGTCGCGGTGATCCCGACCGCCAAGTCCGAGTCCGTGATGCTCGATCTCGGTGCGAATACCGAGTGCGACACGGAGAATCTCGTGCAGTTCGCCATCATGGCGCCGCCTTCGCCCGCACGGTGCTGGGCCTGAAGCGCCCGCGCGTGGCGTTGCTCAACATCGGCGTCGAGGACATGAAGGGCACCGAGAGCCTGCGCGAAGCGGCAGCACGGCTGCGCGACGCAGACCTGCCGATGGCGTTCGAGGGCTTCATCGAAGGCGACAAGATCGGTGCCGGCGAGATCGACGTGATCGTGACCGACGGCTTTACCGGCAATGTCGCGCTCAAGACCGCCGAAGGGACGGCGCGCCTGGTCTCCGGCCTGCTCCGCAAGGCGCTGACGCAGTCGATCTGGACCCGCGCCGGCTACTTCCTGGCACGGGGCGGCCTGCGGGCGCTGCGGGCGCACCTGGACCCCAACAACCACAATGGCGCGGTGTTCCTCGGCCTGAACGGCATCGTCGTCAAAAGCCACGGCGGCGCCAACGCCGCGGGCATGGCGGCGGCGATCGGTCTGGCCATCGAACTGCTGGCGGACGACATCACCCGGCGGATCGAGGCGGACCTGAATGCGCTCGGCGCGGCTGGCGCGCAGCCGGATGTTTCTGTAGCAGGCTGACATGACCCTCCGCAGCATCATCATCGGCACCGGCAGCTACCTGCCTGCGAAAGTGCTTGCCAACGATGAGCTGGCGCACAGGGTCGACACATCCGACGAGTGGATCGTCGAGCGCACCGGCATCCGGCAACGGCATATCGCTGCCGAGGGCGAATTTACCTCGCATCTCGGCCACAGGGCCGCCGAGGCGGCGCTGGCAGCGGCGGGCGTGGCCGCAGACGACATTGACCTGATCATTGTCGCGACCGCCACCCCGGATCAGACCTTCCCTTCGACCGCGACCCGTATCCAGGCCAGCCTCGGGATCACTCGCGGCGCCGCCTTCGACGTGCAGGCGGTCTGCTCCGGCTTCGTCTATGCGCTGTCCGTCGCCGACAGCATGATCCGCGCCGGGCAGGCGCGCATGGCGCTGGTGATCGGGGCGGAGACCTTCTCCCGCATTCTGGACTGGGAGGACCGCACAACCTGCGTCCTGTTCGGGGACGGTGCCGGCGCGGTGGTGGTTCGGGCCTCGACTCCCGACGATCAACCCGACCGCGGCATTCTCGCCTGCCGCCTGCGCTCGGATGGTCGCTACAACGATCTGCTCTACGTCGATGGCGGGCCATCAACGTCGCGCGCCACCGGCTATGTGCGCATGCTGGGCCGGGAAGTGTTTCGGCATGCTGTCGAAAACCTGTCGTCCATCATGGCCGAGACTGTGGCCGCCGCCGGCCTGACGACGCGCGATGTCGATTGGGTGGTGCCGCACCAGGCCAACAAGCGCATCCTAGACGCGACGGCGCGCAAGCTGGACCTTGACCCGGCACGCGTCGTGGTGACCGTTGATCGGCATGCGAACACCTCTGCCGCCTCGATCCCGCTCGCTCTGGATGAAGCGGTGCGTGATGGTCGCGTGCAACAGGGCCAGGTCGTCCTGCTCGAAGCGATGGGTGGCGGCTTTACTTGGGGCGCGATTGCTTTACGGTGGTAATGGC
This sequence comes from Hankyongella ginsenosidimutans, assembly GCF_005144965.1. GTDB lineage: Bacteria > Pseudomonadota > Alphaproteobacteria > Sphingomonadales > Sphingomonadaceae > Hankyongella > Hankyongella ginsenosidimutans. The sequence continues at coordinate 1,994,066 of NZ_CP039704.1, forward strand.
CACGACCACAGACAGTTAGCTCCCGCGAGGGCAATTGTCATGGATGAGGAGTATGGCCATGGGGAAGACAGTTACGCGGGCGGACCTCAGTGAAGCGGTGTATCAGCAGGTCGGCCTTTCGCACGCCGAGTCGGCGCTGCTGGTGGAAGCGGTTCTGGACATGATCGGCGAGGCGCTGGTCGCCGGCGAGAATGTGAAAATCTCTTCTTTCGGAACCTTCGTGGTTCGCCAGAAGGGCGGGCGCATCGGCCGCAATCCCAAGACCGGGGAAGAGGTGCCGATCGATCCGCGCAAGACCTTGACCTTCCGCGCCAGCCAGGTTCTGCGGGACCGGATTATCGCCGCTGGTGGTTGAGGCAGGCGCACGCGCCGCGCCCCTGATCCAGCGGTTCGGGTCCGAGGGTGTTTGAGTTCTGGCATCGCCATGTGGGGAGCGATGAAGTCGCCGGAAGCATATAAAACCATCTCCGAGGTTTCGGAACTGATCGGGGTGCCGCAGCATGTCCTGCGGTTCTGGGAAACCAAGTTCGCGGGCATCCGGCCGCTCAAGCGCGGCGGCAACCGGCGCTATTATCGGCCGGAAGATCTGCGCCTGCTGCGGATCGTCAACCATCTGCTCTACACGGAAGGCTACACCATCCGCGGCGTGCAGAAGCTCCTGCGCGAAAAGGGCGCTGGCAGCGTGCTCAGCGGGCTTGATGGCGCAGCGCCTGAAGAGGCGCTCGATGCGCCGCCTTCGACGCCCGACGCCGCGGCTGTGCCGGACCTCGTCGCGCCGCAGCCTCCGGAGCAGGGCGAACCCACGGTCGCCCTTGCGTCCCTGACGCTCGATGCGCCGGCCATCGCGCGGCTGCAGGCCTTGCGGCAGGAACTGGCGCGGGTGCTGGCTGCCTGACGCACGGTCGTTGCGCCAATGGGTGCTGACGCCAACCGGCCACCAGGCCCTATTCCCGGAATTCCTGGAGATCGGGGATGCGGGTGAAGGCGATCCGGGTGCCGGAAAAGCGCTGCCCGTGCCGCGGCAGCATGCCGAGCAACACCGTGTCGCGGCCGAAGCGCTGGTTGAGCTGATCCATGGCGCGGGAAATCCTCTCGGACTTGAGTCGTGAGCTGCGCCCGGCATCGCACGGCTGGTCGAACAGGTCGGGTGCCACGCTGTCGGCCGGCTGCAGGTCATAGAGCGTCACCGCCACCTTCTTGATCGGCAGGGTCGGGCGCGGCGCGATGCAGCGCGCCCACATTCCATCCAGCAAGTCGAGGAAGGTACGGCTGTCCTGCGCGCGCCAGCAACTGGTATGATCGTCGACGCGCAGGCCGCACTCCAGCCGGGCGGAGAAGCTCATGGCACCGGCGTAATAGTCCATGCGGCGCAGGCGGCTGGCGGCTTTCAGCGTCAATCGGCGGGCGATGTGGATCGCCTGGTCAGGCGGGCGGAACTCCGGCGCCATGACATGGCTGTGACCGACCGTACGCCGCGCGGTCTCGATTTCCGGCAGGTCGGCCCCGCGCAACAGCTGCCACATGCGCTCGCCCCAGATGTTGCCCCAGACTTCGTGCAGGCGGCGCGCATCCTGGGCGAGCAGGGTTTTCATGTCGGCAATGCCAGCCCGCAGCAGCCGCTTCTCCATGCTGGCACCGATGCCGGGCAGATCGCGCAGTGTCAGTCCGAACAGCCGGTGCGGCAGGTCCGAAGGGTGCAAAGGGTCAGGCCGTCCGGCTTCTGCAGGTCGGTCGCCACCTTGGCGAGGTAACGATTGGGCGCGATGCCGATCGAGCAGCGCACATATTCGCCGACATTGGCTGCCAGACCGCGCTTGATCGACCGGGCGATGCCGATGGCGACGTCCGCCGGTGCTTCATTGTCCATCAGGCGACAGGCGGCCTCGTCGATCGAGCAGACGGCGGTCACCGGGATGTGGCGTTCGATCTCGGCGAGCGCGCGGTGGTGATAATCCACGTAGAGATCGTGGCGTGCGGGGACGCAGATCAAGCCGGGACACATGCGCTTGGCGTCCCGGATCATGGTGCCGGTGCGCACGCCGTAGGCCTTGGCCTCGTAACTGGCGGCGATGGCGCTGGTGAAATCCGTGTCGACCGGCACCACCGCCACCGGCCGGCCACGCAGGCGCGGCTGCTCCTGCTGCTCGACGCTGGCGAAGTAGCTGTTGAAATCGACGTAAAGCCAGCGCAGGCCGGATGGCGGCGGAGTCATGGCGCACCTTGCGTTCGGGTGGAGCGACTCGCTTTGTACCACATTTGTTCTAAAATGGAAACGTCTGCATGACCGTTCGCGCCGGTATGACCGGGCGGCGCGGTGCACGGCTCACGCGAGGCACGCCAGGACTGTAAAGCATGCAAAACAATGACGGCCCCGGGAAACGCTGGGTCGGGCAAAAAGCCCGGCCACGAGGGCCGGGCTATTGGGGAAAGTCAAAAAGGTGGTCAGTAAAAGCAGCAAACCACGCGAGGTTGGTCTTCCGCCTTGGAATGACTGCTCCATAGTCCATTTATGTTACGGCTTGACGACAGTTTCACGAATGCAGCGTTAACCCTGCTGCACGGCGAGCACGGCAGGCGCCACGCCGCACGCTCTGAGCTGGACGAAGGATTGAGCGGCTCGTGGTTCTGTCCAAGCTCACCACGAGTGGTTTATTGAAAATGACCCACTACCCGCACGCCAGAGACATTGCATTTCTGTCCCGGTTCCGCTAAGCCCTCGCGCTTCGTCGCGCGGCGCATCCCTGGAGGTCCGCGGGCGAGTGACATTATTTTGGAGATGACCATGAGCGAGATGCTGTCGCTAGACGCACAGCCGCGCGACCGGGCAGGCAAGGGAGCCTCCCGCGGCGTTCGGCGCACCGGATGGGTGCCGGCCGTGATTTACGGCGCAAAGCAGACCCCGGTGATGATTTCGGTGGAAGAGAAGGTGCTGGTGAAGATGCTCCAGAAAGGGCACTTCATGAACTCGGTCGTCGAGGTGACGGTCGACGGCGCCAAGCGCACGCTCCCGCGCGACGTCCAGTTCCACCCGGTGACCGACCGGCCGATCCACGTCGATTTCCTGCGCCTGGCGGCGGACAGCAAGGTGACGGTGATGGTGCCGGTGCGCTTCGTCGACGAAAGCGACAGCCCGGCACTGAAGGCCGGCGGCGTGCTGAACATCGTGCGTCACGAAGTCGAACTGCTCGCCCCAGCGATCAGATCCCGGACGAACTGGTGATCTCGTGCAAGGGGCTGACGATCGGCGACTCGGTCCATATTTCGGCCGTTACCTTGCCGGCTGGCTGCGAGCCGACCATCAAGGACCGCGACTTCACCATCGCGACCGTCGTCGCGCCGTCGGGCATGCGTTCGGAAGCGGATGCCGCCGCGGCCGAAGACGAAAAGAAGTAAGGCGTTCGCGCCCCCGCCAGCCGGTGGGGCGCCGCCTGCGCGCCATGCTCATCTGGGTCGGCCTTGGCAACCCCGGCGCACAATACGCCGGCCACCGCCACAACATCGGCTTCATGGCGCTGGATCGCATCGCCGACCGGCACGGCTTCTCGCCCTGGCGCACGCGGTTTCAGGGCCTGGCCTGCGAGGGCCATGTCGAGGGTGCCAAGCTGCTGCTGCTCGCCGCAGACCTACATGAACGAAAGCGGCCGTTCGGTCGGCGAGGCGCTGCGTTTTTCAAGGCGGGCGTCGACCAGCTCTGCGTGTTCCATGACGAACTGGACCTGGCGGCCGGCAAGCTGAAGCTGAAGATCGGCGGTGGTGCTGCCGGCCACAACGGCTTGCGTTCCATCGACGCCCACTGCGGCCAGAATTACCGGCGCGTTCGGCTCGGCATCGGCCATCCCGGCCACAAGGACCGGGTGACCGGCCATGTGCTTGGCAATTTCAGCAAGGCCGATGCCGACTGGCTCGAGCCGTTGCTGGACGCCCTTGCCGCAGAGGCCGGCTGGCTTGCCAAGGGGATGACGCCCGTTTTGCCACTGCAGTGGCGCTCAGGCTGACCCCGCCAGCCAGCGCTCCAGCCACTTGATCGAATACTCCCCGGCGCGGAACTCCGGTGCCTCCAGCAGCGCCTGGTGCAGCGGAATCGTCGTGGTGACGCCGCCGACCACCATCTCGTCGAGCGCGCGCTTCAGGCGCATCAGGCACGCCTCACGGTCAGCCGCATGCACAATCAGCTTGGCGACCATGCTGTCGTAGTTGGACGGGATGCGATAGCCGGCATAGAGCGCCGAGTCGATCCGTACGCCCGGGCCGCCGGGCACATGGAAGGTCGACACCGAACCGGGTGCCGGCGCGAAGGTGCGCGGGTCCTCGGCATTGATCCGGCATTCGATGGCGTGACCAGTGAAGGTCACATCATCCTGCGTGACCGAAAGTTTCTCGCCGGATGCAACGAGGATCTGCTCGCGAACGAGGTCGATGCCGGTGATCATCTCGGTCACCGGGTGTTCGACCTGCAGGCGGGTGTTCATCTCGATGAAATAAAACTCGCCGTTCTCATAGAGAAATTCCATGGTCCCAGCGCCGACGTAGCCCATGCCGGCGACAGCCGCACGCACGCGCTCGCCCATGGTCGCGCGCTGGTCGGGTGTCAGGGCAGGGACAGCGCTTCCTCCAGCACCTTCTGGTGGCGGCGCTGCAGCGAGCAGTCGCGCTCGCCCAGGTGAACGGCGTTGCCGTGGCGATCCCCGAACACCTGGAACTCGATGTGGCGCGGCTCGCTCAGATATTTCTCGATGTAGACGGTCGCGTCGCCGAACGCCGCCTTGGCCTCGGCGCGTGCCTGCGCGATCAGGCTTTCCAGCGCGTCTTCGTCCGGCACCACTTTCATGCCGCGCCCGCCGCCGCCGGAGGCCGCCTTGACCAGCACGGGGTAGCCGATGGTCGCTGCGACCGCGCGGGCTTCCTCAAGCGTCTCGACCGGTCCGTCGGAGCCGGGCACCAGCGGCAGGCCGAGCTTGGCGGCGGTGCGCTTCGCCTCCACCTTGTCGCCCATGGTGCGGATATGCTCGGGGTTCGGGCCGATCCAGGTGATGCCGTGGTCGATCACGATCTCGGCGAACTTGGCGTTTTCCGACAGGAAGCCGTAGCCGGGGTGGATGGCGTCCGCATGGCTGATCTCGGCGGCGGCCATGATCGACGGAATATTGAGGTAGGACTGCGCGGCCGACGGCGGCCCGATGCAGATCGCGGTATCGGCCATGCGCACATGCATGGCGTCTGCGTCCGCGGTCGAGTGCACCGCAACGGTCTGAATGCCCATTTCCCGGGCGGCACGCTGAATCCGCAGGGCGATCTCGCCCCGGTTGGCGATGAGCAGCTTCCTGATCATCTATTCGATCACCAGCAGCGGCTCGCCGAATTCGACCGGCTGCTCGTTGGCGACCAGAATACGGGTGACGGTGCCGCCGCGCGCGGCGATCGGGTTCATCACCTTCATTGCCTCGATGATGAGCAGAGTGTCGCCTTCCTTCACCGTGCTGCCAACCGACACAAACGCCGGCTTGCCCGGCTCGTTCGAAACATAGACGGTGCCAACCATCGGCGATTTCACCAGGCCGGGGTGGCTGCCGATGTCCGGGTGGCTTCCGGGGCCGGCGCTTCGGGCAAGGCCGCAGGGGCCGCCGCAGGGCCGCAGCGGCGACCGGCGCGGTCGCCACAACCGTCATCTGGCGCGCCAGCCGGATGCGCCGCTCGCCGTCCGCGATCTCGATCTCGGTGAGGTCGGTCTCCTTCAGCAGTTCGGCAAGCTCGCGCAGTTGCGCGGTATCGACCGAAAGCGCCCGGGAGGGGATTTTGATGCCATGCTAGACCCTTGTTCCTAGAACCTTGAGGCGGCGTGCAGCGCCAGCAGATAGCCGTCTGCGCCGAACCCGACGATAACGCCGCGCGCGACCGGCGAAACGAAAGACGTGTGCCGGAACGACTCGCGCGCATGCGGATTGCTGATATGAACCTCGATGACCGGGGTGCCGATGGCCTTGACCGCGTCGTGCAGCGCGACGGACGTGTGGGTCCAGCCGCCGGGGTTCAGAATGACGGCATGTGTGTCGTTGCGGGCTTCGTGGAGCCAGTCGATCATCTGACCTTCATGGTTGGTCTGGCGCAGTTCCGTGCGCAGGCCAAGCGGCCCTGCTGCCGCGAGCATGGCCGATATGTCTGCAAGGGTGGTCGTGCCGTAAACCGCAGGTTCACGCTGACCGAGCAGGTTGAGGTTCGGCCCGTTCAAAACGAGCACCCGCCGGGAAGCCGAAGTGCTCATGCGCTGGCCCGCCCTGCGCCGGTAATCATGGTCAGTATGGTCGCCCTGTCGTGGATTCGCGAAGACACAGTCTTGCGGTTAATGGCAAGGGTTATAGATAGAGAAGGAACGCATGGCTAGAGCCTGCATGATTTCTTTCTTTAATCAAGGCCTTGAACATGATTACCATCCGTCTGAACGGGGATGCACGCGCGGTTAATGCGCCGATGTCGGTTGCGGCGCTGGTCAGCGAGATCGGTCTCGACCCGACCCGGGTGGCAGTCGAGCGCAATCTCGAGATCGTCCCCAAGTCGCTTTATGCCGAGACCCTGCTGGCCGATGGCGACGCGCTGGAGATCGTGCACTTCGTCGGCGGCGGCGAGGCGATGCCGGATGACGGCTGGACGGTCGCCGGGCGGCGCTTCACGTCGCGGCTGATCGTCGGCACCGGCAAGTACAAGAGCTTCGAGCAGAACCGGGCGGCGGTCGAGGCGAGCGGCGCGGAAATCGTCACCGTCGCGGTGCGGCGGGTCAACGTCATGGACCCCAAGCAGCCGATGCTGACCGACTATATCGACCCCAAACGCTACACCTACCTGCCCAATACCGCCGGCTGCTACACGGCCGAGGATGCGATCCGCACCCTGCGGCTGGCGCGGGAGGCCGGCGGCTGGTCGCTGGTCAAGCTCGAGGTTCTGGGCGAGCAGAAGACCCTCTACCCGGACATGGTCGAGACCCTGCGCGCGACCGACGTGCTGGTGAAGGACGGCTTCGACGTCATGGTCTACTGCTCGGATGATCCGATCATGGCCCGGCGCCTGGAAGATGCGGGTGCCTGTGCGATCATGCCGCTCGGCGCGCCGATCGGCTCCGGGCTTGGCTTGCAGAACCCGGTGACGATCCGGCTGATCGTCGAGCAGGCGAAGGTTCCCGTGTTGGTCGACGCCGGGGTCGGCACGGCGTCGGATGCGGCGGTGGCCATGGAGCTGGGCTGCGACGGCGTGCTGATGAACACGGCGATCGCCGAGGCCAAGGACCCGGTCGCCATGGCGCGCGCCATGAAGCTTGGCGTCGAGGCCGGGCGGCTCGCGTATCAGGCCGGACGCATGCCCAAGCGCCGCTACGCCGATCCCTCCAGCCCGCTGGCGGGCTTGATTTAGCAGGGTGCTGAAAAGTGGGATTATACAGCTTCATTTCGTCATTCCGGCCCCTAACGGGGATAAACTCCGGCCGGAATCCATGGGCACATAAATACACAACGAATATATAGCGTTAGCCATGGACCCGCCGGGGTGACGGCCATAGGGTTGGAGTCTGAGAAACCACTTTTCAACAGCCTGCTAGATCAAAGCAAAGGGTGCCCCGCACGATGACGGAGCACCCTGCCTCGATTAGTCTGCGTTATTTACGCCGGCGCGCGATGCCGCCAAGTGCCACCACACCGAACAGGCCGAGCGCCAGCGTGCCTGGCTCCGGCACCTGGGTCAGGTAATTGCCGAACACATTGCGCGCCACGGCATTGCCGATCGCCTGTCCGCTCACGTCGTCGAAGCTGTAGTGGATGCCGCCATAGATGCGGCTGCGGCCTGCCTCGGCGGCGGCGGCGTCAAAGGAATTCCAGCACCGCACGATGTCCGAGTCCAGTTCGTCCGGCGAGCAGAAATTGAAATCCAGATCGAAGAACTGGTCGAGGATTTCCGCGCCAGCGCCTGAGAAGGTGCTGTGGCCGGAGACATAGGACGGGTGGTTCGGCGTGGCGATCAGCGGGGTCCAGAGTGCATCGAGGGTCGTGCCGTCGTTGCCATCCTGATCGGCGTTGCGGATCGCATCGATCGGCCGCCAGAACTCATATTCATATTTCGTGTCCCAGGCGGCGATACCGGCATCGGCAACGGCGAGCGACGTCAGCGCCAACAGCCTGCTGGCGTCGAGGGTGTCCAGGCCCTGCAGCTGGGCGACTTCGCCGGCGATGATCAGCCAGTGGCCCGGCGGCGTTGCGGTGCCGGCGTTGTCGATCCAGAAATACGCGATGGCGGTCTGGTCTGCGGTGCGGGTAGCACTGGTGGCGGACCCCAGTTCCTGCACCTCGTTCACGGCGGCGGCATAGTCCGCGCTGTCAAGCGCGGGCGGCGGCGGCGCGCGGAACTGGTCAGCCGACGCCATGGTGAACGGCGTCACGAAGCGCCATTGCGGCAGAGCGGCGGGTGCGTAGTTCGGTGGCGTCGGCCGCCATTCGCCGAGATCGGCCCGGGGTATAGGGCACAATTGCGCTTGCCCCGTCGTTCGCGCGCGCGGCGAGGATCGCGCCGGCGGTCTGGGTTCCCAGCGTCTGGCCGGCGGCCAGCGCTGCCGGGTCAGCTTCCAGGGCCAGGCTCTGCGCCAGTGCGGAATTGAAGGTTGCGGTCTGGCTCGGGAACAGTTGCTTCAAGACCGTGTGCGCAGCCGTTGCCGCGGCGACGCGGGTCGAGGCCGGGACCCCGCCGGCATAGGAACTGCCATAACCGTAGTATTTGCCACCGTTCGCGGCGTTCACGGCATCGAACACGGCGGTGTTGACCATCGCCAGCGCGCGCGCTGCCACTGGCGGCGGCGTTGAGGTTGTGCGCACGGCGTCCAGAACCACCTGGTTCCAGTACAGCGCCGGGTCGCCGGAAACAGAGACCGGTGCGGCTATAGCATGCGAAGCAGCGGCGCTCAGCGCGCCGGCTATCAGAAACTGGGCGAATTTCATGGATGTTTTCCCCTGCGGTTGCGGGCGTGCTCTTCGCCCGATGCCCAGGGTTTGCGCAAAGGTTATGCCAGCGGATTATTTCCGTGACGAAATGGGAGGTTCAATCGTAAACGCATGGAGATTCATAGGGTTAATGTCAGATTTACCGACACTGCGACGGCGCGGGCCAGTCTCATTGCGGGCCAGTTCAGCGCTGGTTCCGGCGGGCGCGCTCGATGTTGACGGCCTGACTCAGGCCTTCGATGCCGACACCGCCGGCGAAAAGCTGGTTGCCGATGATGAAGGTCGGCGTGCCGGTGACGCCGATATTCTGGGCGAGCGCGATATTGGCGTCGAGCGCCTGCTTCAGTGCCGGGTCTTCCATGTCGCGGGCGAGCCTGGCTTCATCGAGCCCGGCGGCGCGGATCGCCTGCACCAGCCGCTCCTGGGAGGGGCGGCCAGGCAGGTCGAACAGCGCCTTGCGCAGCGCCAGATACTTGCCCTGGCGCGCCGCCGCCAGCGCCGCCAGCGCCGAGCGCATGGAAATCGGCTCGCCGCCGCGGTCGAGCACCGGCAGGTCCCGGAACACGTAACGGACATTGCCGTCGTTCCGGGCGAGCATCTCCGCATCGTTGTGGCTGGACTTGCAGTAGGGGCACTGGAAGTCGAAAAATTCGACGACGGTCACGTCGCCCTTCGGGTTGCCGATTTCCGCGCCGGGAAACGGCGTCTCGATCTCCGCGCGGTTGCTGTCCAGGGTCCGGGTCACCTCCCGCTCCTGCAGACGGCTCATCGCTTCCGGTATGATTTCAGGGTTCGCCAGCAGATAGTCGCGGATCAAGGCTTCCATGCGTGCGCGCTCGGCGTCGTCGCCTGCTTTGGCACCGGCTTTCACGGTCTGCGCATGGGTGGAGACGGCGGGCTGGGTCAGGACGACCAAAGCCAGCGGCAGCGCCAGCAGGGCAGCCAAAAGGGGCAAAACGCATGGTCAATCCTTCGTCGTTCATCCGCGTCGCCGCTTTTGGCGTTTCAACCGATCTTCTGCAAACACAATGATGTCCTGCGAGCGCAACCAATCCGGCGAGCCGCGCGGCAGAGCGCGCGCCGCCTCGATGGCGTTGCGCAGCGCCAGGTCCGGCGCGCCGATCAGCCCGTAGTGTTCGGCGGACGCCAGCTTGGCGCGCGCCTCGTCGCCGCTGCGGTAATAGGCGATGCCAAGCTGATACCAGGCGAACGGATTTTCCCCATCCGCTGCCACCGCTTCCTTGAGGATGGTGCGCGCTTCGTCCGTATAGGCGTTGTCGTCCGTCGCCAGCAGGGCATGGCCGAGCAGGCTGCCGATAAGGGGCTGGCGCGGCAGCAGGCTGTAGGCGCGGCGCAGCGACGGGATCGCATCCTTGACGCGCCCGGATTCCAACAGAACCTGGCCCTTCAGCTCCATGAAATAGGGGTTGTCCGGCTCATCCTGCAGCAAGGAGTCCACTTCGGCGGCGGCCTTGTCGGTGAAGGCCAGTTTGTGCCAGGCGTAGGCGCGCGCATAGTGCGCCGGGTCCGAGGTGTCGGTCTCCGGATAGGTTTGCAGGGTCCGGTTGGCATCGTAACTGAAGCCATAGAGCTTCGCCTTGATGAGCTGGAACTCTTTCTGCAGCTCCGGGTCGGCTGGCTTGTCCCAGGATGCGGATTTCTGCATGCGCTCGGTCAGCGCCTGGATGCGGTCCCCGGTGAACGGGTGGGTGCCAGCGTAGGTGATCGTGCGCCCTGCTGTGCGCTGCAGCTCGATGCTCTGCAGATACTCGAAGAATTCCAGCAGGCCGCGTCCGGAAATGCCGGCGGCGTCGAGATAATGCGCCGCCGCCTGATCCGCGGACGATTCCTGCGCGCGCGAGTAGGCAAGGTAGCTGCCGAGCGCGGCCTGCTGGCCGCCGCCGAGGATGCCGATGCCAGCCTCGCCAGAGCCGGCCGCGATCGCCGCCGCCGCGAGCAGCAGCGACAGGATGGAGATGCGTGAGGCCGCGCGCGTGCCGTCTTCCGTACGGAAGACGTGACCCCGGCGACGTGACCGGTTTCGTGCGCCATGACGCCGATGATCTGATCGACGTTGGTGGCGTTCAGGATCAACCCGGAGTGGACGTAGATCACCAGGCCGGTCGAGGCGAAGGCGTTCGGCGTGGTGTCGCCGATCAGCACATATTCGAACTTGTCCGGGTCGATGTCGGCCGCCTTGAGGACCGGCGTGGTGATCTTCTTGAGGAAGGCTTCCGTCTCGGCGTCGCGCAGGATGCTTTGCGCCTGCGCCGCAGGCACGACCGCCAGCCAGCAGAACATGGCCAACAGCAGGGCACCGGAGCGTAGACACAGCGCAAGCCTGCGTGCGCTAACGGAAATCAAGACGACTGAAGCATAGGCAAGAACCCGTGTGCACTGATAGCCGGTGCGGCTTGTGCCTCAGGCCGCCCACCGGTCAAGCGCAAAGGGCCGGATCGGCGGGCGGCGCCGTTCAGTTGAACGATTCTCGCGTCAAACGCCGCGCGTCAGGCTCCGAAAGTGCGCTGCCACCAGCCCTTGCGCGGTGGGGGCGGCGGCGATGCCGGTTCTTCGGCTTCCAGTACGGTTTCAATGCTCTCCGGGGCAGCTTCGACGACAGTCTCAGCATCCCGGGGCTGGCAACCGCAAGGGCAACCTCAGCAGGGGCCGCCTCAGCCGGTGCGTCGGCGGCGATCTCGGCGCTCGCGTCGGTGGCCTTGGCCGTCTTGCGGCGTGGCGTGGCGCGGCGCTTCGGCTTGGCGGGCGGTTCCTCGCTCGGCGGGGCCTCCGCTTCGGGCGCAGCAGGCTCAGACGTAGCAGGCTCAGACGTAGCAGGCTCAGACGTAGCAGGCTCAGACGTAGCAGGCTCCGGCGCAGCAGGCTCCGGTGCGGCGTCGACGGCGGCCTCTGCGCTTGCCGGTTCGGCCTCGGTCGCCTTTTGCGGCGCGGCGCGGCGCGACGGCGCTTCGGTTTTCTTCGGCCGGTTGCTCGGCGTCGGTCGGTGCAGCTTCTTGCGCCTCGGTCGCCGCCGGTTCGGCGGACGTTTCGACCGGTTCGCCGTCGGGCGCGCCTGTCGTTGCGCTTGCCGCTTCTGCCGTGGCCTCCTGCGCTGTGGCAGGCAGCTCGCTGCGATCCCGGCGACTGCTGCGCCGGCGACGGCGACGGCGGCGACGCTCGCCGCGCTCCTCCGCTTCCGCCTGGGCGTCGGCGGCCTCGATATCGGCGGCGTCGAGTTCGGTCGTTTCGTCCTGCTCGTCGCGGATCAGAGCCGGGGCGTCCTCGCCGCCCCGCCGCCGACGCCGGCGCCGGCGACGGTTGCGGCTGCGGTCGCTCCGGTCCTCGGATGCGGCGGCGGCGCGCGCCGGCCGCTCCTCCTCGACGGCTTCCTCCTCGTCGGCTTCGTCGAAGTCTTCGTCCTCGTCTTCTTCTTCCTCTTCGACCAGATCGTCCTCGTCTTCGACGACAGGCAGCAACGGCTGCATCGGCATTGCGACCGGCGGCGGACCCGCGCGGTCAATCTCGTAGCGCGGCATCAGCAGCCCTGTCGCCGGCTCGATGGTGATCGAGACGCCGTAGCTCTGCTCGATCATGGTGAGTTCGCCACGCTTGTGGTTCAGCAGGTAGATCGCCACGTCGCTGGCGACGCGGACGGTCAGGATGCTGGCCTTGCCGCTGGCGGCTTCGTCCTCGAGGCCGCGCAGCACGTGCAGCGCCGCCGAGGAGATCGTGCGGATGAAGCCCGCGCCCTCGCAGTGCGGGCAGACTTCGGTCGAGGCCTCGAGCACCCCGGTGCGCAGCCGCTGGCGCGACATTTCCATGAGGCCGAACGACGAGATGCGCCCGACCTGGATGCGCGCCCGATCAGACTTCAGCGCTTCCTTCAGGCGACGCTCGACCGCGCGGACATTGTTGCGGTCCTCCATGTCGATGAAGTCGATGACCACCAGGCCCGCCAGATCGCGCAGCCGCAGCTGACGCGCGATCTCCTGCGCCGCCTCAAGGTTGGTCTTGAGCGCGGTTTCCTCGATGTTGTGCTCGCGCGTCGCCCGGCCCGAGTTGATGTCGATCGAGATCAGCGCCTCGGTCGGGTTGATCACGATGTAACCGCCCGACTTCAACTGCACGATCGGTGAGTACATGCTCTCGAGCTGCGCCTCGACATGCGCCTTGGCGAACAGGGGCATGGGGTCGCGGTATTGCTGCACCTTGCGCGCGTGGCTCGGCATCAGCAGGCGCATGAAGTCCTTGGCGGCGCGGTAGCCCTGATCGCCTTCGACCATGATCTCGTCGATCTCGCGGGAATAGATGTCCCGGATCGCGCGCTTGATGAGGCTTGAGTCCTCGTAGATCATCGACGGCGCCGTCGATTTGAGCGTCAGATCGCGGATATCGTCCCAGAGTCGGGTCAGATAATCGAAGTCGCGCTTGATCTCGGACTTGGTCCGCTTCAGCCCCGCTGTCCGGATGATGCACGCCATGCCGCCCGGCAGCTTCAGGTCGGACATGATGGTCTTGAGGCGCCGGCGGTCGGTGACGCTGGAAATCTTGCGGCTGATGCCACCGCCGTTGGTGGTGTTCGGCATCAGCACGCAGTAGCGGCCCGCCAGCGACAGATAGGTGGTGAGTGCTGCCCCTTGCCGCCGCGCTCTTCCTTCACGACCTGCACCAGCATGATCTGCCGGCGCTTGATGACTTCCTGGATCTTGTAGCGCCGGCGCATATCCATGCGCTTCTTGCGCATGTGCTCGGCGGTGAAGTCGTCGGTCTCGCCGACCTGGGTTACGGCGTCCTCGCCCTCCTCCTCATCGGCGTGAAAGTCGTCGTCGTGGTCGTGCAGGCTCTGCTCTTCGCGCAGCAGCGCTTCGCGATCCTGCAACGGCACCTGGTAGTAATCCGGGTGGATTTCGCTGAACGCCAGAAAGCCGTGGCGGTTGCCACCGTAATCGACGAACGCGGCCTGCAGCGACGGCTCAACGCGTGTCACCTTGGCGAGGTAGATATTCCCTTTGAGTTGCTTGCGATCCGCAGCCTCGAAGTCGAAATCTTCAATCCGATTGCCCTTGACGACGGCGACCCGGGTTTCCTCCGGGTGGCGCGCATCGATCAGCATGCGAGTGGTCATTCTTGTATCTCCTGGTCAGCGCGCGCGTCCGGATCGATACACTCCGGAGGGCAGGCGCACTGAAAACGCTGTTTTTAATGTCGCAGATGGCAAAGCCGGATCGTGGCGTGCCGGTGTCATCGTCTGTGCGGCGCACTGCAACGGCGCCGGCATGGACACAGCGCAAGCCGAAGCGCGGCTTTCGCCTCTCGCTTTCATGCTTTCGCTAAACCCTAACATCGCTCAAGACCCTTTTGGCGCTTCCGCGGACGGCGGAAACGCCGGGCCGGAATGCGCGTGGGCAGTGTCAGCGCGTGGATTTTCCCTAGGTCAGGAGTGGCGGAACGCCAACCCACAACGGGACAGAACATCTGCTGAAAAACTGCTAGCACCAAAAACCGCTTAACAACCCGCCGTGTGCAAGACCAGTAGGTTTGTCGACTCGTGGAAATTTCCTTGGTTAAATATTTGTCAAGACGTTAATGTTTGAGTAATGCACATGAACGCATATGGTGAATGCTGCAACGGTGGGGCGATCACGCAATGAGCGGGCGGATGCTAGGCAGACGGGGACAAGGCTGGTCGGTGCGCGCGGCACTTCTGTGCGCGCTGCTGGCGTGCCGTCCGGCCGTCGCGGCAGACCTGGCAGGCGTCGCCGTAGAGACGCAGGGCGACGGCGCCGGCTGACCTTCACCTTCAAGAATCTGGATGAAAAACTCGCGGCCAGCCAGTTCTCCATGGCGGGTCCTGGCCGCATCGTCCTTGATTTCAAGGGAACCGTGATGCGCGCCGGTGCGCCGGAGGGCGCGAGTGCGCTGGTTGGTGGCGTGCGCGCCAGCCAGTTTTCCCCGGATGCCAGCCGCGTCGTGATCGATCTGGCGCAATCCGCGACGCTTGAAAGCGCGGCTTGGGGCCGAGGGGCAGCTGGTCATTGCCCTGGCGCCGAGCAGCGAAAGCGTTCGCCTCGGCCGTGCGTGCGGGCCGCAAGCCGATCGCGCGCCCCGACGTGCAGACGGCCGCCACTGCGTCGCAGACGGCCACTGCAGCGCCGGAGACGGCCAAGCCGGTCACAATCGCGGCGCTCGCCGAGGGCGAAGGCCCGGCGGAAGCCAAGGCCGAGCCCCTTGAGGCAAAGCCGGCGGACAGCAAGCTTGCCGATGCCAAGCCACAAAGACCAAGGTCGCGCAGGCTGCGCCGCAGCCGCGCGTCGGCCGCATCGCCGGGCGCAAGCCGGTCGTCGTGATCGATGCCGGGCACGGCGGCGCGGACCCCGGTGCGCCCAGCGTGCTCGACGGCAAGACCGAGAAGACCGTAACCTTGGAAATCGCCCGGGCGATCAAAGCCGAACTTGATCGCAGCGGGCAGGTGAAGGCCGTGCTGACCCGGGACAAGGATTTCTTCATCCCGCTGCAGGAGCGTGTCGCCATCGCCCGCAAGCTGAAGGCGGACCTGCTCATCTCCGTCCACGCGGACTCGATCGCCAACCCCGATATCCGCGGCGCCACCGTCTACACTCTGTCCGAACGCGCATCCGACCGCGAGGCCGAACGGCTGGCGGCCAAGGAAAACCGCGCGGACATGATCGCCGGCATCAATTTCGACACGCGCACGCCGGACGTGGCCGATATCCTGCTCTCCCTGATGCAGCGCGAGACCATGAACTATTCGGCGGAGTTCGCCGCCATGACGGTCGATACCATGGGCGACGATATCTTCTTCCGCACCAATCACCACCGCTTCGCCGGCTTCATGGTGCTGAAAGCCCCGGATATCCCCTCGGTCCTGCTGGAAACCGGCTATATGTCCAACCTTGAAGACTCGCGGTTCCTGTTTTCCGAGGAAGGCCAGAAGAAGCTGGCGCGCGGTGTGCGCCAGGCGGTCGAACGCTACTTCGCGCGGCGCACCGGCAAGGCGACCGCCAGCGCGAAGTAAGGCGCGCAGGCGAACCGCAACTCTTGCCGTGGGTTGGCCCGATCGCGTAAGCGGGTCGGTCTGCGGCGGAAGCAACCGGCCGGCTCAGGAGCGTAGCATTGACCATAAACCCGACTGTCCCGCGCCGGCCGGCGCGGATGGCCATGGGTCGTCCTGAAAATCCTTGCGATTGCCGGTGGCATCGTCTATTGGCAGCTCGGGCGCGACCTGCCGCTAAGACGCTTGCCGAATACCGCCCGCCGCTGCCGACCACCATCGTCAGCAAGGATGGTGAGATCCTTACCCTGTTCGCGCGCCAGCGCCGCATCTATCGAGGATGTGCCGCCGCGCGTCGTCCAGGCGTTCATATCCGCTGAGGACAAGACGTTCTTCGAGCATTCGGGCCTGGATTACCCCGGCATCGCCAAGGCGGCGTTCAACCTGATCCGCATCAAGCTCACCGGCAGCGACAAGCGCCCGGCCGGCGCCTCCACGATTACCCAGCAGGTGGCGCAGGCAATCCTGCTCGGTCGCAAGTTCAGCTATACGCGCAAGGTCCGGGACATGATTCTGGCGCGGCGCATCGAGCAGGCGCTGCCCAAGGATCGCATCCTCGAGCTCTACCTCAACCAGATTTTCATGGGCCGGAACAGCTACGGCGTCACGGCGGCCTCGTTCGCCTATTTCAACCGGCCCCTGAACGAGTTGACCCTGCCGGAGGTCGCGTTCCTGGCGGCCCTGCCCAAGGGCCGAGCCTCTATAACCCGGTGACCCGCAAGGCGCTCACCATCGAGCGGCGCAACTATGTGCTCGATCAGATGGCGGCGAACGGCTACATCAGCGCGCAGGAACATGATCAGGCGGTCGCCAGCGATCTGGTGGTCAGCGTACCGCGGGTGCAGCGCGTCAACCGCCTGGACACTTATTACCTGGAGGATATCCGCCGCCGGCTCATCGACCGGTTCGGCGAGGAGCGCGTCTACAATGGCGGACTCTGGGTCTACACGACCATCGATTTTAAACTGCAGCGCGCGGCCGAACGCGCCATGCGCCGGGCGCTGCTGAATTTCGACCGTGGCAAGGACTGGAATGGCCCGGAGGCGCGCATCGATCCAGGCGAGGGCTGGCAGCGGCGGCTGGCGGCGCTCGATCAGGGTGCCGACCAGCAACTGAAGACGCCGAGATCGTCCGAGCCGCCGCGCGATCTGCCCTATTGGCCGCTGGCGATGGTGACTTCGAACACGCGTGGCGTCCTGCGTATCGGCTTTGCCAACGGTCTGACCGGCGTAATCCAGCCGGGCAGTGCGCTGCGCCGGCTGAATGGCCAGACGGCGCTCAGTCTGCTGAAACCGGGCGATGTGGTGCCGGTCGAGCCGGTGAATGTCGCAGGCGGGCAATATGTGCTGCGCCAGATCCCGCAGATTTCCGGCGGTTTTGTCGCCCAGGACCCGCAGACCGGGCATATTCTCGCGCTGGTCGGCGGCTTCGATGCACGCCGTTCCGCCTTCAACCGTGCCACCCAGGCGATGCGTCAGCCAGGGTCCGCATTCAAGCCGTTCGTCTATGCGGTCGGGTTGGACAACGGCTATACGCCAGCGTCCCTGATCGTCGACGGGCCGTTCTGCGTCAACCAGGGCGTCAAGCTTGGCAACAAATGCTTCCGCAACTTCGATGGCCGCATATCGGGCCCGCACCCTGCGGGACGCGCTGGAAAAATCGCGCAATCTGGTGACAGTGCGGCTCGCCCATACCGTCGGCATGCAGAAGGTCGCCGATTACGCCAAGCAGGTCGGGATTGTCGACAATATGCGTCCGCTGCTCGCTTATGCGCTCGGCGCGGGCGAGACGACTGTGGAGCGGCTGGTCAACGCCTATGCCACGCTCGACAACGGCGGCGTGCGGTTGGAGCCGACGACGATCGATCGGGTTGAGGACTCCACGGGTGCCGTGATCTACCGCTCTGACGACCGCACCTGCGCCAACTGCAATGCGCCGGACTGGACCGGCGCACCGATGCCGACGCCAACCGAGACGCGCCCGCAAGTGGTCGACCCCGGACCGCATACCAGATCGTGCATATGCTTGAAGGCGTAATCGAGCGCGGCACCGCGACGCGCCTGCGCTATCTTGATCGGCCGCTCGCAGGCAAGACCGGCACCACCAATGAGGCGACCAACGTGTGGTATGTCGGCATGACACCCTATCTGGTCGCCGGGCTTTACCTTGGTATGATACGCCGCGTCCGCTGGGCGGCTGGGCGCAGGGCGGGACAGTCGCGGCACCAGTCTGGGGAGTTTGCCGACTTCGCGCTGAAAGATGAGCCAAAGACTCCGTTCCGGGCAGCGCCAGGCGTGCGCATGGTGCGCGTCGACCGCCGCAGCGGCCGCATCGTGCAGTACGACGGGCCGGGCGTGATCTGGGAAGCCTTCAAGCCGGGGAATGAACCGCGCACCGACCTGCAGCCGACCAAGCCGCTGTATGTCCAGTCGGATGCGGATTTCGCCAACGAGACCGGCGGCGTATATTAGGGTTAGGACTCATTAAGAATGAGGCCGTGGCGCTAAAGACCCGGGGAGAGAAGAATGAAGCGATTCACGGCAGTGGTCTGTACCGCGCTGCTTGCGGCGTGTTCCGGCGGCGGCAAGCCGCAGTCGGCAATCCCCGAGGCGTGCGCCATCCTCAAGGAAATCGATCTTGCGAAGATCGTCGGCGAGCCGCTGACTTTCATCAGCAACGTCAAACGCGAGGATGAAAACGTCCACCTCTCCGACTGCAGCAGCCTGACGGCGGCCAGCACCACGCCGGTGTATATCCTCGTGCGGGTGCAGTTGAACGACAAGTTCCTGAAGCCAGCCGATGAGCAGCGCGCACTGCAGGTCGAGAGCCTGAAGTCCCTGTATGCCGACGACCTCAGGACCGATCCGGTCGCGATCGGCGATGCCGGACTTTGGGTCGAGCCGCTGCGCCAGTTGATGGTCTGGCATCAGGGCGGGCATATCATGACCATTGTCACCACCAAGGGCGACGACACGCGCGCCCTGGCGGAGAAAACTGCGCGGGCCATCCTCGCCCGCTATCCTTAACCGAACGCCTTTCTGGACGGAGACACCTGCATGCGCGCCGAAGCCGAACATCACATCGCCCAGATCCGCGATGCCCTCTCGCTGTTGCGGAGGTTTCTTTGACTGGGA
The DNA here is from genome assembly GCF_005144965.1 of Hankyongella ginsenosidimutans. GTDB lineage: Bacteria > Pseudomonadota > Alphaproteobacteria > Sphingomonadales > Sphingomonadaceae > Hankyongella > Hankyongella ginsenosidimutans. The sequence continues at coordinate 2,013,241 of NZ_CP039704.1, forward strand.
TAAGGCGCTGAAACGCCTGGCGGAGCTGGACGCCAAGGCTGAAGACCCGACCCTGTGGGACAACCCGCGCCAGGCGCAGGAGCTGATGCGCGAGCGTCGCCGGCTCGACGAGGCGGTTTCCGCCACGCGCGCGATTGAGCGCGAACTGGAGGACACCGCCGGGCTGATCGAGCTTGCCGAGGCGGAGGGCGACGAGGATCTGGCGACCGAAGGCATCAAGAGCCTGGAGGCGCTGGCCAAGCGCGCCGAACGCGACAAGGTGGCGGCGCTGCTCTCGGGCGAGGCGGACGCCAACGATACCTACATCGAAATCAACGCCGGCGCTGGCGGCACCGAAAGCCAGGACTGGGCGGAAATCCTCGAGCGCATGTATATCCGCTGGGGCGAGCGGCGGCGCTACAAGGTCGAGATCATCGACAGCCACGCCGGGGAACAGGCGGGCATCAAATCCGCGACGTTGCTGCTGAAGGGCGAGAACGCGTACGGCTGGGCCAAGACCGAGTCCGGGGTGCACCGGCTGGTACGGATATCGCCGTTCGATTCGAACGCCCGCCGCCACACCAGCTTTGCCAGCGTCTGGGTCTATCCGGTGGTCGACGACGAGATCAACATCGAGGTGCTGGAGAAGGACCTCAAGATCGATACCTACCGCGCGTCCGGCGCTGGCGGCCAGCACGTCAACACCACCGATTCGGCCGTGCGCATCACCCACATGCCGACCGGAATCGTCGTCGCCTGCCAGAACGAGCGCTCGCAGCACAAGAATCGCGCCACGGCGATGAAAATGCTGAAGGCTCGCCTGTACGAGCAGGAGTTGCAGAAGCGCGAGGCGGAAGCCAACGCCGTCAACGCCACCAAGACCGATATCGGCTGGGGCACCAGATCCGCTCCTACGTGATGCAACCCTATCAGTTGGTGAAGGATTTGCGCACCGGCGTCACCTCGACCCAGCCGAGCGACGTGATCGACGGCGACCTCGACGCGTTCATGGCGGCCGCACTTTCCCAGCGCGTCACGGGCGAGCGCGTCGACGTGGAGGACGTCGATTAACCGTTCTCAACCCCGGTTTCCCGCGCATTAAGCCTGCCGATTAAGGCTCGGTAGAGCATTCCTCTCATATTCTGCCCCATGCCGGACCAGCCGAAACAGGCGGACGGTTTTGAGATAACCACTGGCGGGTGGGCAGAGATGAGCGACGTGAACAAGCGCGCGCTGGCGCGTGTGATCCTTTGGCATTGGCGTCGACAGCGCTCGCAGCCTGCGGCGGCGGGTCCACCGGCGGCGAGACGCCGAACCTTGCGCCGGCGGCGCGAAGGCTCCGGAGCCGGTCCAGCCGCAGGCGCCGGAACCCCAGGCCCGCGTCGCCGTCACCAACTACAACACGCCTGAATACCAACGCTCGACGTCGCTGGCGCGCATTCAGGCGCTGCCGGCTTACGAGGGCGGTGCGACCGGTGCCGGTGTGACCATCGGCGTGATCGACTCCGGCATCGACAACAGCAGCGGCGAGTTCTCGGGCCGCATCCATCCGCTCAGCAAGGACGTCGCCGGCACGCGTGCACTGAACGACCCGCAGGGCACGGCACACTGGTCTCGGCCGTCGCCGCCGGCGGCCGCAACGACGCTGGCACCTTTGGTGTGGCGTTCGATGCGACCTTGCTGGTCGCCCGCGCCGACAACGGCGATAGCTGCACGACTTCCGGTTGCTCCTATCTCGACGATGACATCGCCCGCGGGGTCGATCTGGCCGTCAGCGGCGGCGCACGTGTGGTGAACATCTCGCTCGGCGGCTCGCCCGCCAGCGGTCGCCTGCTGACCGCAGTGCAGCGCGCGACCTCGGCTGGCGTCATCATCGTGGTGTCGGCCGGCAACGACAGCGGCAGCCAGCCCGATGCGCTGGCCCGCAGCCTGTTGTCCGGGAGCATCTCCAACGGGCTGGTTCTCGTGGCAGGGTCGCTGGCACCGAACAACAGTCTGTCGAGCTTCTCGAACGCTGCCGGTGCCAGTACCGATCGTTTCATCAGCGCCCCGGGCGAGCAGGTGCCGACGACCGGGTTGAGCGGTCGTCAGCTCTCGGTCAACGGCACCTCCTTTGCCGCGCCGCAGGTCGCCGGCGCGCTCGCTGTTCTGGCCGATGCCTACCCGACGCTGTCCTCGGCTCAGCTCGTCGACCTGCTGCTCAGTTCGGCGGTCGACCTCGGTGCGACGGGAGCCGACAGCGTGTTCGGTCGCGGCGCGCTCAACATCGCCAACGCATTCAAGCCGCAGGGCGCGACCCGCCTCGCCAGCGGTGCGCCGGTGTCGCTCAGCGGCCCGGAAGTCGTGCTCGGCGGGGCGCTGGGCAGCGGCGTCCAGCTTGGATCCGCCCTCAAGGACCTGGTCATCCTCGACCGCTTCGACCGTCCGTTCACTGTCGATCTGGGGCCGAACGTCCGCGCGGTCACGGCGCGCCTCGACCTTGCGGAGCGTCTGCAACGCCGCGCCACCTACGAGCAGCGCGCGCTGTCCGACCGCGCGCATCTGGCGCTTACGCTGGCGGAAGCGCGCGAGGCGCGCATCTGGCGTCGGCTCGGCCTGTCAGATGTCATAGGTCCGCGCAAAAACCGCTGGGCGGCCAGGCCTCGCTGGCGATCAGCGAGCGGGCTTCGGTCGCGGCAGGCGTCGGCGTGTCGCCTTATGCGTTGGTCGAGGGCGCGCGTGCGCCGTCCCAGGGCGTGAACTTCATCGCCGATGCGGACCGGGACCCGTTCACGCCGTCCGGTGCGAACGGGTCGCTGTCGTTCGCGGCCACCAGCCTGTTCGGGAACAAGGCCCGGGCGTTCCGCGTGACGGCGTCTGCGAGTTCAGGTGCTGCGAACCGCCAGGAACAACCGTATGAATGGGCGCGTCGTCAGGCGACCCCAAGGTCTCGCGCGCGATCGTGCGCGTCGCCAGCACGCTGCCGTGGATCGAGACCGGCGTTTCCCTCGGTGCAGGACGGGAGACCGGAAGCCTGCTGGGCGCGACCGCGGCCGCAAGCTTTGCGCTGCCGCACACGTCGATGAACGGCACCGCCGGCCTCGACGCCACGGTGCGCCTTGGCGGCGGCTGGCGGCTGGCGCTGGCGGGCGAACTGGGCGTCGTGCGCCCGGGCGCGGCCAGCGACTTGTCGATCATCACCGGCGCCACGCGCCTCACCACCAGCCGGTTCAGCGCCGGGCTGCTGGGTGGCAGCGTGCTGAAGCCGGGCGACCGCTTCGGCTTGCGGGTGTCGCAGCCGCTGCGGGTCGAGACCGGCGGCGTGACCCTTACGGTTCCTGTCGGCTATGATGCCGCGCGCGGCATCGCCGTACTGGAGGACCGTCGCGCCAGCCTGACGCCGACCGGGCGCGAAATCGCGGTGGAAGCCGCCTATATGCGCCCGCTTGGCCGCTATGGCGTTCTGGAGACCAGCCTGTTCCGTCGGCAAGACCCCGGCCATAGTGCCGGCACGACCGCCGACACCGGCGCGATCGTCGCCTGGTCCACATCCTTCTAAAGCATCTCGCCTTAAATGCGACCCAGGACTGAGGTCGGGCGCAGTGTCGCATTTAAGGGGAAAAGATGCTTTAGATTTATAGGCATATAGAGCAACTTTGGACTTTAAATCTGCCATGAGGATGCCACCCAGCTGTTGCAGATTAAAAGTCCGTTGCTCTAGAGCAACAGGTTGGCGGCAAAAAGCAAAAAGCCGCCGACCGCATAGCAGGCGATCGCAACCCAGAGGATAATCCCGCCGGCGCGGCGCATCCGCATGCAGGCGTGCGCCTGCGCCGGGTCAATCGGGCAGGGTGCGTTGCGGCTGCGCCAGCGCAGGAATACCGCCAGCGCCAGCATAAGCCCGGCGATGGCGAAGGTCCATTCCTTGCGCGCCGAGAGCCAGACGAGCGCTGGAATGTTGCTCGCGAGGCCCGCCATGACGGCGCCGGCGCCAAGTGCAATCAGCAATGCCGGCAGGGCGCAGCACAGCAGCGTGGAGACGCTGGCGAATAACGCCAGCGTCGGAGCAAGGGTCTGTTGCGTGCTATGCTTCATTGGCCGCCCCGGAGCGGCGGACCGCCGACAGCTTGTAGCCTGATTTGATGACAAGATCGCCGATCTGCGCATCATTCATCGACTGACCAGGCTTGAACGTCAGGGTCAGGGTCTTGGTGTCGAGGTCGACCCGGGCTGCGGAGACTTCTGTGCGACGCTCGAAATTCTTCGTGAGCGCCGTCGCACAGAAGTCGCAGACCACGCCGAGAACGTCGACCACTGCGGTCTCGGCGCCGGCGGGCGGCGGGTTTGGCGGGTGCCGCCAGCGCCCGTGATCATGGGCAGCGGCGTCGTGCGTGTGTTGTGCCTGGGCGACGGCAGGCGTCAGCGACAGGGTTGCAGCGAGGAGGATGCGAAGTGCTGTCATTGGGGAAACTCCTGTTCCGGGATGTTAGAAACGGTAGGTGAAGTTGACGAGGGGCGGTTATCGGTGACGCTCCAGCCGGTCTCCAACAGGGCGGACCCCGTGAAGAACCGAAGCAGGGGTGTGACGCCGACTTTGTCCGGCAGGTCGGTCCGCTGGTCGAACTCGATCATGAACCAGGTATGCAGCGCGCCGGTGTTGGCGACATAGGGTGCAATTCCCAAACGCCCCGATTGCGTGAAGCTCTCGGTAAGATCGCCGGATTTCATCCAGCGCGTCTGGTAGGAGACGAAAACCGTCGAGTCTCCCAGTCAGCGATGCCGCCGATCCAGCCGGCGGGTGCTGACCCGCGCCTGCTGCCGTCCACGGCCTGCGTCGCACCGATCCCGCCGAGGGCATAGAGGTTGGCCTGGTAATCCTCGCCGAACCAGCGATGCAGCAGGCCGGTCGCCTGTACACCGTTCGTCAGCAGGTCGGCGCGGCGGTCCCATTCGCTGCGCAACCCTACGGAGACGCGGTTGGTCGGGGAATAATGCACCAGCAGCGCTGTATTCTGCCGGTCTGTTTCTTCAATGACTGTCCAGCCGCCCTGGTAGGAGACCGGGCGCGCTTCAGCGCGCGCCGCCCCAGCAGCAGAGCGACCACAGCCCAAGCGCGGTGCGCCATGGCGTAGCCTTTCCGTGATAGCATGGAAAACCCGGCGCAATGCACCGGGGTCGTACGGCAAGGCTTATGCGCGGGGAGGGTGGCTCGTACGCCGGGCCGGCGCCGGGGCGTTGCGCCGCGCTGAACTCGGCCCGGCTGAGACGTGCAAGGGTCCGCATCGGGGCAGGCCTTCCGGCACGATCATTTGCGCGGTCCTGCAGCCGTTGCAATGCGGGCAGACCCCGCAGGACTTGTCGCAGTCTGCGCAGGCGGCCTTCTCGCTGTGTGCGACCGACCCGCCGTGGGTCATCGTCTCACCGTGCCCATGATGCGCCATCGCCATGCCTGCATCATGGCGACAGGGCGCAGAAGCCGTGGCCGCCTCCAACCCCGACAAGAGGGTGAAGACGAGCGCGATCACCAAAGCCAAGTATCGACCAGCGCGTCTCATTGTGCGCTCTGTAGCGCAAGAATCGCAAAATACACGGTGCTGCGGTCAACGGGTGCGTTACTGTGTCGAGAGTGCTTCGGCGACCACGACGATCCGGCCGCCCGGGATATCGACGACCGGGGCCACCGCCTCGCGGAACGGCACCATGACCGTGACACCGTCATCCAGCGCGATGTCCAGAATGTCCCCGGCGCCAAAATTCTCGATGGCGCGCACGCGGCCGACGCTTTTGCCTGTCTCGGTCTCGACGCGCAGGCCGATCAGGTCCGCCTGATAATATTCGCCCGGCTGATCGAGATCGGGCAGGCGGTCGCGCGGGATGCCGAGCAGCACCCCGCGCAGCGCCTCGGCGGCGGTGCGATCCGTGATTTCCGCAAAGCGCGCGACGATGCCGTTGCCCTGTTCGCGCGCGTTCACCAGCGTCAGCGTGCGGCCACCGGCGTCGAAGCTCTTGTGGCGGCGCAGGCTGTCCAGGCTGTCGGCGAGCAGTTTCAGGCGCACGTCACCGCGCACGCCATGGGCCGATTATCGCGGCAAGGGCGACGATATCAGGCATCCGTAACCCTCTGCAGCGCCCCAGCCCTTCGAGTCTGGAGCGCGATGACATCAACGCAACTTGTCCCCTGCCTAATCGAGGGAGGGGTGGCCGACAGGCCGGGGTGGGTGCCGGGCGATCTGGCCCACCCCGGTGCTCCGCACCACCCCTCCCGTGAACGGAGGGGAGAGCCGCGCGATGCTCAGTTCGCGGTTTCGTCTGCAGCCGGTTCGGCAGCCGGAGCGTCTTCGGCAGGCTCTGCCGCCGGTTCTGCAGCCGGAGCGTCTTCGGCAGGCTCTGCGGCGGGAGCCTCTTCTGCTGGAGCGTCCTCGGCCGGTGCGTTGGCGGCGGCTTCTGCGGCGGCTGCTGCTTCCGCGGCGGCGGCTGCTTCCGCTTCAGCGGCGTCGCGTGCAGCCTGCTCGGCTTCCAGACGCTTCTGTTCCTTTTCCTCGGCGCGCTCGCGCGCCTTCTGGCCCGGCTGACCCTTGTTCGGGTTGTTGCGCGCCTTGCGGGTCAGCACGCCAGCGGCATCGAGGAAGCGCTCGACCCGATCGGTCGGCTGCGCACCCTGGACAGCCATTCCTTGGCCTTTTCCGCGTCGATCACCACGCGCTCGGCATGGTCCTTGGGCAGGACCGGATTGTAGATGCCGAGCTTTTCGATGTAGCGGCCGTCACGCGGGGCGCGGCTGTCGGCGACGACGATACGGTAGAACGGCCGCTTCTTTGCGCCGCCGCGGGCGAGCCGGATGCTGAGGGACATGGTCTTCCTTTCCAGTTGCTGTTTCGGTCTTGCAGTTACTTTCGGCCGAACTTGTTGAAGCCGGGCGGCAGGCCGCCGCCGCCCAGGCCAGGCAGGCCGGGACCACCGGGGCCGGGCATACCGCCCAGGCCCGGCATACCCCGCCGGCCATCATCTTTCCGAGCGCGCCAAGCCCGCCCATCTTCTTGATCTTCTTCATGGCCGTCGACATTTCCTGGTGCATTTTCAGCACCTTGTTGACGTCCTGAACGGTGGTGCCGCTGCCCTTGGCGATGCGGATACGCCGGCGCGCCGTGATGATGTCCGGGTTGGCGCGCTCCTTGGGCGTCATCGACAGGATCACCGCCTCCAGCCGGTCGAGGCTGCGGTCGCTGACGCCGGACGCCTCGATCTGCTTCTGGGCCTTGGCGATGCCGGGGATCATGCCCATCACGCCTTTCAGGCCGCCGATGCGCTTCACCTGGGACAGTTGCTGGCGCAGGTCGTTCAGGTCGAACTTGCCGGCCATCATCTTCTTGGCCAGCGCTTCCGCCTCATCCTGCTTGATGCTCTCGGCGGCCTTCTCGACCAGGCTGACCACGTCGCCCATGCCGAGGATGCGCCCGGCAACCCGGCCGGGGTGGAATTCCTCCAGCGCATCGAGCTTTTCGCCGACACCGACGAACTTGATCGGTTGTTTGGTGACGGCGCGCATGGAGAGTGCGGCACCGCCCCGGCCATCGCCGTCCATGCGGGTGAGCACGACGCCGCTGAGGCCAATCTGGCCCGAGAACTGGCTGGCGACGTTGACCGCGTCCTGACCGGTCAGGCTGTCGACCACCAGCAGCACCTCGTGCGGGGTGGCGGTTGCCTTGACGGCCGCCAATTCCGCCATCAGCGCGGTATCGACATGCAGGCGCCGGCAGTGTCGAGCATCAGCACGTCAAAGCCCTGGAGCCTGGCCGCCTGCAGCGCACGCCTGGCGATGTCGACTGGCTGCTGGCCCGGATGATCGGCAGAGTCGCGACCTCCACCTGCTCGCCGAGCACGCGCAACTGCTCCTGCGCAGCGGGCGCTGCACGTCCAGCGAGGCCATCAGCACCTTCTTGCCGTCGCGGGTCTTCAGCCGGCGGGCGATCTTGGCGGTGGTCGTGGTTTTGCCCGAGCCCTGAAGGCCGACCATCATCACGATTGCCGGCGGCGTGACGGCAAGGTTCAGCAGCGCAGCATCGGCACCATCGTCGCCGCTCAGCATCTCGACCAGGGTATCGTGGACGATCTTGATGACCATCTGGCCCGGCGTGACCGACTTGATGACGGCCTCGCCGACGGCCTTCTCGGTCGCGCGGGTGACGAAATCCTTGACCACCGGCAGGGCGACGTCCGCTTCGAGCAGGGCGACGCGCACTTCGCGCATCGCCTCGCGCACGTCGGCTTCCTTGAGTGCGCCACGCCCTTTCAGGCGGTCGAACACCCCGGTCAGCTTGTCGCTCAATGCCTCGAACATGCAGGTCCTGGTCTCATGGCTATGCTCCGGACAAACGCCGACGACGCCGGTGGGCGAAACCTCGCTGACCGGCGGACATCCCCAGCCTCCCGGGCTGGTGGACGCGATGTGGCGCACGACTGGTGCAGATCAAGCGGCGCGCTTAGCCGCGCCGGCGGCAAAGTCAATCTGCGGGGTGAGTCAGTTTGAAACTCCACCGCCCACCCTGAGCTTGGACAGAAGGGCTGAGCGGCTCATGGTTCTGTCCGATCTCACCATGAGCGGTCTTTTCAAACTGACCCATTACCCAGCAAGACTATTCCCGGTAGCCGGGGTCGAGGCGATCCATCCGCCGCTGCAGCGCGGCCCAGGAAAGGGCGGCGGCAGGCGCAAAGCTGTTGCGGGCCTGATGCTGCACAAGGGCATGCACGGCGGGATCGGTCGCGTAGAGGTTTGCACCCCCGATTGCGCTGCGATCTGGATGGCGCAGGCTTTCTCCAGCACGAAATGCACGAGAAAACATTCAGCGATATCCTTGCCGGTCGACAGGATGCCGTGGTTGCGCAGGATCATGACCTTGTTGTCGCCGAGGTCGCGCACCAGACGCGGCTGCTCGTCTTCCTCCAGCGCGATGCCTTCGTAATCGTGGTAGCCGACCGAGAGATAGAGCTGCAGCGCGGTCTGCGAGATCGGCAGCAAGCCATCCGCCTGGGCCGACACGGCGACACCGGCCAGCGAATGGGTATGGAACACCGCACCGACGTCGTGCCGGGCCTTGTGGACGCAGGAGTGGATGACGAAACCGGCCGGGTTCACCAGCCAGGGCGAGGGGCTGATCTTGTTGCCTTCGATATCGACCTTGACCAGGCTGGAGGCCGTGATCTCGTCGAACATCAGGCCCAGCGGATTGATGAGGAAATGTTCGTCCGGCCCCGGCACGCGCGCCGACAGGTGCGTGAAGATCAGGTCGTCCCAGCCGAAATGGGCAATCAGCCGGTAGGCGCAGGCAAGGTCGACCCGGGTGCGCCATTCCTCCGGCGACACCTTGTCCTTAAGCGAGGGTATGTCCATGGCGTGCTCCCCGATGTATTTCGTCTACACCAGCAGAGACGCAGCGCGAGCGCAAGTCGCGTGGCGTTGGTTCCGGTCGATGGTGGTCATGCCCAACGCTGTGGGTCTCTTAAAAATCATAGAGGACGGTCGCGCGCAGGGTCGAGTCGATCTGTTCCCGGTTGTTGGGCGGGTTGGACTCCCGCTGCCAGAACCAGCCCAGCCGGGTCGACAGCGGACCGACGACCGAGACCGTGAGTGCCGCCGTGTTGGTGACGGTCGTATTCTGCGGCCCTGCAAACACCGAGGCATTATCGCTGAATTCAAGGCGCGGCAGCGGCTTCCAGCTGAAGGCGGAAGTGCCGCGGCCGATCGCCTGCACATCGCCGCTGCCGTCGGTGAACCGGATCTGCTGGGAGCCGGGGCCGGCTTCCAGATCCCAGAGAATTCCGCTGCTGTTGAGCACGCGGTAGCCAAGGCTAAGGGTTTGCGTGAAGCGGCGGGCGAACCCGCTCAGGCGATCCTGATCCCACTGCACCAGTGTGGACAGGTACAGGCGCTCGCCGAACTTGTAGTCGAATTTATAGCCGGCCTGGTAGCGCGCCCGGCTGACACTCCCCGGTCGGTCTGATAATCGGCCAACCCGTCGATGGCGTGGCGCGTCGTCAAACCTTCCTTCTTGAGCGCCAGGTTGCCGTACACGCGGGTCGTGCGCGAATTGCCGCGCGCCAGCGAGGCCCCGGCTTCCACACGGCCCTTCCAGCCCTGAAAATAGCCCTGTGATGCAAGCAGCGACAGCCGCTCGGCCTCGCGGTTGTCGTAAAGCCTTTCACCAGCGCATCGATTTCCTCGACGCTGTTCGGGTTGGTCTGGCGGGCGACGCTGGCGATGGTTTCCAGTTTCGTGGCGTCGCCGCTTTGCGCCGCGGCGCGTATCATCGCCGCGACCGGCTCAGGCAAGGCGGCCGTTTCGGCAAGGCACGGGCTGCTCATTGAGACCGCTATCAAAATGAGACTGGTGCGCACGCGTCCCCTCCGCAAGACGGGCGCAGACATGCCATCATCGGCTGGCGTGAGGCAAGGACCGTTCAACCTGCCAATCCTATCGCCTCTCAGGAGTGTCTCCGTTTGAAATTTTGCCGCTCACCCTGTGTTTGGACAGAAGGGCTGGGCAGCTCGTGGTTCTGTCCGAGCTCACCACGAGCGAATGTTCAAACTGAGGCATTACCCGCCTCTCGCTTTTCTTCCGCCCCCGCTAGGGTCGGGCTATGTCCACGACCTACACGCTCGATACCTCGACCAGCCGGGCGCACCCGACGCCGGCACCCATGCGCCGCCAGACGGTGCCCGGCATCGCCGCCCGCAAGGGCGCGGAGCCGGTGGTGATGCTCACCGCCTACACGGCGCGCTATGCCCAGTTGCTTGATCCGCACTGCGACATGCTGCTCGTCGGCGACAGTCTTGGCCAGGTGATCTACGGCCTGCCCTCGACCCTGCCGGTCACGCTGGACATGATGATCGCGCATGGCGCTGCCGTTGTGCGCGGCTCTTATCGATCCGTCGTCGTGGTCGACATGCCGTTCGGCAGCTACGAGCAGTCGCCGGAGCAGGCGTTCGCCAACGCCGCACGCGTGCTGAAAGAGACCGGCTGCGCCGCGGTCAAGCTGGAGGGCGGCGCTGCAATGGCTCAGACGATCGCGTTTCTGGTGGCCCGCGGCATCCCGGTCGTCGGGCATATCGGCCTGACGCCGCAGGCGGTCAACGCGCTCGGCGGCTATGGCGCGCGCGGGCGATCGGATGCGGAGCGCGCCAAAATCCTGGACGACGCCAAGGCGGTCTGTGCGGCCGGCGCGTTCGCCATGGTGGTCGAAGGCGTGATCGAGAGCCTGGCGGTCGAGATCAACGCGAACGTCACATGCATCACCATCGGCATCGGGGCCTCGGCCGCCTGCGACGGGCAGGTGCTGGTGACCGAGGACATGCTGGGCCTGTTCGAGCGCACCCCGCGTTTCGTCGAGCGCTTTCACGATATTGCCACCCAGATCGATGCGGCGGCGCAGCGTTACGCCGAGGCCGTGCGTACCCGCCGCTTCCCGGAGCGTCCAATCTCTATGCCGGATGACCGATTGCGTGCGCACTCGAGCGCAAAAGCGCTGTACAGGATCGATACGCTCGCACTAATGTCCGCCCCACGAGACAAGACCGGTAAACAGAAAGCCTCCAGACGTGGCCAAAGCCCCCACGCCAACGACAGATGACCCGCTCGCCGACGCTTTCATCCGCGAGGTGGACGACGATTATCGCCGCGACCAGCTGGCGCGACTGTGGCAGCGCTACGGGCGCGGCTTGCTGGTGGTCGCCGGCCTGTTCCTGGTCGGGCTTGCCGGCTACCTCTACTGGCGCGATGTGCAACAGAAGGAACTGGCCAATCAGTCGGTCAGCTACACCTCAGGGCTGAAACAGCTTGAAGGCGGGGATGTGACGGGGCGACCAAGACCCTCGAGGCGCTCTCAGCCAGTGGCTCGCCGGGATATCGGGCACTCAGCCGCCTGGCGCTGGCCGGCGCCGCCATCCGCAAGGGCGAAAAGGCGCAAGCCCTGAAAATTTATGATGCACTGGCCGCAGACTCCAAGGTCGCCGCGCCGTTTCGCGATCTGGCGCGCCTGCGCGCGATCCAGCTCCGCTTCGACGAAACCGCACCGGAACAGCTCATCAAGCAGCTTCAGCCGCTGGCGCAGGATGGCGGACCATGGTTCGGGCCGGCCGGCGAGCTGCTGGCGATCGCCTATCTGGACGCCAAGCAGCCGGATGCAGCGCGTGCGCTGCTCGACTCGATCGCCAAGAGCACGAGCGTGACGCCGAGCATCCGCGTGCGTGCCAGCCAGATGGCCGCCATGCTGCCGCAAGCGTCGGCACAGCCTCCCGTGACCAAGCCCGCAGAAGCCGCGCCGGCTGACGCCGCGCCCGCCAAGGAGACGAAATGAGGCATTCCCGCCTGCTGCGCGCTAGCCTGCTCTGCGTGGTCGTGGCGCTTGCTGCGTGCGCATCGACCAAGAAAAGAAGGACGACGAGTTCGAGCGCGAACGCATCCCCGTCCTGCTGTACGAACAACAGATCGAGGCGGATCCGTCGCTCGCCGACGTCCGTGTCACACTGCCGGAGCCATACGCCAACCGCGACTGGCCACAGGCCGGCGGTGCCCCGCCAAGGCCATGCACCACCTGGCGCTGGAGGACCAGCTTTCCGTACGCTGGCGTCGCTCGATCGGTGCCGGAGATGACATCAGCACGCGCCTGGTCTCCGTGCCGGTGGTCGCCAATGACCGGGTGTTCGCGATCGACACGCGCGGGCGCATCACCGCGCTGGCGCTCAAGACCGGCGAGCGTCTGTGGAGCGTGCCGCTGAAGGTACGCAAGGAAAGCAAGGCGCTGGCGTTCGGCGGTGGTGTCGCCGTTGATCAAGGGCGGCTGTTCGCGACCTCAGGATACGGCTTTGCAGCAGCCTTCGACGCTGAGACCGGCAAGAAACTCTGGCAGGTCGAACTGGGCGTGCCGCTGCGCGGCCGCCGGCGGTGCGGGACGGCCGGGTTTTCGTCATGACCATCGACAACCAGCTCTATGCCCTGTCGGCGGACAAGGGCGAGCAGCTTTGGGACTCGTCCGGCCTCGTCGAGAGCGCGGGGCTGCTCGGCATTGGCGCACCGGCGGTCACGGCGGAGTCCGTCGTGGTCGGCTATTCTTCCGGCGAGCTGAATGCGCTGCGCGTTGAGAACGGGCGCACCACCTGGCAGGATTCGCTGTCGCGCACCACGCGCCTGACCGCGCTGGCCGACCTGACCGACATCGATGGCTCGCCGGTGATCGACCGCGGCCGGGTATTCGCGGTCGGCCACGCCGGGCGCATGGCGGCGATCGACCTGGCGACCGGGCAGCGGGTCTGGGAGCAGAACATCGGCGGCACCAGCACGCCGTGGGTCGCGGGCGATTACATTTACGTCGTCAGCAACGAGGGGCAGGTCTTCTGCCTCACCCGCAGCGACGGCAAGGTACGCTGGGTCACCCAGCTTCAGCAGTTCAGGAACGTCGAAAGCGCAAAGGCATCGTGCGCTGGCAGGGGCCTGTGCTCGGCGGCAACCGGCTGGTGCTGCTTTCATCGAACGGCTACCTGGCGTCCATCTCGCCCTACACCGGCAAAATCCTCTCGGTCGACCGCTTGAAGGATGGCAGTTACCTGCCACCGATCATCGCCGAGGGTGCCCTGCTGGCGATGACGACGGACGCCAAGATCACGCTGCTCCGGTAACGGCATGGCTGCGGCCCGCCGCGCAGCGCGCGAGGATACCCCAAGGCCAAAGTCGTGATCATCGGCCGGCCCAATGTCGGGAAGTCGACCCTGTTCAACCGGCTGGTTGGCAAGCGTCTCGCGCTGGTTGACGATACGCCCGGCGTGACCCGCGACCGGCGCGAGGGCATTGGCCGACTCTTCGACCTGACCTTCACGGTGATCGATACCGCCGGCCTCGAGGACGCCGAGGTCGAGACCCTGGCCGGGCGCATGCGCGCGCAGACCGAGGCAGCGCTCGGCATCGCCGACGTCGCGTTGATGGTGGTCGATGCGCGTGCCGGCCTGACCCCGCTCGACCGGCATTTTGCCGACTGGATCCGCGCGCAGAAGACCCCGGTCATCCTGGTCGCCAACAAGACCGAGAGCGGTGTCGCCGAGTCCGGCGTTTACGAGGCGTTCGAACTGGGCCTGGGCGACCCGGTGCCGATCGCCGCCGAGCATGGGCTGGGCATGGCGGACCTCTACGATGCGCTGCGGCCGCATGTCGATGCCGCCGACGGGCGGGATGCAGAGATCGAACCCGAGGATGCGTTGGCGGGCGAGGCTACATCGCCTGAGGAATCTCCGGCCACTATCGGAGAGGAAGAACCACAAGACGAGCCGCTCGGCCCACTGAAACTTGCGATTGTCGGCCGACCGAACGCCGGCAAGTCCACGCTCATCAACACCTTGCTCGGCGAGCAGCGGTTGGTGACCGGCCCGGAAGCGGGCATTACCGGGATTCGATCTCCGTCGAGTGGCAATGGCGGGAAAAGCCGGTGCGCCTGATCGACACGGCAGGTCTGCGCAAACGGGCCAAGGTCGTGAGCAAGCTCGAGCGTCTGTCCGCCGCCGACACCCAGCGTGCGGTCGACTTCGCCGAAGTCGTGGTGCTGCTGCTTGATGCAACGCTCGGCCTGGAAGGGCAGGATCTGCGGATCGCCGACCGGGTGCTGCAGGAAGGCCGCGCACTGGTGATCGCGCTCAACAAATGGGACGCGCTGCCCGACCAGCAGACCCAGGGCGCGATGTATCGCGGTGTCACGACAGCGCTCGCCGACGGACTCGCAGGTGAAGGATGTGCCGGTGCTGCCGGTCTCCGGCCTGACCGGACGCGGGCTCGACAAGCTGCTGGAGGCGTGCTTTGCAACGCGTGACCAGTGGAGCCGCCGCCTGCCGACCGCAGCGCTCAACCGCTGGTTCGAAGCAACCGTCGAGCGCAATCCGCCGCCGGCGCCGGGCGGAAAGCGCATCAAGCTGCGGTACATGACCCAGGCGCGCAACCGTCCGCCGACCTTTGCGATCTTCGGCACGCGCACGACCCTGCTGCCGGAATCCTACAAGCGCTACCTCATCAACGCGCTGCGCGCCGATTTCGGTTTCGAGGGCGTGCCGCTGCGCCTCAACTTCCGGGGTGGGGACAATCCCTTCAACGCGGCAAGCGTCAGCCATCGTCCGCCCAAGGCCAAGCGCTGATGCTGCGGCGGTTCGGTCTCAGCCAGGCTGGAGTCGCCCCATGCGAAGATAATGCGCAGGCGGTCTGGTTCGACCTGTACAACCCGACCCCGGAGGAGGACCGCGAGATCGAGCTTGCCCTCGGCATCAGTGTGCCGACCCGGGAGGATATGGACGAAATCCAGATTTCCAACCGGCTCTACCATGAAGACGGCGTCACCTACGCGACGGCATCCATCGTCGTCGGCACCACCGCCGGCACGCCGGTGCTGGAGCCGCTCACCTTGATCCTGTTCAGCGGGCGGCTGGTGACGGTGCGCTATACGGAGCCAAAGCCGATCGCGCAGTTCCTGAGCGCGCCAGCAAGCCCGGCAACGGCATGCTGGGCACAACCGCCATTCTCACCGAGATGATGGAAGGCTTGGTCAACCGGGCGTCCGACAACCTCGGCGATGCCATCGCCGATCTCGACCGCATGGCCCGGGACGTCTTCGATCCCCGCCAGAAGGTCGGGGCGATTTCACCGTTGCGCATGAAGGTGATGCTGAAGCGGCTGGGCCAGATCGGCGATCTGCTCTCCAAGCTGCGCGACAGCCTGGTCAGCCTGCGGCGGCTGTTCAACTTCCTGGCGGCGGACTACACGATGCCGGAGATGGCCATGGTGCGCATTCAGTTGCAGACCCTGGCGCTCGACGCCGAGGCGCTGATCGATCACGCCACCTTCGCCAGCCAACGGATCAACCTGCTGGTCGATGCGGCGCTGGGCCTGATCGGCGTCGAGCAGAACGCGATCATCAAGATTTTCTCGGTGGCGTCGGTCGTGTTCCTGCCGCCGACCCTGATTGCCAGTATTTACGGCATGAACTTCGATGTCATGCCGGAACTGCACTGGACCTTTGGCTACCCGATGGCGCTCGGTGCCATGGTGGCCTCGGCGGTGCTGCCGTACCTGTTCTTCAAGTACAAAGGCTGGCTATAGAGCCGCCCGGCCGCGGACGACCAGCTGCATCAGCCCGCCCGCATCGCGTTCCAGCCCGGCGTCGACGCCGAATACCCCGGCCAGCGTCTCGGGCGTCAGCACTGCCTCAGGCGCGCCGGTCTTCGTCAGCCGCCCCTGATCGAGCAGGGCGATGGTATCGGCGACACGCGCGGCAAGGGTCAGGTCGTGCAGGATGACCGCAACGCCCGCGCCGTTTGCCGCCGCCGCGCGCAGCAGCGCCAGCACGTCGAACTGGTGTGCGAGGTCTAGGCTCGCCAGCGGCTCATCGACCAGCAGCCAGTCCGGTGTTCCGGCCAGCACGCGCGCGAACAGGGCACGCGCCAGTTCGCCGCCGGAGAGGCTGTGCGCCGGGCGATCCCGCAACGCTTCCAGTCCGGTCTGGGCGATGGCGGCATCGATGGCTGCCATGTCCGCCGCACTTTCGCCGTTGAAACCGGTGCGATGCGGCAGGCGCCGAGCGCGACCAGCGCTGCAACGCGCAGGTTCCAGTACACAGTGCCGTTTTGCGGCAGATAGCCGATGCGCTGCGCCCGCAGGCGCGCGGGCAATGCGTCGAGCGCTGCGCCATCCAGCAGCACCCGGCCGCTTGTCGGCGGCAGCAGGCCGGCCAGGCACTGCAGTAGCGTGGATTTGCCGGCACCGTTCGGCCCGACGATCGCCGTCACCCGGCCGGGCGCGACCGCCAGATCGAGCCCGCGCAGGGCGGGCACGCCGGCCCGGCTGACCTGCAGAGCCTGGGCTTCCAGAGCACTCATGCCAGCTCCCGCCGCAGTTTGAGCAGCAACCAGAGAAAGAACGGCGCGCCGACCAGCGCCATCGCGACGCCGACCCGCAGCTCGCTTGCGCCGGGTGCCAGTCGCACCAGCGTGTCGGCGACCAGCAGCAGCGCCGCGCCGCCGAGCGCCGAGGGCAGTAGCAGTGCGGACGGCTGCTCCCTGGCCAGCGGGCGCAGCAGATGCGGCACGATCAGCCCGACGAAGCCGATGACGCCGGAGACGGCGACAGCACCGCCGACCGTCAGCCCGACGCCGATCACCAGCCGCCAGCGCAGGCGGGCGAGATTGACGCCCAGCGACTGGGCGGCGGCTTCCCGAGACTCAGCGCGTCCAGTGCCGGCCCGATGCCGAGGAGGGCAACCCCACCAAGCAGGATCAGCGGCAGCGCCAGCCACACATCTTCGATGCTGCGGTCGGTCAGTGCCCCGATCAGCCAGGTGACGATTTCGCTGGTCGCAAACGGATTGGGGCAAGGCTGATCAGCAGAGTGGTGAGCGCAGCGGTCAGGCTTGAGAGCATGACGCCGGTCAGGACCAGCAGGGTCGGCGAGCCGCCGCGCCCGACCACCAGGCTCAGCAGCACGGTCGCCGTTGCAGCGCCGGCAAGCGCAAAGCCCGGCAGCGCCCAGGCCGCGCCGCTCAGGCCGACGAATATCGAAAACACGGCCCCGAGCGCGGCACTCGAGGAAATGCCGAGCACGCTCGGGTCGGCCAGCGGGTTGCGCAGATAGCCCTGGAGCGCGGCCCCGCACAGGCCAAGACCGCCGCCAACCAGCAGCGCCAGCAGCGCGCGCGGCAGGCGCAGATCGAGGATGATCCACCAGCGCGGATCGTCCCCGCCCCAAAGCCCGAGCGGCACCCAGACCTTGCCGGCAAGCAGCGACAGGCCCGCCAGCGGCACGAGCAGAGCGGCGAGTACGAGGGAAAGGCGCAGGGTGGCGTTCACAGGCGCGTGTCCCGGATTTCCTGCAAGCGCGCGAGCGCCGGGATGATCGTCGGGCCACCGCAGCGCAGCAGCTTGTCCGGATAATCGCGGATCACGATATGCGCCGCCATGCGCCTGAACACCGGATGGCGCGTCGCGCGCGGGTCGCTTGTCGTGTCGGTCAGCAGCGCGCGCGGAGGCCGGGCGACCAGATATTCCAGCGGCAGGATATCCCAGGTGTTCAGCCCATAGTCCGCGCTGGCGTTGCGCAGACCGGCGGTGCGCATCAATTCATCAACCAGCGTGCCGCGCCCCGGCACCAGCCCCGAGAGCTGACGCAGAAGAACCGGCACGGGCGCAGCGTTGGTCCGGGCCTGCGCGACTGCCGCATTGATGCGGGCATTGAGGCGGGCGGCGGCAGCTTCTGCGCCGATCGCCGTGCCGATCTCGGCGATCTGCTGCTTCGAGGCCGCGATGCTGTTCGGTACGCCCATCAGCAGCAGCGGCACGCCAAGACGCTCCAGCGCCAGTCGTGTCGCGCGCGCCGTATGGATGCTGGCGATCACCAAGTCCGGCTGCAGGGCCACGACGGCCTCCGCCGTATCGCCGATCGCCGGATACCGCCGCGCCCAGGCAAGCGGCGTCGATGTCGCCGTCGGATCCTGCGAATAGTGGCTGATCCCGGCGATATGCGCGTGGGGGCGATCTCGTAGAGGATCGCGTCCACGCAGGGGTTCATGGAGACGATCCGTTTCGGTTTGGCATGCGCGTGTGAGGCAAGGCCGATGAACAACAAGGCAAGCAGCGCGCGGATCATTCCACACGCCTAGCTTTGTGGATGCAGGTCATGCAAGCGGCTTGTTGGCTTGGCGCTCGTGTCCCGAATCTGAAATCCGTTACACCCGATATCAGGCGCGGTTGGATTTCAGATTCGGGGCACGAGCAAGATGCTGTTCTCGTGTCGTTTTAGAATCGAAGTTCGCTTGCTGGCCTGATATCCTTGTTAAGAGAACTTCGATTCCACGACACGAGCGGGACAGCATCTCCACGCCATGAGCAAGCCGACCAACGCTGCCGATGAATTCCGCCAGGTGCTGGCGGCGACCGCGCGCGCCGTCGGCCGCGACGACAGTTTCGATGTCGTCTACACGACCGATCGACCAGGCGCTGCCGGGCAGCAGGTGCGGGTGCCGCAGCCGCTGCGCGCACTGCCGGCGACACAGGCGGCCGAACTGCGCGGCTGGTGCGATGCCGCGGCGTTGCGCAAGCGCCATCACGATGCTGGCATGCATGCGCGCGGCTTGCCGCAATCGCCGGAAGGCCGAGAGATTTACGACGCCGCCGAACAGGCCCGCGTCGAGGCGCTGGGCGCGCGCGATATGGCCGGGGCTGCGATCAATCTCAATGCCATGGTCGACGCACGCTGCAAGCTCGATCCGATCGCCCGCGCCCGCAGCGCGCCGGAAGTGCCGCTTGGCACCGCGCTCAGCCTCCTCATCCGGGAGCGCCTGCAGAGCACGGCCACGCCCGACATCGCATTGAACGGCCTTGCCCTGGTGCGCGAGGACATCGAAGGCAAGGCGGGGTGAGTCTGGACGCCTTGTCCGCCGCAATCGACGATCAGGCCGAATTCGCCAGCCGCCTGCGCACGGTGATCGCGGACCTGGGCTACGGCGACCCGAAGCCGCCGGAGGCTGACCAGGACGACACCGACGAGCAGGATGAGGCCGACCACCAGGATGCGCCGAACGACGACCCGGGCGACGACGATGCCGACGGCGAGGACTCCAGCCGCAACCAGGACTCGGACTCCGCCGCGCCGCCCGACGAGGCGACGATCAGCGAAGTCGCCGAGATGGAGACCGACATGGTCTCTGACCCTGAAGCCGGCGAGGATGGCATCGAGGGCATGGTGCCCTGGCGGCCGAACACGCCGCCGAGCGACTACAAGCGCGGCGAGGATTACAAGCCGTACACAACCAAATACGATGAGATCGTCCATGCCGACGAGCTCTGCGACACCGACGAACTGGAGCGCCTGCGCGCCTATCTCGACCAGCAGCTCCTGCACTTGCAGGGCGTGGTCACCAAGCTGGCGAACCGGCTGCAGCGCCGCTTGATGGCGCAGCAGAACCGCTCGTGGGCGTTCGACCTGGAGGAGGGCATTCTCGACACCGGGCCTCAGCCGGATCATTGCCAACCCCTGCACCCGCTGTCGTTCAAGCACGAGCGCGAAACCGAATTCCGCGACACGGTCGTCACCTTGCTGATCGACAATTCCGGCTCCATGCGCGGGCGGCCGATTTCGATCGCGGCGATTTGCGCGGACGTGCTGGCGCGCACGCTGGAGCGTTGCAGCGTCAAGGTCGAAATCCTCGGCTTCACGACGCGCGCCTGGAAGGGCGGCAAATCCCGCGAGGCGTGGCTGGAAGACGGCCGGCCGCCGCACCCCGGCCGTCTGAACGACCTGCGCCACATCGTCTACAAGGCAGCGGACGCCCCGTGGCGGCGCGCGCGACGCAACCTTGGGCTGATGATGCGCGAGGGGCTGTTGAAAGAGAATATCGATGGCGAGGCGCTGCTGTGGGCGTACGGCCGGCTGATGGCGCGCCCCGAGGAGCGGCGTATCCTCATGGTCATCTCTGATGGTGCGCCCGTCGACGATTCGACCCTCTCTGTGAACAGCGGCAACTATCTCGAGCGCCACCTGCGCCAGGTGATCGACTGGATCGAGACGAAGTCGCCGGTCGAACTGATCGCCATCGGCATCGGCCACGACGTTACCCGCTATTACAGTCGCGCAGTCACCATCATGGACGCCGAGCAGCTCGGCGGCGCGATGACCGAGCAGCTTGCAACCCTGTTCGAGACGGATCGGCGGGCGTCTGTGCGCACGCGGCGGCGATGAGGCGGCGCTGGCGGCTGGCCGCAACGCTTGCGCTGGTGGCGGCAGCCGGATCGGTGCGCTCCAGCGTCCCGCCGGTCGACCCGAACCTGCCATCCGGCGTCGCGCGGATCGAGATAACCGCAAAGCCGCTTGAACAGCCGCCCGGCCAGCTTGGTGCGCTCGACTATCTGGGCGGTTATGTCCTTGATGCCGACAGCCCGGATTTCGGCGGTCTGTCCGGGCTGCGCACGCTGCCGGACGGTTCGATACTCATGGTGAGCGATGCCGCGCACTGGCTTTGGGTGAAAACGAAGCGCGCGGAAAACGGCCGCATCCTCGGCCTCGGCGCGGGGCTCATCGCGCCGATCCTCGATGCGCAGGGGCAGAAACTCAGCAAGAAAACCGGCGACTCCGAAGCGCTGGACGTCACCGAGGGTCACGCCTGGGTCGCCTATGAGGGCGATACCCGCATCGAGCGCTTCGACGGTCCGTTCACGAGCGATCCCGCCACGGCGATGGTGGCGCGCCCTGCCGAGCGTATCGCGCTCGCGACGCTGGGCCCCGTGCCCGAGAATGGCGGCCCGGAGGCCATGACGCGCCTGCCGGGCGATGGGCTGCTCGTGATCTCGGAAGAAGGCAAGGGCCCGGGCGGAGGCGCAAGCGGGCTGCTGCGCCGGCCCGGACAGCCGGACCTGCGGTTCGGCGTGCTCACCAGCCCCGACTTCAAGCCGACGGAAATCGCGCTGCTGGATGCAAATACCGTGCTGCTGCTCACCCGGCGCTACATCCCTCTGATCGGCGTCTCGGCGGAGCTCAGCCGGCTCGACCTCGGCGAAGTCCGCCCCAACGCTGCGATCCGGCCCGTGGTGCTGGCGCGGCTGGAGGCACCGTTTCCAGTCGACAACATGGAAGGGATGACCGTCGAGCATATCGGCGGGCGTACGGTTATCACGCTGGTGTCCGACGATAATTTCAATCCGCTGCAAAGGACCCTGCTTCTGCAATTTGCTATCAAATGAAACGGTATTTTTATTTAATTTATTCGTATGCGCGTTGAATAGCCTGCCGCTGTGGCGCTATGTCACCCGGACGCCACAGTTCGAGGACGAATTTCATGACCCTTGCCCAGCCGAACGCCCTGGTTCTTTTCGGCGCGACCGGCGATCTGGCGCAGCGCATGCTGTTCCCGTCGCTGTACCATCTCTGCCGCGAGGAACTGGTCGGAGCAGGGCTTGTCATCGTCGGCGCGGCGCGCAGTGACCTGAACGAGGGCGATTTCCGCGCACAGGTCGGGCAATCGCTGAAGACCTTCGTCCCAGCCGAGCATTATCACGAGGCGGCGGCCACTGCGTTTCTGAAGCGGCTGCGCTATCGGTTGGTGGACGCCGACAAGCCGCAGAGCTTCAAGGATCTCGCAGAGCTTCTCGCGCTCGGGCCGGATGCGCCGGCCTCCTACTATTTGTCGACGTCGCCCAAGCTCTACGCCGCGATCGTCGAGAATCTGCGAGCCGCCGGCCTGGTCGGTGCTGCATCGCGCGTCGTGCTGGAAAAGCCGATCGGCCAGAGCCTCGCCTCCAGCCGGGAGATCAACGATGCCGTCGGTGCCGTGTTCTCCGAGGAGCAGATTTTCCGCATCGACCATTACCTCGGCAAGGAGACGGTGCAGAACCTGCTGGCGCTGCGCTTCGGGAATTCGCTGTTCGAGCCGCTGTGGAACGCGGACGGCATCGAGCAGGTCCAGATCACGGTGTCGGAGACAGTGGGCCTCGAAGGCCGCGCGGCCTATTACGATGGCGTCGGCGCCTGCGCGACATGGTGCAGAACCATCTGCTGCAACTTCTCGCCCTGGTCGCCATGGAGCCGCCGTCCAGCCTCAACCCGCAGGCCGTGCGCAACGAGAAGATCAAGGTGTTGAGTTCGCTGCGGCCGATCACGCCGCAGACCGTCGAGCAGCTGACCGTCAGCGGCCAGTATCTGGACGGCGCGGTCGGCGGCAAGCCGGTGAAGGGCTATCTCGAGGAGCTGGGCGCGCCATCCGACACGGAGACTTTTGTCGCCCTGCGCGCCGACATCGACAACTGGCGCTGGTCTGGCGTGCCGTTCTACCTGCGCACCGGCAAGCGCCTGCCGACCCGCTATTCGGAGATCATCATCCAGTTCCGCTGCGTGCCGCATTCGATCTTCAAGGCGCTGGGCGGTGTGCTGTCGCCCAACAAGCTGGTGATCCGCCTGCAGCCGGAGGAGAATATCCGCCTGCTGGTCATGGCCAAGGAGCCTGGGCTGGAGCGGGACGGCCTGCGGCTGCGCCAGGTGCCGCTGGACCTCAGCCTGACCACGGCGTTCGCAGGCCTGCGTCGTCGCATCGCCTACGAGCGGCTGATGCTCGATATCCTCAGTGGCAGCCAGACCCTGTTCGTACGCCGGGATGAGGTGGAGGCCGCCTGGAGCTGGATCGACAGCATCCTCAGTGGCTGGCGTTCCATCGGTATGCATCCGCGCGCCTACGCCGCCGGCACCTGGGGACCGAGCGCCGCCGTCGCCCTGACCGAGCGCCACGGACACAGCTGGCATGAGTAGCGCGCCCGCCTGGCGCATCGCGCCCAATCGCGATCTGCTCGCGGTTGCCGTTGCCGATGTGGTTGCTGCCGCCATCACCAGCGCCGTTGCCGCGCGCGGCGTTGCGACCGTCGCGGTGCCCGGCGGGTCGACCCCGCGGACGGTATTCGCCCAGCTTGCCGCCCGCACCCTGCCGTGGGCGCAGACCTGTTTCGTCCTGGGGACGACCGCTGGGTCGCCGCCGATCATCCGGCAAGCAATCTCGGCATGATCCGTGGCATCCTGCGCGATGGTCCGGCGTCCGCCGCGACGCTTGTGCCGATGGTCGAGGGTCCGACCACCCTGAACGCCGATGCTGCGGCCGCCGATGCTCGCCTGCGCGCGCTTGCCTGGCCGCTGGATCTGATGTGGCTCGGCGTCGGCGCGGACGCACACACGGCATCCCTGTTTCCCGGTGAGGATTATGCCGCCGCGATCGATCCCGCCAACCCGCGCCGCGCCATGGCGGTGACGCCGGCCATGCTGCCGCCGGAAGCGCCGTTTCCGCGCTTGACCATGCCCTTGTCCACGCTGGTTGATGCGCGTGCGCTGATCCTCGTCGCGACCGGGGACGACAAGCGCACAGTGCTGGAGCAGGCGCTCGAGGGTGCCGCCACGCCGGTCGGCCGCGTCATTGCGGCGGCGCAGTGTCCGGTTTCGATCCACTGGGCGGCCTGAGAAGGAGACGAGACCATGACCCTGCACCCGAAGGTCGCCGAAGTCACGCAGCGCATCGCCACGCGCAGCAAAGACAGCCGCGCCGCTTATCTGGCGCGGATGGCGCGGCAACGCGAAGGTGGCGTCAACCGCGCAACCCTGTCCTGCGGGAACCTCGCGCACGGCTTCGCCGCCATGGAAGCCGACAAGGACAACATCAAGAATATCCGTGGTCCGAACATCGGCATCGTCACCGCCTACAACGACATGTTGTCCGCGCACCAGCCGTTCGCGCGCTACCCGGAGATCATCAAGGTCGCGCTGCGCGAGGTCGGGGCGACCGGGCAGGTCGCCGGCGGCGTGCCGGCCATGTGCGACGGCGTGACCCAGGGGCAGGCGGGGATGGAGCTTTCCTGTTCAGCCGGGACGTGATCGCCATGAGCACCGCGATCGCACTCAGCCACGCCATGTTCGACGGCGCTTTGTGCCTGGGCGTCTGCGACAAGATTGTCCCTGGTCTGCTGATCGGGGCGCTGAGTTTCGGGCATCTGCCGGTGGTGTTCGTGCCCGCCGGGCCGATGCCGTCCGGCCTCGCCAACAAGGAGAAGGCGCGCGTCCGCCAGCTCTATGCCGAAGGCAAGGCGAGCCGCGACGATCTGCTGGAAGCGGAAAGCCAGTCCTACCACAGCCCTGGCACCTGCACCTTCTATGGCACCGCCAACTCCAACCAGATGATGATGGAGATGATGGGCCTGCACGTGCCCGGCAGCGCCTTCGTCAACCCGAACACGCCGCTGCGCGACCGGTTGACGCGTCATGCGGCGCAGCAGGTGGCGCGCATCACCGACAAGGGGCAGAGCTATCGTCCGCTGGCCGAGACCCTCGACGAGAAGGCGATCGTCAATGCCGTGGTCGGCCTGCTGGCGACGGGGGCTCCACCAACCATGCGCTGCACCTGCCGGCCATCGCCCGCGCTGCCGGCATCCTGCTGACCTGGGACGACATGGATGCGCTCTCGGGCGTCGTGCCGCTGCTCTGTCACATCTATCCGAACGGGCAGGCCGACGTGAACCACTTCCACGCCGCCGGCGGGCTGGGGTTTGTGGTCCGCGAGCTGTTGGACGCCGGGCTGCTGCACCCGGATATCCTGACGGTCAACGGTACCGACCTCGCCGCCTATGCCGCAGAACCCCGACTCCTGGATGGCCAGCTGGCATGGATGGACGCGCCTGAAGTGTCGCTCGACGATAGCATCGTCCGTCCGGTCGCCCGCCCGTTCCGGCCGGATGGCGGGATGCGGCTGGTCCAGGGCAATCTGGGACGCGGCACCATCAAGACCTCGGCAGTCGAGGAAAGCCGCTGGACCATCGAAGCGCCGGCCCGCATCTTCCATTCTCAGGAAGACGTCCAGGCCGCCTTCAAGGCCGGCGAACTGGACCGCGATGTGGTGGTGGTCGTGCGCTTTCAGGGGCCGCGGGCGACCGGCATGCCGGAACTGCACAAGCTGACGCCGCCGCTTGGCGTGCTGCAGGATCGCGGCTTCAAGGTGGCGCTGGTGACTGACGGGCGGATGTCCGGCGCGTCCGGCAAGGTTCCGGCGGCCATTCATGTGTCGCCGGAAGCGCTGGGCGGCGGACCGCTGGCAAAACTGCGCGATGGCGACGTGGTGCGCGTCTGCGCCCGTACCGGTGCACTGGAGGCGCTGGTCGACGCAGCGGAGTGGGCGGCGCGGGATGCAGCGACGGCGGCGCTTGAAGACTATCACGAAGGCATGGGGCGCGAGCTCTTCGCGATGATGCGGATCCATGCTGGCCCGGCAGAGACGGGTGGGTCCGCCATGCTTGACGCTATGGGGGCGGAATGAAACAGGCGATTGTCGGGGATATCGGCGGAACGCACGCGCGCTTTGCGCTTGCTGCGTGCAGCGGCGACGGCGGTTTGACGCTCAGCCATACCGCCAAGCTGAAAACGGCCGATCACACAACCCTGGAGGCAGCCTACCGGGAATATGCGGCCAGTCTGCCGGTTGCAGCGCCGCGCCGGGCGGTGATCGCCGTGGCGACCGCTGTCGGGCAGGATGAAATCCGCTTCACCAACAACCCCTGGACCTTCCGCCGTACCCAGATCGCGCAGAATCTCGGGCTGGAGCGTGTCGATATCCTCAACGATTTCGGTGCGATCGCCCGCAGCATTCCCTACGTCGGGTCGGAGCATCTGGTCGCGGTGCGCGACACCGGTCAGCCGCTGCCCGAAAAGGCGTCATCAGCGTCGTCGGGCCTGGCACCGGCCTTGGCGTCGCCATGCTGGTGCGCCAGGGCGACCGCGACACCGTGATCGAAACCGAGGGCGGCCACATCGGCTTCGCCCCGTTTGACCGCGTCGAGCAGGAAATCGCCCGCCGCCTGCTTGGCAGATTCCTGCGTGTATCCGTCGAGCGTCTGGTCTCGGGGCCAGGGTTTCTGATGGTTTATGAGGGCCTGGCGGCCATCGAAGGGCACGCCATCGTCCCTGTCGACGACCGGACGCTCTGGACCAAGGCGATCGATGGCAGCGACACGTTCGCCCGGGCAGCGCTCGAGCGGTTTTGCGCCATGCTTGGCTCCGCGCTTGGTGACTATGCGCTGGCGCAAGGGGCGCAGGGCGTGGTGATCGCCGGCGGTCTGGTGCCACGCTTCATCGACGTGCTGAAAGCATCGCCGTTCCTGTCCCGCTTTCAGGCGAAGGGACGGTTCGAGACCATGATGCAGACCATCCCGATCTTCGTTTGCACCCACCCCGAGCCGGGCCTGCTGGGTGCTGCAACCAGTCTGCTGGAAGGACACGACCATGCTTGATCTTGCGCAGTTGCTGACCCGGGCGCACGTGCTGCCGGTGCTCACCGTCGACCGCGTCGAGGACGCGCTGCCGTTGACGCAGGCGCTGATCGACGGCGGCCTGACGGCAATCGAGGTGACCTTGCGCACGCCGGTGGCGCTGGAGGCGATCCGGATCATTCGTAACGCGGCCCTGCCGATCGCCGTCGGCGCCGGCACGGTGCAGACGGGGCTGACCTGCGAGCGGCGGCCGACGCTGGTGCGGTGTTCGCCGTCAGTCCCGGCGCGACGCCGGAACTGCTCGCCGCTGGCCGTGCGGACGGCGCCATTCCGCTGATTCCCGGCGTTGCGACTGCCTCCGACGTGATGGCAGCCAAGCTCGCCGGCTATTCGGTGCTCAAATTCTTCCCCGCCGAGGCGATGGGCGGCGTCGCCACCCTGAAGGGCTTTGCCGGGCCATTCGGCGACATCCGCTTCTGCCCGACCGGCGGCATCGACGCAGCGAAAGCGCCGAGCTACCGGGCCTTGCCGAATGTGCTGTGCGTCGGCGGCTCCTGGATGGTGCCGGGCGATGCAATCAAGACCGGCGACTGGGCGCGCATCACTGATCTCACCCGGGCGGCGCTTGCTTGAACCCGCAGTCTGGCCCGCTTGCTGAGCACCCGGACGGTCTGCTGCCGGTCCTGAATATCCTGCCTTATCCTTGTGCGATCGAGGAGGGGCTGGCGCTTGACCAGCGGCTGCTGAACGAGGTGGCCGCAACCGGGGCCGGCGCGTCGGGCTTTGGTCGAGCAATCCTGCCCTGGTGGTCAGCCGTCGGGATACCCGGCTGCCTGGCTTTGCCGAGGGTGCCGCCTGGGTTGAAAGCACCTATGGACTGCCAGTCGTCATGCGCGCAACCGGCGGCACCGCCGTGCTGCAGGGGCCGGACGTTCTTACCTTGTCGCTGGCGTTCGAGCCGGAGACGCAGGACATCAATGCGGCATACGGCGAACTGCTTGCCGTCATCGCGGCCGCTGTCGCACCGTTCGCCACTGAACCGGCGCTGGCCGCTGTTCCGGGAGCCTATTGCGACGGTGCGCACAATATCGTCGCCGCTGGCCGCAAGCTGGCCGGTACGGCCCAGCGCCGTCGGCGCGGCGCACGCCCGGCCGTGCTCGTGCACGCGGTGGTCTCGATGTTCGACGATCTTGTCCGCTCGACCGACATCATCAACGGCTTTACGCTGCTGCTGGCGCGCCGAGCGCCTACACGGCCGATGCCTGCATCAATTTGCAGGATGCGGCCTATGCGCGTGGGCAGGTGATCGACAGCCACAGCCTCAATGTCCAGGCGCGCCAGAGCTTCGCGCTTGCAGCGCTGGACTGGATCTGGGCGGGAGAGTCAGGCGAGGGCGGTTGAGCGGCGGAACAGGTCCGCAGGGGTCAGTTCCAGCTGCTCGATCCGGCGCAACAGATCGGGCCATTCCTCCCGCAGGAAAGCCTCGCGCTCGGCGGCGAGCAGGCGTGCCCGCGCGTCGTCGGTCACGAACATGCCGAGGCCACGACGCGCCTCGACGAAACCGTCGGCCTGCAGATCCTGATAAGCCTTCGAGACCGTCAGCGGGTTCACCTGCAACTTGCCGGCCAGCGTGCGCACGGAAGGCAAGGGCTTGCTTTGATCCACAAGCCCGTCAAGGATCATGGTGACGATGTAACTGCGGATCTGTCGGTAGATCGGCTGATGCTCGCGCCAGATTGGTGTCATGCCATCCTCATTGCCTGTTGCGGCCCGGGCGGATGTCGGCTTTGATGCCGCATTCGGCAGCAAACACTGCTTTGCTGCGATAGAGACGTAATACATCTTATGCAGAAGGCAAGTTTTCCGCGACAAGCTGGGCCGCTCTGCCGCTGAAGGGTTCTCGAATGCGCAAAGCCATCGCTCTAAGTGCTGTGATTTGTCTGAATATTGCGGCAGGCTCGGCGTCTGCCCAGCCGGCTGGCCGGGACTCGGCGCTGGAGGCCTGCGTCGGCATCGCCTCCGACAAGGATCGCCTGACCTGCTATGATACCGCCATGGGCCGGGCGCAGCAGGGCGCAGCGACATCCGACTTGCCGGCCCAGAAGCCCACGGTGACTCCGGAGGAAGCCTTTGGCTCGGAAAGCCTGCGCCGACCTAAGGAAGTCCGTGAAGCCGAGCAGTCGCAGACCCTGGACGCAACGATCGAGGAAATCCTGACCGCTGCCCGTGGGGAACTGGTGCTGATCCTGAATAATGGCCAGATCTGGCGTCAGAACGAGGCGACTTCCCTGCCGCCGTTGAAGGTCGGCGATCCGGTCGTCATCAAGCGCGGCCTGATCGGCAGCTACCGCATGACCCTGAAGAAGCAGCACCGGACGATCAACGTGCGCCGAATCAAGTAGCCGCCCAGTACGACACCACGGCGGCGCGGTCTGGCCGCGGGCGTTCCTCGAGCGGCTTGTCGCAGGATCCGAAGAACAGGAAGCCGGCAACGCGCGCTGGTGGCGCTGCGCCCAGCAGGGTGAGAACGCCCGGCGAATAGGCCGGCCAGCCGGTCAGCCAGTTGCCGAGAAAGCCAAGCGCATGCCCGGCCAGCAGCAGGTTCTGGCACAGCGCGCCGGCGGAAAGCTCCTGCTCCCAGACCGGAATGTGGCTGGATGGATTGGGTGTGCTGAGGACTGCAAGCAGCGTCGGCGCTGCTGCGCGAAATCCTGCATGGCCTGCAGCTCCAGGCGGCCTGCATCGGGCTTTTCCGCCGAATAGGCGGCAACCAGGCCTTGCGCGAACGCCTGGCGTTCGGCCTGCGGGATGATGACGATCCGCCAGGGTGCCAGCTTGCCGTGATCGGGGACACGGGTCGCCAGCCGCAGCATGACGTCGAGCTGCTCTGCATCCGGGCCGGGGCGATCAGGTCGCGCGCCTTGCCGGAACGGCGGGAGGCGAAGCTCAAGCGGGGTCGCGTGGCGATTGAAGGGTTCTGCGGGCAGGTCGAGCATTCCGGTCTCCAGTTTGTCGCAGGTGGGGAACTGACACCTTGCGGTCAAGTTGCGCCGCGCATTGTCGTTATGGGCTTCACATGTGCGGCTTTGTCGCTAGTCTGAACGAATATGGCGCGACAGGGCAACTTCTGTCCGCGCGCCGCAAGAACGAGAAGCTAAGCCCGGCATCGGCGGGCAGGGAGTGCGTTTATGTCGGAAGTCCAGGTCGCGCCCGACGCGGCCAAGCCCAACCATTACGGCGAAAAACTCTGGTTCGGGCATCCGCCGCAGCTGGCCTGGCTGTTCTCGACCGAACTGTGGGAGCGTTTCGGCTACTATGGCATGCGGGCGCTGCTGGCGATCTATCTGGCTGGCTGGTTCTTTTCGACGATGCGACAGTCGGTGGTCTGTACGGGGCTTTCGCGAGCCTGGTGTATCTGACGCCGCTGTTCGGCGGCATGATCGCGGATCGGGTGCTGGGGTCGAAGTTCTCGGTCAAGATCGGCGCGATCTTGATGGCGCTTGGCTACACCGGGCTGGCGCTTGGCGGCCAGCAGGCCAAGCCGACATTCGAGTACCAGAACCAGACCTACGCCGTGCAGGTGATTGAGTCTGGCAAGGACAGGCAGCAGCAGGTGATCGCGCCTGGCGGTGCCTACACGATCCGCGGCAACGAGGATGGCAGCCTGACCCTGGAAGGCGCGACCGGCGCCGACCTGCCGGCGTCGCTGCCCAAGGGTAGCTATAAATTCGGGGCGGAACGCGATCCCGTCTCGGTCGCGCTGCTGCTGCTGTCGCTCTCGCTGGTCATCGTCGGCAACGGCCTGTTCAAGCCGAACATCTCGACCATGGTCGGCAGCCTCTACACGCAAGGGGATCGCCGACGCGACTCCGGCTTCACGATCTTCTATCTCGGCATCAACCTGGGTTCGGTCTTCAGCCAGGCGATCGCGCCAGTCCTTGCCGTCGCCCTGGGCTGGTGGGCCGGCTTTGGCCTGGTCGCCGTCGGCATGACGATATCATGGCTGATGATGCACTTCGACGGTGGGCGACTGACGGGCTACGGCGAGCCGCCCGAGGGTATCGCACACAAGACGAAGCTGCTCATCTACGTAGCGATTCTTGTCGCCATCCCGGTTGCCTGGCTGTTGTTGGACAACACAGTCCTGACCGCTGCCGCCGCCCAGGCGGCCGCCAAGGCAGGCGACGGGGTGTTCGGCTATCTGGCCAGCCTGCCGATACTCGGCAAAGCCATGATCTTCGCGTTCGTGATATCGATCATCGGCATTCCGCTCTGGGCGTTGCGCGCTGGCAGCAGGGACCAGTTCGAGAAAATGCTGGCGGCCATCATCCTTGTCGTCTTCTCGGTGGTGTTCTGGACGCTGTTCGAGCTGGCGGGTTCGGCGCTGACCCTGTTCGCCGAGCGCTCGACCGACCGGCATCTGATCGGCGGCTACGAGATGCCGGGTGGCCAGGTGCAGATCTTCAACCCGATCTTTATCGTAATGCTGGCACCGGTGTTTGCAGCGCTCTGGCTGAAACTGGGGCGAAGGGGCGCGAGCCGTCCATCCCGGTCAAATTCGCCATCGGCCTGATCCTGGTTGGGGCGGGCTATCTGGTGGTGGTGCTTGGCAGCCAGTTCGCCGACAGTCAGTTCAGGGTCGCGCTCATCTGGGTCGCCCTGCTGTACCTCCTGCACTCGGTCGGGGAACTCTGCCTGTCGCCGGTTGGTCTCTCCATGATCACCAAGCTCTCGATGGCGAAAGTCGTCGGCCTGATGATGGGCACCTGGTTCCTGGGCATTTCGATGGCCCAGTATGTCGGCGGCATCATCACCCAATTCGCCAGCGTCGAAACAGTCGGCGGCGCGGTCACCAACCCGAAGGTGGCGCTGGAGACCTATGTCGGCGTGTTCCAGACCATCGGATCGACCGCGGTCATCTTCGGTGTGCTGTTGCTGCTGGTCTCACCGCTGATCAAACGCATCATGCACGGAGTTCAATAATGAGGAGAGGCAGGATGAAGAGTCAGGCGCGCTGTATCGCGCGACCGCCATTCTGGCGTTGACGGCCATGCTGGCTGGATGCGCCGGAGCCGGAGAGGCTGGACCGAAAACAGCAGGTGCCGCGCCGGAAAAGCCGGCGCCGGTCAGCTTCAACCGCGATCCCTACCCTTCGACCTACAAGCCCTATCCGGGCCAGCCGACGCTGGTGCGCGGCGTGCACGTCTATGACGGCAAGGGCGGCGACCTGGCGCGCGCCGACGTGCTGTTCGCGGACGGCAAGATCGTCGGTGTCGGCGACAGCCTGCAGGCGCGAACGCCCTGGTGATCGACGGCGCCGGCAAGTGGCTGACACCGGGCGTGATCGACATCCACAGCCACATGGGTGATTATGCCGCCCCGAGCGTCAATGCCCACTCCGATGGGAATGAAGTCACTGGTCCGGTCCGGTCCGAGGTTCAGGCCGAACACGGCATCTGGCCGCAGGACCCGCAGTTCCGCAGGGCGCTGGCCTATGGCGTGACGACGGCGCACATCCTGCCCGGCTCCGCCAACCTGTTCGGCGGGCGCGGCACGACGGTGAAATTGGTGCCGGCGCGCACCATGCAGCAGATGAAGTTCCCCGGTGCGCCCTACAGCCTGAAGATGGCGTGCGGGGAGAACCCGAAGCGCGTCTATGGCAGTCGCAACCAGCCGCCCGGCAGCCGCATGGGCAATCTGGCGGTCAACCGCCAGACCTGGGCCAAGGCGGTTGAATACAAGCGCAAGTGGGACGCCTACGACGCCAAGGTGAAAACGGCAAGGCCGGCGAGAATGATGCGCCTGCCCGCGACCTGCAGATGGAGACGCTGAAGGAAGTGCTGGAGGGCAATATCCTGGTGCAGAACCACTGCTACCGGGCAGACGAAATGGCCGTCGTCCTCGATATGGCCAAGGAGTTCGGCTACAAGGTTTCGGCCTTCCACCACGCGGTCGAGAGCTACAAGATCGCCGACTTGCTGGCCAAAGCCGATGTCTGTTCGGCGATGTGGGCGGACTGGTGGGGCTTCAAGATGGAAGCCTATGACGGCATCCGCGAGAATATTCCCTTCGTCCACAAGGCCGGCGCCTGTGCGATCGTGCACTCGGACGATCCGAGCGGCGTGCAGCGCCTGAACCAGGAGGCCGCCAAGGCGCTCTCCGACGGCAACCGGGTCGGCCTGAACATCAGCAAGGGGACGGCCTGGACCTGGCTGGGGCAGAACCCGGCCAAGGCGCTCGGCATCGCCGACAAGGTCGGCACCCTCGATCCCGGCAAGGAGGCTGACGTCGTTCTGTGGAACGGCGATCCGTTCAGCGTGTATGCGCGACCGGAGAAGGTCTGGATCGACGGCGCGCTGTTGTTCGATGTGAATGATCCGATCCGCCAGCCGGTCAGCGATTTCGATCTCGGCCAGCCGGGTGAGGGAGATGTGAAATGACAAAAGCCCTGTTTTCAATAAGATCGTTGTTCGCCTCGGGTTGGCGACGGCCCTGATGGCCAGTGTTGCAGCCTCAGCGCTGGCGCAGACGATCGCCATCACGAACGCGCAAGTCTACACGGTCGCCAAGCCAGGCGCGATTGCCGGTGGCACGGTGCTGATCCGCGACGGCAGGATCGCCGCTGTCGGGACCGACGTGGCGGTTCCCGCCGACGCCAAGGTGATCGACGCTGGCGGCAAGCCGGTCACGCCCGGCATCTTCGCGCCGTTTGCGCGCGTTGGCATCGTTGAGGTCGATGCGGTTGACGAGACCAACGACGTTGGTGCGCGCGGGTCGGTGGTGCAGGCCGCGATCACGGTGGCGGACGGCTTCAACCCCACCGCGACCAATATTCCGGTCGCGCGGATCGAGGGCGTGACCCGTGCCGTCATCGCACCGGAGGCCACCAAGGATGTGTTCGGCGGCTTCGGTGCGATCGTCAGCCTCGGCAACGGCTTCAACCTCATCATGCGGCGCGAGGCATTCCAGTTTGCCGTGCTCGGCGAGGAAGGCGCGGACCTGGCCGGCGGCTCGCGTGGCGCGGCTTACCGCGTGCTCAGCAATGCGCTGCAGGAAGCCGAAGTCTATGCCGAGAACCGTGCGCGCTACCGCACCAATGGTGGCGACCGCGAAGGCCTGACCAACCATGTCGACGCCGATGCGCTCGGCCCGGTCGTCCGGGGCGCGGTGCCGTTGATGGTCAAGGCCAATTCGGCCGCCGACCTGCTGCAACTGATCCGCCTGAAGCAGGATTTCCCGAAGCTGCGCCTGATCGCGCTGGGCGCTGCGGAAGGCTGGCGGGTCGCGGACCAGCTGGCGGCGGCGAAAATCCCGGTCATCCTCTATGCGCTCGACAACCTGCCGACGCAGTTCGAGACGCTGGCGGCAACCTTCAGCAATGCCGGGCGTCTGCAGAGGGCCGGCATCGTGGTGACGCTCGGCATGCTCGACCGTGCCGCCCACCAGCCGCGCCTGCTGCTGCAGCATGCCGGCAATCTGGTCGGCATCGGCCGCACCCCGGGCGGGTGGGCTTAAGCTGGGACGAAGCGCTGGCCAGCATCACGCTCAATCCCGCCAAGGTCTTCGGCATGGACAAGGAGCTTGGCTCGCTGGAGGTCGGCAAACGTGCGGACGTGGTGGTGTGGGACGGCGATCCGCTGGAGCTGATGTCGGCCCCGACTGCCGTATTCATCGACGGGCAGACGATCCCGCTGGTGTCGCGCCAGACCGAACTGCGCGACCGCTACCTGAATCTGGACGAAAGCACGTTGCCGGTCGGCTACCGCCGGTAACCATGGGCGTGTGACGGTTCAGGCAGGCTGGACCGTCACACGCACGTTCTATTTTCCAGAGATCCGCGCCAGATAGCCGCGCATCTCGGCCCGAACGTCGCCGGCAAGGATGTAGAGGCCGAGAATGTTCGGCACCGCCATCAGGAAAAACAGGCTGTCAACCAGGTCAACTACCTTGCCGAGGTCGAGCACCGAGCCGAGCGGCAGGATCGCGCAGTAAAACACCTTGTAGAAGCCGATGGAAACGCGCGAGCGGCCGAACAGATAGCCCCAGGCCTGCGTGCCGTAATAGCCCCAGGACACCAGGGTCGAATAGGCGAACAGATAGACGGCGACTGCCAGCACGATCGGGAAGCCGGGCGAGACCTGCGCGAAGGCCGCCGAGATAACCCCACACCCGTGACGCCGGGCTGGAGATAGCTGCCGGCGACCACGATCGTCAGCGCCGTGATCGAGCAGACGATGACGGTGTCGATAAACGGCTCCAGCAACGCGACCAGACCTTCGGACGCCGGCTCGGCGGTTTTGGCGGCACTGTGGGCGATGACGGCCGAGCCGATCCCCGCCTCGCTGGAATAGACGGCGCGCCGCATGCCGATCACGAAAGCGCCCAGCGCGCCGCCCGCGACCGCTGTAGGATTGAACGCCTCGGTCACGATGGCGACGAGGGCGCCGGGGATGGCCCCGGCATGGGTTGCGAGCACCAGCAGGCAACCGCCAAGATAGACCACGCACATGGCGGGCACCAGCCTGGAGGTCGTGGCGCCCAGCCAGCGCACGCTGCCAACCACGACGACCGCCACTGTGATCGCCATGATGATCCCGTAGGCCAGCCCGTTGTCGAAGCCGGTCACCGCGCTCACCTGCGCGAACGACTGGTTGACCTGCAGCAGCGGGATCGCGCCGCCAAGTGCGAAAATCGCATAAAGCACGCCAAGCAGCTTACCGGAGCGCGGCAGGCCCCGGCGCGCCAGTCCATGCTCCAGCGTGTACATCGGCCCGCCGGAGACCGTGCCGTCCATGTTGGTCACCCGGTATTTCAGGCCAAGCGTCACCTCGGCGCACTTGAGGCTCATGGCGAACCAGCCGATCACGAACATCCAGAAGGCAGCCCCGGCCCGCCGGTGGTGATCGCCACGCCGACGCCGGCAATGTTGCCAAGCCCCACCGTGCCGCTGAGCGCCGTCGAGAGCGCCTGGAACTGGCTGACTTCGCCGGGGGCGGATTTGTCGCGGAAATCGCCGCGCACGATGCGCAGGGCTAGCGGCAGTTTGGTCAGGTTGAGGAAGCCGAGCCAGGCGGTGAAAAACAGCATCGGCACGGCCAGCCAGAGCACGATGCCCTCGACCTCGACCCCGAACAGGCTGACCTTGGCGAACACGTTGGCGGATAGGGCATCGATCCGTGCCCGAGTGCAGCGACCAGACCATTCATTCGGGGATTGTTCATCCTGTGTGCAGGGTGCAAGAACTAAGGGACATGCTTAAAGGCAGAACGCAGGCCTTGGCTAGAGGCTGCGTCGAGAGTTCAGGAGAACACACTGTATGGGGCGTCGCTATTTCGGGACGGACGGCATCCGTGGCCTCACCAACAAGGCGCCGATGACGGCGGAAATGGCCATGAAGGTCGGCATGGCGGCCGGCGTCAAATTCCTGCGCGGCGCGCACAAACACCGGGTGGTCATCGGCAAGGACACCCGGCTGTCCGGCTACATGATGGAAACCGCGCTCACCGCCGGGTTTACCTCGGTCGGCATGGATGTCGTGCTGGTCGGGCCGATGCCGACGCCGGCGGTGGCGATGCTCACCCGGTCCATGCGCGCCGACCTCGGCGTGATGATCTCGGCCTCCCACAATGCCTTCCACGACAACGGCATCAAGCTGTTCGGCCCTGATGGCTACAAGCTCTCGGATGATGATGAACTCGAGATCGAAAGCCTGCTCGACCAGGATCTGAACGCGCGTCTGGCGACACCGCGCGACATCGGCCGGGCCCGCAAGATCGAGGATGCGCGCGGGCGCTACATCCACTTCGCCAAGTCGACGTTTCCGGACCGGCTGCGGCTGGACGGCCTGAAGATCGTCGTCGACTGCGCGAACGGCGCCGCCTACAACGTGGCCCCGACCGCACTCTGGGAACTGGGCGATGTCGAGGCGATCGGCGTGTCGCCGAACGGGTTCAACATCAACGACAAGGTCGGCTCGACCCATCCGCAGGCGCTGGCCGCCAAGGTGCTGGAGACCGGCGCGCACATGGGCCTTGCGCTGGACGGCGACGCCGACCGGCTGATTATCGTCGACGAGAAGGGCCAGATCGTCGACGGCGATCAGTTGATGGCGCTGATCGCCCGTAGCTGGCAGGGGCAGGATTGCCTGCGTGGCGGCGCGCTGGTCGCAACCGTCATGTCGAACCTGGGGCTTGAACGCTTCGTCGAAGGGCTCGGCTTGCGGCTGCATCGCACCAAGGTCGGCGACCGCTATGTGCTGGAGGCGATGCGCGCGCTCGGCTGCAACGTCGGCGGCGAGCAGTCCGGGCATATCATTCTCAGCGACTATGGGACCACCGGCGACGGGCTGGTCGCCGCCCTGCAGATACTCGCGGCGGTCGTCAGCGAGGGCCGGGCGGTCTCTGAGGTGACCCGCCTGTTCCAGCCGCTGCCGCAGCTCCTGAAGAACGTGCGTTTCGATGGTGGGCAGCCGCTGGACGATCCCGCCGTGCAGGCGGTGATCGCCGATGTCGAGAAGCGCCTGGGCAACAGCGGCCGCGTGGTGATCCGCAAGTCCGGCACCGAGCCACTGATCCGGGTGATGGCGGAGGCTGAGGATGAGGCGACCGTGACCGAGGCGGTCGAGACGATCTGCGCGGCGGTGCAGAAAGCCGCGTGAGCGTTCCCCGCATCCTGATCGTCGCCGGGTCCGACTCCGGCGGTGGCGCCGGCATTCAGGCCGATATCAAGACCGTCACCTTGCTCGGCGGCTTCGCCATGACCGCCGTCACGGCGCTGACTGCCCAGAACAGTCTGGGCGTCCACGGCGTGCATCCGACGCCGCCGGAGTTCGTGCGCGCGCAGATGGCCGCCGTGCTCGATGATTTCGGCGCCGACGCCCTGAAGCTCGGCATGCTTGGCAATGCAGCGGTCATTGATGTCGTGGCGTCAGAAATTGCGGCCCGGTCATCGGGCATACCGCTGGTCGTCGACCCGGTGATGGTGGCCAAAGGCGGTGCGCCGTTGCTTGCCGATGATGCAGTCGCTGCGCTGAAACAGCGCCTGATCGCCCGTGCGACCATCGTCACGCCGAACCTGCCGGAAGCCGAAGCGCTGACCGGCACGCGCGACCCGCTGGCCGCGGCGCAGACACTGCTTGGGCTGGGGGCGCAGGCGGTGCTGGTCAAGGGCGGGCATGGTGCGGGCGAGATGCTCGAAGACTGGCTGGTCACGCGCGCCGGTGCGCAGGTGTTCCGCAACCGCCGCATCGACACGCCGCACACGCACGGAACCGGCTGCACCTTGGCGTCGGCGATTGCAACCGGGCTTGGCGCAGGTAGGGGCATCGACGCCGCCGTCGAACGCGGCATAGCGTTCGTACAGGCAGCCCTGCGCGCCGCGCCGGGCTTTGGTGCCGGGCATGGGCCGCTGGGGTTCAGAACAGATATGTTTCCGGGTTAGGCATCGGCTGACGCTTCTGGGCATTGACCAGTGACAGCACCAGCCGGACCAGAAACCAGATGCCAGCGCCGCCGAGCAGCAAAACCCGATACCGATCAGCATGGTGAACACACCAACGATGATCGCGGCCAGGCCGATCCAGAAACTGCGGATCAGATAGGTGTAATGGGTCGCCTCCCACGGCTCGTGGGGTTCCCCTTCCAGACATAGGCCAGGACCAGCCCGATCAGGCCGCTGAGCCCGGTCAGATAGCTGCCGGCGTACAGCAGCCCGACGATGGTCGGGCGGTTGAGCTCGAAGTTGCCGGTTGGTGTTGCGGACGGACGATTGTCGATTTCGGTCATGCCCTTCTCCTCTGCCGCCATGCTGCACGATTTCGCGCGTGCTGCAAATGATCAGCGGCAATACCGCTGCGCCGCCATGTCGAGGTGGAGGTGGTCCTGGTGGAAACTGTCCGACTCCGGGCCGAGCACCGTGCCGAATATCCGGCAGCCACCGCGGTGCACCTCGCGCAGGAATGCCACCTTTGCACCGTCTTCGCCACGCCAGTCGGCCTTGACGGTGATCGTCCGCCCGTCCGCCAGCACGAAGCTCGGAATGTCGATGGCGTTGGCGCGCGCGTGCTCCGAGCTTTGCGCCGGTCTGGTTGTTGACCGTGCGGCAGGCGTAGCTGCCCCAACTGTTGATCGCGCGCAGGTCGACGCCGAAATGGCGGCGCGCTGCCGGCACGACGATGTCGCGCGCCCACAGGTGCAGTGCAGCGATCATGGGGCAGGTGAGTGGCGTGCTGCCCTGGTTGATCTGCACCACGGTCGCATCGATGCGGCCGGCATTGGTAATCGCACAGCCGCCCGGGCCTTGCCGGTCTGGGAGCGGTGTGACCTTGAGGTCTGGTGCGCCACGCAGCAGGGCCTGGCAGCGCTCGGGCGCTTGCAGCAGGGCTTGCAGTTGCGTCTGGGTACGGTTTGATACGGGGTCGGCCAGGCGCAAGGGCGGCACGGGCGGGGCCGGGTGGATCGCCTGCGGGGCTGGCTTGCCACCGCAGGCCGCAAGCGCACCGATTGCACTGACAGCCAGGATGCGGGATACAGCGGCGTACAGGTGAGGGAGCGTGGCGATGCGTTGGTTCATGGTGTTTCTGGTCTTCATGTCGATGGCGGCGGCCAGGCCCGCCGACGCCTTGCCGCGGCCTGAGGCTTTGCCATCCGATCCCAAGGGCGATGTGGTTGCGATCAACTTTGCTCCCGGCGACGCACCCGTTCGATACACCTTCGAGACCGAGAATGAGAAGAACCAGCGGGGCGTTTTTCGCGCTATGCCGTCAAAAGCGTCGACGAGGTGCGGTTCACGCCGGCGGATACGGGCGGGCTTTTTCCGTCGATTGGCGCACCGTGGAGTTTCGGGTCGAGGCGCCGGCGCCGCTGAACCTGATGCTGGAGTCGACCTATCAGGCGCTTGCCGCCGTGCCGCTGATCTACCAGGCGAGCCGGAACGGGGTCCCGATGGCGCTCGACGACCTGTCAGCGATGCGCACCGCCATCGCAGAGTCCTTCAAGACCTTGCGCGCCACGGTTGTGACGCCGGACTTTTCGTCAAGCTTGGCAATCCCAAACCGGGCAAGGCCGAGGTCAAGGCGTTCGGCCAATTGTTCGACGCCGCTCTGGAGCCGTTCCTGAATGTCGAGGATACTGCGCTCAGCGAGCAGTTGCTGGAGACCCCGACCATGATGTTCGGACTGGGCGGCGCTTCACTGGCGATGCGGCAGCCCATCCCGGTCAGTGGCGTGGTCAGCGCGCCATGGGGTACACCGCTCCGGGTGAGCGGCACGGTCGAGGCGACCTATTTCGACCGCCCCAAAACCAGTTGACCATCGTCACCGCCGCCAGCGTCGACCCGGAGAGCCTGAAGGCCGCGGTCGAACAATATTTCGAATCGCTCAGGACAAGCTGCCGCCCGAGGCGGTCGACCAGGCCAAGGCACAGGTCGATCAGTTCCTCGCTGAAGGTGACGGAACGCGCCGAGCTGGTGCTCGATGTCGCCACGGGCATCCCGGATCGCTTGTCCTATGAAAAACGACGGAAATCAACGGTGAGACCCAGACCGAGCGCCGCACCGTGCGTCGGCAATAATCCTGCCGGCAGCGGGCGGGAAACAGCCCGTTGCCAAATTGTCATTTGACATCAGGCGCAACTTTTCGTCTCTCGCACGTGGGCCACGCTGTCCCAACGCAGCGCGTGCTCTCTGTAAGGAGAGATGACATGACGACCGTGACTTCCGCCGCACCTGCGGCAACCCCGGCTGTTGAGCCGACCACTGCCCCCAAAACCCCTGCTTTTCCTCCGGTCCGTGCGCCAAGCGTCCCGGCTGGTCGGTTGACGCGCTGAAGGACTCGCCGAACGGCCGTTCGCACCGCGCCAAGATCGGCAAGGCAAAGCTCAAGGCCGCGATCGACAAGACACGGGCGATCCTGGGTGTGCCGGCTGACTATCGCATCGGCATCGTGCCCGCGTCCGATACCGGTGCTGTCGAAATGGCGATGTGGTCGCTGCTCGGTGCCCGCCCGGTGACCATGGTCGCCTGGGAGAGCTTCGGCGAAGGCTGGGTGACCGATGTCGTCAAGCAGTTGAAGCTGGCCGACGCCACCGTCGTGACGGCACCCTACGGCGTCTTGCCGGACCTCGCGGCCATCGACACCGATCAGGACGTGGTGTTCACCTGGAACGGCACGACCTCCGGTGTGCGCGCACCGAACGGCGACTGGATCAAGGCGGACCGTCAGGGCCTGACGATCTGCGATGCGACCTCGGCCGCCTTCGCCGTCGACCTGCCGTGGGACAAGCTCGATGTCGTCACCTATTCCTGGCAGAAGGTGCTGGGCGGGGAGGCGGCGCATGGCATGCTGATCCTCAGCCCGCGCGCGGTCGAACGGCTGGAGACCTACAAGCCGGCCTGGCCGCTGCCGAAGATCTTCCGCCTGACCAAGGGCGGCAAACTGATCGAGGGCATCTTCCAGGGCGAGACGATCAACACGCCGTCGATGCTGTGCGTCGAGGATTACCTCGATGCGCTGGACTGGGCTGATGGGCTTGGCGGCCTCCCGGCGCTGATCCGGCGCTCCGAGGCGAATGCCGCCGCGCTGCAAACCTGGGTCGACCAGCGCGACTGGATTGCCAATCTGGCCGATGTGCCGGAGACCCGCTCCAACACCAGCGTCTGCCTGAAGATCGTCGCGCCATGGTTCGCTGCTCGCCCCGGACCAGCAGGCGGAGGTGCCGAAGAAAATCGCCGCCCTGCTGGAGAAGCGCGGCGTCGCCTTCGACATCAACGGCTACCGCGACGCGCCGCCGGGCCTGCGCATCTGGTGCGGGGCAACGGTCGAGACCGCCGATGTCGTAGCGCTGACCGACTGGCTCGACTGGGCTTATGCCCAGGTCAAGGCCGAGTTCGGCGCGTAGCCGCGTTGTGAGTCCCATCCTGCAACAGTGAGCCCTTCCTCCCTGTCACTCGGCATCTCGCGGCATCCCTGCACAAGCGGGATGACCGGTGAAGCGCCGGCCATGTCCGGGCAAGCGGCTTAAAATGGAGTATAAACAATGGTTAAGGTTCTGATTTCCGACAAGATGTCCCCGCTTGCCGCCCAGACGCTCAAGCAGCGCGGCATCGAGGTCATCGAAAACTACGACATCCACAAGGACAAGGATGCGTTCATCGCCCTGCTGCGCGAGGTGGACGGTGTCGCGATCCGCTCGGCGACCAAGATCACCAGGCCGATCATCGAGGCGATGACCGGCGGCACCCTGAAAGTCATCGGCCGCGCCGGTATCGGCGTCGACAACGTCGATATTCCGGCCGCGACCGCACAGGGCATCGTGGTGATGAACACCCCGTTCGGCAACTCGATCACCACGGCCGAGCACGCGATCGCCCTGATGTTCGCGCTCGCCCGCGAACTGCCGGCCGCCGATACCTCGACCCGCGCCGGCAAGTGGGAGAAGAACCGCTTCATGGGCGTCGAGATGACCGGCAAGACGCTGGGCGTGATCGGTTGCGGCAACATTGGCTCGATCGTCGCCGAGCGCGCCCATGGCCTGAAGATGAAGGTCGTCGCCTTCGATCCGTTCCTGACGCCCGAGCGAGCGCTGGAGCTTGGGGTCGACAAGGTGACGCTTGATGAATTGCTGGCCCGCGCTGACTTCATCAGCCTGCATACGCCGCTGACCGAGTCGACCCGCAACATCCTCTCGGCGGAAAACCTCGCCAAGACCAAGAAGGGTGTGCGCATCGTCAACTGCGCGCGCGGCGGCCTGATCGACGAGGCGGCGCTCTACGCGCTGCTGAAGAGCGGCCACGTCGCGGGTGCTGCGCTCGATGTGTTCGTCGAGGAGCCGGCCACAGCCAGCCCGCTGTTCGAGCTGCCGAACTTCATCTGCACGCCGCACCTTGGTGCCTCGACCACCGAGGCGCAGGTCAACGTGGCGTTGCAGGTCGCCGACCAGATCGCGGAATATCTGACGACCGGGGCGTCTCGAACGCGCTCAACCTGCCGTCGCTGACGCCGGAGGAAGCGCCCAAGCTCAAGCCCTACATGGCGCTGGCCGAAAAGCTCGGCCTGCTTGCCGGGCAATTGGCGGGTGACGGCATCCAGGCGGTCACGGTCGAATATGAAGGGGCGATCGCCGAGCTCAACACCAAGCCGGTGACTGCGGGCGTGCTGGCCGGGCTGTTCAAGCCGCATTCGGACACGGTGAACATGGTCAATGCACCGGCCATCGCCAAGGACCGCAACATCGATGTCGCGGATGTGCGCCACGAACGCGATTCGGACTATCACACCCTGGTCCGTCTGACCGTGAAGACGCCGTCCGGCGACAAGACGGTGGCTGGAACCCTGTTCGGCAATCGCGAACCGCGCCTCATCGAGCTGGAAGGCATCAAGGTCGAGGCCGATCTGGACGGGAACATGCTCTACGTGGTCAATGACGACAAGCCGGGCTTCATCGGCCGGCTCGGTACGGCACTTGGCGAGGCGAACGTCAACATCGGCACCTTCCACCTCGGCCGCCGCACCGAGGGCGGCGAGGCCGTGCTGCTTCTGTCGCTGGACAGCGGCATGCCGGAATGGCTGATTGCGCAAGTCGCCGAACTGCCGCATGTGCGTCAGGCGAAAGCCTTGTCGTTTTAGGAAGATCGCCTGTGACCAGCCGTCTGGCACCCGGCCTGCTGCCTGAAGGCCTGCGGGATACCTTGCCCCCGCAGGCCCACGGGCAGATGCGCCTGATGCGCGCGATCCTCGATGTGCTCTCAAGCCACGGCTACGAACGCGTCGATCCGCCGCTGGTCGAATTCGCGGAGTCGCTGACCAGCCCCATCGTATCCGGTGCACGCTCCGATCTGTTCCGCTTCATGGACCCGAAATCGCAGCACATGCTGGCCGTGCGCGCGGACATTACCGGCCAGGTTGCGCGCATCGCCAGCACGCGGATGGCGGGCCAGGCGCGGCCGCTGCGCCTCGCCTACATGGGGCCGGTGCTGCGGCTGGCCGGCACGGCGCTGGACGCCGACCGCCAGTTCCTGCAGGTCGGCGGCGAACTGATCGGCAACGACGGTCCGGCGGCAACCGCACAGACCATCGCCGTGGCGGTGGAGGCGCTGCGCGCTGCCGGGTTGGAGCAGCTCAGCCTCGACCTGGTGATCCCTGATCTCGCGCCGACCCTGCTGCGGGCGCATGGCGTTGCCGATGCCGCGCCGGTGCTGGAAGCACTCGACGCGAAGGATGCCGGCGCGCTGGCGGGCCATCCGCTTGAAGCGCTGCTCGTCGGACTACTGGACGCAGCGGGACCGGCCGCGGCCGGGTTGGCGCGGCTGCGCGCGCTTGATCTGCCCGGCGCTGCGCGCGCACTGGTCGACGATGCGGCCACGACACTGGATCTGCTGGCGCTCGCCGATGCGGCGATCAGTCTCGATCCCGCGGATCGGCG
Organism: Hankyongella ginsenosidimutans; assembly: GCF_005144965.1. Classification (GTDB taxonomy): domain Bacteria; phylum Pseudomonadota; class Alphaproteobacteria; order Sphingomonadales; family Sphingomonadaceae; genus Hankyongella; species Hankyongella ginsenosidimutans. The sequence continues at coordinate 2,057,412 of NZ_CP039704.1, forward strand.
CGGCTTTGCCTACCAGACCCGCATCGGCTTTTCCCTGTTCGCACCCGGCGTGCGCGAGGCGGCCGTGCGCGGGGTGCCTATGTCATCCGCTCGGCCACCCAGCCGGAACCGGCGGTTGGCTTCACGCTCTATTTCGACCGTATTCTGGACGCGGTGGCTGCACCGCCGCCGCTGCCGCGCGTCTATCTGCCATGGCATGCCTCAGCCGAGGCCGGCACCCGCCTGCGCGCCGAGGGCTGGGTGACGGTCGCAGCACTGGGGCTGGACGATGACCCGCATGCCGCCGCACGCGACCAGCGTTGCAGCCATATCCTTGAGTCTGACAGCATTATCGCACTCTGACTCAGAGAGTCCGCTCAAAGAAGGCCAGAATTTCCTGGCTGACCGGATCGTCTGCCGTGCCGATGTTTTGGTTGATGTCCCTGTGATTGCTGCCCTCGACGCGGTGCATTTCGGCAGGCGTGCCGGCATCATGCAGGGCAGAGGCCAGAGCTTCCGCCTGCGTGGTGGCTGTCGGACGTTGGGCGACGGCATGCAGAATGAAGGCCCCGCGTTTGGCGCGGACGTATAAGCGATAGGGGAAAGCGCTTGCTGCGTCGCGCTATCGGCCCCGAACGCCTTGACATACAGCGCGCTGGCGCGATCCCCTGGGCCGCGACTTGCCGGGGCACGTCGTACGCGGCGCCATCGAGCAGCGAGATCGCGCGGACGCTGCCCAGGGGCACCCCGGCTTTTCCAGATAACGGGTGTCAGTGGCCACCAGCGCCGCCAAGTGCGCGCCGGCCGAGTGGCCGATGAGCGCGATCCGGCCAGGGTCGATCCCCAGCGCGCTGGCGTCTGCTCGCAGTCGGGCGATTGCAGCGGCGACATCGGCCGCTTGCGTCGCAACGTCAACCTTCGGCACCAGGCGGTAATTGATGGAGGCATAACGGTAGCCATGGCCGGTGAAAAACGCGGCCTTGGCGCCGGTGCCGCTGCGCTTGTCGCCAATGGCCCAGCCGCCGCCATGGATGAAAATCACCAGCGGTCGGGCACCATCGGTGGCTCCCTTGTAATAGTCCAGCGTTTGCAGAGAGTCTTCGCCATAACGAAGTGTGCTGTCCGGAGTGGCGAGCGGGTTCTGGTCGCTGCGTTTTTGCATGCGCTCCCGGATCGTGGCGCGACAGGCGTCGGAGAGTTGGTCGGCATGCTCGGCCAGGCACGCGCGGATCGCCGTACTGTTGAGACCGACATTGGGGCAGACGCGCCGGATATCGGCAAGGCAGGGCGCCGGCTCTGCTCGGCGTGCGCGGGGAATGCGACGAACAGCAGGGCGAGCAAGGCAGCGAGGGGTTTCCGCATGGAGTAAGTCCTTGTTGAATCGGCAGCAAACAGCAAACGTTTAAAAGGGCTGGAATCTTCCGGCGCAATGCGCTTTGTGCGCTGGTTTGGTTTTCAGCGACGGCAGGAGATGGGCAGGCATGGCGAATGTGGTGGTGGTCGGCGCGCAGTGGGGCGACGAAGGCAAGGGCAAGATCGTCGACTGGCTGTCGGAGCGCGCGGATATGGTGGTGCGCTTTCAGGGCGGCCACAATGCCGGCCACACGCTGGTGATCGGCGACCAGACCTACAAGCTCTCGCTGCTGCCCTCCGGCATCGTGCGCGGCGCGCTTTCGATCATCGGCAACGGGGTTGTGCTCGACCCTGGGCGCTGCGCGACGAGATCGCCAAGCTGCGCGGGCAAGGCGTCGCCATATCCCCTGATAATTTCCAGGTCTCGGATCGCTGTACGCTGATCCTGCCGTTCCACCGCGATCTCGACGCCCTGCGCGAGGACGCGGTCGGCGACGCCAAGATCGGCACCACCCGGCGCGGGATCGGCCCAGCTTACGAAGACAAGGTCGGCCGCCGGGCGCTGCGCGTCTGCGATCTCGCCGATATCGAGGGCGCGTCAGGCCAGATCGACCGCTTGCTTGCGCACCATAATGCCCTGCGTGCCGGCTTTGGTCAGCCGCCGGTCGATCGTGAGGCGCTGATCCGCGACCTGCAGGAGATCGCGCCACTTGTCCTGCCGTTTGCAGCGCCAGTCTGGCCGACCCTCAAGGATGCGCGTCGCGAGGGCAGGCGCATCCTGTTCGAGGGCGCGCAGGGTATCCTGCTCGACGTCGACATGGGCACCTATCCGTTCGTCACCTCGTCCCAGACCATCGGCGGGCAGGCGGCTGGCGGGTCCGGCACCGGGCCGGGTGCGCTCGATTATGTGCTGGGCATCTGCAAGGCGTATACGACACGGGTCGGGGCCGGGCCGTTCCCGACCGAATTGCACGATGCAACCGGCGAGCGGATTGGCGAGCGCGGTCGCGAGTTCGGCACGGTGACCGGCCGCAAGCGCCGCTGCGGCTGGTTCGATGCGGTGCTGGTGCGCCAGGCGATCGCGGTCGGCGGCATCCAGGGCATTGCGCTGACCAAGCTCGACGTGCTGGACGGTTTCGAGATGCTGCACATCTGTACCGGCTACCGGCTGGATGGCCAGACCATCGACCTGCTGCCGGCACGCGCGGCCGACCAGGCGCGGGTCGAGCCGATCTATGAAGCGTTCGAGGGTGGAGCCAGTCGACCGCCGGCGCGCGCTCCTGGGCTGACCTGCCGGCGCAGGCGATCAAATACATCCGCCGGCTGGAAGAGCTGATCGAGTGTCCGGTGGCGCTGGTCTCGACCTCCCCGAGCGCGAGGACACCATCCTGGTGCGGGATCCGTTCGCGGGTAGTGGGTCATTTTGAAATTTTGCCGCTCACCCTGAGCTGGACGAAGGGTTGAGCGGCTCGTGGTTCGTCCAGGCTCACCACGAGCGGTTTATTCAAAATGACCCGCCACCCGTTCGCGGGGTGAGATGACAGGGCAGGCGCACTGCGCTAGAATAGGGTTCATGACTGCTGATCCCGCGTTCGCCCTGCTGACCGCCGAGGAGTTCCTCGCCATAGATTTCGGCCCGGACCGCAAGGCCGAGCTTGACCACGGCGTCATCCGCATGATGACCGGCGGCTCGGTCGCCCACGGCCGGGTGCAGGCCAACATCATGCGCGTCCTCGGCAATGCTTTGCGTGGCAGCGGCTGCCGGCCCTACGGCTCGGATACCGGGGTCTGGATCAACGAAAAGACCGTGCGTTACCCGGATGTCAGTGTCCATTGCGGGGTCGCCAACGCGCCGGAGAGCGATGGCCTGAAAGCCTTGTCTGAACCGCGCGTCGTCATCGAGGTCTTGTCGCCGACCACCAATGCCTACGATCAGGGTGCCAAGCTCGCCGATTACCAGGCCCTGCCCAGCATCGAGACCATTGCTTTCGTCGACCCGGAAAACGAGCTGGTCCGCACGGTGCAACGCCTTGGGCCGGGCTCCTGGCGCGATGATCGCTTCTCCGGCCCGCACGATCTGGCGTTGCCGGGCCTTGGGGTCGTCATCCCCACACCGAGCTGTTCGCCCGGGATTGATCGGCGCGGCCTTTACCGTGCCAGCTCCCGCCCCACAGGATAGAGAAGGTAGCGGGCATCGTAATAGGGCGTGCGCTTGTAGAACCATTCCAGCCGCGCGTCCGGGTTTTGGCGAAGTCGGGGTCAGCCGCGAGCTTCGCCTCGAACGCCGCCTTCAGCGCCGGGTCCTGTGCCAGCATCTTGTCCGCGAGCGGTGCAATGGCGTAGCCCTCGATATATTCGGTGCGCTGGAAGACTTGCGGGAAAAGCCCCAGGCCAGCAGCGACCGGACTGCCCGGCTCCAGCAGGTGGGCAGCGACCAGCCCTAGCGGCTGGTCGGACGGCACGCGCACCGACCCGGCGGGGAAGGCCTCCGTGCGCAGCTCCGGCACACCGGTCTGCGCGCCGATCTCGACATGTCCTTCGTTGATGGTGCCGGGCTTGGGCTCCGGCAGCCGCAGCATCTCGACCGTTACCGTGCGTGGGGCCGGGATCGTCTCGAACGCGACCCCTGCAGGCGCAGGCGCGCGATCACCTCAGGCTGCGTCGCGGGCACCCACCAGGCGACCGGCAGGGTGGTCGTCGTCTCCGGTGCGTCGCCATAGACCTTCTGGGTCTGGCGGATCGGCTTGCCGAGCCAGCGTACCTCCGGGCCGCCGGACGCCGCCGACGGGTAGGTCTCGTGCGCAACACCGAGGAATTCGGTCTCGTAGATCGGCGTGTCCAGCGCCTTCCAGCGCAGCGGGATGCTCGCGGGCCGCGCCGCGCGATCCGCCGCGATCGCCTGCCTGAGCGCTGCCGGGTCTGCGGCGACAGCCTTCAGCGCCGCCTCCAGCAGCACATAGGTGCCGAGTACGCGCTGCCGATAGGGCTTGAGCGAGTGGTTCTCGACCAGAACGCTGGGAATGCGCGCCAGGTCGCCCCAGCCGTTGGAGAAGCGCGCGGGCGTATAGGCGTCCACCAGGCCATCGTCCGGCTTGCGGTCGTTGGCGGCAAACACCAGGCCGCCCGGAATATGGCCCGCCTTGGCGAGCGCTGCCGTCAGCGCCGGGCGCAGCGCCCCGTCCAGCCAGCGGCCGATCGCCGGCGACTGGGCGTAGCGGCCGCCCCAACCGTTGAACCCGAAGGTGATATCGTACTGATAGTCGATGCCGTCGGTCACGTGCAGGTCGAAGTAGAGTGCTGGCTGGTACTTGCGGATCAGCCCCAGCATCGCCGCCATCTCCGGCGTGTCGACCTTCAGGTAATCGCGGTTGAGGTTCAGGTTCTGCGCCGTGGTGCGCCAGCCCTGGTTTTCCGGCCCGCGCTGGTTCGGCCGGTTGAACGCGCTCGTGCGCTCATGCCCGTCAGCGTTGAAGATCGGCACGAAGAGCAGGTCGGCCTTGTCCAGCAGGCCGGCCTTGCCGCGCAGCGCGATGTCCCGCAGCAGCATCAGCCCGGCATCCTTGCCGTCGATTTCGCCCGAATGGATGCCCGCCTGCGCCAGCACGGTCGGCCGGGGGCTGGTGCTGGGCTTGGCTGCACGCACGGCGATCAGGTCGCGCCCCTGTGCGGTCTGGCCGAAGACCTCCAGCGTCAGCAGCCCGCCCGAGGCTGCGACCAGCCGCTCGAGATAGGCGCGCGTCTCGGCGTAGTTTGGCGTCTGGCGGAAGCCGCTGGCTTCAGTGGGGGTGATCCAGGGTCGTCAGGCTTTGCGACCAGCTTTTCGCTCGCCCCGTGCCAGGGAATTGCCGGCGGCAGCGGTGCCGGTTCGGCAGCGAGCGCAGCCGTGGAGACGAATAGGGCGATGAGGGATATAATCGTGCGCATTCGGCCAGCTTAGGGCTCCCGGCGCAGGCTCGCAAGCGCCCTTCAGGAGGTCCTAGGCGGGCGGAAGCGGCCGGTCTGCAGGAAGCGGCGGACGCTGGTGATGGCTTGCGCGTCGCTGATCAGGGCGCTGTGGCTGAGCGGCATTCGCCCTTGGCACGATAACGGTGTTTGGGGCTGTGGCCACCGGATATGGGAAATAGCGCGTTGACGGACGCGCTCAACCCGGCATGGCTTGTGGCATGGCGCTAACGCGGCCCAGCGCCGCCCGCAAAGCGCGAGCCGCACCCCTGCCAAGGGGTACGGCGAGCCAGCACCCGTCAGCGCTGTAGCCGAGGCTGCGCGGCCCCAGCGCACCCGCGCCAACTACCAAGGGTTCGTTGAGCCGCAGCCTTGGCCCGATGACAGGGGCAGGCGGCGCGAGCGGGTGCTGGACGGTGACCCCGATCCGTCGCCATTTGGCGTCTGTCCTACTCCGCTCCGATTTGCTATCTGCATCTCGGTTAAGATCGCGCTTGGCTGATTGGCAGCGAGACAGTGTCTGCAAAAGTCGTCTCACGTTGATGCTGGACGTTAAGACGCAGCGTCGATACGAGTGTGCTTGGAGATGTATGAATGGAATTCGCTGATACGGGGCGTGTCATATACAAAGAGAATCCGCTCGCTGAGGTGGTATGCCAGTTGAGTTTTCCTCGTATTTTGGCAGTTGACGACCGAATTCCTGCTGAATTCCAAGATGCAATGGGCGCAGACTACCCCTTTGTTGAAACAAGGGAGGTCGTTCAGTTCGGTCTTGGCCTAGGTGTGGAGGCCTTGCCGTCAAAGCGTGTCCACTACGATTTCAAGACAGAGGATCGGCGATATAACGTGACTTTGTGCAGCGATTTTGTCGCTGTCACGACTCTAGATATGAGCGCTGGGAGATATTTTCCGGTCACATTGAGCGTGCGCTCGCCTCGTTGATGAAAAGCTATTCACTGTCGTTATTTACTCGGATCGGACTTCGATACGTAGACGTGATTTCGCGACGCAGACTTGGCCTCGAGAATGTGCGCTGGTCGGACCTTATAAAGAATTCTGCTTTAGGATCTTGTCTGAGGGTGATGTGCCCATAGAGGATGTGGTCGAACTAAGCGCCGCAACGGTTCTGAAACTGAACCAAGGGGTAAGGTTACCATCAGGACCGCCCTTGGAAAATCAGACAGAACCGGCGATGAAACGATATTTGTCGTCGATAGCGACTTCTTTCACGAAGAGCCCGTTAAAGGTGTGAACGATGCAATTGCAATATGCGAAAGATTCAACAAGTCTGCTGGCAGAGCCTTCCGTTGGATCATCGATGATCGACTGCACAATGCTCTTGGACCGCAAGCCCCAGACGCGGCAAAATGATACGCGCTTAGAGCTTACAGGCAGTTATTTGGTTTGGACGGATTTGGGCGTCGGTGATTCCCAATTTTCTGTCAGTAACGCGTGTAGAAACAAGCGTTCTTACAATTTTACTATCTCGCTGTGGATGATTTCAAATTTCCAGTTCGCAAAATAGACTCGCAAGTTAATGCGAGGTGGATATTTGATGCACTTCGGTCTAGTGACCCTATGGGGTGAATTTTGTTGCTCAGACTGTAGATGGCGTCAACTCGTTGATTGCAAAGCGGGAGTTTCGATTCCTCGACCGCGTGTTTGAGATCGTCCCGCCGTCGACTGCAAGTCGGCACGTCCTATTAGCTCTTCTAAGGGCGAGTGCTCCTGTGCGCTCAAAGCTGACCTGCTGGCAACTTTACGTAACCAAAGTCAGGGATGCGTTTGACGCTCGTGGTTTAAACAGCGCTCGCTTGCTTAGGGGTTTGCTCGACTAATATGCCGCCGTTAGAATCGGATGCTCGCCCCTTTTCGGATGTGAGCCATGTGGGCGTAGCTATACAGCGAACCGAGCATGGCTTGCATAGCGGCTTGCTTTATAAGTTGCCGAATTCAGAACCCCGGATCCTGCATTTGGCGTTCCACCATATGCTTCGAGATGAGCCGGCCGCGCTCCCCTTCCGTTGGTCCGACATGGGACTCGATGAGGACAATAAGCTAGTCTTGGCAACGCTTCTGTCCCGAATTGCAGCGACTGAGCCTGCCATAAGCTATGGTTTTGACTCGGACGGAGCTTGCTTTGACGCTGAGACAGGCGATCTGTTGCCGCTGCCAGTAGGAAAGGGTTTGACGTGCGCGACGTTTGTTCTCGCTGCTCTGAGAACCTACCGCTACCAGCTTTTAGACACTGCTTCATGGCCAGATCGGCCGGAGGACAGGAATGGGAGGAAGCGATCCTGAACCTACTCGCTCACTATGCCACCCCGGACCATGTCGAGGCAGTGCGAGCAGACGCGGGGCTAAGCGGTTACGACCGGATGAGGTGGTTGGCGCGGCCACGCTTTCGGATGATGACTGGCCTGTAGCTTTTCAGTGCGCACGAGGGTTGGCCGATCAAGTTCTAGCCGACCTGAACTAAGTTGAGGCCGGCACCTTAGCAAACTGAATGATCCTGTCGGCAATGCGCGCCGAGGCGTGAGTCGCCAGCTCGGCATCGGCAAGTCTATGAGAGACGACGACGCGATCGCTGCGTAAACTTACGGCTATCTTATGGGCTGCGCACATACGAAAACGGGCAGCCGAGGCTGCCCGCATAACCCATTACAAATATTCGGTAAATTGGTCGGGACGAGAGGATTCGAACCTGCCACCCCACACACCCAGGGTGATGCACCGTTCAGGAGGTCCTAGGCGGGCGGAAGCGGCCGGTCTGCAGGAAGCGGCGCACGTTGGTGATGGCTTGCGCGTCGCTGATCAGGGCGCTGTGGCTGAGCGGCAGGGTGAGGTGATCGTCCATGTTCGCCGCCCGGGTCTCGGCGACCTTCACCACGCCGTCGTCGTCGCCCGCGAGCAGCGGGTTGAGGCCGAGTGTGGTGCTTTGGCCGCCGGCGATCACGCCGAACTGCACCACTGCGGGCACCGGGCCGACCTGGCGGGCACGCGCGGGCGTCAGGTCGTTGGCGGACGCCGTGACCGCCGCGCGGGCCAGCGGCCCAAGCAGGCCGGCAAGCGTCGCGCCCTGGTTCGGCGTGCCGAGCATCACCACATGGCTGACCTTGACCGGGTAGCGCGCAAAGGACGGGCGGGCGAGGGCTGCCCGGGTGAGCAGGCCGCCCAGGCTGTGAGCGACGATCACCACCTGGTCGTAATCCAGCGGATCGAGCGCCAGCAGGCTCTGCTCCAGGCCGTTGGCGCTGACGAACAGGCTCTGTTCGGTCGAGGGTAGGTGTAGGTCGTGACCTCGAAGCCGTCAAACTCCAGCGCCTTGCGCATCGGCGCCAGATGGCCGGGCTGGACGCCAGCCCGTGCACCAGGATCGCCAGCCGCCGGGACGTCGGCCGCACGGCGTCCTTCCATTTCAGATAGGCAAGGGCCGTCACGCAGTCGTCCCGGCTGCCTTCGGCGCGAATCATGCCGGCACGATCGACCAGGCGGGACTGGCCGGTGTAGAAGTGGGACTGGATGCGCCAGCCGGCATAGAGCAGAGAGTCGGACCACAGCGAGGCCTGCTCGGTTGCGGCCGGTCTTGGCGGCAGGGTCAGGCTTGCGGGCGGGGTCGGCGGCGGTGGCGCTTGGGCGGCAATGGCAGCGCCGTGGGGCCGGCAGGCGGCGTGGCTGTCCTGGCGCAGGCGGCGAGCCCGGTGCACAGCGGCAGCAGCGCCGCCCGGCGGGTAAGCATCGGTTCAGGCTTTTGTCCAAATACAAAATCCTCCCCTATAGGGAGGTGTCTGTCTGAAAGACTGACGGAGGGGTGAAAAGCGCGTAATTCTCATGCATTCGCCACCCCTCCACCACCCTGAAGGGTGGTCCCCCATGCGGGGAGGAATAATCATCCGCGCACAGGTCTCTAAAGCATCTCGCCTTAAATGCGACCCAGGACTGGGACCAGGCACCGTGTCGCATTTAAGGAGAAAAGATGCTTTAGAGTCAAGATATATAGAGCAACTTTGGACTTTAAATCTGCCATGAGCATGCCACCCAGCTGTTGCAGATTTAAAGTCCGTTGCTCTAGTGCAGGCGGGTGTCGACGTCGCCGATAGCCTGCGCCGTCAGACGGTCCTGGTCGGTGCCGGGGCCGGACAGCACCGATTTCACCGCGGCAACCGCGACATCGACCACCTGCGCGCGGACTTCTGCTTCCGCGGCGCGCTCGGCAGCAGAGATCCGGCCTTCAGCGGCCGCCGTCCTGCGGGCCAGCAGGGCATCGAGATCGGCCTGCGCGGCGGCCACCATATCGGCAGCCTCCTGCCGGGCATGCGCGACGATGCGTTCGGCCTGGGTTTTGGCGTCGGCTGCGCGGGTTTCCATCTCCAGCTTCAGCAGTTCGGCCTCGCGGCGCAGGCGCTCGGCTTCGTCGAGGCTGGCGCGGATGCGCGCGATCTTGCCGTCCAGCGCCTTGTTGATGGCGGCCGGCACCTTCTGCCACAGCATGATCCCGATCAGCGCGAGCATGCCGAACGACACCCAGCCGCCGGCGTCGAGGCCGAGAAAGGCCGGGTGCGCCGCGTGCGGGGTTTGCGTGTGTGCGGTGGTCTCGGCCATGGGTTATGCCTTGTTCTGGGCGGCGGCGACGGCGGCGGCGATGGCGCCCTCGTCCGCGCCGGTCTGGCCGAGCCGGGCGATGATCGCCGAGGCCGTTTGCCGGGCTGCGTCGCTCAGGTCCTGAAGCGCTGTTGTGCGGGCGGCAGCGATACGGGTCTCCGCCTCGTCCAGTTTCGCATCCATCGCTTCGTCCAGCGCTTTCAGGCGCTTGGCGGCGGCCTCGGCAGCCTTGGACTTTCCTCGGCCAGCAGCGCCTGCGCGGCGCGGCGCGCCGCGGTCAGACGCTCGGTTTCCTCGGCTGTCGCCGCCTGCGCCGCAGCGCGCGCGGCTTCGGCCGCGCTCAGGTCGCCGGCGATCCGGGCGGCGCGGTCATCCACCAGCTTGCCGACCTTCGGCAGCATCGCGCGGGCGATGCCGAAGTACAGCAGGCCGAAAGTGATTGCCATCCAGAAGAACTGGGAGGCGTAGGTCGCAAGAAACTGATCGAGCTGAGGCATGATGTGCGATCCGATACGGTCGAACGGGCGCCGCGACGGGGATCGCCGCGGCGCTGCATCCGCAGGCTTACAGGACCAGCAGGATCGCGATCACGAACGCCAGCAGGCCGAGCAGTTCGGCCGCGGCAAAGCCGATCATGAGGCGCGGGAACTGGCTGTCGGCGGCGGCCGGGTTGCGCAGCGCGCCGTTCAGGAAGGCGGCGAACACGTTGCCCACGCCGAGTGCGGCGAGACCTGCGCCGATGGCGGCAAAACCAGCGCCCAGCAACTTTGCGGCTTCAGCTTCCATTGTCTTCTCCTTGGGTCCTAATGCTTGTGATGTTGAGGGTGGTCGTTGTTGTCCGTTTGCCGTCTTGTCAACTGCAAACAGGGTGAAGGGGTGCATCAGTGCAGGTTTACCGCGTCGTTGAGGTAAACCGACGTCAGCAGCGCGAACACATAGGCCTGGATGGCGCAAACCAGCATCTCCAGTGCGGAAATGCCGACCAGCAGCGCCAGCGGCAGCACGCCGCCCGCCGCCAGCAGCGCATTGCCGGACGAGCCCATGTCCACCACGAAGCCGCCCAGAACCTTCACCAGGATGTGCCCGGCCGTCATGGCGACGAACAGCCGCAGCGCCAACGAGAACGGACGGATCATGAACGAGACCATCTCGACCGGCACGATCAGCGGCATCATCCACCAGGGTACGCCGTGCGGCACGAACAGGCTGAAGAAATGCAGGCCATGGCGCGCAAAACCGACAGCCAGCACGGTGCCGAACGCGATGACCGCGAGAAAGGCGGTGACAGACAGGTGGCTGGTGACGGTGAAGGCATGGCCGCCGGGGATCAGCCCGAGCGGCAGCAGGCCAAGCAGGTTGGCGAACAGGATGAACATGAACAGCGAGAAGATCAGCGGCACGAATTTCTTGCCTTCGGCACCTACGGTCTGATGCAGGGTGCCGAGGACGAACTCGTATACGGATTCAACCGCCGCCTGCCAGCGGCCGGGCACCAGCTTGGCCCCGGACATGCCGCCGAGCATGAAAATCCAGATGCTGACGAGCGTCACCACCATGAACAGCGTCGAATTGGTGAACGACACATCGAAATTGCCAAGATTAAGGGCGATTATCGGCTCAATTTCGAACTGCTGCAGCGGACTGGCCACCGGTCAACTCCACATCTTTTCACCATCGGGCTGGCAGCGCCTTAGCAGCGCTTAGGCCCGAATGTCATTCGTCTTTCGTCGCGTCCGATGCTTTCGCCACGCGATTGGCGTTTTCAGCATCGACCGGAACGCGCCTGCCACACCCAGAGCGAGCATGACCAGCATGAGTACCGGCACCGTGCCGAACCATTGGTCCAGCAACCAGCCGACCAGCGCACCACCCACCACGCCGGCCAGCAGCTCGGTGACGATGCGCATGCCCTGGCCGTAGGAAGCGCCGGCATCGGGCTTAGGCGGCGGCGCAATCTTCGCCTTGGCTGCCTCCAATTGCTCGGAGAGCGCCTTCAGCCGCGCCGCGTCATCCTCTTGCCCCGCCATTGCCCGCTTCTCCCGCGCCAGCGCCGAACCCAGGCTGTCTAACCCATAGATCGGTCGTGTTGGCGCGAAAACAAGCCCGCCAAAGCTGGCGCCTCCTCTAGAAGGCGGCCACCGGCGCGTCAAGCAAGCCGTTGCAGTGCAGCAGGTCATTTTGAAATCCCGCTCGTGGTGAGCTTGACGAACACGAGCCGCTCACCCTTCGTCAAGCTCAGGGTGAGCGGTTGGCTTTCAAAACGGCAGATTAGTGCTGCAGTGCAGCAAGCTATTCGGCGGCGAGCAGCATTTCCGCCCTGCGAAGGTTGACGGAGACGAGCTGGCTGACGCCGCGTTCCGCCATGGTGACGCCATACAGGCGGTCCATGCGGCTCATGGTTACGGCATTGTGGGTGACGATCAGGAAACGCGTGCCAGTGCGTTCGGCGATGTCGTGCAGCAAGTCGCAATAGCGGTCGACGTTGGCATCGTCGAGCGGTGCGTCGACCTCGTCGAGCACGCAGACCGGCGTCGGGTTGGTCAGGAACACGGCGAAGATCAGCGCACACGCCGTCAGCGCCTGCTCGCCGCCCGACAGCAGCGACAGCGCCTGCAGCTTCTTGCCCGGCGGCGAGGCCATGATCTCCAGCCCGGCGCTCAGCGGATCGTCCGAATCGATCAGGCTGAGGTGCGCTGTCCCGCCGCCGAACAGCCGGGTGAACAGCGCAGTGAAATGGCCGTTTACCGCCGCGAACGCTTCCAGCAGCCGCTGCCGGCCCTCCCGGTTCAGCGCGCCGATCGATCCGCGCAGTTTGGCGATCGCGGTTTCCAGCTCCGCCATCTCGGCGCGTGTCGCATCGAGCGCTGTGCTTTGCTCCGCGAGTTCGATATCGGCGCGCAGGTTCACGCCCCGAGCCGCTCGCGATCGGCTTTCTGGCGTTCCAGGCGCGATTCCAGAGCCGCAAGGTCGGTGGCGAGCGCGGCCTCCGCGACAAACCCAGCCTGGTCCGGCAGCAGCGGGCCGGGGCAGCGGTAGGCGTCGCCGATGCCGCGGTTGATCTCGGAGAGCCGGGTCTGCGCTGCGTCCGCGGCGGCCTCCGCACGGGCGCGGTCTTCGCGCGCCTGCGCCTGCGCCTCGGTTGCGCCGCGTGCTTCGGCATCCGCACTGCGCAGGGCTGCTTCGGCATCGGCGAGCGCCGTCGCCGCGGCGGCGCGGCCCTGCTCGGCGACCGCAATCTGCCCCGCAAGAGACTCGCGCTGCTGCGTAATTTCTGCCGGGCGCGCTGCAAGGGCGGCGTGCTCCGCCGCAAGGGTAGCGTCTCTGCCCTGAAGCTCGGCGACCTGGCGGGCGGTATCTTCGGCGCGCTGCATCCAGGATGCGGCTTCCCGGCTGATCGCCTCGCGCCGCGCCTCGTCGACGGCGATTTGCCGCGCCAACGCATCGAGCGTCGCGCGCGCCGCCGAGAGCTCCTGCCGGCGTCGTTCGACCAGACGCCGCTGGTCCGCGAGCTGCTGCGCCAATTGCTCGACGTCTGCAAGGCCGGCGATATCGCCAGAGGCTGCGGCGCGCTCGGCCTCGGCGCGGTCCATATCGGCATCGAGCTGCGCCAGGGTTGCGGTCAAGCTGTCATGGCGGGACAGGCGCTGCTGGGCGGCGATGCGCTCGGCCTCCAGCGTGCGGCGCAGGCGGTCGCAGGCGGCGTCGCCGTCGCGGCGCTCCTGACGGGCAATCCGCTCGGCCAGTTGCGCCGCCTCGACCGCACCGTTTGCAGCCTCCTGACGCCCGCGCGCATCCTGCAGCACCTGGGCGAGCGTGCGCGTTGCTCCGGCTTCGTGACGGTCGAGCTTCTGCTGCGCCGTTGCGATCCGGTCGGCGCAAGTCGCTGTCACGGCGGCACAGCGCTGCCGGGCCGCCACGATCGCCGTTTCCAGTTCGGCAAGGCGGTTGCGCTGCCGCAGCCGCTCGCCTGCATCGGCCTTGGCCGGGCTGTCCGCCGTGAAACCGTCCCAGCGCCAGAGGCGTCCCGCCGTGTCCACCAGCCGCTGGCCGGGCAGCAGGGTCGGCGCGGCCATGCCTTCCGGGAGCAGGCCGGTCATGGCAAGCCGTGCCGCCAGGCCTGCGGGCCTGGACGACGCTTGAGAGGGCGCACATCCCGCTGGGAGCGGCGGCAGCGACTGAAGCGGCGGCGCATCGGCGGGCCAGCGCCTGGGGCCTTCGCCGCCGACGTCCGCCTCCAGATCGTCGCCGAGCGCGGCGGCAAGCGCTAGTTCGTAACCCGGCGTCACCACGATGCGGTCGATGGCCGGCTGCGCGCCGGTCTGCGCGTGCGCCAGCAGGCGGAAAGGGCGCCGTGTTCGGCCTCCAGCGCGGTCAGGTCGGCCGCGGCGTCGCGTGTGAGGGCGGCAGCGTCCGCGCGTACCTGCTCCAGAGCGCGGGCCAGAACCTCGCGATCCATCCCGAGCGACTGGCGCAGCGCGGTTTCCGCCTCTGCGAGCGTGCGGCGCAGGTCTTCCCGCGCCGTCTCGGCGGCCGTGCGGGTGTCCTCTGCCTCGATCTGGCGGTCGGCTGCCGTTGCCGCCTCGGCCAGCGCCTGCGCCAGCGCGCGCTCCAGCGCCTGCAAATCGGCGTGCGGCGCGGCGGCAAGTGCGGCAAGGTCCGTCCGGGCGCGCGCGATATCCCGGCCAGCGCCGTCAACCGCTGTTCAGCGCTTGCTTGGCGTTGCTCGGCCGCGCGCTTGCGCGCCTGGGCGTCGGCATTGCGGGCGGTAAGGGCATCGAAGCCCTGCTCGGCCGCACGCACGGCCGTTTCCGCAGCGGCGACGGCAGCAACCGTCGCATCGTGCTGACGCTGGGTCTGCTGCAGGCGGGCCTCAAGGGTCGTTGCTTCCTCGGCCAGCCGCGCCTGCGCTGCCGCGCTGTCGGCACGCAGCGAGTCCTCGCGCTGGCGGTCGCGGGCAAGGTCGGCGCGCTGGCGCTCGAGGTCGGCCAAGCGTCCGGCCAGTCGCTGTCGTTCGTCATCCAGCGCATCGGCCGCGCGCAGCAGGCGCTGAAGCTGGGCGGCGGCCTCGGCTTCGCGCCGGCGCAGTGCGGGCAGCGCGGCGGCCATCTCCGCCTGGCGGGCGCTCGCGCCGGCGGCGGCGCGCGCGGTTTCCTGCACTTTTGCCTGCGCGACCTCAAGGGTTCCCCGGGTGCTCGCCAGCTGGTCGGCGGCGTCGCGCCAGCGCCGGAACGCCAGCATCGCCTCGCTCGTGCCGATCTCCCGCGACAGCGCACGGTAACGCTCGGCCTGGCGCGCCTGCCGGCCGAGCGTCGCGATCTGCTGCTCCATCTGCCCGGTCACGTCGGTCAGGCGGGTGAGGTTGGCGTCTGCAGCCTGGAGGCGCTGTTCCGCTTCCTTGCGCCGGCCATGCAGTCCGGCGATGCCGGCGGCTTCCTCGAGAATCGCCCGGCGGTCGGAGGGCTTTGCGGTGACGATGCTTCCAATCCGCCCCTGACTGACCAGCGCAGCAGACTGCGCGCCGGAGGCGGCGTCCGCGAACAGCAGTTGCACGTCCTTCTGGCGGACTTCCTTGCCATTGATGCGGTAGCTGGAGCCGAGGTCGCGCTCGATCCGGCGGCTCACCTCCAGTTCGTCGCTGCCATTGAAGGCGGCAGGTGCCTGGCGGCTGCGATTGTCGATCAGCAGGGCAACATCGGCGAAGGCGCGCGCTGGCCGAACCGCGGTGCCGGCGAAGATCACGTCTTCCATTCCGGCACCGCGCAGCGACCGGGCGCTGGCCTCCCCATCACCCAGCGCAGCGCCTCCAGCAGGTTGGATTTGCCGCAGCCGTTGGGGCCGACGACGCCAGTCAGCCCAGGCTCGATCAGCAGCTCGGTCGGATCGACAAAGGATTTGAAGCCCGTCAGCCGCAGTCGCGTGAAGCGCACGCTCATCCCTTCCGCGGCAAGACGGGCGCCGGGATCACTTCGTCAGGTCAAGCAGCTTCGCCTTCAGGGCCGGCCAGGTCGGTTGACCGTCGAAGGACTCGCCGTTGATGACGAAGGAGGGCGTGCCGTTGATCTTGTAGGTCTCGAACGCAACCTTGCGGATGTCGTTCAGGGTGTTGAGATCGTCCTTTTCGCCAGGCACTGGTCGATGCGCGATTTGGGGATCCCGACCTGCTTCAGCCAGGTGTCGAGGCCGCCCATCTGGGTGAGGACCGCAAGCTGTTGGTCTTGTGGCGTCGTCTCAAGTTGTTTTGTTGTTCAGGCGAAATGGACTGGAAGCCCTTCACCCAGTCCGCCTGGCGGGTGAACACGATGTCGGCGACAGGGAAAAGCGCTTGGGGCCTTCGCAACGCACGATGAGCGACATTGCGGCATCCGGGCCATTGAGCACGATGTTGCGGAACTCATAGCTCAGCTTGCCGCTGGCGATGAACTCGCTCTTCAGCTCGGCTGCGGCGTTTTGTGGAAATCCGCGCAGTGCGGGCAGGTGAACGAAGCGAATTCCACCAGCTTGATCGGCGCATTCGGGTTGCCCATGATGAAGCCGCCGTCTTTCGTCTTGCTGACGGTGCCGGGCCAGTTCGCGCCTTTGGTTGCGCCAGCGCCGCTTGCTGCGGTGGTCGCCGGGGCCGCGCTGTTCGCCGCTTCCGACTTCTGGCCGCAGCCGGCGACCAGCAAGGCGGCGGCGAGCGTTGCGAGTCCGGCGTGGCGACGCAGGGCGCGGCGGGCGGGAACCGATAGAACGTTCAACATATAGAAGCCTCTTGGCTGAACCCTTCTAGGGGTAGTGGTTGAGTGTGTCACGCCTTGGCGGCTCTGCCAAGAGTAGCGTGGGAAATATCCCCAGTTTCGTGCGGATTGTCCGTTAGCACGGCTTGTCCAAGCCGCGCCATCGCCTGGCGCAGATTGGTGTTGCCGATGCCGGACAGGGCGTGCTGAAGATGCGCCATCGTGCGGGCATCGAGCGGTGGCGGCGCGGCCGGGCGCGGCATGGGCTGCGGGACGGGACCCTGGCGGATCGCCAGCCGCGCGACTGCGGGGTAGCCGAAGAAGCCATTGACCCGCTCAACGATCTGCGGCTCGACGTGGCGCAGATGCAGCCCGACCGGCCCGTCGACGGTCACAGTCAACGTGCCGCCGTTGCGCTTGCCGGGAGGGAAGCTGAGTTTGGCCGGCAGGGTCGACTGCGCGAAGGTCGGCCCGACGATCTCGGTCCAGCGATTGACGATCTCGACCTTGAGGAAGCCATATTGCCGCAGCGCCCTGCGCTGCTGCGCCGGCAGAAGTTCCGAGATCGCGCGCACGCCACGCCGGCGTGGAGAGGGCTGGTCGCTCATGGGGCGTCTATGCCATAGCGCGGAGCCAATGCCCAACCCCTTGCGCTTGACGAACATCGCCGACGACCTGCTCGCCTGGTATGACGGCCATGCGCGCACGCTGCCCTGGCGCGCGCCGCCCGGTACGCTACCTGCTGACCCGTATCGCGTCTGGCTGTCCGAAGTGATGCTGCAGCAGACGACCGTCGCGGCCGTCGCGCCGCGCTACGCGCGCTTTCTCGCCCGCTGGCCGACCGTTGCCGATCTTGCCGCGGCACACGATGCCGATGTGATGCAGGAGTGGGCGGGGCTTGGCTATTATGCCCGCGCGCGCAATCTGCACGCCTGCGCCAAAGCCGTCGTTGCGGACCATGGCGGCGCGTTTCCGCGCACCGAATCGGCGCTGCGGGCGCTGCCGGGGTTGGGGCATATACGGCGGCGGCGATTGCCGCGATCGCCTTTGGCGCGCGTGCCGTGGTCGTGGACGGCAATGTCGAGCGGGTGATTGCCCGGCTGGCGTGCCTGCCGGACCCGGTTGCCGAATCGAAGCCGCGAATCCGCGAGCTGGCGGACGGCTTGACCCCGGATGCACGATGCGGCGACTACGCGCAGGCGATGATGGACCTCGGCGCGACCATCTGCACGCCGCGCAACCCGCAATGCCTGTTGTGCCCGATCCGCTCGGCCTGTGCGGCGCATCGGGCTGGCCAGCCGGAGGCGTATCCGGTCAAGCGCGCGCGGGCCGCCAAACCGCGACGCTACGGGGCAGTCTACTGGCTGGAGCAGGGGGCAGCGTCTTGCTGATCCGGCGGCCACCGAACGGTCTGCTGGGCGGCTTGCTGGCGTTTCCCACCAGCGATTGGGGCCGACCCTATGCAGCACCCCACTGCTGGTGTACCCTGTCAGGCGGACTGGGCGCTCAGCGAGTCGCACGTGCAGCACGCTTTCACGCATTTTCATCTCGAGCTGAAGGTGTTGGCCGCTAGACTCGCCTATCGACCGCCCTTTGCGGCAGCCGTCTGGTGGCGGCTCGACGACCTTGCCTCGGCCGGGCTGCCGACGGTGATGCGCAAGGCGGCGGCGCTTGCGGGGCGGATGCGGCCCTTGTGAATTGGGCTTGGAAGAGGAGTGAACACATGGATCGTCGGCAATTTTGGCGACCGGAGTAGGGCTCGCGGCGTTGGCTGCGGCGACGCCGGCGCTGGCCATTTCAAAGCGGCGGATCTCCGAACTGGAGGTGGAGGCGAAGGAAGCCATGGTCCGCTTCCGCAACGTCGAGCCGAATATCGATAATTATCTTGCTGCCGCTTACGCTTACGCCATTTTCCCTTCGATAAAGAAGGGCGGGCTGGTGTTCGGCGCGGCCGGCGGGCGCGGCCTCGTGTACCGCGAGGGCAAGTTGATCGGGACCACCAAAGCCAGCCAGGTTACGTTCGGGGCGCAGATCGGCGGCCAGTCCTTCGGGCAGCTCCTGCTGTTCCGGGACGAGCCGGCCTTCGAACTGTTCAAGCTCGGCAAGTCGAACTTCGGGGCCGCTGCGTCCGCCGTCGCGGCAAGCGAAGGCACCGCGACGACCAGCGATTACGTCCGCGGCGTGCGCGTCCTCACGGTCGCCGGCAACGGACTCATGGCGGAAGCTGCAATCGGCAGCCTCAAATATACTTACAGCCCACTGGGTGAATAAAAAGGAGCCTCGGATCATGCGGATCATACGAACAGCGGCCTCGCTCGCCATTTTGCTCGCGGTTGCCGCCTGCAACACGGTTCAGGGCGTTGGCGAGGACATCTCGTCCGTGGGCAAAAAGGCGAAGAGGTTTTGAAGGACGCGCAGAAGTAAAGTCCTGTGTTTCCCTGCAGTGCGTCACCTTAATGCCGCAGTGCAGCAAAAGCATGGCGCCTAGGCTTGCAGGCTTTGTGCCGAAGCAAAATTGCGGTAGTTTAACGCAATGTCACCGCAATGGATTCAAAGCTTTGGGCGGTCACGCACCGATAGGGGCGACGTGGGCGACCTTGGCCAGCGCGGTGCAGCGCTTGCGGACATGGCGCGCGCCGGCCTGCCGGTGCCGCCCGGCTTCACCCTGACGACGGCTTTCGCGGAGCATGCGCTCGCCAACGGCCTGCGCGTTCCGCCTGGCCTCGAGGCGCAGCTCGATGCGGCGCTGGCGCAGGTCGAGCTGGAGCGCGGTACCCGGCTGAGCGATCCGGTCCGGCCGCTGGGGCTCGCCGTTCGCCCGAGCCTCACGCATCCCGCGCCTGTCGGCATCTTCGCGATGCTGAACCTGGGGTTTCGCCGCGCCTTGCACTTTCGAGCGACGCGCCGGCGGTCTGGCGTCGGGCTTGCCGTTTCGCCGAGCATTATGCGGAGCGCATCCTCGGCGCCGATCCGCACCTGCTGCATGCCGAGCGGCAGAAGCTTGGGGTTTCCGCGCTCGACGATACCGGGCCAGATGCCCTGCGCCAGCTCACGGAGCGCTACGCGGACGTACTGCAGGATAATCTGCCGGAAGATCCGCAGGCGCAGTTGCTGGCGGTCATCCGGTCGATGCTCGCCGCCTGGCGCGCGCCGCGCACCCGCCTCCTGCGGCAGGCGCACGGCGTGCCGGACGATGCCGGGCTGGCGATCGCCGTACAGGCGATGGCGTATGCGGATATCGACGGGGCGTCCGGCGTCGTCCACGTCCGCTCGCGCGATCCCGCGACCGGGGCCTCCGGGCTGGTCGGCACGGCCAGGATGGGCGCGCGCGCCATGCCCGTCGGTGCGCTGGGTGACAAGCTCCGCGACTCGCTCGAGCAGATGATGGACGCCCTCGAGCATCAGACCGCCAGCGTGCAGACGGCGGAGTTCATTATTGAGGCCGGGCATCTGTGGCTGGTGGACAGTCGCCCGACGGTCCTCAGCGTGCAGGCGGCGCTCAAGGCAGCCGTCGACATGGTCGGGGAAGGGCTGATTACCCGCGAGGACGCCGTGCTGCGCATCGAGCCGGCCAGCCTCGACCAGCTTCTGCACCCGACGCTCGATCCGGAAGCCCCCGCGAGCGGATCGCACATGGCCTGCCGCCTCGCCGGGGCGGCAAACGGCATCATCGCGCTTGATGGCGCCGAAGCCGAGCGCTACGCGGCTGCCGGGCGCGACGTCATCCTCGTGCGCCATGAAACGACGCCGGACGATATCCGCGCCATGCACGCTGCGCGGGCATCGTCACCGCGCGCGGCGGCCTGACCAGCCATGCCGCCATGGCGGCGCGCGGCATGGGGCCCGTGCGTGACTTCGGTCGAGGGGCTGACGATCGATATCGAAGCCGGCACGGTGCGGCTTGGGGCCAAGTCTACGGTGTCGGCACACCGATCACCATCGACGGCAGCCGCGGGGACGTGTTCGCGGGGCAGGTGCCGCTCAAGCATCCGGAGCCGGAGGGCGATTTCGCAATCCTCATGCAGTGGGCGGATGAGCGGCGACGGCTCAAGGTGCGTACCAACGCGGAAACGCCGGAGGAAGTGGCGGTGGCGCGCCGGTTCGGTGCCGAAGGCGTCGGGCTGTGCCGCACGGAGCAGATGTTCTTCAACGAGGACAGGATCATCGCCGTGCGCCAGATGATCCTGGCCCCGGACGAGGCGGAGCGCCGGGCGGCGCTTGCAAAGCTGCTGCCGCTGCAACGCGGCGACTTCGCGCAGATTTTCCGTATCATGGCGGGGCTGCCGTGCACGATCCGCCTGCTGGACCCGCCCCTGCACGAATTTCTGCCGACCGAGGCCGATGATTATGTCGATGTCGCTGCCGCGGCTGGTGTCAGCGTCGAGGTCGTGCGTCGGCGGGTCCGGGAGTTGACCGAGGCCAACCCGATGCTCGGGCATCGCGGTTGCCGGCTCGGCATCACCTACCCGGAAATCTACGAGATGCAGGCGCGCGCCATTTTCGAGGCGGCGATCGAGGTCGCGCGCGAAACCGGCCTTGCCGTCTCTCCGGAAATCATGGTGCCGCTGGTCGCGGCCCCGCGTGAGATGGCGCTGCTCAAGGATGTCATCGACGATGCGGCGCAGGATGTGTTCGCCGTCAGCGGCCGCCGGCTGGATTATCAGATCGGCGTGATGATCGAGCTGCCGCGCGCTGCGCTGCTCGCAGGCGAGATCGCCGCGTGGTCCGAGTTCTTCAGCTTTGGCACCAACGATCTGACGCAGATGACGCTCGGCCTCAGCCGGGACGACGCCGGGCGCTTCCTCTCGAGTTATGTCGCCAAGCGGATCCTCGAGGTCGACCCGTTCGTCAGCCTCGATATCAGCGGCGTCGGCGAGCTGATCCGCCTGGCGTCGGAACGCGGGGTGGCGGCCCGGCCGACCCTGCGCCGGGGCATCTGCGGCGAGCATGGCGGCGATCCGGCGTCGATCGCCTTCTGCGAGCAGATCGGACTCGACTATATCAGCTGTTCGCCGTTCCGCGTGCCGATCGCCCGGCTGGCGGCGGCGCAGGCGGCCCTGCGGCTGCATGACCGGCGCAGCGTATCGCCGGCGCAGCGGGCGCTTCTCTAGGGTCAGGACCCATTCTTAATGAGTCCTGACCCTAGTGTCGTGGAATCGAAGTTCGTTACACCATGATATCGGGCGGTCAAGCGAACTTCGATTCTGAAAACGACACGAGAAACAATATCTTGCGAGTGTCCTTCTCGAATCTGAAATCCAACCGCGCCTGATATTGGATGTAACGGATTTCAGATTCGGGACACTAGCAGCCCGTTAAAGTGATTTACTCGATTAAACTTAGGCTAATTTTTCGTTTCCCCAACATGTCACTGGCCGCACAGTGCAGATGTATCACCGAAAAAGCGTGGGGATTACGATGAGCAAGAAAACTGCATCGCTGCTGGCAATTCTGGCCGCCACTCTGTCGCCGCTGGCGCTCAGCGCCCCGTGATGGCGCAGAGCGCGGCGATGAACAGCACGGACTGGTGGCCGAACAGGCTCGATCTTCGGCAGTTGCGGCTGAACGAGGATCAAGCCAATCCCTACGGTCAAGGCTTCGATTATGCCGCCGCCTTCAAGACGCTGGACCTGGCCGCGGTGAAAAGGACATCAACGCGACGCTGACCACCTCGCAGCCCTGGTGGCCGGCCGACTACGGCAATTACGGGCCGTTCTTCATCCGCATGGCCTGGCACAGCACCGGCACCTACCGTGTGATCGACGGGCGTGGCGGCGGCGACGGCGGCCAGCAGCGCTTCGAGCCGCTGAATAGCTGGCCGGACAACGTCAGCCTCGACAAGGCGCGGCGCCTGCTGTGGCCGATCAAGCAGAAATATGGCCGCAAGCTGTCCTGGGGCGACCTGATGGTCCTTGCCGGCAACGTCGCGCTTGAAAACATGGGCTTCAAGACCATCGGGTTCGCCGGCGGCCGCGCCGACGACTGGCAGCCGGACCTCGCCTACTGGGGCCGGAAAACAAGTTCCTCGGCGCGGACCGCACCGACACCAAGGGCAACCTGAAAGGGCCGCTGGCGGCAACCCAGATGGGCCTGATCTATGTGAACCCGGAAGGGCCAAACGGCGTGCCGGACCCGATCGCGGCGGCCGCCGACATCCGCAAGGCATTTCACCGGATGGCGATGAGCGATGAAGAGATCGTCGCCCTGATCGCCGGCGGCCACACCATCGGCAAGGCGCACGGCGCGCACAAGCCGGAGGAATGCGTCGGCGCGAGCCTGCGGCAGCACCAATCGAGCAGCAGGGCCTCGGCTGGGCCAGCAAATGCGGCAAGGGCAATGCGGAAGACACGGTCAGCAGCGGGCTGGAAGGCGCTTGGTCGGCGAATCCCATCGCCTACACCACCCAGTACCTCGACAACCTGTTCGGCTTCGAATGGGTGCAGACGAAGAGCCCGGCCGGTGCGATCCAGTGGATCCCCAGCGACCCCAATGCAGCGAACCTGGTGCCGGATGCGCACATCGAGGGCAAGCGCCATGCGCCGGTCATGTTCACGACCGATCTGTCGCTCAGGATGGACCCGGGATTCCGCAAGATTTCCATGCGCTTCAAGGATAACCCGGACGAATTCGCCGACGCGTACGCCAAGGCATGGTTCAAGCTGACCCACCGCGACATGGGGCCGCGCTCCCGTTATGTCGGCGCGGAAGTGCCGAAGCAGGAATTCCTGTGGCAGGACCCGCTGCCGGCGGCGGATGCCAAACCCATCGACGCGCAGGATGTCGCGCAGCTTAAAGCCCGCATCCTCTCAAGCGGCCTCAGCACGCCGGAACTGGTGCGCACGGCCTGGGCCGCGGCGGCAAGCTACCGCAGTTCGGACGGCCGTGGCGGCGCCAATGGCGCGCGCCTGCGCCTTGCCCCGCAGAAGGACTGGGCGGTCAACAACCCGGCTGAAGTCGCCAAGGTTATGGCCAGGCTCGAGACGATCCAGCGCGACTTCAACGCCGCGGCCAAGGGCGGCAAGAAGGTCTCGATGGCCGATCTGATCGTGCTGGGTGGCACGGCGGCGGTCGAGCGGGCGGCCGAACAGGCGGGCATGCCCGTGAAGGTTGCCTTCAAGCCCGGCCGGGTCGACGCCGCACAGGCGCAGACAGAGGTTGAGTCGTTCAACTACCTCGAGCTGAAGGCGGACGGCTTCCGCAACTACTACGATCCGGCAAGCTACGGCTCGCCAGCGGACATGCTGGTCGACAAGGCGGCGCTGCTGCAGCTGACGGTGCCGGAGATGACCGTGCTGGTCGGCGGCATGCGGGCGCTTGACGCCAACGCCGGCGGTTCGCGCAACGGCGTGTTCACGGCCCGCCCCGGCCAGTTGACCAACGATTTCTTCGTCAACCTGCTGGATATGAAGACCCGCTGGGCGAAGTCGCAGAAGACGGATGGTCTCTATGAAGGCTATGATCGCGCCTCCGGCCAGCTCCGCTGGACGGCGACGCCGGTCGACCTGGTGTTCGGCTCGAACTCGGAGCTGCGCGCGGTCGCCGAGGTCTATGCGTCCGACGATGCCAGGAAGAAGTTTGTCGAGGACTTCGCGGCCGCCTGGGCCAAGGTGATGGATCTCGACCGCTCGTAACCCGCGCTGTCCGGGCGGCGGCACCTGTCACCGTCCGGACGCCCTTCCCGAGAAAACGTGCCGTGATGCGACTGATCCGACGTGTAGTGCCGCTTGCGTGTGCTGGCCTTCTCGCTGGTCTGCCGGCGGCTCTGGCGGCCGAGCCGGCACCCCGCCCGGCGGCCTTCAGCGCCTGCCTGGCCTGCCACACGACGGAGCCGGCCAAGAACACCTTTGGCCCCAGCCTGTTCGGCGTCGCCGGGCGCAAGGCCGCCAGTTTGCCGAACTACACGTATAGCAAAGCGCTCCAGGCCTCCGGCATTACTTGGGACGCCGCGAGCCTCGACCAGTGGCTGACCAGCCCGCAGAAGAAGGTGCCCGGCACCAAAATGCCCTTCCCCGGCATCCCGGACGCTGCCAGGCGCAAACAGGTCGTCGACTATCTGCTGACCCTCCAATAAACTTCCTGTATCGAGCATGGCGACGGCACAGATATTGTCAGAAAAATGCCTCGATCGCTGCAACAGGGCTGGCCTTCAAGCCGCGGCGGCCATAGCGTGGCGCAAATAAGGGAGGGATCGATGATTCTGTATGGAAGCCCGCTGTCGCCATTTGTGCGCAAGGTTGTGATTTTGCTGCGGAAAAGGGGATCACGCTCGAGCATAACCGCCGGATCGGCCCGCTGGACATGAATCCGGAGTTTCGCGAGGTGAGCCCGTTCGGCCAGATCCCCGGTTTTCGCGACGGCGACTATACCCTGTGCGATTCCTCGGCCATCGTCGCCTACCTAGAGGCCAAACATCCGGAGCCGAACTTGATCCCGACCGAAGCGAAAGCGCGGGGCCGCACGATCATGTTCGACGAGTTCGCCGACATCCGGATGTTCGGGTGCGGGCGCAAGATGTTCTGGAACCGGGTCGTCGCGCCATTGTTCATGCGCATGCCCGGCGACCCGGCGGCAGCCGCCGCCGCCGAGGCGAACGAACTGCCGCCGATCCTCGCCTATCTCGACCGGATCGTACCGGATTCGCTGTATCTGGTCGAGGACCGGCTGACCCTGGCCGACATCGCGGTTGCCAGCCTCTTGGTCAATCTGCAGCACGCAGGGGCTGCCATTGACGCGGGCAAGTACCCCGGCTTGCTGCCTATCAGGACGCCATGTTCGCCCGCCCGAGCTTTGCTGCAACCATCGCCGCCGAGACCGCATCCATCCAGAAGGCGCGCGCCGCCACTGCCGCCTGAACGCAAGAGAAGGCGTTGCACGCACGCCCTGTTGCGCTAACAAGAGGCTGAGAACGGCGGTTTCGGCAACAGTATTGCGCAATTACAGGGGCGGCATGGGTGAGACGATCGTCATCGGCAAGGCGCAGACCTTGCAGGAACTGGTGCTGAAGCGCGCCAATCGCCACGGTCTGATCGCCGGCGCGACCGGCACCGGCAAAACCGTCACCCTGCAGATACTGGCCGAAGGGTTCAGCCGCGAAGGCGTGCCGGTGTTCATGGCCGACGTGAAGGGCGATCTGTCCGGCATGGCGATGCCCGGCTCGCCGATGCACAAGCTACACGACATGCTGACCGCGCGCGCGGCCGGGATGGGGCTGGAATACGCCTACGCCGACAACCCCGTGGTGTTCTGGGACCTGTTCGGCGCGCAGGGGCACCCGATCCGCACCACGGTATCGGAAATGGGGCCGCTGCTGCTGGCCCGGCTCATGGGCCTCAATGACACCCAGGAGGGCGTGCTGACCATCGCCTTCCGCTTCGCCGATGACGAGCAGCTCCTGTTGCTGGACCTCAAGGACCTGCAGGCGATGCTGACCCATGTCGCCGAGCAGGCGGATGCGCTGTCGACCCGCTACGGCAACATCTCGAAGGCAACGGTCGGCGCGATCCAGCGCCAGCTCCTGCAACTGGAATCGCAGGGCGGCGCGCACTTCTTCGGCGAGCCGGCGCTCGACCTCATGGACCTGATCGCAACCGACGACAGCGGCCGCGGCCAGGTGAACATTCTGGCCGCCGACAAGCTGATGGCGAGCCCCAAGCTCTATTCCACCTTCCTGCTCTGGTTGCTGTCCGAGCTGTTCGAGGCGCTGCCGGAAGTCGGCGACCCGGACAAGCCCCGGCTGGTGTTCTTCTTCGACGAGGCCCACCTGCTGTTCGACGAAGCCCCAAGGCCCTGCTTGAGAAGATCGAGCAGGTGGTGCGGCTCATCCGCTCCAAGGGTGTCGGCGTATATTTCATCACCCAGAACCCGATCGACGTGCCGGAGGATATCGCCGGGCAGCTCGGCAACCGGGTGCAGCATGCGCTGCGCGCCTTCACCCCGCGCGACCAGAAGGCGGTGAAGGCCGCCGCCGAGACCTTCCGCCCCAACCCGGCGCTGCAGGTCGAGACGGTCATCACCGAACTGAAGGTCGGCGAGGCCCTGGTCTCGCTGCTGCAGGCGGACGGCGCGCCCTCGATGGTCGAGCGCACGATGATCCGCCCGCCGGTCTCCCGGCTGGGGCCGTTGACGCCCGCCGAGCGCAGCATGATCGTCAAGACGTCCGCGGTCGCCGGCAAGTACGAGGCGGCGCAGGACCGGGAATCGGCCTACGAACTTCTGGCCGCGAAGGCCGAGGTTGCCGCAGCCGCGCAGGCGCAGGCGAAAGCGGACGCGGCACAGGCGAAGACCGAGGCGGCGCAGGCCGGGCGGAGGCGCGCGTGGCCCGCGCCCCGGCACGCCCGCGCGAGAGTGTGGCCGAGGCGGCGGTCAAGTCGCTGGCGCGCTCGGCTGCTTCTTCCCTCGGCCGGCAGTTGACCGGTCGCGCCGGCCAATCGCTGATCCGCGGCATATTGGGAGCCCTGCTGAAATAGCGCCGTACGCCGGGTGATCGACACTCTCTTGAGCCTGCTCGAGCGGCGGCTGGATGAAGCCGGGAGGGAACGGTAGTGAATGCCGACATCAAAGAGACGGGCGAGCCAAAGCGGCGATGGGCTACTGTTACTCGAGTCATTAGGTATATAACTCTAGTTCTGATACTCGTTAATCTGCCTTGCAGCTGCACACAGGATAATACAAAACTCTAATTTGATGCAGAATGCAGGAGACGCGCGCGCATCATAGTATTAAATGAAGTACTTTTGATGTAATATCTAATTAAAATAGGTAATTTTAAAAATTTTCATCCAGAAATACATGAAAAACAGGAGTTTGCCTACAAGTATATATTATCAATGCGCTAGAGACTATCCAGAGCTTTATGTAAAATTAATTAAAAAGGAGGCTATAATAAATAATCAGCGTATTACCGTAACAAGTGCGATAACCGGTGACCTTCGCCGGGCGGTTTTCTCGGTTTGCGGGTCTTCATTCGGAGGCCTTTTTGTCCAGTAAACATTGCGCGGACGAGGTTTTCCCGGTGCGCGAAGCTTGATGCGAGCACGCCAAGAATGTGGAGCGCGACGAGGGCGAGCGACAGATAGGTGAAGGCCGAATGGACGGATTCGACGACTTCGCTGGAACCCTCGCTCTCGTGTTCTTCGTATTCGTGACCGTCATCGCGTAAATTGTCCGGCATCTCACGGGCAGAATCGTCGGCGGTCTGTTCCATTGAAAGGATTCCGGCCAGCGGCCCCTGACCCTCCTCGACAGCAAGCAGCGTCATGCCGGAGAGGGTCGTGCCCGTGAGGGAAAGGAGCAGCGCGATGATCATCGCGGCACCTGCTGGATTGTGTCCGATATGACGTTCGGCTTTCCCGGAAACAAGGCCGCGAAGATACCGGAAGGCAGCGCCAGGCCCTGTCACGAATGAGGAAAACCGGGCGTGTCTTGTGCCGACGAAGCCCCACAGAAGGCGGACCATGACAAGTCCGGCGACCGAGTATCCGGCCCAGTGATGAATACCCTGAAACTCGTCGCCGCTGATATAGGCGGTGAAGAAGGCGATGACGATCCCCAGTGGCAGATGCGAACAATCGGGTCCCAGACCCTTACGGACTGCTTCGTATTCTCCTCGGTGTTCATGACACATCCTCGACGCTATAGGGATGGATCGTGGATAAATCCGGGAGCCCTGACGGCCTATTCGTCAAATGACAGGCAGGTTAATTTCCCGAGCAGGAAAGGCCCGCCTATGTCGGATGACGCAGACCAGAACCGGCTTAGAATCACCTCGGCGATTGTGTTCGGGGTCATTGCCATCCTGATTGCATCGGACCTCCTGCTTGACAGCCGCGACGGGGTTGGCTGGTTCCATGTGGTGCTCGAGGGCAGCGTTCTGCTCGCAGCGCTCGCCGGTGTTTACGTGATGCTGAGGCGCTTCCGACGGGTCGATGCTGACCTCACCCTTGCGCGTGAAGATGCCGAACGCTGGAGAGCCGAAAACCTGTCCCTTTGCGGGGTCTGAGCGAGGCGATCCGCGAACAGTTCGACGCCTGGGGCCTGACCGAGGCCGAGATCGAAATCGGTTTCCTGCTGCTCAAGGGCCTAAGTCATCAGGAGATCGCCGACATCCGCTCGACGAGCGAACGCACCACGCGTGAGCAGGCCCGGTCGCTCTATCGTAAGGCGAGCCTTTCCGGCCGCAACGAACTCTCGGCGTTCTTTCTGGAGGATCTTCTGCAGAGTAGCGTCATAAGCCGTTCCTCGTCTTGACAGGGACCGTGGGTATTACGGTGACAGGTGCGATAACCCCTTAATTGAGGTGGAAGCATAGTATGGTTGCGAGTTTGTGATGGCACGGCCTCATTCTTAATGAGTCCTGACCCTAGCATTACGCACCATGTAACGCTGCGTGGCAACAGGCGGGCGCAGACGTTTTTGACGATGGCGTATGCATAGTATCTTGATGTGCTGGCTGACGCAGCCGGGCATCACGGGGTGGAGGCATGCTTTAGGCGAGGCGTAGTTCGAGGCCTGGTATGCACGGCGGGCTTCTGCTGGCCCTGCTGAAATAGCGCCGTACGCCGGGTGTGCCGTACGGCTCGCTTAGCCTGAACCAAGCCACTCGCTCGAGCAAACCTTCTCGGATCATCCCGCTGGGTACGGGGTGGAGCCGAAAAGCGTGTCACTTGCGCAACATTCCGAAATTCATCGATCAGGCGTGTATTATTGGCAGGCAAGGCAATTGACGGGCGAGTGGGCCTGCGGGGTATGAAGTCAGGGTAATATTATTTCGGCGTTTTTGAGAGTGCGATGACCGTTACGGTTGAAGCGGCAGATGGTGGGGAAGCCGCCGACCCCATAGACCCTGCGAGCGATCCCGGGCTTCGGGCTGGTGATTATCCTGGGATTTTTGCAGCATCCCGCAGACCCGGCGCAACTGCGCCATGCTTTGGGCCATGGGGATCCGGCGAGCATCGAGGATTTGGTGCGACTCGCCAAGCGCGAGGGCGTACGGGCGCGCAGTGTGCATGCCGAATGGCGGCACCTGGCGGAACTACCGCTGCCAGCGCTTGCACGGACGCAGGGCGGGTATCTGATCCTGGCGCGTATCGAGGATGATCGGCTGCTTGCGCAGAATCCGGCGTCCGGCGAACTGCTGCGTCTGTCGATGGACGATTATGCATCACTTGAGGTCGAAGCAGTCATTCTATTGACGACGCGGGAGAGCATTGCAGGCGTCGCGAGAAAATTCGATGTCAGCTGGTTCATTCCGGCGTTGGTGCGCTATCGCCGCCATTTGGGTGAGGTCTTCGCCGCCTCGCTGTTCCTGCAGATCCTCGGGCTGTTGTCGCCGCTGTTCTTCCAGATCGTCATCGACAAGGTCCTCGTGCACAAGTCCCTGTCGACGCTCGAGGTCCTGGCGGTTGGCCTGACGGCGATCTTTGTGTTTGAAACCCTCATGAGCGGCCTGCGCCAGTATCTGTTCGCGCACACGACCAGCCGCGTCGATGTCGAGCTGGGCAGCCGCCTGTTCAGCCACCTGCAGGCTTTGCCGATGAGCTATTTTGCCAGTCGCAGGGTTGGCGACACAGTTGCGCGCGTGCGCGAGCTGGAGACGATCCGGGAATTCCTGACCTCGAATTCCGTCACCGTGGTGCTCGACCTGCTGTTCACCGTGATCTTCCTGGCTGTCATGTATCTGTATTCCTGGCAGCTCTTGATCATCGTGCTGGTGTCCATCCCGTTATACGTCCTGATTTCCCTGGCTGTGCTTCCGGGCTTGCGGGCGCGCCTGGACGAGAAGTTCAAGCGCCATGCCGAAAACCAGGCGTTCCTGGTCGAGAGCGTGACCGCCATCGAGACCCTGAAGTCCATGGCGGTCGAGCCGCAGATGCAGAACCGCTGGGAAAAGCAACTGGCCGGCTATGTCGGCGCCGGGTTTCGGCGGCGATGCTCGCCAACTGGGGCAGCCAGGCGATCCAGCTGGTCTCCAAACTGGCGACGGTCGCCATTCTGTTCTTTGGTGCCAAGCTGGTGATCAACGGTGATTTGACGGTCGGCATGCTGGTCGCTTTCAACATGCTGGCCGGACGGGTGGCGCAGCCAGTGCTTCGACTGGCACAACTGGCACAGGACTTCCAGCAGGCGCGGCTCGCCGTGGACCGGCTGGGCGATGTGCTCAACGCGCCGCCGGAGCCGACTTCGGCGTCCCGCCCAGCCTGCCGGCGATCGAGGGCCATCGCGTTCGACCAGGTGCGCTTCCGCTATCGCCTCGATGGGCAGGAGGTGCTGCGGGGCATAAGCCTCGCCATCCCCGCCGGCGAGATGCTGGGCATCGTCGGCCCGTCAGGCTCGGGCAAGTCGACGCTCACCAAGCTCATCCAGCGGCTGCATGTACCGGAGCAGGGCCGGGTACTGGTGGACGGCGTCGACCTGGCGCTGGTCGACCCGAGCTGGCTGCGCCGCCAGATCGGCGTGGTGCTGCAGGAGAATATCCTGTTCAATCGGACGGTGCGGGAAAACATCGCGCTCGCCGATCCTGCAACCCCGATGGCGCGGGTGATTGCAGCCGCGCAACTGGCCGGCGCGCACGAATTCATCCTGGCGCTGCCCGAGGGCTACGACACGCGGATCGACGAGCGCGGTGCCAACCTGTCGGGCGGCCAGCGCCAGCGCATCGCCATCGCGCGGGCGTTGATTTCCAACCCGCGGATTCTCATCCTCGACGAGGCGACCTCGGCGCTGGATGCCGAAAGCGAGGAGATTATCCAGGCCAATCTCCGTTCGATAGCGCATGGGCGCACGGTCATCATTATCGCGCACCGGTTGTCTGCGGTTCGCCAGTGTAACAGAATTATCACATTGGAGAGTGGGCAGATAATTGAGACGGGCCGCCATGAAGAGCTCTTGGCAAGCGGCGGGCGATATGCTCAGCTCTACCGTAAGCAGATGGGTCAAACCCAGAGTTAACCATTTTAGTAAGCGTTTGCGTAACCATTTACCGACTTTTCCAGGGGATTGCATGTCGGGGCGGGGCCACGCGAGTCGCGGGCGGAATGGCGCATCACTGGCGCGTGCTGCGTGATGCCTGGGCGCTGGAGCGGGCGCGGGTGCGCCGCGCCTGGCGCGAGACGGATTTTCTGCCCGCAGCACTGGAAGTGGTGGAGACGCCGCCCAATCCGCTTGGCCGCGCCATTCTCTGGGTCCTGATGGGGTTTGTCGTGCTGGCGCTGGCCTGGTCCGTGCTGGCGCGGCTCGATGTGGTCGCCGTCGCCCCGGCCAAGGTGATTGCGGTCGGGCGCAACAAGCTGGTGCAGGCGGCGGATGTCGGCGTGGTGCGCGCCATCCATGTCCGGGACGGCCAGCATGTGACCAAGGGCCAGCCGCTCCTCACCCTTGATCCCACATCAACCGGTGCCGAGCGTGCGCAGGCGCGGGCACAGCTCGAGCAGGCGGCGATGGACGCTGCACGCAACCGGGCGCTGCTGGCTGTGCTCAGCGGCAAGCCGCCGGCCTTCGTGCCGCCAGCGGGCGCTGCCCCGCGGTGGTCGCCCTGCAGAAGCAGTTGATCGCCGAGCGGCTGAACGAGCTTGCTGCCCGCGCGGCGACCCTCAAGGAGCAGGCGGCGGAGGCGCGCGCGCAAGGGGCGGCGGCCGAGGCCGAGGTGAAGCGCCTGACCGACACCTTGCCCTATCTGGTGGAGCGGGTGGAGAAGCGCCGCAGCCTGGTCGACAAGGGCTATGCCTCAAGGGTTGGCCAGCTGGAGCTGGAGCAGCAACGCATGGACCATGAGGGCCAGATTGCGGTGCAGCGGCAGAATGCTGCGCGCGCCCGCGCGACGCTGGCCGGTATCGCCGAGCAGATGACGATGGGCAGGGCCGAGAGCCTGCGCGAGGTGCTGGCGGACCTCGCCAAGGCGCAAAGCGAGGAGCGGCTGGCGCGCGAGGAGCTGGTGAAGGCGGACGACCGCAGCGCGCTGCAGGTGGTGCGGGCGCCGGCGGATGGCACGGTGCAGCAGCTGGCGGTCTATTCCGAAGGCGCGGTGCTGAAAGCGGCGGACCCGATCCTGGTGGTGGTGCCGGAAGGCGCGCCGCTGGTGCTGGAGGCGCAGGTGCTGAACAAGGATGTCGGCTTCGTGCGCGCCGGCCAGGCGGTGACCGTGAAGCTGGAGGCGTTCCCGTTCACCCGCCACGGCACGCTGGACGGGCGGGTGCAGTGGGTCAGCCCGGATGCGATTCAGGACGAGAAGCTCGGCCCGGTCTATCAGGCCCGGATCGCCGTTGCGCCGCCCAGTACCAAGGTCGCGGCGACCGGCGTGGTGGTAACGCCGGGCCTCGCCGCCACCGCCGAAATCAAGACTGCG
This sequence comes from Hankyongella ginsenosidimutans, assembly GCF_005144965.1. Taxonomy (GTDB): domain Bacteria; phylum Pseudomonadota; class Alphaproteobacteria; order Sphingomonadales; family Sphingomonadaceae; genus Hankyongella; species Hankyongella ginsenosidimutans. Next base: position 2,090,343 of record NZ_CP039704.1, read on the forward strand.
CGCCGGCGGGTGATCGACTATCTCTTGAGCCCGCTCGAGCGGCGGCTGGATGAAGCCGGGAGGGAGCGGTGAGGAAGCAGGAGAGGTGGCCATGCCAGGGACGCGCAAGCCTAAAGGCGTTGTAAAGAGCGATTTTCTCTACACGATGAGTCCGATCGGTGGTTCGGCTGCCAAGCCGCGCGGCTTTACTGGGGCACCATCCCTTTGATGCCGAGGAGACCCATCCGGACTATCGCGGCCCGCTTTATACCTCCCACGACATCCCTGCCGGGCCGCATCCGCCGCCGCCACGTGCCGGCTATGTGGAGGAGCCGTTCGGCACCGGCTTCCCTTGGACTATCGGCCCGAACCGCTGATCATCGACCGGCGCATCGGTCGGCCGCCATGGGATGTTAATCCATTCGTGCGTGAGGTCTTGCTGCTGTCGGACCGGGCCAAGCAGCTGTTCGAGGAGATCGACGCGGCGGCATTCCAGTTCGTGCGGCTGGAGAGTTTCGAGCGCGACGCCGCGGGCGACCACCCGATCGCACCCTATTGGCTGTGCGACGTGATCCGCTGCATCGACGCAGTCATCCGCAATCAGCCGGACGTGACAATCAATCATCTCGAAAACGGCACTTACACGTTCAATCTGGAAAGCAACGGCAAGGTGAAGTTCGACGCTGCGCGCATCGGCGCGGCGCGGGTGTTCCGCCTCGCTTACAAGAATCCTTACGTCATGATGGACGGCGCCGCGCGCAGCCTGATCACCAAGGCACGGCTGATCGGCCCGCAATTTGCCCTTAAGGGAGTGAAGCAATGAGTTGGGAGCAACAACATCATCTGATTACGCGCGAGCTTTTGGATATGTATGCCGCAAGGTTCAAAGACATAAATTACAACATATCGAAAGCCTCCAAATTCAACCTGTTGCCGATCCCGGCCCAACAAGTGCTTGAAAATGGGCGCAATGTCGCGCCCAATGTTCATAATGGGGCCACTTAGACAGCTATAGCAACAAGATCAACAGCGAGCTCGCACGAATACTTTATGAAGTGCCGGAGGTGCAAAGGGTAGCGGCGCTGGACCGGTTGGAAGCAACGCTCTATGCCGCCGTCGCCAATGGCGACTTGAAAACAAACAGAAAATATTTTCCAGATGCGGACAAGATAAATAAGGATTTCAATTTCAATGATTATTATAATGCCAACAAAGCCAAAATAGACGGTATTGCCGAATTGACACGCAAAGTCCGTGTCGGGGAGATTGCCGATTTCAACCGCTATGCGGCTTACTCGGATGAAACCTTAGCCGCCTTTGCCAAATCAGCGGGTGAAAGCGTGCCTGGAATTCTTCAGGAATTGCGCAGCCGGCCGCTGAAGCCAAGTCTGCTTGCTCAATTGACCGACGGCGCACAGAAGATCGTTCTAGCGACTGGCGCCAGCGGCGCGGTCATCAGTGCGGCGCTGGATGGGTTGAGAAACGTTGGCTTTGTCGGCGATGTTGTGCAGGCAGTGGAGACTTATCAGCAGTCGGAAGCGGCTTACGCACGAAAAGATTTCAGGGCCGCGAACCGAGCCTGGGCGGTCTATATCGGTGAGGTGCTGGGCGGCATCGGCGGCGGGGCGACCGGGGCGGTTGCTGGCGGCGGCGTCGGCAGCGTTGCGCTGGGCCTTCTCGGCTCGATTGCCGGTAGTAAGGCGATTGGCGCTGTGGCGGGTGAGCTCTACGACAGCAGTCCGTTGTTCGAGGCGGGCGTGAATGCCTTTGCCGGGGCCGTGCGCACTTTCGGTAATACGCTGGGCTCAGGCACCACACTCGCCGCGCAGCTGCCGCTCGCACTCGGCCATGTTTTCGCCGGCAGCGGGAGCTACACCTTTACTGACTTGCAAGGGCAGCCGCTAGGCACTGTGAGCTATAATGCAAGCACCGGCATCCTTAGCATCACGCCAAACGGCCGGACGCCGGAAAACTTCCCCTTCCCGCTCGGCACATTGTTCACGACGGCCTTCGAAGGGATCAAGGCCTTAGTTGATCTCGGCAAAAATGCGGTATTAAAGAGGGAGGATATCGTATATAATCCAAGGGATAAAGTAGTCAATATCATTCCTAATTTATATGGTGATAAGAAAATATTTTCGTATGTCAAAGTTAGTGCTGTCAACAATGGTAGTGCTGAGATTGCACCACCCTCCAGTGATCAGTCTATTCCTCTCCTTGATACGATAACTGTAGTTGGCCGTCGTCAGAGTCGTTTTGGCATTCCGCTTTCTGAGAACAGTATTCTCTTGGATGACGGCGCAATTCTGACGCGATCGGAAGACGGGCGCTATGTTCGGCAGGACGACCCCACGGGCAGGACGTACGCGGTCACGGCCGTGGTGGAATCGAAAGTCACGAACGGCGAGACGGAAACAGAAATCACGGCGCAGGTCGAAAGTTCGGATGGGGTGCGGCAATTTCCCTTCGCGCAGTTCGGATCACTGCTGGGCAGTACATTGTCGAAGCTTGTGGACACGAAGGATCCTGGGCGACACTCGGCCTGTCGACTACGCTTGGCACAATCGGGCTGAACATCGGGCAGACGGTGGAGCTCAACGGCAAGGTCTCGCTCCGCACGGCTATCGACAAGGCGTTCGAGGACATCGGCATTGACCTTGCCACCGCTGGTATCGGCGCGGTCAGCTCCTATCTGCTGGGCGAACTGTTCACACTGGTCGATCTGCCGGGTGGGCTTGAAGGTGTGACGACCTCGGCTGCCGGGGCGGTGATCGGCCAGATCGCCTTCAACCTGCTGAACTCGGGCGAGCCTATACGTAATGCCGCTGGCGAGATTTTAAAAGACGCGACCGGCAAAAATATCGCCAGAACTTGGTCAACCGGGATCAACCTCAACCTGGTTGCCAACGCCGCTGGTTCGTTCCTTGGCTCGTTCCTGGCATCGAAGCTGGTCAAGTTCGATACCATCGGCGGCCAGATCGGTGCCTCGTTCGGGTCTGCCGCGCTGGCGGCTGGGGCGGTGTGGCTCTTCAATCCCGGTACTTTGTTCCTGAACTTCGCCATTCCGTTTGCCGGTGCCTTCATCGGCTTCCTGCTTGGCGGCCTGATAGGCTCGCTGTTCGGCGGTACGCCCAGAGCGCGGGCCGATGTGGTGTGGGATGCAGCGGATGGGCAATTCGAAGTCGACAATGCCTATGCGCGTAAAGGCGGCTCGCGTAGTACAGCCCGCTCGCTCGCCGAGCAGGCGGCGGCGGTCTATAATAATGTGCTCGATAGTGTCGGCGGCAGGTTACTCGACGCGGGCGCCGTCAGCGCCGGCACCTATGGCCTGTACAAGAGCCGTTATAGCTATGGTCGGGACTATGGCGTGCGCTTCAAGACCGCGGACGAACTCATCAACCACGGCACATTCATCGGCCTTAATGGCATCATCGACCGGCTGGCTGGCGGCGATGTCTACGCCAAGCGTGCAATCCTGGCGACACTACAGAACGCCGCCGCTTCCGCAGACAATCAATTCAGTGCCGAGACGCTGCTCGGCAGTATTGATACAGCAAAAGCTATGGCGAATATCTAAACAACAAGGACATCATCGAAGGACTCATTGCATTTCAGCCCGACAGTGCTTTTTCAGCGGGTTGGATCACCGCCTTTGCTCGTGCCCTCGACCTTGGTATTCACAAGCGCGCCTTCACGGATTGGATCGGGGCTGGGATGCATTTCTGGATGAAGCTGTAGATGGCGTCATCGATGGGCGCGCTTTCTCACCGACAAATATTCAGCTGGATATTGATTACGAGACCAGTGAGCGCCTGATCACGCTTTATGACGTTGACGGGGCATTTATTGCGTCGGTCGGCGACACCATCGAGGCGGCGGACCAGACCTTCATCGACGGTACGGCAGGCGCAGACACCATCGATCTGCGCGGCGGGTCGGTCGATCTGGCGAACGGCCTGACATCGCGCGACCAGGATACGGTCGCGATTGCCGGCGCAGACTTCACCGCCCTGAGCGACTTCGGGTCCAGTTTTGTATCGACCTCCCGCCGGGCGACGGTCTCGGTTTTGGTGGCGGCGGACGACGCGGCCGAGGGCAATGAGCGCTTCGCCCTCGATATCGCCACCGCTTCCGGCTACCAGATCATTGGCCCGCAGGACGGCGGCAGCGCCACTGTGACCATCGTCGATGGTGCGAGCGCCCTGCCGACCCTGCTGGTCGGCCGCGCCTTCGTCGCGGAGTCGACGACAGTCGATAACACCGCGATCGTGCGCCTGAGCCTATCGAAGGCATCCAGCGAGGCCGTCACCGTGGCGCTGGCCTTGCAGAATGGGACCGCCCTTGGCGGCGGCGTCGATTACGGGGCAACGGGCCGGCAATCTGCAGGTCAGCGTCAACGGCGTCTGGACCGACGCGACCAGCGCAACCTTCGCTGCCGGCCAGACCGAAATTCTGGTGCGCACGCCGATCAAGCGCGATGCAGCGAATGTGGCGGAGGGCAAGGAGACCTTCTCGCTGGTCGCCACTCTTGACGCCGCGAACGGCGCCAAAGTGGCCAACGGCGCGACAAGCGTCAGCGGGCTGGTGACGATCATCGATGCCCGCGACGCCGGAACTAGGCCGTACATCTGGATCGACGATGCCGTGGTCGACGAGGCAAGCGGGACGGCCAACGTCACGGTCTCGCGCTCCGGCACGGCAAATGTCGACACGGCCTTCATTGTCTCGACGCGCGCGCTCACCGAACGCACCACGATCGGCGTCGCGGCCGTGGTCGATGCAGGCGACGGCGACGACACCGTCCATGCCTCCGACCTTGGCGACACGCTGCAGGGTGGGGCCGGCAACGACACGCTGTACGGCGGCCGGCTGGACGACTGGCTGCTCGGCGGCGACGGCAATGACACGCTCAATGCCGGCAGCGCCGCCGGCGACAGCCTGGGCGGCAACGGCAACTACCTGGACGGCGGAGCGGGCGATGACTGGCTCATCGGCCGCGAGGGGTCGGACTGGCTTGCAGGCGGTGAGGGGAACGACACGCTCGATGGCGGCGACGGCGGCGATATTCTGGATGCGGGCGCCGGCCTTGACACATCCTACGGCGGCCTGGGGATGACCAGTATCTCTTCGCCCGTGGCGACGGGTCGACCAGGCGAGCGACGACAGCCAACTCAGCGTCACAGAACTAGAAGACCGATATGGGGTGGCTGCCGGAACGCTGGCGAACGGCACCGCTTTCAACGGCACCGGCCTCGGCAACTGGCGCGGTGGTGGCGTCCAGATCCAGTCGGGACAGATTACCGGTGGCGAGGATGCGATCGTCTTCGGACCCGGCATCACGATCGAGGACATTTCTCTGCAGCGTTCGGGCGACGATCTGGTGATCACGCTCAGGCAGAACGGCGTTGCGACCTCGGATGTCCTGACGCTCAAGGACTGGACCAACCCCTTCAACCGGGTCGAAATCCTGCGCTTTGCCGACGGGAACGAATTGCGCATCGCCGATTTCGATACCTTCGTGCTCGGTACGGACGCCAACGAGGTGCTCATCGGTACCAACGGCAATGATTTCGTCTATGGCGGAGGCGGCAACGACCTCATCTACCTCCTGTCTGGCAACGATTTCGGCAATGGTGGCATCGGCAACGACGTCGTTTCCGGGGACGCCGGTTCGGATATCGTCGTCGGCAGCGATGGCGACGACACTGTGCTGGGCGGCACCGGCAACGACACCGTCAGCGGTGGCCGCGGCGACGACGCGGTTCAAGGTCAATCGGGCAACGACATCGTCTCAGGCGGCCAGGGCCGCGACGAAGTGATCGGCGGCGCCGGCAACGACATCTTCAAGTTCCAGCGCGGCGATGGACAGGACACCTACATCGATGCGCTGAGCGGGGAAGGCAATATTGCCGGATCATCCGAATGGACTCTGGCCTGGGTATCTGGTGACGGATTCAAGGATGGTTTTGATTGGTCTGGACCTGATTCAAGAACAATCACGAACGGCACGACGACGATTTACGATGGATCGACGTGGCTGGTTCGAACCTACTACGATATCGAGCAGGGCAGACTTTACGTTCATACGCCCGCAGATGCCGATACCTATTACGAAAACAACGGCACCGATACAGTAGAATTTGGTATCGGCATTGACATCAACGATGTGCGGATCGGCTCGGCCGATAGTGGCAAAGATATCGTCATTGGGATCGAAAATGCCGGCGGGTCCAGAGCTGCATTCCAGGACCTGGCGGACCGGGTGACCCTGGTCGGTGCCGGCGCACAAGAATTCGGCACTTTTGAGAAAATCAGCTTCTTCAATACCGGCACCATCGACCTTGGTGCTTTCAACCTGTCCGGCGGCACGGACGGCGACGATACCGCAGCACAATTCACTGTCGATAACAGCAAACGCAATTGGCTGACCGGGGCATCGGCAACGACACGATTATCGGCGGTTCGAAAGACGACATTCTGAATGGTAATGCCGGGCAGGATCGCCTGGATGGGGCTGCGGGCGACGATGTGCTGCTCGGTGGCGCCGATGACGACACGCTGATTGGCGGTGCCGGCGCGGATACCCTCATCGGTGGTGAGGGCTACGATACAGCCAGCTATGCGACGTCAACGGCTGGCGTGTTCGCCACTCTCGGCTCTGATACTCAGGGAATGTCACCGGTGATGCTTTCGGTGATGTCTATGACTCGATCGAGGCCCTGGAAGGATCATCTTATGCCGACCAACTCCGCGGCGACGAAAATGATAACGAGCTGACCGGCGGTAAAGACAATGACACCTTGTTCGGTCGGCAAGGTGACGACACTTATGTTTTTGGTCGTGGGGATGGTCAGGATATTATTAATGAAGAGTCTGTCATAGAAGCGAACGTCGATGGCGGTTCCGATACGATTGTGTTTGCCGATTATACAGGAAATCCCGGCTATGGTGGCGAACAGGCGATCGGCCTTTCAAATCTGAATTTTGCTTTCGCTGGAAATGATCTGATCATAAGCCTCAAGGGGCCACGGATAAAATCACGATTATAGATTTCCGCAGTGGCGCACAGATCAATACAAACAAGGCGATCGAATTCCTGCAATTCACTGGCGGCCTGAGCGTAGATCTTTCGCGGTTACGCTTTGACGACAGTGGGAATTTCCTCACCACTGCAACCGAACTCGATGACGTGATCCTGGGCGCTGATGATGCCGCGAACACACTGAACGGGGGTGCGGGGAACGATACTCTAATTGGCGATGCATCGAACGATACGCTGGCTGGCGGTGCGGGCGACGATGTTCTGATCGGCGGTGACGGCGGCGATACGTTCATCGGTGACGAGGGCCAAGATCAGGTCGTCTACGATGGGTCTGGCGCTGGTGTCACCGTCAATCTTTCGACCCAGACCGCGTCGCAAACGCTGCAATTCGCATCAGGCGGTGAAGCCTCTGGTGACCGCTTTGACAGTATCGAGAGCGTCGTCGGCTCGAATTATGATGATGCCATCACTGGGACTGATGAAAACAATGTCCTGAAAGGCAACAGAGGGGCAGACACGCTGTCAGGTCTCGGGGTGATGATGCGCTCGCTGGTGATGAAGGGAATGATATACTCCACGGGGGCGGTGGCGACGATGCACTGGATGGTGGCGATGGCGCAGACCAGCTCTTAGGCGATGCCGGAGATGATAGTCTTACGGGCGGTACTGGCAATGACGACCTGCTCGGTGGTGAGGGTGAGGACAATCTACTTGGAGATGACGGTACCGATACACTGTCTGGTGACGCAGGGGACGACTTCCTGGCTGGCGGTAGAGGGACGATTTACTCAAAGGCGGTGCAGGCGCGGACGTCTATAGTCTTCGCGCCGGGGACGGCCATGACCGCATCGAGACGGGGACACGGTCGAAGGGGGATCGGGCATGATGAAATCCTGTTTGACGGCATTCCTTCAACGGCACTTCAGTTCACGCGTACGGCCACGAACGATCTGCTCATTACGGCGGTAGGTTACGACGCTGCGGTTACGGTTACCGGCTGGTTCGCCGGTGTCGCAAATCAGGCGCGCCGCATCACTGCCAGCAATGCAGCACTCAGCCGTTTCGATATCAACGCTCTGTTGACTGCTGCAGGGGCGGACCTGACGGCACTGGCGGCCGCCTGGCAGGCGCTTGATGCCTACGAGGACCACGCCACCCTGGTTGGAACATCCGGCGCAGATACGCTCACTGTCGATCCGATCTGGGTTGGGGCACGCGGCTTGATGGGCTGAACGGGAATGATACCCTTACGGGTGGCGCGGCGGACGATACACTGATTGGCGGCGTTGGTGACGATCGCCTTAGCGGAGGGGCTGGCGACGACACTTTCGTGTACGCGAAAGACGCTGGTTTCGATACCGTCGATGGTGGTGACGGTGACGATACCCTACTAAGCACAACGGCAGACGGCGAGATCCGACTGCGCTCTCTCCAGAATGTCGAGCGCATCGAAGCACGGGCGCCAACATCGGATCAAGCTATACCAAAAGTCAATGTCTACCTTGAGTCTGGTCAGAGTATTGATCTTACCAATGTTGAGTTGATCGATATTCATCAAATTCTCGGAGAATCTGGCGCGGAAATCATTGCCGGAAGTGCCGGAAATGATTACATTGTTGGCTTGTCTGGAAACGACACGTTAAATGGTGGATCAGGGGACGATATTATCTCAGATGGTGCCGGCATCGACTTATCTGATGGTGGCGATGGCATCGACACTATAGATGTAAGTGAAAACAATGTTGCCATTACAGTTGATCTGGAGGCACAAAGAATAAACTATGGGTCGAATACTGAAGTCATATTGAATTTTGAAAATGCTACGGGCACGTCTCTAGATGATACGTTGAGAGGTGACGTTGGCCAACACACTTTTGGGAGGCTCTGGTAATGACAGCCTGTTTGGCAGTGGTGGCGATGATGTTCTCATCGGTGATATAGGCAATGATAATCTAAATGGCGACGATGGCGATGATATTCTGATTGGCGGCGCAGGTGCCGATGCACTGAACGGCGGTAGTGGCGTCGATACGGTCAGCTATCAAAATGCCGCATCTGGCGTACGGGCAGACCTGACAAAACCGGGTAGCCTGGGTGATGCCAGTGGCGATACATATGTTGGTATCGAAAATATTTTCGGTTCAAATTTCGACGATACACTACAAGGTAATTCTAATACTAATGAACTGTTTGGCGGCGCAGGAATTGATATTTTGGTTGGCCGTGGAGGACAGGACACCTTAATAGGCGGGGCAGGGAATGATTTTATTTATGGAAATACCTCTAACGCTGACGATGATTCACAGGATACATTTCTATATTATGGGTCTCGCAGCGGCTATCAGATTGGTATCTATAACGAGAGCACAAAATCCGTTACCATAACAGACATCGATGCCTCGGATGGCGACGACGGTGTGGATACGCTCTACATTGGCTCAAATGACCGCATCGTCTTCTCAGATTTCGAATACAATGTCGGCGTAACGTCCAATGTGGCGCCGCAACTTGGACTTCCGGACCAAGCAATCAATCCATTGACGACAATGTGGTAAAACATTCACTCTACCGGCAACCAGCTTTTTGATCAGGACTTCGAAGATAAACTGACGGTAACGGCGAAGCTGGCCGACGGTAATGATCTGCCGAGCTGGCTGACTTTTGTTCCTGCCACCTGGACCTTTGAGGCCAGGCCTAGTGAAATTGAGGGATTTGACGTAAACGATCCGAAATTTGCCGGCCAGAACTGGGAAATTAAGGTCACCGCAACCGATCTCCAAGGGGCATCCGTTTCGACGACCTTTACCCTTACCCTGACCGAGGGCGAGCTTTACGTACAGGGCACCGATACTGCTGATAGCTGGGTTGGCGTGCGGCGGCGGCAGCGTTTCGACGGGGAGGCCAGCCGATTGGTGCGTTTGATACCATCAGCTATGCCGCCTCTTCTGCTGCGGTCAACATCAATCTCCTCAGCACAATCAAAGTCGGCTCACTGGATTACGGCCAGGGCAGCGGCGGAGACGCGCAAGGTGACCTCTATAACTCGATCGAGAAGTTCATCGGCTCTGCTTTCAATGACACGCTGATCGGCGACACGTTGGTCAACGTGTTTGAAGGCGGCGATGGCGACGATACGCTTGAAGGCGATGCAGGCGGCGACAATCTGTACGGTGGCGCAGGCGTGGATATCCTGCGCGGCGGCGCTGGCGACGATGTGATCTTCGCAAGAGCCACTGCGGATTTTAATGAAGGATATGGCGACAATAGCGAAGATAGCATCGATGGCGGCGATGGTTTCGATACTCTCTATTTTAGCGAGAGTGCATTTTTGTCAGAATAGACCTAAGCAAAAATTCTGTAAAAGCCTCAAGCATTGAAAACATTACTGGCTCAGATTATCACGATTATATTACTGGAAATAATTCTGCAAATCGCATCTCTGGTGGGCTGGGAGACGACACTATTGGTGGGGGTGGTGGCAATGACTGGCTTGAAGGTGGTGCCGGCCATAATACTATAGAAGGCGGCGATGGGCAGGACCAGATTTTGGTGGAAATGATGGTAATGAACTATACGGCGGCACGGGTGATGATAGTATTTTTGGTGGGGACAATAATGATGTGCTTGATGGTGGCGCCGGGGCGGACAATCTCGATGGCCGCGGCGGATCCGACGAGGTCGATTACAGATCCTCGGATGCTGGCATAAGCTTTGACCTCGGTAAAATTACACTGGAAGCGGTGGCTTCGCCCAAGGCGACACACTGGCAAATTTCGAGATCGTCCAAGCGTCTAATTATGATGATAGCCTGACTGCCGATTTGATTGGGCGTACTTTCTACGGCAACGGCGGCAATGACACCCTGATTGGCGGGATCGGTGCGGATATTTTCTATGGTGGCGACGGCAATGACAATCTGAAGGGTGAAAACGGAGACGACATCCTGTTCGGGGGCTGGCGACGACCAATTGGACGGCGGCAGTGGTGCCGATAGTATTCGGGGCGATGCCGGCGATGACACAGTCATCATAACGGATTGGACGGAAGATACATTAGTTGACGGTGGTGACGACAGCGACACTTTGAACCTCACGGGCGTTGCAGGACTGGTCACGCTCGATCTAGGCAATGACAGCCGTTTCCTGAACTTCGAAAATGTGATGGCCGGAGACGGCGGCGCTGTGTTAACCGGCACGGCAGCTGCCAACCGCCTGGAAGGTGGCGCAGGCGATGACACACTGAGTGGCGGCGCTGGCAACGATAAATTGTTTGGCCGCGATGGCTATGACATTCTCAGCGGCGGGTCGGGCAATGACACCCTTGAAGGGGTGACGGCAACGATATTCTGTATGGCGGCTCTGATGCTGATGTGCTGCGCGGCGGTGCAGGCGTCGACCGTGTCGATTTCAGCGGGTCGTCATCCGGAACTGGCTTTAGTCGCAACCAGATCGGCCGTGTCGATGTGGGCGGACAAACGGTCGCGGCTGCGGTTGACGTCAACTTGAGCGGGGTCAACGTCAGTCTGGAAACTGGCGTCGGGGCCAATGCCGACGCTGCCGGCGACAGCTATGCCGAAATCGAAGACATTACCGGCTCTTCCTATGGCGACCTGCTGGAGGGCGATAATGGCAACAACGTGATCCACGGCGGGGCCGGCGGCGACATCCTTTATGGTGGCGGCGGCACCGATACCCTCTTCGGCGATGCGGGCAACGATTTCCTGTTTGGCGGCGATGGCCAGGACAGCCTCTACGGTGACGATGGCGATGACCGGCTGTTCGGGGAGGGCGAAAGCGACACACTCTTTGGCGGTAACGGCAATGATGTTCTTGAGGCAGGCGACGCCGGCGATACGCTCGATGGTGGGACCGGCAATGACATCCTGATTGGCGGCCAGGGCGGCGATGGCTACATGATCTACCGCACGTCCGGTAATGATACGATCTACAACTACGATACTGATAGCGGTCGCGACACGATAATATACGATAGCGCAACCATTAACTATCTTGATCTGTGGTTCGAGAAGGTCGGCAAGGATCTCGTGGTCTCCGTGCTTGATCGGAGCGCGAGTAGAACGGATGCCACGACGACCATTAAAGACTGGTTCACGACCACTACGCCCGGCGATTACGCTGCCGCCGATAATTTTATGTCGATGCACTGGTCGACGGGGGTCGTGTTGCCGAGCAACAGCTGAATATTCGCAAACTGCTGGAGGTCACTGGTGCCATCGGTAATCGATATTCGCTGACGCTGGAGCAGCAGGCGCAGATCGAAAACAGCTGGGGCTACAATGAGGAGCCGACGCTGACGCCCAGCGTCGCCAACGCCACGTCAATCACCGAAGACCAGGAGTTGAAGATCGTCTTCAGCGTCGATGATGTCGAGACCAGTGACGCGGTCATCACTCTCGATCTTGGAACTGGGTGGCGCGAAATTCCAGCCAGTCTCCGCCAGCGATATCGTCATCGGTTCGCCAACTGACCCTAGCAACGAAAAACTCCGCACTGTCACGCTCCGGACGCAGGCCGATGTTCGTGGCACGGCCACGCTGTCAGTCCGCAGCTATGATGGCGGTCTCTACCCGCGCCGCAAAACTTTACCTTTAATATTGTACCTGTTGCAAAAACCAAACCTATCGACAAAATATGAGACCTATATAGCCTTCAGTAAAGGAAACAACGCAATAAATACGCCATTAAATGGTGCTGGTATTTATTCGGAAAATGGCACTGCTATTTCGTCATTTGATTGGCGTTCATATGTAGTAAGCCATTATTCTGGGGGTGTTTGGCATAGCAGAGGCTTTGATACTTATGGTAATGGCGAATTGAAGTGGCCGGGATATCCTTATGCCTCCCAGAACAATCCAGCAGCCCTTGCTCAATACCTCGACAGCTTTGCTCCAGGAACACCACTCGTCATCTCAAGCTACGATGAACCCCAGATCGGTAGGCTCGATAGTTCGCTTTATAATGCTATGCTTAGGCATGGTGCCTCAGCAGCCATTTTGGGGCAGATAGTTTCAAATTCCGCAGCTCTTACATATTGATAACCGAGGCGCATAGCGGTCAAGGAAATGGTAACGAATATTACGCCGGTAAATCAGATTACGACCAAAATTCATGGGCTCGAGTTGCCTTCAATATATTTGATGGGCGACTGCAAGTGGCCGGGGTGCCTGTTGCCACTGTGGCTGACGTATTCATGAACAATGACCTACCGGTTGACAATTTAAGCAGTATACGCTCGAACGCAATCGGCAATGTCAATTCTGCTATTGCCCTGCCGGCCATCACGGCATCCAAGGTCGATCAGGGCGAAACGCTGACGCTTTATCTCGAGGGCCTGCCAAGCGGTGCTACTGTGTCCGATGGGGTGCGCAGTGCTAGCGGTTCCTCGATTGACATTACCGGCTGGACCTGGAGCGCCCTGCGGGTGACGCCTGCAACCAATAATGCGGGGATTTCACATTGACGGTTCGCGCGCGCTCCAGTGAAACCGCCTCGATTTTCGCCGATGCGACGCAAGCTGTCTCGGTCACCGTAAATGGCGGGCCCACAGGGGTGAGCCTGACACCTACCGCAGCGCACCCCAATGAGGATACAGTCTATGGTAGTGATGTGGTGCTCGGCACCCTGGCTGCCGTTGGCGATCCGGATAGCGCGGGCACCGGAATTATAGCTTTAATATTCTCGGCGGCGATGATTACGCCAAGTTCGCTATCAATGGCGCTAGCCTGGTGCTGAAGGCCGGGCAGACGCTCGATTATGATCGGGCCAATGGCTATGCGCTGACCATTCAGGTCAATGATAATGGGCTGACTGCAAGCCATGTCGTCACCGTTGATCGAGGGTTCCTCAACCCGGTCGACGAGGCCCAGCGCACCGTCCGATAGCAATGCGGCCGCCAACCAGATCGCGGAGAACGCCGCAGGACGCTCGGCCGTCTCCGGGCTGACCCTGAGCGCGGTTGATCCGGAGGGTGGCGCAGTCACCTACGAGATCGCAAATGCCAGCGTGACTGGCCTGTTCGAAATCAGCGGCAATCAGGTGGTGGTCAGATCGGGGCAACCCTCGATTATGAAACCATCCGTAGTGTCGACCTCGATATCCAAGCCAAGGACAGTGCAGGCCATACCAGTACGGCGACGCGCTTCACCATTAGCGTGAATAATGTCGACGATGCGCCGATCAACGTGACGAATACTGAGGGGCTGACGGTAGATGAGGCCGTCAGTGGCAGCTTCAGCAAGGCCCTCAGCGCGACCGACCCTGAAGGTCACACCATCACTTGGACGCTGGACAGCAACCCTGGCGGGATCTTCAAGATTGACGGCAATAACCTGAAGCTGACTGGCGCGCTTGACTATGAAAACCTGCCAGCGGCGGCCTTCGGCGTCACGCGCGGCACGCGGGCAGTACGGTCAGCACGACTGTGCAACTCCACGCGGTGGCGAACGGCCTGAGCTCTGCGGTCAGCACGTTAACGTTCACGCTGCAGGATACGGACGAGCGCCTGAATCCGGTAATCGCGTCGACGCCCGTGCCGGTTGCGGAAAACACCACCGGCACGACGATCGCAGCCCTGTCCGGTGGCAGCGACCCGGACGGTGACCCGCAGGAAATCGATTATTTCTTCGTCACCGGTTACGACCCAGGTGGCCTTCTGCGCATCGACCAGACAGCGACCGGGGCCAACCTGGTGGTGGCGACAGCGTTCGATTATGAAAGCGCATCGCAACTTTATCCAGGTCAGTTCTATTATACAGACGCTGGCGGTCGTTATGTGGAAGCCAAAGTTCTGGCGGTTCAGGCGACCAATTCTAACGGTTTTGGTTCAGACGCTGATAACAGTACTGTCAACCGCTCGCCGGCCACGACCATCAAGGTCTATGTCACCAATGCTGACGATGCACCGGGCGCGCCGTCAGCACAGAATATTAATGTTTCTGAGAATGTCACTGGTGTCATTGCAACATTAAGTGGCGGTATTGATCAAGATGGTGACGCAATAAGCTATGTATTTTCTAATGGCTCTACGACGTACGGTGATTATACTATAAGTGAGGACTACAAACTTTCTATAACTCGCGCGTTCGATTATGAATCGCTTCCCGCAAATAATAAATCGACATCTGTTGCGGTTTACTCAAAGGCAAATGGAAAAATAAGTGCAAATAGTGCAAATATAACATTAAATATTACAAATGCGAATGATGCACCTTACGTATATATGGGCCCTTCGACAATAAGTATTAAAGAGAATATACCAATTAATACAGTAATTGCGGAGTTTACAATTAACGACCAGGATAATGATAATATTACGACAACCCTGGGCACCAGTGTTCTTAATAACCTGCTAGGTTTGAAGCCAAAAGCGGCTATACGAATATTTATCAATTGTACATAAAAGATGGTATAAATTATGAATATTTGCCCGGTGCTGGTCAGGGCGATGATGTTGATCAAACTTTATCATTTAACGTACCAATCAATATAAATGATGGAATCAATAATACTGTGTACAATGTTAATGTCGATGTTGAAGATATCGTCAGGAAGGATGTTGCTTATAATTATAATGATGATGGCGCTATAACAGGAAGAGGGGCATATAGATTGCTGCAAAATGGGTGGGTTTACACAGAGAATGTTAGTTATTTGATACAAAATAATGGTTATTTCCAGGCAAGCAACATTATATTTTCTGACTCCAATGGCAATAGGCGATATGACTATGGGGAAACATGGATATTAACTGGTATTTATAATAAAGTTACGGGAGATACAAGTGTTACGGCCTCTGCAAAATCTAGATATGAAAGTGGAGATGGCATAAAATAGATTGGAATAGTGCTGTCAGTGGATATCAATGGACAGGCCTCGAGTGGCGTAGTGAGTTAAGCAAGATTCTCGGTCCTGTTGTGCTTGCTCTTGATGGCTCAAGTATTACTACATCGAACATAAGTACTAATTTCGACGTCGATGGCGATGGCGTGAAGGACCAGGTAGGCTGGATTTCCGGTGGTCAGGCGTTCCTGGCGCTGGACCGCAATGGTGACGGCGTCATCGACAAGGGTGCAGAGATTTCCTTCCTGCAGGATCTGCCGGGCGCGCGCACGGACCTGGAAGGCCTGCGCGCCTATGACGGCAATGGCGACGGCCTGTTCAATGACCGGGACGAACGCTTTGGCGAATTCCTGGTCTGGCAGGATGCGAACGAGGACGGCGTCTCGGATGCCGGCGAACTCAAGTCGCTGGCGGACGCCGGCATCGCCAGCATCGATTTCGGCAATGTCGAGGGCGTCGGCCCCGGCGAGGACGACGACAAGCAGGTGATCTTCGGCATCACCCGCTTCACCCGCACGGATGGCACGACCGGGCAGGTCGGCGACGTGGCGCTGCGTTGGTCGCAGGTTCCAGCACCCGGCGATGCGGCGCAGGCGCTGGACCTTCCCGCAGCCACCGCAATTCCCGTGGCGCAGGCGGCTGTGCAGCCCGTGCCGCCGCTCGATCTGCCAGCGGGGTATCACCTGGTGATCGACGCCAATGGCGATGGCGCCTACCGCGACGGCGAAGACCTGCGCACCCAGGCGGCGCTCTCAGCCTACGACAGTGACGGCGACGGCATCCTTTCCGCGGCAGACACCCGCTTCCGTGAACTTCGCTTCTGGACCGACAGCAATGGCGATGGGTTCAAGGCGCCGGTCGAGACACGGTTGCCGGAACAGCTCGGCCTGCCCGCCGTCTCGATCACGGCGCTGCTCGCGCAGTTCGCACGCGACGATACGCCGGCAGCCGAGAGCGCACCGGTTGGCACCGCGCCGCCACAGGAGGCCGCTGCGCCGATTGTCGGCGATACTTTTGACACGACTCTGCAGGAGGACCTCGCCCTCGATCCACGGGAGGCCTGGCAGCGAACCGCGCTCGGCGGGCGACCAAGCGGCAGCGTGGCGCCGGTCGGCGGACAGACGACCGCGCAGGAAAGCCGGACCGTGGTGCCCGATCCGTTCACGCCGAACTATGACGATCTCGACCGGCGGCTGAGCTCATTCGCCGGGACGGGTGTGGACTCGGATGAACTTGAGGACCTGCAAAGCCCGGCCCCGACCGCGCGGCCGCTCAGCGACGAGGAGCGACAGCGGCAAAGCGATGGCGCACAACAGGGTCAGGCGGCGGATGCATCCGATCCGGCCGAGCAGTCCGGTCAGGCTGTGCAGCGACCGGCTGTAACGCCATTGCCGCTCGGCGATCCTCTGGATCGGGCGATCCGCCTGCTGGCTGATACCCAGTCGGACGATCGCCGGGCACTGTTCAGCGGCGCCTTGGCGTCCGCCCGCAGCAGGCTGCGCGCCAAACTCTGAACGGAGCGCCGTACCAGCAACTGGACCGGCTGATCGCAGCCATGGCCAGCCTGCAGTCCGGCGCCGGTGCGCAAATCCAGGCGGAAGCGCAACTTGCCCGGACCGACGCCATGATTGCCCAGTTGGCACCAAGCGTCTAGTGTCCCGAATCTGAAATCCGTTACACTCAATATCAGGCGCGGTTGGATTTCAGATTCGAGAAGGACACTAGCAAGATATTGTTTCTCGTGTCGTTTTCAGAATCGAAGTTCGCTTGATCGCCCGATATCACAGTGTAGCGAACTTCGATTCCACGACACTAGGGCGGTTTTCGACCTGATAGAATCAGATCGCCGCTCTAGCGCCTGAGTAAAAGGAGTTGACATGACGCAAGATCAAGGCGGGCCTCGGACAGTTGCCGAGGCCCTGGGGCAGATTACCTGGCTGTTTTCCCAGTCCCCGGTGCACAAGCACCTGAAAATCGCTGACCTTGAATGGTCGGTCATGCCGGCGATCCTGGTCGAGCAGTTTCGGGTGTTTCGCTTCGGGCCGCTGCCGGGCACGGAGGGCATGGACGTTGATCAACTCCTGCCCGGGATCACCAAGGAAGGCATCGAGCAGATGCCGCTCGGGGTGGCGCTGTGGGGTAATCTGTCCGCCTCGGCCGAGCAGAAGGTCGAACGCGGAGAACGGCTACAGGCGAGCGACTGGAACTCCGGCGATCGGCTTTGGCTGCTGGAACTGATTTCGCCGTTCGCGACCCCGAAAACAAGCTTTCGGAAGCGATGATGGTCGACCTCATCCAGGGGCCGTTCAAGGACAAGCGGTTTCACCTGCACCGCACGGACCCCACGACAGGGGCCCGCACGCGGATCACCCTTGGGCAGTAGGCTAACAGGCGTAGTTCGAGGCCTGGCATGCACGGCGGGCTTCTGCTGGCCCTGCGGAGAGAAATGGTGGAGCCGAGGGAGTCGAACCCTGACCTCAGCAGTGCGATTGCTGCGCTCTCCCAACTGAGCTACGGCCCCACGCGCCTCCGGGCTCGGCCCGTGCTGAGAAGCGGGATATAGCCCCGGTTTCAGGCCGACACAACCTCTTCCGTGCGCGGCAATGGCGTCAGCCAGACATCGAGGTCGGCGTGCGCGCGGGCGGCAAGCGCCGGCTTGCGGGCGTCGCGGCGCACCTCCTGCGGCAGCGGCGGAAACAGCCCGAAATTCACGTTCATCGGCTGGAATGTCTGCGCATTGGCGCCGCCGGTGATGTGTGCCAGCAGGGCACCGAACGCGGTCGTCGGGGCAGGCGGCGCGAGCGTGCGGCCCTGCAGTTCGGCGGCAGCGAAGCGCCCGGCCAGCAGCCCGACGGCGGCGGACTCGACATAGCCTTCGACCCCGGTGATCTGCCCGGCGAAGCGCAGGCGTGGCGCGGCCTTCAGGCGCAGTTGCGGGTCCAGCAGCCGCGGCGAGTTGATGAAGGTGTTGCGGTGCAGGCCGCCGAGCCGCGCGAACTGGGCGTTTTCCAGCCCCGGATGGTGCGGAAGATGCGCACCTGTTCGGCATGGCGCAGCTTGGTCTGGAACCCGACCATGTTGTAGAGCGTGCCGAGCGCATTGTCCTGACGCAGTTGCACCACGGCGAAGGCGCGCCGGCCGGTGCGCGGATCGGTGAGGCCGACCGGCTTCATCGGCCCGAACCGCAGCGTCTGGACCCCGCGCGACGCCATGATCTCGATCGGCATGCAGCCCTCGAAGTAGGGCGTGTTCGCCTCCCATTCCTTGAAGCTGGTCTTCTCGCCGTCGAGCAGCGCCTGGACGAACGCTTCGTACTGCGGCTTGTCCATGGGGCAGTTGATATAGTCCTTGCCGCCGCCGACCACGCCGCCATCCTTGTCGTAGCGGGACTGGTACCACGCCACCGAGAAGTCGATGCTCTCGGTGTGGACGATCGGGGCGATGGCATCGAAAAGGCCAGCGAGTCTTCCCCGGTCAGGGTGCGGATCGCCTCGGCCAGCGGCGCATGGGTCAACGGGCCGGTTGCAATGATGACGCTGCCCCAGTCCTCCGGGGCACGTCCTCGACGACAGCGCGCACCAGGGTGATTCGCGGATGGGTTGTGAGTGCCTGCGTGACCATGGCCGAGAAAGCCTCGCGGTCCACGGCGAGCGCGGATCCGGCAGGCACCCGGGTCGCGTCGGCGCAGCGCATGATGAGCGAGTCCGTGCGGCGCATTTCGGCGTGCAGCAGCCCGACGGCGTTGTGCTCCGGATCGTCCGAGCGGAACGAGTTGGAGCACACCAGCTCCGCGCAGCCGTCCGTCTGATGGGCGTCGGTCCGCTGTTTCGGGCGCATCTCGTGAAGCTGGACCATAACGCCCGCCTGCGCTGCCTGCCAGGCCGCCTCGCTGCCCGCCAGCCCGGCACCGACAATATGGAGGATTTCACGTGTCATCGGGTTGTCATTTCATGCCTTGCAAGTCGTGGCAAGGCTGTTGCTGCGATGCAACATCCTCGGGAATCCGGGCTGGCCGTTAAACTTTATATATTTCAGCAGGCTAATAATTGTAAAAAATGTAACATTTCGGCCTTCCTGAGTACATAGGAGAAACACGGCCAAGCGTGTATAATCCAGCAATTTCTTTGTCTTGATCGCATGGGTTAACTTGGGTATCGCCCCTTGGAATGTTAAGAGCGGGCGGTAGCTCGTGTTACGATTCTGCGTATTTGTTAACGACGTTCGGCGGAGCCACTGTGCCAAAAGCCCGGTTCATAAACCCTGCTTGCGCTGCATCTTTGCTGTGGCTGCTGCATGGGCTGAGCGCACCTGCGCTGGCGCAGGACGCGAGCGCGCCCGCCGAG
This sequence comes from Hankyongella ginsenosidimutans, assembly GCF_005144965.1. Lineage (GTDB taxonomy): Bacteria > Pseudomonadota > Alphaproteobacteria > Sphingomonadales > Sphingomonadaceae > Hankyongella > Hankyongella ginsenosidimutans. The sequence continues at coordinate 2,110,565 of NZ_CP039704.1, forward strand.
GCGGCAGCGCCGCCCTCGCAACCGGCGGCTGAGCCGGAGCGCACGCTCACGATCGATGCCTACGATATCGTCGGTAATTCCGTGCTCGACCAGGTGTCGATCGAGGACGCCGTATACCCCTATCTCGGTCCCGATCGTACGGACGCGGATGTCGACAAGGCGCGCGCGGCGCTTGAGGACGCCTACAAGAAGAAGGGTTACGAGACCGTCGTTGTGGTGCTGCCGCCGCAGGATGCCTCAAATGGCGTCATTCGCCTAGAGGTTGTGGAGGCCAAGATCGGGCGCGTGCGCGTCGTGGGCGCGAAATACACCGCGCCCAGCAAGATCAGAAACGAAATCCCTCCTTCGCGGAAGGACAGGTGCCCAACTTCCGGCAGCTCGAGAAGGAAACCGCAGAGCTCAACCGGTCGCCGGATCGCCAGGGTACGCCGCTGCTCAAGCCGGGGCGTGTGCCCGGCACCTTCGACGTCGACATCAAGGTCGAGGAAAAATTCCCGCTGCACTTCGACGTCGAGGTCAACAACGACCACAACAACGGCACCGATCCGATCCGCCTGAACGCGTCGTTGCGGTACACAAACCTGTTCCAGCTCGGCCACACGATCGCATTCACTTATGCCGTCGCGCCCAAGCAGCGTTCGGACACCGAAGCCTTCTCCGGCACCTATTCCGCGCCGATCTGGGACACGCCGTGGAGCATCCTGCTCATCGGCCGCACCTCCAACACGGAGACGGCGGCGCTCGGCGGCGTGGACGTGCTGAGCAACGGCTTTGAAGTCGGTGTGCGCGGCATCCGCATCCTGCCGCAATTCGGCAGCTTCAGCCACAGCTTCACCTTCGGGTTCGACTACAAGAATTCGAAGGAGGATACGGTGATCGGCGATGCGGATCCGCTGCAGGCGCCGATCCGCTATTGGCCGGTGAGCGCCAGCTATACACTCCAGCACAACACCGAGAACGCGCAGGCCAGCGCCACGATTGGCGTGACGGCCGGCATTCGCGGGCTGGGCAGCGGCGTAAACGAGTTCCAGGGCTTCACCCCCGCTGCGCCGTGATCCCGGTGCCGAACGACTGCACGCCGAATGAAATCGCGCAGGATCAGGCGAACGCGCGCGACGGTCGCCGCGCCTTCTCAGAACCGAACTTCGTGGTGGCGAGCCTGGGTGCGGACTATACCCGCAACCTTGGCAACGACTGGCTGACGTTCGTGCGCCTGAACGGCCAGTATTCGAATGGCCCGCTGATTCCCTCCGAACAGTTCTCATCCGGCGGTCTTAGCACAGTGCGGGGTACCTCACTTCCGAGCTGACCGGTGACGATGGTTTCCAGGGGTCGCTGGAGTTCCGCACGCCGTCGTTCGGGAGCGCCCTCTACGATCCGCTTGGACGTAACATCGACCAGTTACGCCTTTTCGCCTTCGTCGACGGTGCGCTGACCCGGCGGCGGCGGGCGTTGCCCGGCGAGGATAGGCAGGGCAGCCTGGGTAGCGCCGGCGGCGGGTTCCTGGTCGATCTGTTCGGGGTGATCCAGAGCAATCTCGTGGTCGCCATCCCCTTCATCGACGGGGCTGTGTCGCAGTCCGGCGATCCCCGCTTCACCTTCAGCGTCCGCGCGGAGTTCTGACCATGTTCCATGCCCACCAGCAACCCAAAGCCCCCGTTCGCAAGGAGAGCACCATGCGGTCCCTTCTCGTCGCCCTGTCGCTCGCCGCGGCCAGTCTGCCTGGCGTCGCTCATGCCTGGTGGGATCAGGGATGGTCCTATCGCAAGCCGCTGACCCTCGACACCACGACCACTGGCGTGAACGTGGTCGGCGAGGCCGGACGCGTTCCGATGCTGGTGCGCCTGCACGACGGCAACATGGCCTTCAGCGATATCAATGAAAACGGTGCCGACCTGCGGTTCATCGCCGAGGACGACAAGACGCCGCTGACCTACCACATCGAGTCGTTCGATGGCCTGCTCGGCGTTGCAACGATCTGGGTCGACGTGCCGGCGCTGGCCGGCGGCGCGCAACAGAAGGTGTGGATGTACTTCGGCAACAAGGAGGCACCGGCCGCCGTCGATACGCCGGGCACCTACGATCCGAACACCCTGCTGGTCTATCACTTCGACGACCAGCCGGGGCAACCGACCTCCGACAAGACCGCCTACAAGAACAATGCGCAGAATGGTCCGGCAGCCGCGGACGAAAGCGCGATCATCGGGCGCGGCGCGAAGTTCGAGGGTGGTGCCCCGATCGTCGTCGAGCCCAAGCCTGCGCTGGCGCTCGCCGCCGGATCGCCGCTGACGGTCAGCCTGTGGGCGAAGGAAGCTGCGCCGACGGCCAATTCCATCCTGTTCACCCGCGGTTCGGTCGTCATCGGCCTGGCGGAGGGCGTTCCCTACGCCACGGTCGGCGCGGTGCGCCTGACCGCGCCGCAGACGGTCCAGCCGAACCAGTGGGCCAACCTGGCGGTTACCGCCGACGGCACGACGCTGGCGCTGTATGTCAACGGCAAGCAGGCCGTCTCGGCGCCGGGCACCACGCCAGCCATGAATGACCCGATCTACATCGGTGGCACGCAGGCCGCACCGTTCACCGGCTCGATCGATGAGCTTCGCATCCTGAAAGTTGCGGCATCGCCGGCGACGATCCAGGCGGAGAATGCGTTCGAGGGTGCCGAAAGCCCGCTGCTCAAGTTCGGCGAGGACGAAGAGCAGGGCGAGGGCGGCGGCGTGCTGGGCTACATCGTCTCCCACACGCCGGCGGCGGACTGGGTCGTCATCGTCATCTGCATGCTCATGCTGTCAGTCGCTGCATGGGTGATGTGGTCGAAGGGCGCGTATCTCGGGATGGCGTCGAAGGCGAACACCGTGTTCATGAAGCACTTCCGCCGGATGACGGGGAACTGCACAGCATCGAGCGCCAGCCGGATGTGAGCGCGGCCGAACTCAAGAAGATGAAGAACTCGCCGCTGTTCCGCCTCTATGAGACCGGGGTCGAAGAACTGGAAATCCGCATGGGCCAACTGCGCGGCCGCAGCCTGTCATCCGAGAACGTCGAGGCGATCCGCGCTGCGATCGATGCGACCCAGGTGGAGGAAAACCAGAAGCTCGACAGCCTCATGGTGCTGCTGACCATCGCCATCGCCGGCGGGCCGTTCATTGGGCTGCTCGGCACCGTGATCGGGGTGATGAAGACCTTCGGCGGCGTGGCGCTGGCCGGCGACGTGAACGTCAACGCCATTGCGCCCGGCATCGCTGCGGCGTTGCTGGCGACGGTCGCGGGCCTTGCCTGCGCGATCCCGGCGTTGTTCGGGTACAACTATCTGAACAGCCAGATCAGCACGCTCTCGGACCAGATGCGCATCTTCGTTGACCGGTTGGTCACCCGTCTTGCCGAGCAGGCGGCGCATGAGGCCGCGCCGCCGCCGCAGCAGCTCGCAGCCGAGTGAAGGGGAGGGGTGACAGATGAGCGGTGGCGTCAAGACCGGACGGGCAGCCTACAACGAGATCAACATCACGCCGATGCTGGATCTCGCGTACGTGCTGCTGGTGATTTTCATTCTTATGACCACGGCGTCCGTGCAGGGCATCAAGGTCGATGTGCCGAAGGCCGGCAGCTCCCAGTCCCTGGCGGCCCAAGACCAAGGCGATTACTGTCAACAACGCCGGCCAGGTGTTTCTGGACGCCTATCCGATGGCTAATATCGCCGATCTGGAGGCGCGCCTGCGCAGTGAGAAAGCGCAGAATCCGGATTTCCCGGTGGTCGTGAAGGGCGACGCTACGGTGCAGTACCAGAAGGTGGTCGAGGTACTCGACGTGCTGCGCAAATTGGAAATCAGCAAGGTCGGCATGGTGACCGGCAGACCGCAGGCGGGATAACCCATGGCGAAGGAGCCGCTGGCCACCGACAAGGACGAAGACGAGCGCCGGTTCCCCTGGCCGCTCGTTCTGGGCGCGTGCGTGGCGCTCGCCGTGATCGGTATTGCGGCCTATAAGATATTCTGGACCGTCGAGGGCAAGAAGCGCAAAGCCGCTGATGCCCAGATCATCGACTTCGTGCCGCCACCACCACCGCCGCCGCCGCCGCCACCGCCGCAGGAACAGCCGCCGGAGCCGGTAGAAGAAGAAGTGGTACCCGAGGAGGTTCCAGACCCGGAACCAACCGAGACGCCCGATAACTCCGAGGAAGCCGAGGCGACGACCATCGCCGGCGACGCCCAGGCAGGCGGCGACGCCTTCGGGCTGAAATCTGGCAGTGGCCGCGGCATCGGCGCTGTTGGCAGCACCGGTACGGGGACCGGACTCGGCGGCGTAACTGAAGCCTTTACCGGCGCTACCTGGGCACGGCGCTGCAACAGGAAGTGCAGTCCAACAGCAAGGTCAACAAACGCGTCTTCGTGACGGAGCTGGACATCTGGGTGGACCCTAACGGGCGCATCACCCAGGCGGCTGTCGTGAAAACGGACGGCGACGAAGAGGCAGGTACCCTTGTCGCCAAAGCGATTGAAAACAAGGCCGGGTTCGGCCGTCCGCCCTTTCCATGCGCTGGCCCCAGCGCATCGTCGTGCGCGGGAAACGAAACGTATGACCACGGCACGCAAAGACAGTCAGCAAAGGAATACAGCCATGGCCCTCTACACCGGTATTCGCGCCACGTCGCGACTGCGCCTCTCCATGCTGGCCTGCAGCATGCTTTGCGGGTTCTCGAGTGCCGCCTGGGCGCAGGATGCGCAGCCGGCATCTGCCGCCGCTCAGGCCCCTCGGAAAACACCCCTCTGAAAACGCCCCTCCGAAAACGCCATGGTCAACCTGATCCGGCTGCTGGTTCAACAAGGGATCATCAAGCCGGAGCAGGGCGAGGCGCTGATGCGTCAGGCGCTGGCGGAGGCTGAGAAGGCGCGCGCGGCTGCGCCGTCGTCGCCTGCGCTCGCGGCGGCTCCACCGCCGGGTACGGTTCGCGTTCCCTATGTGCCGGAGACGGTCAAGCGCCAGATCAAGGACGAGGTGCGCCAGGAAGTCATGGCCCAGGCCAAATCGGAAGGCTGGGCGCAGCCGAACCAGCTTCCCGGCTGGCTCAGCCGGTTCAGCTTCTTCGGCGACGTGCGCGTGCGCAGCCAGTATGAATTCTACCCCGAAGGCAACGACAGCAACGGCCTGCAGGTCGATTTTTCGGCCATCAACCGCGGGTCGCCGCTCGATATCGAACCCTCGACCAACACCGCCGGGTTCCCGACGCTCAACAGCACCGAGAACCGCAACAACCAGTTGAGGCTGCGCGCACGGCTCGGCGTGAATGTCGCCCTGACCGACTGGGCAAGTGCCACCATTCGCCTGGCGACCGGCAACAATGATTCCCCGATCTCCACCAACGTCGATCTCGGCGGCGGCTTCACCAAGAAGGACATTTTCCTCGATCAAGCCTTCATCAAGGTCGAGGTGCCGTTCGCAGACGCCCGGGTCGGACGCTTCTCCGTGCCGTTCTTCTCGACCGATCTTCTCTGGGACGAGGACCTGAACTTCGATGGCATCGCGCTGGGCTTGAACAGCAACCTCCTGTGGTCCGGCCCGTTGACCGCAACCCTGCGCGGCGGTGCCTTCCCGTTGCAATTCACCGCGACCAACGAACCGACCAACGAAGCGATCAAGAGCCGCAGCCGCGACAAGTGGCTGTTCGCCGCCCAGGGCCAGCTGGAATGGAAGCCGATTGAGCGCGTGACCGCGACCGGCGCGGTGGCCTATTATCACTTCAAGGGCGTGCAGGGCCGCCTGTCCGAGCCGTGCGCCACCTTCCTCGGCGACGAATGCTCGACAGACCAGGACCGGCCGGCGTTCCAGACCAAGGGCAATACACTCGCCCCTTCGCAGCATCCTCGGGCCGGCCAACGTCGCCGTGTTCGCACAGCCGCAGTATTTCGGCCTGACCTTCGACTACCGCCTGCTTGATGTGAACGCTGAGATCAAAGCCAAGCTGAACGACGACCTGATCGTCAAGGTGAACGGCAACTATGTGCGCAACCTTGCCTACGATGAAAGCGTAAGCACCCTGTGTGGCCTTGCGCCAATGGCCTGCCGCTGCGCGGCACGCCCTTCAACAATTTCATCCCGGGCACGCTCGCGGACGGCACGACGGACTTCAACAGCAATCCCTGCACGACGCCGGTCACCGGCGGCACGGCCGCGGAGCTGCAAAGCGGCCCGAACGCCTGGTTGGTGCGCGCCCTGGTCGGCTATGAAAAACCCGCGCGTTCGGCGAGTGGAGCATCTCGGCCGGGTACAAGTATATCGAACCGGATGCGCTGCTCGATGGCTATACCGAGAGCGACTTCCACCTCGGCGGCACGAACGCCAAGGGCTATTTCGTCACCGGTAATTTCGGCCTGTTCGATAATGTGTGGCTGACCGGACGTTGGCTGTCGGCGGACCAAGTCTACGGACCGCGCTTCGGCATTGACGTGCTGCAGCTCGACCTCAACGCGAGTTTCTAGCCATGACCCTGAAGGCCCTGCTTTTCGGATCGGTTCTGCTGGCGGTCGCGGCCCCTGCGGTCGCATCGGCGCAAACCATGGAAGATCGGCTGCGGACCCAGCTCCGGCAGTCGGTCGAGGAACTGCGCGCCCTCCAGGCGCAGCAGGCAAGCTGGCAGGCGGAAAAGGCCGACCTGCAGGCGCAGCTTGACCGGGCCAAGGCGGCCGGGGGCGACGGCAAGGCGAGCGCCACCCAGCGCGCCGAGCTTGCGGCTCTGCGGGCCGAGCTGGAAAAGGCCAAGCAGGCTGCCGGCGACAGCGCGGGCAATGTGACCAAACTCCAGGCCGAGCTGAATACGGCGAACGAAAGGGGCGGGCGGCGATCGCGGAAATCAATCGCCTGACCACGGAGCGCCAGCAGATCGTCAGCGCGGCCAAGGAACTCGAAGGCACCCTGGCGATCTGCCAAACCAAGAACCAGGAGCTTTACAGGACCGGCAAGGAGATCCTTGCCGCCTACGAGAATGTCGGCTTCGGGAAGGTTTTGTTTGGGCGGGAACCGTTCATCCAGGCCAAGCGCGTCGAGCTTGAGAACGAAGCCCAAGCCTATGGTGACAAGCTCTACAATTCGACCTTCGATCCGCGCGTGGATCGTCCGCAACCGAGCAGCCGCCTGCCGCCGCGCAAGATGCGCCGCAGCAGCCGCAATAACTTCCTGCGTCCGGCCCCAGCCAGCAGAGGATCGTTACCATGAGCCAGAAAACGCCGGGTCGTCCGACCAGAACCGCCGCCGCATGGCGCAGCCGTCTGCTGATCGGCGTCGGTGCGCTGGCGCTGTGCGCGCCAACCCTCGCCCATGCACAATCGGCGGCCGCGCTGCGCTCGTCGGCTGCAGCAGCGCGCGGGCAGGCGACGGTTGCAGCGCAGACGGCGGCGCTGGCGCGTCCGGGTGCGCCGGTCGGGCGGGGTGCGCAATCCGCTGTCGCCCTGCGTGCCTCGACCAACGCGGCGCGCGTCGCGGCAGCGGTATCCGCACGGGCTTCGGCCAACGCCCTGGCGCGGCAGGCGGCGCTGCAGATGGTGTCGACGATTCCGAACGGGCTTGGGGCTGGCGGCCTGCAACCGGTCGCAAATGGCGTGCGCATCGAGAATATCGCCGTCGATACCCCCGGCCTCAATCTCTGGCACGGGGCGAACGCACCGACCCAGTCGGTGGCAAACGGCCAGACGACGGTGACGGTTCAGCAGACCGAGCAGCGCGCCGTGCTGTCGTGGGAGACGTTCAACGTCGGGCGCGAGACGACGCTGGTGTTCGACCAGAAGCAAAATGGCGTCGCCCAGCAGGACTGGATCGCCCTCAACCGGGTGGTCGGCCAACTGAACCCGGCGACAGGTCTGCGCGACCCGAGCCGGGGGCGGACCCCAGCAGGATCGCCGGGCAGATCAAGGCGGACGGTACGGTCATCGTCATCAACCAGAACGGCGTGATCTTCACCCCGACCGCCAAGGTCAATACGCATGCCGCGATTGCGACCAGCCTTGAGATTACCGCGCCGCCGACGACTGACTCAGGACGCGCGATCGCCGACCAGCTTCGGGCTGGCAGCGAGGCGTTCCTGCGCGACGGCCTGCTGCGTAATGATGCCGATATTCGGCGCTTGCTGGTAGGACAGACCATGACTGGTGGCCCAGCAGTCGCACGGCTGGGAGCGCAGTTTACTTCGACTTTGGGGACTGCAAGCAACAATACTGGGACATTAGAAAATCGCCTCGAAGGCGCTGTCACTGTCGAGGCAGGAGCAGAGCTGACGACGGGCGACGGCGGGTTCCTTGTTCTTGCGGCTCCGGCTGTCAGCAACGCTGGCGTGCTGCAGGCGACCAACGGCAGCGTCAGCCTGGTCGCCGGTCGGGACATCGTGTTGCGCGCGGCCACAGGTGCCAGCAATTCCGCTGACCCGAATATCCGCGGCATTGTCGCCTACAGCGCAAACATTTCAGAGCATGTTTCACGCGAAGTCGACGGCGAGCCGCTGAGCAGCATCAACGGTGCCTTTACGGCGACCAATACCGGGCTTGTCCAAAGCACGCGCGGTTATCTCTCGATCGTTGCCGGCGTCAACAGTTACCAGACCCTGGTGCGCGACGATGAGGGCAGGCCGGTTCTCGTGAATGGTACCCCCGCACAGAGAACGAGACGAGCCTTGGTCGCCTGGTCAACAGCGGCGTGCTGTATGCAACGACCAGCGTGGCGCGCAACGGCTTCATTGACCTGGTGGCAGACCGGATCACGCTTTCAGCGGTGCCTGTAAACGGTGGTGCACCCGATTCAAGCCTTGGTATTGTCGCCGTCGCCCCTGACGACAACGGTGAGACGGTACCGAATTCGCCGGACGTAGTCGCCGATTTCCGGGTCTCACGCGTCAGCCTGACGGCGCGGCTGAATTTTCTGAGCGATGCGAATAACAGCGATCAGCGTCAAGTCAGCACGGGCGGCGAATTCGAGCTGCTGGCCGACAGCCTGATCTACGCGCCGGGCGGCGACGTGGTGATCGGCGGCGGCGATCCGCGCCGGTCGCTGAGCGATGCCCAGTTTGCGGAGCGTATTTTCATCGACACCGGCGCCGCCATCGACGTCAGCGGCATCCGGGATCTGGTGGTCCCGGCGTCGCGCAACAGCGTGCGCATCCGCCCGGTGACCCGCAACGAACTGCGGGATACGCCGGACTACCGCGAGGGCTTCCTGCGCGGCGCGACCGTGCTGGTCGATCCGCGCCTGTCGGGCGTGCGTGCGGATGGTGTCGCCTGGATCGGTTCGCCGCTGATCGAGGCCGGCAGCTTTACGCAACAGGTGGGTGTGACCTCTGCCGAATTGCTGACCCGTGGCGGCACCATCAGCCTTGGAACGCAAGTACGCACACAAGTTGATGAAAGAACGGGCGCAATACTGCCACAAACATCTCAGCTCGTGATTAAAGCTGGCGCAAGCCTTGATGTTTCGGGCGGGTTTGTGCGCTACGAGGCCGGGCTGGTGCAGACCAGCCGCCTGGTCACTGCCTCCGGCCAGATCGTCGATATCGGCGCTGCAGATCCCAACGAGACCTATGTCAGCCTGCTCGAGCCGAGCGTGGAGCGGCAGGACCGCTTCGGCATCCAGCAGCGCTTTACCAACCCGCTCGCGACCGGCTCACGTTTCGTCGAGGAATTCATCGAAGGGCGCGATGCCGGCGCCATTCTGATCCAGGCGCAGTCCGCAGCACTCGACGGCGGTTTTACGGCTCTGTCGTCGTCGGGGCGCGCCAGATCGCCGATTCCAATCCGGGTACCGCGACCTCCGACATCCGCAGCGACGTGCGCCGATTACAGGCAGTGTCGTCTGAATTGCCATCTGGAGGCTATTTAGATTTCGAAGCAGTTGGTATTGTTGAGACTGTGAGACTTTCTGAAGATGATGCTGAAAATCAGACTTCACAAATTCTTGAAACATTTACAGGGCCGACTGGCGGTAATATATCTATAGTATCAAATTATGATAATCTTGGTAGTAATTTTACGGCAGCGGATGATTTACCATCGGATCGGGCTGGGACGCTGTTTTGAGAAGTTCAGTCTTCTCTGAAGGTTTTGCGCAGGCCAACCTGGTCACCAGCGGTGCGATCATCGTTGACGCTGGGGCTGCGATCACGCTGCAGAACGGCGGGGCGTTCACGGCATTTGCGGGGCGCTCGATCAGCGTGGCGGCCGGCAGTTCGATCACCGCGCAGTCGGGCCTGATCGACCTGGAGACGTTCGCCAGCCTGCGGGGCTCGAGCTTTTCTACGGCAGACGATGTGCTGACCGATACTTCGTTTGATATCCGTATCGATGGCACGCTGTCGACCAAGGGACGCTGGGTCAACGATTTCGGGGTGATCGACGTGCTCGCCCGTGGCGGCTCTGCCTATCTCGACGGTGGCAGTATTTCGCTGTCGGTTGCCAGCCGTATCCAAGAAGCCTCCGGTGACCCCAATGTCGCCATTGATCGAAGTGGCAGCATTCTCCTCAATGCGTCGGCCGTCATCGATGTCTCGGGCGGCGGCTACATCGATCCGGACGGCAATTTCGATTTGACGTCACGGGGCGGCAATCTGGCGCTGACGAATTCGACAGTCTATTTTGGCCTTGGGGAGGCAGCGGCGTAAATATTTTTAGCGGCGCTGGTGTCGATTACCGACTCCGTGCCATATTACGGCCAACGCCAACTAATACGCGCGATGAAACTGGGAATGCCCTCAATCCTGCAAACATTACGGCGCAGGTTAATATTGCCTCAGACGCCGAAATCAGAGGGCATGGTTTTGCCGGTGGCGGCGGCTTCGACTTGACGACGCCCGCACTCAGCCTGCTGTCGCGTGAAGACTATGAAAGCCTTTACGCCGACGGTGACTTTACCGGCCCTGGCACTGTACTGCCGTTGGATTTTATCGAGGCATTTGGCTTCGCATCTTATAACTTCACAGTTTATAAAACGCGTATCTTCGAGAACCAGTTGCAGACGCGCGATGGGCGTTCTGCCGGGGCTTCAATGCCCTGCTTGATACGGAAATCATACGCCTCGGGGCGGGCCAGACGTTGCGCTTGGAACAAGCGCGGTTCTCACCGTTTCTGACCAGCGATCAGGTCCTGAGGTTGCGCGGCGGCGCACCGGGGACAGAGATTCTGGCGTTCAGACCGGGGCCGATCTCTACAGTGACGCCGTATCGGCGTTTCTGCAGCCAACACTCGCAAACAACAGCTTCGATCAGTTGCCGGTCAGCTTGACCTTCGGGGATTGACCGAACTCGATATCGAAGACGGTGCAGCCATCACTGGTGCAGCCACTTCAAGTCTGACCGCCTCGAAGATCAAAGTGTCGAGCGGCAGTTCGATTAGACTGCCCGGCGGGACCATTGGCATCGACGAACGCTTGCCCGAAGTATTCACTGTAGATAATACTTTAAGTATAGGTATAAGAAATCTATCCGATATTTTGACGCCATCGGTCGACGATGACGGCAACACAGTCTATGTTGAAGAAGACAGGTTGACCCAAGAAGCAATCGACGGTCTAGGTGATAATACGAGAGGCCTTTCTACTCAATCCAGCAATATCGATGTTGCAAATAGTCTCAACCCTCTTTATTTTCTCGGAGATTTGGATTCGTCAGTCGGATTGCAAATTGAATCGGGCGGAATTGTCGATCTGTCGGGTGCGAGCCTTAGAAATCCACGCGCAAGAGTAAATCCATTTACACAAAATCTACTTAGGACTGGCCGAATTGTCAGCGGCGGTTCATTGGATATTCAGTATTTTACTATAGGGGAATCGTTCCCGGATATCTTCAATTTCTCTGATATCAATCAAAATCTACTGGTTTCTGGGGTGTCTCGGGTGAGACGACCAGCAACGACGGCGCTGACCGCCTGGCGCGCATCGCAGTACTGGAGGAAGGCGCGGTGCTGGATCTCTCCGGCGTATCGGACACCTTCGACCAGTTGGATGCCGCCGGGCGTTATGTGTCCTCGCGTCAATGGAGCGCCGGCGGCAGCCTGACGCTCAATGCCGGCAGCCTGATTACCGGCGCGGACATCCGCGCCCGCGGCGGCGACCCCGCGGCACGCGACGGCACCCTGCTGATCCGGCAAGCGGGAACCGCGCCGACGACTGGGGCAACGCTGGTCAATCTCGATCTCGACATCCCGTCCGCGCCGGCCGGAGCGATTTCCGCCGAGACGATCACCGCCGCCGGCTTCGAGACCCTGGAAGTACAGGGTGCGTTGCGCGCGATCGGCGATGTCGATCTGAGGCTTGGCCGCGGGTTCCTGCTGACCAACCTGCCGACCAACACCAATGTTTTGTTGCACCATCGATTTCGGTAAGCGGCGACCTTGTCATCGATGCCCCTACGTGCGCCTGCAGTCCATTCAGCAACGCGCTTTTGGCGGCACTTTGACCGATGGCGCGACGGACAGCCTGACCGTGAATACCCAGGCGATCGACCTGGTGGGGTCTGTTTCGCTGGGCAGCACGTTGGCAAGCGTCACCCTGAATGCCGCCGGTGACGTGCGTCTGATCGGCGTCGATGGGCTTAATCCGCAGGGTACGCCGCTCAACGCACATCTCGATGGCGATTTGACGACTCTGGAGGGCGCGTTCGTCGCGCCGGGCACGTTGCGCGTGCAGGCGGCGCAAGTCTTTGCGACGACCGGCAGCACCTTTATCTTGGCTCAACCCTGACTGACGGTACCGTGCCGACGGTAACGCTGACGCGCTCGGCGGAGACCGCGCCGCTGACGCCTTATTCGGCCGGATCGCGGCTTCTGGTTCTGGGCGCCAACATTCAGCAGGACGGCGTGCTGCGCGCGCCGCTCGGTGAGATCGTGCTCGGGTCGGCGACGCCGGTTCGCGTCTTCGATGGTTTGGTATCCACTGTAAATACACCGTTCCCGGTCACGCAGCAGCTCTCGGTCGGGCCGGGCAGCATCACCTCGGTCTCGGCTAACGGGCTCCTGATCCCCTACGGTACGACCACCGACCAGACCGAATATTTCTTTGCGCCGACATCGGGCAGCGATCTGCGCACCCTAGCGGAAAGCGGGCTTGACCTGCGCGCCAGCCTGACGCTCGCCGGCAATGCGATCAGCGTCGATGCCGGTGCCGAGGTTGACCTGTCCGGCGGCGGCGACGCCTACGGCTATGAGTTCATCTCCGGGGTTGGTGGCTCGCGCGATGTGTTGAATAGCGTCAATACGGATGTGTTCAGCAGCAACAATTATGACCCGGATACCGGCATAGGCTTCCAGTTCCCCGATGGCCGGCAGGTATACGCGGTTGTTCCTTCCTGCGCGATGCGCCAGTGGCGTTGCAGGACCCCATTCTTTCGAACCCCAACCCCGGTGTTGCCGGCACCAGTTACGATCCCCTATGCGTCCAGTCAAGTCGGGCGTCGGGTCTATCTCGAGGCGTCGCCGGGCCTGGCTGCAGGATGGTACACGCTGCTTCCGGCACAATATGCGCTGCTGCCGGGCGGCTTCCGGGTCGTCGAGCAATCCAGCACCGGCATCGCCGGGCAATCGCGGCAACTGCAGGGCGGGGCGACCTTGGTCGCCGGCCGCTATGGGCTCGGCAACAGCGAAGAGTCCCAGATTCGCGTGTTCAATGTGCAATCGCAGGAAGTGTTCCGGCAGTCCTCGAACATTGCGCTGACATCGTTCTCGTCCGCCGTTGAGAGTGCCAATGTGCGTGCCGGGCGCGCCGTCCCGCAACTGCCGCGCGATGCTGCGCGCTTGACCATCAATCCGGTCAACACCCTGCAGATCGACGCCGCCTTCCTGGCGCAGGCGGCGCAGGGCGGGCGCGGATCGCAGGTCGACATCACCGGTACGAGCATCTTCATCAGCGATACCGGGACAGGCGGCGGCGATGCGGTCGTGGCGCTGTCGTCGCGCGCGCTCACCAACCTCAATGCCGGCAGCCTGTTGATCGGCGGAACCCGCAGCCAGAACAGCGACGGCTCGACGAGCCTCGATATCAGTGCCGACCAGATCACGCTGCAAAACAGCGCCAGCGCGCCGCTGGTTGCCGGCGAGGTTCTGCTGGCCGTCGATGGCGCGGGCTCCGCGATCGTCCTGGCGGATGGTGCTGTGATTTCGACGGACCTGCGCGTCTCTGTCGCTGATACCAGCCCCTACATCATTGATGGTGCGGCTGATGGCCTGACGGGCAAAGGCGCGCTGGTGCGCGTGGCAAACGGCCCCGAGCGCACTGTGCAGCGCCTCAATGTTGAGGATACTGCAAGCCCAGCGTCTTTGACCGCTGGCCTCGCGACCCTGAGCGGTACCTCGGTCGCGCTGCTCTCAACCGGCACGTCCAGCCTTGATCCGCTGCTCGATATCAGTGCGGAGAACCTGTCGATCGGGGCAGGCACCATAGAATTGATTGCATCCGCCGACCAGGCGCCGACGCCCGGGCGTTTGAGCCTGACGCCGGAGCTCTTGCAGTCTTTTGCCCGTGCGGAGAGCCTGACGCTCAACAGCCTGAACGCAATTACGATCTTCTCCGGGGCCTACAGCTTCGGCACACTGACCCTGGATACGCCATCCCTCGCGCTTGCCGGCACCGGCGATGTCGCGCTGAATGTTGCTGATCTGTCCCTGCAGAACAGTGCGTCAAGCGTAGCATCGCCGACCGCCGCCGTGGATGGCGCAACGCTCTCCGTGACGACGCGCGATTTGGCCCTGAACGACGGCGCGTTCAGTTTCGCCGGGTTCGAGGCCGTCAATGTGGCTGCCACTGATGGTGTTTTCTATCAGGGCAAGGGGTCGCTGGGTGCCGGGTCGGCAGCGCTTGCCATCACGACCCCGATCCTCGTCGATCGTGCGGTCGATATCGCGATCGGCGAGGCAGCCCGTCCCATCGACTATACGATTTCGACTGCTGGTGCGCTGTCGATCACCGGACGCGCGGGTGCAGCCGCAGCATTGCCTGACGGCACGCCGGGGCGTCGCTGACGCTGCGCGGGACGTCGGTGTCGATTGCAGACACCGATATCCGCGCCACGGCCGGCCGGCTGGCCCTGGATGCGACCGCCGGCGATGTCACATTGACAGGCGATGCCACCCTGGCCGCACCGACCTTCACGCGCGTCTTCGGCGACGAACAGGACCCGTTCCGCGTCTCGGCGCCGGGTGGGCTGATCGCGGTCCAGGCACAGAATGCCATCACGCTTGGCACCGGTGTGACGCTCAACATCGGCGGTGGCGAAGACGGTGTTGGCCGGGCCGGTGCGCTGTCTTTGGAGGCTGGCGGCGACGTCAACGGCTTCTTCGATGCGGCGATCCTGGCGGCTGCGCCGGAAGCCGGTGCGGCGCTGCGGCTGCGGCAGGCAAACAGCTTTGATCTCGGCGCCTTTGCGACCAGCATCGGCAGCGCCTTCACGGGCGGTGTCGATATCGAGACCGGAGCGGGCAACCTTGATCTGGCGAGCGGCCAGACCCTGAAGGCGCATGACATCCGTCTGGTCGCCAATGATGGTGCAATCTCGATCGCCGGCACGCTTGATGCCGCCGGGCTTGGCCGCGCCGCCATCGACGCTGTGCTGGCGGCGGACGCCGACAACGTGAGCGGCGGTAGCATCGCACTGTTCGGCAACGCCGGCCTGACCCTCGCCAGTTCGGCGCGGCTGGATGCGCATACCGAGGGGTACAAGATCACCGATGAACGTCGCGCACATGGCGGTGATGTAACCCTCGGCATCGGCGCGCAAGACGCCAGCCTGGAGATCGATAGCGGCGCCGTCATCGATGTCGGGGCGCGCCGCGCCGGTAACCGTCTGGTGCCGCAACTGCGCCAGGGCATCACCTTCTACACCTTCGTGGAGGCTGACCAAGGTGGCACGGTAAACCTGCGTGCACCGCTGGTCGAGCAGGCCGGCGCCGACAGCGTCAATGTCGCCGCAGCCGGGCAGATCCTCGGCGCGCGCTCGGTCCGGCTGGAGGCGGTCAAGCGCTTCGATCTGCAGAGCATCGCGGATAGCGGCGCGTTTGCAGGCATCACCCGCAACGACGACACCATTACCCTTGATGTCCGCACCGACCTCGATCCGACTACGTTGAACGGCACGCGCACGCCAACCGGGCAGGTCAATTTCCTCGGCGACAACGGGCCGGGAACCATCGTCGATTTCGTCCAGAACTTCGACATCAGCGCGGCAACCGGGCTGAGCGGGCTGGACGCAACCGGTGTGTTCGAAGCGGCACCCGGCGTCGATCTGGCCTACGATGGCGAGATCACCCTGGCGTCGAACTGGAACCTGGGGCTGCAGCAGTCAATATCCTTGGCCTCGGCCGACCGGGGCGAGGCACTGGTCGACAACTGGCAGGACCCCTCGCTTGGCCGCTATTTTGTCCAGCGCGGTGCCGAGGGTGAACTGCTGCGCGATTACGGGACATTCCTCTACCGTGTCGGCGGAGACGTGCGCGGCGCTGCGCCGACCATCAATTTCCTGGCCGGCGGCGACCTGAACATTCGCGGCAGCATCACCGACGGCTTCTTCAATTTCCGTGACCAGAGTGATACGGCTTTCCGCCAGGTCAGCCTCGGCGGTGCGCCGCAGCCCGGCGCCGCCCGCGTGGTCGATGCGGCCTTCACAACGACTTTCGATGAAGACCAGGGCCTGGTAGTCGCGTTCGGAACTACCAGCGTCACACAGATCAACCCGCTCGCGCCCTATTCGATGGCGGCAAACAATGCCGCGGCGACCGGCAACGATCCGCTGGAGAGCGCGGAAGTGTTCCCGCTGATCGACGGCGTGGCACCCGGCTCGGCGACGCTCCGGCTGACGGCTGGCGCGCTCGGCGGCAACGACCCGGCCTCGACCCGGGTGACCGGCGACGCCGACCTGCGGATCGGGTTCGACAGCCAGTATACCTATACGCGCGGCGCTATCGGGGCGACTCGCTTCTCCGACAATGTTGCGTTTGTCCTAGACCAGAACATACCGGGTGCGACTCCACTAGATTCCTCCGTGGTCAGTCCGCGGATTGGCGGACCGGTGTGCTGGCGGCTTACTTCACCGTTTCCGACGACACCCCGACTCGCTTGACCTTCGACACGCAGAATGCGGCCCTGACCGTGCTGCGGCAAGCGGCGCAGGGCTTTTCACCCCTGATGAATTGACGATCACGGGCGGCGTCGTGCAGTCGGTCAACACCACCGTCGGTCGCGCCGCCGCTTTCCTGCAGTCCGCTGGCGGCACCTTCGGCGACGCGCTCGCCGCACCGGGCTCCGGCTTCACCGCGACCAACAACACGACTGGCGCGACCGGCACGCAGACCGTTGCCGTGCGGGCGCAGGTGCGCACGGGAACCGGATCGATAAGCCTGGCGGCAGCGGGCGATATCGACCTGCGGACCTTGAACGCCGATGGTGCCAATGTCCTGCGTGACCGGTTGACGCAGGTCATTTCGGTCACGGGCGGCAGCCTTGTCGGGTCGACGCCGGTGTTCACCGCTGGTGCGCGGACCTCGGACACGCCGACAACGGGGATCGATGTGCTCAGCGGCGTGACCCGCGACGTCGCACGGGCGATCGGGCAAACGGATGCTGAACAGTTTACGACCGTGCGCAACCGGAATGCGACGGCGCAGCAGATCGTCGACACGGAACTGGCGCTGCAGCAGGGCGGCGACGTCGCCATTGCGGCAGGTGGTTCCCGCTGGCGCAGCGCGACGACTTCAGCCGGGTTCTCGACGGCAGTTTCACCACGCCGTGGTTACTCAACAATGTGCCCACCGCTTTACGCGACACCGCACAGGAGCGCGTGCGCATATCGGCCGCCAACACGGCGGAGGCTGTTGGCACGCTCGGCGGCGGGGACGTCAAGGTGCGTATCGGGGGAATTGTCCGACGCAACCCTCGTCTCGACTAGTAGCGTCTCGCAGGTGGTCGTCAGTGGCGGCGGCGCTGAACTCCTGACGACACTGGGGCCGCAATATGATGCCGGCGGTGACCTCGACGTGTCGGTGTTCGGGGACATCCAGCGCGGCTTTTTCGATGTTGGCGGCAGCGAAGCCAACATCGTCACCTACGGCAGCATTGTTGGCGTCGACAGCCTGCGCACGGTCAGAACGCAGCCGACCAGCATCGACTTCGGCACTGCCGTGCGAAGTGCCACCGCCAGTGTCGACATCCGCGCGACCGGGACGGCGCGCTTTGCCGGCCTTGGGAACGACAACAACCTTGGTGGATTTACGCAGACCAGCGG
This sequence comes from Hankyongella ginsenosidimutans, assembly GCF_005144965.1. Classification (GTDB taxonomy): domain Bacteria; phylum Pseudomonadota; class Alphaproteobacteria; order Sphingomonadales; family Sphingomonadaceae; genus Hankyongella; species Hankyongella ginsenosidimutans. The sequence continues at coordinate 2,128,797 of NZ_CP039704.1, forward strand.
CATCCGCATCAGCGCCAACGGTTCGATCGACATCGTGCCCGAAGGCGACGTTTTGAATAGTATCGGAACTACTGGTATCTTGACCAGGTTGCCTGGCTCAGTGGATATTCAGTCCATCGCTGGCCGCCTCAGCTTCTACGATGGCGAGTCCGCACTGCTTGGAAACGTGGATCGTATTGTCTCTCTTATCCCCAGCCCCGAGGGACGATTGCGGCTGCTGGCGCAAGGCACGCTGAGCGCCGCCGCAATCGCCATGAGCGACGCCGAGAATGCACCCTACGCGGCTGCCCTGCCGGAGCAAATCGTGCCGTTAGAATTCGGGGTTAGCAACACCACGTCAAACACGTCTCCTCCGTTCCAACCCTATGCTCTCGACACGTCATTCTCGCAGCTGGTGCAATTCCATAATCCGATCCCGACGCATCTCAACAACTCGGAGCCGGTGCGCATTGCCTCAGGCGGCGATCTGATCGACCTGTCGCTCAACCTGCCCAAGCAGGCGCGGGTGTCGGCGGCGCGCGACATCGTCAACATCATCTACATCGGGCAGAACATTAATCGCGACGATGTCACCCGGATCGTCGCTGGCCGCGACCTGACGGCGACGGTTGAACTGAGAACTGCCCTGCGAGAGCCTAGCTCTTCTCTAGAAGCCGGCAATCAACTCGTCAGAGCCCAGCCGACGGTTTTGGGCAACAGCATTGTGCTTGGCGGGCCGGGGAGCCTGTTCGTCGAAGCCGGGCGCGACGCCGGCCCGTTCCTCACTTCCGCCGTCGCCACGCAGAGGCTGGGGACAGATACGACGGTTACGATCCCAGGTGGCATTCTGACTGTCGGCAACGAGCAGAACCCATTCCTTGGCGCGGAAGGCGCGACCCTAACCCTGTCGTTCGGCGTGGCGGGCGGCGCGGACTTTGCGGCCCTGCGCGATGCCTATGTGAACGCCGACGCAGATTTCCTCGCCGGGCTCGACGACAGCTTCTTCGGGCAGATCGAGGATGATTTCGGCAACCGGTTCGCCGACCGCGAACAGCCGATCTATGCGCCGATCCTGTTCCGCTGGCTGCAGCAGAACCAGCCGGAGCTGCTGCAGGAAACCTTCGGGCGCACGGACATCATCCCCGATGCCGCCTTCATCGGTACCTACCGCAACGCGGATGGCAGTACGGAAATGCGCGCCAGCCCGGCACCGGGGCAAACCACGGTTCAGGCAGCGTTCCAGTCCTCCGGGGATGCATACCGGGTTGCGCTCGAACGCCCGGACGTCTTCGCGGACGCCTATCGGCTGTACGGGCAGGAGTCGCGCTGCTGCGCGGCCTGCCGCTGCTGGTGCAGCGACAGTTTCTGCAAAGCGAAGTTTATTTCAACGAGCTGCAGCAGGTGTCGCGGCCGGACAGCCCGTCCTTCGATCAATCGAGCCGCGGTTATGCGGCGGTCGAGACCCTGTACAATCCGGATCGCGGCTATTCGGACTATGAACTGCAGGATACAGCGGCCGGCCGGCAGATCGTCCAGGTCCGCCGGGTCAACACCGGCAACCTCGACCTGCGTCTTGCGACCCTGCAGACAGCGCGCGGCGGCGACATCACCATCCTGGCGCCGGGCGGAAACATCATCGCCGGCTCGGTCGTGCGCACGTCCGAACAGGCGGCGCGGCGCAATTCCGTTGGCAGCGGCCTCTATGCGGGAAGAAGGATTAATCTGGATGGTGTTTTGGAAACCGTAGGGGTTTCGGGGACTCCGCCAGCATAGTCGACAGCATCCCGCTCGGGTTCGAAGGCATCCTTACCCTGCGCGGCGGCGCGATCCGCTCCTTCACCGACGGCAGCCTGATCCTCAACCAGAGCCGGCTGTTCACCCAGCAGGGGGCGATATCGTGCTGTGGTCGTCGGGCGGCAATTTGAACGCCGGTCAGGGGCCGCGCTCGGCGGCGTCGTTCCCGCCGGTGCAGGTTCTGGTCGATGAGAACGCCTTCTCGGAGCTGAACGTTGCCGGCGCCATCAGCGGCGCAGGTATCGCCGGCTTCCAGCCCTCGCCGGACGTTCAGGCGCCGAACGTGTTCCTGATCGCGCCGCTCGGTACGGTCGACGCCGGCGAGGCCGGGATCCGTGTGGCGGGTAACCTGTTTGTCTCCGCCCAGGCGGTCGCCAACGCCGAGAATATCTCGGTCGGCGGCTCTGCGGTCGGCGTGCCGGCGGCGGCGGCGGTTGACGCGGGTGCCAACGCGGCGGCCTCGGCGGCGTCAGCAGCGGCGAACGCGGCCGTGACCGAGCAGGCCAACCGGGCTGGTGGTCGCGGCACCGCGCAATCGCGGATCACCGTGGACGTGATTGGCTTCTCCGGTGACGATGAGGACGACGACCCTGCAAGCGCCGCGGCGCCGACCGCCCGGCGAACTGTCCGCCAGCGACCTGAGGATCAGAGTGACCGCTCTATGCCTTTGTTTTATTGATATTTCTTAAACAGCGGATGAGTCCATCTGCTTGGAAAGGCTCTAACGCCAGTCGGAGGAGCGGACCTGATAAGCGGGCGAAGGCTTGCCGGTCAGCTCCACCACGGTGACACGGCTGATGCTCGCCCCGCTCGGCAGGCGCACCGTGATGACGATCGAGAGCGGGCGCCCGGCCAGGTTCTCGTTCTCGGCGATGCTGAGCGCCGGCCGCTGCCCGCCTGCGCGCGCTGCTGGGCGCTTGAGGGGCCGATCCCGGTTCGGGTGGCGAGCGCGAGCGGGCTGGCGTTTTCGCGCACGAAGATCGCGCCGAGACGGGTGCTGACGGTGAGGGCCGGGCGTACCCGCTCCAGAAGCTCGGCGTCCATGCCGCGAATGCGGACCAGTTCATCAAGGCTGATGATGCCGCTGTTGCGCGGCCGGATGCCTTCCGGGGCATAATAAGCGCTTTCCGCGCCGCTACTCTCGACATAGTCGTCGCTGTCGATCCAGTCCGCCAGCGAGTCCGCAAGCACATCCAGCCGGGCACCGGTCACACCAGCAGCCTCGAACAGGCGGCGCGCCGCCGGGCCGAACAGGGAGCCGAGGGAGATTTTCGCCCATTCGTCCTCGACGCTGATCGTCAGGGTCGCGCCGTTGAAGGTGCGTACATAGCGCTTGCCGTCGATCGCCCAGCGACGGGTGCGGTCCTCGATGGTCAACCCCTGGAGTGCAAGCACAAGGCCCGCGTCCGCGGCAGCCTGCATGCGCGCACGCTCGGTGATGGCGATGGCGGCGATGCTGTCGCCCCGGTCGCCAGCGGTCAGATCGAAGGCGAGGTACGCGAAGGCGGCAAGCGCTGCGACACAGGCGACCAGCGCATAGCCCTGGCGCCTGGTTTTCACGGGCGCTGGCCGCTTTTTCCAGCAAGGGCTGCACCGACCTGATTTTCTCGATCATTTCCTCGGTCGCGGCCTTGCCGTCCTCCACCGAGCGCAGAACGGTCGGCTTGATGAGAATGACCAGTTCCGTGCGGTTGAGGGTATTGTTGGTCGTGCCGAACAGCAGCGAACCGAGGACCGGAATGCGGCTGAGGAACGGGATGCCGGAGCGGCCGCGTTCGTCCCGGTTGCGGATCAGGCCGCCGATCGCGATCAGGTTACCGTCCTTCACAGCCACGGACGACGAGACACGACGGGTGGAGATGGTCGGCGAGTTGAGCGTAGAGGTTCGGGTCGTCGAGACGTCGCTGACTTCCTGAGAGATATCCAGCAGCACGACGCCATTGCTGTTCACGCGCGGCGTGATTTCCAGAATGACGCCGGTGTCGCGGTACTGGATCGAGTTGACGATGGGGAATCGGGGTTCTGGGTACTGACGGCGGACGCGCTGGCGATCGGTACCTGGTCGCCGACCTGCAGCGAGGCGGTCTGGTTGTTCAGCACCATGAGCTTGGGCGCCGCCACCACGTTGATCTTCGTCAGGCCTTCAAGCGCATTGAGCGTCGCATCGATGCTGCGGCCGGCATAGAAATAGGAAAACCCTGGGAACTCCCGCACCAGACTGCCGAGCGTGCCTTCCTGGTTGGACAGGCGTACATCGGATTTGCCGCGCGTGAACGACCATTGCACGCCATAGCGAAGGTCGTTGGTGAGCGTGACCTCGGTGATCGCCGCCTCGATCAGAATCTGCGAGGGTGCCAGGTCGAGCTTGCGCAGCGCATCTTCGATCACCGCGTAATTGCGCTGGGTCGCAAAGACCGTGATCGCGTTGTTGATGTCGTCACTGGTGATGGTGGCGTTGAGCTTGGTCGCGGTGCCGCTGACGCCGGCGGCAGCGCTTTCGGCTTCTGCAGGCCGCGCCGGCTGTTCTCGACCTCGCTGCCTTCGTCTGCGGCGGCGAAACGGTTCTGCTGGCCGAAGCCCTGCTGGTCGTCCTGCGTCGCATCGTCGTCGCCGGTATCGCTGCTGTCCGCACCGCCGCTGCCTTTGCCGCCGCCGAGTGCTGCGATGAGCGTCTTTGCGAGGTCCGAGGAACGGCCGTTCTGCACCCGGTAGACGAACAGGCGCGGCTCGTTATTCTCCCCTCGCGATCGAGGACATTCACCCATCGTTGTACGTCCTCAAGATACTGCGGCTGGATCGAGACCGCGAGGATGCCGTTGAGCTTCTCCATGGCGATCAGACGAACCAGACCCTTGGTCGGCGCATCGTTGCCGTTGATCAGCTTTTCAAGCTCGGGGACGATCAGGCGCGCATCCGTCTGCTTGGGAATGTAGAGGCCGAAGGACATGTTGCGCAGCCAGTTGACGTCGAACTGCTTGACCAGTTCCCGCACCGAGCTGCGCTGCCCGGTTGCGCCCTTGATGACCAGTTGCGTGCCCTGGGACGCGTTGTCGACGACGCCGGGCAGGATCGGCTCGATGAGCTTGCGCATTTCCGGGGCGGTGACGAACTTGAGCTGGATCGTCTCCGTGGCATAGCCGACAGCCTCGCTGTTGGCGATTTCGCTGGTCGATGCAGCAGCGCCGGTCGGCACGATGCGGTAGCCGCCGCTGCCGGCGACCAGCGCCAGGTTGGCGGCGCGTAGCGCGTCCTCGAACACGGGCAGCACATCCTCCCGCGCGATTGGTGTGGGGTTACAAGGGTGAGTGCGGCACGCAAGTTCGGATCGACAGTATATTGCAGCTTCAGGATGCCGCCCAGCACGGCCTTGGCGACATCCTGCACGTCGCCGCCGGGGAAGTTCAGAGTGACGTCGCCGGGGCGGGGCTGGCGCTTGGGCGGCACTGCCGGCTGCTGCGGCGCTCCGGTGCCGGGCAATATGGTGACATTGACATCGTCGTCCGTCGGCGGTGCGAGGTCGACGACCGGCGTCTCCGCCGATTGCTCCTGCGCGATCGAACTATCTGCCTGCATGCCGCCGAAGCTGGTGAGCAGCGCCAGTAGGGACACGTTCATGACGCGTCGGGATGCGGTGGACGGGTTCAGGATCATTGGTCTTCCCGTTGCTGTTCGGCGTCGGCTGAGCGCTTGCGGTAAGCTGCGCGCTGCGTGGATCGGTCAAGGGATAGCGCTTGACGCCGTCCGCCCCGCTGAAAAGGGCGGTTTGCCCTTCGATGCCGATAAATCTGAGCGTGCCAGCCATCTCCCCGCGCTGAACCAGAGCCGTGCGGCCATCCGCTGCGCGCAGGACGGCAGAGGCATAGCGCTTGCTGGCCGCCAGGCCAACGACCGTGAATTCCGTGAGGTTGGCGGCCTTGACCACGCCGGGATCGCTGCCGCCGGTGAGCGAGCGCGATTGCGCGAACAGCGGCGCTGCCAGGATGGCACGATAGGGTGGCAGGCCGCCCTCGGGCAGAGGTGGGAGCGGGGCCGGCGAGAGCGCGGGCGCGGGTGTAAGCTCAACCGGTGCCGGCAGAAGCGCCTGCGCGACCAGAGCGGCCGCGAGCACGGCCGCGGCGGCAAGCCCCGTAGGGTTGAGATCACTGAGGGAGAGCTTGAACATAACGCGCAGCGATCTCTAAGCGGATATTCATGACCCGATGTTGCCGGTGTTTGCGGCCTCGTCGGCGGCGATCGAGACTGATTCTACAACAAGATACGGCGCTCGGTCTGCAGGCGTCTTAACCCCTGAGTGAGCGAGGTCAACCCGACCTGACCATCGATCTGCGCCCGAACCCAGCCGGCGTCCGACTCTAGCGCCTGAACCGACGAGATGACGTTGCCGACACCGGCGAAGGTCTTGCGCGCGCGCAGGCGAATGGCGTCGAGCGCGGCGTCAGGCGATGCCGCGATGATCGCGTAACGCGCCTGGTCCTGCGCTGCGCGCTGGCGCGCTGACGCCAGACCGGCGTGGCGCCGATCAGGCGTTCGTTCTGGGTGTACGTGAGGGCAAGTTGCGCCCGTTCATCGGCGCGCGCGGCAAAGCCGTCGGCAATCGGGGCGACGATCAACGCGTAGAGCAGCAGCAGGACGGCCGCCAGAATGCCGATCGCCAGGATTTTCCGCTCGCGGGCGTTCAGGGCTTCATTCGCCAGCCTCCGCCTGCGGTGGCACGAGGAGGTCGGCCGTGATGTCGAACGGCTGGCCCGCGGGCGTTGCGACCGGCACTTCCTCGGTGCTGTTGCGCACGTTGGCAAGGCCGGGCGTCAGCCGCAGGATTTCCTGCAAATCGTCGTTGCCCTTGCGATAGCCGATGATGCGGACGTCCTTGCCGTTCCAGCTATATCGCTGCACCCAGGCGGACAGCGGCAGAACCTTCGTGATCGCATCCAGCGTGCGCAGGGTTCGCGCGTGCTTCGCTGGTTCAACAGGTCTTCACGTTGCTTGTGCTCGCCTTCGACCTGCCGGCGCAGGCCGGTCACCAAGGTCATGCCGCCGCTCTGCGCCGCCACGGCTTCGCGCATCGCCTCTACCCGGCGGATGTCGCGCAGGATCAGACCGATGCCGTTGAGCAGGATCAGCGCAGCCACGACGCTCCAGAGGATGGCATTGCCCTTGATCCTGCCGCTCGGTGCCTGAGCTTCGTCGAGCGAGGGGCGGAAATCGAAGCGCACGCTGTCTGCGTCCGCCGGGGAGCCGACACAGATGACCTTGGGCTCCAGCCCCGCCTCGCTGAGCTGGGCGATAACCTTTTCCGCATCCTCGCGCGGCCAGACGCCCAGGGCCACGCGCTGTACGGTTTCGCCCCGGGAGAGCACGGCGACATCCGAATAGACGGCATCGGCGGCATAGGGGTCAGGCGGTCGACATCGAGCCGCGCCATGCGGCGAATGTCGAACGAGGAGAGCAAGGGCGCATCATATTCCCGGACAAGGACGTCGCCGCCGCCGAGCATCAGCCGCACCGGGCGCAGGGTGTCACGCGGCTCCGGCATGCCGATGAGGCGGCCGTTGCGGAAAACCCGCAGGTCGTCCTCGCCATGAACGACGTCGAGCGCCGGACCGCGCCGCAACCGGGCGATCAGGCCACGCGGCAGCAAATCGGTCAGCTCGTCGAGCCACCAGCGCACGCCCTGCCTGATCCAGCGGGCGACGGTGCCGAGATCAGCGTTCAGAATTTCGTTCGCGTTCATCATCGTCCCCGACACTGGCCGCTTCGTGGGTCCACTGAGCATGCCGTGTCAAGAGTCGCTGTAGGTCTGGCGATGAAATCGGGCCATTCTCTTGGGTCGTCGCGCCTAAAACGCAACGTGATGCGAATAAGTTCGGGTGCAGTCGGCTGAAAACCCCATAAAGGCAACCAAGCTCTGTTGCCATCCGCGGGCGACCGGCCAAAATAACTCAGCGTCATATTTGCGACACCGCGCAGCAAAACTTGCTCACGCCAAGGTGTGTCGCCATAGAAATCATTACCGCGGGGATCGTCGTCCGCGAGCGCGAGCGGGATCGCAAGCGTGCTGGCGCTGGAAAGCACCAGATCGCCGTTGGAGCGCAGCGATAACTGATAGCGATACAGCGCATCCGGCCGCTTGGCCTGTATCGGCGAAGACAGGAAAAGACCCGCCGGCCGTCGCCGTAAACGTCGATGCGCGGCCTGCTGTCGCCGGACGAGGTATTCAGCGGGTAGAGTTGCTCGATCAGGGTGCGCAGCATATTCTGGACTGCCACGACATCATCGCCATCGTTGCGGGCACGGTCCAATTGCAGCCGTGTCTTCTGGGCGACGCCAAGGCCTGAGGCCAGCATGACGCTGATGAGCCCGACAATCGCCAGGGAAACCAGAAGCTCGACGAGGGTCAGGCCACGACGCATCATGACGTCGGCGCTCCCGAGGCACGCAGAGTGGTGAGGCTGGCGGCGTCCCTCGAACTGTTTTCCATGCGTACCGAGACGGTGACGCGCAGGATCTGGCCGATCTTGCCGCGACCTTCGCCGGTGGTGGGCGCGATATCGATACGCCAGCGGTAGCGGCCGGACACCCTCGCGCCACGCCGCTGCGCAGCGGGATGCTGGCGCCGACGGTTGCAAGTTGGGATTGCGCCACCAGAAGCGCATATTGCTGGTCGCGCACCTGACGCGCATGGCGGGCGCTGTCTACGAGCGTGTTGAACAGCGCCACGAGGATAATCGACGCCAGTGCGGCGGCGATGACGGTTTCGAGAAAGATCGTGCCACGCCGCGCCGTCATGGCTGCAACCGTATGCTGACGCCTTGCGTGATCGGGTCTACGGCGATGCGAGCCAGGCGCTTGCCGGAGGCGACTTCGAGCACACCGCCAGTCGAGGAACCATCGGCGTAGAAGGCGATAGGGCCTTCGCTGACCTGCCTCATGCTGACTGTGTCCGGCAACAGCCGCGGGCTGACGCCTTGCCAGGCGTAGCTGTGGCCATCCTTCGCGACGCTGAGGGCGACGCGCTTGCCGGTGCTGAGGCTTTCGGCGGCGGCGACCCGGATATTGGCGGTGACGGCCGTCAGGGTCTGATCGAAGGCGAACCGCGCGATGGCGGTCTCGATGCGGGGAACGCCAGGCCCGAGATCATCACCGTGATCGCCAGCACGGCCAGAACCTCGATGAGGGTGAAGCCCGCGCGGACGACGCCCGGGGTGCGCCCTCGCGGCATGTTATGGCTGCCAGTTGCCGATGTCCTGGGCCTCGCCGCTGCCGCCTTCCGCATTGTCCGACCCGAGCGTGAAGACGTCGACTTCGCCTTTCTGGCCCGGGCTGCGATAATGGTAGGGGTTGCCCCAGGGATCGATCAGGCCGGCTTCCTTGGCGAGGTATGGGCCGTTCCAGTTCGGCGCGTTGGCCGGCGCCGTGACCAGCGCCTTCAGGCCCTCGTCGTTTGTCGGGTTGCGGCCGACACTTAGCTGGAACAGCTGCAGGCCCGAGACGATGTTGGCGATCTGCACCCGTGCCGTCTGGCTGCGCGAGGTGCCGAGATATTTCAGCACCTGCGGCCCGACGATCGCCGCCAGCAGACCGAGGATCGCCAGGACGACCAGCAGCTCAAGCAGGGAAAAGCCCTTGCGCATTTTGCGAACCCTGAGGGTCGATCTCATGGTCTTACGTTCCCGGTCCAGTGTCCATATTCTGAAATTCGTCCAAGCGGGATATCGAGTTCACAGCGAATTTCAGAATTTAAAGGACACTAGTAAATTGTAGTTTCTCGCGTCGTATCTGATTTCAAAGTTCACCCAGAGGACTATATTTTCAGCAAGAGAACTTTGCAATCACGACGCGAGCGCCAAGTCATTGAAACTGAGGATTGCGGACATGATCGACACGATCACCAGCGCCACAAATCCGGCAAGCACAACGGTGATAGCCGGGGTGAGCACGCTTATCAACCGCGCGATCATCTGCTTGACCTGACGATCGAGCACGTCGGCGAGTCTGCCGAGCATGAGGCCGAGTTGCGCGGTCTCCTCCCCGGTCTTCAGGAAGCTCATTGCCATGCGCGGGAACAGGCCGGTCGCCGCCAGCGGCCCGCTGAGCCCGCCGCCCTCCTTCAGGCCGCGCGCGACATTCAGGATCGCCGATGCCATATGGCTGTTGGTAAGCGAGCGCTGGGCAATGCTGACGGCGGACGGCAGCGGAACGCCGCCATCGATCAGGCTGCCGAGCACGCGCGCGAACCGCGCCGTCTCCGCATCGCGGATCAGCGCGCCGATGCCCGGTATCCGCAGAAGCAGCCGGTCCAGGCTCAGCCGCGTCTCTGGCTGACGCAGCACCTGCGCAAGCGCAACGCCGAGCAGGCCGATCGCCAGCAGCGCGGTCAGGCCTTGTGTGCGCACGAACGTGCTGGCGGCCAGCACGGCCTGGGTGGTGGCGGGGAGCTTGGACAGATCATCCCCGAACAAGTCCGCGAACTGCGGCACGACGCCGATCAGCATCATCAGGATGACCCCGCCGGCGACGACGACCAGTAGGCTTGGATAGACCATGGCTGAGACCACGGTCTGGCGCAGCGCCTCGCCGCGATCCAGCGTATCGGCCAGCTTGGCGAGCGCCGGTGCCAGCCCGCCACTGGCCTCGCCGGCCTCCGCCATCGCCCAGGCCATCGGCGAGAACAGGCCCGGATGCCGCGCCATCGCCGCCGAGAGGGGCGCGCCCTCCTTCACCTGTTGCTGGATGTCCGCGAAGGCGGCGCGGTCGCCGGCGCTCTGGATGCTCTCGCCGATGATCGCCAATGCCCGGTCCAGGGTGAGCCCCGAGTCCAGCAGCACCGCCAGCTCGCCCAGCGCCTTGATGACCGTCTGGCGGCTGGCGGCGCTGGCCCGCCGCACTTTGCCGGCTTGCCCGCCGCCTTCGGCTTTGGCTGGCTTGGCCTCGATCGGGGACAGGCCGGAGCGCTGCAGGCGCGCGATCACCTCCTCGGCGGTCTGCGCCTCCATCGTGCCGGTGCGAGCTTCGCCGCTGCGGGCGACGGCGCGGTATCGAAACGTCGCCATCGCTACCCCTCGCGCGTCACGCGGACCACCTCTTCGATGGTGGTGAGACCCGCATGGGCCTTGATCAGCCCGTCCTGCAACATGGTGTGCATGCCGGCGCCGACCGCCTGTCGCTGGATATCCCGCGCTTCCGCCTGGGCGACGACCATCTGCGACAGCTTCTCGTCCATGCGCAGCAGTTCGTGGATGGCGATTCGGCCGCGAAAGCCGCTGCCGCCGCAGGCGGCGCAGCCGACCGGCTGATAGAGGGTGATCCGCGCGCCTTCCTTCACGTTGAAGCCGAGCGAGCGCAGCACCGCATGGTCCGCCTGCTGCGGCTGGCGGCAGTGCGGGCAGAGCCGGCGCACGAGGCGCTGGGCGAGAACGGCGGAGACCGTCGAGGCGATCAGGAACGGCTCGACCCCCATGTCGATGAGGCGGGTGACGGCGCCGGCCGCAGTGTTGGTGTGCAGGGTCGAGAGGATCATGTGGCCGGTGAGCGAAGCCTGGACCGCGACCTGTGCGGTTTCGAGGTCGCGGATTTCGCCGACCATCATCACGTCCGGGTCCTGGCGCAGGAACGAGCGCAGGGCGGCAGCGAAGGTCAGGCCGATCTGCGGATTGACCTGGGTCTGGTTGATGCCGGCGAGCCGGTATTCGACCGGGTCTTCGACGGTGAGGATCTTCCGGGTCGCTGCGTTGAGCAGCGAGAGCGTCGCATAGAGCGTCGTGGTCTTACCGCTGCCGGTCGGCCCAGTCACCAGCACGATGCCGTGCGGCTGGTGCACCAGATCAGTCAGCGCCTTGACGGTCGGCGGGTCGAAGCCGAGCGTCGCCAGATCGAGGGTCAGGTTGGAGCGGTCGAGCAGGCGCATGACCACACTCGCCGTGAATGGTCGGTGCGGTCGCCACGCGCAGATCGACGTCGTGGCCGCGCACCGCCAGCCGCAGGCGGCCATCCTGCGGCAGACGCTTCTCCGCGATGTTGAGGCCGGACATGACCTTGACGCGCGAGACGAAGGCCGCCTTCATGCTGGCGGGCAGGGGTCCTGCTCCAGCATCGCGCCATCGATGCGCATGCGCACCTTCAACTGCTCTTCGGTCGGTTCGACATGGATGTCCGACGCCCGCTGCTCGACCGCCGAGGTAATCAACCGGTTGACCGCGCGGATTGCCGGCGCGTCGCTCGCCAGGTCCTGCAGGCGTTCGAGGTCGGCTTCGTCAGCCTCGATCGCGACGTCACCGTCGTCCGTGCGCTCAGCGGCGAAGTGGCGGTCGAGGAACGCCTCCAGGTCGCTGGCGCGCGCCAGCCAGCGGCGTACCGGCCGGTTGAACATGAACCGCAGCGCTTCTTCCGGATGCGGGTCGAACGGGTCGACAACGGCGATGTCGACCGACTGGTCGGTCACGCTGAGCGGCAGCACGCGGTTGTCGCGCAGCCAGCGCAGCGACAGCGCCCCGACGTCCGGCCGCGCCTGCGGCAGCTGGCTTTGCTCGAGTATGGGCAGGCCGCTCTGGCGGGCGGCGAAATCAGCCAGCGACTGCTCGGACATCAGCCCGAGGCGCGTCAGGATGGCGTCGTAGCGCTCGCCGGACTCCTCATGGACCAGACGTGCACGCGCCAAGGTCTCCGGCGGCAGCGCGCCGCTGGCCTCAAGCGCGTCGATCAGGCTTTCGCCTCCGGTTCCTCGGCTATTCCGGGTTTCGATCTGCGTTGCCGCCATCGGGGTCTCCATGCGACGCATAGGTTAATTTCAAGAGCGACGACAATCGGTTCAAGCCTGCAACGAAAAGACTCGAGGCGCACAACATACTCCCCAGCTAACACCCGCAGGCGCCGCGCGGCAAGCCCACGCGCAGCCAGGGGATCGCGAAACCCCTTGAGGGCGCTCTCCTTTTCACATCCGTCCTGCGGTTAGGGCAGAGTCTTCGTCCCGGTGTGAAAATTCAACTCTAAGGCATTGAGGGCTTGGAGGGTTTATGGTTAACGACACATTATAATGGTTAATGTCATTTTCTGTTATGAACGGCAGGTAGAGGGTCTTCGCCGAGACGATTCTCGGGGCCGGATGCCGATGCGGGTTCACCGTGACCTATCCGGGCCGATAAGCGTCAAAGTCGTTATCGCTCCTTGTGTAGTTACAGGTTGTTTTTCGCGTGCTTCTTGGATTGCTGTCGTTTTTGTCCGGCTGTCCGCCACACGAAATCCAGCCCTGCCGCGGTGCGATGGCTGAGATGATCTCCGGGCTTTTTAGCTGCTCGCCGGATCATTCTATAGCAACAAAGGAAAGAGAGACCCATGCAAACCAAATCGATCCTGCTGGCGGCTGCTGCCGCCATCGTGGGCGTTGCCGGCCAGGCGCACGCTCAAGCCACCATCTACGGTAACGGCGCTTCGCTGCCGGCGCCGTATATCCGCCAGATCTTCGACTGCTACGGCACCGACTTCCCGCTGGTCACCCGCACCGGCAACCCGGTCGCCGCCGCGACCCCGTCGGGCGTGTTCCGCTACAACCCGGACGTCAACAGCGACGGCACCCCGGACGGCGTGATCCGCGACTGCAGCAGCGAGACCGCCAACGTCCTGTCGAACTTCCGCGGCGTCTACGTCTCGACCGGTTCGGGCCGTGGCATCCAGGGCATCTTCTCGCACTCGGCGTCGTTCGCTGGCGACTATGTGGTCGGCGACGCTCTGACCACGCTGTTCCCGTCTGGTCCGCACTATGGCCTGTCGGAAGCCGGCCTGGGCGACAACGACGTCGCCAACTACAACCTCGGCAATGGCGGCGGCCGCCCGGCCACCCAGAGCCTGACCATTCTGGCTCCGGGCAACGCCACCCCGGACCCGCTGCCGTCGAACACCTTCCGCAACCCGCGCGAGCGCTATGGCGCCTGGTGCAGTTCCGCTGCTGATCGCACCGGTGAACATCGCGTTCGACCCGATCTACCGCAAGTATAACCACCCGACCCTGGGCCTGCAGGAATACCGCCTGCGCATCCAGAACCCGCGCACGGCTCTGGACTCGAACGGCAACACCGTCACCACCGGCGGTATCCGCCTGACCCCGTCGGCCTACTGCCGCATCTTCCACGGCGAGATCACCAACTGGAACGACACCCAGCTGCGCTCGCCGGCGATCACCGGCAACCCGACGACCTTCCGTGACACGAACGACGTGACCCAGACCAACGCCAACTTCTCGGCGCCGATCCAGATCGTCGGTCGTTCGGACTCGTCGGGCACCACCTCGATCTTCACCCGTCACCTGTCGGCGGTCTGCGACGCCTTCGTGGCTTCCAACGCCTTCACCACCGCTGGCAACACCGCGCTGCCGGCGTCGCGCATCTCGACCGCCATCTGGAACGCCACCACCCAGACCCTTTCGGGCACCGAGACCCTGGGTCTCTTCACCCGTTCGGCTGGTAACGAAGGCGTGGCTGACTACCTCGACTTCCGCGCCGTGCCGTCGGCTTCGCTGAACGACTCGGGCCGTGGTTTCACCTTCAACGCCGGCATCAACGCCGCCGACGTCCTGACCCAGGCCCGCATCGGTTACGTTGGTCCGGACTATGTCCTGCCGGCCGTACTGACCACCCAGACCAACACTTACGGCCTGACCACCGCCGATCTGTTCAACGCCAACGGCCAGAACGTCGTGCCGGCGCCGACCGGTGCCCGCCTGGCGTATGAACTGTTCCCGGTTGTTGCCGGCGCTGACCGTCAGAACCCGGCGCGCTGGGTTGCCCCGCTCGAGCGCTTCGTGCCGTACGACATCAACCAGGACGGCGCGTTCGACGTCGCTGACAACCCCGACACGGCGACCGTGAACGACCCGGCGGACCGCAACCCGCTGGCCAACCCGTTCAGCGCGACCGACCCGTCGTTCCGCGCCTACCCGATGCTCGGCACGACCAACGCCCTGCTGTACACCTGCTATCAGGCGGGTTCGGTGCGTTCGGCGATCCTGCGCTTCTTCCAGGAGTATGAGCGCCGTTCGAACCTGAACACCGACAACCTGGCGAACGACACCGATCAGGGCCTGCTGGACTCGGCCGGCCTGAGCTCGGTGCCGAACGGCTGGCAGAACGCCATCCGCACCGTGTTCTTCACCACGGCGCTGAATTCGGGCAACCCGAATAGCCAGGCAATCCAGCTGACGACCAATGCGGACGGCAACGGCACCGTGCTGAACGAAGTCACCGGTCAGCAGGTTCCGGAATCGACCCAGTGCCAAGGCCTGGTCGGCGCCGGCGCCTAAGCGTCTGATCGCTTAAGCGACTGAACCGAAAGGCGGCCCCGGTGGAAACACCGGGGCCGTTTTTGCGTGGTTTAGACCTTGATCGTTTCAGGCTGAATCAATCTGAAACGTGAATCATGGTCTAAATTGTTGATAAGAGCCTGATTCACGCCCTCGGTTGAAGCACATATGCTTCAACCTCAACCGATCAGGCTCTGACGGGCCGGCGCACGTCTGCGCTATTGCGGCAGCGCCAGACCCCAGGGGAATAGGCCGGCGCGGCCTTGGCAGCGGCCAGCGCCGTCCCCGGCTTTGCCGGCAAGCGGTAGAAGCGGTGATTGCCGAGTTGCACGGTCGGCGTCAGGCTTGCCGCCCAGGCGGGGAGACGGCAAGGCTGTGATAATGCGTCGAGTCGGTCGTGCGCGGCCCGGCTCCGGCGAGCGTCGCCGCTGCGACCGCCTGCGCCGCCGCCCAGCGCGCCGGCTCCGGCTGGCGTTGCAGCGACCCGTCGCAGGTGAAGGTGAACTGGCAGCCGGTCGCACGCCCGGCCCCTGCAGGACGACGGCGCAGACCGATTTCGGATAGGCCGGGTGCGCCATGCGGTTGAGCACGACCGCCGCCACCGCTGCCTGACCCTCCGCCGGCTCGCCGCGCGCTTCGTAGTAGATCGCCGCGGTCATGCAGGCGAGCGGGCTGGAAAAGCGCGGGTCGGCCCGCAGGTCCGCCTCTGTCTGCGCGCACGCCGGCTGGGCAAGCGGGCCGGTGAGCAGCAGGGCAAGGACGTGACGCTTCATGCGCAAGCTTGTGCGCCACAAGCATTTCGAAATTGTGACATGTCCTGTGCTCCCGGCAGGCTGGACAGAGGCCGGTGGACACATTCTATAAGCCTGCATGGAAGCGCCTTATTGTCTTGATCTGCTGCGCGCGCAGGCACCGGACCTGTATCTGGCGGCATTATATGCCCCCGGGAGCACCGCCCGTTGTTCATCGCGAAAGCCGCCTGGGCGGCCGAGCTGGAGCATGTCTGCGTTGCGGCAAAGACCCCTTGTTGCGCGCGGTTCGCTATGCCTGGTGGCGCGAGCGGCTGGAGGCAGGCGAGACCCGCGGCCACCCATTGCTGGCGACGCTGCAGAACCTGAGCATCGCGCCGGATGACCTGTCGCCGCTTCTGGAGGCCTGGGATGCCTGGGCTGCGGGCGAGGGGCTACACAATGAAATCGGCAAGGCGATGGCCGGCCTGCTGGGGCGTGCGCTGTGGCTGCAAGCGCCTGCGCCATGGCTGGCGGCGCTGGCGGCGCTTTATGCCGCGCGACAGGCAATCGCGGAAGAAATGCCCGACCTTGGGCCCATCCGCGCCGGCCTTGCAGGCACGCCGCGCCTGGCGCGTTGCGTGCTGGCAAGCGGCCCCTTTGTCGCACAGCGGACTCGCGCGCAGCACGCCGATGCCCTATCGTTGCAGCTTCAAATCCGCATTTTCTGGGCGGTGACGACCGGCCGATGGTGAGGGCGCATGAATGCCAGGCTTCGTTGGGTGGCGGGTGGCCTTGCGGCCGTTCTGGTGGCAGCGGCGGTGATCGTCTGGCGGCAGGCACCCAGCGTGGCGCAGCAGGCTGCACCCGAGCATCCGCTTGATGCAGCGCCTGTTACAGCGCCGCCTGAGCGCACGCAATTGCCCGAGCCGACGCGAGAGCAGAAGCGGCTGGCGCGCTATGACAAGGACAAGGATGGCGTCGTCAGCCGCGACGAGTATCTGGCGAGCCGGCGCAAGGCCTTCGCCAAGCTCGACCGGGATGGCGACGGCCGGCTGTCGTTCGAGGAATATGCCGTCAAAACCTCGGATCGGTTCGCACAGGCTGACAGCAGCCGCGACGGCCGGCTGAGCGCTGCGGAATTCGCCACGACCGCGCGCAAGCCGACGCCGCGCAAACCGGATTGCGCCGCAAAACCGGACGAAGAGGCTTGACATTTGCCGGAATTTGTTCTTATTATGTTCCATTGACAGGGAGGGGCTTATGTCGGAACTGCGCGCACCGGAAATGCCATGGCTGGCACCCTATATCACGCTGCGGGATGTCGCCGCGTCGATCGCTTTACACGGAGGTCTTCGGCTTCGAGCTCGCGGACAAGGTGGATGGCCCGGACGGCACGCCGTTCCATATCGAGTTCCGCTATCACGGCGAGAAGGTGCTGATGGGAACGCCGGACCGGCCGGAGACCGGCCAGTGCCCGGCGACGCTGGGGTGCGTGCCAGCCAGTGGTTCTACCTGTACGTCGATGACGTTGACGATGTGATGGCGCGTGCCGTTGCGGCCGGTGCGACCGTCGAAAGCCCGGCGGAGGATGCCCTCTGGGGCGACCGCATGGGGATCATTGTCTGCCCGAACGGCTATCGCTGGTCGGTTGCACGCTGGCGCGGCGCGGCGGATAGCTGAAATTTTCCGCTTCGTCTCTATGCGCTGCTTTGGGTACTGTCTCGGTTTGATGGTCCGCTCGTGGTGAGCTTGACGAACCATGAGCGCGCCTCGCCACTCCGCCCTTCTGTCCAAGCTCAGAGTGAGCGGCAAAATTGCAAACGAAGACACGACCCCGCTTTGGGCACCGTCCCAGTTTGATGGTCCGCTCGTGGTGAGCTTGACGAACCATGAGCGCGCCTCGCCGCTCCGCCCTTCTGTCCAAGCTCAGGGTGAGCGGCAAAATTGCAAACGAAGACACGACCCCGCTTTGCCGATTGACTTGAAGGCGGCGTCGGGTAGACAGAGCCGGTCCGCGGGGCAACCCTGTCGACGCGCGGGAGAGCGTGGGCCGCAAGGCCCGCCACCGAAGGAGCAACCGCCCCGGAATCTCTCAGGTCAACGGACCGCGCGGCGATCATGCGGCACTCTGGAAAGCGGGCGGTCGTCGTGGCCGTCTCACCGAAGGGGTAATCCGGTTCCGGCCTCGGCGTGATCCGGTAAAGCTCTCAGGTTTTCCGACAGAGGGGCACGGGCGCCAGTTTCGGCGCTGCTCTGTCGTTGAGTGTGCTATGTCGGACGCCTTGCTGGACACCCCTGATTGATCTGCACCGCGCGCTCGGTGGCCGTATCGTGCCGTTCGCAGGCTATGCGCTTCCCGTGCAGTTCCCCGAAGGCATCATGGCCGAGCATCTGTGGACCCGGGAGTCTGCGGGCCTGTTCGACGTTTCCCACATGGGGCAGGTGCTGCTGACCGGGGATGGCGCAGACAGGGCGCTGGAAACCCTGCTGCCGGGCGATATCGTCGGCCTGAAGCTCAACCGCATGCGCTACAGCCTGCTGCTGGACGGGAACGGCGGCATCCTCGACGACCTCATGGTGTGCCGCCGGGCGGACGATCTGCTTCTGGTGGTCAACGGCGCGGTCAAGCACGCCGACATTGCGCTGCTTCGTGCCCGGCTGGAACCCAAGGGTGTCCATGTCACCTACCGCGACGACTGGGCGCTGATGGCGCTGCAAGGGCCGAAAGCGGTGGCTGCGCTGGCGCGGCTGGCACCTGAAGTCGCGGGCCTGACCTTCATGCAGACGGCTCCGGCAACGATCGCCGGCGCGTCGGCCTGGGTCAGCCGTTCCGGTTATACCGGCGAGGACGGGTTTGAGATCTCGGTGTCAGCCGATGCCGCCGAGGCGGTCGCCAGGGCGCTGCTCGACCAGCCGGAGGTCAAGCCGATCGGGCTGGGTGCACGCGACTCCTGCGCCTGGAGGCAGGGCTGCCGCTCTATGGGCATGACCTCAGCCCTGAGACCAGTCCGGTCGAGGCGGATCTGACCTTCGCCATCTCCAAGCGCCGCAAGGCGGAGGGCGGCTTCCGGGTGCCGCGCGCGTCCTCGGCAGATGCTGGACGGCACATCCCGCAAGCGGGTTGGCCTCAGGCTGGAGGGCCGCCTGCCTGCACGCGAGGGTGCCACGATCCATGCGGCGGACCGTCAGGTCGGCGTTGTCACCAGCGGCGGCTTCGCACCCAGCCTGCAGGCACCGATCGCCATGGGCTACGTCGAGACCGCGCACGCCGCAGATGGCGCGGCGCTGGAAATCGATGTGCGCGGCAAGCGGATCGCCGCTGCCGTCGCGCCGATGCCGTTTGTTCCACACCGCTATGTTCGCACCAACACAGGGAGCTGATGCATGACACTGTATTTCACCAAGGACCATGAATGGCTGCGCGTCGAGGGCGATGTCGCGACCTTCGGCATTACCGGCTACGCGCAGGAACAACTGGGCGACGTGGTGTTCGTCGAACTGCCGGTGGTCGGCAAGACCGTAGCTCAGGGCGGCGACGCCGCAGTCGTCGAGTCGGTGAAGGCCGCGTCGGACGTCTATGCGCCGGTCTCGGGCGAGATTGTCGCGGTCAATGACAAGCTGGTCGACGAACCGTCGCTGGTCAACAGCGCGCCGGAAGGCGAGGGTTGGTTCGCCAAGCTGAAGCTAGGCAACTCGGGCGAGCTCGACGCCCTGATGGACGCCGCCGCCTATCAGGCTTACCTCGCGACGCTCGGCTGATGACCACGCCGCAACCCGTCAACCGCTGGGACGCCGGGGCCTATGCCGCCAATGCCGGCTTCGTGCCAGCGCTGGGTGCGCCGGTGCTGGCGTTGCTGGCCCCGCAGCCTGGCGAGCGCATCCTTGATCTGGGCTGCGGCGACGGTGTTCTGACCGAGAAGCTTGCAGCGAGCGGCGCGGACGTGCTTGGCGTCGACTTCAGCCCGGAGATGATTGCTGCGGCGCGCGCCAGAGGGCTTGTCGCGGACGTCAAGGACGGCCAGGCGCTGGATTTCGAGGCGCAGTTCGATGCCGTGTTCACCAACGCGGCACTGCACTGGATGATGGACCATGCGGCCGTTGCGCGCGGGGTGTTCCGGGCGTTGAAGCCGGGTGGTCGCTTTGTCGGCGAGTTCGGTGGCTTCGGCAACATCGCGGCGCTGCGCACTGGCATCCGTGCGGTGCTGGCGCTCGAGGGCTATGAACTGCCCGCGCGCGAGGCACAGAATTACGCAGAACCGGGCGTGTTCACGACGATACTGGCGCAAGCGGGTTCGTCGATGTTCAGGCCGAACTGATCCACCGGCCGACCGACCTGCCGACCGGCGTGGTCGGCTGGCTGACAGCGCTGCGTCAGGGCTTCATGGATACGGTCGGCGTTTCGGATCACGACGCGCCGCGAATCATGCAGCGGATCGAGGATTTTCTTGCGCCGATCCTCCGGCGCGCTGACGGCGTATTCGTCGCCGACTATGTGCGCCTGCGCTTCGCCGCACGCAAGCCACTGTAAACGAAGGGCTTACCCATGCGTTACCTGCCTTTGAACGATGCTGACCGCGCGGAGATGCTCCGCACCGTCGGTGCCAGCCAGATCGACGATCTGTTCCGGGACGTGCCGTCCGCGACCCTCGGTCGCGCGCCGATCGCCGGGCTGCCCGGCCACATGACCGAACTGGAGGTCGAGCGGTTGCTGGGTGGCCTTGCGCGCAAAACAAGCCGGCGGGCGAGTATCCGTTCTTCATCGGTTGCGGCGCTTACAAGCACCACGTGCCGGCCAGCGTCGACCACATCATCCAGCGTGGCGAATTCCTGACCAGCTATACCCCGTATCAGCCGGAAATCGCGCAGGGGACGCTGCAGTATCTGTTCGAGTTCCAGACCCAGGTCGCCCGGCTGTTCGGGCTCGATGTCGCAAACGCCTCCATGTATGACGGTTCCACGGCCTGCGTGGAGGCCATTTTCATGGCGCGCCGGGTTACCCGCCGCACCAAGGCCGTGCTCTCGGCCGGGCTGCACCCGCACTATATCGAAGTGGCGCAGACGTTGACTGCCTTCACCGATGACGAGCTGGTGGTCGGCACGCCGACGCTCTCGGACGGCAGGCCGGGTTGCGACATCGACTGGCTGATGCACCAGATCGACGAGACGACCTCCTGCGTTGTCGTCCAGAACCCCAACCTTTTCGGCCACGTCGCCGATCTCAGCGATCTGGCCGCCGCCTGCCATGCCAAGGGCGCGCTGCTGGTGGTCGTGGTGACCGAGGCGATCGCGCTCGGCATGCTGACCTCGCCGGGGAAATGGGGCCGACATCGCGGTCGGGGAGGGGCAGTCGATCGGCAATGCGCTGAACTTCGGCGGGCCGTACCTCGGGCTGTTCGCAGCCAAGGAGAAGTATGTTCGCCAGATGCCGGGCCGCCTCTGCGGCGAGACGGTCGACGCCGACGGCAAGCGCGGTTTCGTGCTCACACTCTCGACCCGCGAGCAGCATATCCGCCGGGAAAAGGCGACCTCCAACATCTGCACCAACTCCGGGCTGTGCGCGCTCGCCTTCACCATCCACATGACCCTGCTTGGCGAGAAGGGCCTGCGTGCGGTTGCCGAATACAACCACGCCCGCGCCTGCGAAGTGGCAGACCGCCTGGACGCCCTCGACGGCGTCACGGTGCTGAACACCGCCTTCTTCAACGAGTTCACGGTGAAGCTCGACCGGCCGGCCCGCCCGGTGCTGCGCGACCTTGCCGAACACGATGTGCTGGCGGGTGTGGCGCTCGGCCGCCTGTACCCGCATGCAACCGATCTTGAGAACGGCGTGATCATCGCCGTAACCGAAACCGTGACCGACGCCGATATCGATGCGTTGGTCGCCGCATTCCGGAAGGTGCTGGCATGAGCATGAACAATCAGGGACGCCCGACCCGCCCGACCGAGGCGACTGCGCCGAGTGCACTGGAAACCTTCACCGGCAACCGCGCGCTGCAGCTTGAAGAGCCGCTGATTTTCGAAATCGGCGACGAAGGCCGCACGGGGTCGATACGCCCGCCCGCCCAGGCGTGCAGCCCGGCTCGGCGGCCTGGAGCGCAACCGGCCGATCGGGCTGCCGGGGCTCACGGAGCCGGAGGCGGTGCGCCATTACACCCGGCTCAGCCGCAAGAATTACGCGATCGATCTCGGGCTGTTTCCGCTCGGGTCGTGCACCATGAAGCACAACCCGCGCCTGAACGAGAAGATGGCACGGCTGCCCGGCTTTGCCGACATCCACCCGCTGCAGCCGCAGAACAGCGTGCAGGGCGCTTTGGCGCTGATCGAACTGGTGGCGCACTGGCTGATGACGCTGACCGGCATGAACGCGGTCGCCATGAGTCCGAAAGCGGGCGCGCACGGCGAGCTGTGCGGCATGCTGGCGATCCGCGCCGCACTGGATGCGCGCGGCGAGCAGCGGCCGGTGGTGCTCTGCCCGGAATCAGCGCATGGCACCAACCCGGCGACTGCGGCCTTCTGCGGTTTCCGGGTCGAGCCGATCCCTGCGGATGCGCGCGGGCGCGTCGATTTTAGCGCACTGAAGCAGCGCCTGAGGCCGGATGTCGCCGCGATCATGCTGACCAACCCGAACACCTGCGGGCTGTTCGAGCCGGATATCGTCGAGATCGCCGAGGCCGTGCATGCTGTCGGGGCCTATTTCTACTGCGACGGCGCCAACTTCAACGCGCTGGTCGGCAAGGTGCGCCCGGGCGACCTCGGCGTCGACGCCATGCACATCAACCTGCACAAGACCTTTTCCACCCCGCACGGCGGCGGCGGGCCGGGTTCTGGCCCGGTGGTGCTGTCCGAGAAGCTGGCGCCGTTCGCGCCGCTGCCGTTCATCCACAAGCTGGCGGACGGCGAACTGCAACTGGTCGAGCATCGTGACGAGGACCCGAAGGCAGCGCAAAGTTTCGGCCGCATGACCGCCTTCCACGGCCAGATGGGCATGTTCGTACGGGCGGCTGCCTACATGCTGAGCCACGGCGCGGATGGCCTGATGCAGGCGGCGGAAGACGCCGTGCTGAACGCCAACTATGTGCTCGCCAGCCTCAAGGACGTGATGACCGCGCCGTTCGAGGGGCCGTGCATGCACGAGGCGCTGTTCGACGACCGCTTCCTGAAAGACGCAGGGCTGACCACGCTCGACTTCGCCAAGGCGCTGATTGACGAAGGCTATCACCCGATGACCGTCTATTTCCCGCTCGTCGTGCATGGCGCGATGCTGGTCGAGCCGACCGAAAGCGAAAGCAAGGCCTCGCTTGACCAGTTCATCATGGCGATGCGCGGCCTGGCACTGGCAGCCAGGGCCGGCAAGACAGCCCGCTTCACCAGTGCGCCGCGCTTTGCGCCGATGAAGCGCCTCGACGAGACGCAGGCGGCACGGCAGCCCGTGCTGAGCTACCGGCCGCCATCACAGGCGCAGGCGGCGGAGTAGGGGCTATAAGACTTCTGTGTGGTGACAGATCCTCCCCTTGAAGGGGAGGGTGTCCGTCTGCAAGGCGGGCGGAGGGGCAGAAATGCCAAGTCTCCGCCACCTCCACCACCCTTGCGGGTGGTCCCCTCCCCGATGGGGAGGATTGCGCTGCGACAATTACTTCGAGAAGCTGATGTCGCCGCTGCCGCGTTCCTTGGTCTGGCGGCTTGCCGGGTTCCCGTGCACGACGATATCGCCGGACCCCAGAATGGAGGCATGGATCGCCTTGCTCGCGTAGATGGCAAGATCGCCGGACCCCAGCAGAGACGCATTGGCGGTCTCGCACTTCAGATCCTTGGCCACCAAGTCGCCGGAGCCGAGCAGGCTGGCCATGATGCTGGTGCATGTGCCGCTGACGGACAGATCGCCTGAACCGGTCAGTCGTGCCTCGAATGCCTTGGCATCGACGCCCTTGGCGGTCATGTCGCCCGAGCCGGTGAGCGTCATGCTGCTGAGTGTGGGCAGCCGTACATGCACGACCACGCGGCCGCTGCTGGAGTAGATGCCGGATTTCTGGCTGATGACCAGTTCGCCGTCGTCGACTGTGATCTTCAGCCGGTCGAGGTCCTTGGCGTCGCCTTCCGCAGTGACCGAGTACGCGCCCGGGGAAATTTCGACATCATGCGAGCCGGTCAGCGCGACGCCTTTGAAATCCTTGACGTCGAATGTGCGCGAGGCGGCAAGGGCCGGCGTTGCCGCGAGCATGGCGATTGTCAGGGTGGTCAGCAGTTTCATGATAGCCTCATTCGCTGTCAGTGCGTGGTGGTGTTTTATTATCCTATGGCAGCATGACGCAATTGTATGCAAAGTCCTGCCTCATGCGACGGGCGGCGGCAAATCGCTGACAATCCGTTTCATGACCCTATATATTTTCCCGTAACGCGGCGTCGCTGGCCAGCGAACCAGCCGAGAAGGAGATACATATGGAAACGGCAATTCTGGCAGGCGGCTGCTTCTGGTGCATCGAGGCCATGTACGACGACCTGCAGGGCATCGTGTCGGTCGAGTCCGGCTATGCCGGCGGCCATGTCGACAACCCCAACTACAAGCAGGTGTGCGCTGGCGGCACCGGCCATGCGGAGTCGATCCGCGTGACCTTCGATCCCGCACAGATTTCCTACGCGGAAATTCTCGATATCTTCTTCCACGTCCATGACCCGACGACCCTGAACCGTCAGGGCAACGACGTCGGCGAGCATTACCGCTCGGCGATCTTCACGCTGTCGCCTGCGCAGGAAGCGGAAGCTGTGGCCGCAAAGGCGCGCGCCGCAAGCCTGTGGCCCGGCAAGATCGTCACCCAGATTGCGCCGGCCGGGACCTTCTGGGTCGCGGAAGACTATCACCAGGAATATTTCCAGCGCCTGGGCAGTGGCAACGCCTACTGCAACTTCGTGGTCGCGCCGAAGGTCAAGAAATTCCGCGAGGCCTACAAGCACCGCCTCAAGTCGGCCGCCGCCTGAACACCACCGAGACGTTGTTGGCGGGCATCGGGATGACGTCCGCCAACGTCAGCCCGGCGGCGTCCGCGCATGCAGCGACGCTTTCCAGATCGCGCACGCCCCAGGCCGGATTGCGCGACTTGAGGTCCGCATCGAACGCCGCGTTGCTCGGTGCCGTATGCGCGCCATCGCGTTTGTACGGCCCGTACAGATAGAGAGGGCCATCCGCCGGCAGCAGGTCTGCAGCCAGGCGCATCAGCGCGGCGGTTGCCGGCCAGGGGCTGATGTGCACCATGTTGATGCAGACCAGCGCTTCCGCCTGCGGCACCGGAGCCGGGTCTGCGAGCAGATCGAGCCGCACCGGCGGCAGGATGTTCGGCGCGGCGCTGTGCGCCCGCCAGGCGTCGATCGAGGGCAGGGCGTCCGGGTCGGCGTCCGTCGGCTGCCAGAGCAGGCCGGGAAAATGCGGCGCGAAATGGACGGCGTGCTCGCCCGTGCCGCTTGCGACTTCAAAACCAGGCCGCGCGCCGGCAGCACGTTTTCAGCACGGCGAGGATCGGCTCCCGGTTGCGCGCGGTTGCCGGCGCGTAGCGGCGCAGGTCCTCGCTCATGCCGCCAGCCAGCGCACGCTTGAGCAATCTCCCGAGGTGCGGAGCAAGGTTGCCTTGTGCAGGGTGCGCGCCATATGGATCTAACCTCCTCACAATCGAAAGCAGGAACGCCCCCATGATGGAAGCTCGCTGGAATGGCCAGACTATAGCCCGCTCGGACGCGACTGTTGTCGTCGAGGGCAACCATTATTTCCCGATCGATAGCGTAAATCCCGTGTTCCTGAAGCCCAGCGGGGCGAAGACGGTGTGTCCATGGAAGGGAACCGCGCACTATTACACGCTGGTGGCCGGCGGGGCGGAGAACGCCGATGCCGCCTGGTACTACCCCGAGACCAAGCCAGAGGCCGCGCATATCCGCGGTTATGTCGCATTCTGGCGCGGCGTGACCGTCTCGCCAGCCTAACAGGTTGCTGAAAAATGGTTTCCCGCACCCCAAACCCACAGCCGTCACCCCGGCCCCTAACGGGGATAAACTCCGGCCGGGGTCTATGGCTAACATCTTATATTCGTTGTGTATATAAGCACCCATGGATTCCGGCCTTCGCCGGAATGACGAAATGGGACTGTATTATTCCGCTTTTCAACAGCCTGTTAAATCATTCTAGCCACAATAGTACCAAAGCGCTAAGCCTTGCCCATGATCCAGCGGGCGGGGCTCTGGGCCGGGCTCGGCCTGTTTATGACGATGCGGCTTGTGGACGCACCGGCGGGCCTCAGTCCAGAGGGCTGGGCGGTGGCGGCGGTTGCCGTGCTGATGGCGCTGTGGTGGTTCACCGAGGCCGTGCCGCTGACCATGACGGCACTGCTGCCCTTCCTGCTGCTGCCGCTGCTGGGGCCGGCAGCGCCGGCAAGATCGCCGGCACCTATTATTCGCCGATCCTGTTTCTGGTGCTCGGGGGCGATCGTCGCCATCGCTATCGAAAAGGCGGGCCTGCACCGGCGGGTGGCGCTAGCCGTGGCCGCGCGGGGCGGCACCAGCCCGCGCCGGCTGGTGCTGGCGTTCATGGCGGCGACGGCCATCGTGAGCATGATCGTCTCCAACACTGCGACGGCGCTGATCATGACCCCGGTCGCGCTGGCGTTGATCCGGGCACGCGGGCAGGACGACGGCTTCGCGCCGGCGCTGCTGCTGGGTGTCGCCTATGCAGCGTCGATCGGCGGCCTCGGCACTTTGGTCGGATCGCCGACCAACGGCATCGCGGCGGCCATGATCGACCGGACGCTCGATATCCGGATCGACTTTGTCACCTGGTCGAAGTTCGGTCTGCCGATGGTGTTCCTCGGCGTTCCTGCCGCCGCCTGGCTCCTCAACCGCGCGCTGCGCGTGCCGCATGCGGCATTCGACAGGCAGGCCGTGCTGGCCGCCATCGGGACGCCGGGAGCCTGGTCGCCGCTCGAGAAGCGCGTGGCGCCGCTGGTGGTGGCGCTGATCCTCGGCTGGACGGTGTTGCCCCTGATCAAGGACAGGATCGGGCTGTCGGCGCTGGACGACGGCATGACCGCCATTGCTGCCGCGCTGCTGCTGTTCATTCTGCCGGGCGGGAACGGCCGGCCGATCCTCGAGTGGCCGGACGCGCGCGGCGTGCCGTGGGACGTGATCATGATGTTTGGCGGCGGGCTGGCGCTTGCCGATGCCATCACGGCAAGCGGCCTGGCGCTGTGGATCGGCCAGCAGCTCTCCGGCCTCGGCACGATCCCGATCTGGGCGCTGGCGCTGCTGCTGACGGCGCTGGTGATCCTGGTCACGGAATTTGCCTCCAACGTCGCGACCGCCAGCGGCTTCCTGCCGGTGGTGGCAGGCGTCGCGACCGCGACCGGACTCGACCCGCTGGCGCTGGCGATGCCGGCGGCGCTGGCGGCGAGCTGGGGCTTCATGATGCCGGCCGGCACCGGGCCGAACGCGATTGCCTATGCGACCGGGCAGGTGCGGGTGGGGCAGATGGTCCGCGCCGGTTTCCTCATCGATCTGCTTGGCATCCCGCTCATTGTCGCGGTCTGCTTCGCGGTAGCCCCTTGACGCTGGCGCGCCAGTGCTGGATTAAGCGCAGCTTGGTGGCCCGATGGCGGAATGGTGACGCAGCGGACTGCAAATCCGTATATGCCGGTTCGATTCCGGCTCGGGCCTCCAACCATTCCCGTCACACAGTCTCAGTCCGTGGGTTTCCACCAGGTTTGCGAAGAGTCCGGCGTCAGCAACACATCACTCAGAGGCGAGCTGGCCAGCACACCTTCAGCCGTGTCGCGCCCAGAAATCCGCTGCTGGGGATAGGATCGGGTAGCGCTCGCCGAGCGCAAGCAGGCCCTTGTCCCCGGTGATGAGATAGTCAGCGCCAGAGGCCGTCAGCGTTGCGAGCACTGGCTGATCGGCGAGATCGCGCAAATCCGGGTCGCTGGCACCGTCTGGCTCGACAATATCGGCCAGGAAGTAAAACTGTCGGCGAGATCGCGGATGTCGTCGGGGCCGAGCGGATTGCGCGAGAGGCGCGGCAACACCCTTATCATCTCGTCGATGATGTGACGTGACGGCACGATGTCGATGCCGCCCGCGCGCCATGTGCCGATGATTTTTCCTGGAATGCTGCCCGGATAGGCGATACCGGACACCAGCACATTGGCATTTGGCACGACACGCAGACGCGCCATCAGCCGTGACGGACCTTTGACGCAACTGCGTCGATTTCCGCCAAGCCTTCCGCCTCGGCAATGTCGGCAAAGGCATGGGCTATTCGGTCGGTCAGCGCCTCGAACCGGTCATTGAGACGGCACACGCGTGCGAACAGCTCGGCGTTGACCAAGGCCGCCACCGGCTTGCCGTCCTTATTGATGACAATACTATCATGGCGGTATTGAACTTGGTTGAGCATCTCGCCGAGATTTTGGCGGAAGCTGACAGCGCTGACCTCATTAATCGA
This sequence comes from Hankyongella ginsenosidimutans, assembly GCF_005144965.1. Taxonomy (GTDB): domain Bacteria; phylum Pseudomonadota; class Alphaproteobacteria; order Sphingomonadales; family Sphingomonadaceae; genus Hankyongella; species Hankyongella ginsenosidimutans. The sequence goes on from NZ_CP039704.1 coordinate 2,157,064, forward strand.
TATGATCATTATGATCGATATGGACAAAAATGTCCAGAAGCGAGCCATCTCGTGGCCCCAATCTCATGCACCACTTCACCGCCGCAGGTGCTCGATACCCAGTTCGCGCCACATCCAGCCAAAGTCATAGCTGGCTATGGGGTCGTTCGCAGTCTCGTGCTTTGATGAGCCGTTTTCGAGATATTTGAGCCAGTTCGCTACTCTGTGCTGCCCGGCTTCGTTCGCGCAAGCGGCACGTGGCGTCTGGCCATCCAGCATGCCTACCGGTTCATCAAGCGCGCCGTGATATTGCCGGTCCATAAAGTCATGGATGATCCGTTCATGCTGATCGGGCGGAAGGTCGAGCGTGGGGCCATCGTCGCCCGTACCGGCGCTGCGCGCCTGATCGAGGGTTTTGATTTCGGTCAGTGCCGGACCAGCGAGTTTGCCCAGCGCCTCGCCGAGCAAGGCCTTGCCGCGTTCGGCGCGTGCCGCCGAACTGACCGAGAGGGTGACGAACCGCCCCTTTACCTCGACATTGCCCAGCACCGGCGCGCCATCGTCCATCGTGACATTCCAGAGCAGCGCGTTCTCACCGTTCGTCTTGGCAGGCTTGCTGTCGCCAGAGAGGTCCAGCCAGTTCCAGAATTTGCCGTGCGCCCGCCGCAGCGCTGCGATACCGTCAAGCCGCTCCACGACCTGCGCCTGCGCCGTGCCCTTGGCGAGCGGCAGGCGAACGGTGTGGAATATCACTTCATCGCCATCACTGTTGTGGAGCAAGGGCTGGGCGTGCCCGAGCGCCTTGCCGAGTGTGTCAAAGAGCCACGCATTGGTGAACAGCGGTGCGGAACCGGCAAGCAATAGATCGGAATCGATCAAGTCGATCGCCTCGGCACCCTCTTCAGCCAATATGGCGGCGAAACCATTGAGCAAGCCTTCCGCCGCGTCATGCGTGAAAGCCAGCAGTCCGCCGGCGAGGATGTTGCGACCATTGACCGTGACAATGCGTGCGCCGATCCGGTCCCATTGCTTCAACGACCGAGTCGCACTGCGTTCGGTTACAAGGATCGGTTCAGCGTCGCGCACCATGTCACGCGCAAACATGGACTGGCCGGGAATGATCTCGCTGACCTCATAGAGGCTCATCACCGAATGACGCAGCGCCTTCATATAGGCTTTGTTCTGGGCCTTTTCATTCCAGCCGCGCCGCTTGAGATAGACCTCGACAAGATTGGTACCATCGGGTTCGAAGCTGTGCGTCAGCAGATCCTCGAACGCGCAGCCCCACAAGGTTCCCGCCCATTGGGCCGATGATCTCATCCAGTTCGTCATAATCGATGCCGAATTCTTCGAGCGCAGGCCCAAAATGATCCATGATCACCGCATTAAGCCGGTTGGCCCAGTCCTCTTGTTTCAGAAACTTGATCAGGCCAGACAGATCGTGGGTGGATTTCATGGGCGTCCTGCCGATTTGGAAGCTACCCCAGCCTAGACTCTTCCCGTTTTTGATTGAACCACTTTTGGTGAGGCAATCAAAACGGACAAGAAGGGTCACCACAAAGGGTGAGAGCCTTTCTTATCGCCTTCGCTTGAGCCACTTCAACACAAGTGCCTCGACCTCAGTCGGAAAGGCTCTAATGCCGGAAGTGGCGCACGCCGGTGAAGACCATGGCGAGGCCGCGCTCGTCGGCGGCGGCGATCACATCGGCATCGCGGATCGAGCCGCCGGGCTGAATGATGGCGGTGGCCCCGGCTTCGGCCGCTGCAATCAGGCCGTCCGCGAACGGGAAGAACGCATCCGACGCCACGACGGAACCCTGGGTCAGGCTCTCGGTCAGGCCGGCGGCCTCCGCGGCCTCGCGCGCTTTCCAGGCGGCGATGCGCGTGCTGTCGATGCGGCTCATCTGGCCGGCGCCGATGCCGACCGTCGCGCCATCCCTGGCGTAGACGATGGCGTTCGATTTCACATGCTTGGCGACTCGGAAGGCGAACAGCAGGTCCGCCATTTCCTGCGGCGTCGGTGCGCGGCGCGTCACCAGGGTCACATCTGCTGCGCGCACGCGTGCGCTGTCCCGAGTCTGGGCGAGGTAGCCGCCGCTCACTGCCTTCAGGATCAGGTCCTTGCCGCCCGGCTGGTCGAGCGGGCCGGTCAGCAGCAGCCGCAGGTTTTTCTTGGCGGCGAAGATGGCGCGGGCTTCCGCGTCTGCATCCGGCGCGGCGACCACTTCGGTGAAGATCTCCGAGATCGCACGCGCGGCGGCAGCGTTCAGCGGCCGGTTGGCAACCACGATGCCGCCGAACGCCGAGACCGGGTCGCAGCGCAGCGCCTTGGCGTAAGCGGCCTCCAGCGTGTCCGCAGTCGCCACGCCGCAGGGATTGGCATGCTTGATGATGGCAACGGCGGCCGGGCCGCCCGCCTCGAACTCGCGGATCAGGTCCAGCGCGGCGTCGGTATCGTTGATGTTGTTGTAGCTGAGCTCCTTACCCTGAAGCTGGCGCATATGCACCACGCCGTCCCTGGCGGCAGGCGCTGCATAGAGGGCTGCCGCCTGGTGCGGGTTCTCGCCGTAGCGCAGCGCCTGTGTCCGGTGAGGCTGACGGTCAACTGGTCCGGGAATTCGTTGCCGAGCACGCTGTCGTTGAACCATGCGGCGATCGCCGAGTCGTAGGCCGCGGTGTGGCCATAGGCCTTGGCGGCCAGGCGCTGGCGCAAGGCAAAGCCGGTGGCGCCATCGTTGGCGTTCAGGTCGTCCAGCACCGTCTGGTAATCCGCCGGGTCGACCACCACGGTGACCGAGCGATGGTTCTTCGCGGCGGACCGCACCATCGACGGGCCGCCGATATCGATGTTCTCGATCGCGGTTTCATAGTCTGCGCCGCGCGCCACCGTCTGCGCAAACGGGTAGAGGTTCACCACCACCAGGTCGATCGGCGCGATGTCATGCGCGGCCATGGCTGCCGTATGTTCAGGATTGTCGCGCAGCGCCAGCAGCCCGCCGTGGATCCTGGGGTGCAGGGTCTTGACCCGGCCGTCCATCATCTCGGGAAGCCGGTGTGGGCCGAGACGTCGGTGACGTCCAGCCCCGCATCGCGCAGCGCCTTCGCGGTGCCGCCCGTGGACAGCAGGGTAATCCCGCGCGCGCTCAGCGCAGACGCAAAGGGAACAAGTCCGGTCTTGTCGGAGACGGAAAGCAGGGCATAGCGGATCGCCGCCGATGCAACGGTCATGGGAAGTCCTTCCGGATCAGCTTCTGGTGCCGCGCTTGAACGACCAGCGCACCTGCGCCCCGTCTTCAGCCGTATCACCGGTGAGTACGAGCTGGCGGGTTCTGCGCACCTTGCCAAGCGAGTCAACCCATAAACTGTCATCGACCCGCAATTTCGCGCCCCGCGCCTTGAACGCCCACAACACGCCGTTGGGCAGCTTGAGCACGGCCCTGATGGTCGGCGGTCATGGTCGGCTCGACGCCGTCGCCCAGGTGGAAGCGGATGTCGAAGCTGAGGCCGGCGCGCGGCTTGCGCCAGCGACTGTGCGTTGAGCCTACGAGCTGGTCCTCGCCGCGCAGGTCGACCCCGTCGCTGCTGAGATACAGGCGTCGCCGGTGCTCCAGCCCGAAACGGCCCGCATAGCCATCATGCCCGCAATCGAGCCAGACGCCGTCCGCGCTCTCTTGGCGGAGCGCCGTCACTTCCTCGACTCCGGCACCAAGAGTGCCGTCGTCGCGCAGCTTGGTCGAATTGAGGTTCTCGATCACCAGGGTCGAGTGCGCTGCCGTCGTGCGCAGCAATTCATGGAGGTCCGTGCGCATGGCGAGCCCCGCCGAACGCCCGCCGCCGCAGTTCACCACCACCCGGTGCGGCCCGTCGCTGAACTCGAACGACAGCGTGCCGGCGTGGCTCACGGTGCCGGTACGCGCGGGCGGCGGCGGCCCGGCGTCGATCACGGCGACCGTATCCCCGCCATCCAGCCGCTGGAAGCCGCAGTGAACGCCATTGCGCAGCGGCGTGGTCGCGACGTCGGTGATGGTGCGGATGCGCTCCAGTTCCTGCGCATTGCCAAGGCTGCCGCCATGCGCGGCGCTCAGCAGACCGTCGCCGAGCACCAGCCCGAACAGCGCCGGGATCATGCGGTCCAGCGCGCTGACCAGTGCCTCCGGCTGCTCGATCTGGCGGTCGCGGTAGACCTGCCGCACGGTCAGCAGCAGCTTGACGATTTCCAGATGCTCGCTCGGGCAGCGGGCGATGGTGCCGCCATCGACGAGCACCGTCTCGGTCAGGCCGCGCGCCAGCGCCCGCTCGCCGACGTGCCGGCGCTGCTCGCCGCCGGGCAGCAGCAGCCCGTTGACGATCAGCCCTGCCGCCGCCTTCACCCGCGCCAGACCGTTGGGGTCTTCTCGACCGTCTGGGCCAGGTGCCGGCCGCTGCGCGCCAGCGTGTTCAAAACCGCCGAGCGGTACACCTGATCGGACGAGGACAGCAGAAACGGCGCATGGGTCATCCAGTTGATCAGCCGTTCGCCGAGGATATCCGGTCGCCAGACCAGTTCATCGAAGCGGGCGTATTCGTCGAGCCAGCGCTGGACCAGCGGCTCGATGATCGCCGCGCCGCGCCGGTGGTCGAGCACGGTCGCCGCGTCCCGCAGCCAGCGAAAACCATGCAGCCACTCCAGCCAGCCGAGCGGCGCATGGATTGCCGAGAAGCGGATGCCGTTGGTGTTGATGGCGATCCCCATGTAATCGAAGCGGCCGTCGACCAGCGCCTTGCCGATCAGCGGTTCGCCGACCCAGAGGTCGGCAGGCGCCGCCAGCAGCTTGAGCGGGAAGCGCCCGCGCAGGCGCAGGCCGTGCAGGAACGAGCGATAATGCATCTGGCGCAGGCGCCAGGTGACTTTCTCGACCAGGAGAGGCCGCGGTCGCCGCCAACGCGGACGAGCCGGTTGCCTTCCGGGATCGTATCCGCCGTGGCTTTGCGCACGGGCGCGGTCACGCCGTCACCTGTTCCGGCACGACTGCGCGTACCTTGGCGGCGGCACGCAGCGCTGCAATATTGTCGGCATAGCGCTCCGGGCCGCCGGCGAAGCTGGCCGTCCCCGCCACCAGCACGTCAGCGCCGGCAGCCACGGCGTCGCCGATGGTCTGGATCGAAATGCCGCCGTCCACCTCCAGCATGATGTCCCGGCCGCTGAGATCGATGCGGCGACGAATCTGGGCGATCTTGTCCAACTGGCTGGAGATGAAGGCCTGGCCGCCGAACCCTGGATTGACGGACATGACCAGCACCAGGTCGATGTCGTCCATGATCGAATCCAGCCACGCGACCGGCGAGGCGGGGTTCAGCGATACGCCCGCCTTCTTGCCGAGCTGGCGGATCCGCTGCAGCGTGCGGTGCAGGTGCGGCCCGGCTTCCGGGTGCACGGTGATGATGTCCGCGCCGGCGTCCGCGAAGGCGTCCAGCAGCGGATCGACCGGGGCGATCATCAGGTGCACGTCGAACGGCTTGGCGGTGAAGCGGCGCAGCGCGCGAATCACAGGTGGGCCCAGTGTGAGATTCGGCACGAAGTGGCCGTCCATCACATCGATATGGATGAAATCGGCACCAGCCGCATCGATAGCTTCGATTTCCGCGCCAAGGATGCCGAAATCTGCCGAAAGCAGCGAAGGCGCGATACGCACAGCATTTGTGGACATGCGCTTTTCCTTAGCAGTTACGGAATCGCGCATCAATCACAGGAGCAGTCAGGGCGCGCGTAATCGTGAAACGAAAAGCCGTCGCAGCCACCGGGCAGCGCCGGGTCGCCGGGCCGGGTGCGGCAGTCGCCCTGCGGGGTGTGGGGAACGGCCCGCGCTCGGCATCGCTCGGCACCGCACGCTGCCATGTGCTGTGGGCTTTCAGGAACTGCTCGATCTGCGCCAGGCCTTCTTCCGCCTCCAGCGAGCAAACCGCATAGACGAGGGTGCCGCCAGGGCGCACCAGGGTCGCGGCATGGGCCAGCAGCCGACGTTGCAGGTCCAGCAGATCAGCGGTGTCGCGCCCGGCCTTCAGGTGCAGCACATCCGGGTGGCGGCGGAACGTCCCCGTCGCGCTGCACGGGGCATCCAGCAGCACGGCGTCGAACTGCCGGTCGGGCCGCCAGGTCGTGGCATCGGCCACGACCACATCCGCGGCAAGGCCAGTCCGGGCGAGATTTTCGCGCAGGCGCTCAAGCCGGCGCGCTGAACTATCGACGGCCGTGACATGCGCGCCCGTGGCCGCCAGCTGCAGGGTCTTGCCGCCGGGCGCTGCACAAAGGTCCGCAATCGACTGGCCGGGCCGGGCATCGATCAGCCGGGCCGGCAATCCGGCCGCGATGTCCTGCACCCACCACGCGCCGTCATCATAGCCGGGCAGGGCGGTGACGGGCGCACCCGCCGGCACGCGCACATGGCCCGGCAGAAGCGATTGGCCGCCAAGGCTTTCGGCATAGGTTTGCGTCTGCGACGGGTCGCGCAGGCAGATGTCCAGGGGTGGCTGGTCCTTCAACGCTTCCGCAAGGTCGTGCGCCGCGTCCGGCCCGAAAGCGGCCCGCCAGCGGCTGGCATAAGGCTGCGGCAAGGTCGGGCGATCCGGCAGGCATACGCCTTCCCGCAGCAGGCCCCAGCACCGCATGAACCAGCCGGCGCGGCCCGGCCTCCACCAGCGGCAACGCGGTGGCGACGGCGGCGTGCGGCGGCGTGCCGAGCGCCAGCACCTGCGCCAGCGCCATGCGCAGCACGAGGCGGGCGCGGGCGTCGTGCGGCAACGGCTTGGGCGTCGCGCTGTCGATCATGGCGTCGAGGTCGGGCAGCCAGCGCAAGGTCGCCGAGACGATGGCGTGCGCCAGCCCCGGTCGCTCGGGTCATCAAGGCCGGCAAGCCCCTGCTCCATGGCCAGCTCGAGCGGCTGGTGGCGCAGCAGCACCGCGATCAGCAGTCGTAGCGCCGCTTCGCGGCTGGCGACGCCGGGTGTCGGGCGGGGTGTCGGGCGGGGTGGGGCAGGCCTGCGCCGGGTGTTGGGCCTTGGTGTCACGGGCGTCCACCCAGCGGGTCAAGCGCCGAGCGGCGGGCGACGGAGGCGGGCCGCATGTCGCCGGCGATGCCCTGCAAGGCGGCGATGCGGTTTTCCGTATTGGGGTGGGTCGAGAACAGGTTGTCCATGTTCGCGCCGGACAGCGGGTTGACGATGAACAGGTGCGCGGTCGCCGGATTGTGCTCGGCCGCCGGATTGACGATGCGCTGGGCACCTGCCTGCAGTTTCGCAAGTGCGGAGGCCAGCGCAAGCGGCTTGCCGGAAATCTCGGCCCCGCCGCGGTCCGCGCCATATTCGCGGGTGCGGGAGATCGCCATCTGCACCAGCATGGCGGCGAGCGGCGCCAGGATCATCATGGCGATCATCACGATCGGGTTGGGCCGCTCCTCATCGCGGCCGCCACCGAAGAACAGGCCGAAGTTCGCCAGCATGGAAATGGCGCCGGCGACCGTTGCCGTCACGGTCATGACCAGGGTGTCGCGGTTGCGGATATGCGCCAACTCATGCGCGATCACACCTTCGAGTTCGTCCCGGCTCAGGATGGCCATCAGCCCGGTGGTTGCGGCCACAGCGCCGTGGGCCGGGTCGCGGCCGGTCGCGAACGCGTTCGGCTGCGGCGTATCGATGATGTAGACCTTGGGCATCGGCAGGCCGGCATTGCGCGCCAGCCGCGCGACCATGGCATGGAGGTCAGGGGCGCTGTGGGCGTCCACTTCCTGCGCGCCATGCATGCGCAGCAGCATCTTGTCCGCATTCCAGTAGGCGAACATGTTCATGCCCGCGGCAACGACCAGCGCGATCAGTGCGCCGCCCTGGCCGCCGATGAAATAGCCAAAGCTCATGAACAGCGCGGTAAGCGCCGCGAGCAGCAGGCCAGTCTTCATGGTGTTCATGCGTTGTCGCGCTCCCTTTCGATGCCGGCCATCATGTGGCGCTGGTCCGCCCGCCTTCAAGCGGCGCGCCTGTCGATTTTGCCACGGCGTGCTTGCCCCGCGTCAGCCTGCCGCTTACCTGTATGTCATGGATGAGAGCCCCGATAAACCGACTGACACGCCCCCGGCACCGGCGCTGAAACCGGTGTCTGAAGCGCCGCTGTCTGAACAGGGCGGGCCGAAGGGTCCGGAGCCGACGCGCTACGGCGACTGGGAAGTCGGCGGCGTCTGCAGCGACTTCTGACGTAGCACGATTTCCACGCGCATCAGCAATCTGATTTCGCGAAGTTCCCGCACAAAAACACCGGCGGGCAGGGCCCGCCGGTGTCGTGTGACGTGTGACGTCTTTAGCGGCGGCGACGGCGCGCCATCGCGACGCCGGCAATGCCAGCGCCCAGCAGCAGGAGCGAACCCGGCTCCGGCACCTGGTTGTAGCCGATCACGTCGAACGCGAGGTAATCGAGATCGGTCGGATCGAAGGTGCGGTTGCGCGGGAACGACGGATCGAGAATACTGACCGGCAGTCCGAGCGACTCGTCGAACAGGAAGGTTTCGATAAAGTGGCTGGCCTGGTACGGTGCGACGTTCACCGAGCCAAGCACGCCGTCGCAGGCGTCGCCGGGGACAAGGATGAAGCCGTCGCAGGTTGCGACCGTGAAGCCGATGCCGTTGAACGAGCCCGAGCTGAAGGCTTGGATGCGGGTTTTGCCGCCGTCGATCGAGAAGTACGGCACGTCAAGCGGAATGCCGCCGGCGTTCAGCGAAATGAACTGATCGTTGGTCAGCGTGTCGCCGTCGAGGCCGAGGCCGGTCGTGTAGTCGAAGCCGATGAACTGCCCGTTGTCATCGAACGACAGGTTCGAATAGCGGAACAGGTCGAGCACGCTGGTGAACGAACCCAGCGGGTCGATCTGGTTCTGATCCGGACCGAAGAAGCCGCTGAACGGCCCGCGGCCGGTCACGATGTCAACAAAGTCCACACCGGAGACGAAGCCGAGCGCGTGGCCGATTTCGTGCGTTGCGACCGCGACAAAGTCGGTCGTGCCTGAGGTGATGCCGTCCGAACGATCAAGGTCGAACGTGAAGTCGCTGTTGAAGGTGATGGTGCCATCGAAGCCGTTCGGGTCAGCGCCGAGACTCGAGACGTCAAAACCCAGGGCCTTCAGGTTCGCGGTATTCACGAACTGGACCTGATTGTCGAAGGTCTGGCCGTTCGAGCCGTCGTTCAGGATGATACCCTGCGCGCGCAGCTCGTTACGGCTGATGACACCGTCCGGTGAATTATTCGCTGGAACATTCAGCAGTCTTCCATTGCCGTCGGTGCTGACCTTGTCGCCCGTGATGACTTCGATGTCGTTCTTGATCTGGTCAAGCGAGCCGCCGACGACATTGCTGCCGGTGTCAACGCCGCGCGCGTTATGGAAGAAGCTCAGCGTGTCGCCGGTCGGCAGGTTGGCGACCGCCGTCTGGTCGGCAACGGTCGTCGCATCGGCGATCAGCGCGTTGCGCACGTCTGCATAGGTGACGTCGACGCGGCGGCTACCCGTCTGGCCGAGAATGTTCGGCCCGAGCGAGGCGAAACCGGCGCTGAGCTTCACCGTGATGTTATCGCCCAGGCGATCGCTCCAGAACTGCGCCGCGGTGCGGTAGGCGGTTTCCACCTGCGCGCGGGTCGCAGCGTCAACGGTGTTGCCAAAGTTGAACGTGAAGTCAAAAGCCACGGCATGCGCTTGGGCGGCACCGAGCGTCGCCATGGCGACGGCGGATGCACCTAGCATTTTCAAAGACTTGGTAAAGCCTTTCTGCATTGGTCTCTCCCGATGAATAAGACGTTTGGTTTTTCCTTTCACCCCGCCTTGTCGGCGTGTGGGCGTACGGTGGGGAAAGATGTGCAATTTTGCGCCAAATCCTAAGATGCTGTAATAATTCTGAAATAGTGTTAACGTGTTGCGTGAGTGTAAAGCAGGGCGACATTTTCCTGTTGTGGGCGGCAATTCTTATGTTGCGATGAACCGTTCATCGCTACGTCAAATGTAATAATATTACATTGCGTAGGCGTGTCAAAAATTCTGCGCCAATATCGTTTGAAGTCCGGCGCGGGCCGCTTAATGTCGCGACGGGAGGTGCGGAAATGCCGAAAATTGACCTGTCGACAGCGCCGGTGCTGGTGGGATCGCGCTATCCTGCACCTTTGACGAACCCTGCCGCGGGCGTCGTGCGCTCCGTTTGTCGGAGGCCTCGGGCCTTACGCATATCGGGGTCAATCTCGTGACGATCGACCCCGGCGCCTGGGCCAGCCAGCGCCACTGGCATACTCATGAGGATGAGTTTGTGATGATGGTGTCCGGCGAACTCGTGCTGGTGGAGGATGATGGCGAGACCGTGCTGCGCGCCGGGGACTGCGCTGCGCATCCGGCGGGCGCTCAGAACGGCCACCATCTGCAGAACCGCTCGGCACAGCCGGCAACCTTCCTGGTCGTCAGCAACCGCGACAACGCGGACGCCGGCGATTATCCGGATATCGACATGCGCTTCACCGCCGGCCGCTATACCGGTGGCGGCGGCTACGAACATAAGGACGGCGCGCCGTACCCCAAGCGTGACGGCTGATCTGCCGCGCGGCGCACTTCTGCTCAGCCGTCGCTTCGGCCCGCTGTTCGTCACGCAGTTCCTGAGCGCATTCAGCGACAACCTGTTCCGCACCAGTCTGGTGTTCTTCGCCACCTTCCAGCTGTTCGCAGGCGACGCGACAGCAGCGGCGGGCCTGGCGGCCCAGGCAGCGGCGCTGTTCATGCTGCCATTCTTTCTGGTCTCCGGCTTTGCCGGGCACCTGTGCGATGCCCGTGACAAGGCCCGGGTCGCGCAAGGGGTGAAGCTGGCGGAAATCGTCGTCATGGTTGTCGCAGCGGCCGGGTTGTGGTTCGGCAGCGTGCCGGTGCTGCTTGCCGCATTGACACTGGCCGGTGTGCAGGCCGCGCTGTTCGGGCCGATCAAATACGGCATCCTGCCGCAGCATGTCGCAAAGAGCAAGTTGTTGACCGCCAATGCGCTGGTCGAAGGCAGCACCTTTGTTGCGGTGCTGCTCGGGCAGATCGCTGGCGGGCTGCTGCCGCCACGGCTTGCGGGCATCGCGCTTGTTGTGCTGGGGTCACGATCTGGCTGGTCAGCCGCGCCATTCCGCCGGCACCGCCGGTCGAGCGGGCTTTGGCGTTCCAGCCGCTGCGCCAGAGTTGGGCTGTGCTGCGCGCAGCATTTGCCAGCCGTGCGCTGGTGGTGACGATCCTGGGTATATCCTGGTTCTGGGCGGCGGGTGCGCTGATCACCGGCCAGTTCGTGCCGATCGTACGCCACCACCTGGGCGCGCAGGAACCGGTTGCGACCTTGCTGCTCACCTGCTTCTCGCTTGGCATTCCTGCCGGCTCGCTGCTGGTCAGCAAGATGTTGCGCGGTGAGATCTCGCTGCGCTTTGCTGCCGGGGCAGGCACTGCGATGGCGCTTGGCATGGCGGATGCCGCCCGGCGCACTCTGGCCTTTCCGCAGGCAACGGGCGGCCTCTATGATATCCCGATGTTCCTGGCGTCCCCGGCAGCCTGGGGTTGATCGCAGACCTGCTGGTGATTGCGCTGGCGGCCGGCATGTTCATCGCGCCGCTCTACGCCCGCCTGCAGGCGCTCAGTGCCCCGAGCGGCGCGCGCGCACCATTGCCGCGAATAACATCGCGAATGCAGGGTTTATCGTCGCCAGCTCGGTTCTGGCGGCGGTCCTGCTCAAAGCCGGCTGGTCCGCGCCGCAACTGATCCTGTTGTTCGCCGCCGGCACGCTGGGAATTGCGCTGACATTCGCCGGCAGGCGAGCCGGGCCTGATCGAACGCTCAGCGTTTCGCGGGTCAGGGTCTGGCGATCGCCGCGCTGAGTTCTGGAAGCGCTGACATCTGCGTGCGCACCTGTGCTTCGTCACCGACGATGACGACGGTCATGCGCTTTTCATCGAAGTAGGCGTTCATGATGCGTTTGACGTCGTCCGCGCTCACCGCGCGCATGGTCGCGACATAGCGGCCAAGTTCCTCCCGCGGCACACCGAGCAGGTCGTAGGCCGCATAGCTGCCGATCAGGCCGCTGCGTGAGGCGATGCGGAACAGATAGCTGCCAGCAAGGCCGTTCTTCACCCGGTCAAGCTCGTCCTCGGGCGGCGCCTCGCGTTTGAGCTTGCCGATTTCGTCGAGGATGACCTTGAGCGAGTCTGCCGTGTTCGTCGCCGTCACATCCGCGACCTCGACCCAGCGCCCGAAGCCGGGGCGCAGGCTGTACGACGAGTCCGGCGAATAGGCGTAGCCTTTGTCCTCGCGCAGGCTGAGCGTTATGCGCGAGGAGAAGTCGCCGCCCAGCAGTTCGTTGGTCACGCCGAGAGCGATGCGGTCCGGGCTGCTGGCGTCCGGCATCGGCAGCCCGACGATCAGGGTGGATTGCGGTGCATTCGGGCGGCCGACCAGGCGCACCGTCAGCGCATCGTTCAGCTTCGGCGGGCTGAGCGTGATCGGCGGGCCTTCTTGCCAGTCCCCGAACACCCTGGCGATCACTTGCTTGATTGCAGCCGCATCGAACTGGCCGGCGACATAGAGGTGCGCGCGCCGCGCCCCTAACTGCATGTCGAAGAACTGTCTGATCTGTGCGTAGCTGATGGCCTGCAGGTCTTCAGCGCGGGCAACCGGCTGCCCATAAGGGTGCTGACCGTAAAGGCGTTGGCAAACGCCATATCCGCCTGGGTCTGCGGGCTCTGCAGGCTGACTGCCAGGCCCGCAGGGCATCCTGCTTCAGGCGCGGCAGCTCGGATTCTGGCAGGTTTGGCCGGCGAACCTGGTCAGCAAGCAGCGCGATGGCGGGGCCTGCAAATTCGCTCAACGCCGAGATGCCAGCGCTCATGGTGTCCGATCCGCCGGCAAACCCGACCGATCCGCCCATATCGCCGGACGCGCGCGCCACATCGGCCGCCGATTTGCCGCCCACGCCCTCGTTCATCAGGGCGACGAACAGGTCCGTCAGGCCGCGCACGCTTTCGTCCAGCCGCCCGGTGCGGATTTGCAGGGTTGCCGAGTTTGGGCACCGAGCCATAGGGGATGAGCGTCACGCCCATGCCGTTCGGCAGGCTGTAGGTTTCCACACTCGGCAGCGCAAAATCCTTGGGCGTTCCGACCGGCGGTGGCGTTTCCGTTTCGGCAAGCGCGGGCAGGGGGCGAGCGCCAGCAGCAGCACGAGGGTCCGGATCATGGGTGTGGCTCCGCGCCAGGCTTGACGATCAGGATGGTGCGCTGGTCGCGCGCCAGATATTTCGCGGCAGTCTTGCGCACCTGCTCCGGCGTGATGGCGGCGAACCGCGCTTCGATCGTATTGATCTTGCCGGGGTCGTCGTCGAACAGGGCAAAGCTCGCCAGCAGGTCCACGAGGCCAAAGCGGTTCGACGAGGAGATCAGGTCATAAAAGCTTGACCGCAACTGGGTGCGGATACGCTTCAAGTCGCTCTCCGGCACGGGTTTTGAGCGCAAGTCCTCGATGACGGCATCGATTTCCTTGAGGATCATCTCCGGCGCGACACTGGCGTCATGGATCAGCCCGTAGGTCATCAGCATCGGCCCGTTGTAGCTGAACTGGCTGCCGAGGAAGGGGTTGATGCCGCCGGAGACGCTGTCGGTCAGGCCCTTGTCCCGCACCAGACGCTGGACGAGCCGGCTGTCGTCCCCGCTGGACAGCAGATCCTCGATCAGGCCCATGGCGTAGAAATCGTCCGTGTGCCGCGGCGGGACACGCCAGGCCACCTGAAGCCCCGGTTTGGGTGCCAGCGGGTCGGTGCGCTCGGCGCGTTTCTCGGCAGTCTGTGGCGGTTCGCTGAGGTCCGGCAGGGTTGCGCGCGGGCGGGCTGGGATGTTGCCGAAATACGTCTGCACCCAGGATTTGACCTGTGCCTTGTCCATATCGCCGGCGACGACCAGCACGGCGTTGTTCGGCGTGTAGTAGGTTTCGTGGAAAGCCTTGGCCTGATCGAGCGTGGCGGCGTCGATTTCTTCCAGGTCGCCGTAGAAATTGTGCGCGTTATAGAAATTGCTGAAGGCGACCTGTGGCATGTCCAACCAGACGAACGCGCCGTACGGCTGGTTGAGCACGTTCACCTTGACTTCGTTTTTGACCACATCCTGCTGGTTTTCAGGTTATCCGCCGTGATGGCCAGCGATTTCATGCGGTCGGCCTCGGCCCAGAGCACGGTCTGGGTGACATGGCTCGGCACGACCTGGTAGTAGTTGGTGTAGTCCCAGCGGGTGGAGCCGTTGAGCGAGCCGCCATTGCCGGAAATCAGCTTGTCATACTCGCCCTTGGGCAGGTTGGCCGAACCCTGGAACATCAAGTGCTCGAACAGGTGCGCAAAGCCGGTGCGGCCCTTGGGTTCGATGCGCCAGCCAATGCCGTAATAGACGGCGACGGTGGTTGTCGGCGCATTGGCGTCCGGTGCCAGCACGACCTTCAGGCCATTCTCCAGCCTATAATAGTCCAGCGTGACCAGCGGCGCGGGCTGCTCCGCAGGCGTCGGGGTGCGCGCGGCGACAGGAGAAGCAACAAGGGCGAACCCGGCCAGCGCCAATTGGAAAAACAGCGTCGGTTTCATGGTTTGCAGCCTATTGAAGGCATGGAATATTGTCCAGCGCACATGCAGGAACTTTGTATTGACATTTGTATGTACATAGTGGATCTTCCCTATGAAAACTGCGCGCATCGACGGGTTCGACTGGGATGATGGCAACCGTGAGAAGTGCCTGAAACACGGCCTGACGCTGGCGCTGATCGAAAGCGTCTTCCTGGGTGGCGTGCACATGATGCCGGACCCTGCGCACTCCAACAGGGAGGCACGCTACATCGCAATCGGATGCACAAGTGAGCAGCGCCATGTTTTATCGCCTTCACACTGCGCGACCGGAATGGTTTGAGGCTTCTGCGTCCGATCAGCGCGCGATACATGCATCGCAAGGAGGTTGAGCATTATGCCAAAAGCACTGCCGAAGCTGGGAACGGACGCCGAGGCTGAAGTCTTTGTCGAAACCGCAGATCTGACCGGTTATGATCTCTCGGGGCTCACGGCGGTCAAATTTGAACTGGCGCCGAAAGCGGCGCGGCTGAACATGCGCTTGCCGACCCTGCTGCTTGATGCCGTGAAAGCGGAAGCCGCGCGGGAGGGCATGCCGTACCAGCGCTTTATCCGCCTCGCGCTGGAGCGCGCCATCACGCGATAGGGTCGTGGTGCCCATCAAGGCAGAGTATCACGCGACTGGCTGGATACGGCGGTAGCTCAGCGCTTCGGCGATGTGCACGCGGGTCAGCGCCTCCACGCCGGCGAGATCGGCGATGGTGCGGGCGACGCGCAGCACCCGGTGATAGCCGCGGGCGGAGAGACGCATGGTCTCGGCTGCCTGCGTCAGCAGCCGGCTTGCGGCCTCGTCGAGCACTGTCGCTGCCGCCAGCACATCGCCGTCGGCCTCCGCGTTGGTGCGCGCCGACGTTCCGGCATAGCGCGCGCCTTGCCGGGCACGGGCGGCGGCAACCCGCGCGCCCACCGCATCCGACCCCTCGGCGGGTGGCGGCAGGGCGAGGTCCGCGGCTGCGACTGCCTGCACCTCGACATGCAGGTCAATGCGGTCAAGCAGCGGGCCGGACAGGCGTGCCTGATAGTCGACGGCGCATCGTGGTGCGCGCGAACAGGCCTGCGCCGGGTCGCCAAGGTGGCCGCAGCGGCACGGGTTCATCGCGGCCACCAGCTGGACGCGCGCAGGGTAGGTGACGTGGGCGTTGGCGCGCGCGACCACGACGCTGCCGGTCTCAAGCGGCTGGCGCAACGATCGAGCACCGGGCGCTGGAATTCCGGCAGCTCGTCAAGAAACAGCACGCCGTTGTGGGCAAGGCTGACTTCGCCGGGCTTGGCGCGCAGCCCGCCGCCGACCAGCGCCGCCATCGAAGCGCTGTGGTGCGGGGCGCGGAACGGGCGGGCGCGGATGATCCGCCCGTCGGCAAGCGCGCCCGCCATGGAGGCGACCATGGAGACCTCCAGTGCTTCCTCGGGGCTGAGGTCCGGCAGGATGCCGGGCAGGCAGGCGGCCATGAGGGACTTGCCCGCGCCCGGCGGGCCGATGAACAGCAGGTTGTGGCCACCGGCGGCCGCGATCTCCAGCGCGCGCTTGGCGGTCTCCTGGCCTTTGACCTCCCGCAGGTCCGGCCCGCGCGGGCGAGTGGCGGCTTCGGCCGGCGGCGGGGCAGTGAGCAGCTGCTCACCCTTCAAATGGTTGAGCAGCGCGATCAGATCGGGGCTGCCAGGACCTCGATGCGCCCGGCCCAGCCGGCTTCTGCGCCCTGCGCCGCCGGACAGATCAGCCCCAGATCCTGCGCGGAGGCGGAAAGCGCCGCCAGCAGCACGCCGGGCGGGGCAATGCGGCCGTCCAGCCCCAGCTCGCCCAGTACGACATAGCCCGCCAGTTGCTCGGGGTCGGCAAGGCCCATCGCGCCAAGCAGGCCGAGCGCGATCGGCAGGTCGTAGTGGCTGCCTTCCTGGGCAGGTCAGCCGGCGACAGGTTGACCGTGATGCGTTTGGGCGGCAGCGCCAGCCCGATCGAACTCAGCGCCGCGCGCACCCGTTCCCGGCTTTCGGCGACCGCCTTGTCCGGCAGTCCGACGATGGTGAAGGCCGGCATGCCACCTGTCACATGCACCTGCACGTCGACCGGCCGCGCCTCCAGCCCCAGGAACGCCACTGTCGGGATATGCGCGACCATTGCTGCCCCATTCTCTTCCTCGCTAGGCTAGCAACTTCAGCCGCGCGATCAACCTTTGGTCACGGTGGCCGTCCGGCTGCGGATGGCGATCGCGGTGCCGATGAACACCAGGATCGCGCCGGCCCCGCCGCCAGGTCCCAGCGGTAGCCCTCGAACAGGGTAGAGAGTAGCAGCGCGACCACCGGCGCCAGCACATTCACATAGGCCGCGCGGCCGACCCCATTGAGCGCAGAAGCTGCGCATAGAGGCTGAACGCGATAACCGAACCGAAGACCGCCAGATAACCAAGCCCGAGCAGATACGACATCGAATGCGCAAGCGGCGGCGGGCCTTCCAGCACGAACGCGATCACCCCGGTCATCGCGCTGCCATAGAGCATCGCGGTTGCATTGAGGGCGAACGGCGGCAGGGTACGCAGGCGCGGCATTGCCGGGAAGAGGTTCCCGACCGCTGCGAACAGCACCGCCAACAACGCAAACAGTGCGCCGCGCAGCCCGCCGTCCGCCAGGCTGAACGCGCCGACCTCACGCCAGAACAGCAGGGTGACGCCAGCGACGGCAAGCGCGCCGCCGATCATCAGGCCGCGCGTGAACGGCTGGCCGAGCACGAGGCGGGCGAGCAGCGGGTTGAGCACGGCCATCAGCGTGAAGGCGACCGCGACCACGCCGGACGGCACGGTCTGCTCGGCGGTGTAGGTGCCGATGTAGTTGATGCTGAACAGGAACAGACCGAACAGTGCCAGGCTGACATGCACGCGCAGGCCCTGCGGCGGCGTTTCCTTGCGCAGCCGGGTCAGCACGCTCAGCAGCAGCCCGGCGATCAGAAACCGGTAGCAGATCGACCAGATCGCAGCACCCGGCTCCAACTGGGTCGTGATCGCCAGAAAGGTCGAGCCCCAGATCGCCACCACGATGGCGAACTGCAGCGGTGCGGGCATGGTCATAACGCGATGATGGCTTGCGCCAGGGCCTCGACCTCGCAATCCGGCTGGTCCCAGGAGACAACGAAGCGGGCGTGGCCGCTGTCGGTCGCGCCCCAGTCGTAAAATTCAAAGCCCTGCGCGCGCAAGGCGGCTGCAGCCTGCGAACCCAGACGAACAAAGACCTCGTTGGCCTCCACCGGATACAGCAGGCGCATGCCGGCCGCTGCCGCCAGGCGCTGCGCACCGGTGTTGGCGTGGCGGGCGTTGCGCGCCCAGACCCCGGTCTCGACGTAGGCGAGGATCTGCGCGGCCAGATAACGGCCCTTGAGAGCAGATGCCCGCCGCGCTTGCGCCGGCTGGCGAAATCGGCCGCCTGCTCGGGGTTGAAGAACACCACCGCCTCGCCACTGAGGGTGCCGTTCTTGGTCGTGCCGAACGACAGCACATCAACCCCGGCGCGCCAGGTGATCTCCGAAGGGTGGCAGCCCAGGTACACCAGACTGTTGGCGAACCGTGCGCCATCCATATGCAGCGCCAGACCGCGCGCCTTTGCGCATGCACCGAGGGTTGCGATTTCGTCGGGCGTGTAGCTCAGCCCGTATTCCGTGGCCTGCGTGATGGAGACGACCCGCGGCTGAACCGTGTGGACGTCGCTGCGGATCGGGGCCAGAACTTCGGCGACTGCGTCCGGCGTGATCTTGGCGCCCCAGCCATCGGCAAGCAGCAGCTTGGCGCCGTGGGTGTAGAACTCCGGTGCGCCGGCCTCATCAACGTGGATATGCGCCTCCCGGTGGCAGACCACGGCCCCGTAGGGCGGGCACAGCGTTGCCAGCGCCAGGCTGTTGGCGGCGGTGCCAGTCGAGACGGCGAACGCCTTGACGGGCGTGCCGAAGAAATCCCCAGCACGGCGTCGAGGCGCTGCGACCACGGATCGCCGTCATAGGCGTTCACGCGCCCATGATTGGCGTTGCTCAGCGCAGCAAGGATCTCAGGCGCGGCAGGCGCCGAGTTGTCGGACGTAAAGCGCATGGGATGACCTGAAAGAAGGAGAGACTTCTTTCTAGCCGTCATGTGGCGACGCGTCACCACAGATTTTTCGACCTGTCTTCAGAATGACACGCATAAGCGTTGACTCTGCGAATAACTCGCAATAACACCGTCGCTCTGAACCAGAAACAGGGTGGATTGCATTCCATGATGAAAAATTGTCGCCAGCACCGCTTCGGCGCGCCAGCCACACCGGCGCCTTGCTGCTGACCGTGCTGTCGAGCGCGGTCCTGCCGGGCAAAGCACAGGCCGACGCGGACGACGATGCCAGCACGCGCTTCCCGAGACGGTCGTGATCGGCCAGCGCGAGAAGGACGCCAACCCCAACGCCAACCCGAATGCGCCGTACAAGGTCGAAAAGTCGGCCAACGACAAATTCACCGAGCCGCTGCGCGATACCCCGAAGTCGGTGACGGCGATCCCGAAGGAAGTAATCGAGGATGTGGGGCCACCAGTTTCCGGGAAGTCGTGCGCGCGACGCCGGGCGTCACGCTTGGCACCGGAGAAGGCGGCAACGCATTCGGCGACCGTATTTTCATCCGTGGCTTCGAGGCACGCAACGATGTCTACATCGATGGTCTGCGCGACCCCGGCGTCACCAGCCGGGAGGTTTTCGCTGTCGAGCAGATCGAAATCGTCAAGGGGCCGAGCAGCAGCTTCGGCGGTCGCGGCACGACCGGCGGCGCGGTCAGCCTGCAATCCAAGCGCCCGACCCGCAATGACTTCATCGTTGGCGAGGCCGGGATCGGCAGTGAAAATTATTACCGCGCCACCGTCGACGCCAACCTCGACATCAACAAATTCGTCTCGGTGCGGGTGAACACCCTGTACCAGAGCGCCGACACGCCGGGCCGGGATTTCGTGGACTCGGAACGCTTCGGCGCCACGGCGAGCGTTCAAGTGCGCCCGACCGAGGACCTGACGGTCACCGGCGACTATTACTTTGCCCGCCTCGACGGCATCCCCGATTTCGGCCACCCGTTCGATGTCACGACCCAGCGGCCGTACAAAGTTGACCGCGAAAATTTCTACGGCGTCATCGGGCGCGATTTCCTGAGCGGCGCGCATATCGGCACACTGAACGTCGAGTATCAGGCGAGCGACACCATCAAGCTGCGCTCGGTGTCGCGCTACGGGCGCACCTTCAACCGCTATATTGTCGGGGCGCCGGGCGCGATCTGCCGGTTCACACGCAACGCCAACGGCAGCTGCCCGACGACCGGCGTGGAGTTGCCGGAGGATCAGTTCACGGTGACCGCCGGCGGCCAGCGGCGCTGGGCCGACAACAAGTATGTCGCGACCATCAACGATGCGACCCTGCGCTTCGACACCGCCGGCATCGGCCATACGGTGGTGACCGGCATGGAATATGCGCGTGAGACGGTTGAAAACCGCACGATCGCGCTGCCGACCTTCGTCGAGGACTCAAGCGGCAATGCTGTTCCGACGCCCACCACCTTCATCCGCAACCTGCTGAACCCGAACCCGGTGCTGGGCTTCGAGATTCCGCATCCGCTGAACGGCCTGCCGCCAAGCGAGGTCAAGGTGCGCTCGTTTGCGGGGTATCTGATCGACACCATCAAGTTCACGCCGCAGTGGCAGTTGCTGCTCGGCGTGCGCTACGACAGCTACAACCTGTCGTTCTCTAATCCGAACGCCACCGGAACGCAGCCGCGCAGCCTGTCGAACAAGGTCGACTTCTTCAACTATCAGGCGAGCCTGGTTTACAAACCGGTCGTGGCTGCCACGCTCTATGCGTCGTTCAGCACCTCGTCCAACCCAAGCGGCGAGCAGTTGGACGGCAATGGCATCTCCTACGATGGAATTTCCGCACAGACCGAGGCACTGGAGCCGGAGCGCAACAAGTCCTACGAAGTCGGCGCGAAGTACGAACTGTTTGATGGCGAACTGCTGCTCACGGCGGCCGTGTTCCAGATCACCAAGAGCAACGCGCGCGAGAACATCGGCAACAATGTGTTCGAGCTGGTCGGCGAGCTGCGCTCGCGCGGGGCCGAGTTCGGGGTCAACGGCAATGTCGGCGAGCGCCTCCAGCTCTTTGGCGGCTATTCATTCGTGAGCGCCGAGGTCATCGAGTCGGCGATCCCCGAGAACGTCGGTCGTCGCTTCGCCAACATCCCGCAGCATTCGGCGTCGCTGCTCGCGACCTATCGCATTCTCGACAGCGTGCAGGTCGGCGGCCAGGTTTACTGGCAGGACGAGGTGTTCGGCGGCACGCAGTTCGCCGGTACGGCGCAGATCCCCGGCTATGCCCGGTTCGATGCGGTGGCGCGCTGGAAGCCAACCGCTTATTCCGAACTGCGGTTGAATGTGCTCAACCTGACCAACAAGACCTATTATGATGCGATTTATCGCTCGAGCTCTCCGTTCGCCTATGTGGCCCGGCCGCTCGGCGACGCTGAACCTGACCCTGAGCTTCTGACCGTGCTGATCGCCATCCCCGATGTGTTGAGCCCGGAGGCCGCGCGCGGTCTCCGGGCGAGGATCGCCGCCGCCGACTGGGTGGACGGCAACGCCACCAGCGGCCAGGTGGCGGCGCTCGCCAAGCGCAACCGCCAGCTGCCGGAGACGTCCGTGGCGGCGCGCGAGGCGCAGGCGACGGTCAGCCAGGCGCTGGCGGCGAACGGCCTGTTCCTGTCGGCGGCGCTGCCGGCGACCATCTTCCCGCCGCTGTTCAACCGCTATGGTCCGGGCGAGACCTTCGATCTGCATGTCGACAATGCGATCCGCGTACATGGGCCGAGCGGCACCCGCATCCGCACCGACCTGTCGGCAACGCTGTTCCTCACCGACCCGGAGGACTATGACGGCGGCGATCTGGAGATCGAGGGCGCTTCGGAGCGCTCAGCTACAAGCTGCCGGCCGGGCATATGCTGCTCTACCCGTCGTCCAGCCTGCATCGGGTGACGCCGGTGACGCGGGGCGAGCGGATCAGCGTCTTCTTCTGGTTGCAGTCCCTGGTTGCGGACGATGCAGCGCGCGAGACGCTGTTCGATCTCGATCAGTCGGTGCAGGCCCTGCAGACGGAGCGCGGCGGCCAGGATCCGGAGGTGCTGCGGCTCATGCGCGTCTACCACAACCTCATCCGGCGCTGGGCGCAGCCCTGAGCAACGGCGAGGCTAGAGCGATTTCAAGCAGATGGACTCATCTTCTGGTTAAGAAATCGCGATAAAACAAAAACATAGAGCGGCGATCTGATTCGATCAGATCGAAAACCGCTCTAAACCCCGTACAGGTCCGGCAGGCCGAGCACGCCTTGCAGGCGATCGAGCGCGGTCAACAATTGCCGGTGGAGCAGCGGGTCACCCAGCATGTCCGGAGCGATCTCGTCCGGGTAACTGTCTTCGATCCAGCGCTCCAGGGCGTCCGCCTTCTCGGGCGTCAGCAGGAAGCGGGGGTCAAGCGCCGCCACCTCTGCTTCTGTAAGGGCCACGCGCAGGCGCAGGCAGGCGGGGCCGCCACCGTTGCGCATGCTCTCGCGCACATCGATCACATGACAGGCGGCAATCGGGCCGTTGCTGCCGGCCAGCGCATCCAGATAGGCCTTGGTGCTCGGGGTTTCCTGCGTCTCGGCCGGCAGGATCAGCGCCATCCGCGGCGCGGACGTGGTGCTGCCCGGCAGGGTCACCAGCATCGAGTTGAACAGGTAGGAGCGTATGGCGTCCGCCATCGGCACGGCGCTCGTCGGCACTTCCTCGACATGAAGGGCAGGGAAGGCCGCGCGGATGCTGGTGTAGGTCGCTGCCTTGTCCTCGAACGCGTCCTCATGGGCGAACAGCACCGTCTGATTGACGACGCTCACCACATCGTTGTGGAACGCACCGGCCTCGATCGCGCGGTTCGCCTGCTGCACGAACACCGGCTGCCGGACGCCGTGACGCCGTGCGATCGCCTGGCTGGCGCGCAGGGTCTGCCGGGCCGGGAAGCGGCCACCCGGATTGTCGCCGTAAACGAACAACTCCACCCCTGGCGCTCCATGCGCGTCGCAGAAGCGGCCATGGTTGGCGGCCCCTTCGTCGCCGAAGGCGGCATGCATCGGCAGCGGCGCGTGCACCGAGAAGTAGCGGGGATCGGCGAACAGCAGATGCAGTTGCCGGGTGGTGAACTCCGCCTCCAGCGCCCGGTGCAGGTTGGTCACCAGGTTGGCCGGAGAGACATGCATGCGGCCGTCCCGCGTGTCCGCACTCGGCGAGATGGTGGCGGCGTTGGCGGTCCACATGGCGGACGCGGCGCAAAGGTTGCGCGCCAGCGCCGGGTCCTCGGCCCAGACCTGCGCCATCATGGCCTCCGGCGCGCCGCGATAGCCAAGCGCATGGAGGGTCGGAACATGCGGGCGCAGATGCGGCAGCAGCAGGCCCTGAGTCAGGCCAAGCGACATCATCAGCCGCATCTTGGCGAGGCCTTGCAGCGCCGCCGCCTTCGGGCGGGAGATTTCGCCGGCATTGTTGGCGGATGCCAGATTGCCCAGGCTCAAACCGCTGTAGTTGTGGGACGGGCCGATCAGGCCGTCGAAATTGATCTCGATGGCGTTCACGGGCGGACTCCTGCGCAAAGCCGACCGGCTTGACCTCGGCTGCCTCAATGCCCGCAACGGGATAAGCGCAATAGTCTGCTGCGTAGTAAGCGCTTGGCCGGTGGTTGCCGGATGCGCCGACACCGCCGAACGGTGCGTTGGAGGCGGCGCCCGTGGTCGGGCGGTTCCAATTGACGATCCCCGCGCGGCTGGACGCCCAGAAGCGCCGGTACAGTGCCTCGTCGTCCGAGATCAAACCGGCGGCCAGACCGAAGCGCGTGGCGTTCGCCTCGTGCAGCGCCGCCTCGAAATCGGCAACGCGGATGACTTGCAGCAGCGGACCGAAGAATTCCGTGTCGTCACGCTCCGCAAGGCCCGTCACATCGTAGAGGCCGGGCGAGAGCACCGGCTTGCCGGGGACAAGCGTCGCAAGCCGGCGCAGGGCTTTCGCGCCTTTGGCATCCAGTGCGCCAGCAGCGGCGAGCAGATGGTCGGCGGCGGCCTGCGACACGACGGGACCATAAAAGGCTGTGGGTCGTCGAACGGCAGGCCGACGATCAGCCGGTCGATCAGCGCCGTCAGCGCCTCGAGAATTTGCGCGCCCTCCGACCCCGCCGGCAGGATCAGGCGGCGCGCACAGGTACACCGCTGCCCGGCCGAGACATAGGCGGACTGGACGATCAGTTCGGCGGCGGCGGCGGTATCACCCACATCCCAGACGACCAGCGGGTTGTTGCCGCCCATCTCCAGCGCCAGGATTTTGTGCGGCGCGCCGCCAAGCTGGCGGTGCAGCGCTGCGCCGGTGCCGGCGCTGCCGGTGAACAGCAGGCCGTCGATCCCGTCATGCTGGCTCAGGTGCTTGCCGGTCTCGCCGGCGCCGGCACCACATTCAGAACGCCCTCCGGCAATCCGGCCTGCGTCCAGTAATCCGCCATCTGCAAGGCAACTGCCGGCGTCAGCTCGCTTGGCTTGAAGACGATGCTGTTGCCGGCGATCAATGCCGGCACGATATGGCCGTTGGGCAGGTGCGCCGGGAAATTATAGGGGCCAAGCACAGCCAGCACACCGTGCGGCTTGTGGCGCAGTGCCTGCACGCCGCCTGCGGCCGTCGTCTCGCGGGTGCCGGTGCGCTCATGATAGGCGGAAATCGAGATGTCGACCTTGGCGGCAACAGAGGCGACCTCAGTGCGCGTCTCCCACAATGGCTTGCCGGTCTCCTGTGCGATCAGACTGGCGAAACGATCCGTATCGGCAAGGACGATTTCCTTGTACCGGTGCAGGACCGCCAGCCGTTCGTCCAGCGGACGCGCCGCCCAGCCCGGAAACGCCCTGCGCGCGCGCGCGACGGCGGCGTCGACATCGCCGCACGGGCCGCGCCACACAACCTCGCCGGTTGCCGGATCGATCGAGACGATTTCAGAAGGGGCATAGGCCAGTTCCTCTCCGGGCTCGACATCAAGCGCCATGGCGGCTGCCGGCTCGATGCAGACGCCGTAGCCCTGCCGCCAGATCCGGGCAACGGTTGCACGGTAATCGCGCCCGACGCCCGTCGCGATCAGCATCGGCGTGATACCGTCCGGTGCCTGGGCAACGTCGACCAGTGCCGCCGTCTCGCGGTCCCGCACGGCCTTCAACTGGTCTATGTCGGACTCGACAGTCGGGCCGGCGTCGAAAATGTCGACATAGCCATGGTAGCGAAAACCTTCGGCCTGCAGCAGCTTGTAGGCAGGGACGCTGTTGTCGTGCGGTCGGCCGATCACGGCCTGCGCCTCATGTGGCAGCAACTGCACATAGAAGGGATATGTCGGCATCAGGTCCGCGATGAACTGGTTGCCGTACAGCGAATTGTAGCGGTCGGCCTCATCGAACGGCATGTCGAAGAAGTGCCGGCCCAGCGCCTCCCAGAACGGACGCAGGCCATGCGCATTCACATAGCCGCGCAGTTCGGCGACGATCCGCTCGGGGAAGCGCTCGCGGCTGGCAGCGACGAACAGATAGCGGCTGCGCGCCAGCAGGCGGCCAAGACCGCGTGGGCTGCCCGACTGGCGCCAGCCCTTGGCGAGATACAGGCCACCGACTTCGGCTGCGCCATCGAAATCGTTGACCAGCATCAGCACGTCATACTTGTGGATCTTGCGCAGTTCCCGGTTGGTCTGGCTGAGACGCGCGAGCCGGAAGCTGTAGAACGGCCAGTCGACGCCAAGCTGGGCGAACAGGCAGGAGGTGCCGATCACCTGGCGGCTCGCCGTCTCCTCCAGCACGAGGATATAATTCTCGTTGCCCGGCTTGGACACGTTTGCCGCATAGCTCGCTTCGGAATTCTCGAGCCGCTGGATCAGTCCATCACGGTCGGGCGGCAGGTTGGTCAGGCCGCCGCCGGTCTCGACCGCAAGGGTGTAAAGCGCGTCGAGATCGTCCATGCGGGCTGCACGGATGCGAAACCCTTCGAGAGATGTCATGATATCCTGCCCGGCCTGTGAATTTTGCCGGACGCTAGCCGCATCAGCAGCAATGCTGCAAGCTGCGCGCGCTCGCTAAGGCTCTCTACGATGCAAAATTCCTCGGAAGAATGGATTTTCCCGCCGCGAACGCCCAGCGTGTCCACCACCGGCAGGCCAACGGCAGCCAGGTTATTGCCATCGCAGCAGCCGCCGGACGGTTTCCAGGTGATCGTCTGCCCGAGCAGCCGGCCGCACTCACGCACCGCCTCGAACAGCCGCTCCGCCTCGGGCGTCATCGGCTTGGGCGGTCGGTGAAAGTGCCCGTGCAGCGCAAGGCGCACATCGCACTGTCGCGAGACCTCGTCCGCGATGCGGTGCAGTTCGGACTCCGCCCACGCGGCATCCTCAGGCGTCCAGGCACGCACCTCGAACCGCCCGACCGCCTGGTCCGGCACCACGTTGGTCGGCCCGCCGCCCTCGATGCGCGCCGCATTGACCGTCAGGCCGTCGCGCATCCCATGCAGCTGCTGGATCGCAACGAAGTAGCGCGCGATGGCGAGGATCGCGTTGCGCCCCGCCTCGGGGTTGCGTCCGGCGTGCGCCGCGACACCCTGCGCCGAGATCGCGAAGGTGCCGATGCCCTTGCGCGCGCCGGCAAGCGTGCCGTCCGGCAGCATCGACGGTTCGAACACCAGCCCAAGGTCGGCGATACGGCCGCACTCGCGAAGCAACGGTGCAGACCCAAGCGAGGAGACCTCTTCGTCCGAATTGAGAATCACCCGGTAGCCGATGTTGGCGGCCCAGGGGCTGCGCTCCAGCGCCAGCAAGGCATGGAGCAGGATCAGCACGCCGCCCTTCATGTCGGCGACGCCCGGGCCGTTCAGTGTGCCAGCGTCCAGCCAGGTCGCCGTCTGAAAGCCATGGTCACGGGGAACACCGTGTCCATGTGCCCGGTCAGCAGCACCTGGATTGGTGCCTCGGGTCGCTGCGTGATCAGAAGGTTCGGGCCATGCGCCAGGTCGATAACCTGTCCTGCGGGATCCAGAGTCTGCGCAGGGGCGGGGTCGCGCGTCTCGATCCGCGCACCGAGCGGGGAAAAGCCTCGGCCGCCTTCGCGGCAAAACGGGTCAGCCCCTCGATATTGCGCGAACCGGTATTGTGCGCCGACCAGTCGATCAGCGTGTCGACCATGGCCTGCTGCCGACTGGCGATCCAGTCCAGAGGGCCGCTCTCGTGATGATCGATCTGCGTCATGCGCCTGCTTTCGTTGCTGACCCGATGTAGTTGACGCTCAAATCATCCGACAGGTGGAAGCGCTCGCTGACGGGGGTGTAGCTGAGCCCGCGCAAATCCATAAGCTGCAGCCCGGCGGAGCCAAGCGCCTGCCGGAACTGGTCCGGCGTCAGGAAGCGCCGCCAGTCGTGGGTGCCGCGCGGCAGCCAGCGCAGCAGATACTCCGCACCGACGATCACCGACAGGAAGGAGGCCACGGTGCGGTTGGGCGTGGAGAACAGGAACAGCCCGCCCGGCTTCAGCAGCGCGGCGATGGTCTCGAAGTAGCGCGCGACATCGGCGACGTGCTCGACGACTTCCAGGCTCACAACGGCATCGAATTGGCAGCCCGCGTCAACCAGTGCCTCCGCGGCCCCGCTGCGATAGTCGATCCCGAGGCCGGACTGCGCGGCGTGCGCACGGGCGACGGCGATCGACTCGTCGGCGGCATCGATGCCGGTGACGGCAGCGCCCAGGCGCGCCAGCGGCTCGCACACCAGGCCCGCGCCGCAGCCGAGGTCGAGGATCGTCAGACCCTCCAGGCAGCGGCGGCTGTCTGGCAGGCCGAAATGCGCGCGCAACTGGTCGCGCAAGTACCCGATCCGGGTCGGGTTCAGGCGGTGCAGCGGCGCCATCGGGCCGTCTGCGTCCCACCAGCGGTTGGCGAGGCTGGCGAATTTCGCCTGTTCGGCGGGATCGATGGTGGATGGTGCAGCGCTTGCGTTCATAATGGCAACTTCCTATGAGACGCGCGGCTTTGCAACAGCAGCCGAAACGTGGCGTCGTCTCCAGCGTCACGCTCACTAACCCCTCCGGGGCATAACGGACCAGAGGAAAGCAGTCAGCCGCTATGGCGCGCATCGTCATGAAATTCGGCGGGACCTCCGTCGCCAATCTGGACCGCATCCGCAATGTGGCCCGCAAGGTCGCCGCCATGCTCGATGCCGGGCACGAGATCGCGGTTGTGGTCTCCGCCATGTCCGGCGAGACCGACAAGCTGGTCGGCTATGTGCGCGAGGCCGCCGAACTTTACGACCCGCGCGAGTACGACGCCGTGGTCGCGACCGGCGAGCAGGTAACCTCCGGCCTGCTGGCGATCGTGCTGCAGTCCATGGGGCGCAGGGCGCGATCCTGGTCCGGCTGGCAGCTGCCGATCCGCACGGACGACGCCCACGGCGCAGCGCGCATTCTGGACATCGAAACCGCGCCGATGCTGGCCGCCATGGCGGCGGGCGAAGTCGCCGTCGTCGCCGGTTTTCAGGGCGTGAGCGCGCAAGGCCGGGTGACGACGCTTGGCCGTGGCGGCTCCGACACGTCTGCCGTGGCGCTGGCGGCGGCGCTGAAGGCCGACTGGTGCGACATCTACACCGATGTCGACGGCGTCTACACGACCGATCCGCGCATTGTGCCGCGGGCGCGCAAGCTGGCGCAGATCACCTATGAGGAAATGCTCGAACTCGCGAGCGTGGGTGCCAAAGTGCTGCAGACCCGCTCGGTCGAGATGGCGATGAAGCATGGTGTGCGGGTGCAGGTGCTTTCCTCCTTCGAGGACAAGCCGGGCACCTGGGTAGTGGATGAGGATGAAATCGTGGAACAGGAACTGATTGCCGGCGTCGCCTATGCGCGCAACGAAGCCAAGATCACGCTCATCAACGTGGCCGACCGCCCCGGCGTGGTGGCCGCCATTTTCGGTCCGCTGGCCGATGCCAACCTGAACGTCGACATGATCGTCCAGAACGTCAGCCACGACACCGGCACGACCGACGTGACCTTCACCATCACCCGCACCGACCTGCCACGCACGCTCGACCTGCTGGAGCGCCTGCGCGATACGCTGCGCTACGAGCGGGTGATCTCCGACGCCAACGTCGCCAAGATTTCGGTGGTCGGCGTCGGCATGAAGAGCCATGCCGGCGTCGCGCAGCGCATGTTCAAGGCGCTGGCCGACAAGGGCATCAACATCCAGGTGATCTCGACCTCCGAAATCAAGATCAGCGTCCTGATTGCCGACGACTACACCGAACTGGCCGTGCGTGCCCTGCACAGCGCCTACGGCCTCGACGCCCTGGACGCCGCCGAGTGAGCGCCATGAGAACCCTGAATGCGCTCATGCAGCGCGGCTGCGACTTCCTGGGCTGCGACGTCGCCATCATGGCCGGCGCCATGACCTGGGTTTCCGAGCGGAACCTTGTCTCGGCGGTCTCCAACGCCGGCGGCTTCGGCGTGATCGCATCCGGCTCCATGCCGCCGGAGGTGCTGCGCGCGGAAATCCGGGCGACGCGCGCGCTCACCACCCGGCCGTTCGGCGTCAACCTCATCACCCTGCATCCGCAACTGCTGGAGCTGATCCAAGTGTGTGCTGACGAGCAGGTGAGCCATGTCGTGCTGGCCGGCGGCCTGCCGAGCGCGCCGGCGATCGAGGCGATCAAGGGCTACGGCGCCAAGCTCATGTGTTTTGCGCCGGCGCTGGCGCTGGCGAAGAAGCTGGTCCGCTCCGGCGCGGATGCGCTGGTGATCGAGGGTCGGAGGCCGGCGGGCATATCGGGCCGGTTTCCACCTCGGTACTGGCGCAGGAAATCCTGCCGCATGTCACCGATGTGCCGGTGTTCGTCGCCGGCGGCATCGGCCGCGGCGAGGCGATCGCCGCCTATCTGGAGATGGGGGCAAGCGGCGTGCAGCTCGGCACCCGGTTTGCCGCTGCCAGCGAGTCCGTGGCGCATCCGGCCTTCAAGCAGGCGTTCATCCGCGCATCCGCCCGCGATGCCGTGGCGAGCGTGCAACTGGATCCGCGCCTGCCGGTGATCCCCGTGCGCGCTCTCAAGAACAAGGGCACGCAGGACTTCGAGGCGACCCAGCGCACCGTCGCGGCCGCGGTCTCGGCCGGCGAACTGGCGCTGGCCGAGGGCAGCTGCAGATCGAGCATTACTGGGCCGGCGCGCTGCGCCGCGCGGTCGTCGAGGGCGATGTCGAGACCGGATCGCTGATGGCCGGCCAGTCGGTCGGCATGGTGACGAAGGAAGAGCCGGTGGCTGCGATCATCGCGGAACTGGTCGCGCAGGCGCAGGCCTATCTCGCCCGCACCTGACCGCTTGCGCCTATTCCGTCTGAAGTGGACAGTCTCAGTGCGCCGCGCCCCAGGTGAGGCCGTCGCCGCACTCGACGACCAGCGGCACAGCGAGCGTGGCTGCCGGCAGCGCGGCCTGCTCCATGATCGGCACGATCGTCGCCTTGGCGGCGGCGACGTCGGCTTCGGGGCATTCGAACACCAGTTCGTCATGCACTTGCAACAGCATGCGCACATGGTCCAGCCGGGCGGCCGAAAGTGCGGCGGGCAGGCGGATCATGGCGCGGCGGATGATGTCGGCGGCCGCACCCTGCAAGGGCGCGTTGATCGCCTGCCGCTCGGCGAAATTGCGCAGCGACGGGTTCTTGTCGTTGATCGTGGCGATATAGGTCCGGCGGCCGAAAATATTGGCGACATAGCCCTGCGTCCGGCACTGGGCGATGGTTTCTTCCATGTAGCGGCGGATGCCGGGAAGCGCTCGAAGTAGCGGTCGATGAACGCCTGCGCTTGCACGCGGCCGATGCCGAGCTGGCGCGCCAGTCCGAACGCCGAGATGCCGTAGATGATCCCGAAGTTGATCGCCTTGGCCTGGCGGCGCACCATCGGGTCCATGCCGGCGATCGGCACCCCGAACACTTCGGAGGCGGTCATGGCGTGAATGTCGACGCCATCCGCGAACGCCTGGCGCAGCACCGGGATGTCCGCCACATGCGCCAGCAGGCGCAGCTCGATCTGGCTGTAGTCGGCGGACAGCAGCCGGTTGCCGGGCTCGGCGACGAAGGCCTCGCGGATCTTGCGGCCCTCCTCGGTGCGGATCGGGATGTTCTGGAGGTTCGGGTCGGTTGAGGACAGTCGCCCGGTCGAGGTCGAGGCCATGGCGTAGCTGGTGTGGACGCGCCCGGTCTGCGGGTTGATCTGCTGCTGCAGGGCGTCCGTGTAGGTGGACTTGAGCTTGGCAAGCTGGCGCCAGTCGAGCACCTTCTGCGCCAGCGCCACCCCGTCGCCGGCCAGCTTCTCCAGCACGTCGGCGTCGGTCGACCAGGCACCGGTCTTGGCGCTTTTCTTGCCGCCTTTCAGGCCCATGCGCTCGAACAGGATTTCGCCGAGCTGCTTGGGGCTGGCGATGTTGAACGGCCCGCCGGCCAGATCGTGGATCTCCGCTTCCATGGCGGCCATGCGCTGGGCGAAGTCGCCGGAAAGGCGCGACAGCGCCGCGCGGTCGACTTTGATGCCATGGCGCTCCATGGTGACCAGGACCGGCACCAGCGGCCGCTCCAGCGTCTCGTAGACGGTCGTGACCTTCTCGCGCCACAGGCGGTTCTTGAGCAGCGCATGCAGGCGCAGGGTGACGTCCGCGTCCTCGGCGGCATAGGCGACCGCGCGCGCAAGCGGCACCTCGGCGAAGCTGATGCGCGCCTTGCCGGTGCCGGTCACGCTGTCGTAGCTGATCGGCGTGTGGCCGAGATGGCGCTCGGCGAGTTCGTCCATGCCGTGGCCGGTGCGGCCGCAATCGAGCGCGTAGGACAGCAGCATGGTGTCATCGAGCGGCGCGATGGCAAGGCCGTAGTTCGCCAGCACCTGGCAATCATACTTCAGGTTCTGGCCGACCTTCAGCACGCCAGGGTGAACGAGCAGCGGCTTCAGCCCGTCCAGCACCATGCTAAGCGGCAGTTGCGGCGGTGTCTCGCCCAGCAGGCCGGAGGTGCGGTGCCAGACCGGAATGTAGCAGGCGCGGTACTGGCCCGGCGCTGGCATTATCGCCAGGCTGACGCCGACCAGCTCGGCGGCAAGCGCGTCGAGGCTGGTGGTCTCGGTATCAACAGCAACCACACCCAGCCGCTCGGCCTCGGCCAGCCACCAGGCCAGGCGGTCCGGCGTGGTCACGCATTCGTAGGCGTCGGTGCGGATCGGGTCCGGGGTGGCGGCACTGCCGGGGCCGCCGGCACATCGCCGAGCTTGGCCTTGAGCGAGCGGAACCCATGCTTGTCGAAGAAGGCGGCCAGCCGGTCCGCTGGCGGCTTGCGGATGGTCAGGGCGTCCAGCGGCTCAGGCAGCGGAACGTCCCGCTTCAAAGTGACGAGCTGCTTGGAGATGCGCGCCAGCGCAGCGTTGGCTTCCAGGTTCTCGCGGCGCTTGGGCTGCTTGATCTCGTCCAGCCGGGCAAGCAGGGTCTCCAGGTCGCCGTAGGTCTGGATCAGCTCGGCAGCGCCTTTGGGGCCGATGCCCGGCACACCCGGCACATTGTCGACGGCATCGCCCATCAGGGCCTGCACTTCGATCACCTTGTCCGGTGGAACGCCGAACTTTTCGATCACGGCGGCCTCGCCGAGCCGGCGGTTGTTCAGGGTGTCCAGCAGTTCGACCCCGGGTTCGACCAGCTGCATCAGGTCCTTGTCGGCAGAGACGATGGTCACCTGCCAGCCCGCCGCGCGCGCGGCCTGTGCATAGCTGGCGATGATGTCGTCCGCCTCGAAGCCCGGCATTTCGATGCACGGCGCATCGAAGGCGCGTACGGCGTCGCGGATCAGCGCGAACTGCGGCCTCAGATCCTCGGGCGGCTCGGGCCGGTTGGCCTTGTAGGCGGGGTAGATAGCGTTGCGGAACGTCTCGCGCCCGGCATCCAGAATCACGGCCAGATGGGTCGGGTGCTCGGCATCGTGCAGGTCGAGGATCAGCTTCCAGACCATGGTAGTGAAGCCGTAGACCGCGTTGACCGGCGTCCCCTGCGGGTCGGTCATCGGCGGCAGCTTGTGGTAGGCGCGGAAGATGTAGCCCGAACCGTCGATCAGGTAGAGGTGCGGGCTGGCGGGGAGGGCATCGCTCATGGGCTGGGTCTAGCAGGCTGTTGAAAAATGTCAGCCACGTGCAGAAGAAAATGTCATGCCGGCGCAAGCCGGGATGGCGGTCCAGCAGGGTTTATTCGGTGATGCAGGATTGCCTCGCCACCGGCGCTTCGGCGAGTACGCGCTCCCATGAAGTGTCATCAATCGCCAGACGCGCCGTCTGGCGTTTGCACTCAGGTGTCGCACGCGCTAGGTTATGACCATGGAAGCGCTGGATCGCATCACTTTCTCCCCTGCCGTGATGGGCGGGAAGCCGTGCATCCGGGGCATGCGCGTCACAGTCGGCATGATCGTCGGCCAGATTGCAGCCGGGCGTTCGATCGAGCAGCTTCTGGATGACTATCCCTATCTTGAGCGGCCCGATATCGAGCAATCCTTGCGCTACGCCGCCTGGCGCGCGGAAGAGCGGGAAATCATGCTGGCACAATAAGTGCGCCAACATGCTGTAATTATTACAAATATATTTCAGGATGCTGAACTGAGTTTTCAGGGGAATGCCGCGCTTTATGCTGCGGGCATGCAGAATGAGATGCCCTCCGTCATTATCGACATGAATCTGCCGCCGTCTTTGGCGGGCTATTTACGTGAGCATGGTATTGACGCCAAGCATTGGTCGGAAATCGGGTATGCCGGTGCCACGGATGATGACGTCATGGCTTATGCGGCGAAATGCAGCGCGATTATCCTGACCTACGATCTCGATTTCGGAGCTATATTGGCCGTATCTGGGCGAAATGGGCCCAGCGTTATACAAATCCGCTCAGGCACCTTGTCCCAAGCGGTCATCGGGCCATCCATCATCCGCATTATGCAGCAATTTGCCCCTGAGCTGAGGTCAGGGGCATTGCTTACAGTCGAACTGGAGCGCCAGCGGGTCAGAATGCTACCGCTCCGCTGAGCGCGAGCATGATCTAGGCGCGGGTGCCGGTCATCTCGAGGGTGCCGAACATGCCGGCCTTGACCGAACCCGTCAGCGTGTCGCCCTCGATGGTGGCTGTGCACTCCAGGGTCATCGGCATGGGCACGCTCATCTGCATGGTCCAGGAGAGGGTGTTGCCGTCGAGGGTGCCGTTTTCCACGTCCATGCTGCCCAGGGTCCCGACGTTGGTGCCGGTGAAGGTGCCGCCGCTGGTGCTGATGGTGAAGACCGATTGCTGCGGACCCATGGGGATTGGGTGGTGCAGTTCCAGGCGCCGTCGATGCTCATGTCTCTCTCCCGATGTTTCGCGCTTGGTCGACGAGAGCGTGCGCCTTGTCAAGCCGGCGTGTGGCGATGCGGCGTTGCGCACAGACGACAGGCCGCGCAGTATGAGCAAGATTTCACTTTCATGACGAAAGATTGCATGATATTCGTGTAATGTTATCTCATAACTGAAAGATTTTCCATGCGATTTTCGCTCCTGGCGCCGGTGCTCTCTTCATCCTGACCACCCATCCGGTTCTTGCGCAGGATCAGCCGCCACTGCTCGACACCATCGTCGTCTCGGCACCGTTCCAGCGCGAGCGTGCCGATATCATCTCCGGCGTCTCCATACTGAGTGCGGACGCCCTGGACAGGGCGCTGAGGCCCTCGCTGGGTGAAACGCTCGCCCACCAGCCGGGCGTCTCTGCGACATCGTTCGGGCCGAATGCCTCGCGCCCGATCCTGCGCGGTTTCCAGGGCGAGCGCATCCGGGTGCTGACAGACGGCATCGGCGCGTTCGATGTCTCCAACACCAGCGTCGACCATGCGGTCATCATCAGCCCGCAGCTTGCGGAACGGATTGAGGTGCTGCGTGGACCGGCGGCGCTGAGCTATGGCGCGAGCGCGGTCGGCGGCGTGGTCAACGTGCTGGAAAAACGCATTCCGCGCGCTGTCCCCGATCATATAGCGCACGTCGATCTGCTCGGGGCTACGGTTCGGCGGCGAATGAGGGCAGCTTCAGCGGCCTCGTCGACGCGCCGCTGGGAGCCGGCTTCGTCGCGCACGTCGACGGCAGCTATTCCGAGACCGGCGATCTGCGCATCGGCGGTCCTGTGCTGACCCGGACCCTGCGTGAGCAGGCGCGCGCCAGCGACGATCCCGAGGTGCAGGCGCTGGCCGACCTGCGCAACCGTCTGCCCAATACCGCCTCGCGCAACTGGTCGGTCGCCGGCGCGCTGGCCTGGATCGGCGACGAAGATGATTTCGGCGTCGCGGTCACGCGACTCAACACGCTCTACGGCGTGCCGGTGCGCTTCGCGATCGCGCCGGGCGAGGAGGCAGAGGAGGTGCGGATCGATGCCGCGCAAACCCGCGTCGATGCGCGGGCCGGCATCAAGCTCGGCGGGCCGTTCGACAAGTTCTCCGCGCGCTTCGGCTTTGCCGACTATGAGCATGCCGAGCTCGAAGATACCGGCGAAGTCGGCACCCGGTTTCTGAGCCGTGGGCTGGAGACCCGGCTGGAGCTGGCGCAGTCGGAAGGATCGTTGCTCGGCGCGAAATGGAAAGGGGCGACGGGCGCGCAGGTGCTGGTGCGCAATTTCAACGTGATTGGCGAGGAAGCGTTTCTGCCGGAAAACAAGACGGTCGGCCTGGGGTTGTTCACGCTGCAGGAGCTGGATTTCGGCAAGTTCAAGGCCGAAGCGTCGCTGCGCTACGAGCATAACCGGATCAGCGCGCGCGTCGACGATTTCCGCGGTGCGCCTGTGGACATCGGCCGCTATTTCAACGGCGTCTCCGGCTCGATCGGCGGCAGCTACGAGGTCGTCGCGGGCTGGCGGGTTGGTGTCAACCTGTCGCGCACAGCGCGCGCGCCGGCGGCGGAGGAACTGCTGCCCAACGGCCCGCACGCCGGCACCCAGGCGTTCGAGATCGGCGATCCGACCCTCGGGCTGGAAAAGGCGCTGGGCGCGGAACTGGTGCTGCGCGGCAGCGGCGAGGGATATCGGTTCGAGAGCTCGTTCTACGTCACCCGCTTCAGCGATTACGTCAACGATGTGCGCACCGGTGATATCGAGGACGGGTTGCCGGTGTTTCAGTATGGTGCGGCCGATGCGCGCTACTATGGGATCGAGGCGCAGGGCGAAGTGGACCTCGCACATGTTCACGGCGTCACGGTCTCGCTGGACGCGCTCGCGGATTATGTGAATGCGCAACTGCTGGATGGTCTGGGGCCGGTGCCGCGCATACCGCCATTCCGTACGCTGGGCGGCGTCACCGCCAAGGCGGCGCGCGCCGAGGGCGGGTCGAGGTGGAGTACAGCGCGCCGCAGCGCC
Source organism: Hankyongella ginsenosidimutans (assembly GCF_005144965.1). GTDB lineage: Bacteria > Pseudomonadota > Alphaproteobacteria > Sphingomonadales > Sphingomonadaceae > Hankyongella > Hankyongella ginsenosidimutans. The sequence goes on from NZ_CP039704.1 coordinate 2,193,180, forward strand.
GCACCGCCGTGCTGGAGACGCCGACCGACGGCTTCACCACGGTCAATCTCTCGGCCCTCTATCGTCCGTTCGCCGACGATCCGCGCGTGAGCCTGAATGTGGCAGCCAACAACATCGCCGATGTGACCGCGCGGCGGCATGCCTCCTTCCTCAAGGATTATGCGCCGCTCGCCGGCCGCGACATCCGGGTCAATCTGCGGTTCGAGTGGTAGGGTCAGGCCTCATTCTTAATGAGTCCTGACCCTAGGCCGGAACTCCAGCTGCCATTTCGGTGTGCCGGGCAGGAACGGACGCGGATTGCCCATCAGCCAGTCTTTGTGCCCGGCCAGATAATAGGGGCTCCACGGATAGCCGGACTGGCCGCCCGGCATCTGGAACAGGCCGTCCGCTTCGTGCCCCGGCGAGACCGAGAAGCGCTCGCTTGCGCCATGCTGCGGGCTGTCGACGCGCGGCGTGCCGCCCGAGCCGGGCACGGCGACCGGCTTCGGGTCGGTTAACCAGCCGATCGGCGGCAGGATGGCCGACAGCGGATGGTTGACCTGCGGCTTATTGACCGCCCCCAGGTGTAGCGGGTCACGTCGCCGCCTGCTGCTTTCTCCACGTCTTCGTCCACCTTGCGCAGCGCTGCCGCCAGCACGGCGGGCCAATCGGCGTAGCCCGGCGGCACCAGCCCGGCCGGGCGCTCGGTCAGCAGGCGGCGCACCGGCCCTTCGGCCTGGTTGCTGGCCCCGGAGCGGTTGGATTTGTCCTCCTGCTCGCCGAGGTAGGCGTTGTAGATCAGCGCGATGGTTCTGCTGCGGAACGTGTTGACGAGCCGGAAGCCGACGGAGGCAGGGTCCGCCTGGCCCTGCCAGTTCTCGACCGGTGCGCGCAGCGCCGAGTCCTGGGCAGGGCGGCAAGCATCTGCGCCTGCCAGAAGCGGTTGCGGTCGTTCCGGACGTCGAGCTGGATCGAGAGCATGTCCTTCGGCGTGAAGTCGCCGTTCTTCTGGAACAGGCGCTTGCGGATGCGCTCGGCGCGGGCACCGTTGTCATAACCGCCGTAGCCGAGCCTTGCATAGGCATCGCCGCCGACCGTCCGGGTATTCGCGGTCCAGATGCGCGCCTGGCGGACCACCGGCACCTGGTCGGGTGGCAGTGTGCCGCTCCAGCCCCGGCTGCCGTCGGCCCAGCTGCTGGGGCGACGGCCATCCATGCCGAAGCGCGCGGGCACCCTGCCGATGATCGTCCAGGCGATGGCACCGCTGCTGTCGCCGACGATGAAATTCTGCTGCGGCATGCCGATCTGGTGCGCCAGCGCCAGCGCCGCGTCGACGCTGCCGGCGCGCATCAGCCGCAGGATGCCGCCCGGCGTCACGGCACCCGCGTCGTGCGCGGACCAGCGCATCGCCACCTTGCGGCCATCCTCATCCGCGATTACCGGCCCCAGAGCGTCTCCTTGAGGAGCAGGGGCTTGCAGAAGATGCGGGCGCAGATTTCCAGCTTCAATGTCTGGATCGGCTTGGGGCCGCGCGGCGTCTTGTAGGTGTCGTTCTGGCCCTCCTCAAGCAGGACGGCGTCGGAGGTGTCGATGTAGCTGTTGGTGAAGCCCCAGGCGATGTGGCCGTTGCTGCCCGCCACCATGAACGGTGCGCCGGGCAGGGTGACCCCGGTGATGTCGAGCGCCGGCAGGCCTGCCTCGGCGGGCGCGATCATCCGGGCGCGGTACCAGATACCGGGGTGCTGAGGCCCAGGTGCATGTCGTTGGCGACCAGCGCAGCGCCGCTGCTGCTCAGCGACCCGTCGACCGCCCAGGCATTGCTGCCGTTGGGGCCTCGGCCGGGTCCTGCAGCGGTGCCTGGACGGCAGGGCCGGCGCGGCTGGACTGGATGCTCTCCGGCATCGGCGGCTCGGGCAGCAGGCTGCCGTCGATTGCTGAATCAAGCGCGGTTCCCGCCGGGAACAGGAATTCGGTCATCGCGGCCCCGAGCTTGCGCGCGGCGGCGGCAATCTTCAGTTCGTCCGTTGGCGCGACGCCTTGCAGGTCGAAGTACATGGCATAGGCGGTGAGCAAACTATCCTCGGCCAGCCAGGGTTCCGGCTTGGCCAGCAGCGCTGCATATTCGAACGGCGCGGACCCCAGGGCGCGAAGCCCGCTGTTCACGCCGGCAACATAGGCGTCGAGTACTGCGCGCTCCCAAGGGGTCATGCGGCCAAGCTCTGCACGCGCGCGGTCGCGGAACCGGTGGACGCGCAGCTTGCGGTCGATGTCGAGCGTCGGCGGGCCGAGCAGTTCGCTCAATTCGCCAGCACCCACGCGGCGCAGCTGGTCCATCTGGAAGAACCGTTCCTGTGCGTGCAGGTAGCCGATTGCGTAGGCGAGGTCGGCCTGCGAACCGGCGGTCAGCGTCGGTACGCCCTCTGCATCGCGCGCGACCGAGACGGGCGCTGAGACTTGGGCGGCGATCTGCCCCTCGAGCCGTGGCGCGCTGGCGCGCAGCGCCAACATCACATGCAGGGTCTGGGCGAGGATGGCGACGAGGATCAGCGCCACCAGGGCGAGCGGGATGTGATACCAGCGCAGACGTCTCATGATGGCGGCGGTTCCGTATGATGACCAATGCGTATAGGCTGGCTTGAAACGCCACGCTTCTCAAGCCCGGATTCCCGATGCAGCCGATTCTGACCGCCGACCGGATGCGCGCGCTGGAGCAGCAGCGCTTCGCCCGGGGTCTGTCCAGTCTTGCAGCCATGGAGGCGGCAGGGCTGGCGGTGGCGCAGATCTGCGCTGAACGCCTCGTGCCCGGCACGGCACTGGTGCTGTGCGGCCCGGGCAACAACGGCGGCGATGGCTTTGTCTGCGCCCGGCATCTGCAGGAAATCGGCTGGGATGTGACGGTTGCAACCTGGTCCGACCCCGCCGTGATGCGCGGCGACGCCGCCGCCATGCGCGACCGCTGGAGCGGGCGCACGCTGCCGATCACGGCGCTTGGCGGCGATGCCGGCTACGGTCTGGTGGTTGATGCCCTGTTCGGCATCGGCCTTAGCAGACCGCTGAACCCTTCGGGAAGCTGCGGGCGATCGCCGCGCGGGCGCGCCTGCGCATCGCGGTCGATGTGCCAAGCGGGCTGAACGCCGACACTGGCGCATGGGACCCGCTGTTTCCCAGCGATGTGACGGTGACCTTCGGCGCCAGAAACCGGGGCACCTGCTGTTGCCGGGCCGGCTGGCCTGCGGGGAGGTGCTGGTCGCCGGGATCGGCCTTGAGCCGGAGACGGCAAACCTGTTCGAGACGGCACCGCCGCTGTTGCCCGAGGGGCGGCTCGATTGGCACAAATATGCGCGCGGCGCGGTTCTCGCTGTCTCTGGCGGCATGACCTCGACCGGTGCTGCGCGGCTGGCGGCGCGGGCGGCGCTGCGGATCGGGGCGGGTGTCGTGACCCTGCTCAGCCCGCCCGATGCGGCGATGGTCAATGCCTGCCACCTGAGCGCGATCATGCTGAAGGTGGTGCGTGATACCGCCGAGGCAATCGACGCCGCCCGGGACGCACGCGTGCGTGCCGTCGTCTTGGGGCCGGGGCTGGGTGTGAGGGCGGCCACGGCGGAGCTGGTGCTGGCCCTGCTCGGCACGGGCACGCCGCTGGTACTGGATGCAGACGCCCTGACCAGCTTCGCCGGGCGCCAGCGCGGCTGTTCCAGGCGCTCGCCGGGTGCGCCGCCGGCGCGGTGCTGACACCCCATGAAGGCGAGTTCGCGCGGCTGTTCCCGGACCTCGCCGGCGACAAGCTGAGCCGAGCGCAGGCAGCGGCCGCACGCGCACAGGCGACTGTGCTGCTGAAAGGCGCGGACAGCGTCATCGCCGCACCGGATGGCCGCGCTGCGATCAATGGCCATGCAGCGCCCTGGCTGGCGACTGCCGGCTCCGGGGACGTGCTGGCCGGCATGATCGCCGGACTGATGGCGCAGGGCCTGCCGGCATGGGATGCGGCGTGCGCTGCGAGCTGGCTGCATGGCGAGGCCGGTATCCGCGGCGGGCGCGGTCTGATCGCCGAGGACTTGCCGGAACTGTTGCCGGCCATCCTGCAAAGCCTGCCCGCGCGATGAACCCCGGCTGCGCGACGAAAGCTGCATTTGACAGGCGTTCGCAAACAATCCATATAGATTATGCAAACGGCTCGCATAAGCAACGAAGGATGAGTCCTTACGATGATCGTATGTTTCTGCAATGACTTGCGGGAGACGGATGTTCGTACTGCAGTGCGCACGACAGCCGGCCGTTCGGTCGAATCGGTCTATGCGAGCCTTGGCTGCCAGCTCCAGTGCGGCCAGTGCGCCTGCTATGCGCAGGAGCTGATCGATACCGAACAGAGCGCCCTTGTCCCTGCCGAATAACCTGCAGGTTGCCGCGCCGCACACATGGCGCTACCTGATTGCAACGACACCACTTCACAGGGGCCGCAATGCAGGGCGACAAGACGGTCATCGAGCATCTCAACAAGATTCTGCGCAACGAGCTGACGGCGATCAACCAGTATTTCCTGCATGCCCGCATGCTGGATAACTGGGGCTGAAGCGGCTCGGCAAATATGAATACCACGAGTCGATCGACGAGATGAAGCACGCCGACCGGCTGATCGAGCGTATCCTGTTTCTGGAAGGCCTGCCGAACCTGCAGGCGCTGAACCGCCTGCGCATCGGCGAGACGGTCCCGGAACTGCTGCAGGCGGACCTTGATCTGGAACATGACGCCATCCCGGACCTGCGCGAGGCGATCGCTTACTGTGAAACCGTGCGCGACTATGTGACCCGCGAACTGCTCGAGGACATCCTGGAGTCCGAGGAAGAACACGTGGATTTCCTTGAGACCCAGATTGCTCTGATCGACAAGGTCGGCCTGCAGAATTACCTGCAGAGCCAGATGGAACCGCTCAGCGACAGCTAGACCCTCGTGTCCTTCTCGCATCTGAAATCCTGCCGCGCCTGATATCGGGTGTAACGGATTTCAGAGTCGGGGCACCGCCTCATGCAGGCGGATGCGGATTTGCTTGAGCCTGAATGAGAAAACAGGCCCGACTCAATGCTGTAGACTTTTCCCTCCCGCCGAGCGGGAGGGAGATTTGCGTCAACCGGATGTCATCAGTCTTTAGCAGGTTGCTGAAAAGTGATTTCCTGCACTCCAAACGCACAGCCGTCACCCCGGCGAAGGCCGGGGTCCATGGCCAACACCTTATATTCGTTGTATATATATGCTCCCATGGATTCCGGCTGGAGTTTATCCCCGTCAGGGGCCGGAATGACGAAATGGAGCTGTATAATTCCACTTTTCAACAGCCTGTTAGAACGGTCGATCTGACAGTATCAGATCGGCCGTTCTATCCTTTGTGTTGCCGCGATTTTTTAACAGGCAGATGAGACCATCCGCTTGGACATCGCTCTAGCGGTCGCCACGCGAGCCGGCCGGGCCACGATGGGCTGGGCGTGGTGCGCCGCCGGCGCGATGCGGCGCGCTCTTGCGGAACGGACGGTCGCCATAGCTGCGCTCACCTTGCGGGCGGTCGCCACGCGGACGATCGCCGAAGCTGCGCTCACCCTGCGGACGGTCGCCGCGCGGACGATCACCGAAGCTGCGCTCGCCCTGCGGACGGTCGCCGCGCGGACGATCACCGAAGCTGCGCTCGCCCTGCGGACGGTCGCCGCGCGGACGGTCGCCGAAGCTGCGCTCGCCTTGCGGGCGGTCGCCACGCGGACGGTCGCCGAAGCTGCGCTCGCCCTGCGGGCGGTCGCCACGCGGACGGTCACCGAAGCTGCGCTCGCCCTGCGGACGGTCGCCACGCGGACGGTCCCCGAAGCTGCGCTCGCCTTGCGGACGGTCGCCGCGCGGACGGTCACCGAAGCTGCGCTCACCCTGCGGGCGGTCGCCACGCGGACGGTCGCCGAAGCTGCGCTCACCCTGCGGGCGGTCGCCACGCGGACGGTCGCCGAAGCCGCGCTCGCCCTGCGGGCGGTCGCCACGCGGACGGTCGCCGAAGCTGCGCTCGCCCTGCGGACGCCTGCCGCGCGGACCGTCACCGAATGAACGCTCGGCGCGGGGCTCCGGCTGCGGTTTCGGCTTTACAGCCTTCACCTGCGCGACTGCTGCGAGGAAATTCTCCGGCAGCGGTTCGACTGCGATCTTGATGCGGGTCAGGCGCTCGATGTCGCGCAGGTAGCTGCGCTCATCGTCCGCCACGAACGAGATGGCCCGGCCATCCGCCCCGGCGCGCGCCGTGCGGCCGATCCGGTGCACATATTGCTCCGGCACGTTGGGAACCTCGAAGTTGACCACATGGCTGACGCCGTCGATGTCGATGCCGCGTGCGGCGATGTCGGTTGCCACCAGCACCCGGCAGCGGCCCGAACGGAACAGCTCCAGCGCACGCTCGCGCTGCACCTGGCTCTTGTTGCCGTGGATGGCGACCGAGCGGATATCCATGGCCTCGAGGTGGCGCACCACCCGGTCGGCACCGTGCTTGGTGCGGGTGAACACCAGGGCGCGGTCGATTTCCGGGTCACCGAGCACCAGCGTCAGCAGCGCCTGCTTTTCCGCCTGGTTGACGAAGGTGACCGACTGCGCGACGCGCTCTGCCGTGGTTGCAGCCGGCGTGATCGCGACCTTGGCCGGGTCGGTCAGGTAGCGGCTGGCGAGTTCCGCGATGGCCGTCGGCATGGTCGCCGAAAAGAACAGGGTCTGACGCTCGGCCGGCAGCAGCGGCACGATGCGCTTCAAGGCATGGATGAAGCCAAGGTCCAGCATCTGGTCGGCTTCGTCAAGCACCAGCACTTCGACCTTGGACAGGGTGATGGCGCGCTGCTCGATCAGGTCGATCAGGCGGCCCGGCGTTGCAACCAGCACATCCGCGCCGCGTTCCATCTGGCGGATTTGCCGGTTGATCGGCACGCCGCCGAACACGGTGCCGACATGCAGGCGCAATTGCGCGCCATAGGTGCGGAACGACTCCGCAATCTGGCTGGCGAGCTCGCGGGTCGGTGCCAGCACCAGAACGCGTGCGCTGTGGCGCGGCGTCGGGGCCGGGTTGAGCGCCAGCCGGTGCAGGATCGGCAGCGCGAATGCAGCGGTCTTGCCGGTGCCGGTCTGGGCAATGCCCAGCAGGTCACGGCCTTCCATCACATGGGGAATGGCCTGCGCCTGGATCGGCGTCGGCGTGACGTAGCCTTCCTGGGCGAGGGCAGCCGCGATCGGGGCGGCGAGGTTGAGCGAAGCGAAATCGGTCACGGGGAATCTTTCAAAATGAGAGGCAGGCCCGCACAGACCTCTGTGCAGGCGGTAAGACGACCCGCGTGAAAAGGGGCGTTGGGGAGCAAGCGTCCGAAGCGGTGGGCTCAAGTGCGGGTGCGTCCCGCGCGTGCTTCACGCTGCCCAACTCAAGCGCGGACGTGGTCCACACTGACGATGTGCGGGCCTATGCCGGAGATGGCCGCAAATGTCAAATGGTTGAGAGGCACCCGGGCCGGACATGGTGCACAGGGTGTGCCGGTGCACCGATTTTCGCAGCCGCGACACGGACGCTTGTCAGGCGTCATGAATTACAATACTGGTGAGTTTTGAAAGAGGGCCGCCCGCGGGACGACCCGGCACCTCACAATTCTTCGTACGTCTGCCATCCGGAAGGTCCCTCTTGGCCATGAACGACCAATCCGAACAGACCAGCATCAAGCAGGCGCAGCGCAGCGCTGCGCGCAAACGCTTGCTCGGGGCGCTGGCGGTTGTGCTGCTGGCGGCCGCGCTCGGATACGGCGTCTGGTGGTGGCTGGTCGGCTCGCGCGAAGTCTCGACCGACAACGCCTATGTTGGGGCGATGTGGCGCAGATCACGCCGCTGGTCGCGGCAGCCGTGCGGGACGTGCGGGTGGGCGACACCCAGGCGGTCAAGCGCGGCGACGTGCTGGTCGTGCTGGACGACACCGACCAGCGCCTCGCGGTCGCGACCGCCAGGGCAGAGCTGGACCGGGCGATCCGCCGGGTGCGCGGCTACCGCGCGACCGACCGCGCGCTTGCTGCACAGGCATCGGCGCAGCGGCTGGCGGTGGCGTCGGCGCGCGCTGGTGTCAGCCAGGCGCAGGCGACGCTCGAGCGCGCCCGGCTGGACTATGAACGCCGCAAGGGGCTGGCCGGTTCCGGCGCGGTGTCGGACGAGGAAATCTCGACCGCGCGCGCAGCCTACACAGTCGCGCGCAGCGATCTGCAAGCCGCGCAAGCCCGGCTGGCGCAGGCGGAGGCCGACGTCGGCGCGGCAGCCGGTTCTCTGGCCGCCAATCAGACTCTGACCGACGGTGCAGACATCCAGAACAACCCGGAAGTTGCCGCCGCGCGCGCCAGGCTGCATATGGCGGAAGTGGACCTGTCCCGCACGGTGCTGCGTGCGCCGTTCGACGGCGTGGTGGCGCAGCGCAAGGTGCAGATCGGCCAGCGCGCGCAGATTGGCACCGCGCTGATGTCGGTGGTGCCGGTCGACAGGCTCTACGTCGACGCCAATTTCAAGGAAGTGCAGCTGGCGCATGTCCATGCCGGGCAACCGGTCACGCTGGTCTCCGATCTGTACGGCGACGATGTGGTCTACCACGGCACGGTCGTCGGCCGGGGCGGCGGCACCGGCTCGGCCTTCGCCATCATCCCGGCGCAGAACGCGACGGGCAACTGGATCAAGGTGGTGCAGCGGGTGCCGATCCGCATTGCGCTCGACCCCAAGGAGCTGGCCGAACATCCGCTGCTGATCGGCCTGTCCATGACCGTCAGCATCGACATCGAGCGCTGATCCGTGGCGACGGCCGTCGAGGGTGCGCCGCAGCCGCTGACCGGGAGCAAGCTGGTCCTGACCGGCTTCATGCTGGCGCTCGCCAATTTCATGGTCGTGCTCGATCTGACCATCGCCAACGTTTCCGTACCGCATATCGCAGGCGGGCTGGCGGTATCGCCGAGTCAGGGACTTGGGTCATCACGTCCTATGCCGTCGCCGAGGCGATCTGCGTGCCGCTGTCCGGGTGGCTGGCCCAGCGGTTCGGCCCGGCGCGGGTGTTCACCGTCGCCATGCTGATGTTTGCGTTCTGGTCGGCCATGTGCGGCCTGGCCGACAGCCTGGGCATGCTGGTGGTCTGCCGGATTCTGCAGGGTTTTCCGGCGGGCCGATGATCCCGCTCTCGCAGACCCTGCTGCTGCGCGTGTTCCCCAAGGAAAGCAGTCGGCGGCCATCGGCCTGTGGGCGATGACCACCGTCGTCGCGCCGATCGCCGGGCCGGTGCTGGGCGGCACCATCTGCGACCTCTACGGCTGGGAGTGGATTTTCTACATCAACGTGCCGATCGCCGTGCCGTGCGCGCTTGCGGTCTGGGCGGCCATTGGCAGCACCGACGACAAGCCGGTCAAGCGGCGCGTCGACGTGATCGGGCTTGGACTGCTGATCGTCTGGGTCGGAGCCATGCAGATCATGCTCGACAAGGGCAAGGAGCTGGACTGGTTCGCCTCGCCGGTCATTGTGACGCTGGCGATCATCGCCGCGATCGGGTTCCTGGTGTTTCTGATCTGGGAGCTGACGGAGGCCGAGCCCATCGTCAACCTGCGGGTGTTCCGCCACCGGGGTTTTGCGATCGGGTCCTGGACGGTCTCGCTCGGCTTCGGCGCCTATTTCGCCAGCATCGTGCTCATCCCGCTGTGGCTGCAGACCAACGAGGGCTACACCGCCACCTGGGCCGGCTACGCCATGGCGTTCAACGGCATGCTTGCGGTGGTGTTCTCGCCCATTGTCGCCCGGCTGACCACGAAGTTCGACTCCAGGCGGCTGGTGGCGTTCGGATTGTGCATGGTCACCACGATCTCGCTGTGGCGGATGGCCGGCTTCAACACCGGTGTCACCTTCTGGGATGTAGCCATGCCGAACCTCATCCAGGGCATCGCCGTGCCGTTCTTCTTCGTGCCGCTGACCGGGCTGATTCTGTCTTCGGTCGACCCGGAAGAGACGGCATCCGCCGCCGGCCTCAGCAACTTCATGCGCACGACCGCCGGCGCCTTTGCAACCTCGCTGGTGACGACCGGCTGGGAAGATGCAACCGAAGACGCGCGCACCCAGCTTGCCGGTCTGGTGCAGGACGGGGCTAGTCTGGTTGACCGCCTGTCAGCATCCGGCATGACCGCGCTTCAAGCCACCCGTCAGTTGGATCTGCTGGTCAATGCGCAGGCCGTACAGATCGCCACCAACCGCATGTTCGGCTACTCCGCCGCCGTCCTGCTGCTGGGCGCGATCGCCATCTCCCTGGCACCCAAGCCGAAGCGCGTGGTCCAGCCCGGTGGCGGGCATTAGACCGTGTTCACGCCATCGGTTGAAGCGCGCACGCTTCAACCTCAACCGATCACGAGTGCGACCGGGCGCAGCACTGGGGAAAATCAGTGTGAGTTCGCCGCGTAGCTCTTGTGTGCGTACTGGGTTTGCAGCAGTCTCCCCGGCGATAAGGGGAAGGAGGACGCATGGCCTACGCAATCGACCTCACAGGCAAGCGCGCGCTAGTGACCGGCGCATCCAGCGGTTTTGGCCGGCACTTTGCGCAGGTGCTGGCGGCGACCGGCGCTGCCGTTGTTGTCGGGGCGCGTCGCACCGACCGGCTGGAGGATCTTGTTGAGGCGATCCGCGCGCGCGGCGGCGACGCGCAGGCCGTCCCGATGGATGTGACCGATGCCGACAGCATCGCCGCTGCGTTCGCAGCGGCCGGCCTGGTGGATATCGTCGTGAACAACGCTGGCGTCGGCGGCGCCAAACCGCTGATCGAGACGACGGCTGTGGATTACGACGCGGTGATCGACACCAACCTGCGCGGCGCGTTTCTGGTTGCAGTCGCCGCGGGGCGGGCGATGCAGCAGCACGGGCGCGGCGGCGCGATCGTCAACATCGCCTCCATCCTCGGATTGCGGGTGGCCCCTATTTCGGACCCTACTGCATTTCCAAGGCGGGCGTCGTGCACATGACCGCGCAGATGGCGCTTGAGCTTGCGCCGTGGAACATCCGGGTGAACGCGATCGCGCCGGGCTATTTCATCACCGAGATGACGGAGGGTTATCTGACCAGCGAGCAGGGCAGGCAGGTGACCAAGCGCATCCCGCTTGGCCGGTTTGGCGAGTACGCGGACCTGGATGCGCCGCTGCTGATGCTGGCGTCCGATGCCGGGCGGCACATCACGGGGTCACAATCCCGGTCGATGGCGGTCACCAGCTCGGCGGCCTGTAATCGATCTCGAAGTTCGCACGAGCCAGATATCACAGCGTAGCGAACTTCGATTCCACGACACTAGCGCGAAAGGACGATCCATGCCTGTTGATGTGAAATATTCCACCAAAGCGACCGCGACCGGCGGCCGCGATGGCACAACACGCTCCGAGGACGGGAAGGTCGACCTCAAGCTGTCGACCCCGAAAGAGCTGGGCGGGGCAGGCGGCGAGGGCGCCAACCCCGAGCAGCTTTTCGCAGCCGGTTATTCCGCTTGCTTCATCGGTGCGCTGAAGGCGGCGGGCATGCAGTTGAAATTGAAAGTGCCGGCCGAGACCCGGGTCACGGCGACGGTCGGCATCGGGCCACGCTCGGAAGGCGGTTATGGTATCACGGCTGAACTGGCGGTGGACATACCCGGCATCGAGCGCGCCGACGCGGAAAAGCTGGTCGAGCTGGCGCACCAGATCTGCCCCTATTCCAACGCCACACGCAACAACGTGGATGTCGGGATCGCGATCGTCTGAGCTGAGGGTGGGGCGCTTCAGGCCGCCTGCCACACTCGACGAAGAGAAGGCTAGGCAAGTGCCCGTCCAACCGACATAAGCCTGCGCAAACAAACAGGAGTCGGGGACAGTGCTGGGACGTCTGAACCATGTCGGGGTGGCGACACCCTCCATCGAACAATCAATCGCGCTCTACCGCGAGATGCTTGGCGCAACGCTGGTCCGGACGCCGTTCGATCTGCCGGCGCAGGGCGTGCGCGTGTGTTTCATCGATACGCCGAACAGCCAGATCGAGCTGATCGAGCCGCTGGGCGATGCGTCGCCGCTGCATGGGTTCCTGGCCAAGAACCCGCAAGGCGGGCAGCATCACCTGTGCTTTGAAGTGCCGGACATCGAAGCCGCCGCCGCCGACATGGCCGCCAAGGGCCAAGGTGCTGGGGCCGCCGCGCATCGGCGCGCACGGCACGCCGGTGATTTTCGTGCATCCGCGCGATATGGGCGGGGTGCTGGTCGAACTGATGGAAACGCCGAAGGAGGCCCACTGATGGCCGATCTCAAGGACTGGCAGGCGCTGGCCGCCAAGGAAACCAGGGGCGCGGACCTCACCTGGCCGACGCCTGAGGGCATTCAGGTCAAGCCGCTCTACACGGCAGACGATGTTGCGGGGCTCGACCCCGGCCTGCCGGGCTTTGCCCCGTTCACCCGCGGCGTGCGCGCCACCATGTATGCGGGCCGGCCCTGGACGATCCGGCAGTACGCCGGCTTCTCGACCGCTGAAGAATCGAACGCCTTCTACCGCCGCAATCTGGCCGCCGGGCAGAAAGGCCTCTCGGTCGCGTTCGATCTGGCGACCCACCGCGGCTACGACAGCGATCACCCGCGCGTGGTCGGCGACGTCGGCAAGGCCGGGGTCGCCATCGACACGGTCGAGGACATGAAGATCCTGTTCGACGGCATTCCGCTGGAATCGATGTCGGTCTCCATGACCATGAACGGCGCGGTGATTCCGGTGCTCGCCTTCTTCGTGGTGGCAGCCGAAGAGCAGGGGTGGCGCAGGCTGCGCTGGACGGCACCATCCAGAACGACATCCTCAAGGAGTTCATGGTCCGCAACACCTACATCTACCCGCCCGGACCCTCGATGCGGATCATCGCGGACATCATCGCCTACACCTCCGCCCACATGCCCAAGTTCAACTCGATCTCCATTTCCGGCTACCACATGCAGGAAGCCGGCGCGACGCAGGTGCAGGAGCTGGCTTTCACCATCGCGGACGGCGCGGAATATGTGCGCGCGGCACTGGCGCGCGGGCTGGATGTCGATGCATTCGCCGGGCGGCTGTCGTTCTTCTTCGGCATCGGCATGAACTTCTTCATGGAGGTCGCCAAGCTGCGCGCCGCGCGCCTGCTGTGGCACCGGGTGATGACCGGCTTCGGTGCGAAGGATGAACGCTCCAAGATGCTGCGCACCCACTGCCAGACCTCCGGCGTCTCCTTGACCGAGCAGGACCCTACAACAACGTCATCCGTACGACCCTGGAGGCGCTGGCCGCCGTTCTGGGCGGCACCCAGTCCCTGCATACCAACGCCTTCGACGAGGCGATCGCCCTGCCGACGGAGACATCAGCGCGCATCGCCCGCAACACCCAGCTGATCCTCGCCGAGGAAAGCGGCGTGACCAAGGTGGTCGATCCGCTTGGCGGTTCCTATTACGTCGAAGCGCTGACCAGGAGCTGGCCGACAAGGCCTGGGCGATCATCGAACGGGTCGAGGCGGAGGGCGGCATGGCGCGGGCGGTGGCGCATGGCTGGCCCAAGGCGATGATCGAGGAAGCATCCGCTGCGCGCGCGGCCCGGGTCGATACCGGCGCTGAAACCGTGGTTGGCGTCAACAAGTACCGGCTGGCGGACGAGCAGCCGGTCGACATCCTGGAGGTGGACAACGCGCGGGTACGCGAGGCGCAGATCGCCCGCATCAAGGCGGTGAAGGCCGCGCGCGACCCGGCAGCCGTCACGGCTGCACTCGATGCGCTGCGGGCTGGCGCGCGGGGCGACGCCAATCTGCTGGCGCTGGCGATTGATGCGGCGAGAGTACGGGCGACGCTGGGTGAAATCTCGGCGGCGCTGGAAGACGCGTTCGGCCGTTACGAGACCACGCCGAGCCCGGTCACGGGCATCTACGGCGCCGGGCTGCAGGACGATCCGCGCTGGCGCAGCGCCGGCGAGGGCGTTGCAGCAGTCGGGCGGCGGCTCGGGCGGGCACCGCGCCTGCTGGTCGCCAAGATGGGGCAGGACGGCCATGATCGCGGGGCCAACCTCGTCGCATCGGCGTTTACCGATCTTGGCTTCCAGGTCGTCTCCGGCCCGCTGTTCCAGACGCCCAAGGAAGCCGCTGACCTCGCCATCGCCGAAGATGTCGACGCGGTCGGAGCTTCAAGCCTGGCCGCCGGGCACAAGACCCTGATCCCGGAGCTGATCGGTCACTTGCGTGCTGCCGGGCGCAGCGACATCAAGGTGATCGCAGGCGGCGTCATCCCGGCGCAGGACTATGAGTTCCTGCGCGCCGCCGGGGTGCAGGCGATCTTCGGGCCGGGCACCAACCTCGCGGATGCCGCCTGCGACGTGCTGCGCCTGCTCGGCCACAACAGCCCGCCGGATACGGCGGAGGCAGCAGAATAGAGCGAGGGTCAGGGTATGCAGTTGAGCGCGGATAGTGCAGCGGTCGTGACCGGCGGGGCGTCAGGGCTGGGGAGGCGACAGCGCGCGCGCTGGCGGCGCGCGGAGTCAAGGTGGCCCTCTTCGACCTGAATGCGGAGGCGGGCCAGGCGGTCGCGGCGGAAATCGGCGGCGTTTTCTGCCCGGTGGACGTCACCGATGACACCAGCGTTGATGCCGGCTTTGCCCAGGCGCGCGCCGCGCACGGGCAGGAGCGCATACTGGTCAACTGTGCGGGCATCGCGCCGGGCGCCAAGACGGTCGGGCGCGACAAGGCGAGCGGAGCGGCGGTCCACCACCGGCTGGACCTGTTCCAGAAGACGATCGACATCAATCTGGTCGGCACGTTCCGGTGTCTGGCGAAATCGGCGCTCGGCATGGCAGGGCTTGACCCGGTCAATGCTGATGGCGAGCGCGGCGTGATCATCAACACCGCGTCGGTTGCAGCGCAGGACGGCCAGATCGGCCAGGCCGCCTATGCGGCATCCAAGGGCGGGATTGTCGGGCTGACCCTGCCGGTCGCGCGCGACCTGATGGGGAGGGCATTCGCGTCAACACCATCCTGCCCGGCATCATGGGCACGCCGATGATGGCCGGCATGCCGCAGGCCGTGCAGGACGCGCTGGCGGCATCCGTGCCGTTCCCCAAGCGTCTGGGCCAGCCGGCGGAGTTCGCCGGCCTCGCGCTGTTTTTGATCGAGACCACTTACATGAATGCCGGCCTAGTGCGCCTCGACGGCGCGATCCGCATGCCGCCGAAATAGGAGAACAGCCATGAGTTATGAGACCCTGCTGATCGAGACCCATGGGGCGGTGACCCTGATCCGCCTCAACCGCCCGCAGGCACTGAATGCGCTCAACAGCCTGGTGCTGGCCGAGTTGATCGCGGCGCTCGGCGCTTACGACGCGGACGACAGCCAGCGCTGCGCCGTGCTCACCGGCAGCGAGAGGCGTTCGCCGCCGGCGCCGACATCAAGGAGATGCAGGCGCTCGGCTTCTCGGAGATGTACGCGCACAACCATTTTATCGGCTGGGAGACGGTGACCCGCACCCGCAAGCCCTGGATTGCGGCGGTTGCCGGATTTGCGCTCGGCGGCGGTTGCGAAGTGGCGATGATGGCCGACTATATCATCGCGGCGGACACGGCGAAATTCGGCCAGCCGGAGATCAAGCTCGGCGTACTGCCCGGCATGGGCGGCTCCCAGCGGCTCGCGCGCGCGGTCGGCAAGGCCAAGGCGATGGACATGTGCCTGACCGGGCGCATGATGGGCGCGGAGGAGGCAGAGCGCGCCGGGCTGGTCGCGCGCATCGTCCCGGCTGCGGATCTGATCGCGGAGGCGCTGAAGGATGCGCAGGCGATCGCCGCCATGCCGCCGCTGGCCGCGCTTGCCAACAAGGAGGCGGTCAACGCTGCGTTCGAGACCACGCTGGCACTCGGCCTCCAGTTCGAGCGGCGGCTGTTCAACGGGCTGGCGGCCACCGCCGACAAGGCGGAGGGCATGACGGCGTTTGTCGAGAAGCGCCCCGGTGTCTGGACCGGGCGGTAACGGCACCGGCAAAAATAGGGGCCTGATTGGGTATCTCAGGCCCCTTGTCAGGTGGGGAAACTATTTGCAGGGCACCCGGGTCGGTGCCGTGATGTTCAGTTCGATCTTGTTCAGCGTCACCTGCATCGGACTGGCGGAGGTCAGGACGAACGGCGCGGTGATGGCCTTCATGTTCGCGCCGGCTTGCTCGAAGCATTTCAGCATCACGCCGATCGTGGTCCACTCGCCGGGCTGCACCTTGCGCAAAGCGTCGCCGACCGGAACGCTGGCCGAACAGCCTTCCCGCAACGCATGCTGAGAGTGGCATCGCCGCCTGGAGCGGCGTCAATCCGCGCGGTGATCTGCAGCATGATGTCGCCGTTGGACTCCCGGCTGAGATCGACCGGGTTCAGCCCGGCGATTTCAAGAGTGGTCGGTTCGCCGCCTTTCCAGGTGACGATGCGGGAGTCTTCCTGCGCCTTGTAATCGGTGGCGCGCACCGTGAGCAGGTTATCGCGTGTTGCGGCGGGTGCCGTCGTGATGCGCAGCAGTTGTTCCTTGTCGGTAGAGGCGACAAGCGACCAGGGCTGGATCGGTGCGCCCTTGTCGAGATAAACGCCGGGTGTCAGGTCCGCGAGTGACACGCCGGGGTCTTCCGGTAGGGTCACGAGATCGCCCTTGTCCTGGACAGTGAGGCCGAAGCGCAGCGGGAACAGCGGGTCGTAATTCGCCTGGCCGAAGTTGAGCGGGTCTGCCCGGCGGTGCGCGGCCACGAGCGGGACAGGCGGCCCCGGAAATCATAGGCTACCGACCCGTCCGGCCTGCGGAACAGCATGTCGGCGATGCCACCGCCTTCCGACCCCGGCAGCCAGGCCGCGACATAGGCGTCGGCCAGGTTCAGTTCACGGTTCTGCCAGAGCGGCCGCCCGGAGAGGAACACCGCCACGACCGGAATGCCCTGGGCCTTCAGCGCACGCATGGTCTCCAGATGCTCGCTGTGCGGCAGCGCCAGCACTTTGGTGTCGCCCTGGAACTCGGCATACGGCTGCTCGCCAAAGACGACGATCGCGGCATCCGGTTTTGCCCTGTAGCGGGCATCGCGGGAGCGTTCCGCGCTGCCGCCACCCGCCTTGACCGCCGCCTCGATGCCTTCCCAGATCGAGGTCGCGCCGGGGAAGTGCTTGCGTTCGACGCCGGTGCCCTGCCAGGTGAGGGTCCAGCCGCCCGATTGCTGCGCCAGATCGTCGGCACCTTCGCCGGTCACCAGAATGTGCGCCTTCGGTTTCAAGGGCAGCAACTGCCGTTGATTCTTCAGCAGCACCAGCGACTCCCGCACCGCCTGGCGGGCAAGCGCGCGGTGCTCGGGGCTGCCCAGCAGTTCGAACTTGCCGCCGAGCGCCCGCCTGGACGGCGCCGGCGCTTCGAACAGCCGCAGCCGCATCTTCACGCGCAGGATGCGCGCCACGGCATCGTTGAGCCGGCTCATGGGAATGGCACCCGATTTCACCTGCGCCAGCGTGCTCAGCCAGAGCGGCTTCCAGCTGTCCGGCGCCATGTACATGTCGAGACCGGCGTTTACGGCGCGCGGGCAGCTTTCGTTGGTGCAGCCTGCGATCTGACCATGGGCGTTCCAGTCGGAGACGGCAAAGCCCTGGAAATCCAGTCGGCCCTTCAGCACGTCGGTCATCAAACCTCTATGACCGGTGAGCTTCTCGCCGCGCCAGCTCGAGAAGGAGATCATGACCGACTGGCGCCGGCATTGATGGCGGGATAGTAACCCGCGCCGTGAACATCGCGCAGCGCTTCCTCGCTGGTGAGTGCGTCGCCCTGATCGCGCCCGCCGTCGGTGCCGCCGTCCGCGAGATAGTGCTTGGCGCTGGTCATCACATGGCGTTCGTCCAGGAACTCGCGCGTCCCGACTTTACCCTGCACGCCCTCGACGACGGCCGCAGAGAGGGCTGCGACTTCGGCCGGGTCTTCCGAGAAGCCTTCGTAGCTGCGACCCCAGCGATCGTCCTGCGGTACGGTCAGGGTCGGCGCGAAGGTCCACTCCATGCCGGTGGTGCGAACTTCGATCGCCGTCGCCGCGGAGATTTTGCGCACCAGGTCCGGATTGCGCCCGGCGCCAGCCCGATGTTGTGCGGGAAGATGGTGGCACCGACGACGTTCGCATGGCCGTGAACCGCGTCCGTACCCCAGATGATCGGTATGCCGGTGCGACCGCCGGTCCTGTCGACCGAGGCAGTCCAGAATTCGTCTGCGAGCTTCAGCCAGGCCGCGGGCGGTGCGAACTCATCGTCGTTTGGGGCCGAGTTGCCGCCATTCAGGATCGAGCCGATGTTGAAACGCCGCGCTTCCTCGGGCGTAATCGATTCGATGTCTGCCTGGATGATCTGCCCGACCTTTTCCTCAACGGTCATGCGCTTCAGCAGGTCTGCGATGCGCTGCTCCATCGCCGCGTCGGTAGCCAGGGGCCATTTGCCCTGCGGCCAGATCGTGGGATGAACCGGATTCTGATCTATGATGGCTGACTGTGCGGATGCTGCGCCGCAGTTGCCCTGACCCGCCAGCAGCGCTGCCAGCATGATCGTATGCAGCAACCGCCCTGCCGGACGCTGCGCAGCTGGTGTTTGCCGGACGGCGTCGCCATCGCGCAGGGCATGATCGGGGCGGGCCGCCGCTGCGGTTGGGTTCCTCACATAATCCTCCCACTGTTCTTATCTTGTTTCAGTATGGCGTCATTTGACACGATGTCATACTGTAATGTTAGCGCTCACTATAAGAGGCACGCCGGAAAAGCCAATTTGAAAAATTTAATTTTTGACGCTGGGATGCGTGACGACGACAATGATCCAGCCCATGAAGCCTGGCCACGCTCTCCGGAACAGGAACGCCTGCGATGACGGTCAATGATGCTCCAAATCACCGTCCTGTGCGCATCGCCGGTGTCGAGATGGGTGGCACGAAGTGTGTGTGCCTGCTCGGGTCCGGGCCGGATGCGATCGAGGAGGTGGTGCGCATCCCGACAACGCAGCCGGCTCAAACCCTGGCTGCGATCGAGGACGTGCTGACGAACTGGCGCGAGGATGGCCCCGGCTTCGACGCGATCGGTGTTGCAGCATTCGGCCCGCTTGACCTTGATCCGCAGTCTGCGAGCTATGGCTCCATCACCACCACCAGCAAGCATGGCTGGCGCGATACGCCGGTCGCACCGCGCCTGGCTGCCAAGTTTGATGTGCCTGTCGGTTTCACGACGGACACCATCGGCGCCGCCCTGGCGGAAGGCCGGTGGGGCGCGGCCGTCGGCTTGCGCGACTACGTCTACATCACGGTCGGGACCGGGGTTGGCGCGGGAATCGTCGTCAACGGGCGGCCGGCGCTCGGCCTCAGTCATCCGGAACTCGGCCACCTGCGCATTCCGCGCCTCACTGGCGACGATTGGCCGGGAAGCTGCCCTTACCATGGCGACTGCGTGGAGGGCCTGGCCTCCGGATCGGCCATCGAGGCCCGGCTTGGGTATCAAGGCGCCGAAGTCGATGCGGATCATCCGGTCTGGGATGGCGTTGCGCATGCGCTGGCCATGATGCTGCATGCCGTAGTGCTGACTGTGATGCCGCAACGGATCATCATGGGCGGCAGTGTCATGCTGGGGCAGCGGCATCTCTACGCCCGGGTTACGAAAAACTGCGGATCAGTCTGGCTGGCTACGTCGCGGCGCCGGCAATTGCCGACGGACTGGATCGCTGCATCACGCCGCCGGGCCTTGGCGATATGGCCGGGCCGCTCGGCGCCTTCGCTGTCGCGCTCGAGACGATATGCGCGGGAAGGTCCTGAACGATGGCGCTTTCTAACATTGTTTTTGATTGGCGTCTGATCCCGTTCGTCGGCTATCGATTGTATCGACGATCCAGATCACGCCATCAGGTGCGGTCGCGTGGCGCTGCATGGGGCGGGGGATAAAAACATAGAAATGATGCAGCAATGCTAGAGGATGGCCTCGACGAGCAGCCCGGCGGGAAGGGCAGTGGTATCGATCCCTCGCTTTCCGGGACGAACCTCGAGCGTGCCGGTGACCACAACCTTCGGGTGACGTTGCATGCCGTTCGCGCAAATGCCGGCATCACGCGCCCGGAGCTGGTCGATATCACCGGCCTTACTGCGCCGGCGATCGCCAACATTACCCGCCGGCTGCTGGTTGACGGCCTGATTGTCGAGGCTGGTCGCAAGCGCGGTGCGCGCGGTCAGCCGGCAACACGGCTGGCCATCAACCCGGAGTGCTATTTCTCGATCGGCGTCAACATCGATCGCGACCATTGCACGGTGGTCCTGCTCGATTTCGAGGGCAACCTGCGCGGCCGCTTGAGCGTGGAGATCGCCTATGCGCTGCCGGATGACGTCGCGGCGATCTATCGAAAGGCTTTGCAGCAGTTTTCCCGGCTGTCGTTCTTCGATCCGGCGCGCATCATCGGCGTCGGCGTCTGCCGCCCGGACAACATCGATCGCCTGGCGGTGTCCAACCCGCCGCCCGGCTACGAGCAATGGGCGGATGTCTCGTTCGACGAGATGTTCTGTACCCATGCGCACTGGCCGGTGTTTGTCGAAAACGACGCCTCGGCTGCCGCCATGGGCGAAATGCATTTCGGGCTGGGGCGCCGCTATCTGAGTTTCCTGTACATCCTCGTGACGGCGGGGCTGGGCAGCGGGGTAATCGTCGACGGCGATTACTATCATGGCGCCACCGGGCGCAGCGGCGAACTGGGCTGGCTGCCGGTTGCTGCAGAGCATGGCGGCACCTGCCAGCTGCAGGACATTGTCTCGGTCTATGCGCTGTACCGTTTTCTCGCCCGGCAGGGCATAGCGGCTGAAACGCCGGATGATATCGCCAGGCTGAACCCTGCGATCCTCGATGGCTGGGTCGCGCAGGCGGTGGAGGCTCTGGTCGGCCCTCTGGTGTCGGTCAATTGCCTGCTCAATCCGGAGGTGGTTCTGATCGGCGGACGCCTGCCGGCGGCGCTGATCGATGAAATCGCACGCCGGCTCAACGTCGCCCTGCAGGCGCGTGCTGGCACCCTGCCGGCCATTGCGCCTGTCGAGCGCGCGATCATGTCGGAGGATGCCCCGCAATGGGCGCTGGTATCCTGCCGTTCGCCCACCGCCTGCTGCCGATGCGCTCCGTGTTGCGCAAAACCGCGCAGGGGCGCGCTTAGACTCTGAGCGGCGTGCTGGCGTCGGCGATCCGGCCGGCGTCGAACGGGTGGCCGATCAGCGCGCGACCCTGCACGAAGTCGCGCGGCACGTTGATACTGGTGACCGCGCAGACCAGGCCCTTGCGCCCATACACCGCCGAGAATGCCCGGCCGGCAGGGTCGCCACGCAGGACGAAGGCGTCGTAGCCGGGGACAAGCCCCACGGTCTGCAGCTTGAGGTCATACTGGTGTGACCAGAACCAGGGAATGCTGTCATAGTGCGCCGGGCTCCCGGTGAGCAGCCTGGCGACCGTCTGCGCCTGATCGTGTGCATTCTGGACGCTCTCGAGGCGGATCGCCGCGCCGTCGGCAAAGCGGTTGGCATGCAGGGCACAATCGCCGATCGCAAAGACATCCGGCAGGCTGGTCCGGCAGCCATCGTCCACCGCCACGCCGTCGCCACCATGCGCACCGGCGGCCAGCAGTGGTGCGACCGACGGCACGATGCCGATACCGACCAGAACCAGATCGGCAGGCAGCCGCGCACCGCCGTGCAGATGGACCGCGCCGGCGCGTCTCCCGACCTCTTCGATCCCCGTCACTTGGGCGTCGAGGCGGAAGGTCACGCCATGCGCTTCATGCGCGCGCTGCAGAAAGGCGCTGAGCGGGGGCGGCAATCCGCGCGAGCAGCCGGTCCTGCACTTCGACTACCGTGACCACCATGCCGCGTGACGTGAACACCGCCGCCGCCTCAAGCCCGATGTAGCCGCCGCCGATGATGACAGCCCGGCGCGCCGCTGAGATCTGTGCGTGCAGCCTGTCGGCATCGGCACGGGTGCGCAGCACATGCACGCCCGGCAGCTCGGCGCCAGGGCAGGCGAGGGGACGCGGCGTGCCGCCTGCCGCCCACACCAGGGTGCCGTAGCGCAAGGACCGGCCATCGGCCGCGCGCACCGCGCGCACTACCGGATCGACCGCTATAATCCGGCAGTTGCGATGCAGGGCGATTTGCCGCTCCGGCCAGAACGCTTCCGGGCGGAACAGCAGCCGCTCGAACGGTTTTTCGCCGGCCAGATACTCTTTGGACAGCGGCGGCCGCTCATAGGGCAGGTCCGGCTCCTCGGTCACCAGACCGATGCTGCCGGCGAATTTCAGCTGGCGCAGCTGGATCGCGGCTTGCGCCCCGGCATGACCCGCGCCGACGATGAGGACATCATGATGCATGTCTGAGCGAGAGCATAGGAAGCCGTGTGCACGCAAGATGGTGCGCATAGAGGGAATGGGCAAATATCTCGTGTCGCACAATGGAAGTTCGCCACACGATGATATCTATCGGGCGTGATAACCTCGATTCTAGACAATGACAACGCTGGCGTGCGGTGAATCGGGCGCACGAGGCAATAAGTCGACGCAGAGTTTTTCTGTAGATAATTCAAAGGTATATCTTGAATTATTGCTTTGGGTGAAGTAAGCGGTCAGTCGATTTCCGGAGACAGGCATGAGGCTCAACTGCTCGGACCAGCTCTGGTTTTCATGAAACGACAGGGGCACGTCAGCATGAACAAGTGGTATTCGCGGCAGCGTTTGCTGGCGCAGATGTTGGCTGCCAGCGCAGCCGTGGTTGGGCCGGCTTGCGCGCAATCCGGCCCGCCCGCTGACCTGGGTGTTGCGCGCGTGCCCAGCAGCGGCCAGACCCTGTGTATTGGTACCTGCACCACCCCGGGCGATTTCACTGTTCGAAACCCCGGGGTGGAACCTATGGTTCTGTCTTTGTCGATGTTAACCTTCCTGTCTTCCCTATTTTATCGCGCAGAAACCCTCAATCCCTCGCCGACCGGGATACGATCGTCCTCGACGGCGCGGGGTCAGTGACGTCGCCCTTGGTGGCGTTTGAAGTGCGCAAGACCGGGCCGGGCGAGCAGCGCATCGATACCGACCTCGACACCTACCGGCTGGATATCCGACAGGGGCTGTGCGATTGACCCTCGACCGCTCGATTATCGTAGACGACTATCGCATCACCGGCGACTTGGTCTTGGACAGCCCCGGCATTGCTTATGATGAGGCCGCAAGCCGACTGCAGATTGCCGGTAGCGGCACCGGGCGTATTGTGAAGGAAGGCCTTGGGGCGCTCCGCCTGACGTTGATCGAGGGCGAGGATGCAGTGCCGTTCACAGGCCAACTCGTGGTGCGCGAAGGCTTGGTACATTTATTTAATATCTCGACACAATTTATTAATTTCAGTCAGGGCGGTACGCCCCTCGATGTGGAGGTCGCTGCTGGGGCAGGCGCGATCTTGAATGGACCGGTCCGCAACCTGACCGGCAGCGGAACTGTGCAGGTGGATAACCTCACCTTCATGAGCAATGGCGGGCAAACGCGGGTGACAACCCGGCTCATCGGTGGTGCCGCCCCGATGGAACGCCCCTGGGCCAGACCGTCTCGATCGCGGCGGGAGCCGATGTCGTTTTGATCAGATGAACAGTTATGCAGGGCCCACGATCATCGCGGGGCAATTGACCGCTGGTGCAGTCGGTGCCTTGCCGGCCCAGAGTATTGCCGAGATCCGCGACGGCGGCCAGTTGATCGTGGCGGCGAACCAATCCTTGCGACTGCTCACCGGCGGGACTTCGGCGCGGCTGCGGGTAGAGGCGGGGTCCGAATTGCGCGTTGCAGGGTTCGGTAATGGTTTCGACTTTATCGGGACTATTGCCGGCGGCGGGCAGCTGCGTCTGGTTAATGACAGCACGGTGCCGGTGCCATACTTTCCACGCTTTGCCGTCGCTGACGTCGTGGCGGATGGGCAAACCCGGCTGCAATTGATCGAGGCCGGCCGCTACGAGACGCAGTTTCGGCTGTCGCCCGGCACGCAGTTGACCGCTGCGTCAGGCAGCAGCGTGCGCGCGCTCAGGGGTCAGGGCGCGTGGACTTGGGCACGAACCTGCTGAGCGTGGATCAATTTGATATGGAGGCTGGCGGCATATTGGCCGTCACCCTAACCCCGACGAACAACGGCGCGCTCTACATTACGCAAGGCGGTACGATCAACGGCACCCTTGAGGTTACGTTGACTCCGGATACGCTGTACCGTGTCGACACCGAATGGGACCTGCTGCTGTCGGACGTTGCACTGGCGGGGACACCGCAGCTGCAGGTTCCCGACTTAGGCGCAGTTTTGGGCTTGAGGGCGGCTTTCGCGCTGACCGTAAGGCTTACACGGTGGCGCTCCGCGCGCTGAGTTTTGTCAAACCCTCGAGCAAACCCGGATCGAGCAGTCGATCGCCCGAAGTCTGGACGAGATTCAGCGACAAGCCGTTCGACCCGCCTGGTTCGACGCCCTGCAAGCGGCGCGGCAGAACCCGCAACTGGTGGCCGCGAGCTTGTCCGAAGCCGATCCTGCCCCGTTTGGCGATTTCCAGGTCCATGCACTGGATGCAGCGCAGCTGTTCACCAACGCGGTTGCACAGCGCCCGGTCTCGTCGACGGATACGGCAGAGGGAAAGCGTGCGGCCAGGTCTGGGCGCGGGGTATCGGCCTGTGGGGAAGCAGCGGCAATGCGCGTCAGACCGACGTATCGGGCGTGGCCGGCGGCTTCAGCTTGACGCTCGGTCATTTGGGCGAAGCGGGTATTGCTGCTGGCTATATGGATGCCAGTTTGCGTGCGCCTGGCAGCACGGACACCGATGGCACGATGAGCACCGTCAGCGTCAGCGGCTTCGGGCGCATTACCGTCGCCCGGGTGGTGATCGATGCGCTGGTCGGATACCAGGACGGCAAGGCACGGGAGTTTGTTCGCGGGGTTGGCGAGCGGCGTGGCAAGCCTGATACGCAAAGCTGGTTTGCAGATTTTGGTGTGGGCCTGCCGCTGGCCAGCGGGTCTTGGCAGTGGCTCCCAAGGCTGGGCCTGCGCTATGCAGCGACCAAATTGCCGAACTTCACCGACAGCGGCGGTCTGATTGGTCCGGCGACCATCCGTGCGGACCGCCTGAACGCCACCTACTTTACAGCCGGTTTGCGCACCCAGTGGCGGCCCGGCAGCCCAACCAGCAGCATGCATGTTTTGCCGATGCCAAGCTGGAGCAATCGCTCGACACGATCAAAGTGCGTTTGCAGGGGCAATTGGAAGGCAGCACATTAGCTTTTGCCGCACCCGTCGATCGCGTGGGAACAACTCAAGGCATAGTGGCCGCCGGAGTTGCCGGACGCTTCGGGCCGGTCATCCTGGAACTCGGGTATCAGGGTCAGTTGCGCACCGATGCCGCACGCCACGGTTTGAGCGGGATGATCGCGCTACCTTTCTAGTGTCTGGAACCGGAAATCCGGGGCACCCAATATCAAGCGCGGCTCGACGCTGGTCGCTATGCTGGACAATCCCGTGTTGAACCAATCAAGCCTCGGGGGCGGAAAGGATATGCAGAGAATCCTGTGCCTCCCTCCGACCTCGGTGCGAGAAGAGCGTTGACGGAGAAATTGCAGTGAAAAACTGCTGTGGATCGCAACTGTGATCGTCGCGTTTGTACTTGGAGCGGTCTGCGGGTGGCTTCTTCAGAAAGAGAACCTGGTGGATTCTTGTCTTGATGCGGGTGGGGGTTGGGAAACTGCAGGCTCATACTGCCAAGGTCTATAGCCTGGACCATATTCATCTGTATCTTGGTGACAGGTGCGATGATCCCATTGCGGACGGTGCGACTCGGTGGTGGCGTGAGCAGTGCCGCTGGTCGTGCGAACGATGAGTGTCGGCAAGTCCGCCGCACCAACAAGGATATCGCCCGTTTGGTCAAGCTTTCCCGGGAGGCGTCAGAAGTCATCGGCGCGATCCTCATGCCGGACAGCCGCAAATCCTGGCCGCAAAGCAGTTACTCGGCTCGGCCCAATCACAGAACCATATAAACGGGCTATCTTTTGATATTGAAAAGCAAAACAGATGGTGCCGGATGTCGGACTTGAACCAACGACCTACCGCTTACAAGGCGGTTGCTCTACCAGCTGAGCTAATCCGGCTCTTTTCAATTCATCAGACCGTGATTGCAATTGCAGACTGGTTCAATCTGAAGCGCTCAAGGTCTAGAATGGTCTAGATCGCCAGCAGCTATGACGCTGCGTTGAGGGGAAATCAACCGCTGAGCGGGGAAACGCTGCTGATGAGGCCTGCCTGCACCGGGCAGCCCACCTGCTGGACGATGCTGTGTCTCAGCTTGGCGAGCGCCTGCGCCTCCAATTGGCGTACCCGCTCCTTGGATATTCCCATGCGGTCCCCAGAGCTGCAAGCGTAAGACTGTCGTCACGCAGCATGCGGCTTTCAAGGATCGTGCGTTCGCGGGCGGTGAGCCGCGTCATTGCATCCTGCAGAACGGCGACGCGCACGGCGTCATCATGCTCGGTCTCGACCGCTTCATCCGGTTGCGGATCGTCTGCGGCGAGAAAATCCTGCCAGCTTCCTTCGCCGTCTTCTGTCATCGGCGCGTTGAGCGACCGGTCGCCGCCGGACAGCCGAGCCTCCATGGCCTCGACGTCGCGCGGCCGAACGCCCAGTTGCTCAGCAATCCGGGAGCGCATCACCGTGGACATTGGCCCTTCGTTTTCAAGGCCGGTATC
This sequence comes from Hankyongella ginsenosidimutans, assembly GCF_005144965.1. Lineage (GTDB taxonomy): Bacteria > Pseudomonadota > Alphaproteobacteria > Sphingomonadales > Sphingomonadaceae > Hankyongella > Hankyongella ginsenosidimutans. Next base: position 2,219,931 of record NZ_CP039704.1, read on the forward strand.
GCCGGCGATCCGCGCGCGCATGCGCCGCAGGTTGAAGAACAGGCTCTTTTGCGCCGCCGTGGTGCCGGTGCGCACGATCGACCAGTTGCGCAGCACGTAATCCTGCATGGAGGCGCGCACCCACCAGGACGCATAGGTGGAAAAGCGCAGCGCGCGGTCGGGATCAAAACGTGCGGCTGCTTCCATCAAGCCGATGCAACCTTCCTGCACCAGGTCCGCCATTGGCAGGTTGTAGGCGCGAAAGCGCGCCGCCATCGCGATTACCAAACGCAGATAGGAGCGGATGAGCGTGGCCAGGGCCTTTTCGTCACGATCGTTGCGCCAGCGTCGCGCCAGATCCCATTCATGGGTGCTTTCCAGCATGGGGGCACGGGTTGCCGCGCGTGCGAGATCGGCGATGTCCGCATCGAATGGTCTGCGCGCCTGGCCCATGCGCACCTCCTGTACCCAGAGCCTGATCGGTTGAGGTTGAGGCGAGGTAGCATCAACCGATGCCGTGAATCAGGCTCGTTTCAAAGAATTAGACCATGATCGTTTCAGATCGATTCAATCTGAAACGATCATGGTCTCGTGGCCAATGTACGCAGGAAAGCGGTCAATCGATCGTTCGACAGTCATGAAATTCGCAACTCAACTCTATCGAAAAAGCGATCAGAGTTCGCCATGCGCCAGCAGGCCGGCGGTTTGAAACCAGGTCAAGGCGTCGCGTACGCCCTGAACGGCCGGCCGGGGCGGTAACCCAGCTTATCTTCGGCATGCTTGTGGCAGAAGAACATCTTCTTGCGCGCCAACCGCACCCCGTCGACCGTGGTGAGCGGCGGCTTGCCGGTGAGGGCGGCCAGACACTCCATCGCAATGGCGATCGGCAGCACCGCCATGGCAGGCAATTGCAGGCCAGGCGGCTGACGGCGGCAGAGCTGCGCGATGACGCTGAAAATTTCCCGCAGGCTGAGGTTCTCGCCGCCCAGGATATAGCGCTGCCCGATTTCGCCACGGTCGTGCGCCAGCAGGTGGCCGGCGGCGACGTCGTCGACATGGACGAGGTTAAGCCCGGTGTCGACGAACGCGGGAATGCGCCCGCGCGCGGCGTCCAGCACCATGCGGCCCGTAGGTGTCGGCTTGATGTCCCTGGGGCCGATCGGCGTCGAGGGATTGACGATGATGACCGGCGCGCCCTCCTGGCCTATCAGTGTCCGCACCGCTTCCTCGGCCAGATACTTCGACTGCTTGTAGGGGCCCATCATGTCCTGGAAGCAGACCGGCGTCGTCTCGTCGCCCAAGCTGCCATCCTTGGGAATGCCAAGGGTCGCAACACTACTGGTGTAGACGATGCGGCGCGCGCCGGCGTCGCAGGCGGCGCGGATCAGGTTGACCGTGCCCTCGACGTTGGTGCGATGCATCGCCTGCGCGTCGCGAACCCAAAGCCGATAGTCCGCCGCGACATGATAGACGCTGCTGACGCCGCTCGAGGCGGCGCGCAGGCTGGGATGGTCGTTCAGGTCGGCCTCGAACAGTTCGACATCCAGGCCTTGAAGATTGCGGCGGTCGGAATTCGGGCGGACCAGGGCGCGGACGCTCTCCCCACGCTCGAGCAGCTGTCGAACCACGCTCGAGCCGACAAATCCGGTACCGCCGGTAACGAGCGTAACCATGACGAGGCGTTTATCCTTCTATCCCGTGGCGGGGCAGGCGAGGGCAGGCCACGCCGGCAACCGTGTTATGCTTGGCCGCTGAGCGTTTTGGCCTGGTCGACCCAGTTTTCCCGCGTCACGCGCCCTTTGAAGTCGAGCTTGCCCTCGATCCAGGCGATCTGCGCCGGGGTCCAGGCCGCGATCTGCGCGAAGGTATAGATGCCGAGATCGTTCAGAAGTTTTAAAATCTTCGGGCCGACGCCTTTCAACTGGAGAAGATCGTCGGGTTTCGCGGGCGCCGTGTCCAGCAGGGGCGGGATGCCGGAGTCTGGCGCCGCCGTGGGCTTAACCGCCGCGTTCGGCCCAGACGGGGCGGCGGCCTTCGCCTTGGCTGGCGCGTTTGGCGTCGCTGGCGCTCCGGTTTCACCGCGACCTGCGGGGCAGCGGGCGGCTCGTCCTGCGTATCGTGAACCGGCATCGGCCAGGCGCCGACCGGGGTGTCCGCGTCGGTGCCCTTCATCCATGCCGGCATCCAGGGCCTGAAAAATCTCTTGGGGAACAGCGTGGGCGCGCTGTCGCGCGGGTCGACCTTGGGCATCATTCCGGTCATCTTGCCTACCGTTTCCTGCCATTTGTCGGAAGCGCTCTGCCAATACTGCATCTGCATCGCAGCTGCGCGCAGCCACCACGAGGCCATCTCGGAAAAGAGGGTCATCATACCCCATCCTTTTTCTGTTTCCGGCCACACAATAACAGCGGCGCAGGGCATGGGAAATATTTTCGTCAAGCCTGCGGCGGACGGGCGTCGATCGACAGGGCGTGGATCGGATTGCCCATCAAATCCGCGAGCAGGTCGAGCACCCGGCGCTGCCGGTCCAGGCGGCTGAGGGACGCGAACGCCGCTGAGACCACTGTGACCTGCAGGTGGGTCTCCACGCCTTCACGATAACCGCCGTGTCCGGCATGATGCGCGCTGTCGTCCTGGATTTCGAGATGCACAGGGTCCAGGGCCTCGCACAGCCTGCGTTCGATTTCCGTTGCGACTGGTCCCATGTGCGATAGCCCCCGGCGCGCGCCCATGAAGAGGATTGCGCATTGCAATTCCCTTATGGCAGCCACATGTGCTGCGTCCAGAGGCCCTCGTGAACAGCTCGTCCGATCCCCGCCGAAACGTAAGCCGGAACGGTTCCACGGCCGCGCCCGGTCCGCGCAGCCGGGCACCTGCGAATGGCCGGGCTGCACCCAGGCCGGAGAGTTCCGCGCCCCGAAATCCGCAACCCCGGAGCGCGATGGCTATCGCTGGTATTGCCTTGAGCATGTCCGTGACTTCAATGCCGGCTATAATTATTTCGAAGGGCTGGAGCCGGGGCGGCGCAGGCCGCGCGCCGGGGCCACCCGGGCTGGGAGCGCGGCACCCGCCCGTTCGCCCACAATGCCAGCGCCATGCATATCGATGATCCGATGGAGATTTTTGCCGGACAGCGCGGGTTTGGCGCGCGATACGCCGAACACCCGGGGCGGCGGGCAAGCCGCTCAGCCCGGAAGATCGGGCGAGCCTGCGCATCCTTGGCCTGACTGCGGACGCGACGCTCAAGGATATAAAGCTACGCTACAAGGATTTGGTCCGCAAACTGCACCCGGACGCCCATGGCGGCGACCGCAGGCACGAAGCGGCGTTGCGTCGCGTCATCGATGCCTATACGCATCTGGCGAAATCGCCTGCCTTTCTGTAACGCAGCATCCGAACTGCGCGATCTATCTCCGAAGGACGTTCCATGACCGCACCTGCCGCAAGCGCCATCTCCACGCCGGATATGACGGTGAGCGCCCGCGATGTCTTCGGGGTTGACGTCGACTGGCAGGTGCCGGCGTTCTCCGCCACCAGCGAGCATGTGCCGGAACGCGATGAAGCCTATGTGTTCGATCCGGATACGACGCTCGCTGTCCTCGCCGGCTTCACCTACAATCGCCGGGTGATGATCCAGGGCTATCACGGCACGGGAAAGTCGACCCACATCGAGCAGGTTGCAGCGCGCCTCAACTGGCCGTGCCTGCGGATCAACCTCGACAGCCACATCAGCAGGATCGACCTGGTCGGCAAGGATGCGATCGTCCTGCGCGAAGGGCAGCAGGTGACGGAGTTTCGCGAGGGCATTCTTCCCTGGGCATTGCAGAGCCCGACAGCGCTGGTGTTCGATGAATATGACGCCGGACGCCCGGATGTGATGTTCGTGATCCAGCGGGTGCTGGAAGTGGAGGGGCGGTTGACCCTGCTCGATCAGAGCCGCGTGATCCGGCCCAACCCTGGTTCCGGCTCTTCGCCACCTCGAACACGGTCGGGCTTGGCGATACGACGGGCCTCTATCACGGCACCCAGCAGATCAATCAGGGGCAGATGGATCGCTGGAACCTGGTCGTCACGCTCAACTATCTCCCGCATGAGACCGAATGCGGCATCGTGCTGGCGAAGTGCCCAACCTACGATACCGACGCTGGCCGCAAGACGGTGGCGGCCATGGTGCGCGTCGCGGATCTGACACGCCAGGGCTTCAAGGCTGGCGACATATCCACGGTCATGAGCCCGCGGACCGTGATCACCTGGGCGCAGAATGCACAGATTTTCGGCAATATCGGCTTTGCGTTCCGGGTTTCCTTCCTCAACAAATGCGATGAGGCGGAACGCGGCCTGGTGGCGGAATATTTCCAGCGCTGCTTTGGGGAAGACCTGCCCGAATCGATCGTCAGCCGGGCGCACAGAGCGGCGGCGGCGCGCGCCTGAAACCCTGCGTCACACCGCACGCGACCGGTTGCCGGCGGCCAGCACCAGGCCTAGCCGCTCGATGTTGATCGGTTTGCCGACATAGCCGGCAAAGCCCGCTGAATTGAGGTCGCGGTCGATCTCGAACCGGCTGTTCGCAGAGACGGCGTAAATCGGCGTCTCGGTATTGGGGTTTGGCCTTCCTGCACGAAGGCGATGACGTCGAAGCCGTCGATCTTGGGCATGCGCAGATCAAGCAGGACCAGATCGAACCGTTCCTGCTGCAACAAGCGGATCGCATCTTCTCCGGAGCCGGCAAGCACGACATCCTGGCCGAGTGCCTTGAGCAGCACGTTCATGACCATCTGGTTGGTCGGGTTGTCATCGACGGAGAGCACGCGCAGCTTGGGGACCGCCACGCGGATGTCCGCACTCTCCAGCGGATTTTTGCTCGCAGCCGCCTCGCTTGCGATCGTGACGGGCATCTTCAGTGTGAAGGCGCTGCCGATGCCGTAAGTGCTCTCGACGCTCAAGGTGCCGTTCATAAGCTGCATCAGTCGCTGCGACAGAGCCAGCCCCAGGCCGGTTCCCCGAACTGGAGGGAGCGATCGAGTGTTAGCTGCGCGAACGGCTGGAACAGCATGGGCTGCAGATAATCCTCAATGCCGATCCCTTGATCGCGCACCGTGACGGTCAGGTTGGCGCTGCCGTTCTTTGGCTCATCCAGAGTGAAAATCAGCCGGATCTCACCCTTGAGGCTGAATTTCACGGCGTTCGACAGGAGATTGCTGATCACCTGGGACAGCCGAAGGGAATCGGCGCTCAATTGCACATCCGCCGGGTAATGCCGCTCCGTGACAATAGAGAGCCCCTTGTTGGCGGCCTGCACCTGCCACAGCGCCGCCTGTTGGGTGGCGAAGTCATCCAACGCGAACGCTTTCGGCTCGATGCGAATATGTCCGGCTTCAATCTTGGAGTAGTTCATGAGATCCTGCAGGATATTCTGCAGGGTTTGCCCGCTTTCCTCGATAACCGCGCATTTTTCACGAACGGTGCGGCTGCTGGTCTCCAGTGCGATCGCCTGCGCAATCCCGAGGATGGCATTCAGCGGCGTGCGAATCTCGTGCCCCATGGTGGCAAGGAATGCACTTTGGCGCGATTGGCTGCCTGGGCTGCGTCGTTTGCTTTTGCAAGCTCCGCCTCTGTCTGCGCGCGTCGCTCGACCTCTGCCCCAGCTCGTCGTTGGCCCGCTGCAACAGGCTGGTCCGTTCGGCGACACGAGACTCAAGGCTGTCATTGAGGGTGCGCAGTTCCTCCTCAGCCATTCGGCGCTGCGCCACCTCCTGCTGCAGGCTGGCGTTCACGGACCGCAGGAGGGCCTGGCTTGGCAGCGCAACGATCTTCGGCAAAAGTGGCCAGAGCAGCAACGCGGTCGCCGTGGAGACAATGGCCGTCGCCGTCTTGATGATCGCTTCGATGCCATAATAGGGTGCCCAATTGACGATGATGCTCATGACGTGGGTCATGCCGCACAGCAGGATGAACAGGCTGAAGCAGTAAAAACAGGCCTGAATTCCCAGTCCTTACGAGTCGTGGCAACTTTGTAGATGGCGAACGGAATGCTGAAATAGGCGAGGGCGATCGCCGCGTCCGCTACGACATGCGTCCAGAGTAGTTCTTCGCGCCACAGGAAACAGGCACCATGGGGAAGTAGGCCCGGCGAACCAAGAAAATCCAGAATTCCGGCGGCCGATAGCTGAACGGTTGTCCACATTGGCGCTCTCCCAGGATTTTGATCGGTTGACGTTTTTCTTTGGACGGACATGGCGTCCGCCTGAAAAGCCCTCCAGACTAGGAACACAGACACTGAAGATAGGGTTTTGCCGCTCATTTGACGTTGTGCGGCGAATTCTTAAAGGTAACGCATACACAACCTAAATCTGTATTTGGTTAATTTCAAGCAAGTATGAGCGCCTTAGGCTGATTTTCTGGCCTCGTGTTGTGGAATCGAAGTTCGCCACCCGATGAAGACGGGCGGCCGCGCGCGCATTGATTCTAAAACAACACGAGAAACAATGGCTTATTAGCGTCCTTCTCGAATCTGAAACCCAACTGGGCGCGATGTTGACTGTAACGGAATTCAGATTCGGGCTACACAGGTCCGATTCCGGCATTTGAATGCCAACCTGCCTGCACCCGGCACTCAAATGTCAAATCCACGCCACGAGCCGGCGCAGGGGCTCACGGGAAGGCCACCGTCGCGTCGCAGCGCGGAAGCCGTAGAAAATCCCGTTGACGGCCCGGCCCCTGTCAATATAAGCCCGCGCACGTTCGTGGAGCGCTCCCCGGCGGTTGGCTAGGGCGTGCGCTTTTGCGTAACGGCAAAGCGCTGATTTTACTGGTTTTGGCCTGTTGGCGGGCTCGAAGTATGGGTCCGTCCGGCGTTTTGTATTTTGAACGCTCCGAGTCGTATGCCGCCCCGGTGAGGCTTGGCGTGCGGCGGTGTATAAAGCCTCGCTCGAGATGGCGCGGCGAAACGAGAAGGTCGACTGCGAATGCCTACGATTAACCAGTTGGTCCGCCACGGCCGCGCGCCGCAAAAGGCCCGCAACAAGGTGCCGGCCATGGAGGCTTGCCCGCAGAAGCGTGGTGTGTGCACGCGCGTCTACACCACGACCCCGAAGAAGCCGAACTCGGCGCTGCGCAAGGTCGCCAAGGTGCGTCTGACCAACGGCTTCGAAGTCATCGGCTACATCCCCGGCGAAGGCCATAACCTGCAGGAGCACTCGGTGGTGCTGATCCGCGGCGGCCGCGTGAAGGATTTGCCGGGCGTTCGCTACCACGTGCTGCGCGGCGTGCTCGACACGCAAGGCGTCAAGAATCGCAAGCAGAGCCGGTCCAAGTACGGCACCAAGCGGCCGAAGTAAGCGGTTTAACCGAGGAGAATAAGCAGTATGGCGCGTCGTCGTCGCCCTGAACGCCGTGAAGTCCTTCCTGATCCGCGCTTTGGCGATCAGGTTCTGACCCGGTTCATGAATGTCGTCATGCTCGACGGCAAGCGCTCGGTGGCGGAAGCCATCGTCTACGGTGCGCTCGAAAGCATCGAGGGCAAGCTGCGTCGCGAGCCGCTGCCGATTTTCCACGCTGCGCTCGACAACGTGCGCCCGGGGATCGAAGTGCGCTCGCGCCGGGTTGGTGGCGCCACCTATCAGGTGCCGGTGGAAGTGCGGGCGGACCGCGCCCAGGCGCTGGCGATCCGCTGGATCATCCAGGCGGCGCGCAACCGCTCGGAAAACACCATGTCGGCCCGCCTCTCGGCGGAACTGATTGACGCGTCGAACAATCGCGGTACAGCGGTCAAGAAGCGCGAGGACACCCATCGGATGGCGGAAGCCAACCGCGCCTTCTCGCACTATCGCTGGTAATTTCTTACACCGCCCGGAGTTATCTTATGGCCCGTACCACCCCGCTTGAGCGCTACCGCAACATCGGCATCATGGCGCACATCGATGCCGGCAAGACCACGACGACCGAGCGCATCCTTTATTATACGGGCAAGAGCCACAAGATCGGCGAAGTCCATGACGGCGCCGCCACCATGGACTGGATGGAGCAGGAGCAGGAGCGGGGATCACCATTACCTCGGCGGCGACCACCTGCTTCTGGAACGACCACCGCATCAACATCATCGACACCCCGGGTCACGTGGACTTCACCATTGAAGTCGAGCGCTCGCTGCGCGTGCTCGACGGCGCGGTCGCCGTGTTCGACTCGGTTGCCGGCGTCGAGCCGCAGTCCGAGACCGTGTGGCGTCAGGCCGACAAGTACCGCGTGCCGCGCATGTGCTTCATCAACAAGATGGACCGCATGGGTGCCAACTTCGAGCGCACCGTGCAGATGATCAAGGATCGCCTGGGCGCGCGTCCGGTGCTGATCGGCCTGCCGATCGGCGCGGAAAGCGACTTCAAGGGCATCATCGACGTGGTGAACAACCGCGCCATCGTGTGGCTGGAAGAGTCGCTCGGCGCCAAGTTCGAATACCAGGATATTCCGGCTGAGCTGAAGGACAAGGCAGCCGCCGCCCGCCAGGAAATGATCGAGATCATCGTCGAGCAGGACGAGGCGATCATGGAAGCTTACCTGGAAGGCAACGAGCCGGACATCGACACGATCAAGAAGCTGATCCGTCGTGGCACGATCGATTTCGCCTTCGTGCCGGTGCTGTGCGGTTCGGCGTTCAAGAACAAGGGCGTGCAGCCGATGCTCGACGCCGTTGTCGACTACCTGCCGAGCCCGCTCGACATTCCGCCGATGAAGGGCGTTCTGCCCAACGGCGATGAAAGCGAGCGCCTGGCCAGCGACGACGAGCCGTTCTCCGGTCTCGCCTTCAAGATCATGAACGACCCGTTCGTCGGCTCGCTCACCTTCGTCCGCCTTTATTCCGGCATTCTCGAGTCGGCGACCACGGTCACCAACTCGACCAAGGACAAGAAGGAAAAGATCGGCCGCATGCTGCTGATGCATGCCAACAGCCGGGAAGACATCAAGGAAGCGCGCGCGGGCGACATCGTCGCGATCGCCGGCCTGAAGGAAACCTTCACCGGGGATACGCTGTGCGCGAACCTGAAGCCGATCATCCTTGAGCGCATGGAATTCCCCGAGCCGGTCATCGAAGTGGCCGTCGAGCCGAAGACCAAGGCCGACCAGGAAAAGATGGGCCTGGCGCTCAACCGCCTGGCGCAGGAAGACCCGTCGTTCCGCGTGACCTCGGACGTCGAATCCGGTCAGACCATCATCAAGGGCATGGGCGAACTTCACCTGGAAATCATCGTTGACCGCATGCGGCGCGAGTTCAAGGTCGAGGCCAATGTCGGCGCGCCGCAGGTGGCGTACCGCGAGAGCCTGAAGAAGAAGGTCGAAGTCGACTACACTCACAAGAAGCAGTCGGGTGGCACCGGTCAGTTCGGTCGCGTCAAGATCGTGGTCGAGCCGGGTGAGCTGGGTTCGGGCATCCAGTTCAGGACGAGATCAAGGGTGGCGTCATTCCGAAGGAATTCATTCCGCCGATCGAGAAGGGCATCCGTGAAGTCGCCGCATCCGGCGCGCTCATCGGCTTCCCGATCATCGATTTCTCGGTCCGCCTGATCGACGGCGCGACCCACGACGTCGACTCGAGCGCCCTGGCGTTCGAAATTACCGGCCGCGGCGCGATGCGCGAAGTAGCCGAGAAGGCCGGCATCAAGCTGCTCGAGCCGATGATGAAGGTCGAGGTCGTGACGCCGGAAGAATTCATGGGCGACGTGATCGGCGATCTGAACAGCCGTCGCGGCCAGATTCAGGGCACCGACACCCGCGGCAACGCGCAGGTCATCATCGCCCTGGTTCCCCTGGCCAACATGTTCGGCTATGTGAACCAGCTTCGTGGCTTTACCCAGGGTCGGGCGCAGTACTCGATGCTGTTCAGCCACTACGAAGAAGTGCCGTCGAACGTGGCGGACGAAGTCAAGGCAAAGTTTGCTTAAACGAAGCGGCGCGGCAAGCGTGCGCTGGCCGGGTTTCCAAGAGGAAAGGTTGAAGTAAAATGGCGAAGGCAAAATTCGAACGGACCAAGCCGCACTGCAATATCGGCACCATTGGTCACGTTGACCACGGTAAGACGTCGCTGACGGCAGCGATCACCAAGGTCCTGGCGGAATCCGGCGGCGCAACCTTCACGGCGTACGATCAAATCGACAAGGCGCCGGAAGAAAAGGCACGCGGCATCACGATCTCGACCAGCCACGTCGAGTACGAAACCACCAATCGCCACTACGCCCACGTCGATTGCCCGGGCCACGCCGACTATGTGAAGAACATGATCACCGGCGCCGCGCAGATGGATGGCGCGATCCTGGTCGTGTCGGCTGCTGACGGCCCGATGCCGCAGACCCGCGAGCACATCCTGCTCGCCCGCCAGGTCGGCGTGCCGGCCCTGGTTGTGTTTATGAACAAGGTCGACCTGGCAGAAGACGAAGAGCTGCTGGAGCTGGTCGAGCTGGAAATTCGCGAACTGCTGGCCAAGTACGATTTCCCGGGCGACGACATTCCCATCGTCAAGGGTTCGGCTGTGTGCGCGCTGGAAGACAAGCGCCCGGAAATCGGCCGCGACGCCGTGCTGAAGCTGATGGCGGAAGTCGATGCCTACATCCCGCAGCCGGAGCGTCCGCTGGACAAGACCTTCCTCATGCCGATCGAAGACGTGTTTTCGATCTCGGGCCGCGGCACCGTTGTGACCGGCCGTGTCGAGACCGGCATTATCAAGGTTGGTGAAGAAGTCGAGATCGTCGGCATCAAGGACACCGTCAAGACGACGGTGACCGGCGTCGAAATGTTCCGCAAGCTGCTGGATCAGGGTCAGGCCGGCGACAACATCGGCGCCCTGCTGCGCGGTGTCGGTCGTGATGACGTGGAGCGCGGCCAGGTTCTCTGCAAGCCGGGCAGCATCAAGCCGCACACCAAGTTCAAGGCCGAAGTCTACGTGCTGTCGAAGGACGAGGGTGGCCGTCACACGCCGTTCTTCGCCAACTACCGCCCGCAGTTCTACTTCCGCACCACGGACGTGACCGGCATGGTCAGCCTGCCGGACGGCACCGAAATGGTGATGCCGGGCGACAACGTGGCGCTAACCGTCGAGCTGATTGCGCCGATCGCGATGGACCAGGGTCTGCGCTTCGCCATCCGCGAAGGCGGCCGCACGGTCGGCGCCGGCGTGGTGGCCGAAATCATCAAGTAAACCGCTTATACGGCCCGGGAGCCTTACTCCCCGGGCCTTGCTCTGAACGGCGCGGCTTTCGCGCCATGGCGCGCCCCTGCTGATCCGTCAGGGACCGCTGTGCAACCTCGGGTCAACGCCCTCGCGCCCGCGCGAGGGCGTCGTGTTTTGTGAAGTGATGTCGCCCGCGGAAGGACCGCCGGGCGTGCGAGACAAAGGCAGACGTGACATGGAAACGCAGAATATCCGCATTCGCCTGAAGGCGTTCGACCACCGGGTGCTTGATCAGGCGACCAACGAGATCGCCATGACCGCCAAGCGGACGGGTGCGCTGGTGCGCGGGCCGATCCCGCTGCCGACCCGCATCGAGCGCTTCACGGTCAACCGCAGCCCGCACGTCGACAAGAAGAGCCGCGAGCAGTTCGAGGTGCGCACCTTCAAGCGCCTGCTCGACATCGTGGACCCGACACCGCAGACGGTGGACGCCCTGATGAAACTTGATCTGGCGGCGGGCGTGGACATCGAAATTAAGTTGCAAGCCTAACCCGCTTCTGACATAAGCGCGGCTTCCGCGATTCACGCGCGTTTTAAGTGGGCTTGAGGCCTGTTCCGATCCGGAGCTGGCCGTCAAACTGCCGGGGATGATCCCGGTGTGTGACCATCCGCCGCCATCCTGGCGCGGGGTCAAGCTCGGACAGGCGATCGACCGCCGGCAGCTTCGCTACGCTGCAATAACGGTCTTTTTCCCCGAGCCTCTGACAGGAGTGAGTGCGCCATGCGCACAGGTGTTATTGCGAAAAGGTGGGCATGACCCGCCTGTTCCAGGAGGACGGCCGCCACGTGCCCGTGACGGTGCTGTCGCTCGACGGCTGCCAGGTCGTTGCCCACCGTACCATGGAGCGCGACGGCTACACGGCTGTGCAGCTCGGTGCCGGGGCCGCCAAGGTCAAGAACGTCGCCAAGCCGCAGCGCGGCCACTTCGCCAAGGCGGAAGTGGAGCCGAAGAAGGCGGTTGCCGAATTCCGCGTGAATGCGGACGGCCTCGTCGATGTCGGCGCTGTGCTGTCGGCCGAGCACTTCCTGGCGGGTCAGTATGTCGACGTGACGGGCGTCACCGTCGGCAAGGGCTTTGCCGGTGCGATGAAGCGCTGGAACTTCGGCGGTCTGCGCGCGACTCACGGTGTGTCGGTCAGCCACCGCTCGCACGGTTCGACCGGTAACCGCCAGGATCCGGGCAAGACCTTCAAGAACAAGAAGATGGCCGGCCACATGGGCGACCGTCAACGCACCCAGCAGAACCTCGAGATCGTGCGCACCGACGCCGAGCGCGGCCTGATCTTCGTGCGCGGCTCGGTTCCGGGTGCCAAGGGCGGCTGGCTGATGGTCAAGGACGCCGTGAAGATGGCGGCACCGACCGGCGCGCCGTATCCGGCGGCCATTCGCATGGTCGACGCTGGGGTGGTCAGCGACGCGCAGCCGGCGGCCGACGTGGCTGTCGAGGCTCCGGCAACCGAAGACGCTGGAGAATAACCATGAAAATCGAAGTCAAAACCCTGGATGCGGCGTCGGCGGGCGAGATCGACCTGAAGGACGAGATCTTCGGCCTGGAAGTCCGCAAGGATATCCTGCACCGCGTCATCACCTGGCAGCTTGCCAACCGTCGTGCTCCGGCGCGCGCCGCGAGCGCAGCGACGTCAGCCTGACCGGCAAGAAGATGTACAAGCAGAAGGGCACCGGCGGCGCTCGTCACGGCAACCGCGCCGCGCCGCAGTTCCGCAAGGGCGGCAAGGCGCATGGTCCGCGCGCCCGCACCTTCGAGCAGGGCCTGAACAAGAAGATCCGCGCGCTCGGCCTCAAGACGGCGCTGTCCGCCAAGCAGGCGGAAGGCAAGCTGATCGTGGTCGACACGCTGTCCCTGTCCGACGCCAAGACGAAGGTGCTGGCGGAGCGTCTGACCAAGCTCGGCATTCGCAGCGGCCTGTTCATCGATGGCGCGACCGTCGATACCGGGTTCCGCCTGGCCTGCGCCAACCTGCCGAAGATCGACGCGCTGCCGGCGATCGGCGCCAACGTCTATGACATCCTCAACCACGAGACCCTGGTGTTGACCCGCTCGGCGATCGAACAGCTGGAGGCGCGCTTCCATGGCTAACGCACTCAAGCATTACGATGTGATCCTGTCGCCGGTCATCACCGAGAAGTCGACCATGGTCACCGAGTTCGGCCAGTATGTGTTCAAGGTGGCGCTCGACGCCAGCAAGGACGACGTCAAGGCTGCGGTCGAGGCGCTGTTCAAGGGCGTGAAGGTCAAGGCGGTCAATACGATCGTCGCCAAGGGCAAGACCAAGCGCTGGAAGGGTGCGCCGTACCGGCGTTCGGATTTCAAGAAAGCGATCGTCACGCTGTCCGAAGGGCAGATCGACCTGACGGCGCCGGAACTGAAGTAAGGCTGGCGGGAGTCACACATGGCACTCAAGACATACAAACCGACCAGCACCGCGCGGCGTGGCCTTGTCCTCGTCGATCGCTCGTCGCTGTGGAAGGGCAAGCCGGTCAAGACCTTGACCGAAGGCCTCAACAAGACCGGCGGCCGCAACAACAAGGGCCACGCGACCAACCGCACCATCGGCGGCGGTCACAAGCGCAGCTACCGGATCATCGATTTCAAGCGGCGCCGCTGGGACGAGCCGGCGACCGTCGAGCGGCTGGAGTATGACCCCAACCGCACGGCGTTCATCGCGCTCATCAAGTACCCGGACGGCCAGGTGAGCTACATCATCGCGCCGCAGCGCCTGAGCGTCGGCGACACCGTGATCGCCGGCCGCAAGGTCGATGTGAAGCCGGGCAACGCCATGGAAATCGGCAACATGCCGGTTGGCACCATCGCCCACAACATCGAGCTGAAGCCCGGCAAGGGTGCGCAGATTGCGCGTTCGGCTGGCGCGTTCGCGCAGATCGCCGGCCGCGACAAGGGCATGGTGATCGTGCGCCTGATGTCGGGCGAGCAGCGCCTGGTGCGCGGCGACTGCATGGCTTCGGTCGGTGCGGTTTCCAACCCGGACTTCGCGAACCAGCATCTGGCCAAGGCCGGCCGCAACCGCTGGCTGGGCGTGCGTCCGCTGGTGCGCGGCGTCGCCAAGAACCCGGTCGACCACCCGCACGGCGGCGGTGAAGGCCGCACGTCCGGTGGCCGCCACCCGGTGACCCCGTGGGGCAAGCCGACCAAGGGCGCGAAGACCCGGCATAACAAGGCGACCGACAAGTTCATTGTCCGCAGCCGTCACGCGAGGAAGAAGTAAGCCATGGCGCGTTCGGTTTGGAAGGGTCCGTTCGTGGACCTGTATTTGCTGAAAAGGCGGAAGCCGCGCACAGCGCTGGTGCTGCCCGCACGCCGATCAAGACCTGGTCGCGCCGTTCGACGATCCTGCCGGATTTCGTCGGCCTGACCTTCAACGTCTACAACGGCAAGAAGTTCATCCCGGTCTTCGTGAACGAGGAAATGGTGGGTCACAAGCTCGGCGAGTTTGCACCGACCCGCAACTTCCCCGGCCACGCTGCCGACAAGAAAGCGAAGAGGGGCTAACATGAGCAAGCCGAAAGCTCCCCGTCGCGTTGACGAGAAAGAAGCGCTGGCCGTGAACACCATGGTTCGCGGCAGCCCGCGCAAGCTGAATCTTGTCGCCGGCCTGATCCGCGGCCGCAGCGCGCAGGATGCATTGAACGTGCTGACCTTCTCGAAGCGCGCCATGGCCGTTGACGTCAAGAAGGTGCTTCAGAGCGCCATCGCCAACGCCGAAAACAATCACCAGCTCGATGTCGACGCCCTGGTCGTCAAGGAAGCCAGCGTCGGCAAATCAATGAGCATGCGCCGCTTCATGACCCGCGGCCGTGGCCGCTCGGCGCCGATCGTCAAGCCGTTCAGCCGCATTCGCATCGTCGTGCGCGAAGTCGAGGAGCAAGCCTGATGGGCCAGAAAACGTCACCGATCGGGCTGCGTCTGCAGATCAACCGCACCTGGGACAGCCGTTGGTTCGCCAGCCGCGAGGAATACGGCCGTCTGCTGCACGAAGACCTGAAGATCCGCCGCTTCGTCCTGAAGGAAGTGCCGCAGGCCGCGATCTCAAGGTCGTGATCGAGCGCCCGGCCAAGCTGTGCCGCGTCGCCATCTACTGCGCGCGCCCGGGCGTCATCATCGGCAAGAAGGGCGCGGACATCGACAAACTGCGCAAGCAGATCCAGGCGCTCACCAAGTCGGAAGTGTCGCTGAACATCGTCGAAATCCGCAAGCCGGAAATCGATGCCCAACTGGTCGCGCAGTCGATCGCCGACCAGCTTGAGCGCCGGATCGCATTCCGTCGCGCCATGAAGCGCGCCGTGCAGTCGGCCCTGCGTCTGGCGCCGGCGGCATCAAGATCACCTGCGCCGGCCGTCTGGGCGGCGCGGAGATCGCACGCACCGAGTGGTATCGCGAAGGCCGTGTGCCGCTGCACACCCTGCGCGCCAACATCGATTACGCGGAAGGCCAGGCACATACCGCTTATGGCGTCTGCGGCATCAAGGTCTGGATCTTCAAGGGTGAGATCCTCGGCCACGATCCGCTGTCCCAGGACCGGCTGATGCTGGAAGCGCAAACCTCCGGCGGCGGCTCCGGCGGTCGCCCGGGCCGCGACAGGTAAGGCGAACAGACAATGCTGCAACCGAAACGAACGAAATTCCGCAAGGCCTTCAAGGGCCGCATCCACGGCAACGCCAAGGGTGGCTTCACGCTGAACCACGGTGCCTTCGGCCTCAAGGCCCTGGAGCCGGAGCGGGTGACTGCACGCCAGATCGAGGCGGCGCGCCGCGCCATCTCGCGTCACATCAAGCGCGCTGGTCGTCTGTGGATCCGTATCTTCCCGGACCTGCCGGTCTCCAGCAAGCCGGCGGAAGTCCGCATGGGTTCCGGCAAGGGCTCGCCCGAATTCTGGGTCGCCCGCGTCCACCCGGGCCGGATTCTTTTGAACTGGACGGCGTGCCTGCCGATATCGCCCGCGGTGCTTTCGAGCGTGCGGCCGCCAAGCTGCCGATCCGCACCAAGTTCGTCGCCCGTCTGGGCGAAAACCTGGAGGACTAAGGTGATGGATTACGCAGAACTCCAGCACAAGACCGATGATCAGCTGGCCGACGAGCTGCTGTCTCTGAAGAAGGAGCAGTTCAACCTGCGCTTCCAGTCGGCGACCGGCCAGTTGCAGAGCCCGACGCGCGCGCGCGCCGTGCGCCGCACGATCGCCCGCATCATGACGTTGCAGAATGCGCGCCGTCGCGCATCCGCCAGCGCGTAAAGGATAGACGACATGCCAAAGCGCATACTGCAAGGCACCGTGGTGTCCGACAAAGGGAACAAGACCGTCGTGGTGCTCGTCGAGCGTCGCGTGCGTCACCCGCTGTACGGCAAGATCATCCGCCGCTCGAAGAAGTACCACGCGCATGACGAGGAAAACGCGATCCGCGCGGGCGACATCGTGCGCATCGAAGAGTGCCGGCCGATCTCCAAGCTGAAGACCTGGCGCGTGCTCGACAAGGTGTCCGGCGTGGTTGAGGCATCCGTCGTTGAAGGAGCTGCCCAATGATCCAGATGCAGTCCAACCTGGATGTGGCCGACAACTCGGGTGCCAAGCGCGTGATGTGTATCAAGGTGCTCGGCGGCTCCAAGCGCCGTACGGCCGGCGTTGGCGACGTGATCGTGGTATCGGTCAAGGAAGCCAGCCCGCGCGGCCGGGTGAAGAAGGGTGACGTGCACCGCGCCGTCATCGTGCGCACCGCCAGGACGTGCGTCGCGCTGACGGTTCGGTGATCCGCTTCGACCGCAATGCGGCTGTTCTGATCAACAAGAACATGGAGCCGATCGGCACCCGTATCTTCGGTCCGGTCGTGCGCGAACTGCGCGCCAAGAACCACATGAAGATCATCTCGCTGGCCCCGGAGGTGCTGTAATGTCCGCGGCGAAAATCAAGAAGGGCGACCGCGTCGTCGTCCTGTCCGGCAAGGACAAAGGCAAGCACGGCACGGTGCTGAAGAGCCTGCCCAAGGATGGCAAGGTCGTGGTGGAAGGCGTGAACGTTGTCGCGCGTCACCGCAAGGCGAGCCAGGTCAACCCGCAGGGCGGTATCGAGCGCTCCGAGGCACCGATCTTCGCGTGCAAGGTCGCACTGGAAGACCCGAAGACCGGCAAGCCGTCCCGCGTCGGCTTCAAGGTTCAGGAAAATGGAACCAAGGTCCGTGTGGCCAAGCGTTCCGGTGAGGTGGTCAATGGCTGACATCGAACTGCAAACTCCGCGCTTCAAGACGCTCTACGACACCAAGGTCCGCCCGGCGCTCGTCGAGGAGTTCGGCTACAAGAACGTCATGGAAGTGCCGAAGCTGACGAAGATCGTCATCAACATGGGCGTTGGCGAGGCAACCCAGGATCGCAAGCGCGTCGAGCAGGCCGCTGCGGAAATGGCGCTGATCGCCGGTCAGAAGCCGATCATCTGCCGCGCCAAGAAGTCGATCGCCCAGTTCAAGCTGCGCGAAGGCATGGCGATCGGCTGCAGGTGACCCTGCGCAAGGCGCACATGTACGAATTTCTCGATCGCTTGATCACCATCGCGCTGCCGCGCGTGCGCGACTTCCGGGGCGTGAACCCGAAGTCGTTCGACGGCCGCGGCAACTATGCGCTGGGTCTCAAGGAACAGATCGTGTTCCCGGAAATCAATTACGACAAGATCGAGAAGATCCGGGGCATGGACATCATCATCTGCACCACCGCACGCACCGACGAGGAGGCGCGCGCTTTGCTGAAAGGCTTTAACATGCCGTTCTGGGGTCAGACCCAGGATTCAGCCAAGCAAGCGGCCTAACCACCGGGAAGGACCAATATGGCCAAGCTGAGTTCGATCAACAAGAACGAGCGCCGCAAGAAGCTGGCGAAGAAGACCGCCACCAAGATTGCGCGCCTGAAGGCGATCGCGAATGACGAGTCGCTGGACGAAAACGAGCGCCTGGTGGCGCGCCTGAAAATGGCGGAGCTGCCGCGCAACGGCAACCCGACCCGGGTTCGCAACCGCTGCGAAGTGACCGGGCGTCCGCGTGCTTTCTATCGCAAGTTCAAGATGTCGCGCGTCTCGCTGCGCGAACTTGGCAACAAGGGCCTGATTCCGGGCCTTGTTAAGTCGAGCTGGTAAGGGAGGGCGACACACATGGCTTTGACCGATCCTCTCGGCGATATGCTGACCCGCATCCGTAACGGCCAGCGCGCGCGCATCGACATGGTGACCTCGCCGGCGTCGAAAATCCGCGCCCGCGTGCTTGACGTGTTGCAGCGCGAAGGCTTCATCCGCGGCTACTCGGAAATCGAGCAACGCGCCGGCATCAGGAACTGCGCATCGAGCTGAAGTACTTCGAAGGCGGCCCGGCGATCCAGCACATCCGCCGCGTCTCGAAGCCCGGCCTGCGCGTCTATTCCGGCGTCGGCGAGCTGCCGCGCGTCCGCAATGGTTTAGGCATCACGATCGTATCGACGCCACGCGGCGTGCTCTCGGACGCCGAGGCGCGCGAGCAGAACGTCGGCGGCGAAGTGCTCTGCGAAGTATTCTAACGGAGACGTCCCCGTGTCACGTATCGGTAAAACCCGTTCCGGTGCCGGCTGGCGTCACAGCCGAGCTCACCGGCACCCAGCTCTCGGTCAAGGGACCGAAGGGCCAGCTCTCCATGCGCATCGCGGACGAAGTGGTCGCGACCCTGGAGAATGGCTCGGTCCTGGTCCAGCCGCGCGACAGCGAAGACAAGCGCTGCCGCCAGTTCTGGGGCATGCAGCGCACGCTGGTCTCCAATCTGGTCCAAGGTGTGTCTGGCGGCTTCCAGAAGGTGCTGGAAATGACCGGGGTCGGCTATCGCGCCTCGGTTCAGGGCAGCATGCTGAAGCTCCAGCTCGGCTACAGCCACGATATCGAATATGCGATCCCGGATGGCATCCAGGTCAAGTGCCCGGACCAGACGACGATCGAGATCAGTGGCATCGACCGCCAGCTCGTTGGTCAGGTCGCGGCGGAAATCCGCCGGTGGCGCAAGCCCGAACCCTACAAGGGCAAGGGTGTGCGCTATCGCGGCGAGTTCATCTTCCGCAAGGAAGGCAAGAAGAAGTAAGGACTGGCGACGATGGGCAAGATTCTTTCGCTTTTCGAGCGGCGCCGCCAGCGGGTGCGCACGGCGCTGCGCGCGAATTCCGGCGGCCGTCCGCGGCTTTCCATTCACCGGACCTCGCGGCACATCTACGCACAGGTCATTGACGATGCAGCCGGCCACACGGTTGCAGCGGCCTCGACCCTGGAAGAGGCGCTGCGCGGCAAGTCCGGTGCGACCGCCGATGCGGCAACCGAAGTCGGCAAGCTGGTCGCGGAACGCGCCCAGGCGGCCGGCGTCACCAAGGTCGTGTTCGACCGCGGTGGCTTTCTGTTTCACGGTCGCGTGAAGGCGCTGGCGGACGGCGCGCGCGAAGGCGGATTGAGTTTTAATCGATGGCACGCGAACCCCGTGAACCGCGCGAAGGTCGTCGTAACGACCGCGACCGCGACAATGCAGAACCGGAACTGATCGAGAAGCTGGTGCACATCAACCGCGTCTCGAAGACCGTGAAGGGCGGCAAGCGCTTCGGCTTTGCTGCGCTCGTCGTGGTCGGTGACGGCAAGGGCCGGGTCGGCTTCGGCCACGGCAAGGCCCGCGAAGTGCCGGAAGCCATCTCGAAGGCGACCGCCTCGGCCAAGAAAGCCATGATCCGCGTGCCGCTGCGTGAAGGCCGTACCCTGCACCATGACGTGCACGGTCACTTCGGCGCCGGTCGGGTGTTCCTGCGCTCGGCCCCGCAAGGGACCGGGGTGATCGCCGGTGGTCCGATGCGCGCCGTGTTCGAAAGCCTTGGCCTGCAGGATGTGGTGACCAAGTCGATGGGCACCAACAATCCGTACAACATGGTGCGGGCAACGCTCGATGCGCTGCAGCGCCAGGCCAGCCCGAAGGCGGTTGCTGCGCGTCGCGGCAAGAAAGTCGCCGATCTGCTGGCGCGTCGCGGTGATCTGACCCGTCAGGTCGCGGTCATCGAAGCCGAAGCCATTACCGAGTAGGACGAACCATGGCTGAGACCAAGAAGATCAAGCTGACCCAGATCGGGTCGCCGATCCGCCGGACCAAGGACCAGCGTGCGACGTTGGTCGGCTTGGGCCTGAACAAGATGCACCGTAGTGTGGAACTGGAGGATACGCCTTCGGTCCGCGGCATGGTGCGCAAGGTCGCGCACATGGTGCGCATCGACGAAGAAGCCTGAATTTTTCTGCGCCGCGCGCAGCAACGAGGACACAGCCATGAAGCTCAATGAACTCACCGACAATGAAGGCGCACGCGTTCGCCGCGTTCGCGTCGGCCGGGGCATCGGTTCCGGGCTCGGCAAGACCGCGGGTCGTGGTCAGAAGGGCCAGAAATCCCGCTCGGGCGTCGCCATCAAGGGCTTCGAAGGTGGCCAGGTGCCGCTGCACCGCCGGATGCCGAAGCGCGGCTTCAACAACATCTTCGCCCGCGACATGAGCCATGTGAACCTCGGTCGCCTGCAGAAGGCGGTCGATGCCGGCAAGGTAAAGGCCGGCGATACGCTGGACAGCGCGCAGCTTCAGGCGCTTGGCCTGGCCGCCCGTGCCCGCGATGGCGTGCGCGTGCTCGCCAAGGGTACGCTCTCGGTCGCTTTGACGCTGAAAGTCGAAGGCGCGTCGAAAACCGCGGTCGAGGCGGTTGAAAAGGCCGGCGGCAAGATCGAGATTGTGGGCGCACCCGCCACTCAAACGAACGAATAGCGCATGGCGTCCGCAGCCGAACAGCTCGCCCAGAACATCAATTTCGGCGCTTCTCCAAGGCGACCGAACTCAAGCAGCGCATCTGGTTTACCCTGGGTGCGCTGATTGTTTTCCGGCTGTGCACCTTCGTGCCAATGCCGGGCATCGATCCCTTGGCGCTGAAGACCCTGTTCGACCGCTCGTCGGGCGGCATTCTCGGCATGGTCAACCTGTTCTCGGGCGGGGCCTTGAGCGCATGTCGATCGTCGCGCTCAACATCATGCCGTACATCACGGCGTCGATCGTCGTGCAACTGCTCACCTCGATTTCACCGACGCTTGGCGCGCTGAAAAGGAAGGCGAGAGCGGTCGCAAGAAACTGAACCAGTTCACCCGTATCGGCACGGTGTTTCTCACGGTCGTGCAGGCCTATTCGATCGCCCGCGGTCTTGAAAACTGGGGCGCGTCCGATGGTGTCAGCGCAGTGATCCAGCCGGGGCTGTTCTTCCAGTTCACCACGGTCATCACCCTGCTTGGCGGCACGCTGTTCCTGATGTGGCTGGGCGAGCAGATCACCAGCCGCGGCATCGGCAACGGCATCTCGCTCATCATCATGGCCGGCATCGTCGCTGCGCTGCCAGGCGCGCTCACGCAGATGTTCGAACTGGGCCGGCAGGGTGCGATCTCCGGCTTCACGATTATCGCCATTCTGGTCGGCGTGCTGGCCGTGATCGCGGGCATCGTCTTCATGGAGCGCGCGCAACGCCGCGTGCTCATTCAGTACCCCAAGCGCCAGGTCGGCAACCGCATGAGCCAGGGCGACAGTTCGCACCTGCCGCTGAAGCTGAATACGGCGGGCGTCATTCCGCCGATTTTCGCCTCCTCGATCCTGCTGATGCCGTTGACGATCGCGCAGTTCGCCGGCTCGTCCGGCCCGGAGTGGCTGGGGTCCGCCATTTCCATGCTCGGCCACGGTCAGCCGCTGTACATGGCGCTGTACGGCGCGGGCATCATCTTCTTCTGCTTCCTCTACACCGGTATCGTGTTCGATCCGGTCGAGACTGCGGATAACCTGAAGCGCTACGGCGGCTTCATTCCCGGCATTCGCCCGGGCCAGAAGACGGCGGAGTATCTGGAATATGTGCTCGACCGCATCACGCTGATCGGCGCGCTCTACCTCGCGGCGATCTGTCTGGTGCCAGAGTGGATTATCGCCAGCCTGGGCGTCGGCTTCCTGTTCGGCGGCACCAGTCTGCTGATTGTCGTCAACGTGACCATGGATACGGTCGCGCAAATTCAGGGCCACCTGCTGGCGCATCAATATGAGGGGCTGCTGAAGCGCTCCCGACTGCGCGGCGGCCCGGCTGGGGAGGAGGTCGCCGATGAACATCATTCTGCTCGGACCGCCGGGCGCAGGGAAGGGCACGCAGGCGCAGCGCCTGGTCGCGGAGCGCGGCATGGTGCAGCTGTCGACCGGTGACATGCTGCGTGCCGCCGTCGCCGCTGGCACGCCGGTCGGGCAGCGCGCGAAGGCGATCATGGACGCCGGGCAACTGGTGCCGGACGATGTGGTGATCGGCATCATCTCCGACCGCCTCGATCAGCCGGACCTCGCCAAGGGCGCGATCTTCGACGGATTTCCGCGCACGACCGCGCAGGCGGAAGCGCTCGACCGGCTGCTCGCCGACAAGGGCCTGCGGCTGAGCGCGGTCATCGCGCTGACCGTCGATGAAGAGGCACTGGTTGATCGGATCACCGGTCGATTCTCGTGCGCGACCTGTGGCGAAGGCTACCACGATCGCTACAAGTTGCCGAAACAGGACGGCGTGTGCGATGCCTGTGGCGGTGCGACGTTTAAGCGCCGCCCGGACGACAATGTAGAAACCGTGCGCGCGCGCCTGGCGGAATATCACGCCAAGACCGCGCCGATCGCCGACTATTACGGCCAGCGCAGCATGCTGCACTCGGTGGACGGCATGGCGGATATCGATGCGGTTTACTGCCAGATCGTCGCTATACTGGATGAGAGCGTCGCCGACGCGGAATAATACGCGGCGGTGGCTTTTGGAATTGACTGGAGGGCGTTGCACAATATAGTGCGGCGCTTTCCGAATCGGTTTGTTGGGGTACCCCGTGCTATCCCATCGTCTGGCGGCCTGGTCCGCTCCGATGGTGGCACGCAAGGCAAGATACGGATTTTAAGGAGACCGGCCGGTGGCACGGATTGCAGGCGTCAATATTCCGACAGCAAAGCGCGTCGAGATCGCGTTGACCTATATTCATGGCGTTGGCCCGCGGACGGCCCGGGAAATCTGCGCCAAGATGGGCTTCCCGCGCGAGCGCCGCGTCCATGAACTGACGGACAGCGAAATCGTGCAACTGCGCGAAATCATCGATGCCAATTACACGGTGGAAGGCGATCTGCGTCGCCAGGTCGCCATGAACATCAAGCGCCTTATGGATCTGGCCTGCTATCGCGGCCTGCGTCACCGCAGGCTGCCGGTGCGCGGCCAGCGCACCCACACCAACGCCCGTACCCGCAAGGGCAAGGCCAAGCCGATCGCCGGCAAGAAGAAGTAAGCTCGACAGGCCGGCGACGGAACAAGGAACCAGCATATGGCACGCGATACAACCCAAGGCCGCGTCAAGCGGCGCGAGCGCAAGAACATCACGAACGGCGTCGCCCACGTGAATGCGTCGTTCAACAACACCATGATCACGATCACCGACGCCCAGGGCAATGCGATCTCCTGGTCTTCGGCTGGTCAGATGGGCTTCAAGGGGTCGCGCAAGTCGACCCCGTACGCCGCGCAGATGGCTGCGGAAGACGCTGGCCGCAAGGCGCAGGAGCATGGCGTGCGCACTCTGGAAGTGGAAGTGCGCG
The DNA here is from genome assembly GCF_005144965.1 of Hankyongella ginsenosidimutans. GTDB lineage: Bacteria > Pseudomonadota > Alphaproteobacteria > Sphingomonadales > Sphingomonadaceae > Hankyongella > Hankyongella ginsenosidimutans. The sequence continues at coordinate 2,243,790 of NZ_CP039704.1, forward strand.
GCCCGGGTTCCGGCCGTGAGTCCGCGCTGCGCGCCCTGCAGGCTGTCGGGTTCACCATCACGTCCATCCGGGACGTGACCCCGATCCCGCACAACGGCTGTCGCCCGCCCAAGCGCCGTCGCGTCTGAGCCGCGCCGCTGCGCGGTTTCTCTGTCTCCGGTAGACCGACCGGCCACCATGGCCGGTCGCTAATTGCGAAGGTCATGCACTGATGCTGATTGCGAAGAACTGGCAAGAACTGAAGAAGCCCTCCAGCCTCGAGATCAAGGACGCCGACCGCGGCGGCCGCAAGGCGACTTTCGTCGCCGAGCCGCTCGAACGCGGTTTCGGCATGACGCTGGGTAATTCGCTGCGCCGGGTTTTGCTGTCCTCGCTGCAGGGTGCGGCCGTCACCGCCATCAAGATCGACGGGGTTCTGCATGAATTCTCGTCGGTACCGGGTGTGCGCGAGGACGTGACCGACATCGTGCTCAACATCAAGCACCTGGCGATCCAGATGACCGCCGAAGGGCCGAAGCGCCTGCAACTGACGGCGACCGGCCCCGGCGAAGTCCGCGCCGGCCAGATCACCTCGGTTGCGAACATCGAAATCCGCAATCCCGATCTGGTCATCTGCACGCTGGACGAAGGCGCGACCTTCAACCTCGAACTGACGGTCGACACCGGCAAGGGCTATGTGCCCGCCGCCGCCAACCGCCCGGCCGATGCCCCGATCGGTCTGATCCCGATCGATGCCCTGTATTCGCCGGTGCGTCAGGTCGCCTACAAGGTCGAGCCGACCCGCGTGGGCCAGGAGCTCGACTACGACAAGCTGACCCTTACGGTGGAAACCGACGGCACCATCAGCCCGGAAGAGGCGGTGGCATTCTCGGCGCGCATCCTGCAGGACCAGCTGCAGCTCTTCATCAACTTCGAAGAGCCGCAGATCCATGTGGCAACCGTCGAAGAAGAGACCCCGTCGCTCAATCGCTACCTGCTGAAGAAGGTCGACGAGCTGGAGCTGTCGGTCCGTTCGGCCAACTGCCTGAAGAACGACAACATCATCTACATCGGCGATCTGGTCCAGAAGACCGAGGCCGAGATGCTGCGCACGCCGAACTTCGGCCGCAAGTCGCTGAACGAAATCAAGGAAGTGCTGCAATCCATGGGCCTGCGCCTGGGGATGGAAATTCCCGGCTGGCCGCCCGAGAACATCGAAGACCTGGCGAAGAAGCTCGAACAGGAGTTCTAAACCCGGTCTGCAGGCTTAAATTTTCGGCTCGTTGCCTGCCGGGCCTGGTCCGGGGTACCTGATACGGCCCCTGAACGAACAGGAGTGAACCATGAGACATGGCGTCGCCGGCCGCAAACTCAGCCGCACCACCGCACACCGCACTGCTTTGTTCCGCAACATGGCGGCAGCCCTCATCAAGCATGAGCAGATCAAGACCACCCTGCCGAAGGCGAAGGAACTGCGTCCTTACGTCGAGAAGCTGGTGACGCTCGCCAAGCACGGTGGGCTGGCCAACCGGCGTCTCGCGATCGCCCGTATTGGCGATCTGGATCAGGTCGAGAAGCTGTTCGCAGTCATCGGCCCGCGTTACGCAGCGCGCAGCGGTGGCTACACCCGCGTGCTCAAGATGGGCTTTCGCGCCTCCGATGCGGCACCGATGGGCATCATCGAGTTCGTCGACCGCGACGTTTCCGCCAAGGGCCAGGACTCCGGCCCGGTTGCAAGTACCGACGAAGCGTAAGCTGTCTGCATAATCATTCTGGGAAGGCCGGCCGCTGCGCCGGCCTTTTCGTATCAGGATGGCAACTGCGGGATCAGCTTGACCAGATGATCGAGCGCCGAGAGCACGCGCCGCTCCGCATCCAGCAGGGTACGCTCGCCCTGTTCGCCCCGGTCGGCCAGCCCGGCGAGATAGTCGGTCTCGCGCCGGCATTCGTCGAACACGAAATGCACGCGCTGGTCCGCCATCAGCAGGTGGCTCAGTTGCAGCCCGACCGCCAGTTCCTCGCGCCACCAGCCAAGGGCGATCCGCAGCCGCGCGCCCGTGGAGCCCTGAGCGAAGCCGTTCATCCACCCGATTGCCGGATGTTGTCCAGATTCTGCAGCATTTCGTCACGCCGCCGCATCGCAATCGCCGCGGGGCCGGAACCGCGCTGACTTTCCGGCATCGGGAAGCGCAGGAACCGCAGCCCCATGACGAAGCCGTACAGCGTCATCAGCGCCAGTTGCGACGTCCAGTGGACATTGAAAATCATGGTATGGGAAGGCTGGCTGAGTGCGAAGGCCATCCACAGGATCGACACGCCCGCATAGGCACCGGTCACCATGGTGCCGCCGCGCCGCACCAGGATGCTGTTCAGCGAGTCTTCTTCCGGCAGGCGCCGGTAGCGCAACATCAGCACGCCCCAGAACAGCACGAGGATGGTCTGGAGCCAGATAAGACCGCCGATGAAGTTGGGCTTCGAGAGCTTGTGTCCGTAAAACAGCGTAAACAGGGCAGAGGCGAGCAGGGCGGTCAACGCCAGCCCGGTGGAAATCGCCGTGAGCAGGCGGTCCATAATCGGCGACCGGAGGAGCTGATCGGGCGAAGCCGCTTTCATCGTAAGCTCTGAGTCCATAACCGCACTATTATAAGAGCGAGGCGCACGGCGGCGCTGCTGCATTTTAGCGCGTTGCGAAATTTGTTCCACACGCGTTTCCGCTGCGCACGATTAATTTTCCGTGTCGGCCGCGGGGATTTCGCTCGTTCCCTGGCTGCTCCTGGCTTTCAGCTCGGCGGCCAGCAGCACGGCATGCCGGACACGCGGATATGCGCCGCAGCGGCACAGGTTGGTCATGTGTTCCTCGATGTCGGCATCCGTCGGCTCCGGTCGATCCTCCAGCAGCGCCGCCGCCGCCATGATCATGCCCGGCATACAGTAGCCGCATTGGGGAACCTGAAGGTGCAGCCAGGCGCGCTGGACCGGGTGGCCCGCGTCCGACGCCAAGCCCTCTATGGTGACGACTTCTGCACCTTCCACAGTCTCGAGCGGCACCTGGCAGGACCGCACCGCGACCTTGTCCACCATGACCGTGCAGGCGCCGCAATAGCCTTTGCCACAGCCGTATTTGGTTCCGGTCAGGTTTGCCGTGTCGCGCAGCGCCCACAGCAGGGGCGTCTGCGGATCGAGCAGGAAATCCACGGGCTGGCCATTGAGAAGCAGCTTGGTCATCGAACCTTCGATCAGCCCTTTCAAATTGTACCGCTGCGGCAAGCTGGCCGCTTGCTGCGACCGGATGAGCCGCCTATAACGGCGCAACTTGATCGATATCAACGACAAACAAGCACCGAGACCAAGCAGATGATGAGACTTATTCACCGCTTGACCCTGGCCGGGGCAGCCTGCTCGCCGCAATGGGGCCTGCTTTTGCGGAAGACGCCGGCGCGCTGGTGGGGCAGCCAACGCCTGGGGCAATTGGCCTGCAGCCCGCCGCCAATGCGCTTGCCCACCAGGCGGCCGCCTTCCACAATGACATCCTTATGCCGATTATCACCGTCATCACGCTGCTGGTGCTCGGCCTGCTGTTGTGGATCGTTGTGCGCTATCGTCGCGCTGCGAACCCGACGCCCTCGAAGATTTCGCACAACACGCTGCTGGAAGTGGTCTGGACCGGGGTGCCGGTGCTGATTCTCGTGGTGATCGCCATTCCGTCGTTCCGGCTGCTGTACGCCCAATATGAGGACAAGCCGGTCGACGTGACCATCAAGGTGACGGGACACCAGTGGTACTGGTCCTACGAGTATCCGGATTCGAACGACCTCTCGTTCGACTCGGTGATGCTCACCGACGACGAGGCGGCCAAGGCGGGTGCGCCGCGCCTGCTTGGTGTCGACAACAATATGGTCGTGCCGGCAGGCAAGCGCGTGAAGCTCATCATCACCGCCGCGGACGTCATCCACTCCTGGGCGATGCCGTCGCTGAAGGCGAAGATGGACGCAGTGCCGGGTCGCCTGAACCAACTGCAATTCCAGGCTCCGGACAAGCCGGGCCTGTATTACGGCCAGTGCTCGGAACTGTGTGGCGTGCGCCATGGCTTCATGCCGATCGCCATGGAAGTCCTTCCGGCCGACAAATATGCCGACTGGCTGTCGCAGGCGAAGGCGAAGTTCGCCGCGACGCCGAGCGCGAACCAGTACGCCGACGCCGGCGCCTTGCGCGTCACGCAATAAGATCACGTTACGGAGTCACAGACCATGGCCTACGCAGCGGACGCCCACGGCGATGCGCACGACGAAGCCCGGCTTCTTCACCCGCTGGTTCTTCTCGACGAACCACAAGGACATCGGCACGCTTTACCTGATTTTCGCGGTCATCGCCGGCCTGATCGGCGGCGGCATCTCCGGGATCATGCGGGAAGAGCTGATGCAGCCCGGCATGCAGATCCTGCCCGGCATGGCCGGCGGCCTCGACGGTGCCTATCACCTCTGGAACGTGTTCATCACCGCGCACGGTCTGATCATGATCTTCTTCATGGTGATGCCGGCGATGATCGGCGGCTTCGGCAACTGGTTCGTGCCGATCATGATCGGCGCGCCGGACATGGCGTTCCCGCGCATGAACAACATCAGCTTCTGGCTTCTTATTCCATCCTTCACGTTACTGCTTTTGTCGATGTTCGTCGAAGGGCCGGCCGGCTATAACGGTGTCGGCGGCGGCTGGACGCTCTATGCGCCACTGTCGACCAGCGGCCAGCCGGGGCCTGCCATGGACATGGCGATCCTGTCCATGCACCTGGCCGGTGCCTCCTCGATTCTGGGCGCCATCAACTTCATCACCACCATCCTGAACATGCGGGCCGGGTATGACCCTGCACAAGATGCCGCTGTTCGTGTGGTCGGTACTGGTCACTGCCTTCCTGCTGCTGCTGTCGCTGCCGGTGCTCGCGGGTGCGATCACCATGCTGCTGACCGATCGCAACTTCGGCACGACCTTCTTCGATCCGGCAGGCGGCGGTGACCCGATCCTGTACCAGCACCTGTTCTGGTTCTTCGGGCACCCGGAAGTGTACATCCTGATCCTGCCGGCGTTCGGCATTATCAGCCACATCGTTTCAACCTTCAGCCGCCGCCCGGTGTTCGGCTATCTCGGCATGGCCTACGCCATGGTCTCGATCGGCGTCGTCGGCTTTGTCGTATGGGCGCACCACATGTACACGGCTGGCCTCAGCGTCGACACCAAAGCCTACTTCACCGCCGCCACCATGATCATTGCGGTGCCGACCGGCATCAAGATTTTCAGCTGGATTGCGACCATGTGGGGTGGCTCGATCGATTTCAAGACACCAATGCTCTGGTCGATCGGCTTTATCTTCCTGTTCACGCTGGGTGGCGTGACCGGGGTTGTACTCTCGAACGCCGGGATCGATGCGGCGCTGCATGACTCCTATTACGTGGTGGCGCACTTCCACTATGTGTTGTCGCTGGGTGCCGTGTTCGCGCTGTTCGCCGGCTTCTTCTACTGGATCGGCAAGATGTCGGGCAAACAGTACCACGAAGGGCTCGGCGTGCTGCAGTTCTGGCTGTTCTTCATCGGCGCGAACCTGATCTTCTTCCCGCAGCACTTCCTCGGGCTGAATGGCATGCCGCGCCGGATTCCCGACTATCCGGACGCATTCGCGCATTGGAACCTGGTCTCTTCGTGGGGCTACCGGGTCGTGGCGCTTGGCGTGCTCGTGTTCCTGGTGCAGCTGGTCTACATCTTCTTCTTCGGCAAGAAGGCGGCCGCCAACCCGTGGGGCGAAGGCGCTACGACGCTGGAGTGGACCCTGCCGTCCCCGCCACCGTTCCACCAGTTCAACGAGCTGCCGAAGATCAAGTAAGCAGGACCCGCGGGCCGTCCCGGTGGCGGCCCGCACGCTTTGTAAGGCAGGACTTCGATGTCGCACCTGAGTAGCCAGGCCGAGACGGACATGGCGGTGGCCTGGTCGGCCCGCTGGCAGGATTTTGTCGCGCTGCTGAAGCCACGGGTCATGACCCTGGTTGTGTTCACCGGTCTGTGTGGGCTGCTGGCCGCACCGGGGTCGATCCACCCGATGATCGCCTTTACCGCGATACTGTGCATCGCCGTCGGGGCCGGCGCCGCCGGGGCGCTCAACATGTGGTATGAAAGCGATGTCGATGCGCTGATGAGGCGCACCGCCGGTCGGCCCATACCGGCCGGGCGCATGAATCCGGACGACGCGGCAGCCTTCGCAGTGACGCTTGCCGGCGGGGCGGTTCTGATCATGGGCCTGGCGGTGAACTGGCTGGCGGCGGCCGTGCTGCTGGCCTCCATCCTGTTCTACGTTGTGGTCTATACCATGTGGCTGAAGCGCCGCACACCGCAGAACATTGTGATCGGCGGCGCGGCCGGCGCGTTTCCGCCGGTGATCGGCTGGGTGGCGGTGACTGGCTCCATCGATCCGCTGGCCGCACTGATGTTCGCGATCATCTTCCTGTGGACTCCGCCGCACTTCTGGTCGCTGTCGCTTTACGCGTGCAGCGACTATGCGCGTGCCGGTATTCCCATGCTGCCTGTCGTGGCCGGCGAACAGGCTACGCGGCGGCAGATTTGGAGCTACACGCTGCTGATGGTGGCCGCGACCCTTGCGCCGGTCGCGCTTGGCGAACTGGGCGTGCTCTATGCCGCGACGGCTACGGTCCTGGGCGGCGTGTTCATCGCCGGTGCGCTCAAGCTGCGCCGCACCGGCCAGATTTCGGACGCCAAGCGGCTGTTTGCCTTCTCGATCCTCTACCTGTTCCTGCTGTTCGCCGCGATCGTTGCGGACAGGCTGGTGCTGGCATGACCGAGCGTCCACCCGCAGACCAGGCCGAGGCCCGGCGGCGCGGCCGCAACTATGCAATCGGCGGCGTGCTGCTGGCGCTGGTCACCCTGTTCTATGTCCTCACCATCGTCCGGATAGGGGCAAGATGACCGCCATTGTAGAAGGACGCAGTGCAAACCGCGTCGTGGCCGCAGCCGCTGCCAGCATCGCCGTGGCCATGGTGGGCATGGCCTATGCCGCCGTGCCGCTCTACCGCCTGTTCTGCCAGGTGACGGGCTTCGGTGGCACCACGCAGCGTGCACTGGCGCCCGCGTCTGCGCCGCTTGCTCAGCGCATCGGCGTGCGCTTCGACGCCAATGTCGCCCCCGGCCTCGGCTGGACGTTCAAACCGGTGTTGACCACGGTCAGCCCGCGCATCGGCGAGCAGACCCTGGTCTCCTATACAGCGACCAACAACACGGATCGCCCGATCACCGGCACGGCTACCTTTAACGTGACGCCGGAAAGCGCTGGGCAGTATTTCAACAAGATCCAGTGCTTCTGCTTCACGGAGCAGACCCTGCAACCCGGCCAGGCCGTGGACATGCCGGTGGTGTTCTTCATCGACCCGGCGATCCTCAAGGACAAGCAGGCGCGCCGCATCAGCGAGATCACGCTCAGCTACACTTTTTGAAGTTGAAAACCCAAGCAGACAGGCAATCAACAGGCCAGCCTGACGCCGCGCGCCGCAAGCGCCGTCGTCAGCCGCTAACGAGCAAGACGGAAGGGCACACCATGGCCGCGCACGCGAAACATCATGACTATCACCTGGTCAATCCCAGCCCGTGGCCGTTCGTCGGCTCGATGTCGGCGCTGGTGATGGCACTTGGCGCGGTGTTCTGGATGCATGAGATGCCGGTCGGCCACTGGCTGTTCCCGATCGGCCTGCTCGGTATTCTCGCGACCTTCGCCGGCTGGTGGGGCGATGTCATCAAGGAGGCGCACCAGGGCCACCATACGCCGGTGGTGCAGCTGCACCTGCGCTACGGCATGCTGCTGTTCATCGCCTCCGAAGTGATGTTCTTCGTCGCCTGGTTCTGGGCTTATTTCGCTTTCGCGCTGTTTCCGGACGGCTATCAGGCCATTACCGATGTCACCGGGGCGGAGTGGCCGCCCAAAGACATCGCGGTGTTCGATCCGTTCGTGCTGCCGCTGCTGAACACGCTGATCCTGCTGCTGTCGGGGACGACCGTCACCTGGGCGCACCATGCGCTGCTTGAAGATAATCGCGAAGGCCTGAAGCAAGGCCTGTGGCTGACGGTGGCGCTGGGTGCACTGTTCACCTGCGTGCAGGCCTATGAATACAGCCATGCCGCTTTCAAGTTCAGCGGCCACATCTACGGCGCGACCTTCTTCATGGCGACCGGCTTTCATGGCTTTCACGTGCTGGTGGGGACGATTTTCCTGATCGTCTGCCTGGTGCGGGCCTACAAGGGCCACTTCAAGCCGGAACAGCATTTCGGGTTCGAAGCAGCCGCCTGGTACTGGCACTTCGTCGATGTGGTCTGGCTGTTTCTGTTCATCGCCATCTACATCTGGGGTTCGGACTTCGGCGCCGCCGCGCAGGACTATTTCGCGCCGCATCATGTGGCGGCCGGCGCTGAAGCCCACTAGCGGGTGACGCCTGCCGCCCGTCCAGATGCCATAGCGCTCGCACTTGGCGGGCGCTGCCCGCGGTGCGGCCAGGGCAGGCTGTTCAAGGGCGTCGCCGCGCTTGCCCCTCAGTGCGCCTCCTGCGGGCTGGACTTCGCGGCATTGAACGTCGGCGACGGACCGGCGGCGTTCCTCACCCTCATACTGGGCTTTGTGATTGTCGGCGGCGCGCTGTGGCTGGAATTCGCCGTGTCACCGCCGTTCTGGGTGCACCTTGTGCTCTGGACGCCGCTCTTGATCGGGGCGGTGCTGATCAGCCTGCGTTGCGCAAAGGCTGTGCTGGTGGCGCAGGAAGTTCGCCACCAGGCCCATGAAGGGCGCCTGACGGATGATGCGTAAGCGCCTTTTGCCGAGTCTGATCCTGCTGTTGTGCCTCCCGGTCCTGCTGCGGCTTGGCTTCTGGCAACTGGAGCGCGCGGATTGGAAAGAAGCGCTGCTGACCCGCATCGACGCCAACCGCCAGTTGCCGCTCGCGGACCTGCCGGAGCGGTTCGACGGCGCATGGGACTGGCGGCGCGTGCGTGCTGCCTGCACGCTGGACGGTGGGCCCTGGCGGCGGGTCCGTGGCGGCGAGTCCACAACCGGGGCCAGCGGCTTCGTTTACGAAGCGCGCTGCCAGAACCTGCCGCTCAGTCTCGTTGCGGGATGGGCGGCGCGCCACACGCAACTGCCGCCGAAATCCAGCCGCCTGGTCGTCGAGGGCCTGCTTTACGATCGTCGCGGCGGTGGTGGGCCTGCGCTGATCGGCAAGCCCGACCCGGCGCGCGACTGGGTGCTGCATGCCGATACGCCGCTTGCCGGCCTTGCGCCCGCCGCCAAGCCGTCCGCCGCCAGCATCGCCAACACCCATCGCTCCTACGCGGTGCAGTGGTTCAGCTTCGCGGCGATTTTGTGCGTGGTCTATGCACTTGCGCTGCGGCGGCGCGCCTGACCGCCAAGATGTAGTTTACAATCTGGGCTGCAGCAGCTTGTCCAGCGGGCCGTCCGCTTTGGCGGTCTTCTCGAAGCGCGGATAGCGCAGGCCCTCATGCCAGTGCAGGTCGACCTCGAAGATGCGCTTCTTCGCCTTGACCAGCAGCTTGATTGGCGCCGAGCCGCCCTTGGCCGCCTTGATCGCCGCCGTCAGTTCGTCGGTGGAATAGGCGACGCCGTTGACCGCCAGCAGCTTCATGCCGACCGTCAGCCCGGCGTTGAAGGCCGCGCTGTCCCACAGGACCGTCGAAATTTCGTCGCCACTGCCGACCACAAGGCCGCCAGAGTAGCTGAGGTCGGTTACCCTGTTGCGCTTCTCGACATCCTTGAAGCTCGGGGTCGCTTCATCGGTGTAGACCAGCTTGTAGCCGCTGGCCCCGAAGCCCGCGAGCGGCGCGCGGTCCGAGGTCTGGTCCAGCCGCGCCTTGAGGAAGGCCGCCCAGTCGTGGGGCTGGATGCTGTTCAGGGTCGCGACCACTTCGTCGAAATCGTAGGGGCGCTGGCCGTAGTCGCCATCGCGGGCGGCGAAGAAGGTGCGGGCGAAATCGTCCAAGCCCTTCTTGCCGCCGGATTTCTCGCGGATGATCGAGTCCGCTTCCAGCCAGACCAGCATGCCTTCGTTGTAATAGTCTTCGGAGCGCTGCCAGCTCACCCAGGGTTTTGGCCTGCGCGCCGAGATGATCGGATCGTTGGTGGTGTCCTGGAGCGGCCGCCAGGTCCGGCCCTTGCGGGTATCGAGCGTTGCGGCGATCATCGCCAATGTATCGAGCGTTTCCTGCTTGCTGTAGAGGCCGGAGCGCGCGCTGAGCACATAGCCCCAGAACTGGGTCTGGCCTTCGTAAACCCAGAGCAGGCTGTCGCGCATTGGCGTCTTGTAATCGGGGGTCCAGAGGTCGGCGGGGCGGCGGTATTTGCCGTTCCAGCTATGCGTCAGCTCGTGCGGCAGCAGGCTGCGCCGGCCGGGGCCGCTCGCCCACTCGGTGAAGTACCAGGGCGGTACGCCATTTTCCGAGCTGCGATGGTGCTCCAGGCCGATGCCGCCCATTTCGTCGGACAACGACAGCAGGAAGTCGTAGTGGTCGAACGGGCGCGAGCCGAACAGCTTGAGCGCCTGATCGACCAGGCGTTTGTGAGCGTCGATCTGGGCCGGCTTGGCGTCGAGGAAGCGGGCGTCGTCTGCGACGATGTTGAGGGTGAAGCCCTGGCCCAGGTCCTCGGCGCGGAAATGGCACCCGGCGAACACCGGCGAATCAACCAGCACATCGTAGCTCACCGGCTCATAGGTCACCGTGTCGCCGGCGGTCGTCCCGCGCAGGGCGGTTGCCGCGCGCCAGCCCTGCGGATAGGTGACGCTGGCGCGCACCGGGATCTGCCGGGTGAAATACCCGGCCGGATAGAGGGACATCGCCTCCCATTGCAGGTTGAGCATCGCACCGGTCATCACGACGCGCCCCTGGCTGGGTCGGTCGCGGAGACGAACTGGAAGCCGATATCGAGGCTGGGCGCGCCCTCCGGCACATCGACATGGAAGGCATAAACATCGACCGGATCGCGCCGCCACGCGAGCGTCTTGCCGCCAGCCTTGATTGTCAGCCCAACCAGCTTGTCGATCTGTCCGCGCGGCGCGTGGTTGCCGGGCAGCCATTGCGGCATCAGCAGCGTCATCGGCCCGGCCTTGGCGACCGGAATGGTCTGCTGCACACGGAAGATGCCGCGTGCCGTGTCGGTGGCGTCGACCTTGAGGTCGATGGTGCCGGGGTAGGGTGTATCCTGCGGCACCGGGAATGCACTCGGGAAGGGTGCGGGCTGGGGCGCGCTCAAGCTCTGCGCCAGTACGGGCTGGGACACGGACAGGCAGAGCAGGGTCAGCAGTGGGCGCAGCATCGATATCTCCCGAGAAGTTTTCAGCAATAATCTTGCAGGCCCTGCGTCCGTGGTCCAGCGGAAAGCGCCATTGCCGCGACGCGTTGCGGCTGCTAACGAAACCCGCTGATTTTTCGGCCGGCAGAGTGCGGGAGGACCATGCGCTATATCTCGACCCGCGGCGGCGCACCCGCCCTCGATTTCCAGGCGGTGACGCTCGCCGGGCTCGCCAGCGACGGCGGACTGTATGTGCCGGAGCATGTCCCGGCATTGTCTGCTGGTGAATTCCGCGCGATGGCCGGTCTGGACTATGTCGAGACAGCGGTGCGGGTGATGACGCCGTTCGTCGGCGACACGATCCCGCAGGCTGATCTGCGCGCCCTGCTGACGCAGGCCTATGCCAGCTTCGACCATCCGGCGGTCGCGCCGCTGAAGCAGCTTGATGGCCGCACCTGGCTGCTGGAGCTGTTCCACGGCCCGACCCTGGCGTTCAAGGACTTCGCGCTGCAGGTGCTGGGCCTGCTGTTCGAGCGCTTTCTGGCCAACGCGGACAGGCCGTTGACCGTCGTTGGCGCGACTTCGGGCGATACCGGTTCGGCGGCGATCCATGCTCTGGCCGGGCGGGACAAGGTGCGGGTCGTCATGCTGCACCCCAAAGGCCGCGTCTCGGAAGTGCAGCGCCGCCAGATGACCACGGTGCAGGCGGCAAACATCCGCAATGTCGCCGTTGAGGGCACGTTCGACGATTGCCAGGCGCTGGTGAAGGCGATGTTCAACGATGCCCCGTTCCGTGCGGCGCAGAACCTCTCCGCCGTCAATTCGATCAACTGGGCACGGCTGCTGGTGCAGGTGGTCTATTATGTCTATGCCGCCGTGCGTCTTGGCGCGCCGGACCGCGCAATCGCGTTTGCAGTGCCGACGGGCAATTTCGGCGATGTCTTTGCCGGCTATGTTGCGCACAAAATGGGCCTGCCGGTGCAGCAATTGATTGTCGCCACCAACGCCAACGACATTCTGGCCCGCGCCCTGAACGCCGGCGACTATTCAGTGCGTACGGTTGCGCCGACAACGTCGCCGTCCATGGACATCCAGGTATCCTCGAACTTCGAGCGCCTGCTGTTCGATCTGTGCGGCTGCGATGCCGCGCAACTGCGCGCGATGATGGCGACGTTCGAGGCGACCCGGTCCCTGCAGCTTGCCGCGGATGTCCGGGACGCAGCGGCGCGGTTGTTTCAGGCGTACCGCGCGGATGAGCCAACGACGGCAGCCACCATGCTTGCGGCCTGGATGCAGCTCCATGAGGTCATCGATCCGCACACCGCGACTGGCCTTGCAGCGGCCTGGGCCAGCGACCTGCCTGCAGATGTGCCGCTGATTGCGCTGGCGACCGCTCATCCGGCCAAGTTCCCCGATGCCGTCCAGGCGGCGATCGGGGTCACACCGAAGTTGCCGGACCGGATGGGGACCTTCATGCGCGCCCGGAGCGCTATGACGTGCTGCCGAACGATCTTGCCGCTGTCCAGGCTTATGTTGCACGTGCCGCATGACCATTGATCAGACGATCCTCGAGAATGGCCTGCGCGTCGTCACCTGGGCGCTGCCGGGGCTTGAGACCGCCGCCATCGGCCTGACCATCGACACCGGCTCCCGCTTCGAGGCGGCGGAGGTGAACGGCGTCGCCCACATGCTGGAGCACATGGTGTTCAAAGGCACGCGCCGCCGCTCCGCGCGTCGCATCGCCGAGGAGATCGAGGCGGTCGGCGGCCAGCTGAACGCCTTCACCGGACGCGACATCACCAGCTTTTATGCCCGCGTGCTGGCGGACGACTTGCCGCTTGGCCTGGATATGGTGGCCGATCTCGTGACCGAGCCGCTGCTGGACCCGGACGAACTGGTCCGCGAGCGCGATGTGGTGCTGCAGGAACTGGGGCAGGCGATCGACACGCCGGACGACATCGTGTTCGATCACCTGTATGCGGCGGCGTTCCGCGGGCAGGGGCTTGGCCGGGCCGTGCTCGGCACGGAGGCAAGCATTGCCCGCATTGACCGCCCTGCGCTGGTCGACTGGCTGGACCGGCAGTATCGCGCGGGCTCGATGGTGCTGACGGCGGCCGGCAAGGTCGACCATGCGGCGATCGTCGCGATGGCGCGGGACCGGCTGGGCGGCATCGCGGCGGGCGTGCGCGCCAACGCCACGGCGCCGGAGGCGGTGCTCGGCGGCGAACAACGGGACGAGCGGGCGCTCGAGCAGGTGCAGGTGGCGCTGGCACTGCCGGGGCCGCACTATACCGACCCGGACTATTACCCGCTGATGCTGTTTGCCACCGCGCTGGGTGGCGGCATGTCGTCTCGGTTGTTCCAGGAGGTGCGCGAGGAGCGCGGGCTGGTCTATTCGATCTACAGCTATGTCTCCGCCTACGCCGACACCGGCTACTTCGGCGTCTCGTTTGCAACCGGCGAAGAGCTGGCGCAGGAAGCCGCCACGCGCACCATGGCGACGATGGCGCAGACGGCCACCGGGCTTGATGCGGCAGAACTGGCACGCGCCAAGGCGCAGGTGAAGGCCGGGTTGCTGATGGGGCTGGAGAGCTGCACCGGCATGATCAAGCAGATGGCGCGCCAGCTGCTGCTGATCGACCGGGTGACACCGACGGCGGAAATCGTCGCCCGGATCGACGCCGTGACGCTGGAGGAGGTGCGCGCAAGCGCCCGGCACATGCTCCAGAGGGCAGATGCACTGGCGCTGGCGACAGTCGGCCCGAGCCAGACCGTGCCAGACCGTGCGCGCCTTGCAGGGTGGCTTGCATGAACGACTGGCGGCGCGCCTTGAGCGTTCACGTCGCGGAGCCCTGGCCGGACTATGCACTGCTCGACACCGGGCACGGCCGCAAGCTGGAGCGCTATGGCGCGGTGCGGACGATCCGCCCGGAACCGCAGGCGATGTGGGCTCCGGCCCTGGCCGACTGGCAGGCGGATGCGGAATTCATCGGCGGATCGGACGAGGAAGGCGGCGGGCGCTGGGTGCGCATGCGCGCCGGCCCGGACGCCTGGCCGCTGGAATGGCAGGGGTCAGGTTTCTCGCGAGCTGCACGCCATTCCGGCATCTGGCTTTCTTCCCGGACATGGCGTCCCAGTGGGCGTGGATGCGTGGCCGGATCGGCGGCGGCGAGCTGCTCAACCTGTTCGGCTATACCGGACTGGCCAGCCTGATCGCAGCCACCGAGGGCCCAGGTCACGCATGTCGATGCCTCGAAGAAGGCGGTGACGGCAGCGCGGCGCAACCAGGAGGTTGCAGGGCTGGAGGATCGGCCGATCCGCTGGATCGTCGATGATGCCATGAAATTCACGGCGCGCGAGGTGCGGCGTGGCCGGCACTATCGCGGCCAGATGCTGGACCCGCCGAAGTACGGGCGCGGACCGGAGGGCGAGGTCTGGCAGCTCTCGGAGCATCTGCCCCAGTTGCTGCGCAACGCTGCCGCCCTGACCCCGCCCGAAGGCCCGGCATTCGTGATCCTCACCGTCTATGCGGTGCGTCTGTCCGCGCTGGCGCTGGGCGAGGCGGTCGCGGACGCGTTCCAGGCCTGTGGCGGCACGCTCGATGTCGGCGAGATGGCCCTGCGCGAGGATGCACGCGGCCGCCTGCTGCCAACGGCGCTCAGCGTGCGCTGGTGGCGGGATTAGAGCAACGGACTTTCACAGGCTGCGGAAAAACGACCTGGCACGCCTCAAAGCAGCGTCATTCCGGCGAACGCAGGAATCCATGGTCGCATAAATACACAACAAATATAAGGTGTTAGTCATGGACCCCGGCCTGCGCCGGGGTGACGTTTGTGGGTTTGGTGTGTAGATAACCACTTTTCAGCAACCTGCAAAAGTATCTCCCCTTGAACGCGACGCAGTGCCGGGTCCCCGTCCCATTTCAGTCGAGATGCTTTAGCAATGCGTTAACCGCCATCCGGCATAGGGGAGGTAAACCCTCCCCAGAGGTGTGGATGATCTCCAACCGTCCCTTCGCGCTCGACCCTACTGCCACGCCGGTAGCCCCGCAGGCGAAGCCGTCCCCGGCGCTGGTCGCGCAGCATCTGTGGCAGAAGACGGTATCGGCTGCCCTGGGCACGGACGAGGGCAGGGAGGGCAGCTTCTGGCTGTCGCCGCCAGGCCCCACCCTTGATAACGATCTGCTGCTGCTGCTCCAGCAGTCGCTCGATCAGGCGGTGCCGGTGCAGAGCGGGCCGCTGAGCCTGGGATCGAATGCGGGATACCAACCCTTGTTCGAGGCTGCGGGCGCGCGCACGGGGCTGGCGCCCGCGCTGCTGGCGGCGATCGTCGGCGCCGAGGCGGAAAGCCGCAACGGCGCGTGGGACCCGAATTCACGCAATCCGCGCTCCTCCGCCGCTGGCCTCACCCAGTTTCTGGACAGCACCTGGATCGGCGAAGCCCAGCGGCCGGGCACCTATCTGAACGGCGTCGCCCAGGCGAACGGCTGGCTGACGGCACAGGGGCGTATCGCACCGCAGGCGCGCGAGGCCCTGCTCGATCTGCGCTTCGACCCCGCGCGGCGATCGAGGCCGGGGCCGACTATGCGCGCGGCAATCTGGATGAGCTGCAGGCGCGTGGGCTGCTGCGCGGCGACGAGGACGTACAGACCCAGGCGCGCGCCGCCTATCTGGCGCACCACCTCGGCGTTGCCGACGCCGCCCGCTTTCTCGGTCAGGGCATTGCGCCCGGCCGGGCTGCAACCCTGCTGTCCGCACAGATCGGCGGCGGTGCCGCGGCGCAGCGCATTTCGGCGGCCGGAAATGCCACAGAGGCGCACCGCGACTGGCTGAACGACTATGTCAATCGCAAGATCGATCTGACGCGCTACACCTGAGAGCCACGTTCGGCCACCCGGCGGGCGCTACTCGATATCACCGATCCGCAGCCCGGTGCGCTGGTAGAGGTAGGCCAGCGCCTTGACGCTGAACACCCGCCGTTTGCCGCGCGCCCCGCGCACGATGTACATGCCGGAGGGGTGCCGGAAGAAACCTGGCAGTTCCTCGTGTGATTCCTCGATCAGATAGTCTTTTCATGGCTGGTCAGGCCGCGCCAGCCGCTGAGCGCGATGCTGTGCCGGCGGCTGGTGCGCCAGGCCAGCAGGGCCATCGCCACGACGAGCACATTGACGAGCATCAACAGGGGCAGCCAGAAGCGGCCAAGGAGGGACCTGCTGTTTTCCGGCTCTTCGACGGCTATGACAACCGGAGCCTGCTGCTCGGGCAACCGGTTTGCTTTTTCCGCTGCTCGCGACTGTGCGCGCAGATATTCTTCCGCCCGCTCGCCGTAGAAGGATTTGATGATACCATCGCCGACGAACATGTCCGGCACCGTGCCGTCGCCGCCGCTCAGCGCGATCTCGCCCTCGCTGGTGACCTGGACGCGGATCAACGGCTGCTCGCGGCATTTGACCTTCACGAAGCGCACGCCGGTTGCCGATTTGTAAATCTGATAATCGCTGATCCGGTCGCAGGTCATGCCCCGGTTGACGATTTCCGCCCGCAGCATGCGCGCAATGTCTTCCGCTTCGTTTTCGGTATCGAACAACAGGGTCTTGAACAGGCGCTTGCCGGGGAGGGCGGCGGTTCCTTGGCACTCGGCACCACTGCAGCTTCAGCCGCTGGCTTCGGGGATTTGGCGGCCTGGTCGACCGGCGCGGACAGGACATCGTCCTGCGCGCGCGCATCGACGCCGGTCAGCGATGCGACGAACAGCAGCGCAAGGCCCCCTTGGCGACGGTTCTCACGGATTGGTGGCCCCTGCAGATCATCCAAGACACATTCGATTCAAAACGCGCCCTGTCTCGCGTGGAATGGGGAAAATCAATATTTCTGCGCGATCCAGCACCGGGGTTTACGCTTCGTAAATCCACCAGGCTTAAGATGCGTTTATTAGCAAACGTTTGTGGTTGGGTGTATGGCCATGGCTCGCCGCTTTAGTCTCGGGTTCAAGCTGCCGCTGGCGATTGTTGCAATGGCGGTGGCCAGTGCGCTGTTCGTTCTGGTCAAGACTTCGAACGATGCGCAGACGACATTGATCCGTGATGCCAAGACCGAGGGCGAGGTGATCGTTCATGGGCGCGCCAACGAGCTGAACCAATGGCTGTCCACGCTGCAGATGCTCCTGCGGTCTACTGCGGACAATCCCGAACTTGCGGTCAAGCTGCAGGAATACCGGCAGGCGCTCGCGACTCTTTCCGACAATCCGGAGCAGACGGCGCAGCAACTCTATATCGACAGGAATCCAAACAGTGTCGGCGAGAAACACAAACTGAACGATGCTGGTGACGGCTCGGTCTACTCCCAGGTCCATGCCCGCCATCATGCGTCGCTCCGGGCCTTGCAGCAGGATTTCGGCCTTTACGATCTGTTCCTGATCTCACCTGATGGCGACGTGGTCTACACGGTGTTCAAGGAGCGCGATTTCGCCAGCAACCTCAACACCGGCATTGCCGCAAAGTCCGGGCTGGCGCGTGTCTACCAGCAGATCACCGCGGCGAAGCAGCCCGGCAAGGTAGCACTGGCCGATTTCGAGAAATACGCGCCATCGAACGGTGCGCCGGCCAGCTTCATGGCCACTGGCGTGTTCGGCGCGGACGGCGCGCTGGTCGGCGTGCTGGCGATCCAGCTGCCGATCGATCGGTTGAGCGCAATCTTCAACTATGAGCTGGGTCTCGGCAAGACCGGGCAGATGCGCCTGGTCGGGGTCGATGGACTGATGCGCACCCAGGCGCGGTTCGCCAAGGACAACACGGTCCTTACCGCCAAAGTGGCGCTGCCGGAAGTGACGCAGGCGGTTGAAGGCAAGTCAGGTTCTGGCATCGGCATAGGCATGGACGGCGAGGAGGCCTTGCTGTCCTACATGCCGGTGACCATCCTGGGCGTGCGCTGGGCCTTGATACTTGAAGACCCGACGGAAGAGCTGTTCGCAGCCTTCCATGCACAACGACGGCAGACTCTGGTGATCCTGGCGCTGGGTCTGGTTGGCATCGCGGCCTTCGGCCTGTGGCTGGGGCGCGGTATCGCCAGGCCGCTGGTCGGCGCCACCGGCGCGCTGCAAAACTGGCCGAGCACGACCTGACGGTCATACCGCCCGCCGTGCGCGGCAATGACGAGGTTGCGGATATTTCCGCGGCCATCGGTGTGCTGCGCGACCAACTGATCGAGGCGGATCGGCTCGCCGCTGAGCAGGAAGAACTGCGCCAGCGCGCCGCAGAGGCGCAGGCGCGCAACGCGGAGATGCAGCACCAGGCCGAGATGGCGCGGGCTGCCGATGAACAGCGCGCTGCCGAAGAGCAACGCCGCGCGGTGGTGCAAGCCCTGCAAGCCATGGCGGAGTCGATTGAGCAGGAACTCAACGGCTGCATTCAGCAGATTACCCGTGAGGCCGAGGACATGCGCCAGGCCTCCAAAAATCTATCCGACTCGGCAGAATTTGTGGTCCAGGAATCCGGTGCGGCGGATGGTGATTCGATGGTCGCGCTGCAGGCGGCGCAGAGCGTGGCCTCGGCGTCTGAGGAAATGAGCGCGGCCATTCATGAGATCGCCCGTCAGGTTCATCGCACGGCCGACGTCAGCCGGCAGGCGGTCGACGCCGCCGACAAGACCCGCGCCATCGTCTCCGGCATGGTGAGCGCTGCCGACGAGATTGAGAATGTGGTCAGCGCCATCAGTGCGATCGCCGAGCAGACCAACTTGCTGGCGCTCAACGCCACCATCGAATCGGCACGGGCTGGCGAGGCCGGGCGCGGCTTCGCCGTGGTCGCCTCTGAGGTCAAGAGCCTTGCCGGGCAGACCGCGAAGCTGACCGAGACCATCCGCGTGCAGGTCGCCGGCATTCAGGCCGTGGTCAGTGAGGCGGTCGATGCGATCGACAACATCAATACCCAGATCGCCAATGTCGACGAAGGCTCGAGCATGATCGCCGCCTCCATCGAGCAGCAGTCGGTTGCAACCCACGAAATCTCGGCCAGCGTTCAGCGCGCCGCAGAGTCGGTCGGCATGGTGGTCAACCGTGTCGAGAAGGTGCGCGGCAGCGCGCAGGGCAGCGCAAGTCACGCGCAAGCGGTCTACGGTACGGCCGACCAGCTCACCGGGTCGACCCGGCGGCTGCGCGAACAACTGGTGCGCATGGTGCGTACCGTGGTGCCGGAGGTGGATCGCCGCGCAGCACCCAGGACCAAAGTGCAGATCAAGGGCCAACTGCTGAACAGCGGGGAGACCGTGCCTGTCACGGTCGAGACGGTCGATATTTCACCGCTGGGCGCGCGCATCGAACTGCAGCCGCCAGTTCCCGCTTTGCCCGGAACGGTCGAGATGCGCCTCAACGGCCTGAGTGGCATCATCCGCGCCCGCGTCGTCCAGCACAGCGAAAGTCTGGTGCGCCTGTGCTTCGACGCATCGGAAGAACAGCGCAGTCAGCTTCAGGCGATGGTGGAGCAGGTCGGCGGGCGCATTTCCTACGCCGCCTGACGCAAAACGACCGCCCTTTGAGGGGCGGTCGTTTTTCTCGCGGCCACAAACCATTGAAGACATGGTCGGGGAGAGAGATTCGAACCTCCGGCCCCTGCCTCCCGAAGACAGTGCTCTACCAGGCTGAGCTACTCCCCGGCCGCGTGGACTGGGCGTGCATACCGGCGGGCGTCGGGCGATGCAAGGCGAGAGATGGCGTTAACGTCGTTTTCGTGACCGCCCCGGAAAAAAACGGGGGCGCGCGGTCCCCGTATTCCAATCACATGAAACTATCAGCTTAGCGGCGACGCTTGGCGAGACCAAGAACGCCCAGACCCAGGCCCAGCAGGGCGATGCTGGCCGGTTCCGGAACCTGGCCACCGCCGCCGCCGCCGGTGGTGCAGGTGCCGGTGGTTGGGTTGTATACGGTGCCGCTCGGGCAGGTCACCTGGCCGGGGACGCCGTTGCCGGTGGTATCGGCATAGACGTAGGTGCCGCTCTGGGACTTGATGTCGCCGTTCGCGTAATAGGTATACGCGCTGTTGTCCGAGAAGTGATACCAGACGCCCACGTTCGGCCCGATGTCCACGCCGCGCCAGTTCGGGCCGACATTCAGGGCGTTGAGCGCTGTCGCGTCGACCGAGAAGCTGTAGGTGCTGCCGGACTTGGTGATGGCGTTGTTGTACACAGCGAGCGGCGCCGTCGGCGCTTGCCAGCTGTTCGGGCTGTTCTGGCCATTGTAGGCGTAAGCGGTGATCCGGCCATTGGCGACGTCGCCATAGAGGATCGCCAGCTCATTGGCGATGCCGACCGGGTTCGGGCCGTTGTTCACCACCAGCCAGAAGCCGTCGTTGCTGATGGTGTTGCCGGCCAGAAACTCGGCGCTGAAGCCCAGTACGTCGGTCTGGGTGTCGAGGCTGATGGTCAGCTTGTTCAACTGTTGCGCGTAGGAATTTGGCTGGACGTTCAGGTTCCCGTCCGGCGCGCTTCTGTTCCATACGTAGCTGTAGGCCGGCGCAACGTCCGCGGCGGCGGTGCCGGACATACCGGCGATCAGCACAGCGCTGGCAAGAAGACGGTTGATGAATTTCGACATGAGGCCCCACTCCAAATGACACGTCCGAAGTCCGGTCTCGCCTGAGAAGCGGCGTGCCGGGTTGTTATTGGTTGTGCAAGGACTGGGCCAATGAAGCGCGTCCGGATCGCGGTCCGCGCGAATCGTTGTTTTATCGATATTATTAACCGGCAGCCCGCCCCCATCGTGCGGGCTGCCGGCCTCTGTGTAAAAATACCGTCACTATAAGCGGTGAAAAATGCGGTTTTCTATGCTCGGCGCATCAGCGCTTGCGCTTGGCCGCGCCGATCGCGGCCAAGCCGAGGCCGAGAATTGCGAAGCTGGCCGGCTCCGGCACCTGGTTGTTGCCACCGCAGCTTCCGCCGTTGCAGGTCTGCGTGGTGGCCAGGTTGGCGGCGTCGGCATAGACGTAGCTGCCGGACTGGCCGGTGATGTCGCCGTTCAGTGCGTAGGTGTAGCTGCCGCTGCTGGTGAAGTGGTACCAGATGCCGATCTGGCTGCCGATATCCACGCCGCGCCAGTTCGGGCCAACGTTCAGGGCGTTCAGCGCCGTGGCGTCCAGTGAGAAGCGATAGGTCGTACCGGATTTCGTGATCGCGTTGTTGTAGACGGCGAGCGGCGCGGTCGGCGTCTGCCAGCTGCTGGCGTTGTTCTGACCGTTGTAGGCATAGGCGGTGATGCGGCCGTTGGCGATATCGCCATACAGGATCGCCAGCTCGTTGTTGACCGACTTCGGGTTCGGGCCGTCGTTCAGCACCAGCCAGAACGCATCGTTGCTGATGGTGTTGCCGCTCAGGAACTCGGCGCTGAAATTCAGCAGGTTCGTCACGTCATCGAAGCCGATGTCCAGCGTTTTGAGCTGCTGCGCGTAGGAGTCCGGCTGCGGGTCGATGCCGGCATCGCCCTTGTTCCAGGTGTAGGTGTAGGTGGTTGCCTGCGCAGCGGCGGCGAGGCCCAATGCGACAGCCGTAGTAACAATTGACAAAATGCTTTGTTCACGGCCCTCGTGCTCCTGTTAATCATGACATTCCCTCGAGCCAAAGAAGTTTGCACCGCCAATGGCTTTCTATTTCCCCAGCGCAATAAGTGGGCCATGTTTTTAGTTAATAGATTTTAACCACCTAAACCGCATAATCTTATATCCGTATTTCCATGTTGTTCTCGGTAACTATAATGGCCACACTTGGTAATTTGTAAAATTTTACGACATTTACTTTAATTTTTGAATCGTCATGCTGCCCCTGGTGCGGATTGTGCGCAGCGCGGCGCGTTGCTAGATGTGCACGATGGACAAACTGATCGTGCAAGGCGGTGCAGCCCTGAAGGGGCGCATCGCCATATCCGGTGCCAAGAACGCGGCGCTGACCCTCATGCCCTGCGCCCTGCTGACCGACGAGCCGCTGACCCTGCGCAGCCTGCCGCGGCTCGCTGACGTTGACACCATGAGCCACCTGCTGAACCAGCATGGCGTGTCGATCACCACGGAGGGCGGGCGGCCCGAGGATTTCGGCCGGGTCGTCACCCTGAAAGCCAGCCGCATCACCTCGACGGTCGCGCCCTATGACATCGTACGCAAGATGCGCGCGTCCGTGCTGGTGCTTGGGCCTTTGCTGGCGCGTCACGGCGAGGCGACGGTCAGCCTGCCCGGCGGCTGCGCCATCGGCAACCGGCCGATCGATCTGCACCTGAAGGCTCTGCAGGCGCTGGGCGCGGAGATCGAGCTGGCGTCCGGCTATGTGCGCGCCAAGGCGCGCCCGGCGGCCTGCGCGGCGGGCGTATCGCCTTTCCGTTCGTCTCAGTCGGCGCCACGGAAAACGCGCTGATGGCCGCGGTGCTGGCCAAGGGCGAGACCGTGATCGACAACGCGGCGCGTGAGCCGGAGATCGTCGACCTGTCACTGTGCCTCAAGGGCATGGGCGCGCAGATTGAAGGGATCGGCACCGAACGGCTGGTGATCCAGGGCGTCGATCGCCTGACCGGCGATACCTACCGGGTGATGCCGGACCGCATCGAAACGGCGTCCTACGCCTGCGCTGCTGCGATCACTGGCGGCGACGTCGAATTGGTCGGCGCGCGCATCGACACCTTGTCGGCGGTCATCGCCTCGTTCCGGGAGGCGGGCGTTGCGGTCGAACCGACGAAGGACGGGGTCAAGGTCGCGCGGCTGAACGGCCTCCATGGCATCAACGTCGATACCCAGCCGTACCCCGGCTTCCCGACCGATGCCCAGGCGCAGTTCATGGCCATGCTCTGCGTCGCCAGCGGCGCTTCCGTGCTCACGGAGAATATCTTCGAGAACCGCTACATGCATGTGCCGGAGCTGAGCCGTATGGGTGCCGACATCACGGTGCGCGGCAACGCCGCCATGGTGCGCGGCGTCGATCATCTGATCGGCGCACCGGTGATGGCGACTGACCTGCGCGCATCGATGGGGCTGGTGATCGCTGGCCTGGCCGCGCAGGGCGAGACCGAGGTGCGCCGCGTCTACCACCTCGACCGCGGTTACGAGCGGCTGGAGGAAAACTCCAGGCCGTCGGCGCGAACATTGAGCGCGTCGGCGACTAGGTCCTGACCGGTTGTGATTGAAGCGTGCGCGCGTCAACCGGAAGCGATCAAGGTCTGGCGCGGAACACCAGCAGCCGCGACAGCAGGAAGTTGGCGACGAAGCTGAAGACGACACCCAGCAGCGAGGCGACCGGTACGGGCATCGTCGCGCTGAGGGCGGTAACGGCCTCCGAGAACGCGACCACGCTGACGACGTTGACGGCGACGAAGCGCCCGAACTGCCGCCAGGGGCCGTCTGCGCGGCGGGTGCGGAAGGTCCAGGCGCGGTTGAGCAGAAAGCTGACAACGACCGCCAGGCCTGAGCCGATATAGCTCGCCGGGCGCACTGCCACGCCACTGGCGTGCAGCATGTTCAGAACGCCGAGCGCCAGCGCGGTGTTGACCACGCCGACCAGGCCGAAGCGTGCGGCCTGCCCAAGCGCGTGGCCGGGATCGCGCAGCTGTGCGGCCAGCCCCTGCAACCGCATCAGCCGCGCCGGCCGATCGCCAGGATCGACACGCCGAAGGGGTAGCGCAGCACCGGCAGCACATAGCGCTCGGCAGCGAAGATCGCCTCCAGCGCTGCGTTCACCGGACCGGAGGGCATGCGGTCGTCGCCATCGTTCTTGAGCCCGAGCGCGCGCGCGCAAGCCGCACCCCGGCGATCAGCGGAAACAGGTGGCTGTTGAAATAGGTCATGCGCTCGATGGCGACGCCGGCCTGCTCAAGCACGCGGCGCAGGCCCGCCTGCGTATAGCGGCGCTTGTGGTGGTTGCGCCGGTCGTGCTCGCTCCACAGGAACTGGTAAGCCGGCACCGTGACAACCAGTCGGCCCTCCGGCGACAGCTTGTCCCGCAGTGCGGCAACCGAGGCGACATCCTGGTCCAGATGCTCGACCACATCGAGCGCTGCGATCAGGTCGAACGGCCCCTCGAATGGGATCGCGTCCGGCAGCGCACCCTGGGCAAGCATGGCAGCGCCTTTGCCGGCGGCCATCTCGACCGCCTCGGCATCGAAATCGAAGGCGCTGACCGCGCCGAAGCGGGCCAGCATGCCGAGGTTGCCGCCAGGTCCGCAGCCTGCCTCGAGCACCCGCGCGGGGCGGGGCAGGGGCAGGCGGGCGATCGCGTCGGTCAGGATGGCGCGGCGGGCGCGATACCACCAGTGCCGGGTCTGGTGCGCCGCCATGGCATGATACATTTCGCGGTCCATCGCACCCCTGCGGCGGCAGCGCGCCCAGTTCGCTGCACTGCGGCGCTGTATCGTGTCGAGACGGCGGCGGCAAGGGTGCCCGCATGCCGGACAATCAGGCGCCAGGCCTCCTGCGCGGCCGAACCACGCTTTTGACTTGGCGGAACCGGCGACAGTTGGTAACCAGCCGGGCAGACAAGGCATGCACCCGTAGCTCAGCTGGATAGAGCGTTGCCCTCCGAAGGCAAAGGCCACACGTTCGAATCGTGTCGGGTGCGCCAGTTTTTCTATTACTTAGCGTGTAACGCACAATTCCCTGGTGGTGCATTAAGCCACTGCTTCGGGGATAATGGCTATCACCTTGATCTTGCATCCAGGGCAGGTTCAGTCGCCATCAGGCTTCCGGCTGTTCGGTCGGGTGCTCCCAGTCGAGGGTCACAGGCTCGAAGCGCTCCATGTCGCCGCTGAGGATGTGGAGGATGCCATCCGCGATGCCGAAGTAGGCACCATGCAGCGCCAGTGAGCCGGCGCGGATCGCGGCATCGACGAACGGGAAGCTGCGCAGGTTCTCAAGGCTTTGCCGGATCGCCGCCTGCTCCAGCGCGCGTTGCGGATCCATGTCCGGCATGATGCGATAGGCGGCCATCACCTTGTCGCGGGTTGGGCGAATGAGGGACATCCAGCGGCCTATGTAGTTGAATCGGCCTGGCTCGGCGCTGTCCTCATCGAAGTCGCCTTCGATCGCCGCATGGATGCCGCCGCACTGCGCGTGGCCGAGCACGACGATGTGTTCGACCTTCAGTCCCAGCACGGCGAATTCCAGCGCGGCGCTGGTGCTGCCGAAATGATTGCCCTGCGCCTGGAACGACGGCACCAGGTTGGCGACATTGCGCACAACGAAAATCTGGCCCGGCTCTGCGTCGAAGATCACTGTCGGATCGACGCGACTGTCGCAGCAGGCAATGACCATGATGCCGGGAGACTGGCCGATATGACTCAGCGCATCGTAGCGCGCGCGCTGGCGGTTGTAGGTGTCGCTGCGGAAGCGGCGGTAGCCATCGAGAAGCATGTTGAAGTCGGACACGTGTTTTCCCCATCCTTCGAACTTTGGCGCAAGTGGCCACAGACGACGCCGATTAGTAAAGCCCGTGCGCCAAAACAAGGGACGGAGGTTGGCGGAGGAGGCGTAAGGCGCTATCTGCCGGATATGGACGATTTCTCTCCTTCATCGCCGCCCGCCGAGACGGACACCGGTTATCGGCGCAAACCGGAATGGCTGCGCGTCAAGCTTGGCACGACGCCCGAGGCAGCGGAGACGCGCCGCACCATGCGGCGGCTGAAGCTGAACACGGTGTGCGAGGAAGCCGCGTGCCCTAATCTTGGCGAATGCTGGTCGAAGAAGCATGCGACCGTGATGATCCTCGGCGACGTCTGCACGCGCGCCTGCGCCTTCTGCAACGTCAAGACCGGGATGCCACGCGCCGTCGACCCGCTGGAGCCGGCGCATGTGGCGGATGCCTGCGCTGAGATGGGGCTGGAGCACATTGTCATTACGTCAGTTGACCGCGACGACCTGCCGGATGGCGGCGCGGGCCAGTTCGTCAAGGTGATCGAGGCGTTGCGCGCGCGCGCACCGAACACGACCATCGAGATTCTGACGCCTGATTTCCGCAACAAGGCGAAAAGCGCGGTCGAACGCATCGTCGCGGCGCGGCCGGACGTCTACAACCACAACCTGGAAACCGTGCCGCGGCTATACCCGACGATCCGGCCGGGCGCGCGCTATTACCATTCGTTGCGCCTTCTTGAGCAGGTGAAGGCGCTCGACGCGCAAATCTTCACGAAATCCGGCCTGATGCTTGGCCTGGGCGAAGAGCGCCTCGAGGTCCAGCAGGTCATGGACGACATGCGCTCCGCCGACATCGACTTCCTGACGCTCGGCCAGTATCTGCGCCCGACGCCCAGGCACGCCGCCGTCGCGCGCTTCGTGCCGCCGGCAGAGTTCAACGGCCATGCGGCGATCGCTCGGGCCAAGGGCTTCCTGCTGGTCGCGGCCAGCCCCTTGACCCGGTCCAGCTACCATGCCGGCGCGGATTTCGCCCGGCTGCAGGCGGCGCGGTCAGCCAGACTGGCTTGAGCCAATGCCCCGGCATACCGACGAAAAGCTGTTGCCCTACACGCCGGACCAGATGTTCGACCTGGTGGCGGACGTGCGCGCCTATCCCCAGTTTCTGCCCTGGGTGGTCGGCTCCCGGGTCGTAAGCCAGTCGCAGACGCTGATCACCGCCGACCTGATCGTCGGTTTCAAGGTGTTTCGCGAGTCCTTCACCTCCCGCGTGACGCTGGAGCGGCCCGGCCATATTCATGTCGATTATGTGAAGGGGCCGCTGCGGCATCTCTATAACGACTGGCGGTTCGAGCCGGCAGGCGAGGGCGCGCGCATCGGCTTTCTGGTCGATTTCGAGTTCAAGAACCCCTGTTCGAGCGCATGGTCGGCGGCCTGTTCACGGAGGCCGTCAAGCGCATGGTGACGGCGTTTGAAGCGCGGGCCGCACAGCTTTACGGCGTCGGCGCGCCCTCGGCGACCAGCAGGCCGAGCGCCACCCGCACCGCCTGAAGCCGGATGTCGGTGCGGCCGATATCGCCGAAATCCCGCTGATCGGAGACGATCTCGTTCGGGTCCTCGCCGCGCCGCGCCCGGGCGAACACGACCGTGCCCACGGGTTTCTTGTCCGAGCCGCCGCCGGGGCCGGCGATGCCGGTGATCGCGACCGCAATATCGGCCTTGGAATGTTCGAGCGCACCGCGCGCCATCGCCCAGGCGACGGCGACGCTGACCGCGCCGAAGGTCTCGATCAGGTCAAGATGGACGCCAAGCTGATCGACCTTGGCCTCATTGGAATAGGTGACGAAGCCACGGTCCAGCACATCGGAGGCCCGGCACCTCGGTCAAGGCACCGCAGACCAGCCCGCCCGTGCAGGACTCGGCGAGCGCCACCTTGAGGCCGGCCATCCGGCAGCTTTCGATGGCGTGGACGGCCAGGTCGGCGATATCCTCGGGAAACAGCACAGCCATGCGCAAATGTCCTAACAGACAAGGGTTAAGATAGGGCCTGGGTCCGTTACCCTCGGGCCGACGGCAGCCGCACGGTGGCGATGGCCTGCGCGGCAAGGCCTTCCTGCCGCCCCGTGAAACCCAACTTCTCCGTGGTCGTCGCCTTGATGCTCACCTGATCGACCCCCAACCCCAGAAGCGTCGCGACATGCGCCACCATGGCGTCACGGTGCGGGCCGATCTTGGGGCGTTCGCAGATCAGCGTCAGGTCCACATGGTCGAGCACGCCGCCCCGTTCAAGCACCAGGTCGCGGGCATGCTCCAGAAACAGGTGTGACGGTGCGCCGCGCCATTTGGGGTCGCTGGGCGGGAAATGCCGACCGATGTCGCCGGCTCCGATCGCGCCGAGGATGGCGTCGGTCAGCGCATGCAGCCCTGCGTCGGCGTCCGAATGGCCGACCAGGCCCGTCTCATGCGGGATGCGCAGCCCGCAGAGCATGACATGATCGCTCGAGCCGTCGCTGTTCGAGCCGAACTGGTGGACGTCGAACCCCATGCCGGTGCGGGAAATCATCTGCGCCTCCAGAAACTTCTCGGCGCGCGCCATGTCGCCGGCCAACGTGATCTTGAACAGGTCCTCGGACCCTCGACGAACGCGACCGCGCCGCCGGCCGCATGCAGCAGCGCAGCGTCGTCCGTGAAAGCGGCGGTTGCCGACCGGTGCGCAGCGAGCAGGGCTTTGAGGTGGAACGCCTGCGGGGTCTGGACGCGCCAGACCGCCTCGCGCGGCAGCTCGCCGGTCAGCAGGGTTTCGCCGGTGCGCAGCGAGTCGACGACCCGGAGCGCGGGCGTCGCGCCCGGGTGTTCGCGCAGCGCCGCCAGCAGGCGGTCGATGACGTCGATGCCAACGAACGGCCGGGCGGCGTCATGCACCAGCACGATATCCGGCGCGCCGTCCTGCGCCAGCGCCTCGAGCCCGGCCAGCACCGAGGCCTGCCGGGTCGTGCCGCCGGTGACCGGGGCCGGCAGGCCGAGCCCGGCGACCGCCTGATCATATTGTGGCCGATGGTCGCTGCTGATCACGCACTGAATGCGGTGGAGCGCGGGGTGCGCCCGCAACGCCAGGATGGCGCGGCGCAGCACGCTCATGCCGCCAAGCTGGGCATATTGTTTGGGGATATCGCCGCCAAAGCGGCTGCCGCTGCCGGCAGCGACCACGAGGACGGCGACGATCGGGTGTGAGTCGGTCATCCGCGCGCTCTTAGAGCCTGATTGGTTGAGATTGAAGCATGATTGCTTCAACCGATAGCCTGAATCAGGCCCTTTTCAAATATATAGACCGTGATCGTTTCAGGTTGAATCGGTCACGGTCTGGCAGGCTGTCGAAAAGTCGCACAGATACAGCCCTGCTTCGTCATGCCTGCCCCGGATCGGACCCAAGGCCCGTCCGAGGACAGGCTACGTATCCATCATGGACCCCGGTTGGAGTTTATCCTCGTTAGGGGCGGGGTGACGGGCCTGTCTGAGGGCGCTGAAGTTACTTTTCAACAGCCTGCTCGTGTCGTGGAATCGAAGTTCGCTACACTGTGATATCGGGTGTAACGGATTTCAGATTAGACTTCGTGGAGGTGGCGGGCGATTTCCGCCTCCAGCGCTGGGATGACGCTGGCGTCGTCCATGCGGTCGTCCTCCGCCGCATCGTTCATGCGATCGATGTAGGCGAGAACGGCGGCGTCATCGCGGCCGCTTGCCAGCCGCTGTTCAAGGCCGTGGCACAGGCTTTCGATCACGATCAGGCCATAGGCGGCTGCGAGGCCTTTCAGGGAATGAACCTGCTGCTTCAGGTCGTTGGTCGAAAGCTGCGCCAGCCCGGCTTCAAGATCGGACAGGCGGTCGGCGACCGCGAGGCGGGCTTCTTCCAGATCGTCAGCATGCATGCGTGGGTGCTCCCGGTTTCTTGCGCCCAGACCTTGATCGTTTCAGATTGAGCCAATCTGGAACGTGAATCATGGTCTGATTCAGGAAAATAGCCTGATTCACGCCATCGGTTGAAGCAACCATGCTTCAACCTCAACCGATCAGGCTCTGATTTAACCCTATCCGCCTAATGCTTCGTTACTGTTGCACGGGTCTTCCGGTAGTGGGTCATTTTGAAAATTCGCTCAAAGTAAGCTCGGACAGAACCACGAGCCGCTCAGCCCTTCGTCGAGCTCAGGGTCATGATTTCAAATTGACCCACTACCGGTCTTCCTGGACGCTTGACGGCGCGGCGCACATCCGGTAATTGCCGCCGCTCGTTTTCAGGAATTCGTGCAGGCGCCGGCTGATGGGGCTGCCGCCAGAAGGAAGCAGACATGGCGAAGCCAACGATCATCAAGATCAAGCTCGTGAGCACCGCGGATACGGGTTACTATTATGTGACCAAAAGAATCCGCGGACCCAGACCGAGAAGCTGACCTTCCGCAAGTATGATCCGGTGGTGCGCAAGCACGTCGACTTCAAGGAAGCCAAGATCAAGTAGCCGTTGCGGCATCCCGATCTTGTAGGCAATGAACCCCGGCTCCTGCCGGGTTCTTGCTTTATCGCGCCCCCAGCTGCAGGCGCAGGTAGACGCTCATGAGCGCGGCGAGGTTGGCGCTTTCCTTGTAATTCGCGACGCCGGCATGCCCGCCGTCGATATTCTCGTAATAGAAGAAATCCTTGCCGTATTCCTGCATGCGCGCCGCCATCTTGCGGGCATGGCCGGGGTGGACGCGGTCATCCTTGGTGGATGTGTAGAAGAAGACGCGCGGGTAGGCCGCGTCCCGGCGCAGGTTCTGATACGGGCTGTAACGGCTGATGTAGGCCCATTGCGTGGGATCGTCCGGATCGCCGTATTCGCCCATCCAGGAGGCCGGCGAGCAGTTTGTTGTAACGCTTCATGTCCGCGAGCGGCACGCCGACGATGATCCCGCCGTAGAGTTCGGGGCGCTGGGTCAGGGCGACACCCATCAGCAGGCCGCCGTTGGAACGGCCGTGGATGCCCAGCAGCTTGGGTGTCGTGACACCCCGCTTCACGAGATCTTCGGCGACGGCATGGAAGTCGTCGTAGGCGCGCTGGCGGTTTTCCTTGAGCGCGGCCTGGTGCCAGTCCGGCCCGAATTCGCCGCCGCCGCGAATGTTGGCGACCACATAGGCCCCGCCATCTTCAAGCCAGAACTGCTCGATCGGTTTCACATAGGTTGGCAGCAGGCTGATCTCGAAGCCGCCATAGGCGAACATGTAGGTTGGAACCGGCCCTTTCGATCCTTTCGGCCGGACGACGAAGTAGGGTACTTGCGTCCCGTCTTTCGAAGTCGCGAAATGCTGCACGGTCGTGAAGCGTGCGGGATCGAAGCGCACCGGCGCGCGCGCAACTGCGCGGGTGCCACCCTGGCCGACGGCGTACAGCGAATTGTTGCTGGTAAAATTCTGGTGATCGACGAGCGCAAGGTTCGATTTCTCGCCGGCGCTGATGAGCGACAAGGTACCATCGGCCGGCAGACTGACCGGCCGCTTCAGCCAGGCCGGCGCACCGGGCTGGATGGTGATGAGCCGGTGCTTCACCTTGTCGAGGATCGACACGTAAAGCACATCGCGTGCGGGCAGCACATCTGCGACGGCGGTCCTGTCTTCCGGAGTGTAGAGCGCCTCGATCGGGCTGCTGGCGTCGGCGCCGCCGAATGCCAGAACGGGACGGATCGCGTAGCCGACCAGCGAGCCGCGCGGAACCGTCGCGTCGCCGATCTTCAAATCAGACCGTAACTGCGCGATCGCGGTTCCGCCGAACACGGTCTTGAAGTCGGCATCCTCGGGCAGGGGCTTGCGACCGTCTGGCCGTCGTCGCGCAGATGGTAGACCGTACCGGTCCAGAAGGTTTTACCCTGATGGATTGTCGCGAACACGCCTTCCTTGGTGACGTAGGTCTGCGGCGCAACCCAGACGTCGCTTTCTTTGCCTTCGAAGATCGTCCGGGCCTGCGTAATCGGTGCACCGCGCTGCCATATCTTGACGATGCGCGGGTAGCCCGAGCTTGTCAGGCTGCCCGGGCCGTAATCAGTCGCGACCAGCAGCCGGTTGTCGTCCAGCCAGGCGATCCGGTGCTTGGCTTCGCCGAGCATGAAGCCGTCTGCGGCGAACCAGTTGGTCGAACGGTCGAACTCCCGCAGGATCGTCGCGTCCTTGCCCCGCGCGAGAGATAGACCAGGCAGCGATTGAAGACCGGGCCGAGGCAGTCCGCGCCTTTCCAGACCCAGTTCTCATTCTCCCGTTTCGCCAGATCGTCGAGGTCGAGCAGGGTGCGCCATGCTGGCTTGCCGGTGAGGTAGGATTTCAGCGTTGCGATGCGCCAGAGGCCGCGCGGGTTGGCGTCGTCCTGCCAGAAGTTGAACACATCGTCGCCCTGGATGTCCGGATAGGCGATCCGCCGCTTGTCGGCATAGATGTCCTCGGCGCGCTTGCGGAAGTCGGCGAAACGGGGCTGCTGCTCCAGCACCGCCAGCGACCGCTTGTTCTGCTGCTGCACCCAGTCGAGCGCTTTCGGGTCGGTCACGCCCTCCAGCCACTGATGGGGATCATCCTGCGCGAGGGTCGGCGCAGTCTTCATGGCGAGCAGGGCGAAGGATAGCAGCAGCAGGCGCAGCATGGGCAGGACTCCATGAAGTTAGCGTTCGCGTAGCCGGGGCAGCAATTCGACGAAGTTGCAGGGCCGATGACGGGCGTCGAGCTGGAAAGCGAGGATCTGGTCCCAGGCGTCGCGCACCGCGCCAGTCGAGCCGGGCAGGGCGAACAGATAGGTTCCGTTCGCAACGCCCGCCATGGTACGGGATTGCACGGTCGAGGTGCCGATCGACTGGAAACTGATCCAGCGGAACAGTTCGCCGAAGCCGGGAATCTCTTTCTCGATCACCCGGGCGAGCGCTTCGGGCGTGACATCGCGGCCGGTCAGCCCGGTGCCGCCGGTCGAGATGACGATTTCGATCTCCGGATCGTCGATCCACTGCTGGAAGCGGGTGGCGATGGTCGTCGCGTCGTCCTTCAGGATCGCGCGGTCGGCAAGGCTGTGGCCTGCCCCGGTCAGGCGGGCGACCAGCGTATCCCCGGAGGTGTCGGTCTCCGGGGTGCGGGTGTCGGAGATGGTCGCGACGGCGATGCGCACGGGCACGAAGGGCAGGCGCTCGTCAATGGGCATTGCTGCTGTCTCCGGCTTGTGCGGATAGGGTGCTCTGCTTGCTGGAAGCAATGGCGGCCGGCCCCGGGGTGCCGGGAAAACGCGGCCAGAGCGCGCGCGCCAGCGCATCGAGGCTTGGCGTGGGCTGTTTCAGGCGCAGGCTGTAGAGCCAGTAGTTCGCCAGCACCTTTTCGACATAATGGCGGGTTTCCGCGAACGGGATCGACTCGATGAACAGCAGGGGGTCATCGCGGTCGTTCAGGGACTCGTTCCAGCGGCGCACGCTGCCCGGCCCGGCGTTATAGGCGGCGACCACCTTGGGCAGCAGACCCCGGGTCGGTTCCGCATCCCGCAATGTTTCCAGATAGCGCTGACCGAGCTCAAGATTGAATTCCGGGTTGCGCAGCTGCGTCTCGTCCTCGCCGCTGTCTTGCATCATGCGCGCCGTGCCCGGCATCAGTTGCATGACGCCGCGCGCGCCGGTCCGGCTGACCGCGTGGGTGATGAAGCGCGATTCCTGCAAGGCGAAGGCGTAAACCAGCGCCTGGTCGACGCGCCAGCCGCCGTTCGGCGTCCAGTTCGGCGCCGGATAGCGCCCGGACATCGGCGGCGTCTGACCCGCAGGTGTACGCTGGGACAGCCAATATTGGGTCGCCGGCAAATTGAGCACCGCGGCAAGGCGAACCAGCGCATCGAAATTCTGCGGGTCGACCCGTGTCGCAAGCGTGCGCAGTTCCCGGTCGGCGCGGCTCAATTGCCCGATCTGCGCCAGCGCCACGGCGCGCTGAGCGCCGGCGATCTTCGAGAGCTGGTTCCAGTCGGCGTGGATGAAGTCCGGCGGGTCCCAGTCGAAGCGCGGCGTAAAGCCCAGCGTACGCAGGGCCAGCAGGCCATACATGGTCTCCGGGTACCGGCCGGCATGGTCGAGCAGGTCGGCAATCCGCTGCGGCTTGCCCGACAGGAAGGCAGCGCGCGCGGCCCAGAACCCGGCGGCGCTCCGCAGGTCGTCCGATATGCCCGGCCGCTCGAGGATCGCGCTGAACCTGGCGAAGGCCGACCCCGCGTTGCCGCCGCGCCACTCGGCAAGGCCTGCGACCCAGAGTGCTGCCGCTGCCTCCCAGCAGGGTTTCGCACCGCCCTCCGCCCCCAGGCGCGCAGCCGCATCGTCCTGGCCGGCGAGATAATAGCGCCAGGCGATCTTGTAGGCCCAGTAGCTGGACACCCAATCAGGGACGCCAGGCTGGTCCGCCAGCTTGCGCCATTGCTCCTCCGCGTCGGACGGACGCTCCGCCTCAAGCAGGGGTTCGATCACGCGGCTGAACTGCCGGTTCAGGCCGCTGGGGTCGAGGCCAGCGCCGAAACGCGGTTTGCGATCCGGGGCAGGGCGGGTTCGTCGAAGCCGGGCACTCCTGCCCGCCGTGCGATCATCGGGGCGAGCGGCGCGTCGTCGTTGTTGGCCAGCCAGGCTTGGACCTCGTTTGATCGCGCGGAACCCCGGAGCAGCAGCTCGGACTCGACCGTCTGGCGCAGTGGCCCATCAAGCTCCGGCAGCATTACACGCACGGCCTTGAGCTTGTGCCGGTCGATCAGGTCGAATGCCTGGCGGTAGCGGCTGGCGTCCCCTGCGTGGAGCAGGGTTGGCAGGTCCCCTGCGGACTGGGCATGGGCAAGGCTCGGCCCCAAAGCAGAAGACCGGTCAGCAACAGCTTCATGCGGCGGCGTCCAGGAAGGTCTTCAGCATCAGCAGGTCAGCCCATGCCTGAGCCTTGCCCGCGGGTTTGCGCAGCAGAAACGCCGGATGATAGCTAGGCAGCACGGGGTATTCGACGCCGTTGAGGTGGAGTGCTGCCCAGCGGCCGCGCACGCGCGTGATGCCTGCCTCGGTTGACAGCAGCGCTTTGGTGGCGACGCCGCCAAGCGCCAGGATGGCGCGTGGCCTGGCGAGTTCGATGTGCCGCAGGGCGAGCGGCAGGCAGGATGCCACCTCGGCGCTGTTGGGCTCGCGGTTGCCGAGCGGCCGCCAGAAGACGATGTTGGTGATATAGGCGGCGCGGTCCGGCGTCTCGGCCTTGCGGTCGAGCCCGATCGCAGCCAGCATCCGGTCCAGCAGCTGGCCAGCGCGCCCAACGAAGGGTCGGCCGGTGCGATCCTCCTCCGCGCCTGGCGCTTCGCCGATCACCATCAGCCGGGCGCCGGCAAGGCCGTCCGCGATCACGGTATTCGTCGCCGTCTTTTCAGCGGGCACCCTTCGAAGGCTTCAATGTAGGCACGCAAGGCCGCGAGGTCCTGCACCCCGGCGATTTCCTGGTGCGGGCGCGGCGGGGCTGGGTCCTGCGCACGCGCAGGCTGCGTCGCGAACTGCTGCGTCGCGAACTGCTGTGCCCCGAACAGACGCGTTTCCGGGTCGATGGCGGCATCCCAGCCCGCCTCCAACCACCATGCGAGCGCGCTGGTGGCCTGCCGAAGACTGAACGTCGGTGTCATGGCGCGGACTGTGGTCAATTCGGCACGGGGTGGTCAACCCAAAGTTCGCAGAAAAGACGGGGTATGGACAATCCGTCCCCTTGGCTCCCATAAAGCTTTGGCTCAAGATGCGCCGATAATATGCACAACGATTGGGGAATGCCGCCATGACGGAACGCGAAACAATGACGTATGACGTGGTCGTCGTCGGTGGAGGTCCGGCCGGGCTCTCTGCGGCGATCCGAATCAAGCAGAAGGCCCAGCAACTGGGTCGCGAGATCAGCGTCTGCCTGCTGGAGAAGGGGTCGGAAATCGGTGCCCATATTCTGTCCGGCGCCGTGTTCGATCCGAAAGCACTCGATGAACTGATCCCCGATTGGCAGGCGCGCGGCGCACCCATAGGCGTGCCCGTCACGAAAACCGAGCATTGGGTGCTGACCGAAGGCAAGCGCTATTCCCTGCCGCACCTGTTCATGCCGCCATTGATGAGCAATGCCGGCTGTTACACGCTGTCGCTCGGGAACCTGTGCCGATGGCTGGGGAGCAGGCGGAAGCGCTGGGCGTCGATCTGTTTCCCGGCTTTGCGGCGGCAAATCTTCTGTATCGGGACGATGGCTCGGTCGGTGGGGTCATTACCGGCGATATGGGCGTCGCTAGGGATGGATCGCACAAGCCAACCTACCAGCCCGGCCTGGCCATCGAGGGGCGCTATACCCTGATCGCCGAGGGTGTTCGCGGTCACCTCGCGCAGGAACTGATCGCGCGGTACAAGCTGCGCGAAGGCGTCGAACCCCAGACCTATGCCATCGGCATCAAGGAACTCTGGGATATCGCACCCGAGAAGCATGAGCCAGGCCTCGTGATCCACACCCAGGGCTGGCCCTTGAGCGACGTGGCGGGCGGCGGCTTCATCTACCACCAGGAGAACGGCCAGCTCGCCATCGGCTTTGTCGTGGCGCTGGATTACCACAATCCCCACCTGTCTCCCTATGAGGAGATGCAGCGTTTCAAACTGCATCCGGCGATCAAGCCATTGCTGGAGGGCGGGCGGCGGGTCGCCTATGGTGCGCGCGCCATCAACGAAGGCGGTTATCAATCGATCCCCAACGTCAGTTTCCCGGGCGGGGCGTTGATCGGCTGTTCGGCAGGCTTTGTGAATGTGCCGCGCGTTAAGGGCAGCCATTATGCGATGAAGACTGGGATGCTGGCCGCCGATGCCGTCGTGGACGCCCTGGCGGCGGAGGGTCCGGCCAGCCTAGACGCCTACCGGCTTGCACTCACGCAGAGCTGGGTCGCCAAGGACCTGTTCACGGTTCGCAATGCCCGCCCCGCGCTGGCGAAATTCGGCGTTTTCTGGGGCACGGTTTATGCCGGCCTCGATCTGTGGCTGAATGAACTCGGACTTGGTTTCCTGGTGCCCTGGACCTTCGGGCACAAGCCGGACCACAGCCAGCTGACGAAGACGGCTCAAAGCACGAAGATCGCGTATCCCAAGCCGGATGGCACGATAACGTTCGATCGGCTGTCCTCGGTTTACCTCTCCGGGACCAACCATGAAGACGATCAGCCAGTGCACCTCACCCTGCGCGATCCCTCCGTGCCGATCAGCGTGAATCTTGCGCTGTACGACGCACCGGAGCAGCGCTACTGCCCAGCGGGCGTGTATGAAATCGTGCATGCGGAGGGAGCCGATCCGCGCCTGCAGATCAACGCGCAGAACTGCGTTCACTGCAAGACGTGCGATATCAAGGACCCGACCCAGAATATCCGTTGGGTGACGCCGGAAGGCGGCGGCGGCCCGACATACCCGAACATGTAATTCAGGCAGGCGACCGAGCGATATGAAAAGACGGCAAGCAAAGTCGCTAGATCAACGGGCTTTAAATCCGCTTCAGTCCGTGGGCCTGCCCAAAGCGGGTTTAAAGCCCAAAGTTGCTCCATACACCCTTCGATCGAAAGCATCTTTCCTCCTTACGTGCGGCTTGGCACCGAATCCCGGCCTTGGGTTGCATTTCAGGAGAGATGCCCTGGTGTTGCTCCTGCTCATGGCGACGCCGGCTTGCGCGCGCGCGCCGGCCAGCCTGTTCGCGGGCAATTATCGCTCTGGACTCAACGAATATGTCCAGGGCCGCCATGCCTGGGCGGAGGAAGACCTCGAGCAAGCCACCGACTATTTTACGAGGGCACTGCGTTACGCGCCTGACAATCGCCTGCTGCAACGAAGGACCTTCGAGCTGGCACTGGGGTCTGGCGAGATCGATACCGCTCTGAAAATTGGCCAGACCCTGGTCAAGGACGACGAGAATTTCGGGACCCTTACCGTTCTGCGCGCGGTGGATGCAGTTCGCGCGAAGCGTTGGGAGGAGGCGATTTCGCTGGTCGACCAGCTGCCGAGCGAAGGCATCGAATCGCTGGTTGGCAGTATTATCAAGGCCTGGGCCGTCTATGGCTCAGGCAAGACCCGCGACGCATTCGACATTGTGACCCCCGGCGATGGCGACGGCTTCATCGAGAGCTATTATCGCGAGCATCTGGCCTACATGAAGCTTGCAAGTGGCGACGAAAAGGCGGCGGAAGACTTGCTGCGCCGGATCGTGCCGCCTGGCGTGGCCAGCGGCGCGCGCGCGAAGGTCAATCTGATCGCTGCCATTCAGGCAGCCGAGGGGAGCAAGGCAGCTCTGCAGGAAGCCGAGGGTATCGAGGGGTGGCAGAGCGATGGACGCCTGAGCGAGGCGATCGAGCGCCTCCGCTCCAACAAGAAGGTGCGCAGCCTTGTCGCTACGCCGCAGGAAGGGGTGGCGGAAGTTCTCTTGCGCATCGCCGCCGATCTCGGCCGGCAGCAGGCGACGCCAATCGCCATCAACTACGCGCGCATGGCGCGCTATGCCGAACCGGACCTCGACGAGGCGGCACTGGTGCTCGCCGATCTGCTGCGGACCAGCGGCGACGTACGCGGAGCAAAGGCTGCGCTCGACTCCTGGCCGAGACATCGATCACCAACACGCGCGTCTGGTTAACCCGGGCTGATATCGCGCGCGATGCAGCCGGGGTGCCTGAAGCCGTTGCGATCATTGAGCGGGCTTTGCAGCGCTGGCCCGATCGTGTCGAGCTCTGGGTGAGTCTCGGCGACCTGCATCGCGGCGCCAGCGATTTCGCCAAGGCCCTTGTCGCCTACGACAAAGCCATTGCGCTCGCGGGCCAGCCGAAGCAGGCCGATTGGGGCTCTATTATCTGCGCGGCATGACACTGGAGCGCCTCCAGCGCTGGCCGGAAGCCGAGCGTGACCTGCGTCAGGCGCTCGCCCTGCAGCCAAACGAACCCAATGTCCTGAATTATCTTGGATATTCCTTTATCGACCGCGGCGCCAATATGAGTGAAGGCCGAAACATGATCGAGGCGGCGCTGCGCCAGCGCCCCGATGACGGCTATATCGTCGACTCTCTTGGCTGGGCACAGTATAGCGCTAAGCAGTGGGACGCCGCCGTTGCGACCCTGGAGCGCGCCGTCGCTATCGAACCGGGTGATCCGACCATCAATGAGCATCTCGGCGATGCCTATTGGCGTGTGGGCAGGCTGCTGGAAGCGCGTTTCCGCTGGAACGCTGCGAAAAGCCTCGACGCGGAGCCCGAGCAGTCGGCGCGGCTGGATGAAAAATCATCTTCGGGCTGGCCGAAAATGCGGACTCGAACGATCGGCCGAGCTAAAGGCAGCCTCTATGTCGAATATCGTGCTGGACCGGGAGTTCGCTCCGGCCAAGATCAACCTCTTTCTGCATATCGTCGGGCGTCGTGCGGACGGATACCATCTGCTCGAGACGCTGTTCGCATTCGTCGATTTCGGCGACGAACTGATTGCGGAGCCTGCCGACTCCTTTCGTGTGACGGTTGAGGGGCCGCAGGCGTTTTCTCTCAAGCGGAAGGCGACAGCCTCGTCCAACGTGCCGCCGCCGCCCTTTTCGGGCGCGATCTGCCCAAGCTCCACATACGGATCGTGAAGAATATTCCTGTGGCGGCCGGTCTGGGTGGAGGGTCGGCGGATGCAGCCGCGGCACTACGCCTTCTCAACCGTATGTTCGGCCTTGGCTTGCCCCTTGAACGCCTCGCGGACTTGGCGGCCGTGGTCGGGGCTGACGTTCCGGCTTGCGTTTGGTCAAGCACCTGCCTCGGCCAGGGGTCGGCGAGACACTGACACCGACAACACTGGATGCACAGCCGTGGGTCCTGCTGGTCAAACCACCGCAGCCGATGCCGACGCCAGCGGTGTTTGGCGCTTACAAGGCCAGCGCAGCGCCGTTTACGGCACACCTCGCAGATATCCGGCGCGAAGCCTGGTGCCTGAGCGAAATTTCCGCGCTGCATAACGATCTTGCGGTGCCAGCCTGCCAGCTCAATCCCGATCTGGGTCGGCAGCTCGCGCTGTTGGCGCAGACACCGGAGGTTCAGCTTTCGCGCCTGTCCGGCTCTGGCCCGACCAGCTTTGCGCTCTATCCCGATGCCTTGAGCGCGCAAGCCGCAAAGAGCGCGTTCTCGCCGCCTTTCCGGATGTCTGGGCAGAGATATGCCGCCTACAGTAATGGCTGGCCGGTTATTTACCGCTTCCTTGACGGGGCTCGGATGCGTGACTAGACGGCAGTTTCAAGCCGAATGGCGCTTACAGAGCATGACAATGACAGCAAACGTGCGCCATCCGAGCGCAAAATTTCAATGGCCCATTCCCCGCTGGAATTGCCCTTTCTGCAAAGATTGCTTCTTGTCAGCCTCGCAATGCTTGCGGCACTTTTATCGCGTGCCCGCAGGCGCATGCGCAAAATGTCGACCCCGCGTTGGTCGACCAATTCCTCAAAAACAGCGGCCGACAGGGCGCGCAGACTGAAGGCGCCAGTGATGAAGGCCGCAGCCTGTCCCGCGGCGATGCGAACCCGGCAACCCAGGTACTCACACCAGAAGAGTTGGAACTGCGCGCTGCGATTGCACGCGATCAGCTCTCGACGCTCCGTCAGGCGACGCCGATCGAAGAGGCGTATCGCAAGCGCCTGAACGACCCGAAACTGCAGCAATTCGGCTACGATCTCTTTCGCAACAGCCAGCCGGGGAGCCGGTTACCGGTCGCGTCGACGACAGCTATGTACTCGGCGTCGGCGATGAATTGGTGATTGTCTTTCAAGGGCCGACATCGCGCTCTTCCACGGTGCGCGTCGACCGCGCTGGGACTATCAATATTCCCGACTTTCCGCCGATTTCCGTGCTCGGCCGCACGCTCGGGCAGGTCCGCAACGAAATCGAAAGCGCGACGCGACGCGTCATGATCGGCACCGAGGCCTATGTTTCGCTCGGCGGCGTCCGCTCGATTGCCGTGACGGTCGCAGGGGAAGTGCTTCGTCCGGGTCAGTACCGCATGACAGCCCTCAGTGATGCGATCTCAGCCCTTGGCCGCGCCGGCGGCATCCGCCGCAGCGGGAGTCTGCGCGCGGTACGTATTGAGCGGGGCGGGCGGATCATTGCGCTCGATCTCTACGGTTTGCTCGGCATCGGTGCGAGCAGCCAGGTGAAGCTCCAGGATGGCGACCGGATCATCGTGCCGGCGCTTGGCCCGACCTTCGCCGTAACCGGGGCCGTCGTGCGACCCGGCATCTACGAACTGCGACCCGGGACGAGCGTGTCGGTTGAGGAAGCCCTGCGGATCGCTGGCGGCGAGCTTGTGCCCGGCGGCAGTTCCTCCAGCGCCCAGCGTGCGCGCTCCAGCCTTGGTGCGTTCACCACGGTGCCCCTGAGGTCAGGCGATGCCGTTCAGGCCGGCGACGCGATCTCGGTTGTGCCGCGCTATGGCCAGACCAGGGGCTTTGTCGAATTGCTCGGCCATACGGATGCAGCAGGGCCGCGGGCTCTGAGCGAAGCGCCAACGGTTGGGCGGCTTCTCGTCTCGCTCGACGCCCTGAAGACGGATACCTATACGCCTCTGGTCATTCTGCAGCGGCGGGATCCTCAGACGACGACGCCCTATCTGGACGCTATCAGCCTGATTTCCGTATTCTCGAAATCGACCGATGTGTCCCTGCGCTCGGAAGACAGGGTTATCCTGTTGAGTTCCACGGATATATCGTTTCTGCATTCGCCAGCCGTGCGTTCCGTCGTGCTGGGGCCGCGGCAACCGCAATATCGCTGCACATCGCTGAACCGGCTGGCACGGGCAGCAGGGGACAGCGAAGGCGAGCGCTTCGCCGCCGTGAACCGCGCCTTTGTGCCCTTCGTTCAAAAGCTGGCGGGAGAGGCACCGGAGAAAACCACGTTATCCGCATCGCGACGGAAGGCAGCAGTCGATCAACTTTCGTCCTTCGACGATCAGAAGACGATCGCTGGGCGCGGCGATAAAAAGTCGGGCGAGGGCGAAGAGGAGGTGCTGGAATTCAGCGCGCAGGATCTTGATCCGGCAGTTTGCCCGCAGATATTCGAGCGCTTTCCGGATATTCTTCCATTTCTGATCGAGCAGGCCGTGCCGGTCACGGGTGACGTGAGGCGCCTGGCCCATATCCGGTAGCGGGTAATATTTCCGTGCAGCAATTGGTCTCGGTCGCCGGCGGGCGCGCGTCCCGGCGCGACGACGACCAACTGGAAGTTATTCACGCGGGCGACGGCGTGCAGGATCGCATCGCCAAGAAAGTCAAATGGACCGAGAGCGCTGATCTTATCGTCACGCCATTCGACTCCGTCCGTGTGACCTCGAATGCGTCAGCCTTCGAATCGGGTGCAGTCCTGCTGAGTGGTGAATTCGCGCAACCGGGGATTTACCCCGTGCGCAGGGTGAAAAGCTCTCCGAGCTTATCAAACGGGCAGGGGGTGACGTCGCAGGCATTTCCTTATGGTGCCGTCTTCACGCGCGCCAGCGTGCGCATTGCGCAGCGTGAGGGGCTGCAACGCGCCTTGAAAGAGCTAAACACCGGCCTGCTGTCGATTGCAGCGCGCAAGGATATCTCTGCGGACGCCATCATCGCCGCACAAGAGCTTTCGCAGAGCATCGCCGGCACAGAGCCGCCGGGGCGCGTGGTCGTCGAAGCGGATCCGCGGGTGCTCGCCATGCGGCCTGACCTTGATACCGTGCTCGAACCGGGCGACACCATCTTCATGCCCAAGCGCCCGAATTTTGTTTTGACGCTCGGGGATGTCCTCAATCCGACGGCGCTGCAGTTCTCACCGAGGAAGTCTGCCAAGGATTACCTTGACGAATCCGGCGGCGTCCAGTCGACGGCTGACGACAAAAGAACCTTCATCGTCTATCCAAACGGTATCGC
Organism: Hankyongella ginsenosidimutans; assembly: GCF_005144965.1. Classification (GTDB taxonomy): domain Bacteria; phylum Pseudomonadota; class Alphaproteobacteria; order Sphingomonadales; family Sphingomonadaceae; genus Hankyongella; species Hankyongella ginsenosidimutans. The sequence goes on from NZ_CP039704.1 coordinate 2,286,400, forward strand.
CGAACCTGTAAAACGTCGTTCTGGGGCAAGAGCAGGCAGGTTTTGCCGCCAGGCAGCGCCATCGTCGTGCCGAAGAATATCGATCCGCTCTACAAACTGAATGTTGCGCGCGATATTACGCAGATTGTCTCGCAGGTTGCCTCGGCGCTGGCGACTGTTGTCATCCTGGCCCGCTAATTTTTAACGGTTTCGGCTCATCGAGCTGTAGGCTCATACTCGAGGGTGCAATGAAGATTACGAGCGCAACCAAGATTACCATCGTTGGCCTCGGCTATGTCGGGCTGCCCCTCGCGGCCGCTTTGGCGCGCAAGTTCGATTGCATCGGGTTGGACATCAACAACCAGCGCATTCAGGAACTTCGCAGCGGATACGACCGGACAGCGGAAGTCGATCCTGAAACCTTGCGCGCATCAAGCCTGAAGTTGACGGCTAATGCCGAAGAATGCGCAGGGAGCGATGTTTACATCGTAACGGTTCCTACCCCGTTGACGACAACAACAAACCGGATCTCAAGCCCGTCCTGTCTGCAAGCAGGACGGTCGCCGGTCTTTGCAGCCGGGGCGCAATGCAATCGTCGTTTACGAGAGCACCGTCTACCCCGGTGTGACGGAAGATATCTGCGGACCCGTACTGGAGCAGGTTTCAGGATTGAAACACGGTGTAGATTTCTTCCTCGGCTACTCGCCCGAGCGGATCAACCCCGGCGATCGCGAGCATACAGTAGACCGGATCACCAAAGTGATCGCCGGCGATACGCCGGAGGTTACGGACGCCCTTGCTGAAATCTACGGCAGTATAACGAGCGGCGGTGTGTTTCGGGCTGCAAGCATCAAGGTTGCCGAGGCTGCCAAAGTCATCGAAAATGCACAAAGAGATATCAACATCGCATTCATGAATGAAATTGCGATGATATTTCAGAAAATCGGCATTTCGACCTACGACGTGCTCGACGCAGCCGCGACAAAATGGAATTTCCTGAAGTTCTCGCCGGGGCTCGTCGGCGGGCACTGCATTGGCGTTGACCCCTATTACCTTTCTTATAGGGCGGAAGAATTGGGGCATGATCCACAAGTTATCCTGTCCGGTAGACGCACCAATGACGGTATGGGATCCTATGTTGCCGATTCTATTTCGGACAAGATATCTCAAAAATCACGGATTCTTGTTCTTGGTTTGACATTCAAGGAAAACGTCCCGGATTTACGCAATTCCAAAGTCATCGACGTTGTGCGCCGCCTGGAGCATCTTGGGCATAGCGTCGACATTCACGATCCGCTGGCCTCCCGGAAGAGGCGCAACATGAATATGGTGTCGAAATTCTCAGCGGGCCAGAACATCTCCACCAAAGCGCAGGAGATCCGGACAAGCGCTATGACGCCCTCGTCGCTGCCGTGCCGCATTCCGTATATGCACAGATGAATCGCGAGCAGATCGCTGGGCTGCTGAAACCAAAAGGCTTGATCGCAGACCTGAAAGGCTTATGGCGGCGCATCGAGTTCGGCCCAGAGCACCAAATCTGGAGGCTGTAAGGCTCTAGGGTCAGGACCCATTAACAACGAGGATCGCCCGCGTGCCGCCATCCGCAGGACGCGGCGCTTTTGGCGTGCAGGTTTGTTGCTCGGTCGTTGAATATGTTCAATATTCGCCTCCCTCCCGCCTGCCTGCACTCCAAAATCGCCAGCGCCACGGCCTCATTCTTAATGAGTCCTGACCCTAAATTCCCTTAGTACCGTACATATATTTGTACGCTATAAGCCCGATCCATTCATGCAGGGCAGTGCTGTAACGCCCAAGGGTCGAAAGAATATCGAAATCCAGGGTCGGCTGCACGTCTGAGGCCAGCGCGCGATAATCGACAGGATAGGGGATCGGCTGCAGTCCCTGCGCCTGAAAGCTCTGTATGGCGCGCGGCATATGTGCAGCCGATGTAACAAGAACGATGGGTAAGCGTTCCGGCTGGGGTAAGCTGCGCCAAAGCTTTGCGGCTATAACCGCATTGGTCCAGGTTGTCGTGCTGCGGTCAAGCAAGGCAAGGCGATCCGCCTCGATCCGCAGGCCAAGCGTGCGCGCGGCGATGTCGACATCGCGCAGGCCTTTCGCGGTTCGGATACCACCGACGACCCAGATCGGCCAGGCGCGATGGGCAAGACCTAATTCCGCTGTCGCGATCACGCGCTCTGCTGCGGAATCATATTCCGAAAGTCGGCTGTACTCTGATAACGCCAGTCTCTCGCTGCCCGTCAGCATGACGACGATGGCCTTTTCCGGCAGCTTTTCTGGTCTTTGGTAGCGACTCTCCAACGGGCGCAGCATCAGCAGATCGAGCGGCGCGATGAGCAGGACGAGACATAAGGCCGCAAACGCGCGCGCAAGACTGCGTACCCTTGAGGGTCGCATGGCCAGGGTGGCGGCCAGAAAGCCAAGCGCAATCCAGAGCGGCCAGCTTGCCGGGCTGACATAAACCCACACGTGCAAAAATCCTCGCCAATTCCGGCATATAGCGACAAAAATCGCGACGGTGGAGCAAAAGCAGATTTTCGGCCAATATACAACGTGCGCTTGCTGGCGCTGTAAGATGCGGCGTATGGTTGCAGGGCTGCGGCGTGTTAATCGAATGTTTGACCATGGCTTGTAATTCGACTAGCCGCAGAAGGGATCAAATTCGCGATCCAATGCGTTAAATACTCAGTATGCGTACCTTTGTTCATTTGCGCGGGTGGGAAAAATTTTGCGATGATGGTGTACGCCGCGATATTTTCTGCGCTGTATGCGGTATTCATTAGCTGGTTTGCCTGGCCTGTCGGCAACCGTCTGGGATTGCTGGACTACCCGGATCCCTACGGCGGCAGAAAACGGCACGCGATTGTAACGCCGCTCGTTGGCGGGTTGGCGGCGGTGCCGGTTTTTCTCGTTGCGATGGCCGTCGTCGCGTACGGCATGGAGGGCTCTCAGGCTGTTACACAGCATGCAGTGAGTTCGATGGCGCTTTTGGCCACGTGCCTGTTTCTCCTCGGCATCTTGGACGACCGTTTCGAGTTGACGCCGCAAATACGACTGCTGGTCACCGTTGGCGCGATCGGGATAGCGGCGACGACGACGCGCGATCTGTCGCTCGATTTCATTTTTTCTCGTGGCAGCAGCAGCCGGTTTTCATCAGTTCGGTTGCGGTTCTGGTGACGATGGTGAGTATCGTCGGCTTCATCAACGCCGTGAACATGGCCGACGGCAAGAACGGCATTGTGATCGGCCTGTGCATCATGTGGACGGGGTGCCTGATCTGGCACGCCACACCAGAATTGCTCATGCCGTTGGTTTGCCTGTTGATCGCGCTCTGTATCACCCTGGCCTTCAACCTGAAGGGACGCCTGTTCCTGGGAGATGGCGGCAGTTATGGCTTGGCCTGTATCATCGCCGTGGTGGCCATCAATCTCTACAATCGCAACTTCGACACACTGAGGGCCGACCATGTACTGGTCTGGTTCGCGGTGCCCGTCCTGGATTGCCTGCGGCTCCTGGTGACGCGCAGCCTGCAGGGACGGTCCCCTTTCGCGGGAGACCGGGAGCATCTGCACCATTATCTGCACCGCACCCTGGGCTGGCCGCAGGGTTTAATCTATTATTGGGCTTTAGCCGGCATACCCAGTCTTGTAACCCTGCTGCTGCCGCAGGCGGGGTTATTCGCACTCGTGCTGGCAGTCGTCAGCTACACGATGACGATAGTCGTTTTCCAGCGGATGGGTTCCGAAGCCGGCAGAGTGACTGCTTGACCCACGCAGAAACTGTGGCTATCTGCACCACTCCATCGACGATGGGGCGTCGCCAAGCGGTAAGGCAGCGGTTTTGGTACCGCCATTCCCAGGTTCGAATCCTGGCGCCCCAGCCATCTTCTCGATGATCAATCAGTTTGCAGGCGGCTGCGTGACATTGCTGCCGCAGGCGTCCTGAGGGTCTGAGCCGTCAGGCGTCAGCAGCGTGAAACTGAGATTCCGGGGCCTTGCGACCGCCACCTGCCGGATCGTCTGCTGCTTGAAGACGGCGTTCGGGAAGATCGGGGTGTAATCCAGATACGCCTCGGCGACGATTACGAGCTGGTTCTGGTCGAGCAGGATACCGCCCGGCAGCTCGACGTCACGATTGGTTGCATTCGAGAGCTGGCTTTTCTCGGTCGTCAAGCCGCCAGTGCAACGCTGCCAGAGGATAAAGTTTCCAATGCCACTGGCGCCGCCTTGCACAGCGGTGACATAAACACGGCCATCTTCGTCCAGATTGCCGGGCTGCATCAGGATTCTTGCCGCCTCGAGCGCATCGGACATCTGGGCCTCGGAGGTTCCAGCCTCGGACTGCGCGGTGAGATCGGCCATGGTGGCGGCGGTCCGCGCCACTTTCTGCGTCGCCATGATCAGAAGCGCCGCATCCGCGGTCATGAGGACGCTGAGCGACAGGAACGGGACGAGCAGCGCGAATTCCACAACCGCCATGCCGCTTTCGTTGCCGCGTAGTGCCGAGCGCACCCTGTCCATGATCTTCATGACAATACCCCGCTCAGCTATCGGAACAATCGATCGGCTCGTTGCGCACGATCGTCGAGGCTTGGAGGACTGGGTCAGAAAGCTCGATGTATCGAATGGGCGGGACGATGCGCTTCAGGTAAAATTTGGCCGTATACATCACAATACCGCCCGGCCCGCCGGCATCGTCGATCTGCCCCGGGTCGTCATCCCATTCGCTGTTCTGGATGAAGATGTCGTCGAACGGCTCGCCCTGGTCGTATTTCCCATTGCCATTGATGTCCGTGAACGGTTCCGGCGGGTGCACGGAATTGAAGTTGGCGTAGGATTTCAAGGTGATCTCGGGGTCCTCGATCTGAAGAAAACCCTTCATGCTCTCGGTGATGCTGTCTTTGATGGTCTGCACGCGGGCTTCGTTGTCGATGCAGCCCTTCGATGTCGCGATCGCGTCGCGCGCTGCCTGTGCGACGGCGGCATCAAGCGAGACCTGGGTGAAGCCCGTGTAGCCGAGGTCGACGATCCCGATCAGAAACGCCAGAAGCACTGGTGCGATGACCGCGAATTCAACCAGCGACGAGCCGCTGTCGTCCCTGTGCAAGCCGTGCGAGGTTCGCTGCATTTCCGGCTCCTACTGAACGATGTGCAGAGGAACGAGATCGTAGGCGATGGCCTCGAACGCATCGGAAATTTCCTGTGCGTTGTAGGTCGCAAAATAGTGGTTATCGCCGCTTGCGCACTGACGATATGTATCCGTCGATGCTTTGAGCGCGATGACGTAAATCTCGACGCCGGTCGCCTTGGCGGCATTGCAGGCCTTGGCCAGTCGCAGATCCATCGCGGCGTTCACGGTGCTTGAACTCGTCGAATTGACCGCGATCTTGTCTTCGAAGGTACCGTAAGGTGTGTAGTTGGTGTCGAGCTTGCCGTTCCAGTAGTTGCCGCTGTCGAACGACTCGATGATGCCATCCGTAAACAACACCAGAATCTGCCGGGTCGGGTAGTCGTCGGGATGGTTGCGCAGGTCCTTGAACATGTCCTTGGCCTTGAGCATGCGCCATGCCCAGGCGAACCCGACATTGGTCAGTGTACCCGTGCCAGGGCTGTAGGCCCAGTTTTCGTTCGAGATGTAGGTGCTTACCGTCGTCTTGGTGACGCCCCACTTCGGCGGCAGCGCCTCAGACGGGCAGTGGAAGTTCGGAGACGCCTTGCTGAGCGTCGAGGTCGTATATTGGTTGGCGCTCACCCAGTCCGTTGCGCCACCGCTTTCGTGTAAAACCTGCGGGCGCTGGAGCTGGTGCGCTCGAACAAGCCGGACGTCGTGATGTTGATGGTGTTATCCGCCTGAATGAAGCTGGCGCCGCGCGACGCGTAGGCCCGGCGGATCGCTTTGTTCCAGATATTTCCGGGGTCGGTTGCGAACGCATTGCTTGGCGGCCTGTAGTAGGCTTGATTCCGGTTGCGCGCTGCAACACGGGCGGAAACAGCAGCGGGTCCCACTTCGGGGCGGCGCTGGTGGCAGGATCCGCCAGATTCATGTCGTAGGCGTTGGCCTCAAGCACGGTGCGATCATTACTGAGGTAGCTCGTCCGCTTGTTCGGGAAGGATCGCGTTGCGTAATTCGCATTCGGGTCCAGCCAGCCGTCTTCCGCGACGCAGCCCTTCCAGCCCCAGGCGTTCGATACCGTGCGGTCTGCATAGTCGGCCGCTCTGGAGTAGTTGACGCGGTCGTCTTTCAGCAGGTGGCCGACGTTGGCCATAACGGTAAAGGGAACAATGCCAACCGCCAGATTTTCGGGCTTGAAGCTGCCATTATAGATGATGTCCGTGAAGGTTTGCGCGGCGTTTTTGACGGCCTGGATACGGGTTAGTCCCCGCCGACATCCGCCGTCGCCATCGATCCGGTGTTGTCGATCGCCATCATGATTTCCAGCGCCTGCTTGTCGCCGCGCTCTGCGGTCGCGACGCGCGATTCCGCATTCAAGGTCAACTGCTTGTAGCTTTCGCCGAAGATCGACATGAACGTCGTTGGTATTGTGATGTTCACCGTGGCCGTCACATCGACCGTCGTGCCTTGTGCGTCCGCCTGGCGCTGGTCGACAGTGGTGAAGCCATCGATCTTCGCACCGAGGTAGTTTTCCGGAAAATTCGCCTCGAAATAGCGCTCGAGCGTCGCATCCCGTTCCGACTGCGTGGCCGCGGACGTTGCAGATGCCAGCAGCGCCAGATCGAGCGCGGACTTGACGCGCTGCTGCACCATGTAAGCACGGCCCGCATCGACAGAGAGGCCGATCGCGCCCATGACCGGAATAATGGACGCTGCAAAGAGCGGGAGCGTCGACCCCGCGCGATCCCTGAGTATGGCTCTGAAACCACCAGGGAAATACCGCCGAAGAGGATTCGCCGTCATCATCACCGCCTCGAGTTCGCTGGCCGCATTAGACTTCGCGCGACCATATCCCTCAGGCGATTACTGTACTCAGCGTTAACGTCTTGCTAAGAAAATCTCTTAAAATATTGAGTTAACGCAAAAATCACTCCGAAATACAATCGGAATGCAGTTCGGGATTATAATATACCGGCTCCATAATGTCTTCCGCGTAAGCGATTACCTGCTGTTGCGTACTGGATTGCAAAGGATGCTCGCCATCCTGTGGTGCGGCGGGAGCCGTATCCTCAAGAAATTCATCGTCGGCGGGAATGGTGATCGTCGACTCTCCGTCTTTCACCAGAAAGCGGCGCTGCTGAATATAAGCGGACCGCAGGGCGACGTATGGGTCGCTGCTGGTCTCAAGCAGCTTATCGACGCTATCGAGCGCGCGCGTGCGCAAGTCGACGATCTGCAGGCCGGTGAGGCCGTAGTCGATGGAATTGGCGACCGCGCGGGACAGCACGACGTTTGACGGACTGCCGAAAGTTTCCGCCACAAACCCGACCAGATCGCGCGGATTGCTCGGCCCGAGGAAGGGCAGCATGAGGAATGGGCCGTCGCCGACTCCCACACACCAAGGGTTTGCCCGAAATCTTCTTCCTGTCGTTTGACGCCCCATTGACTGGCCTGGTCGTTGAGGCCGGCGACACCGACGGTCGAATTGATCATGAAGCGGCCAAGCGATTTCATGGCCACATCGCCCTTACCCTGGAGCAGGGCGTTCACGAAGGTGAAGGGTTCTTGCAGGTTGTTGAAGCCGTTGGTGATGCCGCGGCGGATAAAGCCCGGAAGCGCCCAGCGATAGGCCTTGGCGACAGGCTTCAGCAGCACATTGTCGAAACCAGTGTTCACCTTGAAGATGAAGCGATTGTAGTGCTCGAAAGGATCGCTGATCTCGTCCGGGCTGTTGCGCGTGGCGGTGTCGTTCGCCGACGTGTCCGCCTGCGCCAGGATCAGGGTTCACCATTGGCGTCGCGTTCGACTTCGCCGGGAGCGTAGATGCTGGCCGCAGCAAGGCTTGGGCCGGCGGGAAGCGCCAGCAGCAGGCAGACTGCCGCGCAATATAACAACCGCGTCTTGTGCCTGTTAACCGCCATGATGACCTCCTGGAAATCTCTGGGGCGCGTTCCTGCGCTGGTGAAGGTGTGACCTGCACGCATGCTGATGCTTTTCAAGCGTTTGTTCGCTGCTGTTCATGGTGCCGGATCACTTCCGTGATGATGAAGCGTAAAACTTCTCAGAAAATTCGGGGTCCAGCTTTGCGCCCGCCGCCAGAGCCCGCAGGCGCTCGATCTGGCGTGCCTCGCGGTCGACATCCGCGGGCGGCAACCCGTGCTCCGCCTTGTGCGCCCCTACAGCCTGTGTGATCTTGAACCGTTCCGCCAGCATATAGATCAACGCCGCATCGATATTGTCGATGCTGTCCCGATATGCGGCAAGCACGGCATCGCTCATCGCGGCGCTCCAGGTGGTACGGCCGACGGCGCGTCGGCAGGAACCAGACATTCGCCGCTGATAATCCGCCATGGGCCACTGAGGCAAGCGTCGGCTTTGAACAGACTGTTTCTGGCGTAACTTGGCGTATTTGCGCTGCGAATATCCGAATGCCGCGCGACCGATTGACCAAGCCCAAGATACTAGCTTGCGCAGCTTGGGCGCGGGTTCCTATAGGGAAGTAATGGAGAGACGCCATGGACGCTGACGTCCACACCCTCAAGATCAAACGCCCGAGCACGCCATCCGTCGCCAAGCTGCAAGCGCTGGTCGCGGCGGATATGAATGCCGTCAACCAGACGATCATCGAGCGCATGCAAAGCCCGGTCGTTCTTATCCCGGAACTTGCCGGCCACCTGATCGCCTCTGGCGGCAAGCGATTGCGCCCGATGTTGACTTTGGGCAGCGCGCGGCTGCTCGGCTACGGCGGCACCCGGCAATTCAGTCTGGCAGCGTGCGTCGAGTTCATCCACACCGCGACGCTGCTGCACGATGACGTGGTCGACGGTTCGGACCTGCGCCGCGGTCAGCAGACCGCCAACATCATCTGGGGCAACAAGGCGACGGTGCTGGTTGGCGATTTCCTGTTCGCGCGCGCGTTCGAGCTGATGGTCGAGGACGGTTCGCTGCGGGTACTGCGCATCCTCAGTCGTGCGGCGGCGACCATTGCGCAAGGCGAGGTCGACCAACTGACCACGACCGGCAATCTGGACACCACCGAGGACCGTTATCTGGAAGTCATCATCGGCAAGACCGCAGTGTTGTTCGCTGCGGCCTGCCAGGTCGCGTCCGTAATCGCCGAGCGGGACGATGCGACGGAAGCCGCGCTTGAATCCTACGGCCGCAATCTCGGGATCGCCTTCCAGTTGGTCGACGATGCGATCGATTATGCCTCCACCGCCGATGTCATGGGCAAGTCCGCAGGGGACGACTTCCGCGAAGGCAAGCTCACGCTACCGGCGATCCTTGCCTATGCGCGCGGCAACGACGACGAGCGGGCGTTCTGGCGCCGGACGCTGGTCAGGATGGACCGGCAGCCCGGCGACTTCGAGCAGGCCGTCGCGATCATGAGCCGGCGGCAGGCAGTGACGGATACGCTGAAGCGCGCGCATCTCTACGGCGAGCGGGCGATCGACGCACTGGCCGTCTTCCCGGACAGCGCCGCCAAGGCTGCGCTCATCGAAGCTGCCGACTTCACCGTTCAGCGCGCCTACTGAGCGATGACCGACCTCCCGGTCGAGGCGGTCCTGCCGCGCCTGCGCGCCGCTCTGGAAGCGGGCAGCAGCGCGGTCCTGGTGGCGCCGCCGGGCGCTGGCAAGACCACGCGCGTGCCGCTTGCCCTGCTCGATGCACCGTGGCGCGAAAACCGCAAACTGATCGTGCTCAGCCCGCGTCGGCTGGCAGCCAGGGCCGCGGCGGAACGCATGGCGGCGACCCTTGGCGAGCCGGTGGGAGAGACTGTCGGTTACCGGGTACGCATGGAGCAACGCGTGTCGGCGCGCACCGCGATCGAGGTGGTGACCGAAGGCGTGTTCACCCGGCGCATCCAGGCGGACCCGGAGCTGGCCGATACGGCCGCCGTCCTGTTCGACGAGGCGCACGAACGCGCGCTGGAGGCTGATCTCGGCCTGGCACTGGCGCTTGATGCCCAGGCCGCGTTACGCCCGGATTTGCGGCTGCTGCCGATGTCGGCGACCTTGGATGGCGCGCGGGTTGCTGCACTTCTCGGCGATGCGCCGGTGATCGAGTCGCAAGGGCGCATGTTCCCGATCGAGACGCGCTACCGGCCCAGAAACGCGGAAGATCGACTGGAGAATGCGGTTGCGGACGCCGTGCTGGCGGCGCTGCGCGAAGAGCCGGGCAGCCAGCTTGTCTTTCTGCCGGGTGCCGGCGAGATCGCCCGTACAGCGGAGCGGCTGGCACCAAAGCTGGACGCGATGGGTATCGCGCTCTACCCGCTTCACGGTTCGCTGGAGCCGGCCGAGCAGCGCGCAGCGATTGCGCCCGGGCCGCGCAAGGTCGTGCTGGCGACTGCGATCGCCGAGACCAGCCTGACAATCGAGGGCGTGCGGGTGGTGATCGACAGCGGGCTGGCGCGGCGACCGCGCTACGACCCGTCGCTCGGGTTGACCCACCTGGTGACCGAGCGGGTGTCCCAGGCTGCTGCAGACCAGCGCCGGGGCCGCGCCGGGCGTCTGGAGCCGGGTGTGTGCATACGGCTGTGGGAAGAGGGCAGACCCGCGCGCTGCCGGCGTTCGACCCGCCGGAAATCCGCGAGGCGGATCTGTCCGGCCTGCTGCTGGACCTTGCGGTCTGGGGCGTGCGCGATCCGCTCAGCCTCAAGTGGCAGGACCCGCCGCCGGCGGCCGCCTTGCAGGAAGCGCGCAGCCTGCTCGAGGCGCTGGGGCGTTGGCGCCGGACGGTGCCGTCACCGCCCACGGCCGCACGCTTGCCGAGCTGCCGCTGCCGCCGCGGCTTGCGCATATGCTGGCGGCGTCCGGCGAGGATGCGCCGCTTGCCGCCCGCATCGCCATGATCCTGACGGAGCGGGGCCTGGGCGGGCGCGACACCGACCTGCGCCATCGTCTGCGTGCCGCCGAGCGGGATCGCAGCCCGCGGGCGCAACAGGCGCTGAGGCTGGCCGGACGCTGGGCGGCGCTGGTCGGCGGCGGCGCGGCACCGGACCCGGACGATGCCGGTCGGGCGCTGGCACTCGCCTATCCGGAGCGGATTGCCCGTCAGCGCGGGGCAGGGCGCAGCACCTATCTGATGGCGAACGGTCGTGCCGCGAGCCTGGACGCCGCCGACCCGCTGGCGCGGGAACCCTGGCTGGCGGTTGCGGAAGTCACGGGACGCGCTGACCGATCCACCATTCTGCTGGCGGCGCCGATCGCTGTTGCCGACGACGACCCACGCATCATCGAGCAGGAGGACGTCACGCTCGATCCGCGCACCGGCAGTGTGCGCGCCGCGCGGGTGCGGCGGCTCGGGGCAATAGCCCTTGCCGAAAAGCCGATCCTCAACCCTGATCCAATGCTGGTGCAGCAGGCCCTGATCGAGGGGCTTGCCGGCCCTGCGTTCAGCGTACTTGGCTGGACCGAGGCGCTGATGCGCCTGCGGGCGCGCGTCAACTTCCTGCATGCGCGCAGTCCCGAGCACTGGCCGGACTGGTCGGACGATGCGTTAAAGGCGGCGCTGGCGGATTGGCTGGGGCCGTATCTGGCGGGCGTACGCCGGCTCGACCAGATAGCACCCGATATGCTGCGCCAGGCGCTTGAGGGCAGCCTCGACCGTGAACAGCGCCGCGCGCTCGCGACTCTGGCGCCGGATCGGCTGGAGACGCCGGCCGGCACCAGCCACGCGATCGACTACACGGCCCAGGGCGGCCCGGCAGTCGAAGTCCGGGTGCAGGAGCTGTTCGGGCTCACGGTGCATCCCATGGCGGGCGGCGAGCCCCTGACTCTGGTGCTGCTCTCCCCGGCCACAAGCCGATCCAGACCACGCGGGACCTGCCCGGGTTCTGGCGCGGCTCCTGGGCCGAGGTGAAGACGGAGATGAAGGGCCGCTACCCCAAGCATGTCTGGCCGGACGATCCAGCGATCGCCACCGCCACCACCCGCGCCAAGCCGCGGGGACATGAGCGGAGGGCCTGATCGGTTGAGGCGGAAAGCATGATGGCTTCAACCTCAACCGGTCAGACTCCAGGGTAGTATTTTTATCGTTTGGCTTTATCTCGATGCTGACGGTTTAGCCGGGCTGTTCGCCGCCAGATAGGCAATGATATCCTTGCGGTCTGTCGCGTCGGCAACCCGGAAGCCCATGGCCGTCCCCGGAGCCAGCTTGGCGGGTGCTGTCAGCCAGGCGTCAAGGAGCGCCTCATCCCAGATGAAGTTCTTGGCGGCCAGCGCTTTGCTGTAGCGATACCCCGCAACTGTAGCGACCTTACGACCGACAACGCCGCGGTGCATCGGCCCGACCCGGTTCTTGTCGAGCGAGTGGCAGCCACCGCAGCGTGCTTCGTAAAGTCTCTCGCCGCGCTGACTGTCCTGAGCATGGGCATCAACCGAATAGAATACCGCGCTAAGAAGCAGGAAGAGACCAAAGTGCGGCGGCGATCATCCTCGGCCCATGCTTGATTGCGGGGCGTGCCTTCGACGGACGCCCCCGGTGGCCTGGCAACATCAGATAGCGCCAGGAAGCGGAATACAGATTATGCACCGAAAATCAGCCCCTCGGCGGGAAGCGGCTCACCCAAGGCATTAGCAAGCACCGCCACATGGTAAGCTTCGTCGCCGGCCATACGCGCAGCCAGGTGATAGCGTTCCACCGCCGTCAGAACGGGGATCAGGCCCAGATAGGCGTTGGTCGCACCGCGCTCCAGTTTCAGCGCCAGACGGAGCACATCTTCCTGGCTTTTCAGCGATGCGGCATCAAGATCGGCTGCGTACTCGCTGTCCGACTTGGCCTCCGCCGGTTTTCCGCCCAGAGTGCGAACGGCTTTGATCAATTCATCCCGATGGCGCTGATGGTGGCTGCGGAATGTCACGCCGACTTGCAGTACGGCCGGCTGCAGCAGGCCGCTGCCTGCACCCAGAGTATAAGCCGCAATGCCCTCATGCTCCAAGGCGATCGCCGCATTGAGCACGCCGATGTCATTTTGCGCATTGTTGCTTTTTGCGACGGCCGAGGCTGGCATGCCAAAAGCCAACGAAAGGCCCGTGGCGGACAGAACCGCGCCGCTGAACAATTTGCGGCGGTTGAGGATCAGAGTTTCATTCATTTTCGTGCTCCAAGGTTTTCGTGCTGGGGTTGATGAAAACATACGGGTGAGAACAGCTTGAGTCAGGCGCGTGCAGCGTTCTCCAGCGAAGGCCAGGGTTTCATCGATCACAGACCTGAATTCCGGTGCGAGAAGCTCTTGTAATCGCTTGCGCGCCCGCAGGTGTCGGGATTTGACGGCAGACTCGGATAATCCCAGCATTTCAGCTGTCTCCGCGACGGTCTGACCGTTGATTTCACGAATTACGAACACCAGCCGCAGTGTATCGTTCAGCTGCGCAATCACAGCCTCGAGCTGGCGGGCGATGTTTCTGCGTACGAGAGCCTGCTCTGGCGTCTGATGGCTGATTGGCGCATTCTCCCGCATGACGCGGGCATCACTCAAATCGCTTATGTCATTCTGTGCCAGAAGGCGTGCTCGCCGCGCTGCATTGCGCTGGCGTTCCAGGGACTGGTTGATGACGATGCGGGTCAGCCAGGTGGCGTAGCTGGATGTGCCATCGAAGCGTGCGGATGAGGTGAACGCCCTGATGTAGGCATCCTGGACGGCTTCTTCCGCATCCTGAGTGGATCTGAGGATCGACCACGCAGTCCGGAAAAGCCTCTGGTTGTAGCGTCGTGTGAGTTCAGCGACCGCACGCCTGTCCCGTGCGTGCACGAGGACATCGAGGGTGATGTCCGGCAGCGCCGAATAATCGGGTAGCGGGGTAGTGCCCATCGATCGAACTCCCTTTCGCCTGTTAGACGGACTGAGGTCGCGGATGGTTTCGGAGCATACAGAAATTCACCCGCGCCCAGGCTGCCGCCGTCGGCAGCGTCTGAAAATCACAAAGGCCAGTGGCGGGCTGGCGCTTGCTGCCGCCGCGACGGTCTCAGGCGGCGCGCGGCTCAATCGCGGCGATGGCGTCCGCATGCAGGCGGCGTGCGGTGCATAAATCGTATAGCACCTGAAGATGCAGAAAAATCCATCCGACATGTTGAAATACCGTGCCAGCCGCAGGATTTCTCCCGGGTGGACGTTCAGGTCCTCATCCTTGGTGATAGTCCTTGATCCGGACATGATCAGCGCTTCGTCCGTTTGAACTGCTGCTTCTTGCCGTAGCGGGTGGTGCGGGTGCCGGGCTTGCCGCCGGTGGCGCGGGCCTTGACCGGTGCCGATTGCGCCTCGACCGGCAGGCCGAGTTCGGCGCTTTCCAGCCGGCGGATTTCGTCGCGCAGGCGCGCGGCTTCCTCGAACTCGAGGTCGGCGGCGGCGCGTTTCATCCGTTCGTCGAGATCGGCGATGTAGGCCTTGAGGTTGTGGCCGACCAGATTGTTGACGTCCGGGTCCCCGAGATCGACGGTGTAATGATCTTTCTCGGCCACATGGGCCAGCAGGTCGCCGATCGCCTTTTCACCGATTGCGGCGTGATGCCGTTGGCTTCGTTGTAGGCGGTCTGCTTGGCGCGGCGGCGGTCGGTCTCGGCGAGCGCGCGCTGCATCGAACCGGTCATCTTGTCGGCGTAAAGGATCACCCGGCCGTCCGCGTTGCGTGCGGCGCGGCCGATGGTCTGGATCAGCGAGGTTTCCGAGCGCAGGAAGCCTTCCTTGTCGGCATCGAGAATCGCGACCAGCCCGCATTCGGGGATGTCCAGCCCCTCGCGCAGCAGGTTGATGCCGACCAGGACATCGAAGGCGCCCAGCCGCAGGTCGCGGATGATCTCGATGCGCTCAAGCGTGTCGACGTCGGAGTGCATGTAGCGGACCTTGAGCCCGGCCTCATGCATGTATTCGGTCAGGTCTTCGGCCATGCGCTTGGTGAGCGTGGTGACCAGTGTGCGATAGCCGGCCTGCGCGGTGGCACGCGCCTCGTCGATCAGGTCCGAGACCTGGTGTTCCACCGGGCGGATCTCGACCGGCGGATCGATGAGGCCAGTCGGCCGGATCACCTGCTCGACGAAGACGCCGCCGCTCTGTTCCAGCTCCCAGGCACCCGGGGTCGCCGACACGTAGATCGTCTGTGGCCGCATGGCGTCCCACTCGGCGAATTTGAGCGGCCGGTTGTCGATGCAGGAAGGCAGGCGAAAGCCGTATTCCGCCAGCGTCACCTTGCGCTTGTTGTCGCCGCGTTCCATGCCGCCGATCTGGCCGATCATGACGTGGCTTTCGTCGATGAACAGCAGCGCATTCTCGGGCAGATATTCGAACAGGGTCGGCGGCGGCTCGCCGGGCAGGCGGCCAGTGAGGAAGCGGCTGTAATTCTCGACCCCGGCGCAGGAGCCGGTCGCGGCGATCATCTCCAGGTCGAAGTTGGTGCGCTGTTCGATCCGTTGCGCCTCGAGCAGCTTGCCGGCCGTACGGAACAGCTTGAGCTGCTCCTGCAGCTCATGGCGGATGGCGACCATCGCCTGCTGCATGGTCGGCCCCGGCGTCACATAGTGCGAGTTCGCGTAGACGCGCACGAAGTCGTGCGCGGCGATCTTCTCGCCGGTCAACGGGTCGAACTCGACGATGCTCTCCAGTTCGTCGCCGAAAAGCTGAAACGCCAGGCTGCGTCCTCATAGTGGGCGGGGAACAGCTCGACGGTGTCGCCGCGCACGCGGAACATGCCGCGCTGGAACGCCTGCTCGTTACGCTTGTACTGCAGGCTGACCAGCTTGCGGATGAACTCGCGCGGGTCGATGGTATCGCCCTTCTTCACGGTCAGGGTCATGGCGGCGTAGGTCTCGACCGAGCCGATGCCGTACAGACAGGAGACCGAGGCCACGATGATCACATCGTCGCGCTCGAGCAGCGAGCGGGTTGCCGCGTGGCGCATGCGGTCGATCTGTTCGTTCACCGAGCTTTCCTTCTCGATGTACAGGTCGTTGCGCGGCACATAGGCCTCGGGCTGATAATAATCGTAGTAGCTGACGAAATATTCGACGGCATTGTTCGGGAAGAAGCTCTTGAACTCGCCGTAAAGCTGGGCCGCCAGCGTCTTGTTCGGCGCCAGGACTATGGCCGGGCGCTGCAGCCGCTGGATCACCTGCGCCATGGTATAGGTCTTGCCCGAGCCGGTGACGCCGAGCAGGACCTGGTTGCGCTCACCAGCGTCCGCCTGCGCCACAAGTTCGGCAATCGCTGCCGGCTGGTCGCCCGCCGGCTGGAAGTCGCTCACCAGCTCGAAACGCTTGCCGCCTTCCGTCTTGGCGGGGCGCGCGACCTGCGGTTTCTGGAATACGCCGCCGGGCGAGGGATATCGGCGAGCGTGGTGCGGATGACGATTTCTGACATGCAGAGGAATATGGACGCATGCCCGGCACCCCTCAAGCGTTAGAGCAACGGGCTTTCAATCCGCTACAGCAGGGTGGCATGCTCAGTGCGGATTTAAAGCCCGAAGCTTCTCTGTATATCTTTGATTCTAATACATCTTTTCCCCTTAAATGCGACACGGCGCTTAATCCCGGCTGTGGGTCGCATTTAGGGCGAGATGCTTTAGCCGGGAATTAACTGCAATCATGCTAGGGCGAGGCCCATGGCAAAGGTGCCCAGCCCGTCCGGACGGGTGGCTGTAACGGCCGCCCTGCTTGGAGCCATCAGCGTACTCCCGCTCATGGTGCTGGCTGTGTTGCCGCAGGAAGGCGGGCGCTGGCTGGTCTTTGGAGCGCCCGGTCGCAAGGTGGCGCTCATCGACCGCATGGTCGGCGGCGTCTGGCTGGTCGATGCGCCGGAGGGGCTTGCTCCTGCCGATGTCTATGCGGCCGGTGCCTGGCTTGTGCTTGATGCCGGCGCGCTAGCTGGCTGTGGTTCGCGTACGATTTCTCCCTCTACGAAGGGTAGCGCCGATGTTGACATTCCGACTTGAGACCCTGCGCGCCGAGGCAGCCCGCAACCTAACCGTCTGGCTCTGGCTGCATCCGCTCGCCATTCTGGCGTTCGGCTGGATGTTCGGGACCGACGCGCTTCCGGTCGCGCTGGCGTCCGCCGTCGCCTGCCTGCCGCCGACGCTGCTGTACAGGCGGGAAGCGGATACGCCGCTGACCCGCTATGCCATCGCTGTCTCACTCATTCTGCAAGCCTCGGCGATGCTGCTGGTCGCGCCGCGCGCGTGGATGATCGACATGCACATGTATTATTTTGCCGCCATTGCGATGCTGGCGATCTTCTACTGCTGGCGGACCATCCTTGTCGCGGCGACGGTGACGGCGGTTCACCATCTGGTGCTGAACTTTGCACTGCCGACCGCAGTCTTCCCGGATGGCAGCGACCTGTTTCGCGTGGTGCTGCATGCGCTGATCGTCGTGGCAGAGTCGCTGTCGCTGATCGGCTTGTGCTGGGTGATCGACCGCGCCTTGTCCGATGCG
The DNA here is from genome assembly GCF_005144965.1 of Hankyongella ginsenosidimutans. Classification (GTDB taxonomy): domain Bacteria; phylum Pseudomonadota; class Alphaproteobacteria; order Sphingomonadales; family Sphingomonadaceae; genus Hankyongella; species Hankyongella ginsenosidimutans. The sequence continues at coordinate 2,303,934 of NZ_CP039704.1, forward strand.
CGTGCCGCACTGGCCGATGCGCAGGCGAACCTGGCGCTGGCCCGCGAGGCGCAGGACGCAGCAGAGCGCCTGCGCGAGGAGCAGCAGGCGCAGGCGCAGGCAACAGCCCGGGAGCGCGAACGCGCAGCGGAGGCGGAAGCGAAGGCGCGGCTGGACGCACAGCAGCGCGAGGAGGATGCACGGCGCGCCTCGCAGGCGCAGGTCGCCGACCAGCTGGAGCAGACCGTCCAGCGTGCGATCAAGCATGTCCGCCAGTTGATCGATCAGGCGAGCACGGGTGTCGACATGGTCGCCGAGGCCACCCTGGCGATGGTCCAGCAGACCGGGCATGTCTCGAACAATGCCACGCAAACTGCAACCAGTGTCGACATGCTGGCGGCGGCGACAGAGGAGCTCAGCGTCTCGTTCGGCAGCATTGGCGCGCAGGTGGAGCGCACTGCTGGAATCGCTGTTCGCGCGACCGAACTGGTCGGCCAGTCCGACCAGGCAATGGCGCTGCTGAAGGATTCGGCGCAGCGGATCGGCGAGATCGTCTCCGTGATCCAGAACATCGCTGACCAGACCAACCTGCTGGCGCTCAACGCCACCATCGAGGCCGCGCGTGCCGGCGATGCCGGCAAAGGCTTCGCGGTGGTCGCGACCGAAGTGAAATCGCTGGCCAATGAGACGGCGCGGGCAACCGAAGAGGTCTCCCAGCAGATCGCGGCGATCCAGAACAGGGTCGGCAACGCCCTGTCGGCGCTGGCTGCGATTGCCAGCACCATCAACGACGCCAGCGACGCAACCCGGCAGATCGAGACGGCGGTGGCGGAACAGCAGGCGGCGACCCGCGACATAGCCGTCAACATCCAGACTGCATCCGACTCGACGCGCGACATCAGCGCCGGCGTTGCCAGCGTCTGCGACTCCAGCCAGACCTGCGATCAGGTGGCGGCCAGCCTGCGAGGCAGCATGACCTCGGTGCTGGCGGAGATGGAGCGCCTGTCCGGCGAAATCGAGGGGCTGCAGGGGCAACTGCGCGCCGCCTGAAGGCAGTAGCTATTGCCGATTTAGCAGTTAGGATGACGCCTTTGGAAACTCATCCGGAGGCAACATGCGCTTGGTCCTTGCGTCTCTACTCCTTGCTGGCGTTGCGGTCGGCCCCGCATCCGCCGACCCAGCGCTGCAGGAGGCGATCGCGCGCGATTACAGCACGTCGCTCGCGCCGCTCTGGGATTATTTTCACCGCAACCCGGAGCTCTCGACCCTTGAAGTCAAGACAGCGGCGCGGCTGGCGCAGGAACTGCGCGCGCTCGGCATCCCGGTGACCGAGAAGGTCGGCGGCACGGGCATCGTCGGCGTGATCCGCAACGGCAATGGCCCGACCGTCCTGATCCGTGCGGATATGGATGGCTTGCCCGTCGAGGAGAAAAGCGGGCTGCCAAACGCATCCAGGCTACGGCAGACCGACATCGACGGCGTCGAGAAGCCGGTGATGCACGCCTGCGGCCATGACACCCATATCACGGCGCTGGTCGGCACGGCGCGGCAGCTCCTGGCGCACAAGGACAAATGGCAGGGCACAGTGGTCTTGATCGGCCAGCCGGCCGAGGAGCGGGTGCGCGGCGCCAGCGCCATGTTGAAGGATGGCCTTTATACCCGCTTTCCCAAGCCTGATTATGCGCTGGCGTTCCATGTGGATTCGAGTCTGCCGGCGGGCGTGATCCGCGTTCCCGAGGGGACGGCCTATTCGTCATCCGACAATTTCAGCATCATCGTCCACGGTGTCGGCGCACACGGCGCTCGCCGCACCGGGGCAAGGATCCAGTGTTGCTGGCCTCCGAGATCGTGGTCGCCTTGCAGCAGCTGGTCTCACGCGAGAAATCGCCGCTGGAGGCGGGTGTGGTGACGGTCGGATCGATCCATGGCGGCACCAAGAACAACATCATTCCGGATCAGGTCGAGCTGCTGCTGACGGTGCGCTCCAACAACGAGGCGGTGCGCGCGCAGCTTCTGGATGGCATCCGGCGGATTGCGCAGAACATGGGGCACGTCGCCGGTCTGCCCGAGGACAAGCTGCCGGAGGTCCATCCGCCCGAGGAGTCGACGCCGGTAACCAGCAACGACCCCGAGACCGCTCGCCGGGTCAAGGCGGCGCTTGTGGCTGGCCTGGGGCCGATGCGGTGACCGAGAAACCGCGCGACAATATGGGCGCTGAAGATTTTGCCTACCTCTCCGCCCCGGAAACCGGGGTGAAGGGCGTCTATTTCCAGATCGGCGGTACGTCGCCTGAAGATTTCGCCCGCGAGAAAGCCGGCGGCGCGCCGGTGCCTTCCCACCATTCGCCGCTGTTCAAAATTGCGCCGGAGCCGACGATCAAGACCGGAGTCGCCGCGATGGTGTTGGCCGTGTACGATCTCATGCCGGGACGCTGAGACAACTCCAGGAGAAGACCATGCGCAGGATCATCATTGCCGCAGCCGGCGGGGTCGCCTTGATCGCCGCGGCCGTTATCGTATCCGATGCCCCAGCCGGGCACAAAGCCCGTTCGGGGCGCAAAACGCAGCCCCTCAATGTAGCGGCGACCACGGTCGGCACGACCAGCACCATGTGGGCGATCGATGCGCGCACCAGCCAGGTCCTCTTCTGTTCGGCGCAGGTCGGCGCGGCGCCAAGCTGCAAGGCGGTCGCCATGCCGGGCGCTGCACAGCCCTAGAGCGATTTCCAATCTGATGGCATCATCTGACGATTAAGAAATCGCGGTAAAACAAAACATAGAGCCGCCGCTCAGCCTTTCCGTCCAAGCTCAGGGTGAACGGCAAAATTTCAAACTGAGAGACTAGCCAAAGCCGGTTTGCCAAGCGGCGTACAATGATATAAATTTGCTCAGTGGGGCGACGTCATCAGGACGATGTGGAAGAGGTTCTCGGTTCGCCGACGCGCGCCGGGCAATCGCTTGTCGCTGCCAGTTGGTGCCGGTCGGGGCTCAAGCACGGCCTGAGCGTCGATGATGCGCGCGGGCCAAAATCGTGTCGGGCAGCGAATTGACGCTGCGCCGGCAACGCCACGGCCTGATGCTCGAAGTAGCGCGGCCGGTGCTCGACCAATTGCTCCAGACGGTTGCGGCGACGGGGTGTGCCGTGATGCTATCCGACAATGATGGCGTCATTCTGGAAGTGCGCAGCCAGGCGGGTGACCGCGAGATGTTCGACCGCGTGGGGCTGACCCCGGGCGGCATCTGGAGCGAGGGCAGCGAGGGAACCAACGGTATCGGCACCTGTCTGGTCGAAGGACGGCCGATCACCATTCATCGCAACGAACATTTTGCCAGCCGCAATACCGGGATCAGCTGCATGGACGCGCCAGTCTATGATGCCGCGGGGCGGTTGGTGGGCGTGCTGGATATTTCCAGCTGCCGCGATGATCATTCGGTCGCCATGGCGGCGCTGGTACAGAAAATCGCCCAGGATGCCGCGCGGCGAATCGAGCGCGGAATTTTCTGCCGTTATTTTGAAGGCAATCGCATCGTCGACGCCAATCTGGCCGGTGGCGACACGGCGTTGCTCGCGGTGGATCGCGACGATTTGATCATCGGTGCCACGCAGGCGGCGCGACACCGGTTCAGCCTGACCGATGCCTGTTTGAACGGTCGGCGCAGCGCGGCGGATGTATTGGCGCGCCCGCGGCCATTCGTTTCTCGAGTCGGAACGCGCCGTGTTGCGCCGGGCATTGGCTCAAGCGGATGGCAACGCGACCCTGGCGGCGAAATCACTGGGGATTGGCCGGGCGACCTTATATCGCCGCATGGAAAAGGCGGGGATTTCGCGCGGCTGAACGAAGTCGCCCGCATCTGTCTCAATAGTGAGACGGATACGGACAATTACGGAAACGACGGCCTTCCGCTCACGCATGGACTGACAAAGATTGTGCCTCACGACCGGGATGACCCGGCGGAACGGGAGGATTTTGCCATAGATATGCTTACCAGCCCTGAAGCCCTGATGACTGCACCCTTCGCCGAAAAATACGACAATTTTATCGGCGGTCGGTGGGTGGCGCCGCGTGACGGGCGCTATTTTGACAATATCTCGCCGGTCACCGGCAAACCGGTCGGCAAGATTGCCCGCAGCCAGGCCGTCGACATCGAAATGGCGCTGGACGCGGCGCATGCCGCCAAGCAGGCATGGGGCCGCAGCAGCCCTGCCGAACGCGCGCTGATCCTGAACCGCATTGCGGACCGGATGGAAGACAATCTGGAACGCCTGGCGATTGCGGATACCTGGGACAACGGCAAGCCGTTGCGCGAAACCATGGCCGCCGACATTCCGCTGGCGATCGACCACTTCCGCTATTTCGCCGGCGCGATCCGCGCCCAGGAAGGCGGGATTTCCGAAATCGATCATGACACGGTTGCCTATCACTTCCACGAACCGCTGGGCGTGGTGGGGCAGATCATCCCGTGGAACTTCCCGATCCTGATGGCGGCGTGGAAACTGGCGCCGGCGCTGGCGGCGGGTAACTGCGTGGTGCTGAAGCCGGCGGAGCAAACCCCGGCGTCGATCATGGTGTGGTTGGAACTGGTCGGCGATTTATTGCCCGCGGGCGTGTTGAACGTCGTCAACGGTTTTGGCCTGGAAGCGGGCAAGCCGCTTGCCAGCTCGAAGCGGATTGCGAAGATCGCGTTCACCGGTGAAACCACAACCGGCCGTCTGATCATGCAATATGCCAGCGAAAACCTGATTCCGGTGACGCTGGAACTGGGCGGAAAAGCCCGAACATCTTCTTTGAAGACGTGTGCCGCGAAGACGATGATTACCTGGACAAGGCAATCGAAGGTTTCGCGATGTTTGCGCTCAACCAGGGCGAAGTGTGCACCGCGCCCAGCCGCGCGTTGATCCACGAAAAATCTATGACCGCTTCATGGAACGCGCGATCCGCCGGGTCGAGGCGATCAAGGCCGGCAACCCGCTGAACATGGACACCATGATCGGTGCTCAGGCCAGTTCGGAACAACGCGACAAGATCTTGTCGTACATCGATATCGGCAAGCAGGAAGGTGCCGAATTGTTGACCGGCGGTGCGGCGGCGCGCTTCGACGGCGATATTGCGGGCGGCTATTATGTCCAGCCGACGGTGTTCCGCGGCAACAACCGCATGCGCATCTTCCAGGAAGAAATCTTCGGTCCGGTGCTGTCGGTCACGACGTTCAAGGATCATGATGAAGCGCTCGAGATCGCGAACGACACGCTTTATGGCCTGGGTGCCGGCGTGTGGAGCCGCGATGCCAACATCTGCTACCGCTTCGGCCGTGCGATTGAGGCAGGCCGCGTGTGGACCAACTGCTACCATGCTTATCCCGCCCACGCGGCATTCGGTGGGTATAAGCAATCGGGCGTCGGCCGCGAAAATCACCTCAAGATGCTTGACCATTACCAGCAGACAAAAACATGTTGGTCAGCTATAGCGCAAAGAAGCTGGGGTTCTTCTAAGTAAAATTAAATGGGCGGGGCGTTAGAGCGTTTGTCGATCAGTCTGGATCATATCCGCACGAACTGAAGTAGTTGGCGCATTCGTTGGGCTGGAAGATATCGACGAGCCTGCCGATGAGTTCCCAAAGGCCACTGACGGTGCGTTCGCCGATTTTTCTGAGCATGGCTTTGAGCTTCGAGAACGCCTTTTCGATGGGGTTGAAGTCGGGGCTATAGGGTGGGAGGAACATCAGGCTCGCGCCTGCCGCCTCGATCCTTTCGCGGACCGAGGCGCGCTTGTGGCTCGACAGATTGTCCATGATGACGACATCGCCGGTCCGTAATTCGGGCACGAGCACCTGGGTAACATAGGCCTCGAACCAGTCGCCGTTGATCGGGCCGTCGAGCACCATCGGTGCCACCATGCCCGTCATGCGCAGGCCCGCAACCAGCGTCGTGGTTTTGCGATGCCCATGCGGATAGCCCATTCGCAAGCGCTCGCCTCTCGGGCAGCGGCCATGGCTGCGGGTCATGTTGGTCGCGGTCCACGTCTCGTCGATGAACACGAGGCGCTCTGGTTCGAGGTCGATCTGTTCCTCGAACCAGTCCAGGCGCTGCTTCAGGACGTCGGGGCGATCCTGCTCAATCGCGTGGCCAGTCTTTTTGCGCGTTATGCCGTGGCGCGCAAAGAAGCGGTGAAGCCCGGCCACGGAGACGTGCAAGCCGATCTCGACCAGCGCTATACGCAGTTCTTCAAGCGAGATGTCCTTGCGCGCTTCCCAGATCGCAAGAATATCCGCCCGCCGCTCTTCGACCCGGCGCGAACGCATGTCGCCCCTTGCGGCTTGGGAGCAAAGCCGCCGGTTGTCCGGCGTTGCCCCTGCCAACGGATCGCGGTCGAGGGCGCGACTCCGAACCGCCGCCGCCGCGCGACAACTCATCCCTGATCAATCGCCGCCAAAAGCCGCTTGCGCAAATCCATCGACAAAGGCTGACCCATCCATCCTGGCCTCCTTCACCAGCGTAAATGATGAATCAGAAATCAGCCCGCAAGGGAATCCCTTTCGATTCAGACCGCTCGAAAACCGCTCTAAGCGCTCCGCCCATTTTGTTCTGTATTTGCACGTAGCCGACATATGTCGCTGCGATGGGTAGTTCTTTGCGTAATTGAACTACAAATAACAATAATTAAATATGATGGGAGAAGGGTAAATGAAGGGAATTTTGACGTTTCAATTAGCGTGTTTGTTCGCGCGATTGCCGGCGGTGCGCTGGGTACGGCGATGCTGGTCGCCGCATCGGGGCCGCACACGCGCAGGATGGCACCGAACAACCCGCACCCAAACCGGAAACGCCGGCGCTGACGACGTCGGCGACCGTGGGGTTCGCCACCGATTACCGCTTCCGCGGCATCTCGCTGAACAACGGCCGTGAAACGATTCAAGGCAGCATCACGGCCGCGCACAAATCGGGCTTCTACGTGACGGCGTGGGGCAGCGCGTTTTCGGCAGTCGAAGGTGATTCCTCTGAAATCGCCCTGTATGGCGGCTATCAGCGCAATATCGGCGGTGTCGGTGTCAATGTTGGCGTCGTGGCATATTTGTTCCCCGAAGACAGCAACTTGTCGTTCCTGGAAATCTATGGTTCGGCCAGCAAGAAATTTGGCCCGGTAACGCAGACGCTCGGTGCCTATTTCGCGCCGAAGCAGGATAGCGATGGCGTGCGTCGCTCGTCGGGCGAAACCGGCAGCAGTGCCTATTACTACAGTACCACGACGCTGGCGGTGCCCAAGCTGCCCGTCACGCTGGGTGCGACCATCGGGTATGAAAAGGGTGCCCGGGTGTTGAGCCAGGGTGGGAAAGTCGATTGGGATTTGAGCGCGACGCTACGCCAATTCGGGCTGGACTGGAGTATCCACTATATCGGTTCGGACGCACCGCGCGTGATTTCCTTCACTGGCAATAATATCACACGCGAGGCCGTAGTCGCTTCGATCAGCAAAACCTTCTAACTCCCGTTCCCGGCTGGTCCCATCGCGGTGCGTCATTGCATCACCGCCGGGGCCGGCCGGCCAGCCGGCGATTGACCGGTGGATCACCCTCGGGACGCGTAATTCGGGCTTGCGGAGCCGTCGAACTCCGCAAGCTCCAGCATAGGGAGAGTTCGATGACCGAAAGATTGCATAATGTTCCGCAGCGCGTGCTGGCAACCGATGCCGCAGTCGCATTGATCAAGGAAATTCGCGCGCAGCACGGCGACCTGTTGTTCCACCAATCGGGTGGCTGTTGCGATGGTTCCAGCCCGATGTGCTACCCGCGCGGCGAATTCCGTGTTGGGGCCAGCGATGTGCTGCTGGGTGAAGTCGCCGGTACCCCGGTCTATATTGGCGAGCGCCAGTTTGATGTGTGGAAGCACACGTGCCTGATCCTCGACGTCGTCGATGGCCGCGGCGGGATGTTCAGTCTGGATAACGGCACAGAACGCCGCTTCCTGGCACGCAGCCGCGCCTTTACGCCGGAGGAGATCGCGGCACTGGATGCAGCCGAATAGCGTCAACCCATCCACCGAATGCCGGGGCTGAACAGCGCATTTGCACAGATATTTCGGCTGCCGGCGAACCGTTACGCTGCCTGGAGCGCGCGTTTGACTGCCTTGTCGAGCTGGTCGAGCGTGAACGGCTTTTCGATCACTTCGGTAATGAGCGCATCCAGGTTGTGCGCGCGTTGGCGCTCGTGGGAAAAACCGGTCATCATCAGGATCGGCAGATCCGGCCAGGAGTCGGCGACCTTCAGCGCCAGCGCGATGCCGTCCATCACAGGCATGACGATATCGGTCAACAGCAGGCTGTAATCGCTGTCCTGCTGGAGCAGCGCAAAGGCGTCGCCGCCGTTCGCAACGGCTGTCACGCCGTGCCCAAGCGCTTTCAGGCCGCGCTCCACGAAGTCGCGGACCGCCACGTCGTCTTCAGCCACGAGGATGCGCGCCATAACTTATCCGTTCCGCAGGCTGGGCAGGGTGCGATGGCACATCCCGTCAGCCGGGGTTTCAGGTTGTAGAGTCCTGCGTGCCGTCGAAGGTGATCCGCAGGCGACGAGCAGTCGGCGGGAAGTCCTCGACGACCGTCGTGAACGTGATGCTCTGACCGGCAAGAATCTGGTTCTGGGTGGTGCGGAACTGCCACGTGTGCACGGTGTTGCCTTCCGCATCGAGCATCACGCCGCGCAGTGGCGGCAGCTGCAGGACTTCAGCGGTCGGGTTCTCGATCTTGCCTTGAATGGTCTGCAGCCAGCGGCCGTTGGCGACCTCGGTCGGCGGCGGCGGCGGCGGGTAGCTGATCCGCAGGTTCTTGGCGGCGCGTTCGATCGCCTCGTCCGCGCCGGCCTTCAGGCCGAGGGTGCGTTGAAGGTCGCTGCGGGAAATCGGGCTGTGGCCCCAAAGGACCAGGTTCAACCCCGCCAGACCGACGAACAGTACGGCGGCGACCCGGCCCCAGAACACCTCCGGATTGCGGCGGAACTTGCTGCGCTGAGCGGCGCCGACCTTCGCGGCGTTCTGCGAGGTGCGCCAGGTGCTGACGCTGATCGACGGCTGGGATTGGAAGCTCCAGTGGGAATCGTCCTGCGGCTGCTCCTCGACCTGCGGCTCCTGCGCCCAGCTCGGCGGTTCGGCGTCGTCGGCCAGGTTCGGGCGGGCGCGCGGTTCCTCCACCGGTGCTTCGCGCTGCTCCGTTTCCTCCCAGCGGAAACGGTCGGACGACGGCGCTGCGGCCTGCGCGGGCTTGGCGGCGTGGCCGACGAGATCGCGCTGGGCTTCCTCAGGAGGCGGAGCCTGGTGCCAGGAGTGCTTGCAGGCGGCGCAGCGCACGGTGCGGCCGGCGGGCCCAATCGCTGTGTCTGCTACCAGATACTTCGTTGTACAACTCGGGCAGACGATAATCATGACGGGTTACTTTCCTTGACGCCTCATACTACAGGGCATTCGTTCTGCCGTCACGGCTATGACAGGCCAGATGATAATTTCAAGGCATCTTGCAGCATTGACGATATTTTCGCGCAGCGCGGCGCGCAAGCCGCTTGCCTGCCCGCATGCTGGTGGTCCGACTCCGACATTTGCATCCTGCGGCCGCGCGCTCGAGAGCAAATGTCGGAGTCATCGGGACCACTGGCAACCCTCTGTTTCTAGTGGAGCTTTTGAATTTGACATTTGAGCGCCAGCCTGTCTGCACTCGGGACTCAAATGTCAGTTTCGCTCCACTGGACGCTGCCTGATGGACATGCAATGACGGGGCAAACGGAACGTCGCCAGTGACTACGGTAGTTAAATTCGAAAACGTCGGACTGCGCTATGGAACCGGCGCGGAAGTTCTGCGGGATATCAGTCTGCGCCTGGACGCGGGCTCCCTGCATTTCCTCACCGGCCCCTCTGGCGCAGGCAAGACCAGCCTTCTGAAGCTGCTGTATCTGGCGCAGCAGCCGTCCCGCGGCCTGATTTCCATCTTCGGCCACGATGTCGTCACCATGAAGCGGGATATGCGGCCGGGCCTGCGCCAGCGTATCGGCGTTGTGTTTCAGGATTTCCGCCTGCTCAATCATCTGTCCGCCTTCGACAACGTTGCCGTGCCGTTGCGCGTGCGCGGCGTCGAGGAGGGGCGGTGCGTCAACATGTTGGCGAACTCCTCGATTGGGTGGGGCTGACCGACCGGGCGCAGGCGCGCCCGCCAACGCTCTCAGGCGGGGAGCAGCAGCGCGTCGCAATCGCCCGCGCCGTGATCGGCCAGCCGGAACTGCTGGTGGCCGACGAACCGACCGGCAACGTCGATCCGGAAATGGCTGGCCGGCTTCTGCGGCTGTTCATGGAACTGAACCGGCTCGGGACGACCCTGGTGATCGCCACCCACGACATGCATCTGATTTCGCGTATTGCCGGTGCCAATATCATCAACCTGGATCGCGGCGCGCTCGCCCCGCCGGGCTGGACGCCGCCGGCGGCTGGGACAAGCCGCTGCCGCGGGGCCTGCGCTGATGGGGCGGGTGCAGGAAATTCTGGGTGCCAGCAGCGCGCGGCTGCTGCCCAAGCCGCCGGAGGTGGTGCTGCGGGCGCATCAGGTGATCGCGGCGATGGCCTATCTCATGGCGCTCGCCGTCGGCTTCGTGCTCGCGCTGGCGGTCGCGACGTCGCACTGGGATGAGGGTCTGTCCAACCGTCTGACGGTACAGATCGTCGATGCGGACCGGGTACGGCGCGACCTGCAGGTCGACGCAGCGCTTGCCCTCATCAGGAATTTTCCCGGTGTCGAATCCGCCGCTGTCCTGCCGGAAGAGGCGGCGGAACAGCTCCTCGAGCCATGGATCGGCCGGGAGGCGATCAAGGCCGGGCTGCCGGTGCCGACGCTGATCGATGTTGTCGCCAGGCGGCATGATGCGCTCGACGTCGCCGGACTGCGCGCGCAGCTCAAAGAGCCCGCACCCGGCGCGCGGGTCGACGACCATGCCCAGTGGCTGGGTGAGCTGGCGCGGCTGGCTGGCGCGGCGCGTGGCTTTGGCGTCTGGATTCTGGTGTTGGTCGGGGCGGCGCTGATCGCGGTCGTGAGCGTGACGACGCGCACTGCGCTTGCAGAACAGCGCGACGCCATCGAGATCCTGCATATGCTGGGCGCGCCGGATCGCGCGATCGCCGCCGATATCCAGCGGCAGTTTTTCCTGCAGGGCCTGAAGGGCGGGGCGATTGGCGTCGTGCTTGCGATGCTGAGCCTCTGGGGCATCGGCGCGCTTGCGGGGTCTTTGGTCGAGGGGCTGCTTGCCGGACCATTGGTCGGACCCTGGACGCTCGCGGCGCTGCTTCTGCTGCTGCCGTTGATTGCCGCAATGACCCTCGTCGCTGCACGCGTGACCGTGTTCGCCACGCTGAAGGCGCTGCCATGAGGCGCCGCGCCGCCGGAGGGCTGGTGGCGCTGGCCTGCCTGCTGAGCGCGGTGCTCGGCGGGCTGGGCTTGTTCGCTGCGTTGCTGCCTGACGGGCAGACGGCCCAATTGCGCACCGACGCCATCGTGGTGCTGACCGGCGGCAACGGCCGCGTTGCGCGCGCCGCCGAACTGCTGAAGGCGCACAAGGCACAATTGCTGCTGATTTCGGGCGTGCATGCCGATGTCCCCGCCGAGGATATCCGCCAGCAGTATGATATCCCCGGGCCGCTGTTCGCTTGCTGCGTGACGCTCGGGCGTACAGCGGAGGACACGATCGGCAACGCCAACGAGACGCTGGCCTGGGTACGACAGAACAAGGTGCGCAGCCTGCGCCTGGTGACCAGCGACGTGCATATGCCGCGCGCCATGCTGGAGTTCCGCGCCGCGATGCCGCGGGTCGAGATCGTGTCCGACCCGGTGCGGAGCACACGCCGGCCGCTCATCGTCGTCAGTGAATACACCAAGTACCTGCTTCGGCTGGCGATCGTGACTGTCACGCCGGGCCGCGCTCCATGATGCTGCGTTTTGTTCGTGCGCTGCTGTTCGATGTGCTGGCGGCTCTGCTGACGGTGGTGATGGGCCTGCTGTTTCTGCCGCTGACGCTTTGGTCGGAACAGGCGACCTGCTGGGTCATGCGCAGCTGGGGCGGCTGATGCTGGTCCTGGTGCGTGTCGTCGTCGGCATCCGGGTCGAGGGGCCGGACTTGCGCGATCTGCCGGCGGGGCCGGTGATCCTCGCGCCCAAGCACCAGTCTTCGCTGGATGTCATCATCATGGTCGCGCAGCCTTGCTCGCCGGTGTTCGTGCTCAAGCGGGAGTTGCGCAGGATGCCGGTGATCGGCTGGTATGCGGTGCGCGGCGGGCATATCCTGGTCGACCGCGATGCCGGGCGCCGGCGCTGCGCGCCATGCTGCACGCAGCAGAGGCGGCGGTCGCCAAGGGGCGGCCGCTGGCGATCTTCCCGAGGGCACGCGCACGCCGCCGGGTGCGGCACCGGAGCTGAAGCCTGGATCGTGGCGGTCGCCAGCCAGCTGGGTGCGACCGTGGTGCCGATTGCGCTGAACAGCGGCCTGTGCTGGGGACGCAAGCAGTTCCTGAAGCGCCCAGGCGTCGTCGCGGTTGTGGCGCACCCGCCGCTTGCGGCGAGTCTGGGGCGCAAGACCATGCTGGCGGCCCTCTATGCCGGGATCAACAGTCTGAACCATGAGGATGCGCGAAGATGAGCCTTTCCTGGAAGCGCCACCGGATTGCCGCGCTGGCGCTGGCGCTCGGCTTGGCCGTCGCCGGGTATTTCGGCTACTGGCTCACCCGGCTGGAGGACTATCGCGGCCGCATGTCTGCCGTACTGGGGCAAGCGACGCCGCCGTTCACGCTCAAGGGCGGTGCCGTCAGCTATGGTGGTTTTCCTATCGCCTGCAGGCAAGCATCAAGGACGGGGCGCTGGAGCGGGTGCGGCCGGACTATCGGCTCATACTCAAGGGGCGGCACTTGAGGCCAACCAGCAGCCCTGGCGTGAGGACCTGACCATCGCCGCCATCGACCGCCCGGTGCTGGAGCTGGTCAGCAAGGCGATCAGCGGCGGCCTTGCCCTTAACGTCGAGGCGGCGCAGGCGCGCGCCAGCCTCAGCACCAACGCGCGCGGCGTCGAGCGGCTGTCGCTGGTGTTCGAGAAGGGCACGCTGCAGTTGACCCCTGGCTGAGCGGCACCACCGCAACGTTTGACCGGCTGGAAATCCACGGGCGGGAGACGGCGGCGCTGAACCGCCCGCGCGGCGACAAGAGCCCGACCGGGCCGGTATTTCTGGAATTCTTCCTGCGCGGCGAGGGCGTGGCGTTCGGCAAGGGCGCACAGCCGCTGACTCTGATGGCCAGCCTCGGCGTGACCGGCGATCCCAGGGTCAAGCCCGGTGCGCCGATCGTGGAGCCGTGGCGGCAAGCCGGCGGTACGATCGAACTGTACACCCTGCAACTGAAGCAGGGCAAAGACGAGATGGCGAGCGCACAGGCCACCCTGGCGCTGAATGGCGCGCGGCGCTTGATTGGCGCCGGCACCTTGAACAGCCCATGTCCGCAGCAGGCGCTGACTCTGGTCGGGGTGCCTGTCGATGCTGCGCCGCCGGGGCACCACGAGCATCCGATCGCGTTGCCGTTGCGCCTGGAGGACGGCGCGCTGGTGCTGGATGCGCGCCAGCTGCCGATCAGCGGTGCTCCCGTCCGAAATCCGGCGCAGCCGTGTCCTGTGCTGCGTCGATGATCGACCGGCGGATATCGCGGGTGCGGCTGAACAGATCGTAGAGCGCCTGACCGTCCTTCCAGCGGATCGCCCGTTGCAGCGCCGTCAAGTCCTCGCTGAAGCGCTGGAGGATCTCCAGCACAGCCTCGCCATTGTTGAGGAACACGTCGCGCCACATGGTCGGGTCCGAGGCGGCGATGCGGGTGAAGTCGCGGAAACCGCCTGCGGAATAGGCGATCACTTCGGATTTCGTCACCGTCTCCAAGTCGGATGCGGTGCCGACGATGGTATAGGCGATCAGATGCGGGACATGGCTGGTGACCGCCAGCACCAGGTCGTGGTGGCGCGCATCCATTACGTCGACGCGCGCGCCCAGCGCTTCCCAGAGCGCGCGCAGCCGCGCCACCGCGTCTGGGTCTGCATCGGCGGGCGGCGTCAGAATGCACCAGCGGCCAGCGAACAGGCTTGCGAACCCGGCGTCCGGGCCGGACTTTTCCGTACCGGCGACCGGGTGGGCCGGGACGATGTGCGCATGGGCGGGCAGTGCCGTGCTCAGGGCGCTCAGCACTGCCTGCTTGACCGAGCCGACATCGGACACCACCGCGCCGTGCGCCAGATGCGGCGCGATGGCGGCGGCGACAGTCGCCGTCGCACCGACCGGTACGCACAAGACGACGAGGTCCGCCTCGGCGACAGCACCCGCAACGTCCGCATGCCGGCTGTCGCCAAGACCAAGCGCTTCGATCCGCCCGCGTGTCGCGGGTCGGCATCATGGAGCGCGACATGCACGCCAGGCGCATGCTGGCGTAAGGCGCGCGCCAGCGACGAGCCGATCAGCCCGACGCCGATGAGCGCGACACGGCGAAAACTCAGAGCTTCAGGCACGCGCTTAGAACCTCAAGCATGCGGGTGTTCTCGGCCTCGGTGCCGATGCTGATGCGCAGGCAGTCCGGCAGGCCCTGGTTCGGCAGATAGCGCACCAGCACGCCATGCTCTTCAAGATACGCATTCGCCTGCGCGGCCGAGACGCCCAAGCCTTCAGGGACATGCACCAGGATGAAGTTGGCGGCACTCGGCACGGGGTTGAGGCCCAACGCGCTGAACGCCTGCGTCAGCCGTGTGCGCCAGTGGTCGTTGTGCGCCTTGGCCTGCGCGACCCATGCCGTATCCGCCAGCGCGGCGACAGCGCCTGCCTGCCCGGTGGTGCTGACATTGAAGGGCGCACGGATCTTGTTCAGCGTGTCGATGATCGCCCGCGGGCCGGTCGCCCAGCCGATCCGTTCGGACGCGAGGCCGTAAATCTTGGAGAAGGTGCGCGTGTGCAGCACGTTGGGCGCGGTCTTCGCCAGGTCCAGCCCGGAGTCGTAGTCCGGATGGTCGATATACTCGGCATAGGCGGCATCGAGGACCAGCACGACCGAACTCGGCAGGCCGGCATGCAGCCGTCGCACGGCATCGCGCAGGATCACGGTCCCGGTCGGGTTGTTCGGGTTGGCGAGGTAGACCACGCGGGTCTTGCCGGTGACCTGCGCCAGAATCGCATCGACATCGGCGGTGTAGTTGGTGTCCGGCGCTTCGACCGGCAGTGCGCCGCAGCGCCGCGCGGCAATCGGATAGACCATGAAGCCATGGCGCACGTACAGAACCTCGTCGCCGGGC
Source organism: Hankyongella ginsenosidimutans (assembly GCF_005144965.1). Lineage (GTDB taxonomy): Bacteria > Pseudomonadota > Alphaproteobacteria > Sphingomonadales > Sphingomonadaceae > Hankyongella > Hankyongella ginsenosidimutans. The sequence goes on from NZ_CP039704.1 coordinate 2,319,234, forward strand.
GCGGCATAGGCCTGGGCGACCAGAGTCAGCAGTTCGTCGGAGCCGGTGCCGCAGACGATCCGATCCGGGTCCAGCCCATGCAGGTCCGCCAGCGCACCCCGCAGCAACCGCGCTGTCGGGTCCGGGTAACGGTGCGCATCGCCTGCTGCTGCGGCCATGGCGGCAACGGCGCGCGGGCTCGGCCCCAGCGGGTTCTCGTTGGAGGACAGCTTGACGACCGGGCAATCCCCGCCGGCCTTTGACTTGCCGGGCACATAGGCGTGGAGCGCGTCCAGCCAGGTGTTGGGGCGCGGTGCGATCATCGAGAACTCCCTCAGGCAGACCCAGGTCATCCGGCGCGGCTGGAATCCCGTGATTCCAGTTTTCACCGTCATGATGGTCATCAAAATCGGCGCAGACTTAGCAGCGCCTGCGTGCGGGAGTAAACCCGGCGTGTGTCAGGCCATTGACCGTGGCGGGGTGCGCCGCTAGCGCATCTGGGATGGCGTCCGCTCCCCAATTCGACAGCCGCTTCGGCCTCAACCGCAGTTTCACGCTCGCCCAGCCGCTCATGCTGGATGGTGGCGCATCGCTTGGTGCGGTCACCGTCGCCTACGAGACTTACGGCATCTTGAACCCGGACGGCAGCAACGCCGTGCTGATCTGCCATGCGCTGACCGGCGACCAGCATGTCGCCAGCCCGCACCCGATCACTGGCAAGCCCGGCTGGTGGACCAGCTTCGTCGGGCCTGGCCGCGTGCTCGATCCGGCGCGTTATTTCCTGATCTGCGCGAACGTACTTGGCGGCTGCATGGGGTCGACCGGCCCCAAGGAGACCGATCCGGCGACGGGCCAGCCTTACGGCCTGCGTTTTCCGGTCATCACGCTGCGCGACATGGTGCGCGCCCAGGCGGCCCTGCTCGACCATCTGGGGTCGAGCGGCTGCTGGCCGTGGTCGGCGGCTCCATGGGCGGCATGCAGGTGCTGGAGTGGGCGGCAAGCTACCCGGCACGCGTGCGCAATGCCGTCGTGCTCGCGACCACGGCGCGGCACTCGGCGCAGAACATCGCGCTGCACGAGGTCGGGCGGCAGGCGATCATGGCAGACCCGCACTGGCGCGGCGGCGACTATTACGGGCAGGATGAGGGGCCGAGCGCCGGACTGGCGGTGGCGCGCATGGCGGCGCACATCACCTACATGTCCGAGGACGGGCTGACCGCCAAGTTCGGCCGCAGCCTGCAGGACCGCGCCCAGGTCTCGTTCGGCTTCGATGCCGATTTCCAGGTGGAAAGCTACCTGCGTCATCAGGGCATCCGCTTTGTCGAGCGGTTCGATGCCAACTCCTACCTCTACATCACCCGGGCGATGGACTATTTCGATCTGGCCGAGAATCGCGGCGTGAGTCTGGCGGAAGCCCTGCGACCGGCGCGTGATACGCGTTTCTGTGTGGTCTCGTTCAGCTCGGACTGGCTGTATCCGACCGCCGAGTCTCGCCGGATCGTCCATGCCCTGAACGCCTGTGGCGCGCCAGTCAGTTTCGTCGAGATCGACACCCCGTTCGGGCATGACGCGTTCCTGCTCGAGGTGCCGGAACTGTTCCGCGTGGCCGGTGGCTTCATGGACGCGGCGGCCCGCCAATGAGTCTGCGTGCGGACCTTGCCCTGATCGCCGATCTGGTGCCGCATGGCGCCGGGTGCTCGATGTCGGCTGCGGCGACGGCGCGCTGATCGCCCACCTGAGAGACCACAAGGCGGCGGATGCGCGCGGGATCGAGCTGTCCATGCGCAATGTGGCGGATGCCGTGGCGCGTGGCGCTTCGGTGATCCAGGGCGACGCCGACGCGGACCTCGCCGATTACCCCAGCGACGCCTTCGACATCGCGATCCTCAGCCGCACCCTGCAGGCGACCCAGCGCCCGGACCGGGTTCTGGCTGAGCTGCTGCGCATCGCCCGGCGGGCCATCGTCTCGTTCCCGAACTTCGGCCATTGGCGGGTGCGCCGCGGCCTGCTGCTGAACGGGCGCATGCCGATGACCCCGGCGCTGCCGGCCACCTGGTACGACACTGGCAATATCCACCTGTGCACCATCGCGGATTTCTTTGAGCTTGTCGCTTCGATGGGGTGGCGGGTCGAACAGGCGCGCTATCTCTCCAACGGGCCTGCGGAGCGCAGCATTCGCCAATCTGTGCGCCGATGAGGCGGTTTTTCTGTTGGGGAGAGAATGAATGTTCACGCGCGCCGATCTCGATGACGCCGTTACCATCGTGCACGCGACGATGCCGCCTACGCCTCAGTATCGCTGGCCGCTGCTGTGCGAGCGGCTGGGACTCGACGCCTGGGTCAAGCATGAGAACATGACACCGACCGGTGCCTTCAAGGTGCGCGGCGGCCTGGTCTACGTCGAGCGGCTGAAGGCGCGCGCGCCCGCCGTACGGCACCTGGTCTCGGCGACGCGCGGCAACCACGGCCAGAGCATCGCGCTGGCCGGTGTACGGGCCGGGCTCGAGGTGACGATCTTCGTGCCGCACGGCAACAGCCCGGCCAAGAACCGGGCCATGCGCGCCTGGGGCGCGACCCTGATTGAAGCCGGCGAGGACTTCGACGAGGCCAAACTGGCGGCGGAAGATTTCGCGACCGAGCACGGCGCGCATCTGGTGCCGTCTTTCCACGCCGATCTGGTGTGTGGGGTCGCAACCTACGCACTGGAGCTGTTTACGGCGGCACCGCCGCTTGACGCGGTCTACGTGCCGATCGGCATGGGTTCGGGGCTCAGCGCTGTGACCATGACCCGCGACCTGCTGGGCCTGGCAACCGAAGTCGTGTGCGTGACCGTGGAGGGCGCGCCGGCGTTTGCGCAGAGCTTTGCCAGTGGCGTCGCCTGCGTTGGCCCTGCGGCCCGAACCTTCGCGGATGGCATGGCGACCCGTGCGCCGGTTCAGGCGGTGGTCGATCTGGCGCGCCGCGGCGGCGTGCGGGTGGCGACTGTTGCGGACGCACAGGTAGCAGACGCCATGCGCGTCTACTTCGAGGACACCCGGCAGGTGATCGAGGGCGCGGGTGCAGCGCCGCTGGCAGCCCTGATGCAGGAGCGAGCGGCCATGCGCGGCAAGCGGGCCGCCGTGATCGCCTGCGGCGGCAATGTGGATACCGCCCTGTTCGCCCAGGTACTGGCCGGTGCGACGCCGCAGCCCTTCTAAATGGTCGGGGCTGGCTGCGCGACCCGCAGGCGCTTGCCGCCGGCCGGGATGGCGGCCGGGCCGTCCAGTTTTTCCGCATCGATCACCATCAGGCCGCCGAGTTCCGGCGCCAGCCAGTAGGCGAGCGGTTCCAGCGGCATCAGCCAGCGGCGCGGCGGCATCACCAGGCAGGTGTCCCAGCGGCGCAGGCCGAACATGCATTCCTCAAGCTGGACGGTGATCTGGCTCGGCGTAAACGGTCGCCCGGCCCCGAACGGCGACGCATCGAAATGGGTCCAGACGCCGGACCGGTTGGCCAGCACCAGGATCAACTGTCCGCCCGGGGCCAGAACCCGCCAGATTTCGCGCAGATGGCGCACCGGGTCGCCGAAGTCGAGCAGATGCACGCATAGAACCACATCGAACAGCGCATCGTGGAAGGGCAGGGCGAGGTCGTCAAGCAGCACCGCCCGGTTGGGCGCGCCAACCGGCCAGCGGTCGACGCCCTGACGCGCCGGGTGGCCGAGCGCCACGCGCTCGCAGACGTCGGTCAGCCCGGCGACGAACGGCGCGCAATAGCCAAGCCCCAGCAGGCGGGTCCGGGCATTCAGGTTCCAGAGCGGGGCGATGCGGGCACGCACCGCGCGTGCGACCCGCAGACCAACCCCAGAGCTGTAAAAGCGGTTCAGGCGTTGCGCGTCAGGCCGCACGGCGGCAGATCACCGCTCCACGCACAAGGCGATGCCCATGCCGCCGCCGATGCACAGCGTGGCCAGGCCCTTCTTCGCATTCCGCTTCTGCATTTCGTGGAGCAGGGTGACGAGAATGCGCGCGCCGCTAGCCCCGATCGGGTGGCCGATCGCGATGGCACCGCCGTTGACATTGGTCTTCTCCGGATCAAGGCCGAGGTCCTTGGCGACCGCGCAGGTTTGCGCGGCGAACGCCTCGTTGGCCTCGATGAGGTCGAGGTCGGCGACGCTCCAGCCGGCCTTCTCCAGCGCCTTGCGGCTCGCCGACACCGGGCCGATGCCCATGATCGCCGGGTCGACACCGGTGGATGCGAAGGAGGCGATGCGGGCGAGGACCGGCGCGTTGCGGCGTGCGGCTTCAGCCGCCGTCATCAGCACCAGGGCGGCAGCGCCATCGTTCAACCCGCTGGCGTTGGCGGCGGTGACCGATCCGTCCTTCTTGAACGCCGGCTTAAGGCCCTGCACGGCCTCGAGTGTTGCGCCATGGCGGATGTATTCGTCGGTGTCGACGATCGTATCGCCCTTGCGGCCGCTGACGGTCACGGGTGCGATCTCGTCCTTGAAGCGGCCGGCCTTCTGGGCGGCTTCTGCGCGGTTCTGCGACTGGACGGCATAAGCGTCCTGCGCGTCGCGGGTGATCTGCCAGCGCTCGGCGACATTCTCTGCCGTGATGCCCATGTGATAGCCGTTGAAGGCGTCCCACAGGCCGTCCTTGATCATGGTGTCGACAAAGTCGAGGTTGCCCATCTTCTGGCCGGCACGCAGCGCCGCGGCATGCGGGGACATGCTCATGCTTTCCTGCCCGCCGGCGACGACGATGGCGGCATCGCCATTGGCGATCGCCTGCATGCCAAGGCCAACCGCGCGCAGGCCGGAACCGCAGACCTGATTGACGCTCCAGGCCGGGACCTCGATCGGCAGGCCGGCGGCGATCGAGGCCTGGCGGGCGGGGTTCTGCCCTGTGCGGCGGTCAACACCTGGCCAAGGATCACTTCCGAGACGTCCTGCGCCTCGACGGCAGCGCGCTTCAGCGCCTCGACGATCACGGTCTTGCCCAGAACATGGGCAGGGGTATTTGCGAAACCGCCAAGAAACGCCCCGACAGGGGTACGGACGGCGGACGTGATGACGATATCGGTCATAATGGTCTCCCCAGGAACTCAGTCTCGATGTAGGCGCATACCCTACACAGTGACGCCGTTAACACAAGCGCGGCCCGGCGAGTGCCTGAACGGTTTGGATTGAAGCACAGCCGTCATCGCGAGGCTGCAAGGCTGAGCCTGTCCCGGCAAAAGCCGGGATGGCGATCCATGGAAACACATGCCCCGGAGTGTTTGGGCGCAAACGCGCCTTGCAATGACGACTCGGTCCGCAGCAAGCAGTCTCTAGACGATGGTCCCCTGGAGCCAGGCCGAGAGCGGCGCATAGAGCTGGCGGCGGGCCTGCGAGCCGACGACCATGCCGACATGGCCGAGCTCCAGCGTGCGGCTGAAACCGTGTCCCTGCGCCACGGAAGGCGCGGCGGCCGCCGGCACCAGCCGGTCGCGACTGGCGGCGAAGATCGCCATCGGGGCTTTGAGCCGGTCCGGGCTGATCGTCTGGTCGCCGACGCGCCACAGCCCCGGCCAGGCATGTCGGCGGCAAAGAAATCCTCAAAGCACATGCGCGCCGCAGGATAGGCGAGCGGCGGCCCGCTGTTCGCCCAGTCTTCCAGGAGCACGAAACGCCGGGCGGCGGCGCTGTCCGGGTCGAGTGCTGCGAAGTCGATGTATTTCTGCCCGGTGCTTTCCGCATCCTGCGCCCAGAACGCCAGTTGCAGGATTTCCATCGGCAGCCGGCCAAGCTGGCGCGCTGCCGGCTCATGCTGGCGCCAGAAGTCTTCGAGCGCCCGTCGACTGTCGCCCGGATAGGCGGCGAACCGCCAGGGTGCTGCGATCAGGGCAAGCGCGCGCACCCGGTCTGCGGCCAGTTGCGCTGCAGCAAGGGCCATGGTGCCGCCCAGACAATAGCCGACCAGCGCCAGCGGACCCGGCAGCGCGCTGATCACCGGGAGCAGGCGCCGGGTAATATAGTCGCCGATGTCGAAGCCCAGCTCCTCGCCCGTGGGTTCGCCCCAATCGATCAGAAAGCAGCGATGCCCGCGCTGGCGCAAGTCCCGCACAAGCGAGCGTCTGGGCTCCAGATCCAGCACCCAGGAGGGGTTGATGAGCGAGGGAACCAGCAGCACCGGTGGTCCGTCACCGCCGTAATCCAGCACGCGCATGCCGCCGAGTGCGAATGCTGCAGGCCGTGCGCGCGCCCGGCGTCGGTGAGGGTGCTGCTGATAGGCGCGCACGGCCGACAGCAGCGTCTGCCGGCGTTCCGGCGGGCACGAAGAACCCAGCACATGATGGAGCCAGACGCCAAGCGGGTGCGGACCGCGCTGCGTTTGTGCGCAAAATTATCTCGCCGTTTGTGTGGCACTGCACAATAAGCCATGTTATGAACGGCCTAACACTGCGACCGCACGAAGAGAAAACGATGACCGACGCGCCGTCTCCCGTCACGCCCATCATCATCAAGAAGTACGCCAATCGGCGTCTCTATAACACCGAGACTTCCAGCTACATCACGCTGGATCATCTGTCGCTGATGGTGAAGGAGAACCGCGAGTTCAAGGTTGTCGACGCCAAGAGCGGGGACGACATCACCCGCCAGGTTCTCACCCAGATCATCGTCGAGGAAGAGAGCCGCGGCCAGACCATCCTGCCGGTCTCGTTCCTGCGCCAACTCATTTCCATGTATGGCGACAGCCTGCAGGCGATGGTGCCGTCCTACCTCGACGCCAGCATGGATGCCTTCCGCCGCAATCAGGAGCAGTTCCGCAAGGCGCTCCAGGGCACCTTCACCGGCACTGCGTTCGGCCCGTTCGAGCAGCTTGCCAAGCAGAACATGGCGATGTTCGAGGCAGCGACCGAAATGTTCACCGGCCGCAAGGACGGCGTGACCGAACAGACCCCGGCGACGCTGAAGGAAATCAACGAGCTGAAGGCGCAGATGGAAGCCCTGCGCGCCAAGATGGAAAAGCTTGGCTAGTGTCCCGAATCTGAAATCCGTTACACCCAATATCAGGCATGGTTGGATTCCAGATTCGAGAACGGCACGAGAGCAACGGACTTTAAATCTGCACCAGCCCGATGGCATGCACACAGCAGACTTAAAGTCCAAAGTTGCTCTATATATCTGTGAATCTAAAGCATCTTTTCTCCTTTAATGCACACTGCGTTCGATCCCAGCCCTGGGTCGCATTTAAGGCGAGATGCTTTAGACCTTGATCGAGCCGATCGCTCACCGGGCCGTGCTCCGGATGCGCCTTGCTGCTTGACTTTCGCGGCGAGGGGCTATGAGCGCCCCCATCACACACGCGCGGGCTGCTTTCAGTGCCCGGGCAACGCTGTCCGCAGGGTTGCACGGGTTATTTCGCGCGGAGGCACAACTGAGAAGGAGCATATCGATGGCGATACCTGTCGTCACGCTGGCGCAGCTTTTGGAAGCGGGCCCACTTTGGCCACCAGACTCACCGCTGGAACCCGCGCATGGCGCCGTATATCTTCGGCGCGCGCAACGGCATCCACATCATGGATCTCTCGCAGACCGTGCCGCTGATGTCGCGCGCGCTGCTGTTCGTGCGCGAGACGGTCGCCCAGGGCGGCAAGGTGCTGTTCGTCGGCACCAAGCGGCAGGCGCAGGAGCCGATCGCCGAGGCTGCGGCCCGCAGCGGCCACTTCTATGTCAACCACCGCTGGCTCGGCGGCATGCTGACCAACTGGAAGACCATCGGCGGCTCGATCCGTCGCCTGAAATCGCTGGAGGAAACTCTTGGCGGCTCGACCCATGGGTTGACCAAGAAGGAAGTCCTCAAGATGACCCGCGATCGCGACAAGCTGTACCAGTCGCTGGGCGGTATCCGCGACATGGGCGGCCTGCCGGACATCATGTTCGTGGTCGACACCAACAAGGAAGACATCGCGATCAAGGAAGCCAACGTGCTCGGCATCCCGGTGGTCGCGATCCTCGATTCCAACTGCGCGCCGGACGGCATCGCCTTCCCGATCCCGGGGAACGACGACGCGAGCCGCGCCATCAAGCTTTACTGCGACGCCATTGCTGACGCCATTCTGGATGGCAAGCAGCAGCGCCAGTCGGACTATGGCGTCGATGTCGGCGCGATGGACGCACCGGTCGCGGATACCGCGCTCGCCGAGGAAGCACCGGTCGAACCGCAGATCGTCGACGTCGAGCAGGCGCTGACCGCGGATGCCGCAGAGGCCTGAATTCAGGTTTCTCGCGTGACTGTCGCGTAACTGTCACAATTTCGCGGCATGGCGCTGAGGATGGCATTGCGTACGTGCGCCGTGCTGCCGCGCGCCATGCGGCGCATTCATACACACTGGGTTAACAGGAAGGGTGGTCGTCATGGCTGAGATTTCAGCAAGCCTCGTCAAGGAACTGCGCGAAAAGACCGGCGCAGGCATGATGGATTGCAAGAAGGCGCTGACCGAGGCCGGCGGCGATCTGGAAGCGGCGGTCGACTGGCTGCGCGCCAGGGCCTGGCGGCTGCGACCAAGAAGGCGGGCCGCACGGCCGCGGAAGGTCTGGTCGGCGTTGCGACCGGCGCCAACACCGGCGCCGTGGTGGAGGTCAACTCCGAGACCGACTTTGTCGCCAAGAACGAGCAGTTCCAGGGCTTCGTGCGCACAACGGCCGGCATCGCGCTGGAAATCGGCGGCGATGTGGATGTCATCCTCGCGGCCAGCTATCCGGGCGAGCCTGGCCCGACGGTCAAGGATCAGATCACCCACAACATCGCGACCATCGGCGAGAACCAGTCGCTGCGCCGCGCCGCGCAGCTCAGCGTGTCGAGCGGTCTGGTCGCGTCATACGTCCACAACGCCGCCGGCGATGGGCTGGGCAAGATCGGCGTGCTGGTAGCGCTTGAGTCCCCGGCGCCGGCATCGGTGCTTGAGACGCTGGGCAAACAGCTGGCGATGCACGTCGCCGCTGCGGCACCCGTCGCGCTTGATGAGACCGGCGTCGACCCGAGCCTGCTGGCGCGCGAGCGCGACATCGCCATCGAGAAGGCGCGCACGGACGGCAAGCCGGAAAACCTGCTGGAGAAGATCGCAGACGGCGCGGTCGCCAAGTTCAAGAAGGACAACACGCTGGTCAATCAGCTGTTCGTCATGGACGGCAAGACCCCGGTCAAGGACGTGGTGGCGCAGGCCGCCAAGGAGATCGGCCAGCCCGTCGCGCTCACCGGTTTCGTGCGCTTCCAGCTCGGCGAGGGCATCGAGAAGGCGGCAACTGACTTTGCTGCCGAAGTGGCTGCGGCCGCCGGCCGGTAAATTCCGCTGCAATCGGGGCCGCGTTACGCTTGTCGCCGCGGCCCTCTCCGCTTAAACGGTTGCAATGGAAACAGGGAAGCGCGCGATGACGGACAAAGACACAGTACAGGGGCCACGGTTCAAGCGCGTCCTGCTGAAGCTGTCCGGTGAAGCCCTGATGGGCGAAGAGAATTATGGCATCTCCCCGGTCGTTGTCGATCGTATCGCAACCGAGGTCGCGCTGGCCCGCGAAGAAGGCTTCGAGCTGTGCCTTGTCGTCGGCGGCGGCAACATCTTTCGCGGTCTGGCGGCGGCGGCCAAAGGCTTCGACCGTGCGTCGGCCGATTACATGGGCATGCTGGCGACCGTGATGAATGCGCTCGCCGTCCAGAACGCTCTGGAACAGAAGGGCGTGCCGACCCGGGTGCAGTCGGCGATCCCGATGGCAAGCGTCTGCGAACCCTACATCCGCCGCCGCGCAACCCGGCACATGGAAAAGGCCGGGTGGTGATTTTCGCAGCCGGCACCGGCAATCCGTTCTTCACGACCGATACGGCGTCCGCGCTGCGCGCCGCCGAAATGGGCTGCGACGCCTTGCTGAAAGGCACGCAGGTGGATGGCGTATACACGGCGGACCCGCGCAGGATCCGGCCGCCCGGCGCTACCGGACGCTCGACTTCACGCGTGTGCTGGCCGACAACCTGCAGGTGATGGATGCATCGGCCGTCGCGCTGTGCCGCGACAACAACATCCCGATCGTGGTGTTCTCGATTCATGAGCACGGCAATCTGGTGCGCGTGCTCAAGGGCGAGGGCACGTCCACGATTGTCGACAACAATGTGGAAACCCTGGTCGCGGCATAACGCGCCAGAGCAGATTAGGAATTCAGTCATGAGCGGATACGACAAGAACGATCTGGAACGCCGCATGCGCGGGGCGCTTGAGACCCTGAAGGGCGATCTCTCGGGTCTGCGCACCGGCCGGGCCAGCACGTCGCTGCTCGACCCCGTTGTCGTCGACGTCTATGGCGCCGCCATGCCGCTCAATCAGGTCGCGACCGTCACCGCGCCGGAGCCGCGCATGCTGATGGTCCAGGTGTGGGACCGCTCGAATGCGGCCGCGGTCGACAAGGCGATCCGCGCGGCGGGTCTCGGGCTGAACCCCATCACCGAAGGCCAGTCCATCCGGCTGCCGATCCCGGACCTCACCGAGGAGCGCCGCAAGGAGCTCGCCAAGCTGGCAACCCAGTATGCGGAGCGTGCGCGCGTCGCCATCCGCAACGTGCGTCGCGATGGCCTGGATGCGCTGAAGAAGGCGGAGAAGGACGGCGACATCGGGCAGGACGACCACAAGCGCCAGGCCGACGAGGTCCAGAAGCTGACCGACAAGCTGATCGCCGAGGTCGATGCTGCAACAGTCGCCAAGGAAAAGGAAATCCTGGGCAAGTGAACAAGGCGGGCGCGATGCCGATGGCCGAGTCTGGAAGCCTGCGGACACCTCGGCATGTCGCCATCATCATGGACGGCAACGGGCGCTGGGCGAAAAACGTCTGCTGCCGCGTTTGGCCGGCCACCGCCAGGGCGCGGAAGCCGTGCGGCGCACGGTACGCGCCTGCATCGATCGCGGCATAGGCTACCTGACGATTTATGCGTTCTCGTCCGAGAACTGGAAGCGCCCGGCGGATGAGGTCGACGATCTCATGGGCCTGCTGCGCCACTATCTGCGCAACGAGATCGCCGAGCTGCATCGCAACGGCGTGCGTGTGCGCTTCATCGGCGATACGGCCAGTCTGGCACCGGACCTGCGCGCCCTGGTCGATGAGGCCCGGACCGGCACAGCGGACAATACGGCGCTGACCCTGGTGATCGCGCTCAATTACGGCGGGCAGGCGGAACTGGTGCGCGCCGTGCGCAGCGTCGCCGCCGATGTTGCCGCCGGCCGCCTGTCGATCGAGGCCATTGACGAGACCTGCCTTTCGGGGCCTCGATACGGCAGGGATGCCGGACCCAGACCTCGTCATCCGGACCTCCGGCGAACAGCGGCTATCCAACTTCATGCTCTGGCAGGCCGCCTATGCGGAGCTGGTTTTCCTCGAGTGCCTGTGGCCTGACTTCAACGAGGCGACGCTCGATGAAGCGCTGGAGGAATTTGCGGCCCGGGAGCGGCGATTTGGCGGTCGCTGATCCCGAACGCTCCTCCTTGCGCGGCGAACTGAAGGCCCGGATCGTCGCGGGCGTCTTCCTGGCGGCAATCACGATCGGCGCGGTTCTGGTCGGCGGCTTTGCGTTTTCCGCGTGGGTCGCCATTGGCGCGGCTTTGGTCTTCAGCGAGTGGGCGGATATGACCGGCCTCAGCGAACGCGAGCCGATGGTCAAGGCTTTGGCGCTTGCCGTCCTGGCCGTGACGCTGGCGCTGGGAGCGACGGGCTTCTTCATGCTCGGCGTCATCCTGAGCGGCCTCGGCGCGTCGCTCCTGTCCTTGCCCTACACGCGCGCGCCGGCCTTGATGCACCGCTGGGTGGGGGCGGGGCTGATCTACGCCGCCTTGCCGGCGCTGGCCTTGATCTGGCTGCGCGACGGCGAGGGCGGCATGGCGCGGGTGCTCTGGCTGCTGGCCGTGGTCTGGAGTACCGATATCGGCGGCTATGTGTTCGGCCGCTGGCTCGGTGGCCCGAAAATGGCGCCGCGCCTCAGCCCGAACAAGACCTGGGCCGGATTTGTCGGCAGCATGGTTTTGCCCTGGCGGCGGGGCTTGCGCGCGCTTTTCGGACGCGCAAGGCTATATTCCGCCGCTGATCGCCGCTGTGGCCCTTGCAGTTGTCGCCGTTATGGGTGACCTAGGCGAATCCGCGCTGAAACGTGGGTTCGGGGTGAAGAATTCAGGGTCGATCATCCCCGGGCATGGCGGCGTGATGGATCGAGTGGACGGTTTGCTGGTGGCGGCCCCGGTTTTCGCCTTGGCGCTGCAGATCGAATCGTGGCTGATGCGAGTGAATGGATAGAGAATGCGCTCAGTAACAATTCTTGGGGCAACCGGATCGATCGGACGCTCGACGCTCGATCTGATCGACCGCAATCCGGATCGATACAGTTGCGTCGCGCTGACGGCGCAAAGCAACGTTGACGCGCTGGCGCAGGCCGCCAAGCGCAGCCGCGCCAAGCTCGCCGTGATTGGTGACGAAAGCCGATATGCTGCGCTCAAGGAAGCCTTGTCCGGTACGGGCATCGAGGCTGCGGCCGGTTCCGACGCCATTATCGAGGCGGCCGAACGTCCGAGCGATATCGTCATGGCGGCGATCGTCGGCGCTGCCGGCCTGCGCCCGGCGCTGGCGGCGCTGGAGCGCGGCGCGACCCTGGCGCTTGCCAACAAGGAATGCCTGGTCTGCGCCGGGGATGTCGTCACCACGGTCGCGCGCCGCCATGGCGGGCGGCTGTTGCCGGTCGATTCCGAGCACAACGCCATCTACCAGGTATTCGACTTCGAGCGTCCGGAGCGCGTCTCCCGCGTGATCCTCACGGCCTCGGGCGGCCCGTTCCGCACCTGGGCGCTGGAGGACATGCGTGCGGTGACGCCAGAGCAGGCGGTCAATCACCCGGTGTGGTCCATGGGGCGAAAATCTCCATCGACTCCGCAACGCTGATGAACAAGGGGCTTGAAGTCATCGAGGCCAGCCACCTGTTCCCGGTCTCGCATGACCGGTTCCAGGTCATCGTCCACCCGCAGTCGGTCGTGCATTCGATGGTGGAGTATGTCGACGGCTCGGTGCTGGCGCAGATGGGCACGCCGGACATGCGCACCCCGATCGCCTACACTCTGGCGTATCCTGAGCGTCTGGAGACGCCCTGCCGGCGACTGGATCTGGCGGATGTCGGCAAGCTTACCTTCGAGTCGCCGGATTTCACGCGCTTTCCGGCGCTGAATCTGGCGCTCTCGGCGCTGCGCGATGGCGGAACGGCGCCGGCCGTGCTCAATGCGGCCAATGAAGTTGCGGTGCAGGCCTTTCTCGACCGGCGCATCCGGTTCCTCGATATTGCCGCCATCGTCGCCGAGGTCCTGTCCGGAATGCCATGCGAGGACGCCATGGACCTTGAGACGGTTCTGGCGGCGGACGGCGAGGCGCGGCGCCGCGCCGAACTGGCCGTCGTCGCCATGGGAGTAGCGTGATGTCGACACTGGCCGCCCCGGTTTCCTGAGCAGCGCTCTGTGGTTCCTGGTGGTCCTGGGGCCGCTGGTGTTCGTGCATGAACTCGGGCACTATCTTGCGGCGCGGTTGTTTCGCATCAGGATCGACGGCTTCTCGATCGGCTTTGGCCCGGAGATTTTCGGGTGGACCGACAAGCATCGTACCCGCTGGCGCATCTCCGTACTGCCGCTGGGCGGGTATGTGAAATTCGCCGGCGACATGAACGCGGCGAGCCAGCCCGATCCCGAGGCGGCGCGCCTCAGCCCCGCAGAGCGTGAGAGGCTGTTCCAGTTCAAGCCGATCTGGCAGCGCGCGGTGGTCGTGGCGGCGGGGCCCATGATCAACTTCGCGTTCGCCATTCTGATTTTCGCCGCGCTCTTCACGACGGTCGGGCAGCCCTACACCGTTCCCAAGGTTGCCGGCATCGTGCCGAACAGCGCCGCGCAGGCGGCGGGCATCAAGCCCGGGGATATGATCGTACGCCTTGAGGGGCAGAGCGTTCGGCGGTTCGAGGACATCATCAACGTCATCGCCATCAACCCCGGTCACCCACTGAACATGACCATCGCGCGAGATGGTCGCCAGATCGACCTCAGTATCACCCCGCGCCGGGTCGAGGAGCGGGACCGCTTCGGCAATGTCTATGAACGCGGTTTGATCGGCCTGCAGGCTACGGGTCGGGACGTGATCCGGCTCAACCCATTCCAGGCGGTCGGCGCTGCGACGGCGCAGACCCTGGCATTGACCAAGTCCATGGCGACGACGCTCTGGCAGATCGTCAGCGGACGCCGCGCCGTGACCGAACTGGGTGGGCCGCTGAAAATCGCCGACTACTCAGGGCAGAGCGCAGCGCTCGGCCTGGTGCCACTGGTCACGTTCATCGCGCTGATTTCGATCAACCTTGGCTTCGTGAATCTGCTGCCGGTGCCGATGCTTGACGGTGGGCATCTGGTTCTTTACGCGATTGAGGGCGTTCGAGGCCGCCCGGTCAGTCCGAAAGTACTTGAATGGTCGTTCCGCACAGGCTTGGCGCTGGTGCTTTCATTGATGCTGTTTCTTACCGTCAACGATCTGGCGTCGTTCGGGGTTTGGAACACGCTGGCACGGATTTTCAGCTAGACATGATACACGGCATCGCGACGCGCTCCCGCAGCCTTCCTTGTTCGAGCCGCCGTCTGACCCGCGTGCTGGCGGCCCTTGCGGTCGGGTGCTGCTTGCCGGCGGTCGACGCCTACGCGCAGCAGGCCGGTCCGCAGGTGCCTGCGCCCCAAAACCCTGCGCCGAGTGTGCAGGAGCAGAGTGCGGCACCCGCGCAGTCGCTCGGCGTCATCCGTTCGATCCTGGTGACCGGCAACGAGCGCCTGGAGCCGGAAACCGTGCGCTCCTACATCGATTTGCGGGTCGGCGCGCAGTATGATCGGGAAGCGCTGGATATCGCGCTCAAGAAACTCTACGGCACCGACCTGTTCGCGGATGTCACCATCCGTGATGACTCCGGGTTCTGACCATCAACGTCAAGGAAAACCCGGTCATCAACCGCATTCTCTTCGAGGGCAACAAGCGGCAGAAAATCGACAAGCTGCAGGAAGAAGTGCGTCTGGCCCCGGCAGATCTACACGCGTTCGAAAGTGCGCGCCGATGTGTCCCGCATTATCGAGCTCTACCGGCGCTCGGGGCGGTTCGCGGCGACCATCGATCCCAAGGTCATCCGCCTGCCGCAGAATCGGGTGGACCTGGTGTTCGAGATCAACGAAGGCCCGAAGTCGAAGGTCCGGCAGATCAACTTCCTTGGGAACCGGGCCTTTTCCGACGGCAAGCTGCGCGGCGAGATCGCCACGCGCCAGGCGCGCTGGTACCGCTTCTTCTCATCGAACGACTCCTACGATCCGGACCGTACGGCCTTCGACCGGGAGAAGCTGCGGCAATATTATCTGACCAACGGCTACGCGGACTTCCGGGTTGTCTCCGCGACGTCGGAACTGGCGCCGGACCTTGAAAACTTCTTCCAGACCTTCGTGGTGGAGGAGGGTGAGAAATACGAATTCGGCGCAATCGAGGTCGACAGTAAAATCCGCGACCTCAAGTCGGAAAACCTGAAACAGCTTGTTGCCATCAAGCCTGGCCAGCAATTCAACGCCAAGCGCGTGGAAGATACCAGCGAGCTGCTGACCCAGACTGCCGGCCTCTTCGGCTACGCGTTCGCCGATGTTCGTCCGCGCTTCGACCGTGACCGCGAAAACCGCAAGATGAACATTACGTTCGTCGTCAACGAGGCACCGCGCGTCTATGTCGAGCGCATCAACATCAACGGCAACGTGCAGACCGAAGATAAGGTGATCCGCCGCGAATTCCGGCTCGCCGAGGGCGATGCGTTCAACAGCTTCAAGGTCAACCGCTCGCGTGACCGCATCCGCTCGCTTGGCTATTTCCAGGAGGATGTCGACATCGAGCAGAAGCCGGGCAGCACGCCGGACCGTGTGGTGCTCGAGGTCAATGTCGAGGAAAAATCGACCGGCCAATTGCAGTTGGGCGCGGGCTTTTCCAGCCTTGAGAGCTTTCTGTTCGACGCCTCGATCAGCCAGAGCAACTTCCTCGGCAAGGGGCAGGATGTCCGGCTGGGCTTTACCTTGTCGAGCTTCCGCAACGAACTGGACCTGAGTTTCACGGAACCCGCGTTCCTCGGCCGTAATCTTTCCGCCGGCCTCGATGTGTTCCGGCGCGACTTCAATAGCTTCCGCTTCACCGGCAACAACGACCGCGACACGACCTACGAGGAAGTCTCCATCGGCGGCTCCGCGCGGCTCGGCTTCCCGATCACGGAATACTGGAGCCTCGGGCTGCGGTATCGCCTGTCGACGACCCGTACCTCGCTTGATCAGAGCATCTACTTTACGAACGGCACCTGCAACCTGTTCCTGGCCGGTGCCTTTTGTGCGATCTTGTCGGCAACGACGCGTCGTCCAACCGGCTGACCTCCTCGGCGGGCCTTACGATCGCTTACAGCAGCCTGAACAGCTTCGAGCGGCCGACCCGTGGTCAGCGGTTCGTCTTCACGGAAGATGTCGCGGGCCTTGGCGGCGATGTGAAATATCTGCGCACATCCGTGGATTACGATCATTATTTCACGTTGCCATACAACTTCGTGCTGCGCCTTGGCGCCGAGGGCGGCCACGTCATCGGCTTCGGCGGCGACAATGTGCGGATCACCGACCGCTACTTCCTCGGCTCGCCGCGTTTCCGCGGGTTCCGCATCCGCGGCGTCGGCCCACGCTCGGAGCGGACCTGTCTGAATAGCGCGCTTTGCGGCGTGCCGACCGGGACGCAGGTCGACGACTCGATCGGCGGCAAAATCTATTACCTCTCGAGCGCGGAAGTCGATCTGCCGCTGGGGTCCGCCGTCAACGAACTCGGCCTGCGCACATCGGCCTATGTCGATGCCGGGGCCGTCTTCGGCATCGATCAGCCGGATCGTCGCCTGGACGACCTCGCCGCGCTTGGCGTGAGCGAAGAGGTGCTTGGCGACACGCCAGCACCGCGCGTGTCCGTCGGCATCGGCGTCTCATGGAAGTCTCCGTTCGGACCATTTCGTATTGACGTCGCCCGCGCGCTCATCAAGAGAGACGGCGATCAGCCGGAAATTTTCCAGTTCAACGTAGGGACTCAGTTCTAGATATGAAGAAGAGCACTATCGCGCTGGCGCTTGGCGTCATGATCGCCACGAGCGGTGCCGCACTTGCGCAGCAGGGCGGCCTGCTGATCGTCGACATGAACCAGGTGGTTCGGGACTCGGCGGCGTTCAAGGCGGCGCAACCGCAGATCCAGGCGCGCGCCAAGCAGATCGAAGATCGCCGCAACGGCTATCAAGCCCAGTTCACCAAGGAAGCCAGTGACCTGCAGGAGCAGGCACGCTCCGGTGTCGCGACCGAAGACGTCCTGCGGCCCAAGCAGCAGGACCTGCAGAAACGCGCGAATGCGGCTGAGGACGAGCTGAAGCGCCAGGCTGTCGAACTACAGCGCAGCGACCGTTACGTCGTCGAGCAAATCCTGGACGAGGTCGACAAGATTTCAGCGGAAATCCAGAAGACCCGCGGTGCCGCCGCCGTGCTGCGCGCGGAAGCAACCGTCAGCCATACCGAATCGATGGATATCACGAAGCAGGTCCTGCAGGCGCTCAACCAGCGCAAGCCGACGGTCTCGCTGACCCCGCCGCCGGAGGCCGCCGCGCCGCAAGCGGCCGCTCCGGCGAAGAAGAACTGAGACGATGAGCGGGGGCGGTGTCCGGATTTGACATCCGGCGGATCATGGATTTGATCCCGCATCGCTTCCCCATGCTCCTGGTGGATCGGGTCGAGTCCCATGAACCCGATGTGTCTTTGACTGCGGTCAAGGGCGTCACCATGAATGAGCCGTTCTTTGCCGGGCATTTCCGGGGCGGCCGATCATGCCGGGCGTCCTGATCGTCGAGGCGCTGGCGCAGGCCGCGGCCATTCACGCCATGCTGTCGATGGGGCAGGAGGCTGAGGACAAGCTGGTCTACTTCATGTCGATCGACGGCGCCAAGTTCCGCCATCCCGTGGAGCCTGGCTGCCTGCTGCGCCTGCATGTCACGCAGCAACACGTGCGCGCGCGCGTGCGCCGGTATCGTGGCGTCGCGACCGTCGAAGACCAGTCGATGGCCGAGGCGGAATTCACCGCCATGATCGCGGACCGCCCTGCCGCCTGAAGCGTTCCGTCGATCGGATCCGAAACCGCTCTGGCGCATTTCATCAAGCTGTCATTGGCGCTATTCGCCGCTGTGTGGCATTATTGCCGCATGGAAAAGCCCGCGCTCTTGCCTGCAGTCTTTCTGCTTTGTTGCGCATCAGACACGGTAGCCGCCCAGACGCGGCCGGCACCGGATCTGATCGCCAAGGTGCGGGACGGCAATGGCGCCGAACTGGGCGAGGCGACCCTGACGCCAGCCCCCAAGGGTGTTCTGCTGGAGGTTCGCCTCAAAGGCCTGCCCCCGGGCCGCGCGGTCTGCACCTTCATGGCGCGGCTGAGTGTCGTCCGCCCAATTTCATCGCCAGCGGCCCGCATCAAAACGGCGAGGCGCGCAACCACGGCTTTCTCGCGCCGACTGGCTATCATACCGGCGATCTGCCGAACCTCTTTGTCGGGTCGGACGGCATTGCGCAGATGGACGCTTTTCTGCCGGGTGCCGGGCTGACGCCGGGGCAGAAGGGGCAATTGTGGGGAAAAGGGGTCAGTATCGTCGTCAAGTCAGCGGCGGACGACTATCTCAGCGACCCGACCGGCAACAGCGGGGCCCGGCTGGCGTGCGGCGTGTTCGTCGCACCGGCCACGCTCGCGGATGCGGACCTGGCGCGCCGGGAAGCGGAATTGGCCCAGCGCGAGGCAGAGCTGGCGCGCAAGGAGGCGGAATTGCAGGCGCGGGCGGCGAGCACGCCACAGCCGGCCGCCACGCCTGAGCCCGCGCTACCGTCTGCCCCGGCGGAGACTGCCGCAGGCTTGCCGGCCGCGCCGCAACCGGCCGCAGTGCCCGCCGGTGCGACCGTTCCACCAACCGGTGCGCAGATCATCAAGCCGGATGCAGGCAACGCCGTGCCATCCACGCTGAGTTCGCCGCAGGCACCCTCGATCAAGCGCGGACCGCTGCAGGTACCGGAAGATTCGGATGCGCCGCATTCCGGCAACGACGGTCAGCCGTGAGCCGTAGCTAGGGCCTGATCACTTTAGGTTGAACCACGCGTCATCGCGAGGCAGAGTAGTGGGTCATTTTGAATAAACCGCTCGTGGTTCGTCCAAGCTCACCACGAGCGGTCTTTACAGCCTGCTCCATGAAGATCGGGATGGTGATCCCATACAATGTCATCAGATTCCAGACCATGATCGTTTCAGATTGAATCACTTTTGCGACGCAATCAAAAACGGGAAGGGTCTAAAGCCAGCGGCGGACCCGGCGGCAATAGTCGGCGTAGTCCTTGCCGAATACGGTCAGGAGGTGCATTTCTTCGCGCTGGATCGCCCGGGTCTGGATGAGCGCGATGACCACGGGAAGCAGGAGCGCTGCCCCCAGGCTCGCGCGGGTGATCGCCACGCCGCTGTAGAACAGCGCCATTCCCAGATACATCGGGTTGCGGGTGTAGCGGTAGATGCCCTCGGTCACCAGCGCACGTGCCGGCTTCCAGGGCTCGACCGGCGTTTTCGCGCGTCGGAAACGGATGACGCCGGCCGCGATCACGCCCGATCCAGCGAGCATCAGCGCGCCGCCGAGCAGGGAGGCTGCCAGTGCTGGCAAGGGCAGGGCGGCAGCGCCGCCAGGCGATCCAGGAGCAGCCCCAGCATCATGCAACCGATTACCCAAACCGGTGGCGGCAGATGCACGCCGGGGCCGGGATGCGAGTGGAACCGCATGCTGCAGCAATCAGGTGTTGTCGAGGAAGCTGCGCATCTTGCGCGAGCGCGACGGGTGCTTGAGCTTGCGCAGTGCCTTCGCCTCGATCTGGCGGATACGCTCGCGGGTCACGCTGAACTGCTGGCCGACTTCCTCCAGCGTATGGTCGGTGTTCATGCCGATACCGAAGCGCATGCGCAGCACCCGCTCTTCGCGCGGGGTCAGCGAGGCCAGCACCCGGGTGACGGTTTCCTTGAGGTTGGCGTGGATCGCATGGTCGAGCGGGATGATCGCGTTCTTGTCCTCGATGAAGTCGCCGAGGTGGCTGTCCTCCTCGTCGCCGATCGGCGTCTCGAGGCTGATCGGTTCCTTGGCGATTTTCATCACCTTGCGCACCTTCTCCAGCGGCATGGAGAGGCGCTCGGCCAGTTCCTCGGCGTTGGCTCGCGGCCGATCTCGTGCAGGATCTGGCGCGAGGTGCGCACCAGCTTGTTGATCGTCTCGATCATGTGCACCGGGATGCGGATGGTGCGCGCCTGATCGGCGATCGAGCGGGTGATCGCCTGCCGGATCCACCAGGTCGCGTAGGTCGAGAACTTGTAGCCGCGCCGGTACTCGAACTTGTCGACCGCCTTCATCAGGCCGATGTTGCCTTCCTGGATGAGGTCCAGGAACTGCAGGCCGCGGTTGGTGTATTTCTTGGCGATGGAAATGACGAGGCGCAGGTTGGCCTCCACCATTTCCTTCTTGGCGATGCGCGCTTCACGCTCGCCCTTCTGCACCATGGTGACGATGCGGCGGAATTCTTCGAGGTCGACACCGGTCATGTCGGCGACTTCGCGGATCTGGCTCTGAATGGCGTGGACCGCCGTACGCTCCGTGGCGGCAAAATTCGCCCAGGTTTTGCCCAGCCCGCCACGCGGTCCAGCCAGCCGTCCTCCAGCTCATTGCCGAGATAGGCGTCAAGGAAGCCCTTGCGCGGAATCTTGTAGCGCTCGGCAAGACGCAGAAGCTGGCCGCCGAGCGACATGAGGCGGCGATTCAGCCCGTAAAGCTGGTCGACCATCATCTCGATCTTGGCGTTGTTGAAGTGCACTTCCTGCACCAGCGCGGTCAGCTCGCCGCGCAGCTTCTGGTACTTGCGCTCCTGCTGCGCACCGAAGTCCTCGTTCTGCTTCATCGCCAGCAGGCGCGCGTCCTGCAGCTTGGCGAACTTCAGGTGCAGGGTGGTGATGGCGGCGAATTTTTCAAGCGCCTGAGGCTTGAGTGTCTCCTCCATCTGGGCGAGCGACATGGTATTGTCGTCCTCGTCCTCTTCGAAGCTGGGGCGCGGTGCCCGGCGCTCGGTGTAATTCTCCTCGTCGTCCTCTTCGGCGGGCGGCGTTTCCTCGGCCTCTTCCGGCTCGTCTTCCTTGTAGGCGACCTGGGGCAGGTCCGAGTCCTCGCCGTTCTCCACCTGCTCGACCGTCGGTTCCTTACCGAGCATGGCGTCGAGGTCGAGCACTTCACGCAGCAGCATGGTGCCGGCGTTCATCGCCTCGGCCCATTCGATGATCGCCTGAAAGGTCAGCGGGCTTTCGCACAGCCCGGCGATCATGGTGTTGCGGCCGGCCTCGATGCGCTTGGCGATGGCGATCTCGCCCTCGCGACTCAAGAGCTCGACGGCCCATCTCGCGCAGGTACATGCGCACCGGGTCGTCGGTACGATCGAGCGCGGTTTCCTTCTTGGTCGGCACCGCCGGTTCGGCATCGAACGAGAGGTCCGAATCAAGCTCGGCTTCGTCCTCCTCGGGGCCTTGCCGCGCGTCTCCGGCTCGGCATCTTCCGACAGCGCAGGGTCGTCCGCCTCGACCACATTGATGCCCATCTCGGACAGCATGGTCATGACGTCCTCGATCTGCTCGGAGGACATCTGCTCCTGCGGCAGGGCGGCGTTCAATTCGTCGTAGGTGATGTAGCCGCGCTCCTTGGCGCGGGCGATCATGCGCCGTACGGTTGCCTCCGAGACTTCGCCAGCCGGTGCGTCGCCGCCGTCTTCCGTATTTTCTTCCGGCCGTTCGGCTTCCGTCTTCTTGACCATGGGCTGTCCCTTGCTTGTCCCCGAAGGCGGCCTGCAGATGCCTGCCGCCCGAACTCGATCCAGGCCGCCTGCGCGGCGCTTTCAGCGCTGCGTGCGGCCTCCAGTGCCTGCAAGGCGTCTTCGTCCATCTGTTGCTGGCAGGTGTGCGTCGCCTGCTCCAGCGCCTGACGGGCTTCGTTCAGCCGGATGGTGAGATCGACCGCCGCCACGAAATCCTGTTCGGCCGCGCGAGCCTCGGCTGGCGCGTTGAACGAAAACGAAGGCGCTGTTGGTTGCGCACCTGTGCGATGAGCCCGCCAAAACCCGATTGCGTTAAATTGTGTTCAAGCCGCCCTTTGTCAAGCACAGCCGATTCGTCCGCCGATTCGGAGGCATACTGCGCTGATTCTGCCACAAGATCGAGCGCCGAATCGAGCACGGCCTGCCAAAGATGGTCCATATCCGGCTGGCCGAAGCGCAGCATGCTCAGCCGCTCCGCGTGATCTGCCGCCCAGGCGGGGTTGTCGAGCAGCGCGTTGAGCAGCGCCAGCGGCACATCCTGCTGCGGACCGTTCGCGCGGATGGCGCTGCTCGGCATGGCCGGTCCCGTGCGCAGGGCATGCATTTCATCAAAGCGCTGGCGAAAGTCCTCCATGTAGCTGCGTCGTACCAGCGGATTCGCAATCGACTGTGCATGCGCGCGCATCTGCTGGCGGAACGCCGCGCGCCGTTCCGGGGTGCTCATGTCGGCCGCCTGGAGTTCGGTGCGCCAGAGCAGGTCAACGAGTGGCTGGCGGCGATCAGCAAGCGCCTGGAAGGCCGGCGCACCGCCAGTGCGCACCACATCGTCCGGATCCTGACCCGGTGGCAGATTGACGAAGCTGAGGCTTTTGCCCGGCTCCAGCAAGGGCAGGGCGCGCAGGGCGGCCCGCAGGCTGGCGCGCTGGCCGGCCGAGTCGCCGTCGAAGCAGAGAGTCGGCTCGGCGGCGACACGCCAGAGCAGGCGCATCTGCTCCTCGGTCAGGGCCGTGCCAAGCGGTGCCACCGCATGGACGATGCCGGCCTGCGCCAGGGCAATCACGTCCATATAGCCCTCGACCGCGAGGATCTGCCCGGACTTGCGGGCCATGGGCCCGGCGCGATCGAAGTTGAACAGGGTGCGGCCTTTGTCGAACAGCGGGGTATCCGGTGAATTGAGGTATTTCGGTTCGCCCGGCCCAAGCAGCCGGCCGCCGAACGCGATGACCGCACCGCGCGGGTCCCGGATTGGGAACATCACCCGGCCGCGGAACCGATCGTAAGGGGTTTTCTCCTCGACGGCGATCAGCAGTCCCGCCTCGACCAGGGCGTCTGCGCTTGCCCCTTGCGCCATCAGCGCAGACTTCAGCGCGCTGCGCGAGTCGGGTGCAAAGCCCAGCCCGAAGTCGCGGATCGTCTCAGGGGCGAGGCCCCTGCGGAGAGGTATGCCCGGGCGTCCGCGCCCGCGATCCCCTGCAGCTGATCGGCGAACCAGCCTTGCGCTGCAGCGAGGATCGCCCGCAGCCCCTCAAGCCGGGCGGTGCGGGCTTTGTCCTCGGCGGTCTCGCGCGGCAGCTCCAGCCCGACGGATGTCGCAAGCTCCTCAACCGCCTCGCGGAACCCGCGCCCCTCGGCCTCGCACAGAAAGCGCACGGCATCGCCATGGGCGCCGCAGCCGAAGCAGTGATAAAAGCCCTTCTCGTCGTTGACGTAAAAGCTCGGACTTTTCTCGTTATGGAAGGGACACAGACCCTTCCATTCCCGCCCGGCCCGCATGAGGCGCACCTTGCGCCCCACCACCTCGTGCAGGGCGATGCGGGCGCGTATCTCATCCAGAAAGGCGGGAGAGAATGCCATGGCCGGGCTTAACCGGCCAGCGCCGCCTTCACCAGCGCGTTGGCGGTGCTCATGTCCATCTGGCCGGCGTAGCGCGCCTTCAGCGCCGCCATCACCTTGCCCATATCCTTGACCGAGCTGGCACCAAGCTCCGCCACCAGCGCCTTGATCGCGTCGGTTGCCGCCGCCTCATCCATCTGCTTGGGCAGAAACTGCTCGATGACCGCAATTTCGGCGCGCTCGGCATCCGCCAGTTCGGGACGGTTGCCCTGCTCGTAGAGCGCCACCGACTCGCGCCGCTGCTTGATCATCTTCTGCAGCACATCGGCGATCATGGCGTCCTCGGCCGGGGAGCCAGGCTCGGGGCTGTGCCGGTCCGCAGCTCGATGTCCTTGTTCTTGATGGCGGCCTGCACCATCCGGAGCGTGCCGGTCGCTTTTTCGTCCTTCGCCTTCATGGCCGTCACGAGGGCCTGCTTGATCGCATCGCGCAGCATGGAATTCGCCTTTACGGAAAGCTGAAACTTTAATCGCATCTTGCTGCGAGGGCAATCGGAATTTTTGAATTAAACTATTGAAAATACGTGTGAAATTTTTGTACCATCTGGTGTTGACGTCAGGCGTGACAGTCCTTAACAACGCGCCAATTTGCCCGGACCCTCCCGGCGATCCCACAGAAAGGTTCCAGCCCCGTGACCCGCGACGACGACCGACCGCGTGCGCCCGCTGCACACCGCCCGACCGCTGCGCTGGTGTTTGCTGATGGGGCCGTGATCTGGGGCAGGGTGCTGGCGCGGTCGGCGCGCGGGTCGGCGAGCTTTGCTTCAACACCGCGATGACCGGCTATCAGGAAATCCTGACCGACCCGAGCTACGCCGGGCAGATCATCGCCTTCACCTTCCCGCATATCGGCAATGTCGGCGCCAATCCGCAGGACGTCGAGGCGATCACGCCGTTCGCGCTTGGATGCGTTCTGCGCGAACCGATCACCCAGCCGTCCAACCACCGCAGCGTCCAGCATTTCGATGCCTGGCTGAAAAGCTACGATCTGCCGGCGATCACGGGTGTCGACACCCGGGCG
Source organism: Hankyongella ginsenosidimutans (assembly GCF_005144965.1). Taxonomy (GTDB): domain Bacteria; phylum Pseudomonadota; class Alphaproteobacteria; order Sphingomonadales; family Sphingomonadaceae; genus Hankyongella; species Hankyongella ginsenosidimutans. Next base: position 2,344,074 of record NZ_CP039704.1, read on the forward strand.
CTGACCCGGCGCATCCGTGCCGGCGGTGCGCCGACCGTCGTGCTTGCGCACGCGCCGGATGGCGTCTTCGATCTGCCGGCGCTGGCGGAGATGGCGCGCGCCTGGCCGGGGCTTGAGGGCATGGACCTGGCGAAGGACGTCTGGCAGCGGCAGACGAGCACGTGGGAGCAGGGCCTGTGGTCCTTGCAAGGCGGCTTCAGCACGCCCGACATGGCCGGACGCCCGCACTGCGTCGCGGTGGACTATGGCGCCAAGCGCAACATCCTGCGCAATCTGGTCAGCGCCGGCTTCCGGGTCACCGTCGTGCCGGGCGATACCAGCGCCGCAGACATTCTGGCGCTGGCGCCGGATGCCATCTTCCTGTCAAACGGCCCGGGCGATCCGGCGGCGACCGGCACCTACGCAATCCCGATCATTCAGACGCTGCTCCAGACCGGCAAGCCCATCTTCGGCATCTGCCTCGGGCATCAGCTGCTGGGGCTGGCCGCTGGCGGGCGCACCTACAAGATGCTGCAGGGTCATCGCGGCGCCAACCACCCGGTCAAGGAACTGGCGAGCGGCAAGGTCGAGATCACCAGCATGAACCATGGCTTTGCAGTCGACGCCGAGAGCCTGCCAGCCAATGTGAAGCCAACGCACGTCAGCCTGTTCGACGGCACGCTGTGCGGGCTGGCCTGGACTGACAGGCCGGTGTTCGCCGTGCAGCACCACCCCGAGGCGTCGCCCGGCCCGCAGGACAGCTTCTACCTGTTCCGGCGCTTCCGGGAGCTTGTGGCGTGAGGCTGATCCACAACGACCCCAAGGAGCAGGTGGCGCGTGGGCTGGAGCAGCTGCGCGACCTTGTGAGCAGCGGCGCCGACCTGACCGCGCCGCGCATGGCGACCCATGGCTTTTCCGGCGATACCGATGCCCTGGAGGCGCTGGGGTATGCGCTCAGACAATCGGGCTATCAGGTCGAGCCGGTCGAGGATGGTGAGTTGACGGCACGCGCCTACGGGGTCGTGGACGAGCCCTGGCTGCGCGAGGCGATGGTCATCCTCTGCCGCGTCGCCGACCGTTTTTCCGTGCAATACGAAGGCTGGACCGCCGCCGATGACCCCAAGACGGTGAACTGATGCCGCATTTTGAAATGGATCGATACTGAGCTATGCCCAAACGCACTGACATTTCCTCGATCCTGGTCATCGGGGCCGGTCCGATCATCATCGGTCAGGCCTGCGAGTTCGACTATTCCGGCACGCAGGCGATCAAGGCGCTGAAGGCGGAGGGTTACCGGATCGTCCTGGTCAATTCCAACCCGGCGACGATCATGACCGATCCCGATCTGGCGGATGCCACCTACATCGAGCCGATCACCCCGAGATCGTTGCGAAGATCATCGAGGCGGAGCGCCCGGATGCCGTGCTGCCGACCATGGGTGGGCAGACGGCGTTGAACACGGCGCTGGCCCTGGCGCGCAACGGCACGCTGGAGAAATTCGGCTGCGTGATGATCGGTGCAGACGCCGAGGCCATCGATAAGGCGGAAGACCGGCAGAAGTTCAAGGCCGCTATGGAGAAGATCGGCCTGGAGAGCGCGCGTTCTGCCATCGCCCACAGTGAGGAGGAGGCGCTGGCGGGGCTCGAGAAGGTTGGGCTTCCTGCAATCATCCGGCCCTCGTTCACACTGGGCGGCACGGGCGGCGGGGTCGCCTACAGCCGCGAGGAGTTTCTGGAGATCGTCCGCAAGGGACTGGACGCCTCGCCGACCACCGAGGTGCTGATCGAGGAGTCGCTGCTCGGCTGGAAGGAATATGAGATGGAAGTCGTGCGCGACCGCGCCGACAATGCCATCATCGTCTGCTCGATTGAAAACGTGGACCCGATGGGCATTCATACCGGCGACTCGATCACGGTCGCGCCGGCGCTTACGCTCACCGACCGCGAATACCAGGTGATGCGCAACGCCTCGATTGCCGTGCTGCGCGAAATCGGCGTCGAGACCGGCGGCTCGAACGTGCAGTTCGCGGTCAACCCGGCGGATGGTCGCCTGATCGTCATCGAGATGAACCCGCGGGTCTCGCGCTCGTCGGCCCTGGCGTCCAAGGCCACCGGTTTTCCGATCGCCAAGGTCGCAGCCAAGCTGGCGGTCGGCTACACGCTGGACGAGATCATGAACGACATCACCGGCGTGACCCCGGCGTCGTTCGAGCCGACCATCGATTATGTGGTCACCAAAATTCCGCGCTTCGCGTTCGAGAAGTTCAAGGACACCGACCCGACGCTGACGACCGCCATGAAATCAGTCGGCGAGGTGATGGCGATCGGCCGCTCGTTCGCCGAGTCCGTGCAGAAGGCGCTGCGCGGTCTTGAGACCGGGCTGACCGGCTTCGACGAGGTCGATATCCCCGAGGGCGAGCCGGCCATGGATGCCGCGCTGGCGGCCTTCTCGCCGGGGCGCATCCTGGTTGCAGCGGAGGCGCTGCGGCGCGGCTACACTGTCGAGCGCGTCTGCGAGATCACCCGCTTCGATCCGTGGTTCGTTCGTCAGTTCGCCGGGATTGTGGAAGCGGAAGCCCAGGTGCGCGCGCAGGGTCTGCCGAGCGACGCCGATGCGCTGCGCCGCCTGAAGGCGATGGGCTTCTCCGATGCGCGGCTGGGGCTGCTCACCGGTCGTGGCGAGGCGGCGGTGGCTGCGCACCGGCGCGGACTGGGCGTAACGCCGGTCTACAAGCGGATCGACACCTGCGCGGCCGAGTTCGATGCCCGCACGCCCTACATGTATTCGACCTACGAGGCGCCGGCGTTCGGCGCGCCGGAGTGCGAATCCCAGCCGACGGACGCGCGCAAGATCGCGATCCTTGGCGGCGGCCCGAACCGCATCGGCCAGGGCATCGAATTCGACTATTGCTGCTGCCATGCCTGCTTTGCGTTGTCCGACGCAGGGTTCGAGACCATCATGGTCAACTGCAACCCCGAGACCGTCTCGACCGACTATGACACTTCGGATCGCCTCTATTTCGAGCCGCTGACCGCCGAGGACGTGGTCGAGCTGCTGCGCGTCGAGCAGCGCGCCGGTGCCTTGCTGGGCGTCATCGTGCAGTTCGGCGGCCAGACCCCACTGAAGCTGGCGCAGGCGCTGGAAGATGCGGGCATTCCCATCCTCGGCACGTCGCCGGACGCCATCGATCTCGCGGAAGACCGGGAGCGTTTCGCCGCCCTGGTGGCCTCTCTCGGCTCAGGCAGCCGGAGAACGGTCTTGCCCGTTCGGCGGAAGAAGCGAGCCTGGTTGCAGCGCGGGTCGGCTACCCGGTGCTCATGCGGCCATCCTACGTGCTGGGCGGGCGGGCGATGGAGATCGTCGAGTCCGACGCGCAGCTTCAGCGCTACATCCGGGAGGCGGTCAAGGTTTCGGGTGATTCCCCGTGCTGATCGATCGCTACCTGCGCGATGCCATCGAAGTGGATGTCGACGCGGTGGCTGATGGCCAGACCGTATTCGTCGCCGGCGTCATGCAGCACATCGAGGAAGCCGGGGTGCACTCGGGCGACAGCGCCTGCTCGTTGCCGCCCTACAGCCTCGATGCGGCCATCGTCGCAGAACTGGAGGCGCAGACGGCGAAACTGGCCATGGCGCTGAACGTGCGCGGCCTGATGAACGTGCAGTTCGCGGTCAAGGACGGGGTGATCTACCTGCTGGAAGTGAACCCGCGCGCCTCGCGCACCGTGCCCTTCGTCGCCAAGGCGACCGGCGTGCCGGTGGCGAAGCTCGCCGCCCGGGTGATGGCGGGCGAGACGGTCGAGAGCCTGCGGCCGCCGTGGCGCGCGCTGAGGCACATCGCGGTCAAGGAGGCGGTGTTCCCGTTCGCCCGCTTCCCCGGCGTCGACCCTGTCCTCGGGCCGGAAATGAAATCTACCGGCGAGGTGATGGGGATCGACGTCCGGTTCGAGGAAGCGTTCTACAAGAGCCAGCTCGGCGCCGGTGCCCACCTGCCGACCGCGGGTTCCGTGTTCATCTCGGTCAGGACAGCGACAAGGCCGGCATGATCGCGCCGGTGCGCGACCTGCTGGCGGCGGGTTTTGAAGTCATCGCGACCGACGGTACGGCGGAATATCTCTCCGGGCAGGGCTGAACGTTGGCCGGGTCAACAAGGTGGCGCAAGGTGCGCCGCATGTGGTCGATTACCTGAAGCAGGGCCGGTACAGCCTGATGTTCAATACCACTGAAGGCGCGCAGGCGCTGGAGGACAGCCGCTCCATCCGTGCAGCGGCACTGGGCGCAAAAGTGCCCTACTACACAACGGCCGAGGCAGCGCAGGTCGCGGTGCGCGCCATCCTGACCCTGCGTGCCGATGCGCTGACTGTGCGTGCCTTGCAAAACTATCATCAATGATTATTCTGGTGGCTCGCCTGTAGCAGTGACGGACGTCGGACGGTCTCTCTGCCGTTTGAAATCCTGCTGTTGTGTCTGGCGGTTCAGAAGTTTGAGGATACTGAGTCATGGCGAGCGCTGAAAAACTGCCGATGCTGATGTCTGGCTTCGAGACTCTGCAGTCGGACCTGCACAGGCTGAAGACCGTGGATCGTCCAGGCGTGGTCGAGGCGATCGAGGAAGCGCGTGCTCACGGCGACCTGTCGGAGAATGCGGAGTACCACGCCGCCAAGGAACGTCAGGGCCAGATCGAAGCAATGATCGCCGAGTTCGAGGATCGGCTGAGCCGTGCACAGGTCATCGACCCGACCCGGCTGTCCGGCAGCAAGGTCGTGTTCGGAGGAACCGTCAGCTTGATTGACGAAGACGACAAGACGGTGGTCTATCAGATCGTCGGCCAGTACGAGGCGGACGCGAAGTCCGGCCGCATTTCCTACACCTCCCCGCTGGGGCGCCCTGATCGGGCGGCAGGTCGGCGACGAGGTGGAGGTCATGACCCCTCCGGCGAAAAATACTATGAAATCGCCAAGGTCGAATTCAAATAAGGCTTTGGCTGAAAGAATTGATCGAGACGGTTAGCGCGACTTCACCTTTTTAAGCCGCGCCTTGCTACCCATGATCCAGATCGATTTTTTGGTTTGGAGTAGCATATGTTCGTGGCTTCGTCGGCATTCACGGATCGTCTGAAGGGTCTCAAGGCACCAGCCTTGAACATGCAGGCGTTTGCGGATGCGAAGATATCTAAGAAGGTCTGGATCAGCTACGGCGCGATGATCGCCGTGATCGCTGGCGTCGCCGGCTTCTCCGTCTGGAACCTGAACACGGCTGCCTCCTCCTTGCTCCAGACCTCCACGCTGAGCGTCAAAGCAGAGAAGATTACCGAAAACCGCGTCCAGGGCCTGCAGGTCCAGAATCAGATCAAGGCGTTCGTGATCTCGAAGGACCAGAAGCTGGTCGAGAGGACAAAGACGCTCATCAAGGCGACCGACAAGGCGCTGAACGACTCGCGCAGTACGCTGGAGGCGCTGGGCAAAGCCCAGGATGTCGACAAAGCCCATAAGCTGGTGTCGGCGCTTGACAAGGACTTCACGACCATCGTCAGCAGTCAGGCGCAGATCAACAAGATCGCCGAAGCGCAGATCTATGTCGTCGGGCCTCAGCTCAGCGCGCTGCTGGAGGAAATCGCCCAGGCAAGCTTCGAGCAGCGCAATCTTGCCGCGGCCAAGGCATCCAGCCAGGCCTCGGCGACCTACCTTCGCAGTCGTATTGACGCCAACCGCTTCCTGTCGGACGGCAGCAAGGAAGCGGCAGAGGGTGCGCGCAATCAATTGCTGGACCTCGAAGACCAGCTGAACGGCCTCTACGATGTCGTGAAGGACCCGGCCTTGGTCGCCAAGGCTGACGAGGTAATCGGCAAGATTGTCGATTATTCGGATGGTTTCAAGACGATCGTCAAGCTCACGAATGAGCGCAACGCGGCAGTTGACCGCATCCTCATGCAGACCAGCCCTGAGCTGCAGAAGGCGATGGCCAGCATGTCCGGCGCGATCAGTGAAAAGAGCCTGGGCGGCATCAAGGATGGCGTTGCCAGCGCCAATGGCGGCCGCTTCATCGCGATCATCGCCATGCTCGCCGGCATCGTGATGGCGATCGGGGCCGTTCTGGCAACCATCCGCCTGATCGCCAAGCCGATCACCGATATGGCTGGTGCCATGAACAAGCTGAGCCGCGGCGACAACAACATCGAGATCACCGGCACCGAGCGGGCGGACGAAATCGGCGAAATGGCCAAGGCGGTTCAGGTGTTCAAGGAGAACGCCATCGCCATGGACGCGCTGCGTGCCGAGCAGGAGCAGGCGCGCATCGAGAAGGAAGAGGCGGAGCGCCGCCGGATGGAAGACCAGCGCGCAGCAGAAATTGCGCAGCGTGAGCGCGACGAAGCCGAGCGTGTCCGCGCCGAGCAGGAAAAGCGCCACACGATGAACGAGCTGGCCAACAGCTTCGAATCGAGTGTGAAGCACATCGTCGAGGTCGTGGCGGATGCCGCTCGCAAGATTCAGGGTGGCGCGGAGATGGCGTCGCACACTGCCCAGACCAGCATCGGCATTACCGCAGGCGTGGCGGCGGCCGCCGAACAGGCCAGCGCCAACGTCTCCACGGTCGCAAGCGCAACCGAAGAAATGAGCAAGTCGATCGCGGAAGTCGCCGGTCGCGTGGTCGAATCGTCCCGGATCGCCGAGCGTGCCGTGCAGCGGGCGCAGCGCACGGACCAGATCGTGGCCGGTCTCTCGACCGACGCCCAGAAGATCGGCGAGGTTGTCGAACTCATCCAGAATATCGCGGAGCAGACCAACCTGCTGGCACTCAACGCCACCATCGAGGCGGCGCGCGCTGGCGAGGCGGGTCGCGGCTTTGCGGTTGTGGCCTCGGAAGTCAAATCACTGGCTGGCCAGACCGCCCGCGCGACGGAGGAGATCGCCCAGCAGATCGCCTCGATCCAGACCGTCACCACGGAAGCTGTGAGCGCCATCTCGGATATCCGCGATATCATTCGCGACATGAACGAGATTTCGGCCGTCGTCGCCGCTGCGGTCGAGCAGCAGTCGGTCACCACCACGGAAATCTCCCGCAACACCCAGCAGGCGGCGACCGGCACCCTCGAAGTCGCCCAGAACATCCTGCAGGTACGTGAAGGCGTGGATGCGACTGGTTCTGCAGCGCTCGAGTCGCTGCAATCCGCGGCAGAACTCACCGAACAGGCCGCGCGCCTGGAAGAGCAGGTCAACCTGTTCCTGGATCGCGTCCGCGCCGCGTAACGGATACGCCAGAGCCTGACGACATTTGATGGGATCGCCGTCCCCGCGAAAGCCGGGATGGCGATCCATGGAAACACGGGTGTTCCTGGATTGCTTCGGCGCTATGCGTCTCGCAATGATGATTCCGCCTCAACCGATCAGGCTCATGACTTTTCGACGCACGGACATTTAACCTTCGCGCGACTTGGGCTAGCAAGGCGGGATGATGAACTTCAAGCCGCCCCGGCCCGTTCGCACGCCAGTCACCCAGGGCCTGGCGATCTGTTGCCTGCTGGTTTTGCTGCGCAGTGGCTGGGCGGACCGGAATTCGATTTCGCCGCCAGTCAGCGCGGCGGGCTGATCCCGGCGCTGCTGCTGGGCGTGCAGGCGAACGAGGCGCTGCACAACTGGCGCGTGGCGACCCTGCTGACTGCGCTGTTTCTGCATGCAAGCTGGCTGCACCTTGGCGCCAACATGCTCATGCTGCTGGTGGTCGGCCGCCCGGTCGAGTGGGTGCTTGTCGCCGTGGACGCTGGCGCTGTATATCCTGTCCGGCATCGCTGGCGGGTTGCTGCAGGCCTTTGCCGATCCGACGTCGATGATCCCGGTCATCGGCGCAAGTGGTGCCATCGCCGGCCTGTTCGGTGGCTATGCCATGCTGTTCTCGCGTGAAAGGTGGCGTCCCGGACGCTGCTGGGGTGCGGGTTTCCGGCCGCCTGCTGCGGGTGTTATGGATCGCGGCCACCTGGATCGGCCTGCAACTTCTGCTGGACTTCAGCAGCGGCGGCAATTCGCTCGTCGCGATCTGGGCGCATATCGGCGGGTTCCTCGCCGGGCTGGTGCTGACGCCCCCATGCTGCGCGCGGTCTCCGCGAGGGTCGCTTCTCCCGGAGATTAGAGCATGATTGATTCAATCTGAAACGATCATACTCTAATGTTGGTGCTCGGCGTCCGGCTCCAGCAGCCGGTGCAGGTGCACGACGACATAGCGCATCTGCGCATCGTCGACGGTGCGCTGCGCGGCGGACCGCCACGCCGACTCGGCAGACTGATAGTCCGGATAGATGCCGACAATGTCGAGCTTGGTCAGGTCCTCGAAGTCGAGGCCCTGGGGTCTTTGACGCGTCCGCCAAACACAAGATGCAACAGGGGTTTATCGGTCATGGCGCCTCCTTGAAAGTCTGTCAGCCCCAAAGGGCGGCGACAGGCGGATAGAGCCGCTGCCCAAAGGATGCAAGCCCGTCTGCACGATCTTCCGCAAGCAGCAGCGGTCCGTCGAGGTCGACATAATCGGCGAACCCGGCGAGCAGCATGGCGGGTGCCATGGCGAGGACGACCCGACCATGCAGCCGACCATGACCTCTAGGTCCAGTGCGCGCGCCGCCCGGTAGAGCGCAATCGCCTCGGTCAAGCCGCCGCATTTGTCGAGCTTGATGTTGACCGCGTCATAACGCGGCGCAATGAATGCCAGATCGTCATGGGTATGGCAGCTTTCGTCTGCACAGATCGGCACCGGCGACTGCCCGCGCACCAGCGCCTGATCGGCGCCGGCAGGCAGTGGCTGCTCGATCAGCACGGCACCGTTTTCGGCGGCGACCGCGCAGACGGCCTGCAGGATCGACGGTGTCCAGCTCTCGTTGGCGTCCAGGATCAGCCGCGCGGCAGGGGCGGCGCGATGGACGGCAGTGATCCGCTCGACCGCCATCTCCGCATCCAGCTTGATCTTCAAGAGCGGCGCAAGGGTTTGCGCGGCTGCCTGCGCCGCCTCGGCGGCCATGCTCCCGGCGTGTCGATGCTGATCGTCAGCGCGGTCTCGACCGGCTCCGGCGGCGGCAAGGCCGCCAGGGCATAGACTGGCGTGCCGCGCCTCTGCGCCTCCAGGTGCCACAGCGCGCAATCGAGGGCGTTGCGCACGGCGCCGGCGGCAGCAGGCTGGCGAGCGTGTCCCGGTCTGCTCCTGCCTCGATCTGCGGCCGCACCTGCTCCAGCAGAGCCAGGGCCTGCTCAGGGGTTTCGCCGTACCGCGGATAGGGCACAGCCTCCGCCCAGCCGAAACAGTCGCCCTCCTGGATCCTGACCTCCAGGGTCGTGGCTTCCGTCTTGACGCCGCGTGCGATCCGGAACGGCTTGGCAAGCGCAAAGCGGGCAATCCGGGCGTCGAGCGAGCGCCGGGTCACTATTTCGCGCTGGCGGTCTGGGTGTTGCGCATCAGGGCGATCAATTGATCGATGCCTTTCTGCGGCGTGCCAGCCTGATCGATGCGTGCTGCGAAGTCGGCCTGCTGCGTGATCACGAGGCTCACGCCCTGAATGTATAGATCGACGATCTTGAAGCCGTCATTTGTCTTGCGCACCACCCAGTCGGCTTTCACCGGCTCCTGCAGGGGCGCCGGAGACGATGGCGTGGACGATCTGGTTGTTCGCATCCACCTGTTCCACCTTCGCAACCTTCAAAGTCGCATCCTTATAGTCGATCAGGCGGGTCTGATAGATCGTCACCATGTAACGGGGAAACGCGGCGTCGTAGTCAGCAAGCTGCTCCGGCGTTGCACTGCGCCCATAGCGCGAGAGCACACGGCGGCCGATCGACTTGACGGCAAACCCTTCAAGCAGCAGCGCCTGAAACCGGTCGGTGCGAACTTTTCGCTCACCGAGCCGTCGCGCAGGACGCCGAAAGCACGGTCAGAGATTCTGGATGTAGGCGCGTGCATCCGTCGCCTGCACCGCCGCCGCGGCTGGACCGGCGATGAACAGACAGGGCGTCAGTGCGCCGAGCGCCAGCGCGAGGGCACCGGGAGTGTCAAACTGCGAAGCTGCATGATGTCGTCCTTTTCAGGGAGTTAGTCGGCTTTCGGGTCGCTGGCGGCCAGTTTCAGATAGGCGATGATGTGGGCGCGATCCTGGCTGTTGCGCACACCGGCATAGCCGATGCGCATGCTGGTGTTCGCGGCGATTGTTTTCGGGTCGGCGATGTAGGTGTCCAGCGCCGCCGGTGTCCATGTCTTGCCCCATTCCACCAATCCCGATGAATACTCGCTGAACCCGGGATATGTTCCGGCCACGCGCCCGAAGAGGCCGGCGAGCGGCGGCCCGGATTTGGTCAGGCGGCCGGGCTTGTCGACGATCCAGTGGCAACTGGCGCAGCGCTGGCGAAACAGCTTCTGGCCGACAATCGGGTCCTGCGCGTCCTGCGCCTGGGCGGGCATGGCGAGGACAGCAGCGGTCAGAAGCATGCCCAATCGGGCTGCTTGCATTCCAGTGCGCATGATCGTTTGTCGCTGCATGGCTGTAGCCTGTGTGTCCTGCATTCACGCTATGGTTATGCAATTGGGCAATTTAAAGGACTGTGACGACGACTGGACCGCATTTCATGGCGCGCGGAGCAGGCGCCTGGCCCGGAACGCCCGCTCACTTAACTCGGGTTTAACGCTCCAGCGTCCATAGAGTAGGCTCTGCGCAGTGAAATACTGCGTGCGTCGTTCGTTTGGAAAGGTTTGCCCGTGTCCAAGGCCAATATGCTGAGCAGTGCCGATGTCGCCGCATTGATGACCGAGAAATCTGCGGACACCCGGGCGCAGACAGCGCAGCGCCTTGGCGAAACCATGACCAAGGCCGGCCTGAGCGACAAAGAACGCCACATGGCGGAGGAAATCTGCCGGCTGATGATGAAAGATGTCGAGGTGAAGGTGCGCGCCGCTCTGTCGCAAACCATCCGCCTCAGCCCGGACCTGCCGCACGACCTGGCGCTTGAACTCTCCAACGACGTCTCCGAAGTGGCGCTGCCGTTCATCGAGATGTCATCCGTTCTGACCGACGACGATCTGATCGCCATCATCAACTCCAAGCCCGTGGAGTTCCAGGTGGCGGTCGCGGGGCGCGAAGCCGTCTCCGAGCGCGTGTCCGACCGACTGGTCGACACCGGCAACGAGGACGTCGTCGCCCGTCTGGTCAGCAACGATGGCGCCGTGCTCAGCGAAAAGACCATGACCCGCGTGCTCGACGAATTCGGCCATGTGCAGCGTATTTCGAACCCGATGGCGCAACGCTCCTCGCTGCCGATGGGCATCGCCGAGCGGTTGGTCAATCTGGTGTCGGAGCACATCCGCGACCACCTGGTGACCCACCACCAGTTGTCGGCCGATGTGGCGATGGACCTGCTGCTGGATACCCGTGAGCGCGCCACCCTGCACCTGCTGGACGGCCGCTCGGATGGGCCGGACGTGTTCGAGCTGGTCGACCAATTGGCCTCCAACGGCCGCCTGACGCCAACCATCATCCTGCGTGCGCTGTGCATGGGCGACCATACCTTCTTCGAGGCGGCGCTTGCCAAGCGCGCCGGCATTCCGGTGGCGAACGCCTTCCAGTTGATCCATGACCGCGGTGGCAACGGCCTGCGCCGGCTGTTCAAGCACTGCGGCCTGTCCGACCGCATGGTCGATGTCGCGCGCGCGGCGATCGATATCGCGGAAGAGTTGCAGTACAGCCAGCCGGAGGATCGTCACGAATATCAGAAGCGCATGCTGGAGCGCCTGCTCACCTTCTTCGAAGACGATTTCGACGGTGCGGATATCGATTACTTCATCGGCAAGATTACCGATAAACCGCAGTCCACCATGCGACATTAGAGCCTGCTTCACAGCATCGGTTGACGCGGCCTCGCCCTCATTCTTAATGAGTCCTGACCCTAGCTGCTCAGCCGCTTGATCGACTGGGCGAGCGCTACGTAAAGCTTGCCAAGGTCTGAACTCAGCAGCGTCACGGCGATGGCCTGGCCCTCGCGTTCCTGCATGCTCCGCCCGATCAGTCGCTCAAAGTCCTGCACGAACCGGTGCACCTGCTCGCGGAATTCGGCATCGTCCCTGTAGAGCTTGTTGATGTGGGTGCGCTCGCTGCGGTCAAGCAGTTGGCGGGCGCGGCGCGCGAAGACGCTGCGGTCGCCCTTCAGATACTCCTGCCAGTAGGTATCGGGCAGGTCCACGGCCATGGCCTTGGCGACATCGATTGCGGACGAGTTCAGGCGTTCGATCAGGGCCGCGGACATACGGCTGTAATCGGCGCTGCTGATCCGCTCCTGCCGGGTTTCGGCCTCGGTGACCGCGCGCTGGGCGGCGCGGGCGGCGGCCTCGATGCGCGCAAGGCTGCCCTCCAGCTCGGCGGCGCGGGCACCTGCACCGGCGGCGGCCGATCGGCCCGCATCTTCGAGCGCTGCCAGTGCATCCTCGACCGGTGCCAGGATCGATGCGCGGATGGCTGCCAGGTTCAATCCAGTCAGGCGATTGCTGACGGCGGAGGCGATGTCGCCTGCGGTGTCGTCGATGGCGCTGCGTGCCTGCAGTGCAGCGGCGCGGATACGGTTCAGGGCCTCGAGCAGGTCGGAGGAAACCTTGAGGCCGGTTGCGGCGGCGTCCTCACGCAATTGCGTGATCTCCTGGGCGAGAAGCTGGATTTTCTCGCCGACGTCGCAGTGCGTGTCCGCCAGGCGATCGGTCTCACGCGCCAGTGCGGCGCTGAGGTGGGTCAGCCCCGCCGTTGTATCGCCCAGAGCCGCATTGGTGGACTGCGCCTGTGTCTCCAGCGCCGACATCTGTTCAGCGAGCGCCTTGGCGAGCGCGATCCGCTTGGTCTGAACATGGTCGAAAGCCTCGCTTTTCTGCGTCAGGGTTTGGTCGAGGCTTTGGGTCAGCGTCCCGACGTCCGCCAGCAGGCGGTGCATCCGCGCGCCCAGCGCCTCAGCGCGTCCATCCAGGGCGGAAAGCGGCGCATCGAGCGCAGCACTGCCTTCGAACGCGGCACGGGTCTGGGCTGAGAGGCGTTCAAGTTCCTGCACGCCGGCCGCAACGGCGCTGCTCAATGCGTCTTTCAGCGCCGAAAGCCGGTTCTGCGCATCGCCGGTCGCCTGCGTGACGGCTGCGACGTCGCGATGGAGGATCTCGATGGTCTGCCCGGACGCCAGCCGGTTGGCGCTGATGCCGTTGTTCAGGATTTTCAGTGCCTCGCGCGTGGCGCTGCGCGCATGGTCCGCCCAGCTCTGCGCGTTGGCGTGCAGGGCGGCGCTCTGGGCATGTATGGCGCGTTGTGTCGCCTCAAGCGTGTTCGACATGTCGGTCAGCAAGCCTTCCAGCGCCGTGCGCACATTCTCGCCGGTCGCCTCGAGACGGCTGCCCTGCTGGTCCGCAGCGGTCGCCAGACTTGCGGCTTCCGCGCGCAGGCGGCCGCACAGATCGGCCGCCTGCTGGCCGAGCGGCGTCAAGGCCTGGCCCAGTTGCTCGATGGCGGTCTGCGTTGCTGTCTGTTCCCGGGCAAGGCGCTCGAGGGTTGCATGCAGGCCGTCCACCTGTTCCTGCGCGGTCGCACCCGCGCGGGCGAGGCTGGCGTCAAGCGCCTGCAGGCGCGCATCCAGCATCTCGACGTCCCGCTGCGCCGGCTGCACTGCGGATGTGACGGACTCCACGCTGCGCAGTGCGTCCGCGCCGGCCTGCGTCAGGTCGGCGGTCAACCGCTGCGCCTTCATGCTGGCGGCCTCGACTTCCGCGACGATCCGCTGGGTTCTGCTGTCCACATCGGCGGCATGGCCGATCAGGCCGGCGAGATCGGCGCCGATCGCCGCGCGACCCGCATGAACCCGCTCGGCGACAATCGCCACCGCCCCGTCGAACCTGCTGATTTCTTCGCTCATCTGAGCGGCGACATAGGCCAGCCGCTGCGTCTCCTCGATCGTCCAGCCGATGGCGGTGCCGGGCGGCTTGCGGTGCAGCAGCAGCGCGAGAGCGACCAGCCAGACGAGGCAGAGCGGCGCAGTGATGGCGGCGATGATGCTGGCCCAGCCCGCAAGGCTGAAGTCCCGCCAGGCATCCACGGCGGTGAATAGGCCAACGCCGGCAAGCACCACGCCGAGCCACAGGAAGGACAGCGCGCCCGCGATGCCGAGTATCCAGGGAAGGGCGGGCGCCGGGCGCTATCCGGCTCGGGGTCGGACGACGCCGCCGGCTCGGCGTCGGACGTCGGCTCAAGGCTTGCGGCCGGTTCCGGCGATGCTTCCGCGACGTCCTCAGTCTGCGTGCTAAATCGTTGCGCTTGCGCAGTCATCCGCCTTGATCCCTGGAACCTGACCGGCTGAGGTGGAAAGCATGCTTGCTTCGACCGATGGCGTGAATCAGGCTCTTTCCCATGAATGAGACCATGATTCACGTTTCAGATCGATCCAATCTGAAGCGATCAAGGTCTAGGTTCTCAATGACTCGTTAATCCTTTTACGGCACTGGTCAAAGCGCGAACGGCGAAAATCGCACAATTTCCGTGAGAATAGCCCATGGCGTCGCCCTTTGATCAGCTTTCCGGCGCGTCCGTGCTTGATACCGCCCATGTGATCGCGTTTGCCGGCGGCGATTTCGCACTTGCGCTGGATTTGCTGCAGGATTTTCTGGCGACACTCGATTTTCACATGCGCCTGCTCGATGCGGCGCTGGTGGCCGACGACTGGCGGGAGGATGCGCACCGCCTCAAGGCGCCGCCTGCAGCATCGGTGCAATGCGCCTCGGCGCGCTTGCCGCCATGGCGGATCAGAACGGCATAGCCTGGCCGGACCTGCAGTCGCAGCTCCGTCTGGAGGCGGCGCAGGTTCGGGATTGCGCCAGCGCATTTCTCGCCGCCGCCTGACGGCAGACGTTTTTCCAGCTTCTCAATTTTCCGGCCTTCGCCATCGTTCCGGTTGCGGCTTGCGCAGCAGCCGACTATAGATTGTAGGCCAAGGCTCAGTGGGGAGTATATATGGCGCTTAACCTTGAGCGCTTGAGTGTGGTCGTCGTTGACGACAGCATGTTCATCCGGTCGCTGCTGGCGAATTCGCTGCGCGTGCTGGGTGTCGGGCAGATTTCGCTGCAAGATCACGGCGGCAGCGCGATCGAACTGCTGCAGATGGTGCAGAAGGATCCGGTGCGCGCCGGCATGATGTCGGTCGACCTCATCATTTCCAACTGGGAAATGTCGCCGGTCGACGGCACGATGCTGCTGCGCTGGGTGCGACGCCACAAGGACTCGCCGGATCGCTTCGTGCCGTTCCTCATGCTGACGGCGCACAGCGAACGCAGCCGCGTGGAGGAACTTCGTGACATGGGCGTCACAGAGGTCATCACCAAGCCGTTCACCATCCGCGCCTTGGGGAAAAGCTGGTCACCACCATTTCGCGCAACCGCCAGTACGTGCATACCAAGGATTATTTCGGGCCGGACCGGCGGCGTCAGATGTTGCCGCACGAAGGGCCGGAGCGGCGCAGCCTCACTGACAAGAGCCCGGAAGTGGAGGTCGTTCATGGCTGAGGCGGCCAAGCCGAAAGTCCGGGTGCGGCTCTACCGGTTCCGCAACCGCCTGAAGGAGAAAACGGCGGGGCTGGGCGGCGATACGCCGCTGGTGCTGGACGAGGCCCTGCTGGCAAGTGCGGAGAAGCTTTTCGAGGATATGGCGGAAGACTATCCGGACTGGGTCTCCCGGCAGATCGAGCAGTTGCTCGAATTGCACCGGCGCTGCGTCGATACGCCGGACGCCCGTCGCCTGCTGTTCGAGCAGATCAACGCCATCGCTCACGACATGAAAGGGCAGGGCGGCACATTCGGTTACGCCCTTGTCACCACCATCGCGACCTCGTTGAACCGCTTCTCAGGTATGCGCACGGCTATTCAGGACCGGCACGTCGAGATCATCAAGGCCCATGTCGACGCCATGCGCGCCGTGATCCGCGATCGGTTGAAGGCCGATGGTGGCGAGACCGGCAAGGCGCTCGTCAAGGGGCTGGAGACCGTGATCGCGCGTTTCGAGGGCTAGCGATGGCCCTGGTTGCCCTGACCTTTGCGCTGCAGCTGACGGTCGGCGAGAAGCCCGGCCCGCGCGCCTTGCTGCCAGTGATGGGTCGCAGCCTGCTGGCGCTGGTCGCGCGGCAGGCGGCTGCGGCCGGTGCGGATAAACTCATCCTGCTGGCGGACGCCGGGCTGCCGGGGCTGGATGCGGCGCTTAAGGCGGAGCGCTGGCCGCTGCCGGCGGTCGTCGTCCATACCGCTGCCGAAATCGCCCCGCATCTCGAGTCCCATGATCGCGTCATCGTGTTTGACGAAGGCCTGGTGCTTGACCGTCGTCTGTCCCGCCTCATGGCGGGCGCGCCCGAGTCTGCTGCTCTGGCGGTCTGGCCGGCGTCATCCGCCCCCAGAGTGCGGTACGCCTGGACGCCGATTACGCCAGCGCCGGGATCGGCATTTACGAAGCGTCGCTGGTCAAGCGGGTTGCAGCAAGCCTTGGCGATTGGGATCTGCAACAGACCCTGCCGCGCGCGGCCATCGACGCGGGCTCGGCGACCTTTGTCGACGTGACAGACCAGGGCGGCGCGCCGGCGACCAGGCCCTGGCTTTGGCGCGCCGTCGACGGCCCCACAGCCGACCCTGCAGAAGCGGCGCTGCACCAGGCGATGCTGCCGCCGCCGGCACCCGCCTGGCCGCATGCCTGGCTCGAGCCGCTCATCGATCGCGCGGCGCTGCGCCTCAATGATGCGGCGGCGCTGCCCAGCCTGGTCTGGCAGGGCCTGCTGGCGCTCGGCGCGCTGCTTCCACCGGCGGCGCTGCTGCTTGCCGGGCCGCTTTCGGCTGCCGGTCTGGCGATGCTCTGGCCGTGGGCGTCGCGGCTGTTTATCGATCTGGCGACGCTCTCAAGCGACGATCCAACGCAGGCCGATGGGCTGCAACGGCTCGTCAAGCCGGCGCCGCTGGTCTGGCTCCTCCTGTTCATCGTCTGGGCCTGCATTGTCTGGCCGCTCGAGACGGCGCTGCCGCTCTTCGTCCTGCTTGCGGCGCTGGCGCTTGATGCCCGGCTTGGTCCGCAGCGTGCCGCCCCATGGGCGCAGCTTCACCGAAGCTTCGGCGTCTCGCCACTTGCAACCGGCGTGCTCTACGGCGTCGCCAGCCTGACTGGCGGCGATCTGGCGGCTGCCTGGGTTCTGGCGCTGCATGGTCTGGCGACCCTGGCCCTGAAGATCGAGGCCGTTCGCCGTTAGATCTTGATCGCTTTGAGAGTGAATCGGGTTCTAACTGGCACATCCTTTGCGGTGTTCTCCGTGAACACAGCAACAGGCAGCCATGAGACCAAGGCCGATCCTCCTGAAAACCAGCCGTTTGTTCGGCTGTTTATCGCCCCGGCAGCAGCCGGGCGGCGGGTCGTTTCTGCCGGGTCGGGCGCATGAACCCGGCAGGAATTGCGCATGAGCATAAACAGCATCATCAATACGGCGTACACGGGGCTGTCCGCGAGCCAGGCGGCGATCCGCACGATTTCCAACAACGTCGCGAACGTCAACACGCCGGGCTATGCGCGCCAGACGGTCGACCTCGAGGGATTGGTGGCTGGCGGCGGCGGGTTCGGCGTGCGCGTCAGCAACGTTCAGCGGGTTGCTGACTCTTCCTGAGCGCCGCCGCTTATGCCGCGACGTCGGATTTCGGGCGCTTCGAAGCGCTCAACCAGTTCCAGGACCGCCTGCAGGGCCTGATCGGTTCGCCGGATTCGAAAACTGGTCTGGCGGCGCGCGCCGACAGCATCTTTCCGCGATCGCCGATCTGACGGCCGACCCCGCCGACAGCGTACGCCGGCAGGCGGTGATCACCGAGATAAGCCGCTTCCTCGACGACATCGCCAGCCTGGGCAGCAGCGTGCAGGCGCTGCGGGTCGACGCGTCCAGCCAGATCGGCGAGACCGTGACTGTCATCAACCAGACGCTGCAGCGCACGCAGCAGCTCAACAGCCAGATCGTGCGTGCCCGCGCCAGCGGCCAGGAAAGCGCCGGGCTGGAGGAACAACGCGCGCAGGCGCTCAATCAACTTGCCGAACTGGTCGACATCCGCGTGCAGGAGCAACCGGACGGCTCTGTGCAGATCTCCACGGCGCGCGGCCAGACCCTGCTCGATCACGCAGCGCGCCGTCTGGATTACAGCGGCTCGGCGTCGGCCTCGGCCGAGACCGTGTTTCCCGCGATCAAGGTGTCCCGCATCGACCCGGTGTCCGGCATCGCTGTCGACACCGGCCTGACCCTCGACGCCGATTTGTCCTCTGGGCGGTTGAGCGGCCTTATCGATCTGCGTGACAATCAGCTTCCCGCAATCGCCGACGGGCTTGGCGAACTGGCGCGGGGCTTTCGTGACAGCGTCAATGCGATCCATAACGCCAATACGTCCGTGCCGCCGCCGCCAAGCCTCGTCGGGCGCAACACCGGCCTCACGCTCTCCGATCCGAACGGGTTCACCGGCGTCTCGACTTTCGCGGTCGTCGACAGCACTGGTGCCGTTGTCGCCAAGACAACCATCGACTTCGGGAGCCTGCCAGCCAACACGCCGCTCTCCACGGTCATCAGCCAGATCAACACCGGTCTTGGCGGCGCGGCGACCGTAAGCCTCAACAACGGCAAGCTGAGCTTTACGGCCGCAGGCGCTGGCAACGGCGTCGTCATCGCCGACGACCCGACGACGCCAAGCCAGCGTGCCGGGCAGGGGTTCTCACAATATTTCGGCCTCAACGACCTGATCGTCGGCGACAAACCCAGCAACTACAACACCGGGGTCAAGGGCAGCGACGCCCACGGCTTCCTCGCGGGCGGCCAGACCGATTTCGAGGTGCGCGACGCCAACAACCGGGTGGTGGCGCGCTATACGCTGAATGTCGGCGGGGCGACGTATAACGACCTGCTTTCCACCCTGAACGGCGCCGGCGCACTGGGGAATTATGTGCAGTTCGGTCTTGATTCCCAGGGGCGCTTTCCGTTACGTCTGCGCCGAACGTCGGGCCATACAGCATCCGCATCGCGCGGGACACGACCGACAGGGGCGGGACCGGCGTCTCGCTCAGCAGCCAGTTCGGCCTTGGCGTCGGCGTACAGGCGAACGGCGCGCGCGGCCTCAGCATCCGCAAGGATATCCAGCAGAACCCGTTCCGTCTGGGGTTGGCGAAGTTCGATCCAAGTATCGCTGTCGGCGCCGTCGCGCTCGGCGTCGGCGACCAGCGCGGCGCGGTGGCGCTACGCGGCCTGCAGGATCAGGTGATCGCATTCAAGGCGGCAGGTCCGGTGACGGCGGCGAACGCGACGTTGTCGCAATATCTCGGGTCTTTCCTCGGCGAGACGGCAATCTCGGCGCAGGCCGCCGAAGCCGGCCGTATCGATGCCGAAGCCCTGCGCAATGACGTCATCAAGCGCCGGGACGATTTTGCCGGGGTTAACCTGGACGAAGAACTCGCCAACCTCGTGGTCTTCCAGAACAGCTACAGCGCCGCCGCGCGCGTGCTGACCGCGGCACGCGATATCTACGACACGCTGCTCAACGCCATCTGACAGGAATATACGCTATGACCAGGGTCGCCAGCTTTTCGCAGAACCAGTCGCTGATTTCCGGCATCGCCCGCAACCAGTCTGATCTGTTCACGGCGCAGCAGCAGGTCAATACCGGCAAAAGTCGAGCGACTACAAAGGTATTGCGCAGGAAGCCTCAACCCTGGTTTCCGCGCGCTCCTTGAAGGCCCGCGCCGAGACCTTCCTGCGCACGGGATCGCGCGTGCAGCAGACGCTCAGCACCAACGACATCCAGTTGACGGCGATCGTCGATACGGCGCGCGACCTGCGCCAGAGCGTCGTCGAGGCGCTCGCCAATGACGACGGCTCCGGGCTGCCACAGATTCTCGAGCAATCGCTGAACCTGATCGGGTCTGCGCTGAATACGCAGGTCGGCGGCTCTTATGTCTTCGGGGATCACGTATCGATACGCAGCCGCTCGCCCCGAAGACGCTGGCGGACCTGGTCGCACTGCCAGCGGCAGCGGATGCGTTTCAGAATGATACCCTCAAGGCGACCGCGCGCGTCTCGGACAGCCTGGAGATCGAATACGGCGTGGTCGCAGACGATGTCGCCGAGCCGCTGATCGGCTGGATCCGCGATCTGGGTGTTTTAACGCCGGTCCCGATGGCTCGATCGGCGGCCCCTTGTCGCCGACGCAGCGCACGCAGCTCGAATCCAGCCTGTCCGCGCTCGATGCGGCGATCGCGCAGGTGCAGTCGCGCCAGGTGGCGAACGGCCTCAAGCAGCAGCAGGTGGATCAGGTGACCGACCAGCTGCAAAGCCGTTCGGATTTTCTGGAAACCTTCGTCGCCGATATCGAAGATGTTAACATCGCCGAGGCCATTACGCGCCTTCAAAACGATCAGACTGCACTTGAAGCCTCCTACCGCGCCTTCTCGTCGATCGCAGACCTATCGCTTGTCCGTTTCATCTAACGCTCGGTTGCGTCGCGCACGAAAATTTACAGCTTCTTAAGCCCGTGCGTTTACCAATTTGTCGGTTAGCAGAGGGACAAAGGGTGCGAGGGGTAACAGGCGAAGTGGTGACTATGTCCAACGGCGAAATCGATCGACTCCTCTCCTCGCAGCCAACCGGTCCAAGGATGCGCGCAACGAGCTTGCCAGCGCCATGGTGGACTTCTTCATGCACCCCGACGAGCGGCTGAGCGACCAACAGCGCGCACTCATGGGCGACGTTCTGGCCAAGCTGCTCGGCGAGATCGAGATGGACGTGCGCCGCAACCTCGCCGATGCGCTGGTCCGCTCCGGTATCGACCTTCCGGATCTCATTCATGCGCTGGCGAACGATGACATAAGCGTCGCGCAGCCGCTCCTGCTGGACAGCCCGCTGATCCGCGACCACGCGCTGATCGAGATCGTCAAGAATCGCACCGAAGAACACCGTATGACCATTGCGATGCGCCGGAACCTCTCGGACGAGGTGACGGATGCGCTGGTCGAGCGCAGCGGACCCGATGTCATCGAAACGCTGCTGCGGAACCAGGACGCAACGCTTTCCCGCCGGGCGATGGAATTTCTGGTCGCCGAGAGCCGTCGTCAGGACCGTTTCCAGGAGCCCCTGGTCGCGCGCGCCGACCTGCCGGCAGACCTTGCCCACCGCATGTACTGGTGGGTTTCCGCCGCGCTGCGCCGCAAGATCCTGCTATCGTATAAGGTGGATGAGGAAATTCTGGACAAGTCCATGGAACGCGCGGCGCTTGCGGCATCCGCGGACCTTGTCGACGGGCAGAGCGCGCAGGCGCGCGCGCAGCGGCTGGCGCGCCGGATGGCGGAATTGGGCGAGCTGACCGACAACTTCCTGGTGACGGCGCTGCGGCAACAGCGAATCACGGTGTTTGTCGCTGCGCTGGCGGAACGGGCTGAAATCAGCTACAAGACCGCCTGGCAGATCGTTTCCGACCGTGGTTTTGAAAGTTTTCTTGTGTTGGCGCGTGCAGTCGATCTCACCCGGGACGTCTTGACCTCGACAGTGCTGCTGCTTGCGGAGGCCCGCACCGCGAAAGCCGCTCAGCGCCCGGACATCATCCATAGTATCCTGACCATGTTCGACAGGTTGGACCGCGCCAATTGCGTGCGCATCCTGCGCCTCTGGCAGCGAAACGCCGATTACCAGAGCGCCATCGAGTCCCTTGAGCGCGCGCGTGCCGGCTGAGAACGAATCCCTGACCTTCGAGCCCAACGACACGGGTGGCCATGAGACGGGTGCGTTGCCGTCCGTTTTATCGGAGACCTGGCCGACTTTGACGGATGCCTGCCTGTCTCGCGGATGCCAGTGCCGCCTGCTTCTTCATGACCGATCTGTCCGGCGACATCGTCGACGCGACGCCCGCCTGGCGCCGGCTGAATGAACGCTTCGGCGGCCGGAGTACCTGCGCGATCCCGGGGCTTGTGCCGCTGCTGCACCGCACGAAAGCAACGGGTCAGGGCGTCCTACGTCCGCTCAGCCTTGAGATTGATGGCGAGACGCGTCATTACTGGGTTCGTACGATTACGCTTCTCAATTCCAATAGAGTTATGATCGGTATCGCCGGCGCGTTTCAGGACTGGACGGCACAGTTGGGTCGCATGAATGCGGCGCTCATCGATCAATCGCGTTTCCGCGATTTCGCGCGCGCGACCTCTGATTGGTTCTGGGAGACCGACTCGCAACTGCGGCTGACGGCGGTGTCGGACCGCGTGACCGCGCTGTTTGGGCGGCTCGCCAGCGATTATATCGGCCAGCGACTCGATACCGTCGGCGAATGTGCTCTTAATCTCTCCGGTGACCGGCCGATTGATCGCGCGCTGCGCGACCAGACCCCATTCCGCAACCAATTGTTCCGCGTAACCGCTGAAGACGGGCAGGCGATCCAGTTCCACCTCTCCGGCGTGCCCCTATTCGACAGCCACGGGGCATTCCGGGGCTTTCGTGGCGCCGGCATGGATGTGACCCGCCTCTACGCCATCGAGGAAGACGCGCGCGCCGCGCGCCAGCGCCTTGAGTCGGCCCTGAGCGAGCTCCAGATGAAGAACAGCGCTCTGGATGTCGCCTCGGCGCAGGCGCAATCGGCACTGCACGCCAAGAACGAGTTCCTGGCGGCCATGAGCCATGAGCTGCGCACCCCGCTCAACGCCATCATCGGGTTCGCCGAGGCCATGGACCTGCGCCTATTTGGCGACCTGAGCGGCGCTTATGCTGGCTATGCGCGCGATATCCTCAGCGCCGGGCGGCACCTGCTCGGCCTTATCAATGATGTGCTCGATGTCTCGGTGATCGAGACCGGCGATGTGTCGCTGTCGCTGGACGTCGTCCCGGTCGTGCGGCTGATCGAGCAGGCGCGCAGTCTCATCATGCTGCGCGCCAGCGACAAGGCGCTGGACGTGGTGATCCCGCCGATTCCGGACGACCTTGCGGTACGTGCGGATGAACGCCGCGCCTTGCAGATTTTCGTCAACCTGTTGACCAACGCCGTCAAATTCACGCCGGCCGGCGGCAAGGTTGGCGTGCTGGCGACGCCGGCGGGGACTCAGGACGGCCTGGTGCGCATCACGGTGTGGGATGACGGGCCGGGTATCGACGCCTCGGACCATGAAAAGGTTTTCGAGAAGTTCCAGCAACTGGGCACCGAACTCTACCAGTCCAAACCGGACGGGACTGGCCTGGGCCTGCACATCTCGCGGGAACTGGCGCGCCTGATGGGCGGCGACATCCATCTCGAGACTCGGGACGCGCCGGGGCCTATTTCACGGTTCTGCTGCCCGCCGCCTGATCGAAGGTATCCGCGGAATAAACCGGGCGTTTTAGCGCTGGTGGCGCATCGCGTTGCATTGACACGACATAAAGACATCTTTATATCGTTATACATGTCAATGGCGCTCGCACTTCTCAAGGCTTTGGCCGACCCGACGCGCTTGCGCATCGTAGCGTTGCTGCGGCGCGTCGAGCTTGCCGTCAGCGACTTGACCCGCATTCTGCGCCAGAGCCAGCCGCGCGTGTCCCGCCACCTCAAGATTCTTGCCGACGATGGCGTGATCGATCGGAACAAGGAAGGCGCATGGGTCTATCTGCGCCTGACGGACCGGCCAGATATCCTGCGCGTGATCGAAGCGCTTGAAGGCTGCGATCTGGTCGACGCCGCGCAGGCCCGCGCCGACCAGCGCGAACTGGAGAGTGTGCTCGCCGACCGCCAGGCGGCGGCGCAGAGCTATTTCGCGGAGAATGCGGCAGCCTGGGACCAGGTGCGCTCCATGCACATCTCCGAGACCGAGGTTGAGGCGGCGGTGTCGCGGCATCTGCTGCGCGAGACGGTCGAGACCCTGCTCGACCTCGGTACCGGCACCGGGCGCATGCTCGAACTGTTCGGCCCGCACATCAGGCGCGGCATCGGCGTCGACATGAGCCCGGAGATGCTGAAGCTCGCCCGCGCCAAGCTGGAGGCAGCCGGCCTTGGCCACTGCCAGGTCCGGCTGGGGATATGTATGCGCTGCCCGACGGGTTGCATTGCGACGCCGTCATCATGCACCAGGTGCTGCACTTCGCGGACGACCCCGGCGCGGCCATCGCGGAAGCAGCCCGGCAACTGGCTTCGAACGGCAGGCTGCTCGTCGTCGACTTCGCGGCGCACGAAAACCAGTTGCTGCTGGTCGAACACCAGCACCGTCGCCTCGGCTTCGGCGACCCGCAGATCGCGGACTGGATGGCGGATGCCGGGCTGGACATCGAAGTCGTCGAGGCGCTGCCGAGCCAGCTGCTCACCGTCAAACTCTGGATTGGCCGACGCACGCGCGCGGCCGCCATGCAACGCACCGCCGCCTGACGTGCAGGAGACCACGATGACGCGGATTCTACCCAGTTTTCAACCGATGTTCGCTGATATCGGCGGAGACATCGCCGTATCCTTCGAGTTTTTCCGCCGAAGACTCCAGCCATGGAGGAAACGCTGTGGACCTCGATCAGCGCGCTTGCGCCGCTGAAGCCGGAGTTCGTCTCCGTGACCTATGGCGCTGGCGGCTCGACCCGTGAACGCACGCACAACACGGTCAGCCGCATTGCGCGCGAGACCGACCTCAAGGCGGCCGCGCACCTGACCTGCGTGGCGGCCACGCGGGAGGAAGTCGATGCCGTGGCGCGCGACTATTGGGCGGCCGGCGTGCGCGCCATCGTCGCGCTGCGTGGCGACCCGATCGCCGGGATCGGCGCGAAGTACGAGCCGCATCCCGGTGGCTACGAGTCGTCCGTCGCGCTTATCGAAGGTCTGAAGCGCATCGCGGACTTCGACATCAGCGTCAGCGCCTACCCGGAATGCCATCCGGACAGCCCGTCGCGCATCGCCGACGTCGATTTCCTGAAGCGTAAGCTGGATGCCGGCGCCAGCCGGGCGATCACGCAGTTCTTCTTCGATCCTGATGCCTATTTGCGCTACCTTGACCTGGTGCATGCCGCCGGCGTCAGCGCGCCGATCCTGCCAGGTATCCTGCCGGTCACGAACGTCGCGCAGCTCAAGAAGATGGCGGCGGCCTGCGGTGCCTCGGTGCCCGACTGGATGGGCCGCCTGTTCGAGGGGCTGGACGATCACCCGACCACCCGCCAGCTTGTCGCGGCCACGGTGGCCGCCGAACTGTGCGTGCGGCTGTACCGGCGCGGCGTGCGCAATTTCCACTTCTACACCCTCAACCGCTCGGAACTGACCCGCGCCATCTGCCATCTGCTTGGCCTGCGGGACGTGCCTGTTCATCATGTCCAAGGAGCCGCCGCATGACCCGCGCGGAAAAAGCCGCCCAGTTCCGCAAGCTTGCAGCACAGCGTATCCTCATCAAGGATGGGCCGTACGGCACCGCGATCCAGAACTATGCGCTCGATGAAGCCGGCTACAGCAACGGCCGCAGCTTCAACCACGACCAGAAGGGCAATAACGACATTCTGAACGTGACGCGCCCGGAGATCATCGGCGAAATCTGCCAGCGCTACATCGATGCCGGTGCCGACCTGCTGGCGACCAACACCTTCAACGCCAACGCCATCAGTCAGGCCGACTATGGCGCTGAGTCGATGGTGCGGGAGATCAATCTGGCCGCCGCCCGCATCATCCGCGAGCGGGTCGACGCCGCTGCAACGCCCGATCGGCCGCTGTTCGTCGCCGGTGCGCTCGGGCCGACCAACAAGACGCTGTCGGTCTCGCCCGATGTCAACAACCCCGGCCACCGGGATGTGTCCTTCGATTATGTGCGCGATGTCTACCGCGAGCAGATCGAGGCCCTGCTCGAAGGCGGGTCGACTTCATCCTGGTCGAGACGATCTTCGATACGCTCAACGCCAAGGCGGCGCTGGTGGCTGCCGATGAGGCTGGCGAGGCACGGGGCGAGATCATCCCGGTCATGGTCTCCGGTACCCTGACCGACCTGGCGGGGCGCAATCTCGCCGGGCAGACGGTCGGCGCATTCTGGAATTCGGTGCGCCACGCCAAGCCGCTGACCATGGGCCTCAACTGCTCGTTCGGCGCGACCGAGTTGCGCCCCTATGTGGCAGAACTCGCCAAGGCCGTGGACACGCTGCTGATGGTCTATCCCAACGCCGGCCTGCCCAACGAAATGGGCGGTTATGACGAACTGCCGGAGAAGACGGCGGCGCTGATCCGCGACTGGGCTGATGCCGGCCTCCTCAACGCCGTCGGCGGTTGCTGTGGCACCACGCCGGCGCATATCGCGGCCATTGCCGCCAATGTGCGCAATCTGCCGCCGCGTGACCTGCCAAGGCTCCCACCGCAGCTACGCCTCTCCGGCATGGAAGCCTTCAATGCCTGATGCTGCCCTTGCCGGTCGCGGCGAGGGTTTGAAAACGATCCGTTCTTATTGAGTCTTCCCATGTCCGCTACAAACTTCATCAATATCGGCGAGCGTACCAACGTCACCGGGTCCGCGCGCTTCAAGAAGCTGATCATGGCCGGCGACTATGCCGCCGCGCTGGAGGTCGCCCGCCAGCAGGTGGAGGCCGGCGCGCATGTGATCGACGTCAACATGGACGAAGGGCTGCTCGACGCCGAGGTGGCGATGGAGACCTTTCGCTGATCGCTGCCGAACCCGACATCGCGCGCGTGCCGCTCATGATCGACTCGTCCAAATGGTCGGTGATCGAGGTCGGGCTCAAGTGCACCGCCGGCAAGCCGATCGTGAATTCGATCAGCATGAAGGAGGGCGAGGCGCTGTTCATCGAACAGGCGAAGAAGGTCCGCCGCTACGGCGCCGCTGTCGTGGTCATGGCGTTCGACGAGCTCGGCCAGGCCGACACCTGCGCGCGCAAGGTGGAAATCTGCGCCCGCGCCTATGACATCCTGACCCAGCAGGTTGGCTTCCCGGCAGACGACATCATCTTCGATCCCAACATCTTCGCGGTCGCAACCGGCATCGAGGAACACAACAACTACGGCGTCGATTTCATCGAGGCCTGTCGCCTGATCAAGCAGCGCTGCCCGGGCGCACATATCTCGGGCGGGGTCTCCAACCTGTCGTTCAGCTTCCGCGGCAACGAGCCGGTGCGCCGGGCCATGCACTCGGTGTTCCTGTATCACGCCATTCAGGCCGGCATGGACATGGGGATCGTCAACGCCGGCCAGCTTGATGTCTACGACGACATCCCGCTCGATCTGCGCGACGCCTGTGAGGACGTGGTGCTGAACCGCCGGCCGGATGCAACCGAGCGGCTGCTGGAGCTGGCCGAGCGCTATCGCAACACCGGCGTGGTCGAGACGCAGACGGTCGAGGAATGGCGTGGCTGGCCGGTCGCCAAGCGCCTGGAGCATGCCCTCATCAAGGGCATCGACCTTTATGTGGTCGAGGATACCGAGGAGGCGCGCCAGAGCGTCAACCGGCCGATCGAGGTGATCGAGGGGCCGCTGATGGATGGCATGAACACGGTCGGCGACCTGTTCGGTGCCGGCAAGATGTTTCTGCCGCAGGTTGTGAAGTCGGCGCGCGTCATGAAGAAGGCGGTGGCGCACCTGATCCCGTTCATCGAGGCGGAAAAGTCGCAAGGCAGCAGAGCCAAGGGCAAGATCGTCATGGCGACGGTCAAGGGCGACGTCCACGATATCGGCAAGAACATCGTCGGCGTGGTTTTGCAGTGCAACAACTTCGAGGTGATCGACCTCGGCGTCATGGTGCCGTTCCAGAAGATCCTGGAGGCGGCCAACGAGAACCAGGCGGACATCATCGGCCTGTCCGGCCTGATCACGCCCTCACTCGATGAAATGTGCACGGTCGCCGAGGAGATGCAGCGCGCCGGCATGAGCATTCCGCTGCTGATCGGTGGTGCTACCACCTCGCGGGTCCATACCGCGCTTAGGATCGAGCCACGCTACAGGAATGGGCCGACCCTGCATGTGGTCGACGCCAGCCGCGCCGTCGGTGTGTGTACTGCGCTGACCTCCGACACCCAGCGGACCGAACTGGAAAGCCGCACCCGTGCCGAATATGCCGACATTCGCGAGAAACGCGCGAACAACGGCGAGTCCGAGCTGATTTCGCTGGAGGCGGCGCGTGCCAATCATTTCCGCGCCGACTTCACCGGCAACGCCGTGGTGCGGCCAAGGTGGCTTGGCACCCGGGCATTCGAGGATTATCCGCTGGAACGCCTGATCCGCCGGATCGACTGGACGCCATTCTTCCGCTCCTGGGAGCTGGCGGGCACCTATCCGGCAATTCTGAAGGATGATGTCGTTGGCGAGTGCGCGCGCGCTGTTCCGCGACGCGCAGGCCATGCTGGAGACGATCGTCGCCGAGAAATGGCTGACGGCAAAGGGCGTCATCGGCATCTGGCCGGCGCGGCGGGACGGCGACGATGTCGTGCTCTACACCGATGACAGCCGCACGACCGAGCTGAGCCGCGTGCATTTCCTGCGCCAGCAGTTCGCCAAGCGCGACAACCGGCCGAACATGTGCCTGGCGGATTTCGTATCGCCGGACGCCGACTATTTCGGCGGCTTCGTGGTGACGGCCGGCCACGGCATCGACGCGCACCTCGCGCGCTTCAAGGCGGCGCACGACGACTATTCGGACATTCTGCTGAAAGCGCTGGCCGACCGGCTGGCGGAGGCGTTCGCCGAGACGCTGCATGAGGAGGTCCGACAGGACTATTGGGGCTATGCGCCGGACGAAGCGCTCTCCAACGAGGACATCATCCGTGAGAAATATCGCGGCATCCGCCCGGCACCCGGCTATCCGGCGTGCCCGGACCATTCGGAAAAGCCGGAGCTGTTCCGCCTGCTGGATGCCACGGCGTCGACGGGTGTCAGCCTGACGGAGAGCTTCGCCATGCTGCCGACAGCCGCCGTCTCCGGCTATTTCTTCGCGCATCCGCAGGCGAGCTACTTCGGGGTCGCACGGGTCGGGCGCGATCAGGTGGAAGACTATGCGCGGCGTCGCGGCATCAGCCTGGAGCAGGCCGAACGCTGGCTGCGCCCGAATCTGGGGTACGACGCCTGAGATTGACAGCCGGACGGGCAGGGGCAGGCACGGCGGGCAACCATCGGGCGAGGGGCGCGTGGACAATCAAGTGAACGACCAGGGCGACGCAAGCCGGATTCCCTTGTTCTCACTGGGTTAGTTGCCGCCCTTCTCACCTACGCCAGCCTGTTTCCGTTTAACTTCGCCGCCAGCGCCGGGCGCGGCCTGCTCGATCATCTCGGCCCCGGCGAATGGCAGGATCGGGTCGGCAACATCATGGGGTTCATGCCGCTGGGACTGTGCGTGGTCTGGGCCTGCGAACGGGCGCATTCCGTCGCACGGCTCTGGATCGGCCTGGTGTTGTCCATCCTGCTGGCCCTGCTGCTGCAGGTTGCGCAGATTTACCTGCCGACCCGCGATCCCTCGATCGTGGATCTCCTGAACAACAGCGTCGGGCTGGGTCTGGGCGTAGCTGCCGGCGGCATGATCACGTGGCGTCGGCTGTCCGGGCATCATGTCGATGGGCCGCCCGCTGTCTGGCTGCTGCTGCTGCTGTTTCTGCTGCTCTACCTCATGACGCCGTATCTGCCGACCACCGATCTGGCGGCGCTGAAAATCCGCGCCAAACACCTGCTGGCGCAACGCAGCTTTCACCTCGACGACTTCAGCGGCGCTCTGGCGCTCTGGTTCGGCCTGCTGGCGCTGTGGGACGGCTGGCGACGATCTGGCACCCGGATCGCGGCCCTTGTCGTTGCCGCGACGCTGCTGTTCGCCTGGCGCGCGCTGACGCCCGGCAACATGCTGAACTATTCCGAGGCGTTGGGCGCGCTCCTGGGCGGGCTGCTGGCGCTGGCCTTGCCGCGCGTCTGGTTGAAGCGCGCGGCTTTACCGGTTTTGCAGCACTGATCCTGGTTGGCGGTTTGACGCCGTTCGAGATCGCAGCACGCCGATGCCGCCGTATCTCATTCCATTCGAGCCGCTGCTCAGTTCACGCAACTGGCTGATTGCGCTCGGCATCGCCGGCTACAAGTCCGTGGCGTACGGCGGTTTCCTGCTGGCGGGATATCAGACCTGGGGCGGCTGCGCACGGCGGCGCTCTGGGGCATGGTGCTGACCGGGCTGGTGGAGGCGGCGCAGATCGTGCTGGCGTCCGGCACACCGGAACTCAGCGACCCGCTTTGGCTGCTGGCGATTGCGTGGATTATGCATCTGCTGTCGCCGGCCCGGCCGCAGATCGGGGCGGCTATTGGTTCATCGCCGCAGGCAGCCACTGTGTCAGCGGCGCAATAAGCAGCACCAGCAGCAGGACGACGAGCTGAATCCCGAAATAGGGCGCAATGCCCTTCCAGATGCTGGCGGCTGGCATGCCCGGCGCCGCCTGCCGCAGATACGCAAGCGCAAGCCCGTTGGGCGGCATGATGAGCCCCATCTGCACGACCAACGCGATCGCAACCCCAAGCGCCAGCGGCTCGGCGCCAGCTGCAGCAGGGCTGGCGCGGCCAACGGCACGACAAGATAAAGCAGCTGTACGTAGTCGAGGAAGCGCGCGAGGGCGATGATCGACACCAGCGTCATCAGGAGCGCGCTGGGCAGGCCGCCCGGCATGGCGGCGAGCGCGCCCCAAAATGGTTAATCCACCAAAAGATTGAAATACAGTGAGAAATAAAGATGTACCGAGAAGGATCGTGAAAATGATGGCGGTAATCAAAACAGCCGTGCGCGCGGCCGGCAGGAGGTCGCGGCGGGCGTGCAGCGCGCCGAGCGCGTTCAGCCAGCCGACCAGCGCCAGGATGGCGAGGCCAAGGCCGACGGTCTGCTGGGGCCTGTCAACGGTCCGAGCAGCCGCAGTCCGACCAGGGCCAGCATCGCGGCCCCGCCGGCCCAGACCAGTGGCGGTGTGCGGTCGCGGGTGGCGCCGATCCACAGACTCGCCGCGGCACCGCAAGCGGCCGCCTCGACGATGCTCATCTCCGCGAGAAACAGCGGCCCGAGAACGCTCGCCGCCAGCGCCAGCACGCGTGCGGCGGATGCCCAAAGCGGCGGTGCGGCTGCTTCTGTCCCGCGTGCGGACGCGGGAACGAGGCGGCAATACAGGAGAAACAGCAGCGCCAGCAGCAGGCCGGGGCCAGCGCGGCGGCGAACAGGTCCGGCACGCCAATCGGCGCTGTGGCATAATCGCCGAGCGACTGCGCAGCGTCGCCCTGCGCGCTGCCTAGGCTATCGGCGAGCAGAACCAGCACGATCGAGGGGGTATGATCTGCCCAAGCGCCCCCGCCGCCGTTATCGCCCCAGCGAGCGTCGGCAGTTGTTGTTGGCGCAAAGGCGCCAGTCGCGGCCACCGTCGCCCCGACCAGGCTGCCGGCCAGCGCCAGCAGGATGCCAGACAGCAGCGCCGCAAGCGCATTGCCGCTGCGGCGGCGCGCCATTGCCCGGTGCATCGCCTGGATCAGATCGTCGGCGACGCCGGAGCGATCCAGAATCGCGCCCATCGCCGCGAACAACGGCACAGCGAGCAGGGTCGGGTTGGTCGCCATGGCCTGGATGCGGTCGCTGGCGAGGAGGATGTCGCCCCAGGCGATCAGCGGTGGCAGCAGCCCGGACGACTGCAACAGGAGCGCGATGAGCGCATAGAGAAGCGCGACGCCGCCGAGCGTGAAGGCGGCGGGAAATCCCGCCAGCAAAGCAGTCGCCAGCGAGAGCAGCATCGCCGCCGCCAGGATGCCGCCGCTCATCGCCGCAACCAGGCGCGCAGAAAGCAGCTATGGGCCTGCACCGCGACGGCAAGGACGGCGAAAAACGCGACACCGTTGACCAGCACGGTCAGCGGCACGTTGCTCCAGGCGCCGCGCATGGCGTAGGCACCACGCACGACCGCCAGACCAGTCGTCCACAGCAGCATCACAAGCATCGGCAGGACGAAGGCGATGTAGCCAACGATCGAGACCCGTGCCTGTTCGCGCTGCGTGCTGTTGCGGTAGCGAACGCCGACCCGCAAGTGCTCATCCATCAGCAGCGCAAAGCCGCTGCCGCCCAGCATCACGGCCGCGCCGACCACGACAATGGTGCCGCGAAACGGCAGCGATGCAACGCCGAAGATCGATCGCGCTACCGTTATGGCCGCCGCCAGCAGAATCAACAACAGCAGCAGGAAGGCCAGCAGGGTGCCGATCCGGCGGTTGAGGCCGTCGAGGGTGGCGCACCAGGTGCGCAGGCCTTCGCGCCAGCCTGGTCCGTCCTGTGTCATGCCTCGGTTCCGCGTGCCTGCAGATAGGCTTGTTCGCTGATGCGGGTCCAGCCGTCCAGCAGCTTGCGGGCGGAAAAGAAGCTGCCGTAGATGCGCCCGGTCAATTCGTCGAGACTGCCGATGCGCGCCAGCAAAGCGCCGGATGCAGCGCGCGCGGCGTCGAGCACATTGTCCGGGAACGGCTGAGCACGGATGCCGAAGTCGGTTTCCAGGGTCTGGAGCGCCATGGCGTTGCGGTAATTATATTCGGCTTGCATCAGCATGTTTTCAGCCTCCGCCGCCTGCGCGATGATCGCCCGGCTTGCGGGGTCCAACTGGCGCCACAGGTCGAGGTTCATGCCCAGCGACAGGGTCGACCCCGGCTCCTGAAAGCCTGGTCCGTAATAGTTTTCGCTGCCTTGTGGAGGCCGAAGGCGACGTCGTTCCACGGGCCTATCCACTCTGCAGCGTCAATCTGCCCGTCGCGCAGTGCCATCTGGATGTCGCCGCCTGCCAGGGTGACCGGGGCAGCGCCGAGCCGGGCGGCAACCTCTCCGCCCAGCCCCGGAATGCGGATGCGTAGGCCCTTGAAATCCGCCAGGCTGCGGATGGGCCGCTTGTACCATCCGCCCATCTGGCAGCCGGTGTTGCCGCAGGCGAACGGTTTGATATTGAAGCGCGCGCTCAGTTCGTCCCACAGCGCCTGGCCGCCGCCGAAATGCAGCCAGGCGTTCATTTCATCCGCGGTCAGGCCGAACGGCACGCTGCTGAAAAAGCTGAAGCCGGGGTGGCGGTCCCGCCAGTAATATTCTGCGCTGTGATAGAGGTCGGCCTTGCCTTCCGCCACAGCGGCCAGCACGCCGTTTGCCGGCGCCAGCTCGCCGGCGGCGAAGATGCGCACGGCGAGTGCGCCCTCCGATGTAGCGGCGATGCGGTTCGCCAGCCGTTCGACGCTGGTGCCAAGGCCCGGAAAGCTGCGCGGCCAACTGGTGACCAGGCGCAGCGTGCGCCGCGCGCGCAGCGTAGCAGCTGGAGCGGTCGGTTGATTGACGCTGCTGAGGGCGGCGGCACCCGCACCGACGACCGCGACGCTTGCGGACGCCACCAGCGCACGTCGGCTCAGGCCGATTCTGGGCTGTTGCTCGCTCACCCGTTCCCCACACGCTTTTGCGTTTTTCAGGAGAACTTTAGGCGTTTGTTGCGAAGCCTGTCCAGCCGTCCTGCCCAAGCATTTCCAGCGGCTGGAACCTTTGCTTGTAGTCCATGGCGCGCGAGCCGGCGATCCAGTAGCCGAGGTAGACGTATGGCAGCCCAGACTCCGCACAGACGGCAATATGGTCGAGGATGATGTAGGTGCCCAGGCTGTACGCTGCGCAATCGGGATCGAAGAAGCTGTAGACCATTGAGACGCCGTCGCAGAAATGATCGGTGAGGCAGACGCCGATCAACCGCTCTGCGAGGCGGTATTCGTAAATCGTGGTCGGCACCGGCGAACGCTCGATCATCTCGACATAGTCGCCGACGTCCATGTTCGACATGCCGCCATCCGGATGGCGGGCGGCAAGGTAGCGCCGCAGGAGATCATATTGTTCGTCGGTCGCCCAGGGCTGGCAGACAGTGCGGGTGATCGCGGCACCGCGCTTCAGGACCCGCCGCATGTTGGCGCTCGGTACGAACCGGTCGACCGGAATGCGTACGGAAACGCAGGCGTTGCAGCCATCGCAGGATGGGCGATAGGCCACCATCTGGCTGCGACGGAAGCCGTGGTGCGTGAGCGATCGTTCAGGGCACCAGGCTCCGGACCGGCCAGCTCCGTGAACACCTTGCGTTCCACACGATCCGGCAATAGGGGCACGGCCCGGGAGCCGTGGCGAAAAAGCGTGGAAAGCGAAAGGATTGCGTGGTCACGGGCGATGCGCACTGCTTTTGTCTGGCCGCGCTGCGCCGATCCACAACGCTTGGGTCCACTATAGGCTGGTGCGTGCAATCCGAAAAGATGAACAAAGGGTTAATCGTTGCGGAAGATGGGTTAACGATCAATTTTCGCCGAAATCCGGGTCGACCGCCGGGGCCTCGCGCATCAGCAACAGGGTGATGCGGCGGTTTTCCGGGCGCAGGGGATCGTCCGGAAACATCGGCTCGGTTGACGCCTTGCCGACGGACTCCGCGAAGCGATCGACCGGCACGTCGCCATCCAGCAGCGCCCGGCGCGCGGTGTTGGCGCGGTCGGACGACAGCTCCCAGTTGGTGTAGGCGCTGCGTGACTCGGCGCCGGCCTTGTCGGTATGCCCCTGGATCGACAGGCGGTTCTCCATCTTGGCGATCACGGTGCCAAGTGCTGTGATCATCTTCAGGGCGAAGGGGTAGAGTTCCGCGCTGCCGGGCTTGAACATCGGCCGCTGATCGCGGTCGACCAGTTGCACCCGCAAGCCCTCGGGCGTCTGTTCGACGATGATATGGTCGCGGTTGTTGTGCAGGTCGGGAATTTCCTGGATCGCCGTGTTGAGGCCCTGCTCGGCCTTCAGCAACTGGGTGTCACCCTCAGTCGGCAGTTTGGACTCCCAGGCTGTCGATTGCGGCCCCTCGATATTGTCCTGCTTGTCGCGCGCGGAGTCCTGCTCGGTGCGCTGCTGCTGCGAGGTGCTCTCGCTTGGCGTAATCGAGCCGGACGCCTTGGCGCCTTCCTTCTCCAATGACTGGCCCGCCAGGATCGAGCCGGACCCGGACGAGTTGGACATGGTGGCGTTGGACGGCGTGAAATAGTCGGCGATGCCCTGCAGGGTCACCTTGTCAGAGACGGTCAGCAGCCACAGCAGCATGAAGAACGCCATCATCGCGGTCACGAAGTCGGCATAGGCGACCTTCCAGGCGCCGCCATGATGGCCGCCGGATATCTTCTTGACCTTCTTGATGATGATCGGTCGGGCGTCTGCGCGTGCTTTGGCCATGGCTTGTCCTGTCGCCGGAACTGCCGGCGACCCGGTCTAGCAGGTCAATGGTAAACGCAGGGTTAGACAGTCTCGATCATCCGCACGTCGTAGCCGCGGGTGCGCAGCGCCTCGATCAGCCGGTCGAGATGCCGGGCGTCGCGCGTTTCGCACTCGATGTCGGCATAGGTTCCCTTGGCCGGCAGCTTGGAGAAAATGCGCTGGTGCGAGACTTCGATGATGTTGATCTGCATGTCGTTGAAGATGCGCGTGACGTTGTAGAGTTCGCCCGCGCGGTCCTTCAGCCGGATGCGCAGGCGCGCCAGCCGGCCCTCGCGCGCCAGTTCGCGCAGCAGCACATTGGCGAGCAGGCGGGTGTCGATGTTGCCGCCACACACCACCAGACCGACGGTCTTGCCGCGGAAGCGCTCCGGCCGCGCCAGCATGGCAGCGAGGCCGGCGGCACCCGCACCCTCGGCCACGGTCTTCTCGATCGTCAGCAGCATGGAGACCGCGCGTTCGAGATCGGTCTCGGACGCCAGCAGGATATGGTCGACCAGCGCCTTGACGATCTGGAAGGTGATGTCGCCCGGATGCTTGACGGCAATGCCCTCGGCCAGCGAGTCGCCATCGCATACGGCCTCGTAGCCGTTCACCTTGGCCGCCATGGAGGGTATAATTCCGCCTGGACGCCGACGATCTCGATGCTCGGCTTGAGGGCGCGCGCGGCCACCGCCATGCCGGAAATCAGGCCGCCGCCGCCGATGGGCACGCACAGGCAGTCGATCTCCGGCACGTCGCGCAGCATCTCCAGCGCGATCGTGCCCTGGCCGGCGATCACCAGCGGATCGTCGAACGGGTGCACGAAGGTCAGGCCGCGTTCCACCTCGAGCCGCCGGGCATGTTCGGTTGCTTCTTCGAGCTTTTCGCCGTGCAGGATCACGGTCGCGCCGTGGCTTTCGGTCTGCTGCACCTTGATGACCGGAGTCGAGACCGGCATCACGATGGTCGCCGGAATGCCGAGCCGGCTGGCGTGGTAGGCGACACCTTGCGCATGGTTGCCGGCCGACATCGCGACCACGCCGCGACGGCGCTGCTCCGGCGTCAGCGCCAGCAGGCGGTTGAGCGCGCCGCGCTCCTTGAAGGCGGCTGTGAACTGCAGGTTCTCGAACTTCAGCCAGACGGTGGCTCCAGTGATCTGCGAGAGCGTGCGGCTGAGCAGGCACGGCGTATCGATCACCGCGCCTTTCAGGTTCTCGGCGGCGGCGAGGACGTCCTCGTAAGTCACGGGAAGCGCATTGCTGGTCATGGTCGGGAAAAGCCTTCAGGCTGCTGGGAAATTGCCAAGCCCTGTAGCCTGCCGTAACCCGTGCGCCAAGTGTCGAGAGGAGAAGTCGATATGGCGCGTGTGGCGTTTCTCGGGCTGGGGTTATGGGCCCCGATGGCGGGGCATCTGGCGAAGGCCGGACATGCGGTGACCGTCTACAATCGCAGCCCGGACAAGGCGGCGCGCTGGGCGGGCGCGCATGGCGGCCGGATCGCTGCGACCCCGGCCGAGGCTGTGCAGGACGCGGAGTTCGTGCTGTCCTGCGTCGGGGCGGATGCGGACCTTGAGGCCGTGACCATGGGCCCGGAGGGCGCGTTTGCCGCCATGACGCCGGGCAGCCTCTACATCGACCACACGACCGTCTCTGCCGAGGTTAGCCGCCGGCTGGCGGATGCAGCACGCGAGCGCGGGATCGGCTTCCTGGATGCCCCGGTCTCGGGCGGGCAGGCGGGGCCGAGTCCGGCCAGCTCACCATCATGGTCGGCGGGGCTCCGCAAGATTTCGCGCGCGCCGAGCCGTTGCTGGCGGCTTACGCGAAGCGGGTCGGGCTCATGGGGCCGGCCGGCAGCGGCCAGTTGACCAAGATGGTCAATCAGATCGCGATTGCCGGCGTCGTGCAGGGGCTGGCCGAGGCCCTGCATTTTGCCCAGAGCGTCGGACTGGATGGCGCGGCCGCCATCGATGTCATCGGCAAGGGGCAGCCCAGAGCTGGCAGATGGACAACCGCGCCGCCACCATGCTTGCCGGCAGGTTCGACTTCGGGTTCGCGGTCGACTGGATGCGCAAGGATCTCGGTCTGGTGCTGGCGGAGGCCCGTCGCGCCGGTGCGCGCCTGCCGCTGACCGCGCTTGTGGACCAGTTCTACGCGGACGTGCAGGCGGCTGGCGGCGGTCGCTGGGATACCTCCAGCCTGATCACGCGCCTTGCTTCAGCGCGTTGAGCACCGACAGGATGTCCGCATGGTCGTCGGTCCAGCCCTTGAAGCCGGGCGTGGGCTCGAGCGGCGTCCAGCCGGGACGCACCTGCGCCAGATATGCGCGCTGCACGGCTTGCGACTTCGTCAGCATGATCCAGATCGACCGCGTCTCGCCGCGATCCTTGGCGCCGGCGCCGGGCTGATACAGATAGAGCGTCGCCTGCAGGCCGAGCGTGCGCGCGGCGTCCGCCACCACCGGCGACAGGTCCATGAACCGGTTCGAGATATGCACCAGCAGCACGCCGTTCGGTGCAACGCGTGAGGCATACAGCGCGACCGCCTCGCGGGTCAGCAGGTGCAGCGGGATCGAGTCGGAGGAGAAAGCGTCGACGATCAGCGCATCATAGGCCGCCTCGGGCGTCGTCGCCAGCTTGAGGCGCGCATCGCCGATCACGAAGCGTGCATCCGGCGCGCAGTGCCGGACATAGCGGAAAAGCCGGGGTCGGTGGCGATCGCGACCACGCGCGGGTCAATCTCGTAGCTGGTCCAAACCTGCCCCGGCTTGCGGTAACAGAAGGTCGAGCCGGCCCCAGGCCGACCAGGCCGACCCTGGCCTGGTCCGGCAGCGCGCGCGCGATCTGCCCGAGGCCGCTGGCCGGCGCATAATAGCTGAGCGGAGTGAACGCGAGCGCCGGCTTCAGCGACTCGACCCCATGCAGGGTGGTGCCGTGGGTCAGCCAGCGCATCTGGTTCGCATGGTCTTCGCCGACCCGGTAGACGCCGAAGAAGCCGCGTTCCTGATGCATCGCGGCCTGCGCCTTGACGAACGCCAGCATGCCACCGAAGCCCAGAATGCAGGCGGCGACATTCGCCGTGAAGCGCCAGCGTCGGCCGGCGGCGGCCAGCGTCGTCACCACCAGCATGGCGGCGCAGAACGGTGTCGCGAGCGTCGCCTTCTCAAGGCCGTCGCTGCTGTCGATGAACAGCACAAGCGCTGCGACCAGCGCCAGGGCGGGGATCAGGACGTTGAGCAGGGACGGGCGGGCATGACGCTCGAAGAAGCCGCGCAGGGTGGTCAGCGGCGCACCGGGCGTCAGCAACGCAGCGGATGCCAGCAGCAGCAACGGGAATTCATAGACACCCTGGAACAGCAGCGGTGCCAGCAGCGCGGTGAAGCCGCCGCCGATCACGCCGCCGAGCGACATCCAGAAATAGAACTGGGTCAGTTGCACGACGCCCGGTCGCCGGCTGGCGAGTTGCTGATGCAGCGCCAAGGTGACGAAGAATACCAGCGCCAGCAGCGCGCCCATCACCAGAAACGGCTGCTTGTGACTGTCGGCGAAGCTCAAGCCACCAACCAGCACGAGCAGAACGCAGGCGATGGTGGCGCTCGTCTGCGCGGAGATCACCGGGCGCGACGAAAAGGCGATGATGAACGTGACCAGATACAGCGCCAGGGGATGATCCACAGCAGGGGCATCGCGACGATGTCAGTGGTGAGATAGGTGGTGACCGCCAGCATCAGGCCGGACGGCACCGCCGCCAGCACCAGCCACAGCAGCTTGGTCGCAAGTCCTGGCTTCTCTTGCGGCAAGACATCGGCGGCAAGAATGGCTGCGTGCTTGACGTGGCGGCTGCAGGCCAGGATCAGCACCAGCAGCACCAGAAACCCGGCAGACCAGCCCAGCGCCTGCATATGCAGGCCGGCATTCGGCTCGACCAGCGTCGGGTAGGCGACCAGCGCCAGCAGGCTGCCGACGTTGCTGGCGGCATAGAGGAAATACGGGTCAGCGGCGTCCGGCGCGTCGGTATGGGCGTACCAGCGCTGCATCAGCGGTGCCTGCGCCGAGACCGCGAGAAACGGCAGGCCGATCGAGACTGCCATCAGGCCGATCAGCCACAGTGTCGGCGACACTGCGCCGGGTGCGGGATACCAGGCGGCCAGCCCGATCGGCAGGCAGAGCGCCGCAGCGGCGAACAGCGCTGCATGCGTGGCGGTCTGCCAGCGCTGGCGCAGCCGCCCCAGCCGGTCGGCGTAGGCATAACCGGCAAGCAGGGTCGCCTGATAGAATACCATCGCCGTGTTCCAGACCGAGGGCGAGCCGCCCAGTTGCGGCAGCGCCATGCGCGCGAACATCGGCTGCACCAGAAACAGCAGGAACGAGCCGAGAAACACCGTCGCGACGAACGTCACCCGGACGCCGGGCGCAGCAAGCGTCGCCGGTGGCATGGTCATCGGTGCAGTCATGGTGCGGGTCCCCGGCGGTTTGCAAACTTTCTAGCCGCCAGAGGTTGCCATCGCGCTAACGCTATCCGAGCAGCCTTGCTGCGTCGCGCGCGAAGTAGGTCCAGACGCCGCTGGCACCCGCACGCTTGAAGGCGAGCAGGGTCTCCAGCATCGCCGCCTCGAGCGGGAACGCGCCGGCTTCGGCGGCCCGGGACAGCATCGCATACTCGCCGGACACCTGATAGACGAACACCGGCACGGCGAAGGCCTCCTGCACGCGGCGCACGATATCGAGGTAGGGCAGGCCCGGCTTGACGATGACGCTGTCCGCGCCCTCGGCCAGGTCCTCAGCGACCTCGCGCAGCGCTTCCTGCGTGTTGGCCGGGTCCATCTGGTAGGTCCGCTTGTCGCCCTTCAGCAGCCCGCCCGAGCCGACGGCATCCCGGAACGGGCCGTAGAAGGCGGAGGCGTATTTCGCAGCATAGGACATGATCTGGACATTGGGCCGGTCGTCGGCCTCCAGCGCCGCCCTGATCGCCGCGATCCGCCCATCCATCATGTCGGAAGGGGCGATCACGTCTGCCCCGGCCCGTGCCTGCAGCAGCGCCTGTTCGACCAGCACCGCGACGGTTGCATCGTTGGCGATGTCTCCGTCCGGCCCGAGCAACCCATCATGGCCATGGCTGGTGTAGGGGTCGAGCGCCACGTCGGTGATGACCCCGATTTCTGGGGCGGCGTCCTTGATGGCCTTGACCGCCCGGCAC
Source organism: Hankyongella ginsenosidimutans (assembly GCF_005144965.1). GTDB lineage: Bacteria > Pseudomonadota > Alphaproteobacteria > Sphingomonadales > Sphingomonadaceae > Hankyongella > Hankyongella ginsenosidimutans. Next base: position 2,384,450 of record NZ_CP039704.1, read on the forward strand.
ATCAGATTGTCCGGATTCAGCGCCTCGCGGCCGGTGGCGTCGCGCAGATGCGCCGGCGTATTGGGGAACAGCGCGACCGCCGGGATGCCGAGGTCGCGCGCATCCTTTGCCGCCTGCGCTGCAAGGTCGACGCTCAGGCGTTCAACGCCGGGAAGCGATGCGACCGGCTCCCGCGCATCCTTGCCCTCGATCACGAACAGCGGCCAGATGAGGTCGGCGGGCGTCAGCCGGGTCTCTGCGACCAGCGCGCGTGACCAGGCATGGCGTCGGCTGCGGCGAAGGCGGGTGGCGGGGTAGGGCATGGCGTGCTCGCTTTGGGGTGAGACAGTGCTACATGGGACAACAGGTCCTATCAACGCTGGAGGCACGACATGATGACGCGGCGGACGATGCTGGCGGCAGGCGCGGCGTTTGGCGCGATGCCGCTGGCGGGTATGCATAAGGCTTGGGCGACCGGCGCGCTGACGGCTCGGGATATCGCGGTCCGCCTGGGCGCGCGTCACGTCTACGCCGTCGGCTGCGCGGACGATGCGCCGCTGGTCGCCGGCCAACCTGTGGTCGTGGAGTTTGCCCGGGAGACCCATACCCTGCATGTCGGCGGCCTTGTTCAACCCGAGCAGGCAGGGTTGCTGCGCCAGATCGAAGCGGCGCTGGCCGCCATGGCGTCCGCTGCGCGGCCGGGCCTGACGCTCGACGACCTCGCTGCAGCCGGCCGATCCCGGCTCGATGCGCCGTGGATGCATGCTGCCGCGTTCATGGCCGGCGGAGCGTCCGACTGGCGGGTGCCGTTGCAGGCCGGGCAGTGGATCGCTCTGGAGGCGGGCGTTTATACGCCGGAGCAGCGGTTGGGCGGCCGGGTCCGGCGCACGCTGCGCCTTGCATAAGCGCCACGAGCGGCTAAAGCCTCAGGCATGCATCAGCCTTTGCTGTTCTTCGACTCCGGCGTCGGCGGCCTCTCGATCCTCGATGTCGTGCGCAAGCGCCTGCCGACGGCGCCGATCGTCTACTGCGCGGACAACGCCGGCTATCCCTACGGCGCGCGCACCGAAGCGGAGCTGACCGCGCGTGTGCCGGCGCTGCTCGGCCGGCTGACGGAACGACATAACCCGCGCCTGATCGTCATCGCCTGCAACACGGCGTCGGTCATCGCGCTCGCTGACGTGCGCGCCGCCCTCGACGTGCCGGTGGTCGGCACCGTGCCTGCCATCAAGCCGGCCGCGAGCCTGACCCGGACCGGGGTGATCGGCGTGCTCGGCACCGCCGTCACCGTGCGCCAGCCCTATGTCGACCGGCTGGCGGCGGAATTCGCCGCCGACAAGCGGGTGCTGCGCCATGGGGCCCGCGCTCGTCGCGGCGGCCGAGGCCAAACTGCGCGGGGCGACGCCGGACCCCGCCGAGATCCGCGCAGCGCTCACGCCGCTTTTGCGCAGGATGCAGCGCTCGACACCGTGGTGCTGGCCTGCACGCATTTCCCGCTGCTGGCGGACGAACTGACCGCCGCTGCGCCGCATCCGGTCGCCTGGGTCGACAGCGCCGACGGCATCGCCCGCCGGGTGGCGCATTTGACGCAGGGACAGGGCTGGCCCGATACGCCATCTGCCGGCACGGCGGTGTTCACCCGGCTGGACGAGAGCGCGCAGGCGCTTGGTCCGGCGCTTGCGGAACGCGGTTTGATGCAGATCAAGGGGCTGTAATCCCGTTTGAGGCATGCGCTTGGAAAGGTTGCATTCATTTAACTAGGCTATCAGCGATGTTGGAAACATTTGTTTCGTCTGGATCGGCGTCGCGGAGTATGGAAGATGCTGAGCCGGACGCCATCCCCGCTGGCAAGCTGGGCCGTGGGGTACAGAAGGATAGCAGGCAGATGGATTATCAGCGCATTTTTCAGGACGCGATCGACCGGCTGCACCAGGAAGGACGCTACCGGGTGTTCATCGACATCCTGCGCAACAAGGGTGCCTATCCGAACGCGCGCTGTTTCGCCGGCCACAACGGCGCCCGACCGATCACGGTCTGGTGCTCGAACGACTATCTCGCCATGGGCCAGCATCCGGATGTGATCGCCGCCATGGAAGCAGCACTGCACGACGTTGGCGCCGGCTCGGGCGGCACGCGCAACATCGGCGGCAACACCCACTACCACCTCGACCTGGAAGCTGAACTCGCCGACCTGCACGGCAAGCAGGCCGCGCTTTTGTTCACGTCCGGCTATGTATCGAACGAAGCCACCCTGTCGACGCTCGCCAAGCTGCTGCCGGGCTGCATCATCTTCTCCGACGAACTGAACCACGCCTCGATGATCGCCGGCATCCGCAATTCCGGCTGCGAGAAGCACATCTTCCGCCACAACGATCTGGAGCACCTGGAAGAACTGCTGGCGGCGGCACCCGTCGATGCGCCCAAGCTGATCGCCTTCGAGTCGGTCTATTCGATGGACGGCGACATCGCGCCGATCAGCGCCATCTGCGACCTTGCCGACAAGTACAACGCGCTGACCTACCTTGATGAGGTGCATGCGGTCGGCATGTATGGCCCGCGCGGCGGCGGCATCGCCGAGCGCGACGGCCAGATGCACCGGCTGACCATCATCGAAGGCACGCTGGGCAAGGCGTTCGGCGTCATGGGCGGCTATATCGCCGCCGACAAGGTGCTGATCGATGTGATCCGCTCCTACGCGCCGGGCTTCATCTTCACCACCTCGCTGTCGCCGGTTCTGGTCGCGGGCGTTCTGGCGAGCGTGCGCCACCTCAAGGCCAGCGCCGTCGAACGCACGGCCCAGCAGGACCGGGCCGGCAAGCTCAAGGCGATGCTGGCTGAGGTCGGCCTGCCGGTCATGCCGTCGCAAAGCCACATCGTGCCGCTGCTGGTGGGGATGCCGCGCGGTGCAAGCGCCTCTCGGACATCCTGCTCGTTGAATACGGGATCTACGTCCAGCCGATCAATTACCCGACCGTGCCGCGCGGCACCGAGCGCCTGCGTTTCACGCCGGGGCCGATGCATACTGACGCGATGCTGGAGGAACTGCGCTCGGCCCTGCTCGAAGTCTGGGATCGTCTGGAACTGAAGCTGGCGGCTTGAGTCCTGGCATTTTGTCCTATGCGGTTTGTATCAATTTAAGACACCGCTCGTGGTGAGCTTGACGAACCACGAGCCGCTCATCCCTTCGTCGAGCTCAGGGTGAGCGGCAATATCAAGAACCGGGGCACAGCCTCGCTGAGTGGGCTGGTCGCACCCGCCCGCTTGTGGTAGAGCAACGGTCTTATAATCCGCCTCAGTCCGATGGCATGTGCAAAGCGGATTTTAAGACCAAAGTTGCTCTATATAAATTTTAAATCTATAGCATCTTTTCCCCTTCAATGCGACATGCGCTCTATCCCGGTCCCGGGTCACATTGAAGGGGATGCTTTAGCGGCACAACCAATACCGATTCCCAAGGCTTTCCTATGACCCTGACCGTCGCTCTCGGCTGCGACCATGCCGGCTTCGCCCTCAAGGACCTCGTGATCGCCGAGTTGCAAGCCCTTGGCGCAGAAGTGCTTGACCTTGGCGCCTACTCGACCGCTTCCGTCGATTATCCGTCCTTTGGCTATGCGGTTGCCAAGGCGATCGCGGACGGCCGGGCCACGCGCGGCGTCGCGATCTGCGGCTCGGGCATCGGCATCGACATCGCCGCCAACCGCAACCCGGCGGCGCGCGCGGCGCTGTGCACCAGCGCGCAGATGGCGCAGCTCGCCCGCAGCCACAACGATGCCAACATCCTGGTGCTCGGCGCGCGGCTGATCGGGCCGGATGTCGCCCGCGCCTGCGTTCAGGCTTTCATGACGACGCCGTTCGAAGGCGGGCGTCACCAGCGCCGGGTGGATATGCTTGGCAATCCCGACTGCTGATTTCATCTTTTGCCCTGCTGATACGAGGAGGCTGCCCCATGGCCACTGCACCCAAGACCGATATCCGCGCCGCGGACTTCTTCACCGCCTCGCTCGCCGCGGCCGACCCGGCGCTCCATGAGGCCGTCAAGGGCGAACTCGCCCGCCAGCAGGACCAGATCGAGCTGATCGCGTCCGAGAACATCGTCTCGCGTGCGGTACTGGAAGCGCAAGGCTCGGTGCTCACCAACAAATATGCCGAAGGCTATCCCGGCAAGCGCTACTATCAGGGTTGCCACCATGTCGACATCGCCGAGAGCCTGGCGATCGAGCGCGCCAAGCAGCTGTTCGGCTGCGGCTTCGCCAACGTGCAGCCGCATTCGGGCGCGCAGGCGAACGGTGCGGTGTTCCTGGCGCTGCTGCAGCCGGGCGACACCTTCATGGGGCTCAGCCTCAACGCCGGCGGTCACCTGACCCATGGTGCCGCCGCCGCCCAGTCCGGCAAGTGGTTCGCCGGTACATTACGGCGTGCGCGAGGACACCCACCGGATCGACTTCGACCAGGTGCGCGCGCTGGCGAAGGAACATGCGCCCAAGCTCATCATCGCCGGCGGCTCGGCCTATCCGCGCATCATCGACTTTGCGGCGTTCCGCGCCATTGCCGACGAGGTCGGCGCGCTGTTCATGGTCGACATGGCGCACTTTGCCGGGCTGGTGGCCGCCGGCGTGCACCCGTCGCCGTTCCCGCATGCCCATGTGGTCACCACGACCACGCACAAGACCCTGCGCGGCCCGCGCGGCGGCATGATTTTGACCAACAACGAGGCGCTGGCCAAGAAGTTCAACTCGGCCGTGTTCCCCGGCCTGCAGGGCGGGCCGCTGATGCACGTGATCGCGGCCAAGGCGGTGGCGTTCGGGGAGGCCCTGCAGCCGGAATTCAAGGCTTATTCGCAGGCCGTGGTGGCAAACGCGCAGGCGCTGGCCGCCCGGCTGAAGCAGCGCGGCTGCGACCTGGTCGCCGGCGGCACGGACACGCACCTGGCGCTGGTCGACCTGCGCCCCAAGGGCGTGACCGGCAAACTGGCGGACGAGGCGCTGGAGCGCGCGGGCATCACCTGCAACAAGAACGGCGTGCCCTTCGATCCGCTGCCGCCGACCCAGACCTCGGGCATCCGTGTCGGCTCGCCGGCTGGCACCACCCGCGGTTTCGGCGTCGCCGAGTTCGAGGCGATCGGCGACATGATCGCGGACGTGATCGACGGGCTGGTCGCGAACGGTGCCGACGGCAATGGCGCAGTCGAGGCCGATGTGCGCGCCCGCGTCAAGGCGCTCTGCGCCCGCTTCCCGATCTACGGCTGACGCATACGAAATAATCCTCCCTGAAGGGAGGGGACCATGCGCAGTACGGTGGAGGGGCCGAGGGCTGCACGCCACCCCGCCACCTCCCTGCGGGTGGTCCCCCGGCGGGGAGGGTCAAGCGCGGAATGGCGACAAGAGAAAATTCGCGCGGGTCACAATTGATCTTGACCCGCCGAGCGGTTACGGCCCCATATATGGTAGGCACTGGTAGTGGGTCAGTTTGAAAATCCGCTCGTGGTGAGCTTGACGAACCACGAGCCGCTCAGCCCTTCGTCGAGCTCAGGGTGAGCGGCATGATTTCAAAATGACCGACTACCTAGGCACATATTGACTTTGATGGGGCGATAACTCTCATGCGCTGCCCGTTTTGCGGCAATATCGACACGCAGGTGAAAGACAGCCGGCCGACCGAGGACAACTCGGCGATCCGCCGGCGGCGGCAGTGCCCCGAGTGCGGCGCCCGCTTCACCACCTTCGAGCGGGTGCAGCTGCGCGAGCTGACCGTGGTGAAGAAATCCGGCAAGCGCGAGCCGTTCGACCGCGACAAGCTCGAACGCTCGGTGATGATCGCGCTGCGCAAGCGCCCGGTCGAGCCGGAGCGCGTCGAGCGCATGGTCAACGGGCTGGTGCGCCGGCTGGAGTCGCTGGGCGAAAACGATGTCGCGGTCGATCTGATCGGCGAGATGGTGATGGAGGCGCTGGAGCAGCTCGATCCGGTCGCCTATGTCCGTTTCGCCAGTGTCTACAAGGACTTCCGCGAGGCCCGCGATTTCGAGAAATTCGTCGGCCAGCTCGGCAGCCGCGTCGGCATGCCGACCTCCTGGCGGGCCGCCAAGGCGGATGACTGAGCGCCCGGACGCCGCCTGGATGGCGGCGGCGCTGGCGCTTGCCGAGCGCGGGGTCGGGCGTACCGGGCCCAATCCTGCGGTCGGCTGCGTGATCGTGCGCGGCGGCGAGATCGTCGGTCGCGGCGTCACGGCACCCGGCGGCCGCCCCATGCCGAAGCGCTGGCGCTGGACCAGGCCGGCCCGCGCGCTGCCGCCAGCACCCTGTACGTGACGCTCGAGCCGTGCGCGCACGAGAGTGCCCGCGGTCCCGCCTGCACCGACCTCATCCTCGGCCGCCGGCCCGCGCGGGTTGTCGTCGGCTGCCTCGACCCCGACCCGCGCACCCACGGCCAGGGAGTGGCGCGGCTGCGCGCGGCCGGCATCCCGGTCGAGGTCGGTCCAGGTCAGGGGCAGGCCGAGCGCCTGATCGCCGGGTTCCGCCGCCGCCTGACCGATGGCCGCCCGGAGGTGACGCTGAAAATCGCCAGCAGCCTGGATGGCTGCATCGCCCTTGCCGACGGCACCAGCCGCTGGATCACCGGGCCGGATGCGCGCGCGCACGCGCATCTGGAGCGCGCCCGGCATGACGCCATTCTCGTCGGCTCCGGCACGCTCACAGCGGACGACCCGGCGCTGGACGTGCGGCTGCCCGGCCTCGAGGATCGCACGCCGCAGCCCTATGTCGTCAGCCGCACCTGGACCGCGATCCCAGCACGGCTCAGCGGTCGTGCAGCCCGCGCGGCGCGGGTGCTGGACGGCACGGACCTGCCGGCGGCGCTGCGCGAACTGGCGGATGCTGGCGTCAATCGCCTGTTGGTCGAGGGCGGGGCAGGGTTGGCGCGCGCGCTGGTCGCCGCCGATCTCGTCGACCGCCTGCTCTGGTATCAGGCCCCGATCCTGCTGGGTGCCGGGCTGCCGGCGCTTGGTGACATCGGGTTGACGGACCTGGCCGACGCGCATGGCCGCTGGACCTGCCTGCAGCGCCGCACGCTTGGTCAGGACCATCTGGCGGTCTTCGCGCGGACCCGGTAAGGAGACGCCATGTTCACCGGCATCATCACGGACATCGGCAGGGTTGCAGCAAAGAGGCGCGCGGCGACGCCCGCTTCTGGATCGCCACCGCCTACGATCTCGCAACCGTCGACCTTGGGGCATCGATCGCCTGCGACGGGGTTTGCCTGACCGTCGTCGACAAGCGCGACGGCGCGTTTGCTGTCGACGTATCGGCGGAAACGGTGGCGCGCAGCACCCTCGGCGGCTGGGGCACGGGTGCGGCGGTCAATCTCGAACGCTCGGTGCGGGTGGGCGACGAACTGGGCGGCCACATCGTCACCGGCCACGTCGATGCGGTTGGCGCCATCGTCTCGATCACGCCGGAGGGTGACAGCCGCCGCTTTGTGCTGCGGCGCCGCAGGCGATGGCCGCAGCGCTGGCACCCAAGGGGTCGATCGCCGTCAACGGCGTCTCGCTGACCGTCAACACGGTCGAGGATCAGCCGGACGGCAGTGTGCTGTTTGGCGTCAACATCATCCCGCACACCCTGCAGTGGACGAACTTCGGCGCTGCCGTCGCCGGCCAGCCGGTCAACCTGGAGATGGACGTTCTGGCGCGCTATATCGCGCGCCTGCAGGCTGTGCGCGCACACTGAACTGTTTGTTCGGCATCCGACTCTTCACATTGTAATGTGAAAGTGGCAGTCTTGGCGAGAGGAGCCCGCCATGATTACCCAGACCATCGACCGCATTCAGAGCCTGCTCACGTCCGGTGACGTCACCAAGGCCGGACTGGCGCGCGACGCCGGTCTTCATCCGAACTCGCTGCGCCTTGCCGACCGGCCGGACTGGAACCCGACGGCCGACACGCTGCGCAAGCTGGAAGCCTATCTTTCCGGCTGCGACGCGACGACCCGGGTGCTCTCGCCCATCGAAGACATCATCGAGGATGCGCGCAACGGCCGCATGGTGATCCTGGTCGACGACGAGGATCGCGAGAATGAGGGCGATCTGGTGGTGCCGGCCCAGATGGCGACGCCGGAGGTCGTCAACTTCATGGCGCGCTATGGCCGCGGCCTGATCTGCCTGTCGATGACCCGGGAGCGGGTCGAGGAGCTGAACCTGCCGCTGATGACCCAGCACAACGGCACCCGGCACCAGACCGCGTTCACCGTCTCGATCGAGGCGCGCGACGGCGTGACCACGGGGATCTCCGCCGCCGATCGCGCCCGCACGATCCAGGTCGCGATCGACCCGGGCAAAGGGCCGGAGCACATCGTGACTCCAGGTCACGTGTTTCCGCTGATGGCACGCGATGGCGGCGTGCTGGTGCGCGCCGGCCATACCGAGGCAGCAGTCGATCTCGCCCGGCTGGCCGGCCTGACCCCGGCGGGGGTTATCTGCGAGATCATGAACGACGACGGCAGCATGGCGCGTCTCAACGATCTGGTGCCGTTCGCGCGCCGGCACGGCCTGAAGATCGGCTCCATCGCCGATCTGATCGCCTATCGTCGCCGCCACGACACGCTGGTGGCAAGCATCGCGCAGGCACCGTTCAAGAGCCGCTTCGGCGGCGACTGGCAGGCGCGCTGCTATGTGAATACGGCTGAATATGCCGAGCATCTGGCGCTCATCAAAGGCAGGCTGGATGTGTCGAAGCCCGTACTGGTGCGCATGCATGCGATCTCGCTGTTCCCGGATTTCCTGGGGAAGACGGCCCGCGCTGCGGCCAGTTGCAGGCGGCAATGACCGCGATCGGGGAGGAGGGGTCCGGCGTCATCGTCCTGATCCGGGATACGCGCCCGACCCGGCTCAGCCAGTCGCTGGAAGCGCGCAGCGGCGCAACCCCGCAGCGGAGCACGAAACGTTGCGCGATTACGGCATCGGCGCGCAGATTCTGGTCGATCTTGGCGTCAAAGATATGATTCTATTGACGAACTCTTCCCCGCACACCGTGATCGGGCTGGAGGCATACGGCCTGAACATCGTTGAAGAGCGACGGATTTCCTATAGGCCTTGAGGCGAAAAGGATGCACCCATGACGAAAATTCACGCGCTGATCGTCGAAGCGCGCTTCTATGCGGATCTGGCGGATGAGCTGGCGCAAGGCGCCGCGCAGGCCCTGGACGCTGCCGGCGTCACCTACGACCGGATTGCCGTGCCCGGCGCCTTCGAAATTCCAGCGGCGATCGGCTATGCCGCCGACACGGGACATTACGACGGCTTCGTCGCGCTTGGCTGCGTCATCCGCGGCGAGACCACGCACTATGATTATGTCTGCGGCGAGTCCGCGCGCGGCCTGATGACCCTGTCGGTCGATCGCGGACTGGCCATCGGCAACGGCATCCTCACCACCGAAAACGGCGAGCAGGCCTGGCGGCGTGCGCGCGTTACGCAGGGCAACAAGGGCAAGGCGGCCGCCGAGGCCATGCTGCGCATGGTCGAGCTGCAGCGGCACTTTCATGCGCTGGATAGCGACGATGCGTGAGGCGGCGGCACGACAGCCAAAGCCGGTCTCGGCGCGCGGTGCAGCGCGGCTCGCAGCGGTGCAGGCGCTCTATCAGCTGGAGATGACGGACGGCGGGCTGCCGGCGCGTGTTGTTCAGGAGTTCATCGATCACCGGCTGGGCAGCGACATCGAGGGCGCGCCGCTGGTGAAGGCGGATGCTGCCTACTTCGCCGACGTGTTCGCCGGTGCCGCTTCCCGGCTGGAGGAAATCGACGGCGTCATCGCGCAGAATCTGGGCGAGGGCTGGACGGTGCCGCGGCTGGACAAGCCCTTGCGGCAGATCCTGCGTGCAGCACTTTACGAGTTGCTGGCGCGGCTGGACGTTCCCCGCCGTGGTCATCAGCGAATATGTCGAGGTGGCGCGCGGTTTCTATGAGGACGGCCCGGAGGTCGGCTTCGTCAACGGCCTGCTGGATCGCGCCGCGCGCGGTCTCGGCCGCTTGGGTTGAGCTTGCGCGAGTTCGATCTGATCGAGACCCTGCTTCGGCCACTGGCCGGGGACCCCGCCGCCCGCGGCCTGCTTTCGGATGCCGCCGTGCTCGCCGCCGAGGGTGCGGACATGGCGCTCACCAAGGACATGATGGCCGAGGGCGTCCACTTCCTGCCGGACGATCCGCCGGCGAGCATCGGCTGGCGACTGGTGGCCGTCAATGCCTCCGATCTGGCGGCGACCGGGGCCGTGCCGCGCGCCTGTCTGCTTGGGCTGGGGCTGGGCAGGGGCGCACCCATGCATGGGTCGAGCAGTTTGTCGTCGGTTTGCAGCGCGCCTGCCTGGCGTTCGGCCTGCCGCTCATCGGCGGCGACACCATCTGTCCGGGTGAGACGACCGTGCTGTCGCTGACCGCCATCGGCTACAGCGGCGCAGGCCGCGCTCTGGCGCGGACCGGCGCGCAGCCCGGCGACAGGCTCTGGGTCTCCGGCACCATCGGCGACGCCGGTGCCGGGCTGGCGCTGGCGCGCACGCAGGCGCAGGGTGATGCGGCGATCTTTCTGCGCGACCGCTACTGGTGGCCGCAGCCGCGCCTGGCGCTGGGTCTGGCTCTGCGCGATCTGGCGAGTGCTGCGGCCGACATATCCGATGGGCTGCTGGCGGATGTCGGGCACATCGCCGCAGCCAGCGGCGTCGCGATCGATATCGATGCGATGGCGATCCCATTGTCGCCGGCTTATGTGGCGCACTGCGGCGAGGACCTGGCGCAGCGGGCCACAGCGGCAACCGCCGGTGACGACTACGAACTGGCGTTCACGGCACCGCCGCATGCGGCGACCGCGATCTTAGCACTTTCCCAACGTCTTGGCCTTATGCTCACCTGCATCGGCCGGGTGGCTGCGGGTCAGGGCGCAAGACTGCTCGACTCCAAGGGCCCCGTGCCGGCCCCGCAGGCAGGATTTGAGCATCACTATGTCGAAAGCGCCGGAAAAGGCGAAGACTGAAGCCGCAGCGCCAGAAGGCACGCCACCCAAGAAAAGCCGCCCATCGTGCCGATCCTGCTACTGGCTGGCGGACTTGCGCTCGGCGGCGGCGGCGCGACGGCATATTTTATGTTTCTGGCGCCAAAGCCCGCAGCCGCACCCGACGCAGCACATGCCGAGGCCGAAGAAAAGGCGGAAAAGAAGGGCGGCCATGGCGAGGAGTCAACCGAGCCGGTGTTTGTCGAGCTGGAACGCCTGACCGTGCCGCTGGTGGACGAGCGGGGCAAGCTCTCGACTTATGTGACCATGGAAGTCTCGCTGGAGGTCGAGAACGGCAAGGACGGCTTTGTGAAAGGCCGGCTGCCGATTGTGCGCGCCGCCGTCAACGAAGGGTTCTCGACCGCCAAACTGGCGCTTGCCGGCCAGCCGCGCCAGATCGATTTCGCCAAGGCGGAGCGCTTGCTGGCTGAAATCGCCAACAAGGCGCTGGAGTCGGATGCCGTGCTTTCGGCGCACATTATCGCGGCAATGCCGATCTGATCCAAGAAAGCGGGCATGCGGCGCGTATTCCCGCATTGCATCTTGATTTTTCCCAACGCAAGCTGGGCATAAGGGCATGCGCGCCGGGAGGCCATGCGCATAAGCCGGGCGCAATGTGCGCACCGGCGGCATGGTGGCCGCGATGCCCGATGGCACTGGGGAGTTATCGGGAGGTTTCATGGAGAGCATGATTTGGGCGAGTGTCGTCTGCGGCGCACTTGCGGTACTGTACGGCCTTGTGACGCGCAGCAGCGTCCTGGCCGCGCCTACGGGCAACGAGACCATGCGGACGATCGCCGCCGCAATCGAGGAAGGCGCGCGCGCCTATCTCAGCCGGCAATACAGCACAATCGCCGTCGTCGGCGTGGCGATGAGCATTATCATTCTGCTGTTTCTCGGCGTCTATCCGGCGATCGGTTTCATCATCGGCGCGGTGCTCTCCGGCGCCACCGGCTTCATCGGCATGAACATCTCGGTCAAGGCCAATGTGCGCACGGCGGAAGCCGCGCGCGGCGGGCTGCAGGCCGGGTTGACGCTGGCGTTCAAGTCCGGCGCGATCACCGGCATGCTGGTTGCCGGGCTCGCGTTACTGGCGATTGCCGGCTATTTCGCCATTCTGACAATCGGGCTCAAGCTGGCGCCGAACGATCGCACCGTCGTTGACGCGCTGGTAGCACTTGGCTTCGGCGCTTCGCTGATCTCGATCTTCGCGCGTCTGGGCGGCGGCATCTTCACCAAGGCGGCGGACGTCGGCGCGGATCTCGTCGGCAAGGTGGAGGCCGGCATCCCGGAGGACGACCCCGCAATCCCGCAGTGATCGCCGATAATGTCGGCGACAATGTCGGTGACTGCGCCGGCATGGCCGCGGACCTGTTCGAGACCTATGTGGTCACTGTTGGTGCGACCATGGTGCTCTCCGCTCTGCTGTTCGCGAGCGGGCAGGACCCGGCGCTGCTGGCGAAGCTGATGGCGCTGCCGCTCGTGATGGGGGCGTATGCATCGTCGCCTCGATTGCCGGCACGTTCTTCGCGCGGCTCGGCGGTTCGCAGAACATCATGGGGCACTCTACAAAGCCTTTGCCGTCACGGGCATCCTGTCGGTCGGCCTGCTGTACGGTGCCATCGAATTCGGTCTTGGCATTGCTACGAGCCTGACCGCAGGCGGATCGACCTTCACCGGCATGAGCCTTTATCTGTGCGGCCTGGTGGGCCTGGCCGTGACCGGCTTGATCGTCTGGATCACGGAATACTACACCAGCACCGAATTCCGTCCCGTTCGCTCGATCGCCAAGGCGTCCGAGACCGGGCACGGCACCAACATCATTCAGGGCCTGGCGATCAGCCTTGAAGCAACCGCGCTGCCGACGCTGGTGATCTGCGCGGGCATCATCATCGCCTATCTGCTGGCCGGGCTGATCGGCATCGCCTTCGCGGCAACCGCCATGCTGGCGCTTGCAGGCATGGTCGTGGCGCTGGACGCCTACGGCCCGGTGACGGACAATGCAGGCGGCATCGCCGAGATGGCGGGGCTCGACAAAAGCGTGCGGGTTTACACCGACGCGCTGGATGCCGTTGGCAACACCACCAAGGCGGTGACCAAGGGCTATGCCATCGGTTCGGCAGGGCTTGCTTCCCTGGTGCTGTTCGGCGCCTATACCGCTGACCTTAAGGCCTATTTCCCGGATCTGGCGGTCGATTTCTCGCTCGCCAATCCCTACGTGGTGGTCGGCCTTCTGCTGGGAGCGCTGCTGCCCTATCTGTTCGGCGCATTCGGGATGACAGCGGTCGGCCGTGCCGCCGGGGCTGTCGTCGAGGAGGTGCGCGCGCAGTTCCGGGACAATCCGGGCATCATGAATGGCACTTCGAAGCCGAATTATGCCCGCACGGTTGATCTGGTGACCAAGGCGGCAATTCGCGAGATGATCGTGCCGTCGCTGCTGCCGGTGCTGGCGCCGATCGTCGTCTACTTCGTCATCAGCGCCATTGCCGGCCAGGCGAACGGCTTTGCGGCGCTTGGCGCGCTGCTGCTGGGTGTGATCGTCGGCGGTCTGGCCGTCGCGCTCTCGATGACCTCGGGTGGCGGCGCCTGGGACAACGCCAAGAAATACATCGAGGAAGGTCATCACGGCGGCAAGGGGTCGGAGGCGCACAAGGCAGCCGTCACCGGCGATACGGTGGGCGATCCGTACAAGGATACGGCCGGCCCGGCGATCAACCCGATGATCAAGATCGCCAACATCGTCGCGCTGCTGCTGCTGGCGGCGCTGGCGGCGCGGCACTAAGGGCGCTTGGCGGGCGGACTCGCGTCGTCGACTCCGCCTGCATTTTTTATACCGCGTTAATGTCGCCATGCTAGCCCATGCCCATGGTGCGAAGCGACAACAGGAAAGCGTTGCTTGAGGCTGTGCGGGAACGCTACGGCAATCAGCCGATCGTGCGGCAGGCGCTACTGCCCATCCTGTGCCTGCTGTTTTGCGTTACGATCCTGCTCGCGTTCGGTGCTTTCAAGGTCGAGCGGCGCGACCAGCTATCAGAAGTCGTCAAATCGCTGCGGGCGTTCAACGAGGAGCAGGTTCGCAAGAACAACGCGCGGTTCAACGCGATCGCGACCCTGCATCGCAAGGCGACCGATCTGTTCAATCTCAGCCTCAGCCATGTCGACGGCCAAGAGCTTCAGTCGCAGTTCGATACGCTGTTCCCGGAGTTCGGGGACGGCACCCGGCGCAGCAGTCCGGGGCTCTACGAGGGGACCGCCGACACCCGTGGCGGCGTAACCTACGGCATCGGCGCGTTTCTTGGCGGCGCGAATGCGATGACGCTGGAAGACAAGCGGCAGATCCTCGCCGCCTATCAGGTGGTGCGCTCGCTGCGCTCCCTCGATGGCGGTTTCAAGAGCTTTTTCTATTTCACGCCCACCAACCGGCTGGTGGTGTTTGCGCCGTCCCGCCATGATCGGCTGATGTTCTACCGGCGGCAGGCCCCTGCGAATTTCGATTTCCGCAGGGAAGAGTTCGTCTCGATCACAACGCCGGAAAATAATTCCTCGCGGCGGATGCGCTGCACCGGGCTGCAACGCATCATATACGATCGCACCGGCCAGACCTGGACCACCGGCTGCATGACGCCGGTCGACGTCAAAGGCAAACATGTCGGCGCCTGGGGCAACAGCATCATGCTGCGTGACATCGTCGAGGACATGCGGGACAGCGCGCCGCCCCATGCCATCTGGGCGCTGGTTTCCGCCGACGGGCCTGATTTTCCATTCCGAATATGCAGGCGAGAACAGTCTGGGGCCGGAAACCGACCTCGATCTCGCGACCACGCGGGACCCCAAACTCAAGGCGCTCTGGGGTGCCGTGCAAACCCTGTCGGCGACTCCCAAGACGGTCATGCGTAACGACGCCCTGAAGCGTTTCATCACGGTCGACAAACTGGATCAGAATGGCTGGTACTCGGTGACCATGTACCCCACCATGCTGGTGGACGCCCAGGCATACCGCACAGCGCTTCTGGTGCTGACCGCAGGGTTCATGCTGATTGCCCTGCAGGCCGTTGCCGTTCATGGCCTGCTCAATCGCCTCATCAGCAGGCCGCTGACCAAATTCACGTCGGGTGCCCAGAAACTGGCCAAGTCACTGTCGGGCGAGCAGCCGGACATCCTCGACTTCAAGCTGCCGACCCACCGGCGCGACGAGATCGGCCAGATGGCGCGCGCTTTCGACGATATGGCGGCGCGTATCTGGGAAACCCAGAACATACTTGAAGAAAGGGTGCGCGAGCGTACGCGCGAGCTCGACAGCGCCAACAAGACTCTTCGCCACCTGGCGGTCACCGATCCGATGACCGGCCTGTGCAACCGGCGGGAATTCATGCGCTGCCTCGAAATCGCGCTTGATGAGGCGGCAATGAGCGGCCGCCCAATCCTGCTCGCCATGTTCGACATCGACCATTTCAAGCGCATCAACGATACCTACGGTCATGGCGTCGGCGATGAGGTGATCGTCGGTGTCGGCCGCGCCCTTGTCGCCGCCTGTCGCGCCAGCGATATCTGCGGACGCCTTGGTGGCGAGGAATTCGCGCTGGTGCTACCCGGCATCGAGATCGAGGATGGGCAGCGCGTTCTTGAGCGCATGCGCGAGGCCATCGCCGCCAAGCCGATCATTACCGGCTCCGGCCAGCCGATCCCGGTCACGGTCAGCGGCGGATTGGCGCTGTGGACCCTGGGAGAGACGGTCAAGGACTTCATGAGCCGCACCGACAGTGCGCTTTATGCCGCCAAGCACGCCGGGCGAAATTGCCTGCGGCTGGCAGCCTGACCCTTAGAGCCTGATGACTTTAGGTTGGCCCACACGCCATCGCACGGTTGTACACGCGCCGCTCCCCTGAGCTGGACGAAGGGCTGAGCGGCTCGTGGTTCGTCCAAGCTCACCACGAGCGGACTTTACAGCCTGCTCCGTGAAGATCGGAATGGCGATCCCATCCAATGTCATCAGACTCTAGCAGGCTGCTGAAAAGTGATTTCCTGCACTCCAAACGCACAGCCGTCACCCCGGCGCAGGCCGGGGTCCATGGCCAACACCTTATATTCGTTGTATATATATGCTCCCATGGATTCCGGCCTTCGCCGGAATGACGAAATGGAGCTGTATAATTCCACTTTTAAGCAGCCTGCTAGAGCCTTTCCGACTGAGATTGAGGCACTTGTGTTAGAGCGGTTTCCAGTCAGATGGCATCATCTGACGATTAAGAAATCGCGGCAAAACAAAAGCATAGAGCGGTCAATCTGATTCCATCAGATCGAAAACCACTCTAAGTGCCTCAAGCGAAAGCGATAAGGAAGGGTCTAATTGTCAGGCGTTCGGCAGCCTGCCGACGACGATGTCCTGATAGTCCTGCATCAATTGCAGCGTGAGGGCGCCGACCTCGAAGTTGTACGGCCCGATCTCGCGCAGCGGCGTCACTTCCGCTGCCGTACCGGTCAGGAACGCCTGCTCGAAGCTTTCCATCTCCTCGGGCCAGATTGCGCGTTCGTGGATCGTGACGCCGCGGCGGCGCGCCAGATCCATGACCGTCCGCCGGGTGATGCCATCGAGGAAGCAGTCCGGCGTCGGCGTATGCAGCGCACCGTCGCGGATGAAGAAGATATTGGCACCGGTGGCTTCTGCCACCTGGCCGCGCCAGTCCATCATCAGCGCGTCATTAAAGCCGCGGTTTTCGGCTTCGTGCTTGGCCATGGTGCAGATCATGTAGAGGCCGGCAGCCTTGGCTTTGGTCGGGGCGGTATAGGGGCAGGGCGCCGCCAGGGCGAGATCATCAGGCGCAGGCCCTTCTTCTTGGCGTCCTCGCCGAAATAGGCCGGCCACTGCCAGACTGCGATCGCCAGATGGATCCTGGTTTTCTGGGCAGCGACACCCATCTGCTCAGAACCGCGCCAGACCACCGGTCGCATGTAACAGTCGGCCAGGGCATTGGCTTTCAGGGTTTCCCGGCAGGCATCGTCGATTTGCGAGACGGTCCAGGGCAGGTCCATGCCGAGAATCCGCGCCGACATCGCCAGCCGCTCGCTGTGCTCGGTCAGTTTGAACACCTGGCCGGCATAGGCGCGCTGGCCCTCGAAGACGCTGGAGGCATAATGCAGCGCATGGGTGAGAACATGGACGTTGGCGTCCCGGTGCGGCACGAGCGCGCCGTCGAACCAGATATAGCCATCGCGATCGTGATAAGGCCGGTCCATAACCGTCTCCCCATGAGCCTGCTCGGGCTCAGTCCAAAGTATCGAGACCATTGTCGCATTTCAGGCCAGAATGGTCTGAAACAGAGGCAGGTTTGGCATTATCTTGAAATAATAATGCTTGCCACGCCTAACAGGGTGGGATATGCGTCAACATGGTTGACGCTTCTCCGATGACTGCCCTGTACTTGCGCGAGCCCGAGCTTCGTCGTGGTATGGAACTGCTGTTCTTCGCTTACCGCGATTTCACGCAGGCGTCTGATAGCGTGCTGGCTGAATATGGTTTCGGCCATGCGCACCGCCGGGCACTCTACTTCATCGCCAGGATCCGGGTTTGACCGTCTCCTGCCTGCTGCGGGTGCTGCGCATCACCAAGCAGAGCCTCAACCGCGTGCTCAACGAACTGCAGGAGCGCGGCCTTGTCGAGCAGCGGGTCGGCGTGACGGATCGGCGCCAGCGCCGCCTGTTCCTCACGGAGGCGGGGGCAGCTCTCGAGCGTCAGTTGTTCGAGGTGATTCGGGCACGGATGGCGAAAGCCTACGCCAACGCCGGGCCTCAGGCCGTCGCCGGGTTCTGGGCGGTGCTCGACGGGCTGATGGACGCTCCCCGCTCACCGAGGCCCGACAGTCGAAAGTCGCCTGAACCGTCAGGCAGGCGTTTCCCAGGCTTTGCCGGCGGTGCCATCCTGTCGAGCCGGTGCGCCCAGCGCTCGGCCTGCGCCAGCGCCTGGTCCAGCGCCTTGAGGGTCTTCGCCAGGTCCTCGGTCTCATCGTCCAGCCAGATGCGTGCCACCCGCAGATACAGGAACGTCAGCCCCTGTACGCGCAGCAGGCCGCGCAGGCCATGGGTTCGCACGCCAGCGGCAGCGGCGATGCGCGCCATCTGCCGTGGTGCCTTCACGGCAAACCAGGCGGCGAGCAGGGGATCGCGCGCCTGTTCCGGCAGCAGCGCCTTGATGCCGGGGCGATGCTCCTGCAGCGCATCAAGCCGCGCCATCAACACCTCGAACAGCCGGTCACGGATCGCCTGGCTGCCGCCAGCGGCGTCCGCCTCTTTCAGCGCGGTGAGCGTCGCCTGCTCGCTGATTGCATCCAGCAGGCCGTAAAAGTCGCCGTAGCGGCTGACGATCTCCGCCAGCGGGCATGGCGCGGCCTCGGCGACGGCGCGCAGGGTGGCTCCACGCCAGCCATCGCGCGCCAGAACTGTCATCGCCGCGTTCAGAAGAGCGTCCTGCATGGTCGCAAACCCTTTCAAGCCAAAGCCCGCAATTGCGCCGCCCGCGCCTGCGCCGCCGCCACGGTTCGCCGCATCAGCTCCGGCAGCTCCGGCATCAGGACGGCGAGGCCCGCCGCCGTGGTGCCGCCAGGGCTGGTGACGTCCGCACGCAGGTCCGCGGCGCTGCGGTCGCTGGCCTCGGCCAGCCTCGCGGATCCTATAACGGTCTGACGGGCCAGCCGCATGGCCAGATCGGCGGACAGTCCGGCGGATACGCCAGCCTGCGCCAGCGCCTCAATGAGGTGGAACACATAAGCCGGCCCGGACCCCGAAACGGCGGTCACGGCGTCCAGGGCGTCTTCCGTGTCGACCCACAATGTCTCGCCGACCGCCCGCATCAGCAACTCGGCACGCGCACGCATCGGCTGCGGCGTCGAGTCGGCAGCGGTAAGCGCGGCGATGCCACAGCCGATGGCCGACGGGGTATTGGGCATGGCGCGCACCACCGGGGCCTGCCCTCCGGTCAAAGCCGCCAGGCGTGCGATCGCCGTGCCGGCGGCGACCGAGAGCACAAGCGTTCCAGTGCCACACAGGCGTGCCGCCCCTGTAAGCGCTTCGCTGACTTTCTGTGGTTTGACCGCCACGACCAGCGCGTCATAGCGGCCTTCGGACGGCAGCGCCGACCAGTGGCGACCCGCCACGCTTGGCGGGGAGGGCGAGACGATATCCAGCAGGTCCGGCGGGTGGCCGGCCGCGATCCACCCGCGGGCGAGCGCGGATCCCATTTTGCCGCACCCGACCAGCAGGATGTGCGGCGCGGGCGTCATGCCTCGCCGACAGTATCCAGCAGCGAGCTCAAGCGCCTCGGTCGGCCGCTTGCCGGCCCACAGCACGAACTGGAAGACCGGGTAATAGCGCTCGCACTCGTCGACCATGACTTCCAGCAACTCGAACGCCTGGTGCGGGACAAGGGCGGGGCGTCCGGATCGAGCAGAACGGCATGGCGAAACAGCAGGTCGCCTTCGCTCGCCCACATCTCGAAGTGGCCGATCCAGAGGCGCTCGTTGATGAGGCCCAGTGTTTCATAGACAGCCGCGCGGCGGGCTTCCGGCACCTTGACGTCCAGCATGGCGACCAGTTGGATCAGGGCATCGTCCGGGCGCCAGAGAATACGCACCTGGTAGGACCCCAGGACCCGGGCGCTGCGACCATCAGTTCCTCGTCGCCGTCGCGCTCGAACGCCCAGCCCCGAGCGTGGCAGCAATGCTCGAACAGATCGAGCGGCTCAGCGCCCTCGGTGGACGGATCTTCGAAGTCCAGCGTCGACATCGCTGCGTCTCCTTCTGTTAGCGCCCGTACATACTAAACATAGTCACATTACAGTTCTGCGTACGCAAGAACTGGTATGTGCGGGGCATACATTTGTTGTGGATCGGTTTGAGCGTCCGCGCGCCTCAAAACAGCCGGGGCTGCCAGCCAAAGTTTAAGAAAACATCATATATTCAGACAGTTACTCTGCCTTCTTCGTGCGGCTGCGCGGCTTGGCGCCGGTTTGGCACTCGTCGCGGCGGCGTCGGTTTTCGTCGTCCTCGCCGCAGCCGGGCCGGCGCTGGCAAGCCGCGACTCCAATTCCGCCACGCGTGATGCAAGCTGCTCTGATTCGCTGCGGGCCCGTTCCGCCATGGCCTTCACAGCATCGAACTCGTCGCGGCGCACCAGATCGGCGCCGGCGAGGAAGCGCTCGAACTGCTGGCGCATCAAGGTCTCGACCTCACGCCCAAGACCCGCCATGGCGCCGGCGGCACCAGTCGCCAGTCGGGAGAAATCGTCGAAGAAGCGGTTTTCACCGGGCATGCTGTACATCCTTCTACGGCGTTATTTGGTCGCGCCGATCGACATCTCGACGTCGCCGCTGGAATTGATGCGCCCGGCATCCGGGTTCAAGCGCCAAACGCCAGCATTGAGATAGAGGGCGAGGGCCAGCCATGCAAGATATGGCACCATCAGCCAGCCTGCCGTGCGCCGAACCTTGAAGAACAGGATGGTTGCGACCACCGCCGCGATGAGGATCGCGATCATCAGCACGAGGCCGCCAAAGAGCTGCCGTGCGCCGAAGAAAACCGGGGACCAGGCAAGGTTCAGTGCCAGCTGGATGCAGAACGCGACAATGGCGGTCGTGCGCAGCGGGTGGCCAAACGCATGCCAGACAAACGCGAGCGCCAGGCCCAGCATGGCATACAGCACTGCCCAGGCGATGCCGAACATGGCGGGTGGCGGCGTGAAAGCGGGCTTTGCCAGAAGGTCGTACCAGCCGGCATGGCCGGTGCCGGCGAGTTGCGCGGACAAAACCCAGCGCCATGACCAGTGGCACAAAATCATCGCCATGCGGACCAAGGCCGCCCGCAACTGCCCACGGGACGCGAGTTCTGCCATATGTGCCCCTAAACGCTACTCCGCCGCGTGCGGCGCGCCGCCTTCAGCTGCTCCCTCAGCTGGCGGGCGACGGCTTCCGGCGAAGTCGTGAATCGCGCCAGCTTATTGTAGATTGCCGGGATCAGGTAAAGGGTGAGGAAGGTCGAAAGCAAAACACCCCACACCACCACGGTGCCGATTGCAACCCGTGCCCCGCGCCAGCGCCGTGCGCCACCATCAACGGCACGGCCCCGGCGATGGTCGCGATCGACGTCATGAGAATTGGCCGCAACCGCCGCTCGGCCGCCTGTTCCGCAGCGTCCTGAATGCTCAGGCCCTGGTCGCGGAGCTGGTTGGCGAACTCGACGATGAGGATACCGTTCTTGGCGGCGAGCCCGATCAGCATGATGATACCGATCTGGCTGTAGATATTGATGCTGACGCCCATGATCACCAGGCCGAGCACGCCGCCGCCCAGCGCCAGCGGCACCGTGAGCATGATGACCGCCGGGTGGATGAAACTCTCGAACTGGCCGGCCAGCACCAGGAACACGACGATCAGGGTCAGGCCGAAAATCAGGGGCAGCTGCGATCCGGCGTTGCGGAATTCACGGAGTCGCCCTTGTAGTCTATCGCCTGCACTTCGGGGATCTTGCGCGCCTCGGTCTCCAGGAAGTTCAGCGCATCGCCCAGGCTGTAGCCGTTGGCGACATCGCCCTCGAGCGTGATGGCACGCAGCCGGTTGTAGCGGTTGAGTTCAGGCGCGTCGGCCTTTCCTTGAGCGAGATCAGATTGGCGAGCGGGATCAACTGATTGCTGGCCGAGGAGCGCAC
The DNA here is from genome assembly GCF_005144965.1 of Hankyongella ginsenosidimutans. Taxonomy (GTDB): domain Bacteria; phylum Pseudomonadota; class Alphaproteobacteria; order Sphingomonadales; family Sphingomonadaceae; genus Hankyongella; species Hankyongella ginsenosidimutans. The sequence goes on from NZ_CP039704.1 coordinate 2,406,146, forward strand.
ATAGACGCCGTTCAGGTCGCTGGGCGTCAGCCGATCTTCTTCCCGCGCCTGCAGGATGACCTGATATTCCTCGCCGTCCTTGTTGTAGGTGGTGACGCGGCGCGAGCCCATCATGGTCTCCAGGGTCTGGCCGACGTCGGTCGCCGAGACGCCGAGATCGCCGGCGCGCGTCGTGTCGATGTTCAACAGCAGTTGCGGCTTGGTTTCCTCGTAATCCGCCTCGAGGCTGGCGATGCCGGGGTAGGCGCGCGCCTTCTGGATCAGGATGTCGCGCGCCTTGGCGAGGTCGGCGTAGGTGCCGCCACCGATCACGAACTGGATCGCCTGGCCGCCGAAGCTGCCCAGCCCCGAGGGCTGGAAGGCAGACGCCCGTACGCCCGGCAGCCCGGCAAGTTCCGGCCGCAGCTTGTTCACCACGTCGTCGGTCGTGAAGTCGCGCTCGCCCCACGGCGGCAGAATGCCGATCACCGTGCCGCTGCCGAAGTCCTCGGTGGCACCGAAGCGCCCTGGAGCGCGCACCAGCAGGCGCGTGAGCAAGCCCTCCTGCTGGTGCTTCAGCAGGCGCTGCTCGATTTCGATCATCTGCCGCTTCATCGGCTCGAAGCCGGTACCTTGCGGCGCAGTCGCGTTCAGGAAGAAGATGCCGGAGTCTTCAGGTGGAATGAGTTCCGACTTGAGGCCGCCGCCAAGAGCAAGGCAGCCTGCGACCACCAGGGCAGACACACCGGCGAGCGTGTAGCCCCGGCCGATCACCTTGCTCAGGGTTCGCCCGTAGACCCGGGTCAACGCCGCGAGTCGCGCATCCACCCAGGCGGACATGCCGCGCGGTTTCTCGCCCTGGACGTGCGGTTTCATGATCTTCGAGCAGAGTGCAGGCGTAAGGGTCAGGGCGACCAGCGCCGACACCAGCAATGCGCCGATCACCGCGAAGGACAGCTCGCGGAACAGCAGGCCGAGGTCGCCGGTCAGGAACATCACCGGCACGAACACGGCGCACACGACCAGGGTGGTCGCAATCACCGCGAAGCCGACCTGGCGTGTGCCAGTGAACGCAGCGGCAAGCGGCGACTCGCCTTCCTCGATGCGATAGTGGACGTTCTCCAGCACCACGATGGCGTCGTCGACGACCAGACCGATCGCCAGCACCAGCGCGAGTAGGGTAAGCAGGTTCACGCTGAAGCCAAGCGAGGCGAGCATGATGAACGACCCAAGCAGGCAGATCGGCACGGTGACCGCCGGGATGAGCGTGGCGCGCAGCGACCCCAGGAACAGATAGATCACCAGCACCACCAGCACGGCGGCGACGATCAGCGTTTCGTAGACAGCATTGATGGCGGCGTCGATGAAGCGGGTGCGGTCGTAGCTCACCACCATGGACATGCCCTTGGGCAGGGTCGGGTTCAGCTCCTCGACCAGCTTGTTCACGGCGTTGCCGACGTCCAGCTCGTTCGCCCCGGACTGACGCACGATGCCAAGGCTGATCTGGTTGGCGCCATTGCCGCGGAACATGGTGTAGGGATTTTCCGGCCCGACCTCGACCTTGGCGACATCACCCAGCCGCACCAGGTAGCCATCGTCACCACGCTTCACGACCAACTGCCGGAACTGGTCCGCGCTTTGGTACGGGCGCTCGACCCTTATGGTCAGATTGCGCGATGTGGACTGGATTCGCCCGGCCGGCAGCTCGACATTCTGCCGCCGCAGAGCCTGCTCGATGTCGCTGGTGGTCAACTGGTAGGCGGCGAGCGCGGACCGGCTGAGCCATACGCGCATGGCTGGCCGACCGCCGCCGCTGATGCTGACGCGGGCAACGCCGTCAACGGTGCTGAACTTGTCTGCGAGCAGGCGATCTGCATAGTCGGTCAGGTCGAGCGGCGACATGGTGTCGCTGGCGACGTTGACGAAGATGATCGGCCGCGCGTCGGCGTCGACCTTCTGAATTTCCGGCGGGTCGGCTTCTTCCGGCAGGTTGTCGAGCACTCCGGATACCCGGTCGCGGATGTCGTTGGCAGCGACGTTCACGTCCCGGCCCGGATAGAATTCGACCGAGATGTTGGAGACGCCGTCAGAACTCGACGAGGAAATCGAGCGCACGCCCTCGATGCCGCTGATCCGCTCCTCGATGATCTGGGTGATGCGCGTCTCGATCACCGAGGCGGCGGCGCGGGTAGGTGGTCTCGACAGAGACGATCGGCGGATCGATGTCCGGGTATTGGCGCACCGGCAGGCGCGAAAGGCCAGCAGCCCGAACACCACGATCAGCATCGAGATGACGGCGGCGAAGACCGGGCGGCGAACCGAGACGTCGGAGATGATCATCGTGCGCCCTCGCTACTGTATGGCGGTTGCGGACGTGGTGTTGGCGAGTGCCGGCTCCTCGGCAATCTGCGATTTGCCCGAGAGGACGCGCACCTTGTCCCCGTCGCTGATCTTGAGCGTACCCTCGACCACGACCTGCTCGCCTGCGGTCAGTCCGGTCTGGATTTCGACATAGCCTGGCTGGCGCGTCCCGGTCGTCACCGTGCGTTCGCGCACAGTTTCCGATTTCGGGTCATAGACATAAACGAATTGCTGATCGAGCCGCGGCGACAGCGCCTGTTCCGGCACGGTCAGCGACGTGCGCGGCTTGCTGGTCAGGGTGGTCAGCATCAGCATGCCGGGCTTCAGGCGCTTCTGCGCGTTCGGCAGCACGGCGCGTACGGAGACGGCGCGGGTCACCGGGTCAATCTGCGGATCGATGCTGTCGACCGTGCCGGTGAAGGTCTCGCCGGGGTAGGCGGCGGCGCGCGCTGCGATCGGCTGGCCGGGCGCCAGACCGCTCAGGAACACTTCCGGCACCGTGAAATCCAGCTTGATGCGCGAAATGTCGCTCAGGGTGATGATCGGTGTGCCGGCCTGCACGATCAGACCCTCCGACACCTGCCGCAGGCCGACGACACCGCTGAACGGCGCACGGATCACCCGGTCGGCGATGCGCGCCTGCGCGAGTGCAACCGATGCGGACGCCGAGTCGCGCAGCGCGATCTGCTGGTCTAGCTGGGCGCGGGTCGCAAAGCCTTTGTCCGCCAGTTGCTTCAGGCGCTCGAGTTGCGCCTGTGCTTCGCGCAGTTGGGCGCGGCCCTCGGCAAGCTCTGCGTCTTCCTCCCCTGCGCCAGCACGGCCAGCACCTGACCCTTGGCGACAGCCGCGCCATCGCGGATCGACAGCGACTGGATGCGCTCGGTGACGTTCGCCGAGATCGTCACCGACTCAGGGCATTGGCAGTGCCGACCGCCTCGATACGGTCGATGAACTGGCGCGGTTCAGCGGTTGCGACAGTCACCGTCGCGGGCGGGCGTTCGCCGCCGCGCTTCGTATCGGCTTTCTCACCGCTGCACGCCGCAAGCGCACCCAGGGCCGCAATGGTCGTGAGCATACGCACAGCCTGTGATCGCGGTAAGTGTTTCAGCATGGGCACCCGGAAGTCGCACGGCGATAAGCCATGGAACACAGTTTAGTATGTGAAATCGAAAGTCCAAACGGCAACGGCTTGAGGCCGGATTGCACTAAGCCTACACTCTATGCGCAGCGCGGGAAATTCCGGTCAATGCACGCCAATGCAATCGCCCGCGACTTTGGAACGGATCGTCGACGGATGTGCGCGCTACCGGTGTTAAACGGATCGGCGCGCGTGAACGGTTTATGCGGTATGCATTCCATATATTGCGCTTGATTGAACATATCTGTTGAGGCATAAAGGTCAGTGTTGCTGACTAATCTTGATCGGCAACCATAGAAGTGCCCAGAAGCCATGGGCCGCCATGCTCATTCGGGGAGCGATGCTGATGACGTTGCCGTTCGATCCGCTCAAGGTCACCTTGAACGACAAGTACACCCTCGATGAGGGGCGCGTGTTCATGAGCGGCCTGCAGGCTCTGGTGCGCCTGCCGCTGGTGCAGAAACGACGGGACCGGGCGGCTGGCCTCAATACCGCGGGATTTATTTCCGGTTATCGCGGCTCGCCGCTGGGCAATTACGATCAGGAACTCTGGAAAGCCGGCAAACTGCTCGGCAGCCATGACATCGTCTTCCAGCCCGGCATCAACGAAGACCTGGCGATGACGGCGGTCTGGGGCTCGCAGCAGACCAATCTGCACCCCGGCGCCGTTATGACGGGGTGTTCGGCCTCTGGTACGGCAAGGGCCCCGGGCTCGACCGTTCGATGGATGTGCTGAAGCACGCCAACGCCGCCGGCACCATGCCGCATGGCGGCGTGCTGGCGGTGGTCGGGGATGATCACGGTGCCAAGTCCTCGACCCTGCCGCACCAGTCGGACCATAATTTCAAGGCGGCGTTCGTGCCGTTCCTCTATCCCTCCAGCGTGCACGAATTCGTCGAGTATGGCCTGCTCGGCATCGCCATGTCCCGCTTCTCCGGGTGCTGGGTCGGCCTCAAGGTCGTCTCGGAGACCATCGAGACCTCAGGTACGGTCGATCTGGCATCCGAGCAGCGTCGCTTCATCCTGCCCGAATTCGAGGTGCCGCCGGGCGGCCTGCACATCCGCCCCGGCGACGTCTGGCGCGAGGAGGATACCCGCCTGCAGCGTTACAAGGGGTTTGCGGCGCTCGCCTTCGCCCGGGCCAACCGCATCGACCGTGTGATCTTCGATTCACCCAGGCCCCGTTTCGGCATCATCACCAGCGGCAAGTCGTTCGCTGACGTCATGGAAGCGCTGGGTGAGCTTGGCATCGACGAGAAGATCGCCGCCGACATCGGCCTGCGGCTGTACAAGGTCGGCATGCCCTGGCCGCTGGAGCCGGAAGGCGTGCGCCATTTCTGCGAAGGCCTGGAGGAAGTGCTGGTCGTCGAGGAGAAGCGCGAGTTCCTCGAGCACCAGCTCATGTGGCAGCTCTACAACTGGAACGAACAGGTGCGGCCGCGCGTCGTCGGCAAATACGACGAGACCGGTGCCTGGTTGCTGCAGCCGGACAACGAGCTGTCCTTGGGCGAGATCGCCCATGTCATCGCCAGCCGCCTGTCGCGCATCCTCTCCAGCGACCGCATCACCGACCGCCTGGCCTATTTCGCCAGCCGCGAGCAACGCCGCCGCGATTACAAAGCCGGTCGCGCGCAAACCCTATTTCTGCGCCGGCTGTCCGCACAATACTTCAACCAAAGTGCCGGAAGGCTCCCGCGCCGCCGCCGGCATCGGCTGCCATATCATGTCGATGTGGATGGATCGCAACGCGGACGCCTTCACCCAGATGGGCGGCGAAGGCTGCAACTGGGTTGGCAGCGCCCCGTTCACGGACGAGAAGCACATCTTCGTCAACCTTGGCGATGGCACCTATTTCCACTCCGGCCTGCTGGCGATCCGCCAGGCGGTCGCGGCCAAGGTCAACGCCACCTACAAGATTCTCTACAATGATGCGGTCGCCATGACCGGCGGCCAGCCGGTCGAAGGGCAGCTGACCGTTGACCAGATCGTGTGCCAGCTTCAGGGCGAGGGGTTGGCTCGATTGTCGTCGTCACCGACGATCCAGCGCGCGTGCAGTCGATCGGCGTGCCGGCCGGCACCCGGATCGAGGAGCGCAGCCTGCTCGACGAGGTCCAGCGCGAGCTGCGCGAAGTCCCCGGCGTCACCGCCATCATCTACGATCAGACCTGCGCCGCCGAGAAGCGCCGCCGCCGCAAGAAAAGCTGATGCCGGACCCCGACCAGCGCGTGTTCATCAACCCGCTGGTGTGCGAGGGCTGTGGCGATTGCTCGGTGCAGTCCAACTGTGTCGCAGTCGAGCCGCTGGAGACAACCTTCGGCCGCAAACGCCGGATCAACCAGTCGAGCTGCAACAAGGATTTCTCCTGCATCAACGGCTTCTGCCCGTCGTTCGTGACCCTGAAGGGCGCGAAGATCGCCAAGCCGTTGCTGCCCAAGTCGACCGATTTCGCCGCCAGGGTGCCGCTGCCCGAAGTGCCGGCCCTGCGCGAGGACTACAACATCTTCGTGACCGGCATCGGCGGCACCGGGGTCGTCACCATCGCCGCGCTGCTGGGCATGGCCGCACACCTGGAGTCGAAGGCCGCGACCACGGCCGACATGGCCGGCCTCGCCCAGAAGGGTGGCGCTGTCTACAGCCATGTGCGGCTGGGGCGCAGCAACGACGACCTGCGCTCGCCGCGCATCATCACCGGCGGCGTCGACCTGCTGCTGGCCTGCGACTCGGTGGTGGCGGCAGGGGCGGCAACCCAGGACCTGCTGAACCCCGCGCGTTCGGCAGCCGTGGTCAACAGCAACCAGGCTCCGGTCGCCGACTTCGTGATGAACCGCGATTTCGACTTCCAGCACGCCAGGGTCGAGCAGGCGGTGCGCGCGGCCTGCAATCCGAACCGCACCTGGGTGTTGCCGACCGAACGCATGGCGAGCGCCATCATGGGCGACGCCATCGCCGCCAACATGATGCTGCTCGGCTATGCCTGGCAGCATGGATTGGTGCCGCTGCAACTGGACAGCCTGATGCGCGCGATCGAACTGAACGGCGTCGCCATTCCGTTCAACAAGCAGGCGTTTGCGCTTGGCCGCCTGCTGGCGCACGACCGCGCCGCGGTCGAGGCGCTGATGCCCGGCGTACCGCCCGAGGCCAGCCGCCGAGACTCTGGACTCGCTGATCGCCAACCGCGTCGCCGAGCTGACCGCATACCAGAACGCCGCCTATGCGCAGCGTTACGCCATGCGCGTTGCCGCCGTGCGCAGCGCCGAACAGCGGGTCAGCCCCGGTTCCGAACGGCTGGCGTTCGCTGCCGCGCGCAACCTTTACAAGGTGATGGCCTACAAGGACGAATATGAGGTCGCGCGCCTCTACACCGACGGCCGTTTTGCGCAGAGTCTGGCCCAGCAGTTCTCCGGCTACGAGGGACTGGACGTACACCTCGCGCCACCGCTGATTTCGCCGGTCAATCCCGCAACCGGCCGCCCGGACAAGCAGCGCTTCGGCGGCTGGATGTTCACGGCGTTCCGCATACTGGCCGGCTTCAAGGGCCTGCGCGGCACCGCGTTTGATATCTTCGGCCGCACGCAGGAACGCCGTGCCGAGCGCCTGCTGGTCGCGGACTACGAGGCGCTGCTGGACGATGTGGTCAGCCGGCTGACAGCAGAGCGGATCGCGGCGGCGGTCGAACTTGCCGAGCTGCCGGATGCGATCCGCGGGTTCGGTCCGGTGAAGGAGGCCGCGCTCGCCAAGGTCAAACCGCGCTGGGAGACGCTGGTTGCAGCCTGGCGTGCAGAGCCGCAGCGGATCGCTGCTTAGAGCGTGATGACTTTAGGTTGAGCCACGCGCTAGACCGTGATGACTTTGGGTGGAATCGTCATTGCGAGGAGTCGCAAGGCGACGCGGCAATCCAGAGTTCTTTGTTTTGCCCTATGGATCGCCATCCCGGCTTTCGCCGGGACAGGCTCAGCTTTGCTGCCTCGCGATGACGTGTGGTTCAACCTAAAGTCATCAGACTCTAGAGCCCTTCTTATCGCTTTCGCTTGAGGCATTTGTATTAAAGTACCTCAATCTCAGTCGGAAAGGCTCTAGCAGGCGCTGGCAGCCGTCATCTTGAAGATGCCCTGGGCGTTGCTGGCGTCGAACGCTAGGTCGAGACGGCCATCGGGCAATTTCGCCCGCTGGATGAACTCGAAGAACGATCCAGGTACCTCACGCGCCATGGTTTTGCCGTCGGCGCCGACGAATGGGCGCGTGATCCGGTCGGCGCGGTAGGCAGTCTGCAGCACCCGGCCGGAGCGCGAGACCTCGACCGTCTCTTTCAGCGGCCGGCCGATCGCCTTCTCGGCGTCGACCAGCGCCGAGAGATCGGGCACCCGGTCGGTTGCGTGGTTGAAGGCGTTGCCCTCCGTGGCGATCCAGGCCATCTCCGCCGACTCGGCGAGCAGCAGCTCATAGTCGGCAAGTGTGGGGTCAGCGTGCTGGCGGTCGAAGCAGCGGACCAGCGCCGGCAGCAGCGCCTGCGCGTCTTCCAGCGGCAGTTCGCCCTCGGTTGCCAGCCGGGCGAGCAGCGCCTTGGCGCTGGCGTCGAGCGGGTCACGCGAACTGGCGGTCACCCGGGCAACGGTGGCGGCAAAGCCGTCCGAGAACCGCTCGGGGTGCAGTTCGCTGAGGAAAAACTGCGGCAGATCTTCCGGGTAGTCGGCATGGGTGTAGGAACGCCCGGTCATGCCCAGCCGGTCAAGCGGGTAGACCTCGTTCATCCGGTAGCCAAGCGGCAGCAGCACGCGGGTGATGGCGGCCTCCCCGGCGGGAAGCGCCCCATGCCCTCCAGCGCCACGGTGCGCAGCGCGCCATGGTCGAACACCAGTTTGCGGCCCGCCGCCTGGCAATCCGCGACATAGGCGCGCGCGGTCGGGACCCGGTCCATAAGGTCGGCGAACAGCAGGATGTTGAGCGCCTGCGCCAGCACGGCGCGGGTCGCACGCGGCTCCTGCGCGATCTCCGGGTGTACGACGATGCTGTCGGCAAGGGTCTGCGCGGCCGGGGAAGTTTTCAGCAGATGGGCAAGGGCGGACATCATGGCCTCCATTTTTCGTCTTCTTCTGCGCCTCCGCTGCTAGAATCAAGCCCCTGCGCGGCTGTTCCCGGCGTCATCAGACGGCGGCCATCTCCAGACGCTTATCCAGCGTGCGCATCTGCCGACGGAAGCTGAACTGCAGGAACCGGTATGGCTCCATCGGCTCCGAAGCGACGAACGGCAGTGTCTGCGCCTGTTGCGGGTAGGCGACCGCCATGGCGGCCGCACGCCCCATCCACAGCGCCATGCCGACCGATTCGAAATCGGTGCCGCCAGCGTAGGAGATGTTCGGCGCGTCGGAAATCGGGCCGATGAAGGGCAGGCCTTCGCCGACCCGGGCACCAAGCCCGCGCCAGTGGATCGGTAGCGGCAGGATCGGCAATTGCGGGAAGCGCGCCGCGAGCCAGGCGCCGAAGTTATTCACCTGCGCCATGGTCTGAATGCGCCCCCGCATCACGGAAGCGTCAACCGAGGCGATCAGCCGGCAATCGCTCATGAAGCGCACCGTCACGGTACCGAGCACCCCGTCTTCGAAACGGAACACGGTCGGGCGGGTAATGCCCTGGTCGGCGAGCAGGCGCGGGCTGATCGGCCGCGAGGCGACGGCGATGAACGGCCAGGGCATCACCCGGCTGCGCAGGGCCGGAATGCTGCGATGGCGCGATTGGCCATTGGTTGCGATCAGCACATGCGCGGTCTCGATCTTGCCGCCGCGGTAATGCACCTCGATGCGGTGGCCGCGCGGCGTGAGGCTGCGCACGCGCGTGTTGGCGCACACCGGCACCCCGCGCGCCATCAGTTTTTCCGCCATGCCGCGTGCAAGCGCCAACGGCGACAGCAGCGTAGCGTCCCGCATAATCAGCCGCGGCAGATCGGCATGGTCGGCTGTGTGTTCACCGCTGGTCTGCGCGGGCAGTTGCTCGTACTGCGGGCCGTCTGCGCGGGCGATCTCAAGCGCCAGTGCCGCCATGGGCGACCAGATTTTCGTATCCACGCCAAGGGTGATCAGGTCCGCGTCCTGCCGGTCTACAGGCGTGTCGATCGCCTCGCATGCGACGTTGACCAGCCCCTTGGCCTCGATGTCGACGCTGGCGAGCTGATGCAGCCGGTCCGGCCCGAGGATGGCGGCGCGGCGATAGGCGCTCAGCGGGCTTGGGCCGGCAAGCCCCATCATGCGGCCGCTGGCACCCCAGCCTGGCTCGGCGGCGTCGATCAGCACGACCTTCGCCCCATAGTCCTCGCTCAGCCGCCAGGCAGCAGACAGCCCGACCAGGCCGCCACCGATCACCACGACGTCGCAGGCCTCCACGCCTTCAAGGCGGGCGTAGGCATGATGCAGTTTTGGAGTCAGCGTCTCCCAGAGCGATCCTGAGGGCGCTCCGTAATCATACGCACTGACGTCGACCAAACCCATAACAACCGCTGCAGTTTAACCGCGGCCGGCGCGGTGAGAAGACGTTCCAGTGCCCTAGACCCTTCCCGCTTTTGATTGAACCACTTTTGGTGGGGCAATCAAAACGGACAAGAAGGGTCTACACAAAGCGTGAGAGCCTTTCTTATCGCTTTCGATTGAGGCACTTCAGCACAAGCGCCTCAATCTCAGTCGGAAAGGCTCTAGACGAAGTGGAGGCGACAGGCAAATACCCTTCTTCACCGGAGCGGTGCAATATACCGTAGCCGTTCCGAGAATCGGCGAACGGACTCAGGCCGCCTTTTCAGGTGCCGGCGGCCCAGCAGTTCGGCGATCTGCACAGCGTTGAGTGCTGCGCCCTTGCGCAGGTTGTCGCTGACGCACCACAGCGCCAACCCGTGCTCGACGGTCGGGTCGCAGCGGATGCGGCTGACGTAGGTCGCATATTCACCCACAGCCTCAACCGGGGTCACGTAGCCCCGGCCTCGCGCTTGTCGACCACCATCACGCCCGGCGCCTCGCGCAGCGCGGCGCCCTTGGCTTCGGTGATCGGCGTCTCGAACTCGATATGGATCGCCTCGGGTGGCCGACAAACACCGGCACGCGCACGCAGGTGGCGGAGACCTTGATGTCGGGGTCGAGAATCTTGTTGGTCTCGGCCGCCATCTTCCACTCTTCCTTGGTGAAGCCGTCGTAGCCGCTGTCCGCACCGAGGAAGCTGTCGATGTGCGGGATGACGTTGAAGGCGATCTGCTTGCTGAACTTGCGCGGTTCGCGCTGGTCGCCGACGAAGATGGCGCGGGTCTGCTCGAACAGCTCGTCCAGCCCGTCCTTGCCGGCACCGGAGACCGACTGATAGGTCGCGACGACCACCCGCTTGATGCGCGCAATGTCATGCAAGGGCTTCAGTGCCACCACCATCTGGGCGGTCGAGCAGTTCGGGTTGGCGATGATGTTCTTTTCGCATAGCCGTCGATCGCCTCCGGGTTCACCTCGGGCACGATCAGCGGCACATCCGGGTCCATGCGGAACAGGCTGGCGTTGTCGATCACGGTGCAGCCCTGCGCGGCGATCCTGGGCGCATAGACCTTGCTGACCTCGGAACCCGCCGACATCAGCGCCATGTCCCAGCCGGTGAAGTCGAAATGTTCAAGGTTCTTGCACTTCAGCTTGCGGCCGCTATCGCCGAAGTCGAGTTCGGTGCCCACCGAGCGGGACGAGGCGAGCACGGCGACCTCATCGGCCGGAAACGCGCGCTCCGCCAGGATGTTCAGCATTTCGCGGCCCACGTTACCCGTGGCGCCGACAACGGCAATCCGGTAGCCCATGGCTGCAAACTCTCACTCTTTTATGGAAATCAGCCGCGCCTTATGCGTCCTGGCCGCATGGGGTGCAAGCGTTTATAGGTTTTCTTGCGTAATCCAGGCGTCGAGCTTTGCTTTTATTGCGTCGCGCGCGGTACGGAAGCGCGCCAGCATCACCGCATCCGGGTGCGGCTCCGGCGAGGCCGGGTCTTCGGTTGGCCAGTGCAGGCGGGTCGCCTTGCCAAGGAACACCGGGCAGACCTCCTCGGCGCAGAGCGTGATGACCGTCTCGACGCTCGCCGGGTCGATGTCGTCGACCAGTTTGGAGGCATGGCCGCTGATGTCGATGCCGACTTCCGCCATGGCCTGGATCGCGAACGGATTGACCCGGGTCGGCTGCGACCCGGCGGACTGGATGCCGTGACCCTTGGGGCCGAGCAGGGCGCGTGCCCAGCCTTCGGCCATCTGGCTGCGGGCGGAGTTGGCGACGCACAGGAACAGGATATTCACACGAGTCTCCTCAGGCAGGGGTCTTGGGGGCGAAGACAAAACGCTCGGTCAGCGCTGCCAGCGCCGCGCCCAGCAGCTGGGCGGCGATGAAGGCCGGGACATGGGCGGGCTGGATGCCGGCAAAGCTGTCTGTCAATGCCCGCGCAACGGTTACAGCGGGGTTGGCGAAGGAAGTCGAGGCGGTGAACCAGTAGGCGGCGGTGATGTACAGTCCGACCATGGCGGGAACAATCGCAGGGCGGTCCATGCAGCGCAGGATGGTCAGCACCAGCCCGAAGGTCGCAACCCCTTCGCTCAGCCACTGGCCGGACCCGGAGCGCGCCTTCACCGCGATCTGCAGCAACGGCAGATCGAACATGGCATGGGTCAGCAGCGTGCCAAGTGCGCCGCCGGCGATCTGCGCGCCGATGAACAGCGGCAGGTGACGCCAGGGCAGGGCCCCGCGCACCAGCATCACCAGACTGACCGCCGGGTTGAAGTGTGCCCCGAGATCGGCCCGAACATGGAGATCAGCACGACCAGCAACGCGCCGGTCGCCACCGTGTTGGCAAGCAGCGCCAGCCCGATGTTGCCGCCACTCAGGGACTCCGCCATGATACCGGAGCCAACCACGCCTGCGATCAGCAGCCCGGTGCCGAGCGCTTCGGCGGCCAGTTGACGCTTCAGGCTCATCGGCGCGCCAGAGCTTTGGCCAGCGCCGTATCGAGGATGCGCGCCGGGTTGGCCCGCAGCGCCTTTTCCTCGCGCGCGATGGCGTTGAACAGCGCGCCGCCCAGCGCGCCGGTCATCTTTTCCGCGATGATGGTGGCAAAGGTGGTGGACAGGCGCTCGCCGAGGAACGCGGTGAACTGGCTGATGTCTTCGGTCTGCTGTGCCTTGCGCACGAAGTCGATCACCAGCGGCTTTATCTGCTGCGCAAGGTCCTGATTGATCGACCGCTCGAGGTAACGGGTCGCGCTGTCATCGCCGTCACGCAGCAGGGCGGCGGCGTCCTGGATGTCGATCTGGTCGATGCGCTTGCGCACAAACGGGGCGAGTTGCCGGGTCGTGAAGGCGGCCGCCTGGCTCAACATGCTCTGCGCCGCCTTGAACAGGCCGATTGACCGCAGCATGCTGAGCACGGTGTCGGATGAAGCCTGCCCCACAACGCTGGTCAGAAGCTGGCCGAGCTTCAGTTCGGCGGCGAACTCGCCGGTCACGCCGTCAATGCCGACAATGCGCTTGAAGGCGTTTTCGGTCGAGAGCGTCAGCAGGCGGCGCACCAGCGCCGCTGAATCCGGCTGGCCGGCGCGGTGGCGCAGGCGGTGGCCAGCAGGGCGGCGCAGGATGAGAGGAAGGCGCGGCGGTGCATGGCGGGACCTACACGCTGAGACGGGCGATAATGGCGTCGCCCATGGCGTGGGTGCCGACCTGCGTGCAGCCTTCCGCCATGATGTCGCCGGTGCGTACCCCGTCGGCAAGCGTCTGCGTCACCGCCCGTTCGAGGGCGGTGGCGAGGTCTGCGCGCCCGAAGCTCAGGCGCAGCGCCATGGCCAGCGAGAGAATGGTCGCGCACGGGTTGGCGACGCCCTTGCCGGCAATGTCCGGCGCGGACCCGTGGATCGGCTCGTAGAGCGCGGGCTGTCTGCCGGTCGCCGTGTCGCGCGCCCCGAGCGAGGCCGAGGGCAGCATGCCGAGCGAGCCGGTGAGCATGCCGGCCTCATCGGACAGGATGTCGCCGAAGAGGTTGTCGGTGACGATCACGTCGAATTGTTTGGGCTTTTCAGCAGTTGCATGGCGCAGTTGTCGGCGTACATGTGCGTGAGCGGTACGTCGGCATAGTCGGCGTCGTGGAGCGCCTGTACCTCTTCGCGCCACAATTGGCCTGATTCCATGACGTTGGCTTTCTCGACCGAGGTCACTGACCCCGGCAGCCCCGCCGCCTTGCGTTCCCGGGCGAGTTCGAACGCCACCCGGGCGATGCGGTGGATTTCATGCGTGGTGTAGACCTGCGTGTTGACGCCGCGCCGCTCGCCGTTCGCCAGGGTCTCGATGCCGCGCGGCTCGCCGAAGTAGACGCCGCCGGTCAGCTCGCGCACGATCATCAGGTCCAGCCCTCGACCAGATGCCGCTTGAGCGAGGACGCCTCGGCAAGTGCTGGAAAGCAGAGCGCCGGGCGCAGGTTGGCGAACAGGCCGAGCGCCTTGCGCAGCTTGAGCAATCCGCGCTCGGGCCGGATCGCGCGTTCGATCGTATCCCACTTCGGTCCGCCGACCGCGCCCATCAGCACCGCGTCGGCCTCGCGGGCTTTGTCCAGCGTCGAGTCGGCGAGCGGCACGCCGTGCACATCAATGGCCGCACCGCCCAGCAGGTCGGTCTCGGTTGAGAGCGCGAAGCCGGTCCGCTCGCGCAGGGTATCCAGCACGCGGACGGCCTCGGCGAGGACTTCAGGGCCGATGCCGTCGCCGGGCAGCAGCAGGAGGGTAGGGGTCATGGTGCGCCTCTTCAGGTTATTCGGGGTGCTGATAGCCGTTTGGGCGCGCCAAGCAAATGCGTCAGTGGCGCTCTTCGCGCTGCGTGTAGTCGTAGCCGCACATACGGCAGGTATGGGCGGGCCAGAGCCGTAACAGACTGCCAGGCCCGGCGTAGGCGGTGTCCTTGCACTTCGGGCAGCGCTGGAACCAGCGTCCGGCAAGCATGAGGCCGAGCACCGGCGCCCAGGCCCAGGTCGGCAGGCCGAGGACGATCATCGCCATCGGCGCGCTCAGTCCCAGCATCCACCAGAAGGCGCTGCCGCGAACGCTGCGCGGATGCCAGACCGGCAGACTCATGCCTTGCGCTCCTGTTCGAGCAGGCGCGACAGCCGGTCGACCGCCGCTGCGAGCGACGCCAGCTCCTGCTCCTTCAGGGCATCGATCTTGGCGTGCAGCAATTCTATCTCTTCTTCCGCTTTCTGGTTTATTTCGAAGTCGGCGATGCTGCGCCGGCGGTCCAGCTCGCCGGCCCTGTTCTGGCTCATCATGATGATCGGTGCAGTATAGGCCGCCTGGAACGAGAGCATCAGGTTCAGCAGGATGAACGGGAAGGGATCGAACGGCCGGCCGCCCAGGCTGTTGTAGGCCAGCCAGCCGAGCAGCAGCGCGCTCTGGATCAGCACGAAGCGCCAGGAACCGACAGTCGCCGCCACGATGTCTGCCGCCCGCTCGCCAAGACGCAGCGAAGCGCGGATCGCATGGGCATGCTTCTCCGCCAGCCTGCGCCGCCGGGCCTGTATCTCGTCCAGCGGCGTCTGCATGATCAGGCGAGCCAGGGTTGGGCAGCGGCGCGTTTGGTCTCGAACGCGGCGATGGCGGCTTCGGACTGCAGGGTGAGGCCGATCTCGTCGAGCCCGTTCAGAAGGCAGTGCTTGCGGAACGGGTCGATCGGGAATTCAAAGCGGTCCTGATAGGGTGTCGTCACCGTCTGGGTCTCAAGGTCGACCGTGATCTCGCTCTCCGCTGCCACAACCATCAGCCGGTCAATGGCCTCCTGCGGCAACGCCACTGTCAGAATGCCGTTCTTGAAGGCGTTGCCGGAGAAGATGTCGGAAAAGCTCGGGGCGATCACGCATTTTATGCCCATGTCGCCGAGCGCCCAGGCCGCGTGCTCCCGGCTGGAGCCGCAGCCGAAGTTGTCGCCGGCGATCAGGATTTGCGCGCCCTGGTACTGTGGCTGGTTGAACACCGAGTCCGGGTTGGGTGCGCCATCGGCGGTGTAGCGCAGCACATAGAAGGCACCGGCACCCATGCCAGCGCGGCTGATGCTTTTCAGGAACCGGGCGGGGATGATCACGTCCGTGTCGACGTTGATCTGCCCGAACGGGATGGCGGTTGCGGTCAGGGTCGAGAACGGGGTCATGGGCTCAGCCGATCAGTTGGCGCACGTCGGTCAGGCGGCCGGTCACCGCTGCTGCCGCTGCCATCGCCGGCGACAGCAGGTGGGTGCGCGACCCCGGACCCTGGCGGCCGACGAAATTGCGGTTGGAGGTGGAGGCGCAGCGTTCGCCAGCCGGCACCTTGTCCGGGTTCATGCCCAGGCACATGGAGCAGCCGGGTTCACGCCAGTCGAAACCGGCCTCGCGGAAGATGCGGTCGAGCCCTCGGCTTCCGCCTGGCGGCGCACCAGGCCGGACCCGGGGACGACCAGCGCCTGGCGGATGCCGTCTGCAACCTTGCGGCCCCTGGCGACCGCGGCAGCCGCGCGCAGGTCCTCGATCCGGCTGTTGGTGCACGAGCCGATGAACACATGTTCGACCGGAATGTCGGTCATCGCCGTACCCGGCGTCAGCCCCATATAGGCGAGGGCTTTTTCCGCGCTTGCACGTTTGGCTGGATCCGAGAAGCTTGACGGGTCCGGCACCGCGCCGGTGATCGGCACGACGTCTTCCGGCGAGGTGCCCCAGGTGACCAGCGGCGCAATGTCCGCCGCGTTGATGACTACCATCTTGTCGTAGGCAGCGCCCGGATCGCTGGGCAGCGTGCGCCAATAGGCAAGCGCCTGCGCCCAGATCGCATCCTTGGCGCGCGCGGCCGTCCCTCGACGTAGGCGAAGGTGGTCTCGTCAGGGGCGACCAGGCCGGCACGGGCGCCCGCCTCGATCGACATGTTACAGACCGTCATACGCCCTTCCATGCTCATCGCGTGGAACACGTCGCCGGTATATTCGATCACGGAACCGGTGCCGCCGGCAGCACCGATGCGGCCGATGATCGCCAGTGCCACGTCCTTGGGCGTGACCGAGAAACCAAGGCTGCCATCGACCCGGATTTCCAGCGTTTTCGAGGGCGAGAGCAGCAGAGTCTGGGTCGCGAACACATGCTCGATCTCGGAGGTGCCGATGCCGAACGCCAGCGCGCCGAACGCGCCATGGGTCGCGGTGTGGCTGTCGCCGCAGACCATGGTGACGCCGGGGAGGGTGAAGCCCTGTTCCGGGCCGATCACGTGGACGATGCCCTGCTCGGCCGCCGTCATCTCGATATGTTCGATGCCGAATTCAGCGCAGTTGGCCTTCAGCGTCGCCACCTGCAGCGCGGACTCCGGGTCCGCGATCGGCAGCACCTGGCCGTTCGCCAAGCGCGCCGTCGTCGGTACGTTATGGTCGGGCACGGCCAGCGTCAGATCCGGGCGACGCACCCGGCGGCCTGCCTGGCGCAGCCCTCGAACGCCTGCGGCGTGGTGACTTCATGGATCAGGTGGCGGTCGATCCAGACGAGGCGGCGCCGTCCGGGCGCCGCTCGATCACATGGTCGTCCCAGATTTTCTGATACAATGTGCGTGGTGTGCTCATGCAGCCGTTATGGCGCGAACCTGCGGCCGGGGCAATAAGGCCCTGTCGGCGCTCTCAATCCTCGCCGCGCACGGCGGCCTCGATCCGGGCGACGTCGATCTTGCCCATGGTCATCATCGCCGCGAAAGCGCGTTGCGCCACGGTGCCGCCAGTGGCGATCGCGTCTGTCAACACGCGCGGGGTGATTTGCCAGGACAGGCCCCAGCGGTCCTTGCACCAGCCGCAGGCGCTGGCCGTGCCGCCATTGTTCACGATCGCGTCCCAGTAGCGATCGGTCTCGGCCTGGTCGTCGGTCGCGATCTGGATTGAGAAGGCTTCCGAATGCGGGAACGTGTCGCCGCCATTGAGGCCGAGGCAGGGGATACCGCAGACGGTGAATTCAACCGTCAGCACTTGGCCCGCTTTGCCGCCGGGGTAGTCATCGGGTGCGCGATGCACGGCGGTGACGGCGCTGCCTGGAAACACACTGGCGTAAAAGCGCGCAGCATCCTCGGCGTCGTGGTTGTACCAGAGACAGACAACGGCCTTGGACATGCAACACCGCCTTTCGCGTCATGAGCCAGCCCGAGGGAAGGCCCTTGCACCACCTCGACTTGCTTTGGGCCTGACCAGTTGCGGTTGAGGCATTTTCGCCTCAACCGATCAGGCCGTGGTAGTCTGCAGGCGGATTGTTACGCGTCCTTGTCGTCGCGATTGGTGCGCATCTCGACAATGCGGGCGGACTTTCCGCGACGGTCGCGCAGATAGTAAAGCTTGGCGCGACGCACGACGCCGCGACGGATCACGTCGATCGACTCAAGGGTCGGGCTGTACAGCGGGAAGACGCGCTCGACGCCTTCGCCAAAGGAAATCTTGCGCACCGTGAAGTTCGAGCCGATGCCCTTGTTCGAGCGGGCGATGCAGACGCCCTCGTAGAACTGGGTGCGGGTCTTGTCGCCTTCCTTGACCTTCACGCCGACACGCAGCGTGTCGCCGGCGCGGAAGTCCGGGATGGTGCGCTTTTCAAGCTGCTTGGCGATTTCTTCCTGTTCGATCTGCTGAAGGATGTTCATGTCCCTGGCTCCTCGTCATGGTCCCCGCCGTCCAGGCGCCGGGGCCGGTTGGTGCTGCGCGCCAGAGGGCGACGGGCTCCGGGTGGACTGGAAGGTCGCCCAGAGATCCGGCCGCCATAGCCGGGTTCGCGATTCCGCCTCCTGCTTGCGCCAGGCGGCGATCCGCGCGTGGTTCCCCGAGCAGCACCTCGGGGATATCACGCCCTCCCACGTGCGTGGGCGGGTGTAGTGAGGGTATTCCAGCAGGAAGCCCTCGAAACTTTCCTCGGCGTGGCTGTCGCTGGCACCCATCACTCCGGCCAGCAGCCGGATGCAGGCGTCCAGCAGCAGCAGCGCCGCCGGTTCGCCGCCGGAGAGAACAACGTCGCCGACCGAGACCTGCTCGATCGGCCGCGCCTCCAGCACGCGTTCGTCAAATCCCTCGAACCGGCCGCACAGCAGGGTCGCCCCTGGTCCAGCCGCCAGTTCGCGCACCCGTGTCTGGGTGATCGGACGCCCTCTGGGGTCAGCGCGATCAGCGGGGTCGCCGGCTCCTCGGCCAGCGCCGCATCGATCGCCCGACCGAGCACGTCGGCGCGCAGGACCATGCCTGGGCCGCCGCCCGCGGGGTATCGTCGACGGATCGGTGCTTATCTTGCGCGAACGCACGAATGTCCAGCGTTTTTAGCGTCCATATGCCGGATTTCAGCGCCTGACCGGCCAGAGCATGCGCTAGGTGGCCGGGAAACATCTCCGGATACAGGGTAAGGATGCGGGCAGACCAGGGGCGGCGGACATGATGGTGCCCGGCTTGCTACAAGTCGCCGCGACTGTCTACAGGCTTGCGTGGGCGCGGCAACGGGACTATGCGCAATCCTCCCGGGCGGTTAGCTCAGTTGGTAGAGCATCTCGTTTACACCGAGAGGGTCGGCGGTTCGAGCCCGTCACCGCCCACCACGGCTCATAGGCCTGGTTCTATTCTCACCTGCTCCAGAACATCCGGCTGGCCGCAGAAGGCGGTATTGTCGTTGATGTTCGGCATTCTCCCGAGCAGCCGCGACCGGTCATCCAGCCTGACCGGAAAGTCGCCGGTGCCGGAGGCATTGACCATCAGCCCACAGCGCAGCGGCAGGTTCAGCGGAAACAGGTCCGCGAGTTTGCTGTCCGTCGGCACAGCCGCCAGCGACACATTGCGCAAGGTAATATCCAGCACGTGCCGCTTTTGTTTGGGCGATCCCGCGCGCTCAGGTCTGTCACCGTACCGGCGAAATCCGTCTGGTCGGTCCAGCCGAAACTGTAACCGTCGATATTCTCGTAGCGCATCCGCGCAACATAGGCGCGGCTGGGAAAGTCGCTTTTCTTGTTGGGGCCGGTCACAGGCTGTCTGCCAATACCCAGCGCGATCGCCCGCGCGTGGGCGGAGGCGACCCGCGCATCATGGAAATAGGCATCGGTGATGTTCAGTTCGGAATAGGCGCATCGGCGGCCCGCGCCGTCGCGGCAGTTGGTCAGTGCTGCCAGCGAGTCGTCGCCGCTCATGATATCGGCGTAGGCGACTTCCGTTCCGGTGCCGCCCAGAATGTGGATGCCGTCTACCCCTTTGGAATAAAGGGATCACGCATGACGATGTGCCGGATCGCGGCCCGGTTGCCAATGATGACGATACCGAAGGCCGGGCGTTTTTCAGCACCCCAGCTCGCGACCATGAGGCCGGTCAGGGACCAGTCGTTGCCGATCCACTGGGCGATGCGCCCCGGCATGCGCATGCCATCGCGCGTGACGTTGCGCCAGGTGCCGCCGATGATCTCGACGGTGCTGGCGCTCTCTTCAGGGCTCAGGGGCAGGGCGGTCTTGTAAGGTGCCGTCTGTTCCGGGTAATCGCGCGGCTTGCTGCCATCGGTCTCGGCGATGACGCAGGGGCTTCTTCATCCATGCAGAGCGGGCGCGGGTTGCCGTTCGGCGCGCGCGGCACCAGGCCCTGGATCAGCGCGCGATCCCAGGCGCTGGAGGCGAAGCCGCGGTGAAAGATGGCGGCCTGATCGGCGATGAGCTTGTCGCCGTTGCGGAATTCCAGAGAATTCATGAGGGTATACTGGCCCGCCGGAACGTAGATCCATTTTCCGGCATTCTGTGGGTCGCGCAGCGCCGCGTTGATCGCGGCGTCGGCCGGCGTGTCATCCTGCGGCTTGACGACGACCACCAAGTCGCTGCCGGGGATGTCGGACGCCAGATCCCAGGCCGGGCTGATGGTGCGCTTGCAGCCGTCGACCACGGCTTTCAGATAGCGGGCGGCGGCGGAGTCGCCAGCGAGATAGCGGCCATCGTCAAGAAGAAGCTGGCCCTGCGGCAGGCCCTGGCGGAACCAGGCGGCACCGGTTTTACCCTGGACCGTCGCGGCGCAGCGCGCGCTCACCGTCTGCGGTTGCGCTGCAGCCTCTTCCAGTGGCGCAAGTGCCATCAGCACGCCAAGCATCAGTGCCAGCGAAACGCTCTTTGTCTGCGATGTAATGGGCTGTCCGATCATGATGCACGCCTCAGGAAACCTAGCAGGCTGTTGAAAAGCGGAATAATACAGTCCATTTCGTCATTCCGGCGAAGGCCGGAATCCATGGGTGCCCTCATACACAACGAATATAAGGTGTTAGCCATAGACCCCGGCTTTCGCCGGGGTGACGGCTGTGGTTTTGGAGTGCGGGAAACCATTTTTCAGCAACCTGCTAGAGCAAGACATGTCAGCCTTACCCCAGGTTCCGGAGCTCGCCAGCCGTTGATCGGCGTGCCGGGTGTTGCCCGCGGTCAGCGGCGCTGGTCGATCGACGTATAATCGCGGTACGGCGCGCCGATGTAGAGCTGGCGCGGGCGGCCGATCTTCTGGTCGGGGTCCTGCAGCATCTCGTCCCACTGCGCGATCCAGCCGACGGTACGGGCAAGCGCGAACAGCACCGTGAACATGCTGGTCGGGAAGCCGATGGCGCTGAGAATGATGCCTGAATAGAAATCGACGTTCGGGTACAGCTTCTTCTCGACGAAATAATCGTCGTGCAGCGCAATCCGCTCCAGTTCATGGGCGACATCGAAGATCGGGTCCTTGATGCCCAGATGAGCGAGCACTTCATGTGCCGTCTTCTGCATGACCTTGGCGCGCGGATCGTAGTTCTTGTAGACGCGGTGCCCGAAACCCATAAGGCGGAACGGATCGTTCTTGTCCTTGGCGCGGGCGATGTATTCGGGAATGCGCTCGACAGTGCCGATCTCGTGCAGCATCTTCAGCGCGGCTTCGTTCGCACCGCCATGCGCCGGACCCCACAGGCAGGCGATGCCGGCCGCGATGCAGGCGAACGGATTGGCACCCGAGGAAGATGCCAGGCGCACCGTCGAGGTCGAGGCATTCTGCTCGTGGTCGGCGTGCAGGATGAAAATGCGGTCCAGTGCGCGCTCGATCACGGGGTCCACCACATAGGGTTCGGCGGGCACGCTGAACATCATGCGCAGGAAATTGCCAGTGTAGGACAGGCTGTTGTCCGGATACACGAACGGCTGGCCAATGGTGTATTTATACGCCATCGCCGCGATCGTCGGAATCTTGGCGATCATGCGGAAGCTGGCGACCATGCGCTGGTGCGGATCGTTGATGTCGGTCGAGTCGTGATAGAAGGCCGAGAGCGCACCCATGACGCCGCACATCACCGCCATCGGGTGGGCGTCGCGGCGGAACCCGCGATAGAACATGGCCAGTTGCTCATGCACCATGGTGTGCCGCGTCACCGTGTAGGTGAACTGCTCATATTGCTCCTTGGTCGGCAGCTCGCCGCGCAGGAGCAGATAGGCAACCTCCATGAAGGTCGAGTGCTCGGCCAGTTGGTCGATTGGGTATCCGCGATGGAGCAGAATGCCCTCGTCGCCGTCGATGAACGTGATCTTGGATTTGCACGACGCCGTGGAGGTAAAGCCCGGATCGTAGGTGAACATGCCTGTATCCGCATAGAGCTTGCGGATATCGACGACATCCGGGCCTACGGTGCCGTGCATGACCGGGAAGGAATGGCTGGTCCCATTAATATCGAGGGATGCTGGCTGGTCCGTCATGTTTTCCTCCCGTTTAGTCCGTGAATACCGGATGATAGATGCTTATGCGTCCGTCTGCACATTAGCTGCATCGCCGCATATTGCCAACGCATCCTGCAGTCTTGCGAGGCTTTCATCGCTTTGCAGGGCAACAAGAATATCGGCGACACCCGGTGCCGCCGTCGAACCGGTGAGCGCGGCGCGCAGCAACGGCCCGATTTTGCCGAACCCGACCTGTAAATCGGCAGCAATGGCCTTCAGTTCCGCCTCCAACGCTTCATGACTCCAATCTTTGAGCGCAGACAGCCGGTGCATGGCGGCGGCAAGCCTGGGGCAGCCTCGCCCTGCAGGGCCGTGCGGGCGCTTTCGTCGAGCGCAATCGGGCGTAATCTAGCCGCAAAAGGGCGCTCTCGGCCAGTTCGACAATGGTCTTGGCACGGCTCTTCAGCGCGGGGATTAGGCGCAGCACGCGGTTCTGCCCGTCTGCCGCCATGGCGCCGTCCAGGCGCTCGGCGATCAGCGGCAGGGCAAGCGCCAGCAGGCGCTCATCCGTCGATGCCTTCAGATAATGCGCATTGACGCTGCTGAGCTTGGCCATGTCGAACCGTGCGGGATTGCGGCCGATCGACTCCGTGTTGAACCAGGCGGTCGCCTGCGCGCGGGAGATGATCTCATCGTCGCCATGGCTCCATCCAGCCGCAGCAGGTAGTTCTCCAGGGCTTCCGGTAGAAAGCCCATGTCGCGATAGGCCGATACGCCAAGCGCGCCGTGGCGCTTGGACAGTTTTGCGCCATCCGCGCCATGGATGAGCGGAATATGTCCGTACTCCGGGCGCGGCCAGCCCATCGCCTCGATGATCTGAAGCTGCCGGAAGGCGTTGTTCAGATGGTCGTCGCCGCGGATCACGTGGGTGACGCCCATGTCATGGTCGTCGACCACGACCGCCAGCATATAGGTCGGGGTTCCATCCGATCGCAGGAGCACAAAGTCGTCCAGTTCGCTGTTCTGGACGACGACGCGCCCCTGCACGAGGTCGTCGACGACAGTCTCGCCGTCCTGGCGGGCGCGGATGCGCACGGTCGGCTTGACGCCCGGCGGCGCTTCGGCGGGGTCCCGGTCACGCCACAGCCCATTGTATTTCATCGGCAGGTAATTGATCCGCGCGGCCTCGCGCATCGCCTCGAGTTCCTCCGCCGTCGCGTAGCAATGATAGGCCTTGCCGGCGGCCAGCAGCTGCTGGGCGACCTCTGCGTGCCGCGCTGCTCTGGCCGACTGCATGACCGCTTCGCCATCCCAGTCGAGGCCAAGCCAGCGCATGCCGTCGAGAATGGCCTCGATCGCCTCGTTGGTCGAACGCTCCTTATCCGTATCCTCGATGCGCAGCAGGAAGCGCCCGCCATGCCGGCGCGCCAGCAGGTAGTTGAACAGGGCCGTGCGCGCGCCGCCGATATGCAGAAAACCTGTAGGAGAAGGGGCAAATCGGGTGACGATGACTGGGCTTGCGGACATTCGTTTCCTGCGGGAAGGTCGCCGGATCGGCGAGCGGATAAATGTTGGCGGGGTCTATCACAGCCCATCGGCGGGTACAAATCTGGCGACAGGCGCTCCTTGATGCGCTGGTCCGCGAGCGTACGCGTGCGCCGCTGTGGATTCCGGTGCTCATCGGGGCAGGAGCGCTCGCCTACTTCGCCATGCCCTGGCGCATGCAATGGATGGCGGCGCTGTTGCTGTGCGTCGGCGCGTCGGCTGGCGCCCTCGCTCTTTGCCGGCCGGTTGGCGTGGGCTGTCCGTGGCGCTTTGCTGGTCGCGCTGGGGCTGGGCTCGGCCTGGATGCGTGCCGAGAGCGTGAACACACCGACTCTGCGGCAGCAGATCGTCAATGCAACCGTCGAGGGCCGGGTTCGGTCCTTCGAGCCGCGCGCGCAGGGCGGCAGTCGCTTTGTCTTGGGCGACGTTCGCATCCGCGCAGGCACCGGCCTGCTGCATCTGCGCCTGGTGCGCATAACGGCGCGCGGCGAGGGCATCGCGCTGCGGCCGGGGCAGGCCGTCCGCGTGCGCGCCTGGCTGCAACCGCCGCGCCTGCCGTTGACCCCGGATGGTTATGACGCCGCGCGTCGCGCCTGGTTCGAAGGCGTCGGCGCGACCGGCATCGCCATGGGCCCAATCGCCGTGCTGCAACCGCCTTTGGCCCGCACGTCCTTGTGGCAGCTCCTCGAGGAGCTGCGGCAAAGGCTTGGCGTGCGGATCCGCGATCGGATCCCGGGTGCGCCGGCGCCGTCGCGGCGGCGCTGGTCACCGGCGAGCGGGCACCGATTCCCGCCTGGGTCGAAACTGCCATGCGAAACAGCGGTCTGACCCACCTGCTGTCGATCTCGGGCCTACACATCGCGGTGGTCGCCGGTCTGGCGTTTCTGACGGTGCGCAAAACACTGTTGCTCAACCCGTGGGTTGGGCTGCACTGGCCGGTCAAGGCGATTGCCATCCTGGCCTCGGCAATTGCAGCGCTTGCCTATACCTTGCTCAGCGGCGCGAGCTGGCCGACTGTGCGCGCCTGTCTTGCGACCCTGGTCGTGCTGCTGGGAACGCTGGCCGGACGGCAGGCGATTTCCTGCGGGTGATCGCGGCGGCGGCAACCCTCATCCTCGTTCTGCGGCCGGAGGCGGTCGTCAACCCGAGCTTCCAGCTCTCGTTCGCCGCGGTCACAGCGCTGGTGGCGGCATCGCAGTCCCGGATCGCCCAGCGTTGGCTGTCCCGCCGCCCGGAGGATGGAACGCTGCAGCACCTGCTGCGCGCGGCGGGCCTCCTGATCCTGACCGGCCTGGCGGTAGAGGCGATGCTTGCGCCGATCGTCATCCGCCATTTCAACCAGACCAGCCTGTACGGTGTCGCTGCAAACCTGTTCGCGATCCCGTTCACGGGCATGGTCATCATGCCTACGCTTGGGGTCGCGCTGCTCCTTGAGCCGCTTGGTCTGGCGATGCCGTTCTGGCGGCTGTGCGAGGCCGCCATTCTGGCGCTGCTGCGACTGGCGGACTGGGTGTCGCAGCTTCCCGGCGCGGTCATTCATTTGCCCACACCGCCGCTCGGCGCCGCCACACTTCTGGTGTTTGCGCTGTTCTGGGCCATCCTGTGGCGCAGTCGCGTGCGCATCCTTGCCGCCGTTATGGTCGTCATCGCCTTGAGCGCGATGGCGATGGCGCGCCGGCCCGTTGGCTTCGTCGACGGCGAGGGCAGGGTCGTCGGGGTATGGCGCGCGGATGGCGATCTCATGGTCTCGTCCGTCCGCAGCGGCCGTTACGCCAGCACCCTGTGGGCTGAGGATCTGGCTGCGCGCCGCATCGTCTGGCTGGGGACGCCAGCCGGGATTGCTCGGCGGAATGGTGCCGCATCACCCTGCCGGGGCGGGCCGCCGGGCGCGGCTGGGTCTTGCTGCATGTACGAGCGTTTCTGTCACGCAGCCACCTGCAGCCGCTGTGCGCCGATGCCGACTGGGTCGTCGCCGCCCGCCGGCTGCCGCGCTGGTGCCGGCCGCGGCTCCAGCGTCTGGACCTGCCTGCCCTGCAAGGAAAAGGCGGCATTCTGTTTCTGGATGCCGGCGCTCGCGGGTTACGCATCGAGGCGGCCGTAAAACCCAGCGAGTACCCCTGGCGACGCATGATCACGCCGCACGCGGCTTTGCGGCCGCCTCAATAGCGGCGCATCAGCCCGACCAGGCGGCCCTGAACCCGCACCTGACGCGGCGAGTAGCTCATGGTCGGGTAGGCGCGGTTCGCCGGCTCGAGCAGGATCATGCCATCCTTGCGGCGCATGCGCTTGAGCGTCGCGTCCTGATCCTCGACCAGGGCGACGATGATTTCCCCGTCGTTGGCGGTGTCGCCGCGGCGGATGATGGCATAATCGCCATCCAGGATGCCGGCCTCGATCATGGAGTCGCCGTAGACCTCAAGCGCGAAATGCTCGCCCCGGCCGATCATCGATGGCGGCACGCTGAGCGTTTGCTGGGTCTCGATCGCTTCGACCGGAATGCCGGCGGCGATCCGGCCATGCAGCGGCACTTCGACCGTCGTGGCAGGTGGCACGGCCGTACGCCGGCGAAAATCGCCATGGACGACGTTGCTTTCCAGCTCGCGCTCGTGGATCAGGGTCGGCCGGCTGGCGACCGCGGATGCATCCGGCAACCGAAGTACCTCGAGCGCCCGCGCACGGTTCGGCAGTCTACGGATGAATTCCCGCTCCTCCAGTGCGCCGATCAATCGGTGCACACCGGATTTCGATTTCAGATTGAGCGCCTCTTTCATCTCCTCGAACGACGGCGAGACGCCGTCCTCGCGCAGGCGTTGATGAATGAACAGCAGGAGTTCCTGTTGCTTGCGTGTGAGCATGATGGCCTCACTGGAACGAACGAATAAAGAACGTTCTATATAGGTTCCGGTGTGGCGTCAACACCTACATCTGGTGATCGTAGGGCAGTCGCAGGACGTCGACCCATTGGCCGGCGCGTACCTTGGGCGCGAGTGCCGGGCGCACAATCAAGGCATTTGCGCGCGCAAGCCCGCTGAGATGGGCACTGTCCTGCATAGTGAGCGGGTGACGCTGGGGCCTTGCGGCATGTCTTCAAGGTAGGCGCGCTGATAATCGGCGCGGGTGCCATTCTCGGGCAAGGCAACCGTGGTGAAGGCGACGCCCAGCACGGGTAAGGGTGCTTCTGCACCCTGCAGGGCGCAGCAGCGGCAGCAGGAACAGCTGCGCCGTGACAAAAGCGGAGACGGGGTTGCCGGGCAGACCCAGGGCGATTGCGCTCCCGAGCCGGGCCGCCATTAGCGGCTTTCCAGGGCGCATGGCGATGCGCCAGAAGCCGATCTCTGCGCCGGCCCGCGTCAGCGCCGGCTGCACCAGGTCGTGGTCGCCAACCGAGGCACCCCGCTGGAGACGATGACGTCCGCGCCTGCTGCACGCGCCAGCATGGCGTCAAGCGCCTCCGGCGTGTCGGCGGCGATACCGAGATCCTGGACGTCCGCGCCGCAGGCCCGGACGATCTGCCCGATCATGAGGCTGTTGACGCTGACGATCTGGGTGGGTCCGGGCGTCGCACCTGGCGGCACCAGTTCGTTGCCGGTCGCGAAGATTGCAACGCGCGGACGCCGGGACACCACCACATGGCCGCTCCCGCCCATGGCTGCCAGTGCCAGGCGCACGGGGGTCAGCAGCAGGCCCTTCGGCACGAGAGCACCGCCCGTCTGGAAGTCTTGTCCGGCTTTGCGGATGTGTGCGCCGCGTTCGGGCGGCCCATTGCCGGTCAGCAGCAGGGTTTCATCCTGCCAGCTCGCATCTTCCTGGACCAGGATCGTGTCCGCCTCTGCCGGCACCGGCGCGCCGGTGAAAATCCGCACCGCCGTTCCCGGCGTCACCGGCACAGGGCAGGGTTGGCCGGCGGCGGCCTCGCCGACGATGCGCCAATGCGCGCCTGCCGCCAGATCCGCAAAGCGGATTGCAAAACCATCCATCGCCGAGACATCGACTGGCGGATTGCTGCGTGCGGCGATCACGGCTTCGGCCAGAATGCGCCCGCCCGCCTGTTCGACTGGACAGACCTCATGCGCGAGAGGCGAGGCCATCGCCAGAAGCTGCGCCTGCGCCTGCGCGACGGACAGCAGGGCCGCCATCAGGCGCGCCAGTCGCCGGATGCGCCGCCCGATTTCGACAGCAGGCGGATGTCGGAAATCACCATGCCGCGGTCCACGGCTTTGACCATGTCATAGAGCGTGAGCAAAGCCGTGGAAACGGCTGTCAGCGCTTCCATTTCCACGCCTGTCTTGCCCGTGGTGCGAACGGTCGCGGTGACCTCGGCGCCTCCGGCGTCACCGTTATGTCGACGCTGACCTTGGCAAGCGCCAGCGGGTGGCAGAGCGGAATGAGTTCTGCAGTGCGTTTGGCAGCCATGATGCCGGCGACACGCGCAACCGCAAGTGCATCGCCCTTGCGGGCGTTGGCGTCCACGAGTGCTGCGCGCGCGGCGGTGCTCATGCCGATGCGCCCGGACGCCACGGCCTCGCGCACGGTGTCCGTCTTCGCCGAGACGTCGACCATGTGTGCGGCACCCTTGGCATCCAGATGTGTCAGCGCGCTCATGCCAGCAGTGCCCGGGTTGCCGCGGCGACGTCGCGCTGCCGCATCAGTGCCTCCCCGACCAGAAAGCGGCGCACGCCATGCCTTGCCGCCTGCGCGAGATCAGCTTGGGTCTGAAAGCCGCTCTCGCCCACTGCCACCCGGCCCGCTGGCAGCCGGCCCGCCAGGTCCGGCGTCGTGGCAAGATCGACACCCAAGGTTTTGAGATTGCGGTTGTTTATGCCGATGAGGCTGGACTTGAGCTTCAGTGCGCGCGCCAACTCCTCGGCATCGTGAACCTCGATCAGCACGTCCATGCCATATCCGTCCGCCGCCGCTTCCAGTTCTGCAGCCTGCGTATCCGAGAGGGCAGCCATGATCAGCAGGATGCAGTCAGCGCCCCAGGCGCGCGCCTCCACCACCTGGTAGGGGTCGACCATGAAGTCCTTGCGCAGGACCGGCAATGCAACCGCCGCCCGCGCCGCCGCCATATACGCAAGCGAACCCTGGAAAAACGGCGCATCGGTCAACACGGACAGGCATGCAGCGCCGCCCTCGGCATAGGCGCGCGCCAAGGCTGGCGGGTCGAAGTCGGCGCGGATCAGCCCATGGCTCGGGCTGGCCTTCTTGATCTCGGCGATCAGGGCGTACCCTTGCGCAGCCTTGTCGGACAGCGCACGAGCAAAACCTCTGCATGGCCCTTGGGTTGCCGTTTTTGCTCGAGTTGGGAAGAGGAACGGCGCGGCGCGCCTCTGCCACCGTCTCCCGTGTCTGCGCGGTAATCCTGTCCAGAACGTCGCTCATGCTCTGAGGTCCTGCGACAGCGCAGCCCAGGCGTCAAGCAGGCGGGCGGCCGCGCCGCTGTCGATGGCGCTCGCTGCCTGCCCGATGCCCTCACGCCAGTCTGCTGCTTTGCCTGCGACCTGCAGCGCCGCCGCCGCGTTCAGCAGCACTGTCTCGCGGTAGGCGCCGGGTTCGCCGGCGAGCAGACGGCGCAGCGCTTGCGCGTTGTCCGCCGCGTCGCCGCCGGCCAGCGCCGAGACGGGATGGACGTGCAAGCCAATGGCCTCGGGGTGGACCGTCTCACGGACGAAGGTCTCACCGGCAAGCATGACGATCTGCGATGCCCCGGCCGGCGAAAGTTCATCCATGCCGCCCGCGCCGTGGACGACCCACGCCCGTGTAACGCCCAGCCGCCGGAGCGCGTGCGCCATGGGGTCCAGCCAGCGCGGATCGTAGACCCCGACGATCTGGTGCCGCACCCGGCCCGGATTGGCGAGCGGACCGATAAGATTGAACAGGGTCGGCACGCCCAGCGCCCGGCGCACCGGTGCCACCTGCGCCATTGCGGCATGGTAGCGGTTGGCGAGCATGAAGCCGATCCCGAGGCGCTGGAGGCAGGTCTCCACGGCCGATGGCGGCAGGTCGACCTGTACGCCGAGCGCCTCCAGGACGCCGGCGGAGCTGGAGCGCGAGGTCGCCGAGCGGTTGCCATGCTTGGCGACCGCCACGCCGCATGCGGCAACGACGATGGCGGCGGCAGTCGAGACATTACGGCTGTTCAGGCCATCGCCGCCGGTGCCGCAGGTATCGATGGCGTTGTCCGGGGCACGGACCGCCAGGCTATGCGCCTGAAGCGCCTCAACGGCGCCACGAGGTCTTCCACCGTCTCGCCGCGCGTCTTCAGCGCCATCAGCAGACCGGCGACGAATTCCGGTGCCGCGTCGCCGTTGAACACCTGTGCGAACAGGGTTGCCATCGCGTCGGAAGGAAGGGTCTCGCCGCTGGCGATCCGCGCGAGCGCGCCACCTGCCGTCATGCCGCCATCTGCCCGTCGCCGAGGCCGGCAAGTCGCAGGAAATTCGCCAGCAGCGCGTGGCCATGCTCGGTGGCGATGCTCTCCGGGTGGAACTGCACGCCGTGGATCGGCAGCGTCTTGTGGTGGAACCCCATGATCACGCCGTCCTCGGTCCAGGCGTTGACGACAAGGCACGCCGGCAGCGTTTCCGGCTCGACCGTGAGCGAGTGATAGCGGGTCGCGCGGTAGGGCGAGGGCAGTCCGGCGAACACGCCGCTGCCGTCGTGCACGATGTTCGAGACCTTGCCGTGCATCAGGGTCGGCGCGCGCACGACCTTGCCGCCGAAAGCCTGACCGATGGACTGGTGGCCGAGGCAGACGCCAAGCAGCGGCGTTCCAGCGTCTGCCGCCGCCGCGATCAGCGGCAGGCACACGCCGGCTTCGTTCGGGGTGCAGGGCCCGGGCGAGAGCACGATGGCGTCCGGCTTCAGCGCCAGCGCTTCCTGCGCACTCACGGTGTCGTTGCGACGGACATCCGGCTGGCCGCCAAGCTCTGCCAGATAGTGAACGAGATTATATGTAAACGAATCGAAGTTATCGATGACCAGGATCATGGTTACCGTCCTGTAACGCCCGTGGCGAAAAGGCTTTCGACGATGCGCCCGTTTCGTCTAACTGGCGACACAAAGCGGTTCTTGAAGGGGAGCGCAAGCCCCATGTCGGATGAAACGAGCGCCATTTGGTCCCGGCGTGCGGTGACAGCGGCCCTGACCGGGGCGTGGCCTCGGCTGCTGCCGGCCTGATGCTGGCCCCGGTGCAGCGCGACCGGCCCGCGTCCGTGGCGCTTGATACACCGGCCATCCGCCGCAGCGTGCGGCTCCTGGCGGTGCGCGGGCGCGAACTCGCCGATGCGGATGACGGACTGGTGGAAGTCGCAGTCCAAGCACCGAAGATGCCCGGCCATGCCAGGGTTGCAGCGGCGCACAAGGCGCAGCGTCCACCCATCCAGCGTTATGCGGGCCCCGCGCATCGTCGTGGTCATCGACGATGTCGGCCCGAGCATCGCGCGCGCGCGCCAGGCGATCGCGCTGCCGGCGCCGGTGACGCTGGCGATGCTGCCCTATGCGCAGGGCGTCGCCGATCTGGCGCAGGCGGCCAGCGCGCGCGGGCACGAGTTGCTGGTGCATGTGCCGATGCAGCCCTCCTACGGGGCAAACCCGGGGCCGCAGGCGCTGTTGCTGGATCAGACGCCGGAGGAACGGCAGCGGCTCCTGCAATGGAACCTCGCCCAGTTCAGCGGCTATGTCGGCATCAACAATCACATGGGCAGCCAATTCACCGAGGACAGCGCGGCCCTGCGCCCGGTTATAGAGACGGTGCGCGCTGCAAACCTGCTGTTTCTCGATCGCGCACCACCGTGCACACGGCGGGGCGCACCCTCGCGTCCGAGCTGGCGGTGCCGTTCGCGGAGCGCGATGTGTTTCTCGACAATCACCGCAACGCCGACTATCTGGCGCTGCAACTCGCACAGGTCGAGGCGATCGCGCGTCGGCGCGGCCTGGCGGTTGCCATTGGCCACCCGCACGAGGTAACCTTGGCGGCGCTTGCAGCCTGGCTGCCGCGACTGGACGCCCGAGGCTTCGCGTTGACCTCCGTTCGCGCGGTCGCTCAGCGCGCCTGATTACTGCCCGGACCTGTTGCCGCCTGCAATGCGCAGCGCTTCCGCCGCTGCGGCGAACAAGGCGCCGGATTTCGCCTCGCATTCGCGCTGTTCGGCCTCCGGCAGGCTGTCGGCGACGATCCCCGCGCCCGCCTTCACGTGCATCATGCCATCCTTGACGATGGCGGTGCGCAGCACGATGCAGCTGTCCATCCCGCCGTCCGGCGCGAAGTAGCCGACCCCGCCTGCATAAGGCCCGCGCTTTTCCGGCTCCAGCTCGTGGATGATCTCCATCGCCCGCACCTTCGGCGCGCCGGACACGGTGCCGGCCGGAAACCCGGCCAGCAGCGCGTCGATGGCGTCATGCCTTGGGTCGAGCCGGCCGCGCACATTCGAGACGATGTGCATGACATGGCTGTAGCGCTCGACGGTGAAGCTCTCGGTGACGGCGATCGAGCCCGGTACCGCGACCCGCCCGATATCGTTGCGCCCCAGGTCGAGCAGCATCAGATGCTCGGCGCGCTCCTTCGGATCGGCCAGCAGCTCGGCGCGCAGGGCATCGTCTGCCGCCTCCGTCGTGCCGCGCGGGCGGGTGCCGGCGATCGGGCGGATGGTGACATCGCCGTCGCGTGCGCGCACCAGGATTTCCGGCGACGACCCGACGAGCTGAAAGCCGGGCAGGTCGAGGTAGTACAGGAAGGGCGAGGGGTTGATCCGCCGCAGCGCCCGGTAAAGGTCGAAGGGCGGCAGCGTGAACGGCTGCGTGAAACGCTGGGCCAGCACGACCTGGAAGATGTCGCCGGCGGCAATGTAGTCCTTCGCGCGGTCGACCCAGGCTGAATAGTCCTGCGGTGCGACGGCCGGCGTCAGCGTGGCCTTTGCGGCCACCGGCGTGCGCGCAGCCTTGGGCAGGGCGCTGTTGAGGGCGCGCTCGGCTTCGTCGAGGCGCACCTCGGCGGGCTCGAGAGTGTGAGCACCGGGATAGACCGGCGCGACCAGCGTGAGTTCGTCCGCCAGCCTGTCGAACACGAGGATCAGGCTTGGGCGCATGAACAGCATGTCCGGCACGCCCAGAGGGTCGGCCTTGGGCGCGGGCAGGCGTTCGACCAGATTGACGGTCTCGTAGCCGAAGTAGCCGACCAGCGTGCTAAGCGCGCCCGGCAGTTCCGCCGGCACCGGCGTCTGGCATTCGGCGACCAGCGCGCGCAAGGCGGCAAGCGTCGGGCCGGCGTCCTCGAAGGCTGCAAGATCGTGCTGCGCCCGGCGGTTGATCTCCGAGCGTGCACCCGTCGCGCGCCAGATCAGATCCGGCGCCAGACCAAGCATCGAATAGCGGCCGCGCACGGACCCGCCTTCGACCGACTCCAGCAGGCAGCCCGGAACGCCGGGCTTGGCGAGCTTCAGATAGGCGGAGACCGGCGTCTCGGTGTCCGCCACGACCCGCCGCCAGATGAGGCGTGGGCCTGCCGCATCCGGTGCCGGCGTGGTCGCCATGGTCAGCCGTCGCCGAGAAGGCGCTTGCGGGTCGCGTCAATGGCCTTCTGGTTGTAGGTCACGCCCAGCGACTGGCGGATCGCCAGCGCGAAACTCTCGGACAATTCGCGGCTCGACAAGCCGCCGACATCCCGCTGCGTCTGGGCGAGCAACTGCCTGCCCTGCGGCTGGTCCGGGTTGCCGGGCTGGCTGGTCAGCACCTGCACCACATAGAGCGCTGCATCGCGCTCGGCTGGCGCATAACCGGCCTGGCCGTTCGGCAAGCTGAACATGAGGCGGATGACCGCTGGGATGTTCTGATTCTGCAGGACCTGAAGTCGCGCGCCTTGCACCGGCTGAATCTGCGCGATGCCCTCAGCCTTTGCAAGCGTATCCAGGCGACCGCCCTTGCGCACGCCGGCCACCAGCTTGTCCGCAAGAACCTTCGCGCGTTCCGCCATCTGCCGCTGCCGCCAGGCGGCCTCCACCTGCGGCCGGATTTCCGCCAGCGGACGCAGCGCGGTTGGGATGATCTCAAGCGTCTTGGCGACGTAATAGCTGTTCTCGCCCAGCTTCTCGATCTTGGGTTCGTCCTCGAGCTGCTGGGTGAACACCGCGGTCAGGATCGGCACGACGGAGGCCGAAAGCTCGGCGTCGCTGCCATCCTTCCTGCGGCCGGTCACGCTCACCGGGCCTGCCGTCTGCACCGGCAGATTCAGTTTTTCGCCGCTTCCTCAAGCGTGGTGCCGGCGGCGAGATCGTCATCGAGCTTGCGGCTGAGATCATAGAGCTTGTCGACCGCCAGTTCGCGCTGCACCTTCACGGTCAGTGCTGGGCGCACCGCCTCAAAGGACGAGACGGCCGGCGGCTCGACGCCGGCGATATGGACCAGATAATAGCCAAGGCTGCTTTTCAGTGGGCCAACCGTCTCGCCGGCCTTGGCGCGGAATGCGCTGGCGGCGACTTCAGGGGAGGACTGCGCGGCGTAAGCGGTCTCGGTCAGCTTGCCGAGCGCCAGATCGCCCGCGGTCAGGCCGAGTTCGGCTTGCGCGGCGGCGGCGAAGCTTTCGCCGTTCTTCAGTCGCGCCGTCACTTTGGCTGCTGTGGCTTCATCCGGTGCCAGCGCCTGTTCGATGGTGCGTTGTTCGGCGCCGCCATAGTCGGCGATGTTCTGCTCGAACGCCTGCTTAAGCTGCTGATCCGTCGGCTTGATGCTTTGCACGACCGTATCGAGGTCAAGCTGCACATACTGAAAGCGGCGCAGCTCGGGGATGCTGAAGGCGCGCTTGTTCTCGTCCATGAAGGCGGTGAGCTGCTTTTCGTCCGGCGTCGGGAGGTTGCCGGCAAAGCGGTCGAACGGCACCCGCACGACAAGGCCGGCGCGCTGTTCGAGCAGCAAGGAGACATAGGCCTTGCCGAGCCGTTCCGGCGCATCGCCGCCGATGCCGATGCCGCGCGAGAACTGGTCGCGCACCAGATCCTGCCCCAGTTCCTTCTCGAACTCGTTCTGCGAAAGCCGGCTCTGGGCCAGCGCTTGCTTGTACTTGGTGACGTCGAACGCCCCGCCGAGCTGGAAGGCCGGGATCGCCCGGATTGCCTCCGCGACCTGCTGCGGGCCAGCGACGACACCCTGGCGCTCGGCCATTTCGTCGATGGCGAACAGGGAGAGATCAGGTCGAGCACCTCGCGGTCGCCGCCCTGCCGCACCAGGTCGGCCTGGGTCAGTTCGGGGCGTTGTTCGCGCTCCTGCTTCCAGACCGTATCAAGCCGGCGCAGGAAGTCTGCTGTCTTCACGGCGCGGCCGCCCACATCCGCCAACTCGCCGGACCCGGTGGCACCGCCCAGAGGATTGCGCCCGGTCAAACCGCCGGTTGCCACCAGCGCCACCAGCAGAAGCCCGAAGACGATTGCCGCCGCGGAGGAGGTGGAAAATTTACGGAATGCCCCGATCATGCAGTCTAGTCGCTTTTACCTGTTACCAAAACGCCGCAGACCATAGGGATGTCGCCTGGTGGCGGCAAGGGGAACTGGCGAGCCGGAGCACCTGCTGCTAGCAGCGTGCATCTGGCAGTTCTTGACGGAAATTTTATGGACGCTTCTTCGAAACTCCTGGTCGGCAACTGGAAAATGTACGGTCTGCGCGCCGCACTTTCCGAAATCGACATCATCAAGGGCGCTTGCCCCACCTTGCCCGCAGATGTCGCGGTGGCGATTGCGGTGCCGTTCACCCTGCTGGCGGCGGCGGCGGAACTGACGGCAGGGTCAGGCATCCTGATCGGCGCGCAGGATTGCCATGCTGCAACCGAAGGTGCCTACACCGGGGATGTTTCCGCTGAGCAGATTGCCGACTCCGGTGCCTGTTTTACGATCGTTGGCCACTCCGAGCGCCGTGCCGGCCATGGCGAGACCAGCCTGGAGGTCGCAGCAAAGCTCGCTGCAGCGCAGCGCGCTGGGCTGCTGCCGATCCTGTGTGTCGGCGAAACGCGGCAGGAGCGGGAGGCTGGGAGCACCTTGGATGTCATCGGGGAGCAACTGGCGGAGTCCCTGCCCAAGGATGTGGATGTCGAACGGCTGGTGATTGCCTACGAGCCGGTGTGGTGCATCGGCGCCAGCACGGTGCCGAGCGCCGGCGATATCCAGGCGGTGCAACGGTTCATCCGCGCGCAACTGGTGGACTGGTTCGGTCAGCGCGGCGCATTCGTGAAGCTGCTGTACGGCGGTTCGGCCAATGCAGACAACGCCGGCTGGATCTGCGCCCTGGACGATGTCGACGGCCTGCTGTTCGCGCGCGCCAGCCTGACCGCCCAGAGTTTCCTGGCGACAGCCCGCGCTGCATCGGCGCTTTGACAGCGGTAGCGGGTCATTTTGAAATTTTGCCGCTCACCCTGAGCTTGACGAAGGGTTGAGCCGCTCGTGGTTCGTCCAGGCTCACCACGAGCGGTTTTTCAAAATGACCCACTACCTTGACAGCACGTCGCTTGCAAAGCGCGCGGCCGCGCGATACACGCCCGCCTTTGTTCGGCGGCACGGGTTCAGCCGCGTTAGAAAGGCATGCTCCAGATGTCGACCTGGATGATCCTGGTTCTGGTTTTCCATGTGTTCGTGACCATCGGTCTGGTTGCGGTCATTCTGTTGCAGCGCTCCGAGGGTGGTGGGCTTGGCATCGGCGGCGGCGGCGCGGGCGGCCTGATGACCGCGCGCGGCGCGGCTAACCTGCTGACGCGCCTGACCTCCATTCTGGCGGCCGTGTTCATCGCCAACTCCATCCTGCTGGCGGTCATGGCGGGCTACAACCGCTCGTCGCGCTCGCAGGTCGAGGAACTGCTGAACGAGCAGCCGGCCAGCGCGCCAGCGGCGCTGCCCGACTCCGCGCCGATTGCCGGGACGGCCCCTGCAACGCCGGTCGATGCCGGGGCGACCGGCGGGCTGCCGCTCGCGACGCCACCAGCCGCACCGGCGGAGCCGCAAGGCCAGAGCGTACCCGCAAACGACGCCCAGTAGCTGCAAGTCGAAGAATTTGCGCCCGCAGGTCATGTGGGCTGTGGTCAAACACATCAAGCGCAGGTAAACCCTAAGTCCCATGGCGCGGTTCATTTTCATCACCGGCGGCGTGGTTTCCTCGCTCGGAAAGGTCTCATGGCGGCGTCGCTCGCCGCTCTGCTGCAGGCGCGCGGCTATCGCGTGCGGCTGCGCAAGTTCGATCCCTATCTCAACGTCGATCCGGGCACGATGAGCCCGTATCAGCACGGCGAGGTCTATGTGACCGATGACGGGGCGGAGACCGATCTCGACCTTGGCCACTACGAGCGTTTCACCGGCGTGCCGTCGCGGCGCTCCGACAATGTGACCTCGGGGCGCATCTATTCGGACATTCTCGCCCGGGAACGCCGCGGCGATTATCTGGGTGGCACGGTGCAGGTGATTCCGCACGTCACCGATGCGATCAAGGCGTTCGCCGTTTCCGAAACCGACGACGTCGACTTTGTGCTGTGCGAGATCGGCGGCACGGTCGGGGACATCGAGAGCCTGCCGTTCCTGGAGGCGATCCGCCAGCTCGGCAACGAACTGCCGCGGCGTCATGCAGTTTATATCCACACGACGCTGGTGCCGTTCATCGCGGCGGCGGGCGAACTGAAGACCAAGCCGACACAGCACTCGGTCAAGGAGCTGCGTGCGCTCGGCATCCAGCCGGACGTGCTGGTTTGCCGCTCGGAATATCCGCTGCCGGAGGGCGACCGCGCCAAGATCGCACTGTTCTGCAATGTCCGGCCGTCGTCGGTGATTGCAGCGCTCGACGCCGCCAGCATCTACGAAGTACCAATGCAGTATCATGCAGCAGGGCTCGACACCGAAGTGCTGGACGCCTTCGGCATGGAAGCGGCGCCCCGCCGGACCTGACCCGCTGGTGCACCATCGTCGAGCGCATCCATCACCCCGAGGGCGAGGTCACGATCGGCGTCGTCGGCAAATATGTCGGCTTGAAAGACGCCTACAAGTCGCTGTCCGAAGCGCTGGTGCATGGCGGCATCGCCAACCGCGTCAAGGTCAACATCAAGTGGCTCGACTCGGAAGTCTTCGAGCGCGAGGACGCGGCGCTGCAGCTCGAGCCGATGCACGGCATCCTGGTGCCGGGCGGGTTCGGCGCGCGCGGCGCGGAAGGCAAGATCGCCGCGGCACGCTTCGCCCGCGAGCGCAACGTCCCGTTTTTCGGCATCTGCTTCGGCATGCAGATGGCCGTGATCGAGGCAGCCCGGCATCTGGCCGGCATCAACGGCGCCGGCTCGACCGAGTTCGGCCCGTGCCCGGACCCGGTGGTCGGTCTGCTGACCGAATGGGAACAGGCAGGTGCGCGGCAGGTGCGTCAGGAGGGCGGCGATCTCGGTGGCACCATGCGCCTGGGCCTATCCGGCGACACTGCGCGCACAGTCGCGCATCGCTGGTATCTACGGCGGGGCGGAGATCAGCGAGCGGCACCGGCACCGCTACGAAGTCAACGTCGGCTACCGCGAGCGTCTGGAGGCGACCGGGCTGCGCTTCGCCGGCATGTCCCCGGACGGACTGCTGCCGGAGACCATCGAATACCCGGACCACCCCTGGTTCATCGGCGTGCAGTATCACCCGGAACTGAAGTCGAAGCCGTTCGAGCCGCATCCGCTGTTCGCCAGCTTCATCCAGGCGGCCGTCGCCCATAGCCGTCTGGTCTGAGGACCAGGCGGGCAGGTCTAACCAAACAGTTCGCCCTGACGTGCTTTGGCAGGCGGGCGGAACAGGTCGCGGCGCAGGGCAAAGCGGTCCCGTTGCAAACCGTAGCGCTTGCAGGCCGCCTCGAAGCGGGCGCGCATCATGTCCGCGTAAGCGCCTGTACCGCGCATGCGGGTGCCGTAATCGGGGTCGTTCTCCCGGCCGTTGCGCATGGCGCGCACATGACTCATCACGCGTTCGGCGCGGTCCGGCCGGTGTTCGGCCAGCCAGGCCTTGAACAGGTCCTTGACTTCATGGGGCAGGCGCAGGTGGATCGACGACGCGCCAGTAGCACCGGCCCCGGCCGCCGCCTCCAGGATCGCCTCGATCTCATGGTCGTTGATGTGGGGATGACCGGCGAGACGAAGACGTTGACCGGTACGCCGCGCTCGGCCAGCAGGCGGATCGCCTCCAGCCGCTTGCCCGGCGTCGAGGCCCGCGGCTCCATGGCGCGCGCCAGCGCCGGTCAAGCGTGGTCACGGAGACGTTGACCACCATCAGACCGAGCGCCGCCATGGCCGAGAGCAGGTCGGCATCGCGCGTCACCAGATGATTCTTGGTGGTGATGGTCGCCGGGTGCCGGGTCTCCAGCAGCAGTTCCAGGATGCCGCGCGTGATGCGGTACTGCCGCTCGATCGGCTGATAGGGGTCGGTATTGGTGCCCATGGCGATCGGGGCCGGCGTGTAGCCGCGCCGGTCCAGCTCCTGCCGGAGCAGGGCGGCAGCGGTCGGCTTGGCGAACAGCCGGGTCTCGAAATCCAGGCCAGGCGACAGGCCGTGATAGGCGTGGGTGGGGCGGGCGAAGCAGTAGATGCAGCCGTGTTCGCAGCCGCGATAGGCATTGATCGAGCGGTCGAAGGCGATGTCCGGCGACTGGTTGCGGGTGATGATGGTCTTTGGCTGTTCGATGGTGACGTCGGTCGTCAGCGTCGGCGGCTCCTCCTCATCCCAACGCTCCGGGTCGCGGGTGCGCTGCAGATCGGGCATGCGCGTGCTGATCGGGTTGGTGACGGCCCGCGTCCGCGCCGCTCGCTGGGATGGCGCACCTGATCCAGTTCCTGCAAAGGGCGTATCGTCATATGCGCCTTGTAGCGCACTATGAAAACAAAACAAGAACATTCAATGGAAACGGCATGTATCCACAAGCGTTCAAACCACGTTTCCCTGGATCGGCAGTGACTTGCAGACGCTGCGCAATATCCTCTCGCCGCCGCGCCCCGAGCTTGCGCGCTGGCCGGAGCAGACCCTGTGGTTCCGCGCCAGCAACGGCGTCGACTGGCTGTCAGGCCGCTTGCAGTCACCGGCCGGGACGTCACGGCCGCTGGTGGCAATCGCGCATGGTCTGACCGGCAGTTGCGAGGGCGCAACCCTGGTTGCAAGCGCCGCCGTGCTGCTTGCGGCCGGTTACCCGGTGTTGCGGCTCAATCTGCGCGGGGCAGGCGAGACCGCACCGCGCTGCGCAAGCTTCTACCACACGGGCCTGACAGCGGATATCGCCGCATTGATACCGCAGTTGCCGGACCCTGCCGCAAACGGCGTCATCCTCATGGGCTATTCGCTGGGCGGGAACACGGTGCTGAAATACCTGACCGAGGGGATGGTCGCGGACGCGGTGATGGGCGGTGCCGCCGTCAGCGCGCCGATCATGCCGGCGCACGCGGTCGCAGCCATCGAGCAGCCGCGCAACACCCTCTATGCCCGCTACCTGCTCAAATGGATGAAGGAAGGGGCGGCGGCCAGCCAGTTCCCAGCGCCGCTGAAACAGGCTGCAGCCGCCGCGCGATCGATCCGCCACTATGACGAGACGGTAACCGCGCCGATGCACGGCTTTCAGGGAGCTGAGGACTTTTATTCACAGGCTGCCAGCGCGCCGCATCTTCGGCAGCTTGCACGCCCGGCGCTGGTGATCACGGCGCAGGACGATAGCTGGATCCCGGTCGCGGACTACCGCAAGGTCGACTGGGCGGCGATCCCCACGCAACCTGCCGGATCAGCGATGGCGGCGGCCACTGCGGATTTCACGCAGCGGACGCGTCCGTGCCCTGGCACGACCGGGCGCTGCTGGCCTGGCTGGCTGATATGCTGGGCGTTTAGGCGCTGCGCACCAGCCCGTCGCTGTGATCGACCGGCTGACGGCCGCGCTTGAGGATCAGCTTGTTGAGCGCGCTGACATAGGCGCGGGCGCTGGCGACCAGGGTGTCGTGGTCGGCGGCTGTCGCCTGCGCAGTACGGCCGTTCTCGGACAGACGGACGGTGACCTCTGCCTGGGCGTCCGTGCCCTGGGTCACGGCGTGGACCTGGTAGAGCGCCAGTGTCGCGTCGTCGTGCGGCACCAGCTTGCGGATCGCATTGAACAGCGCATCGACCGGGCCGTTGCCGCGGCTGGCGGCCGTGTGCTCGGCGCCGTCGATCGACAAGGTGATGATGGCGCGCTGCGGACCGGCCGAGCCGCAATAGACTTCGACCTCCAGCACCTGGATCGCCTCGTTGGCGCGGGCGGTCGAGTCGTCGACCAGCGCGATGATGTCCTCGTCGTAGACGTGCTTTTCAGGTCCGCCAAGTCCTTGAAGCGCTTGAACGCGTCCTGGAAGGCGTTGTCGCCGAGGCTGTAGCCGAGTTCGTCCAGTTTCTGCTTGAAGGCGGCGCGGCTGAGTGCTTGCCCATGACCAGGTTCGAGGCGGTGAGACCGACCGAGGCAGGGGTCATGATCTCGTAGGTGCTGCTGTCTTTCAGCATTCCGTCCTGGTGGATGCCAGACTCGTGCGCGAAGGCGTTGGCACCGACGATCGCCTTGTTCGGTTGCACCTGAAAGCCGGTGATCGAGGAGATGAGGCGCGAGGCACGGGTGATCTGGGTGGTCTCGATCCCGGTCGCGTAGGGCATGACGTCGTGGCGGGTGCGCAGCGCCATCACCACCTCCTCCATCGCGGCGTTGCCGGCGCGCTCGCCGATCCCGTTGATGGTCGACTCGACCTGGCGCGCGCCCGCAGCGATGGCCGCCAAGGTGTTGGCGACCGCAAGGCCCAGATCGTTGTGGCAGTGCGTGGAGAAGGTGGCCCGGTCCGCCCCGGCACGCGCGCGATCACATCGCTGAACATGGCCGCATAGCTCTCGGGCGTCGCATAGCCGACCGTGTCCGGCAGGTTGATGGTGGTGGCGCCGGCCGCGATCGCGATCTCGACGGCGCGGCACAGGAAATCGGGGTCGGAGCGGGTCGCATCCTCGGCCGACCACTCGACATCGGGGCACAGATTGCGGGCGTGGCTGACCGACTTGCGGATCGCTTCCAGGACGTCTGTCGGCTCCATGCGCAGCTTCACGCGCATGTGCAGCGGCGAGGTGGCGATGAAGGTGTGGATGCGCGGCGCGCGTGCATGCTTGACCGCCGCCCAGGCGCGGCTGATGTCGGCCTCCGCTGCACGCGACAGGCTGGCGACCGTGGCACGCTGACACTGGCGGGCAACCTCGCTGACGGCCTGGAAATCACCTTCGGACGCGATGGCGAACCCGGCCTCGATGATATCGACGCCGAGCGCCTCCAGTTGGGCGGCGACCTTCAGCTTCTCTTCCAGGTTCATCGAACAGCCGGGCGACTGTTCGCCGTCGCGCAGGGTGGTATCGAAAATCTTGACGTGGTTCATGGCCATAACTGGCTCCTGAGCTTGGATGAGCGGCTGGCGCAAAGTCGTCCCCGGGGCGGTGGTCCGCAGGGCGCGCCGCGCGTCGACGCCCAGGGTCCGTTATGCCCGCGGGCCGCTAAGTCGCAGGTCGGGAGCCGGGCAAGCGGCAGGGCTTGCCGCGCAAGCAAACAGGGCATGGGGTCGAGCCATGCCCTGTTGATGCCATTCCAGGTCAAATCTGTAAAGGCTGGCCGTGTCAGAGTAGTGTCTCAGTTTGAAATTCTGCCGCTCACCTTGAGCTTGGACAGAAGGGGTGAGCGGCTCGTGGTTCTGTCCGAGCTCACCACGAGCGGGCTTTTCAAACTGAGACACTACCCGTGTCAGCGCCGGCGGCGGCGCTCCATGCCCATCGCCGCCAGGGCGCCAAGCCCAAGCATCCAGGCCACCGGCGGCGCATCGACCGGGGTGGCAAAACCGGGAATGGTGACGCGATAGGCCAGGAAAGTCGTGTCGTTGTCCAGACCGGCATCGTAAGCCGCGCCGACCTGGAAGCCGTTGGTGGTCAGAAAGTCGTTGTCATTGGCGACAAACAGGAAATAATCGTTCGGGGCGTCGGGATCGAGCACGGACAGCAAGGTCAGGCCTTCCCACTTTTCCGAGAGGTTGTTCTCATCGTTCGGCAGGCCGTTATGCAGGCCGAAGCGGTCCAGTTCAGCACTGTTGTTGATGTTCAGCCAAGGGACGAGTGGCCGGCGTGATGCTGTCCTTCAGGACGCCATTCGGTGCGATTTGCGCCTCGTCCGGCGTGTTGAGCACGTTGGTGGCGTCGGCGAAGTCGACGATGTCCACTTGCCGGTAGCGCGACAGCGGGTCCGCATTGCCCTGGCCGGCACCGTCGCGCGGCAGAATCAGGAAGCGGGTTGGCGAGAGCGCCAAAATCTCGCTCTGTGCTGCCACGCGGACGTTGCCGTTGGCGTTCAGGTAGGTGGGGAGCTGCAGCGCATATTCCCCGGTCACGACCGGATTATCGAGGTCGGAGATGTCGTATGTCACGATGCGCGTGGTCCGCCGCGTCGTGTTGATGCTGGCCGAGTTGAGATCCTGAATGGCGGCGCTTTGCAGCACAGCGATCAGCGTCTTGCCGTCCGGGGCGAGGCTTAAGCCCTCCAGACCCTGATTATTCTGACGCCCGGCAGTTGGGTTGAGTGGATTCGGCACCGGCTGGCCCGAACCGGGGTTGTTGGAACTGTAGTCGCTCACGCCGTTGCGCACGGGGCGCAGGGAGGCCGGACTGGCAGCGCGCCGATGAACTGGCCGGTGCTGTCGAAGCGATACACCGACGGGCCATATTCGTCGCTGATGAGATAACCGCCGTCCTTCAGGGGACGATCGCCTCGGCGTCCAGCGCCAGCTTGCCGTTGAACGCTTGCGGCAGCTCGGGCAGGGTTGCGGTCGCCGGGCGCGCGCCGCCGGTTGCAAGCCCGCCGGGCACCGGATCAAGGCCGGTGAGGTTCTGGATGCCATTGCCGACGGTCTCGTAAAGCTTCAGCGTGTCGCGCAACGCCAGCTGGATCTGGTTCTGGCTGTTGTTCACGCTGTTGATGCCGACCGGTGTGAAGCTGAAATCGACATAGTTGATGCGCGGCGCGTAGTCTGTGGTGCCGGTAACGTTGTAGCCGCGATCCGGCAGCGTGATGAAAGTGCCGCTGTAGCTGTCGCCGGCACGCGCCCAACTGCCGGCGACGGTGCTGAGGCCAGAGATCGAACCGAAGGTTTCACCGAACTTGTCGCGCGTCGCCGCATCGATCCGGCCGAATCCGACCAGGCCCTGCACGGTGTAGTCGGCACCACCGATACTTGCGGTGAACGGCGCGGCATGAGCGGCGCCAGCGAGCAGAAGCCCGGCAAGCGCTGGGCCGACCCGAAAAGCTGCGTGTAACATGAAGAACCTCCGTTAAAGTATGGAGGGCTTTGTAGGACGTCGACATGACGCCCGCATGACAGAACGGTTAACGCAGCAACGTCTCGTCTCAAAACAAGAGGGCGCGACTGCCGCCACGCCCTCAATGCTATCATTACTGGAAGCCGGATCAGCGCGAGTAGAACTCGACCACCAGGTTCGGTTCCATGCGGACCGGGTAGGGTACTTCGTCGAGCTGCGGCACGCGCGCGAACACGATTTTGCC
This sequence comes from Hankyongella ginsenosidimutans, assembly GCF_005144965.1. GTDB lineage: Bacteria > Pseudomonadota > Alphaproteobacteria > Sphingomonadales > Sphingomonadaceae > Hankyongella > Hankyongella ginsenosidimutans. The sequence continues at coordinate 2,450,397 of NZ_CP039704.1, forward strand.
GACATTGTCGAGCTGGATGTAGTCTGGCAGATCACGTTCTGCCGACGCCATGGCTTCCATGACCAGCGCCATCTGCTTGGCCTTGGGCGAGAGTTCAACGACATCGCCGACCTTCACCTGACGCGAGCCGATGTTGCACTTGACACCGTTGACCATCACATGGCCGTGGCTGACCAGCTGGCGGGCCGAGAACACGGTCGGCGCGAACTTGGCGCGATAGACGACAGCGTCCAGGCGCACTTCCAGCAGACCGATCAGGTTCTGCGAGGTGTCGCCCTGCGGCGCACGGCCTCGGCATAGACCTTGCGGAACTGCTTTTCGGTGATGTTGCCGTAATAGCCCTTCAGCTTCTGCTTGGCGCGCAGCTGGGTGCCGAAGTCCGACATCTTGCCCTTGCGGCGCTGGCCATGCTGGCCGGGGCCGTATTCGCGCTTGTTCACGGGGCTCTTCGGGCGGCCCCAGATATTCTGACCCATGCGGCGATCGAGTTTAAACTTCGCCGAAATCCGCTTGCTCATCGCAGCTCCATCTGTTCAACCGTTTCCAGGCATGCGGCCATCGGGCCGATGCGTTCCCCAGATCAACACCGACAGGCGCGCCACAGAGGCTGACTGCCGCGGACACCGCTTCACTGGGGCTGCGGGTCCGTTGATGTGAAGCGGGGCGGCTAGCCCGCCTTGGTGCAATTGTCAAGTTTCCATCAGAATTGGTAGTGTCTCAGTTTGAAACCTCCCGCTCAACCCTTCGTCCAGCTCAGGGTGAGCGGCAAAATTCAAAATGACCCACTACCTCAGAATTGTCAGTGCGCCGCGGGAGGTTGGCAAGCGCGTCGATCGCGCCCTGCAGAATGTAGGCGGCGGCGAGCTTGTCGACCAGTTCGGCGCGGCGCGCACGGCTGGCGTCAGCGTCGAGCAAGGTGCGTGTTACCGCGACCGTCGACCAGCGCTCGTCCCACAGCAAGATCGGCAGCCCGAGCACCGTCTGCAGGTTGCGTGCGAAAGTGCGCAGGGACTGGGTCTGCGGCGACATGGTTCCGTCGAGGCTGAGCGGCAGGCCAAGCACCAGGCCAGCCAGGCGTTGATCCCGGCAGCGCAGGTGCAGAGCGGCGGCATCGGCGGTGAACTTGCCGCGCGCAAGCGTCTCGGCCGGCGATGCGATGGTCCAGCCAGCGTCGCAGTAGGCCAGGCCGATCGTCTTGCTGCCGACGTCCAATCCGCCCAGCCGGCCCTTGCCAGGCAGTGCCGACGCAAAATCGCTGGGGCTCTGGGTGATCATGGCAACGGCCGCCCGGCGGCAAACGCCTTCAGCCGGGCTTCGGCGTCGAGTCGGGCGTCGGCCCAGAACAGGGTGATGTCGTAGCGGGTGAAGTCGTTGCCAGGCAGCGCTTGTTCGGAAAACGGGGTCTTCGGCTTGGGCGAGACGATCAGCAGCCCCTCCGATGAGCAGGTCGCCCCGACGAGCCCGGCGATCAGCGCCTTCAACGCGCCAGTCGGGGCCGGGGTGAAGGGCAGGGCGCCATGGTGCGCCTCCGGGCTGAGCGGCTTCTCATTCGCCGTGCCGCTGAGGGGTTGGTGCAGAGCAGGCGCGGCGCGTCCACCGGCCGCGCGCGTTCAAGCCAGGCTGCGGCTGCCAGAAAATGCTCGGCGTCAGTAGGGTCGGCGAAGGTCGACCAGCTTACGATGCAGCGGCTGTCGCGCGGGTCCTGGCAGGCGCGGACGTTCAGCGCAAACAGGTCCCGATTGCGGTCGACGGGCCAGCCCAGCAGGTAGGCGGCAACCAGGCTCTGGCTGAGCGTCGTCTCGGCGATGCGGCCCGCCAGCAGCCGTTTGGCGAGCAGCGCGCCCTGGCCGTGCCCGACCAGGAAAAACGGCCGGTCCGGGTCACGCGCCGCCAGGAACGCATCGAAGGCCGCCTGTACGTCGGTATAGGCCAGATCGATGGCGGCGCGCGCGTCCTCGGTCCGGCTGTATTGTGCGCCAAGGCTCGCCTGGCGGATCAGCGGCGCCCACGCCGACGCTGTTGAAGGCGCTGGCCTCATGACGCACGGCCTCCACTTGCAAGGTCCTGCTGGCTGCGTCGTCCAGCGGATCGTTCCAGAAGCGGCTGCTGAGGTAGGTGTCTGGCCCAAGGTAGAACACATCCGCGCGCGGTTCGGCTGCCGGGTAAAATCGGGCGGCGCGGCCAGCGCCGGGGACTGTGGCCGGCGCGGATGGGCGATCCACCCGGACAAGGCAGTGTAATCGGGCTGTGCTGCTTGTGGGCTGTCCTGGAAGGTAATCCGGGGCACGAAAGCCGTGCGCATCAGGCGCGGCGCATAAGCATTGAACAGCCACCAGCCGGCAAAGGCGAGGCTGATCAGCACCGCCACCAGCCATAGAAATTTAGTCGCCGGTGTGCGGCGTTTTTCTTGGCGGGTTGTGCTGGCTGCGGCCGTTCCCAGGACGGACGCTCGTCAATCGGCGCTGTCATGTCTCGTGATGTTGGTCGTCCAATCGGCAGCGGTTTGCAAGTGTCGACATGCGCCTATGGTCTGTCAGGCTGAAAAGCCATGCGTGGCGTGCCTGGATAGCCCGAAAGCCGTACTGCCCTACGCCCCGCTCTGGGCGAGCCTTGTGATTTCGACCCGAGACACGACCCATGCGCCACGGCGCTTGCAGGGGATTTGCTGGAATGCTAGCTGCATTCCGCAACAGGCATATTTAGGAAACACGCGAACATGGCGGTCGATGAAAGACAGTGCGCCGCATTGCGCACCTGGCCCGGCTGAAGCTTGATGCCGCCGATGTGGCGCCGATGCAGGCGGAGCTGAACAAGATCCTGAGCTGGGTGGAGGAGCTCGGCGCGGTCGATACCGACGTTGTCGAGCCGATGACCGCCGTCATCCCGAACCGCTTGCGCTGGCGCGAGGATGTGGCCAACGCCGATCCGCTGACCGGCGGTGACCGGCAGGCCGATGTGCTCAAGAATGCGCCCCAGGCCGAGTTCGGCTTTTGCTGTGCCGAAAGTGATCGAATAATGACCGACCTGACCGACCTGACGATCGCCGGGCTGCGCGACGGCTTGCATACGCGCCGTTTTTCCGCCGTCGAGGTGGCGACCGCCTACAACGCCGCCGTGGCGGCGGCGCGGCCGCTCAACTGCTTCATCGTCGAGACGCCGGACCTGGCGCTCGAACAGGCACGCGCGGCGGACGAAGCGCTTGCGGCCGGAACCGCCGGGCCGCTTGCCGGCGTTCCGCTCGGCATCAAGGACCTGTTCTGCACTCAGGGCGTTCAGACGACGGCCGCGTCAAAAATCCTGGATGGCTTCATCCCGCCCTATGAGTCGACGGTCTCGGCCAACCTGAAGCGTGATGGTGCCGTGATGCTGGGCAAACTGAACCTCGATCAGTTCGCCATGGGTTCGTCCAACGAGACCAGCGCTTTCGGCAACGTCATCAACCCCTGGCGCGGCCCGAACGGCGCGCAGCTTGTGCCCGGCGGCTCGTCGGGCGGTTCCTCGTCGGCGGTGGCGGCGCGCATCGTTGCCGGTGCCACAGGGACGGACACCGGCGGCTCGATCCGCCAGCCCGCCGCCTTCACCGGTATCGCCGGCATCAAGCCGACCTACGGCCGTTGCTCGCGCTGGGGCATCATCGCCTTTGCCTCCTCGCTTGACCAGGCCGGGCCGATGGCGCGTGACGTGCGTGATTGCGCCATCCTGTTGCAGAGCATGTGCGGGTTCGACCCCAAGGACTCGACGTCTCTCGATACTCCGGTCCCGGATTTCGAGGCGGCGCTGACCGGCGATCTGCGCGGTCTGCGCATCGGCATCCCGGCCGAATATCGCATGGACGGCATGCCCGCCGAGATCGATGCGCTGTGGCGCCACGGCGCGGCCTGGCTGAAGGACGCCGGCGCCGAGATCGTTGACATCAGCCTGCCGCACACCCGGCATGCGCTGCCGACCTATTACATCGTCGCGCCGGCCGAAGCGTCGTCCAACCTCGCGCGCTATGACGGGGTTCGTTACGGCCTGCGTGTCGCGCCCGATCAGGCGTCGCTGATCGACATGTATGAGGAAACCCGCGCCGCAGGCTTCGGTCGCGAGGTGAAGCGCCGGATCATGATCGGCACCTATGTGCTGTCTGCCGGCTTCTACGACGCTTACTACATCAAGGCCCAGAAGGTGCGGGCCCTGATCGCGCGCGATTTCGAGAACGCCTGGTCCCGGTGCGATGCGATCCTGACGCCGACAACGCCGTCTGCAGCGTTCCCGTTCGGCGCCAAGTCCGACGATCCGATCGCCATGTACCTCAACGACGTGTTCACGGTGCCAGCAAGCCTTGCAGGGTTGCCGGCCATGTCCGTGCCGGCGGGGCTGGATGCCTCGGGCCTGCCGCTCGGGCTGCATCTGATCGGCCGGCCGCTTGACGAGGCGACCGTGCTCAACGCCGGCTATGCGCTGGAACGTGCGGCAGGCTACACCGCCCAACCAACACGCTGGTGGTGACCCCATTATTGTCTGCGTTCCGGAAACAGTTCGGTTGATCGTTTCCGGCTCGACCGAGGAAACAGATTAGTTTACCTGATGCCGCCATGAATGCGAGAGGGTCTCGCATTCAGCATGGAGGCAAAGATGAGTGAACATTCGATAGGCACGCTCGGTGAGCGCATTCGCAACATCGGCGGGCTAGCCCTCCCGCTGGCCCTCGGGATCGTGTTCCTGTGGTTTGGCGGCATGAAATTCACCGCCTATGAAGCCAATGGCATTGCGCCCTTCATCGCCAACAGCCCTTTCGTCGGCTGGTGGCATACGCTGCTTGGCATCCAGGGTGCGAGCTATATGCTGGGCGTGGTCGAAATCCTGGCCGGCCTGCTTCTGCTCGGCGGCCTCGTCCTGCCCCTGCTGGGCGTAGCCGGCGGCGCCTCGGAATTGTCACCTTTGTGACGACATTGAGCTTCTTCCTGACGACGCCCGGCGTCGCTGAGCCGACAGCGGGCGGATTCCCGGCAATCTCTGCCGGCATCGGCCAGTTCCTGCTCAAAGACGTTGTGCTGCTGGCCGCATCGATCTGGATCCTCGGCAACAGCCTGATCCGCCACGGTCGCTGAACCGCTGCACAAATGTTCCGGACAAGCCCGGCCCTGGCACCGGGCTTTTCGTGTCCACGCCGGTTGTACGGGGCTTGCTCATTGCTGGCTGCGCGGTGCATTAGCGCTTGAAGAGCAGCCATCTGGACAAGCCCATGACCACCGCCGATACGATTGACGCCGCTACCGACATGAAGCCCTATCGCCTGCACGGCATGACCGGCGAGTGGGAGGTCGTGCTCGGGCTGGAGGTACACGCCCAGGTGACCTCGAACGCCAAGCTGTTCTCAGGTGCTGCCACCGCATTCGGCGCGGAGCCGAACAGCCAGGTGAGCCTGATCGACGCGGCGATGCCGGGTATGCTGCCGGTTATCAATGGCGAATGCGTGCGCCAGGCGGTGTGCACCGGGCTGGCGCTTGGCGCGGAAATCCACCGCTGGTCGCGCTTCGACCGCAAGAATTATTTCTACGCTGATCTGCCGCAGGGCTACCAGATCAGCCAACTCTATCATCCGATCGTCGGCGAGGGCGCGATTTCGCTCGACCTTGCCGAGGGGCGCGTCAAGACCGTGCGTATCGAGCGCATCCACCTGGAGCAGGACGCCGGCAAGTCGATCCATGATCAGCACCCGACCCGTTCCTACGTCGACCTGAACCGCACCGGCATTGCGTTGATGGAGATCGTCTCCAAGCCGGACATGCGCTCGCCCGAGGAGGCCGGCGCCTACCTCAAGAAACTGCGCACCATCCTGCGCTATGTCGGCAGTTGCGATGGCAACATGGAAGAAGGCTCGATGCGTGCCGACGTCAATGTCTCCGTGCGCAAGCCCGGCGACCCGCTCGGCACGCGCTGCGAGATCAAGAACGTCAACTCGGTGCGCTATGTCATGCAGGCGATCGAGGTCGAAGCGCGCCGCCAGATCGACATCATCGAGGATGGCGGCGCTATCATCCAGGAGACCCGGCTGTTCGACCCGGCCAAGGGCGAGACCCGGGCGCTGCGCTCGAAGGAGGACGCGCACGATTACCGCTATTTCCCTGACCCCGACCTGCTTCCGCTCGAGCTGCCGGACGGCTTCATCGAGCGCTGCCGGGCAGCGCTGCCGGAATTGCCGGACGAGAAGAAGGCCCGCTTCGTCGCGCATCTGGGACTGACGCCATACATCGCCGCCGTGCTGACCGCCGAGAAGGAAACCGCCGACTGGTTCGAGGCGCTGCTGGAAAGCACGGCCGCAAGGCTGGGCAAGACGCAGGCCGAGGTCGCCCGCCCGGCCGCCAACTGGCTGACGTCCGATCTGTTCGGCGCGCTCAACAAGCTCGGGCTGGACCTGGCGCAAAGTCCGATCGGGATTGCGCAGGCGTCCGAACTGCTGGCATTGATCGGGGATGGCACCCTCTCGGGCCGGTTGGGCAAGGATGTGTTCGAGATCATGCTGGAGTCAGGGCAGGATCCGGGCGTGATCGTCGCGGAACGCGGACTACGCCAGGTCTCGGATACCGGTGCCATCGAGGCGGCGATCGCCCAGATCATGGCCGACAACCCTGACAATGTGGCAGCCTATCGTGCCGGGCGCGACAAGCTGTTCGGGTTTTCGTCGGCCAGACCATGAAGGCCATGGGTGGCAAGGCGAACCCTGCCGTCGTCAACGACCTGCTGACCAAAGCGCTGAAGGGGTAATGTAAGTGCTGCGCGCGTTTGAATCCCGGTTTGAGGCCATGCTGTTCGCCAGCCGCTGGCTCATGGCTCCGTTTTATCTGGGCCTGGTGGTGGCACTGGTTGTGCTGATGGTCTCGTTTCTCGGGGAGCTGTGGCATTTCGTGCTCGCAGCACCGGCGCTGAAGGAGACGGATGTCATTCTGGGTGTTCTCACCCTGATCGACCTGTCGCTGGCCGGCAATCTGCTGCTGATCGTGGTGTTCTCCGGCTATGAGAATTTTGTCTCCAAGCTCCATGTCGGCGACCATGTCGACCGGCCGGAATGGATGGGCACGGTGGATTTCTCCGGCCTGAAGCTCAAACTGGTTGCCTCCATCGTCGCCATCTCCGGCATTCATCTGCTTAAGTCGTTCATGAATGTCAGCCAGATGGACAAGGACGATCTCCTGTGGCTGGTCATCGTTCATCTCACCTTCGTGGTCTCCGGCCTGCTGTTGGCCTGGATGGACCACATCTCCGGCAGTACCAAGAAGATGAAGCTTTCGGGAAAAGCGGAGGCGGTTTCCTAGAACCTGATGACTTTAAGTTGACCCCACGCCATCGCGCGGTTGCACACGCGCCGCTCACCCTGAGCTGGACGAAGGGCTGAGCGGCTCGTGGTTCGTCCAAGCTCACTACGAGCGGACTTTACAGCCTGCTCCGTGAAGATCGGAATGGCGATCCCATCCAATGTCATCAGACTCTAGAGCGGTTTTCGATCCGATCGAATCAAATTGCCGCTCTATGTTTTGTTTTGCCGCGATTTCTTAACCAGAAGATGAGTCCATCTGCTTGGAAATCGCTCTAAAATCCGATGACGGACGACAGCATGGTTCAGCGTTGCTGCGTTTGCAGCTCACGCCGCACGCCGCGCCTTGTCGAGCAGCGGGGCGAGATAGCGGCCGGTGTGGGAGGCGGGGTTGCGGCCACCTGCTCCGGCGTGCCGCTGGCCACGATCTCGCCGCCCTTGTCGCCACCGTCTGGCCCCAGGTCGACAATCCAGTCCGCGGTCTTGATGACCTCCAGATTGTGCTCGATGACGACCACGGTGTTCCCGGCGTCGACCAGCGCATGCAGCACCTCGAGCAGCTTGCGGACGTCCTCGAAATGCAGGCCGGTGGTCGGCTCATCGAGGATGTAGAGCGTCTGCCCGGTCGCGCGGCGGCTGAGCTCCTTGGCAAGCTTGACCCTTTGCGCCTCACCGCCGGACAAGGTCGTCGCCTGCTGGCCGATCTTGATGTAGCCGAGCCCCACCTCGTTCAGCATCGCCAGCTTGTCGCGGATCGGCGGCACGGCCTGGAAGAAGTCCAGGCCGTCCTCGATGGTCATGTCCAGCACGTCCGCAACCGACTTGCCCTTGAACCGGACCTCCAGAGTCTCGCGGTTGTAGCGCGCGCCCTTGCAGACGTCGCAGGTGACATAGACGTCCGGCAGGAAGTGCATCTCGATCTTCAGGACGCCGTCGCCCTGGCAGGCCTCGCAGCGGCCACCCTTGACGTTGAAGCTGAACCGGCCGGGCTTGTAGCCGCGCGCCTGCGCCTCCGGCAGGCCGGCGAACCAGTCACGGATCGGGGTGAAGGCACCGGTGTAGGTCGCAGGGTTCGAGCGCGGGGTGCGGCCGATCGGCGACTGGTCGATATCGATCACCTTGTCGAAATACTCCAGCCCGGTAATCGCGTCGTGCACGCCGGGCACGCCGCGCGCGCCCATGAGCCGCTTGGCCGCCGCCGTGTAGAGCGTATCGAGCGTAAGCGTCGACTTGCCGGAGCCAGAGACCCCGGTCACGCAGGTGAAGGTCCCGACCGGCAGCCTCGCGGTGACACCCTTCAGGTTGTTGGCCCGCGCGCCGCTGACCTCCAGCCATTTGCCGGTTCCCGTGCGCCGCGCCGCCGGCACCGGCACTGCGCGAACCCCGGCGAGATACTGGCCTGTCAAGCTCTCGGGATTGGCCATGATTGCAGCCGGTGGCCCCTGCGCGATGATCTGGCCACCATGGACGCCGGCACCCGGCCCCATGTCGATCACATGGTCGGCGGCGAGGATCGCATCCTCGTCATGCTCGACCACCAGCACGCTGTTGCCGAGGTCGCGCAGGCGCTTGAGGGTGACCAGCAGGCGGTCGTTGTCTTTCTGGTGCAGGCCGATCGATGGCTCGTCGAGCACGTAGAGCACGCCGGTCAAGCCGGAGCCGATCTGGCTGGCGAGCCGAATGCGCTGGCTCTCGCCGCCGGACAAAGTCCCGGTTGCGGCTGAGGTGCAGGTAGTCCAGCCCGACATTGTTGAGAAAGCCCAGGCGCTCGACGATTTCCCGCAGCACCTTCTCGGCGATCGCCGCCTGCTTGTCGCTTAGCCCGGGCGCGATGCCGGAGAACCAGGCCAGCGCATCCGCAACTGATTTGGCGGTGGCGTCGGAGATGGTCAGCCCACCGATCTTGACCGCCAGCGCCTCCGGCTTCAGCCGTGCGCCATGGCAGGCCTCGCACGGGGCGGCCGACTGATAGCGCGACAGTTCCTCGCGCATCCAGGCCGACTCGGTCTCCTTCCAGCGACGGTCCAGATTGCCGATGACGCCCTCGAACGCCTTTTGGTCTCGAAGCGGCGACGGCCGTCCTCGAACTGCAGCGCGATTTCGACGCCGCGGGTGCCGTGGAGGATTGCATCGCGGGCAGCCTCCGGCAGCTCGGCCCAGGGTGCGCGCATGGACACGCTGTAGTGTCGGGCGATGCTTTCCAGAACCTGCATGTAGTAGGGCGAGGGTGGGTTGGCCTTCGACCAGGGCTGAACCGCACCGTCGATGAGCGAGAGTGTTTCGTCCGGCACCACGAGCGCGGGGTCGAAGTAGAGCTTCTGGCCCAGCCCGTCGCAGGCCGGGCAGGCGCCGTGCGGGCTGTTGAAGGAGAACAGCCTTGGTTCGATTTCGGCGATGGTGAAGCCGGAGACCGGGCAGGCGAATTTCTCCGAGAACAGGATGCGCTCCGGCTCCTTCGCGCCCTCCATCAGGTCCGCGAATTCGGCGATGGCCAGCCCCTCGGCGAGTTTCAAGGCCTGCTCCAGCGAGTCGGCAAGCCGCCCGGCGAGGTCGGACCGCACTGCAATCCGGTCGACCACCACCTCGATGTCGTGCTTCAGCTTCTTGTTCAGTGCCGGTGCGTCGTCGATCTCGAGAAAGGTGCCGTCGATCTTGACCCGCTGGTAGCCCTGGCGCTTCAGCTCCTGCAGTTCCTTGCGATACTCTCCCTTGCGGCCGCGCACGATGGGTGCAAGCAGATACAGGCGCGTGCCTTCCGGCAGCGCGAGGATGCGGTCGACCATCTGGCTGACCGTCTGCGCCTCGATCGGCAGGCCGGTCGCCGGCGAATAGGGAACACCAACCCGCGCCCACAGCAGGCGCATGTAGTCGTAAATCTCGGTGACGGTCGCGACGGTCGAGCGCGGGTTTTGGACGTGGTTTTCTGCTCGATGGAGATGGCCGGCGACAGGCCGTCGATATGGTCGACGTCGGGCTTCTGCATCAGCTCCAGGAACTGGCGGGCGTAGGCCGACAGCGACTCGACATAGCGTCGCTGGCCTTCCGCATAGATCGTGTCGAACGCCAGGCTCGACTTGCCGGAACCTGACAGGCCGGTGACGACCACCAGCCGGTCGCGCGGAATGTCGACGTTCAGGTTCTTGAGGTTGTGCTCGCGCGCGCCGCACGGAAATCTGGGTCAGCATGAACGGCCTTGTTCCATATTTGTTCGGTATGTGCAAGCGCGGGTAGTGGGTCATTTTGAATAAACCGCTCGTGGTGAGCTTGGACAAAACCACGAGCCGCTCATCCCTTCGTCCAGCTCAGGGGAGCGGCAAAATTTCAAAATGACCCACTACCCAAGCGCGATACGGGCAATAGATGGGCCAGACGCGCCGGCTTCTCAAGCTGCGTTCAGCCCCGGTCGGCGAGTGCGAGCGGCAGGGCGGTGATCGGGAAACCGAGGTCGTCCGGGATGCACAGGTGCTCGGCTCCGTCGCGCTCGGCCACAAAGGGCGAAATCGGCCGCGGCGGGTGTGCGAGCGTATGTGCCATCGCCTCCTGCGCCGTCGAGTACTGTGCCAGCCGGTGCAGGTGCATGCGGGTCGGGAACAGCAGGCGCACGCCGGGTGCGTCAGGGCGGCCTGCGGCCTGATCCACTGCGCTGCGACGACTTCCATGCCGTCGGGTGTCAGTGGCGGGTCACCCTCGAGCGCTGTGAGGTAAAAGCGTGTATCGAACCGGCGCGGGATGTGCAGCGGCGGCAGCCAGCGCGAGAGCGGGACGAGGCGCTCGACAGCCATCGTCAGGCCGACTTCTTCCCGGGCTTCGCGAATGGCGGCCAGACGGTGTGCACAGTCTTCGGGGTCGGCGTGCCGGGCTGCCGCTGCGCTATCTGCAGGATCGAGGGCACCGCCTGGAAACACCAGAGCACCGCCTGCGAATGTCAATGCGGCGCTGCGGGTGACCATCAGCACCTCCAGCCTTGCTGCACGATCGCGCACCACGACCAGCGAGGCGGCCTGGCGGATGTCGCTCAAAGGTCTGGCCCCGGTGGCGCAGCATATGGTCGGCAAGCACCAGCGCTATCATCGCCTCGGCGACAGGCACAGCGCGGATGCCGACGCAGGGGTCATGGCGACCCTTGGTGACGACATCGACGGGCATGCCGTCACGGTTCAGGCTCTCGACCGGTGTCAGGATGGAGGACGTCGGCTTGACCGCCATCCGCGCAACGATCGGCTGGCCGGTCGATATGCCACCCAGCACGCCGCCGGCATGATTGGAGAGAAACTGCGGCTGGCCATCCGTCCCGGGGCGCATCCGGTCAGCATTCTCGACGCCGGTCAGGCGCGCCGCTGCGAAACCGTCGCCGATCTCGACCCCTTGACCGCATTGATCGACATGAGCGCGCTGGCCAGGTCGGCGTCCAGCTTGCCGTAGATCGGCGCCCCAGCCGGCCGGCACGCCGGTTGCGATTACCTCGACGACGGCCCCAGCGAATTGCCGGCCTTGCGCGCCTGATCGACAGCATCCGCCCAGGCGTCGACAATGCCAGGGTCGGGCGCGAAAAACGGGTTGGCGTCGACGGCGGCCAGATCGAACCGTGCGCGGTCGATGGCGATGCCGCCGAGTTCCACCAGATAGCCATGGATTGCGATACCCGGCCCCAGCACGACACGGGCGACTGCGCCGGCGGCAACCCTGGCCGCGGTCTCGCGCGCGGACGACCGACCGCCGCCCCGGTGATCGCGGATGCCGTATTTGACATCGTAGGTGAAGTCGGCGTGACCCGGCCGCCACTGCGCGGCGATATCGCCATAGTCCTTCGAGCGCTGGTCCGTGTTCTCGATCATCAGACTGATCGGGGTGCCGGTCGTCCTGCCCTCGAACACGCCGGAGAGGATGCGCACGGCGTCCGCTTCCTGCCGCTGGGTGGTGTAGCGCGACTGGCCGGGGCGGCGCTTGTCAAGAAACGGCTGGATGTCGGCTTCGCACAGCGGCAGGCGCGGCGGGCAGCCGTCGACCACCACACCCAGCGCCGGGCCGTGACTCTCCCCAGGTGGTGATGCGGAACAGATGCCCGAAGCTGTTGTGGCTCATGTGCGACCTGTTCCTGCTGACCGTTGCCTAGCTGAGCGCGATGTCGGGGCGTCCTCGGCCTTCATGCCGATGACGTTGTAGCCGGCGTCGACATGGTGGATCTCGCCGGTGACGCCGGATGCGAGGTCTGAGAGCAGATACAGGCCAGCGCCGCCGACATCCTCGATGGTGACGTTGCGCCGCAGCGGCGCATTCAGCTCGTTCCATTTCAGGATATAGCGGAAGTCGCCGATGCCGGAGGCGGCCAGCGTCTTGATCGGACCAGCGGATATGGCGTTCACGCGGATGCCGCGCGGCCCCATGTCGGCGGCCAGATACTTGACGCTGGTCTCCAGCGCCGATTTGGCGAGGCCCATGACGTTATAGTGCGGCACGACCTTTTCCGCGCCGTAGTAGGAGAGGGTGAGCAGCGAACCGCCGTTCGGCATCATCGCCTCGGCGCGCTTGGCGACCGCCGTGAAGGAATAGACGCTGACGTTCATGGTCAGCAGGAAATTGTCGAGGCTGGTGTCGACGTAGCGCCCGCGCAACTCGTCCTTGTTCGAGAAGCCGATGGCGTGGACCACGAAGTCCAGCGTCTCCCAGTGTCGGGCGATGTCGGCGAAGGCGGCGTCGAGCGAGGCCATGTCGCTGGCATCGCAGGGGTGACGATTGCCGAACCAAGCTCTGCCGCCAGTGGCCGCACCCGCTTTTCCAGCGCCTCGCCAAGATAGGTGAAGGCAAGCTCCGCACCCTGTGCATGCAGCGCCTTGGCGATGCCCCAGGCCAGGGATTTCTCGTTGGCGAGGCCCATGATGAGGCCACGCTTGCCGCGCATAAGGTCTGACATTCGTGCTCCGTAAGCAGTGTGCACTACGCGCGCTTTTGTGACGAGCCGCGCGCGGGCGGTCAAGCAGACCTCATGCGTCCTCGCCGAAGGGGCGTTTCGCCGGCCCGGCGCCCGGCCAGGTATCGACGAACGTGCGCAGGGCGTCGTCGGCCGCCGGCAGATCGACCAGCAACCGCACCATCTGGTCGCCGCGGCCGCCGTCCTTGCGGGTGAAGCCGCGACTGCGCAGGCGCAGCAGGCGGCCGCTGGTGGAGCCTGCCGGCACAGCCAGCATCACCGGGCCGTCGACGGTCGGCACCTTCACGCTGGCACCGCGCACCGCCTCGCTGAGGCTGATCGGCAGATCGAGGGTCACCGTCTCGCCATCGCGCTTCAGGTACGGGTGCGGCTGGATGCGCAGGGTGACCACAGCGTCGCCCACACCGCCGGGCCCGGGCGCGCCCTGTCCGGTCAGGCGGATCTGCTGGCCGTCATTGAACCCGGCCGGCAGTTTGATTTCGATGGTTTTGCCGGTGCGCAGCGCCAGCCGTTGCGGCAAGCCGCGCGCTGCCTGATCGAACGGGATATCCAGCGTGTAGCTGAGGGTCTGGCCACGCGCCGAGCGCGCCTGCGTCCGCTGCGCGCCAAACTCCGCGCCGAATGGCCCACCGCCGAACGACCCGCCTGTGCGTGCGCCGCCGCCGCTGAACAGGTCCGCGAATACATCGAACGGATCGCTCTCGAAGCCGCCGCTGCGGGCGTGCGGCTTGTAGCCCGATGCATTTCCGCCGGCAAAGCCGCGCGGATTGCCATCCGCATCGATTTCGCCACGATCGAACTGCGCCCGCTTGGCCTCGTCGCCAAGCAGGGCATAGGCGGCCGAGACCCGCTTGAACCGCTCGGTGTTGGCCGGATTGTCCTTGTTGCGATCCGGGTGCAGTTCCTTGGCGAGCTTGCGGTAGGCCTTCTTGATGTCGTCGTCGCTGGCGGTGCGCGGCACGCCGAGCACCTCATAGGGATTTTGCGCCACGTATCTCTCCTTAAGTGTTGTATTATTGCAACATATGGCGTTCCGCAAGGGAGAAACGGACCAGCTTGCCCGGCGTGCGTCTTGAGACTAGCTGTGCGTGCGAAAGGCCCCTTATGTCTGATCCGTTTTCCCTGTTCGGTGACTGGCTCACTGAAGCTGCCCGGAGCGAGCCGAACGACCCGAACGGCATGGCGCTGGCGACCGTCGGGCAGGACGGTCAGCCATCGCTGCGCATGGTGCTGCTGAAGGACTGGGGTCCGGACGGCTTCGTGTTCTATACCAACTTCGAGAGCCGCAAGGGCCAGGAGTTGCAGGCACACCCGAAAGCAGCCCTGCTGTTCCACTGGAAGTCGCTGCGCCGGCAGGTGCGGATCGAAGGGCCGGTGTCGACGGTGTCGGCGGCCGAAGCTGATGCCTATTTCGCCAGCCGGCCACGCGACTCGCAGATTGGTGCCTGGGCGTCCGACCAGTCGCGGCCGCTGGAAAGCCGGGCGGCGTTTCTGAAACGCATCGCCGTGCAGACCGCGCGCTTCGGCATGGGACCGGTGGCGCGGCCGCCGCACTGGTCCGGCTTTCGCGTTCATCCGGTCGCTTTCGAGTTCTGGCGCGACCAGCGCTTCCGCCTCCATGAACGTATCGTCTTCAGCAGGGATGGCGAGGGCTGGCGGGAAGGGATGCTGTATCCATGAGCGCGCCACGCACGCCGGCCGTCATTGCGATGCAGCGCGCGACTCAGGCTTCGGTCGCCGTCGCAGTCACTCTCGCGGTGCTCAAGATCGTTGCGGTCGTGCAGACCGGAGCGCTGTCTGTACTGGGTTCGCTGCTTGATACCCTGCTTGACGTCATCGCCTCGCTGGTGACCCTGTTCGCCGTGCGGGTCGCGACCCAGCCGGCGGACGAGGACCACCGGTTCGGCCATGGCAAGGCGGAGGCGATCGCCGCGCTGTTTCAGACCAGCCTGATCATGGGTTCCGGAATCGCGCTCATCCTGGCGGCGGGCAACCGGCTGCTGCACCCGCATGCGGTCACGGCACCGGGCATTGGCGTCGGCGTCTCGGTCGTTGCCATCGTGGCGACGCTGGCGCTGGTCACCTATCAGCGGCATGTGGTGCGCCAGACCGGCTCGCTGGCAGTCGATACCGACCGGCTGCACTACGAAAGCGACCTGGGCCTCAATCTCTCTGTCATCGTCGCGCTCGGCCTGGAAAGCTGGGCCGGGATCAGCGGGGCCGACGCCGCCATCGGCATCGCCATCGCCGCCTATCTGATCTGGGGCGCACAGAAATCCGCGCGCCGCGCGATCGACATGCTGATGGACCGGGAATGGGACGAGAGGCGACGCGCACAGATCGTCGCCGCCGTCGCGGCGCATCCGGACGTCCGCGGCATCCACGAACTGCGCACCCGCACCAGCGGCCTCGACAGCTTCGTGCAGTTCCATATCTGGCTCGACCCCGACCTGCCGGTCCGGCGTGCGCACCGCATCGTCGATGAGGTGGAGGGCCGGGTGCGCGCAGTGTTCCCGGATGTCGAGGTGCTGATCCATGTCGATCCTGAGGGTGTGGTCGAGCAGGGCGAGCGCGACGCCGACCACCGGCTGCTCGACCCGATGTCCGCCGCCAGCCGCCTGAGGGGACCGTTATGAGACTGCCCATCTACCGCATCGATGCCTTCTCCGACCAGCCGTTCCGGGGCAATCCGGCGGCGGTCATGCCGCTGGAGCATTGGTTGGACGATAGCCTGCTGCAGGCGATTGCGGCCGAGAACAACCTGGCGGAGACCGCATATTTCGTCGCGGATCCGTCTGGGGCAGCGGACTATGAATTGCGCTGGTTCACGCCAGCGGTCGAGGTTGCGTTATGCGGGCATGCAACGCTGGCGGCTGCGCATGTTCTGTGGCGGCATCTTGGCTTTACAGGTACGGTCATCGCGTTCCGCACGCGCCAGTCCGGCGTCCTGCGCGTGAGCCGTAATGCGGATGGCAGGCTGACGCTCGACTTTCCCAGCTACCGGCTGGCGCTGTCGAGGAGCCGGCGCTGGTCGCAGCATTGGGCGGTGCGCCGGACGCAGTACTGGGTGGTGGCATCTGGCGCATGGCGGTCTATGGGTGCCAGGCGGATGTGACGGCGCTGACCCCGACCTGCGGGCGATCAAAGGCATGGGCCATATGGTGATCGCGACTGCTGCGGGCGAGACGGCTGACTTCGTCTCCCGCTTCTTTGCGCCGGCGCATGGTGTCGACGAAGACTCCGTGACCGGGTCCGCCCATTGCAGGCTGATCCCCTACTGGTCGGAGCGGCTTGGCAAGGCGGAGCTCTACGCCGAGCAGATATCTCAGCGCCTGGGCAGACTCTGGTGCCGCGACCGGGGCGAGCGTGTCGATATTGCGGGGTATTGCATCGACACGCTGATCGGTGAGGTGCTGGCATAGCTCACCAAAGCGCAGTAGGCTTCTGCCAAAACAGGAGTCCCGTATGGCATTCGATCCGGCCGCCGCGACCGCCGCGTACATCGCCAGCATTCCACCCGACGTGCAGGCGCGCTCGATCGCCTATACCGAAGGCGGTTACTGGCTATTGCCGCTTGGGTTGATCGTCACCGGGGTGGTCACCTGGATCATCGTGCGCTGGGGCATTCTGGCGAAACTGCGAGACCGGGCCCAGAAGAGCAAGCCACGCCCCTCAAGCGCGGCGTTCCAGGTTGCTGCGACCTACATCGGCCTGTCGGCGCTGATCACATTGCCGTGGACGATCTACACCGACTGGTGGCGGCCGCACCATTACGGGCTGAGCAAGCAGCCGCTCGGCGATTGGCTGGGGCAGGGGATGATCGGGCTGGTGCTGAACGTGCTCATCGGCGGGTTGTTCTTCATGGGGCTGTACTGGCTGATCCGCCGCCTGCCGCGACTCTGGTGGCTGGCCGGTGCCGGGATGGCCGGGGCGGGCATATTGCTGATGCTGCTGATCGCGCCGGTCTTCATCGAGCCACTGTTCAACAAATATGAGCCGTTCCCCAAAGGCCCGGCGCGTGACGCCATCGTGGCGCTGGCCAAGGATGCCGGCGTGCCGGAGGATAGGATTTTCGTCTTCAACGGCTCGCGCCAGCGCGACGTGGTGACCGCCAACGTGTCCGGTGCATTCGGCTCTGCGCGCATCGCCGTCAGCGACATCGCCGTCGACCGGGCAAGCCTGCCGGAAGTGCGCGCTGTGGTCGGCCATGAGATCGGCCACTACAAGCTTGGTCATTCCCTGCGCTCGGTGCTGTTCTTCAGCGCCATGGCCCTGCTGGCGTTTTGGGCGACGCACCGGTTGTTCCAGCCGGCGCTGCGCTGGTTCGGGGCGCAGGACCAGGTGCAAGGCCTCGCAGATCCGGCCGGGCTACCGGTGCTGCTGTTCGTGGTCAGTGTGTTCGGCTTCCTGGCGACGCCGCTGCTCAACAGCTACATCCGCATCGGCGAGGTGGAGGCCGACCAGTATTCGCTGGACCACGCGCGCGATCCGGATGGCCTCTCGACTGCGCTGCTGAAGGCTGTCGAGTACCGCAAGGCTTCGCCGGGCAGGCTGGAGGAAATCATCTTCCACGATCATCCGGGCGTCGAGAACCGCGTCCGCATGGCGATGGAGTGGAAGGCCCGACATCAGAAGTGAGGGCGGGCTTGACGCTATTCCTACTCCCAGCGCTCGGCTGCGGCAACATCCGTGCTGTGCGAGGCGACCCAATGGCGACGGTCCTGGCTTTCCTCAAGCTTCCAGAATGGCGCCTTGGTCTTCAGCCAGTCCATGAGGAACTGCGCGGCCTCGAAGGCCGCCTGTCTGTGCGCGCTGGCAGTCCCGACCAGCACGATCTGATCGCCCGGCGTCAGGCGTCCGTGGCGGTGAAGGATGGTGATCCCCAGCAGCGGCCAGCGCTGCGCAGCGGTCTGTGCAAGCTCCGTCAGTTGCCGCTCCGCCATGCCGGGATAGTGTTCGAGCGTCATCGCCGTCAGGCGCGCGCCATCGTGCATTTCCCGCATCAAACCGGTGAAACCGACCAGGGCACCGGCACCTGCCGCACGCATGCGCAGCGCCGCCATCTCGGCGGCGTAGTCGAAATCCTCCGCCTGGACCCGGACGACAATCATCCGCCGGTCACCGGAGGAAACAGCGCCACTTCGTCGCCGTCCGCAACAGCATGGTCCATGCCGACATGCGCCTGATTGACCGCGACCCGCAGCGCCGATCGGTCGGCCAGCGCCGCCGCATGGCCCGGGCTGCGCGTCGCCAGATGGTCGAGCAGTGCCGCAACGGACGCAACGTCCTCCTGCACCGGCAGGCGCTCTTCGGCGACACCGATGCGCTCGCGGACCCAGGCGAAGTAGAGCAGCACGATCATGTCAGGGACCTGTGCATGACGAAGATGTCGACATAGCCGAGCGTGGCGTGATGGTAAGCATCCGGCACCCGGCCGACGATCTGGAAGCCGATGCTCTGCCAGAGGTGTACGGCGGGTGCGTTGGTCGAGACCACGAAGTTGAACTGGACCGCCCGGAAGCCCTGCGCACGCGCCGTCGCCAGCGAATGCAGGCCCATGGCGCGGGCGACGCCGCGACCGCTGGCCGGTCCGGCCACCATGTAGCCGGCATTGGCGACATGTGCGCCGCCGCCCGGCTGGTTGGGTTTCAGGTAATAGGAACCAACGACCTGGCCGGCGTCTACGGCGACGAACACCTGCCGGTCAGGCGCGCACCAGTTGGCGTGGGCTTCCGCCTCGGTCATGGCGCGCGGCAACGCGAACGTCTCGCCGGCGCGGATCACCGGCTCGAGGATCGCCCAGAGCGCCGGGCGGTCGGCGTCGCTCGCCGGTCGGATCGACAGCTCAGGCAAGGTGCTTAACTCCTGCGCGCAGATAATCCCAGCCGGTGGCAAGCGTCAGCAGGGCGGCAATCCACAGCAGGCTCATGCCGATCTCGAATGCGGGCAGGGCCGGATAGAGCGCCCGTGATGCCCCTGCCAGAATCAGCGCGCCGAGCGCGACCATCTGCGCTGTGGTCTTCCATTTGGCGAGCAGGCTGACCGGCAGCGACACATGCAGTTCCGCCAGCACCTCGCGCAGGCCGGAGACGGCGATCTCGCGCAGCACGATGATCAGTGCGGCGATCACATGCACGCCGGCGATCTCGCGGGTCGCGACCAGCATGACCAGAACAGCGACCACCATCATCTTGTCCGCGATCGGATCGAGAAACTGCCCGAGCTTCGAGACCGTGCCTTGCGCGCGGGCAAGATAGCCATCGAAGAAGTCGGTGATGCCGGCGATGACGAACAGGATGAACGCCAGCAGCGAGCCGAGCCAGCCGTTGTCCCACAGTAGCAGAACCAGCAGTGGGACCGCGGCGATGCGCGACAGGGTGAGCAGGTTGGGCAAATGTGCGGTCATGCAGCCTGATTAGGGAAAGCATGGGGCGGCTCAACTGCCGGCTGGTCATGCAGGCCCGCGAAACGACGGGATGGTGAGGACGCCCAGAGTCATCAGCCCGGCGCTTGCAGCCGCGATCCACAGAGCGTCCAGCCCGACGCGTGCAAACGCAAAGGCGCCAGTATTGCGCCGCACAGCAGACCCAGCCAGAGCAGGAGATACGGCAGCCAGGACCAGCGCTCGCCGCCGGTCAGCGTTGTCGCCAGTCGCTGCCCCAGGCGCACGAGCGTACCGGTCATGTAAGTCAGGCCGATGCTGACTTCGCCATCGCGCAGGAACACGGAATTGACGGCCCCATCGCCAGCGTCATCGCCCCGATGCAGAGCCGCGCCAGCCCGGCATCCCCAGCCAGCGCCGCAACAAGCAGGAGCAGGGTGACCAGGGCCAGCACGGCCGCCTTGCGCCGTGCGCCAGAAAGCTGCGCCGCGAGCGCGCCGGCGGTCGCGCCAAGCACGAACAGCAGGATCAGCGCGCCGGCGGTGGCCGCCACGCCGGCGTTTTGCACTGTCCCTACCGCAAGCCGGGTGGTGTTGCCGCTCATGAAGGACACGAAAAGCCGCCCATCCGGCTGAAGCCGACGGCGTCGATAAAACCCGCCAATGCGGACAGGCAGGCGGCGAGGAGCCAGTATCTCTTGTCGTAACGATGCATGGCCACGGATGCTAAGACAGGCCGCTTACGCTAGCCACCGTGGAAATGGTCGTAAATGGTTTGGGCCAACGCCTGCGACACGCCATCCACTCTGGCGAGGTCGGCGACGCCGGCGCGGGCGACCGCCTTGGCGCTGCCGAAATGCAGCAGCAGCGCCTTCTTGCGCGTCGGGCCGATGCCCGGAACGCTGTCGAGCGGGCTGGCGGTCTGCGCCTTGGCGCGTTTGGCGCGATGGCTGCCGATGGCGAAGCGGTGCGCTTCGTCGCGCAGGCGCTGCAGGTAGAACAGCACGGGGTCGCCCGGCTCCAGGGTGAATTCGCGGCCGTCCGCCAGATGAAACACCTCGCGCCCGGCGTTGCGGTCCGGCCCCTTGGCGACGCCGACAATCGGCACGTCCTCGACGCCCAGCTCTTCCAGAGCCGCGCGCACCGCGCCGACCTGGCCCTTGCCGCCGTCGATCAGCAGCAGGTCCGGCCACTCGCCGGCGTCCGCGCCGTCGTCCCCGGCGTTGCGGAAGCGGCGGCGCAGCATCTCGCCCATCATGGCGAAATCGTCACCAGGCGCATGGTCGCCCGGCTTGAAATTGTAACGGCGATAGGCGGCCTTGCGGAAGCCGTCCGGCCCGGCCACCACCATGACGCCGACGGCGTGGCGGCCCTGGATATGGCTGTTGTCGTAAACCTCGATGCGGTTCAGGTCGGGATCGAGATCGAACAGGCGCGCCACCTGGCCGATCAACCGGCTTTGGCTGGCGGATTCGGCAAGTTTCTGGTCCAGCGCCTCCTGGGCGTTGCGCTGGGCCAGCTCGATCAGCGGGCGGGCGCCACCGCGCTGCGGGGCCTCGACCGCAATGCGCCGCCCGGCCTTCACGCCAAGTGCCTCCGCGATCAGCGCCATGTCTTCCAGCGGACGGTCGAGCAGCACCCGCGGCGCTGGCGGTGCGGCATCGTAGAACTGGCCGAGGAAGGCGCTCAGCACGGCATCGACCGGCTCGGCGCGATCGTGGCGCGGAAAGAAGGCGCGGTTGCCCCAGTTCTGGCCGCCGCGCACAAAAACACCTGGATGCAGGTGACGCCACCGGACTGGGCCGCAGCGATTACATCGGCGTCCTCGGTGCTGCCGGCGTTCAACCCGGTCGATTGCTGGACATAGGTGAGGGCGCGCAGACGATCGCGCAGCACCGCCGCCGCCTCGAAGTCCAGACGCGCTGCGGCATCCTGCATCTGCTCGGCCAGGCGCTTTTGTATTTCGACGCTCTTGCCGGACAGGAACGCCCGCGCTTCCTCAACCAGCGCCGCATAGTCTTCGTCCGCCACCCGGCCGACGCAGGGCGCGGCGCAGCGCTTGATCTGGTGCAGCAGGCAGGGGCGGGTGCGGTTGCTGAAAATTCCGTCCGAGCAGGAGCGGAGCAGGAAGACGCGCTGCAAGGTCTTCAAGGTGCGGTTGACCGCCGTTCCCGAGGCGAACGGCCCATAATAGTCCGCCCCTGGCTTGCGTGCGCCGCGATGCTTGGCGATCTGCGCATAAGCATGGTCCCGGCGCAGCATGATGTACGGGAAGCTTTTGTCGTCGCGCAGCAGCACGTTGTAGGGCGCGCGCGTCTGCTTGATGAGGTTGGCCTCCAGCAGCAGCGCCTCGGCTTCCGTCTGGGTGGTGACGATCAGCATCGAGCGGGTCTGTGCGACCATGCGCTGCAGGCGGTTCGGCAAGCGCGTGACCTGCGTATAGTTGATGACACGCGCCCGCAAATTGCGCGCCTTGCCGACATACAGCACGTCGCCAGCGGAACTGAGCATCCGGTAGACCCCAGGGCGGGTCGGCAGGCCCTCGAGCACTTTGCGGATGACCGCGACGCCCTGGTCGAGGTCTGGAGCATCCGACCCCGCGACGACGTAGGCGGACTGCTCCTCGGAGAGGCGATCGGGAAGGAAAGGCGGCGTGGTGGACATCACTTACTCGAGCCTGACCGGTTGAGGCGGAAAGCATGAGTGCTTGAACCGATGGCGTGAATCAGGCTCTTTGCCATTAACGAGACCATGATTCATGCTTCAGATCGATCCAATTTCAAACGATCAAGGTCTATGTAGCCTCGGGAACCGGGTGCGCCAATGGGGCCGATCGGCAGCCGGCAGCGCACGACCGACTTATCCCCGAACGCTGTGGATAAGTCTGTGCGGGACAGCCCGTCACACTGCTGTAACCCGCAGGCCGCCTTGCTTCGCTGCTTATTGCCTAAAAAGAGCAAATTCACTAATATATTGATTTTATTGACTATTGTTCATGTCAATATAGTGAAGGAAAAATGACACCCAGCCGATGGCAGGGTTTCGCCGAGGCTTTTCCGGCTATTATGTGGCTGTGCACAACTGGCACCGCTCATTCGACGCCGAGTACATCCGGGGTCGCCCAGGCAAGGTGCTGGCCGCCATCCACAGCGATCATTTGGCCGGTTACGCTCGGCGCTTCAAGCAGGTAGCGCACGGCCTGCCATATTTCTTCCGGCGACGCGGCCCGTGCGAGCGGCACGGCGGATGCCTGGCGTGCAAACTGATCCTGGCTCTGATGAATGCTCTGAAACACTGGGCCGGGGCCGACGGCGTTGACGCGAATGGCCGGCGCGAGCGCCTGCGCCAGCGTGCGGGTCAACCACCAGAGCGCCGCTTTCGAGACGCCGTAGGACAGGAAATCCGGCACCGGCTTCCAGACCCGCTGATCCAGCAGGTTGATGACCGCGCCGCTTACCCCTTCAGGCAGTTGCCTGGCGAAAGCCTGCGTCAGCAGCATGGGCCAGGCAATTGGTGCGCATGTGGGGTCCAAAACTTTCCGGACTGACGCTTGCTATATCGTCCCGTTCGAACCGCGACGCATTGTTGATCAACGCCGCGATCGGCCCTGCGACGTCCACTGCGGTCGTCATGATGTTCGGCACGCTGGCCGGATCGCCGAGATCGCCGGCGACAACCCAGGCCTGCGTCCCCGTGCCCGTAGGGCCTGCGCCAGCTCGTCGGCCGCCGCCCGGGACGTGTGCGCGTGGATGACGACCGACCAGCCGTCCCGCGCAAGGCCATCGACGATTGCCCGGCCGATCCGGCGTGCGCCGCCGGTGACGAGCGCCGTGCGGCTCACCGGCAGGGACCGAGCGTGTTGAGCAGCGCGCCATAAGCCTGCGCCGGCTTGAAGGTCTTGGTGGCGTAGTCGCGGACGATGGCAGGCGGCAACTTCGCCGGCAGGGTGCAGGCTAGCTTGTACCAGAGCAGGGTGCGCGGCGCGACGCTTGCCTGTTCGCCGGTCGCTTCGTCGAACACAAGGGTCAGAGCGCCGTCCGGGCGGGCGTCTAGGCTCAAGCGCTGGCGGTCCGCGGAGTCCAGCAGGAACTGCACCCGGTCACCCCAGTCGAAGGCGCCTGCGACGCCGGTTATCGACAGGCTGCGCAGGTACGGCGCTTGCCCATCGCCCAGAACCGCGCGGATTTCAGCCTCGGCCTGCGGCGTGGCACCGATCTGACCATTGCGCTGGACCAGACTGTAAAATCGTCCCGTGTCGGGGAAGGCGAGAGGAAGACGATCACCTGTGCACCCCGCAACGGCGGGGCCTCGGTGCCGCCATCCGCGGGCACCCAATCCACCAAATATTTAACGTCTTGGGGCGTAATGTCGGTCGCCTTGAGGACGGCGGATGCGCGCAGCGTCACCAGGCGACGCACGCCCGGCGGCGGGTTGTCTGCGGCGTCTTCGCCCTTGAGGCGCGCGGACTCGATAATCTGCCCGCGCAGGATAACCGGTGCCTGCTGCGTGAGCTCGACAAGGTCCGCGTAGTGGACCGGCAGGCCGGGCGAGGGTGGGAGAACGAACGGGGTCGGCGGCTCCTTGCTGCATGACGCCAGCAGGAGGGCGGCAAGGCCAAGGGCAAGAGTTTTGAGACCGGGGTTGGTCCGCCGTGTGGCTGCGGCCAATCGCATTGTCGACGCTCCGTAATGACGTATAGTGGAACGGGGCGCACCTTAACCGGTTTATCGCGACGGGCAACCGGAACGCGGGACACGGTGGGCAACTTTGGGCGATGAGGCGCGAGGGTGGACGAAAACGAGGCGATGGCGACTGCCCATCGGGCGCGTTTGCATGCGCTCGTGGGCGACCTGTTCGCGCCGCCGGCTCTGCGCCTGAACGACCGGGAGCGCGCCCTGATGAAAGGCGCGCTGGTGGCGCTCGCGCAAACGGTCATCCATGACGTCAGATCACAGCTCTGTGGGCAGGTTGGCCAGAGCGCAATCGATGCCGCGCATGACGAGGCGCGTGCTTGGACGATCGCCGAAAGTTGCATGGCGCTGCGAACCTTGCCGGTCGCGGAGGTGTTGCGCCTGCGCCTCGATCTGCATGTCCTGGGCCAGGGTCTGGCGGCGACGGTTGCACAATGGGGATGGAGCCGCTGCGCGGCGTCGGGCACCGCCTGCTGCGTGCCGTTGATCCTGCGCGCAGTAAAGTAACGGATGCCTATCGTCTGGCCCTCGTCCGCCGGCTGGATGCCTTCGGCAACCCGGTGCTTGCGCCGGAAGATCTGCCGTCGACGCAGGCGCGCGCGCTCTGCTGGGCTGTGCTTGCGTCCCTCAACGAAGAGGCGCCACGACGCACTCCGCCGATCGAACGCCGGGCGGCGATTCAGTTTGTCGAACGCTGGGCGCGCGCGCAGGATGTGTCGCCCCGCTACGATCGTATTTGCGCGTCCCTGGCGCGCGCGGTCGCCCACGACGACATGACGGCGCTGACAACGGAGCTGCTGGCGGTCGGTGCCGCCGATCTGTGGGTTCATGCTCTGGCTGAGCGGCTCTCCATTCCCGTGCGCGCAATCGGCCGCATGCTGTCGTGCCGCCGGCTTGACCTGTTCGCCGCCTTGCTGCCCCGTGCGAGTATCGACCAGGCCATGGCGCAAAAATCGCCGCTGCAAGCGCGGCGATTCTAGGCGGACCCGAAGATTATTATAACGGCGGAAAGCAGCGTGACGCCGGCGGGATTGACATCGACGCTGTAATTGAAAGCCTCAGCATCGAGCCGGATTATGCGGACGCCAGGCTGGACCTGCACGATATCCCTCATCCGTTTTTCAAGATTTGTGAACAGAGCGATCAGTTTTCAGCATAATTCTCTTCACAGCCGCATAGAGCCTTTCCGACTGAGATTGAGGCACTTGTGCTGAAGTGCCTCAAGCGAAGGCGCTAAGAAAGGCTTTCACTCTTTGAGTAGACCCTTCTTGTCCGTTTTGATTGCCGCGCAAAAGTGATCCAATCAAAAACGGGAAGGGTCTAGCGGATGATATCGGTAACGCAAAACCGCGCGGAAAAGCGGTAATCGGCACGCAAGAGGGAAGCGCACGGCAAAAACTGCTGCGACCAACCTGTTCGATTTACGCACAAACCCGCCGTTTATCGCGCAAAAACACGGTTTGCATGCATTATCCTGTTGCGGCGTTTGCCAAGGGTCGGTAGACGGACGCCACCGTGGAGGTATGCGTTTCAAAAGCAATAAGACGTTCGCATAGCTCTTGCGTTTTCTGTGTTTGGGTTGTTTGATTGTGTCGGACAACTGCCGGCGCAGTGAAATTGTGACGTTGGCGCAACGTTGTGCCAACGATAGGAGGAAGACAGATCGATGTCCTACTTAGACCAGACCAGCAACAGTAAGCGGTCGGTAGCCTTCGGCATCGTCGTCGGTATCCATTTGCTCCTCGGATACGCCTTCGCCACTGGTCTGGCCACCAGCGTGGCGACCAAGGTTCTGAAGGAATTCGAGGTTGTGGAAGTCGTCGAGCCGCCGAAGGTGGAGGAGGAACCACCACCCCGCCGCCCGAGCTGGAGGACCCGCCCCTTCGTGCCGCCGCCCGATCTGCCGATCGAGCTGCCGCCGCCACCGCAACAGACGATCACCACGCAGGCCGAGGTACGCCAGACTGCTCCGATCGCCGCGAACGTGCCGACAGCGCCGAAGGTGGAGGCTCCGGCTGCACCACCGCCGCCGCCTGTCGCCCGTGTGGCGGCCCAAGCCAGCGGACGGAACGCACAGGCGATTTCGCGGGACGATTATCCGCCGGCCTCGGTTCGCGCCGAAGAGACGGGCACCGTCTCCGTGAAGTTCACCATCGGCACCGACGGTAAAATCGTCGCAGGCTCCTGCACGGTCACCAAGAGCAGCGGTTTCGACCGTCTCGATAAAAGACCTGCGAACTGATGGAGCGGCGTTTCCGGTACAAGCCGGCCACAGAAGATGGCAAGCCGGTGCAATCGGTCGCTTCGTCCAGTTTCCGTTGGGAGCTTGACAACTAATTAGCAGAGTTTCGCCCATGGCTGCACACGACGGCCATGGGCGTTTTGTAGAACGAGTGCCGGCACAAGCCGGCGTATGGAGAAGGAAGAACAGAATGGCTGATGTAGCTGCCGCCGCCGGCGAAAACCCCTATGGCCTGATGGCGGCCCTGAAGCAGGGCGGCATCGTCGCCCAGGGCACGTTTGGAATAATGGTCATTATGTCGCTGGGTTCGTGGTTCATCATGATCACGAAGTATCTCGATCAACGTAAGATCATGGCTCAGGGCAAGGAGCTGGAAAAGTTCTGGACCGCGCCGAGCCTGCGCGAAGGCGCGAACCGCCTCGATAAGGACAGCGCATTCCGCCAAATCGTCGAGGATGGTCTGCGCGCCGCCGATCACCATGACGGCAAGCTGACCGACAAGATCGACGCCCACGAGTGGATCACGATGTCGCTCGAGCGCTCGGTCACCGCGATCACCTCGCGCCTGCAGGGCGGTCTCGCGTTCCTCGCCTCGACTGGTTCGACCGCACCGTTCATCGGTCTGTTCGGCACCGTGGTCGGCATCTACCGCGCACTCATCAACATCTCGCTCGCCGGGCAGGCATCGATCGACAAGGTCGCGGGCCCGGTTGGTGAAGCGCTGATCATGACCGCGCTTGGTCTGGCGGTCGCCGTGCCGGCCGTGCTGGGCTACAACGCCCTGACGCGCCGCAACAAGGCGCTGGCTGAAAACTCGGTCATTTCGCGTCTGACGTGCATGCCTACCTGATGTCGGGTGCCCGCATGGCGCAGAAGGCTCCGGCCGCACCGGCCGCCGCCGCTGCAACCGCCGTCAAGAAGTAAGACGCCGCCCGCCCGAGACCTGCAAAGGAGTAACGCATCATGGGTATGAGCGTTGGCGAATCCGACGGCGAGGGTACGATCGGCGAAATCAACACGACGCCGCTGGTCGACGTCATGCTGGTGCTGCTGATCATCTTCCTCATCGCGGTGCCGGTGGCCATTCAGACGGCGCCGATCACCCTGCCGAAGGAGACCAGCATCCCGACCACGACGAAGCCGGAAAACATCAATATTTCCATCGATCGTGACGGGAATTACTACTGGAACGCCGCCAGAATCGACGGCGGCAAGCAGGAACTGCATGAAAGGTGGTCGACACCGTGGTCGCGGCGGTCAAAGGCGGCCGCGACCTGCCGGAAGTCCACATCCGCGCGGACAAGGATACGCCGTACGAGTATGTCGGCGGCGCGCAGTACCAGATCCAGACCGCAGGCATTCCGAAGGTGGCGTTCATCTCCGAACCCGAGCCGGGCTTCGCCGTCACCCGCTAACACGGCCCGTGCCCCGTCGCCACATGGCGTCGGGGCCGGCATGAAAGGACAGACTCATGGGTATGAGTGT
Organism: Hankyongella ginsenosidimutans; assembly: GCF_005144965.1. GTDB lineage: Bacteria > Pseudomonadota > Alphaproteobacteria > Sphingomonadales > Sphingomonadaceae > Hankyongella > Hankyongella ginsenosidimutans. Next base: position 2,478,422 of record NZ_CP039704.1, read on the forward strand.
CGGCCCCGCAGAGGGCGACGTTCCGCCGGAGATGAACACGACGCCGCTGATCGACGTCATGCTGGTGTTGCTGATCATCTTTCTCATCAACATTCCCGTGCAGACGCACGCGGTGAAACTTGATCTGCCGCAGCAGGCGAACGATCAGCCGGCAGAGCCGCCGAAGCCGCCAGTGATCCATAAGGTCACGATCGACTTCCTGGACAACATCTACTTCGACGGTAACCTGGTCGATCTCAACACCCTGACTGGCTACTTCCAGCGGGCAGCGGCGCAAGACGACCAACCGGAGTTCCACGTCCGGCCAGAAGCCCAGACGCGGTTCGAAACCGTCAACAAGGTTCTGGCATCCGCCCAGCGTAGCGGCGTGACCAAGATCGGCTTCATCGGCAACGAAGTCTACGCCAACTAATTTGGACAGACCGCACTGCTCCGCCCGCCAACGGTTCGCGCCCTTGGCGGGCGTTGCATTTGTAGGCCGCGCGGTTCACATCAGGTTCAGCGTAAATAATCCAGGCGTACGTCGCCTGTACCCGGATGAAACTCGGAAGAAGAAGGAGAGACGTAATGGCGCATCGTTCCCTGTCGACCAGCCTGCGGGCTGCCATGTTGGCCGCAACCATGCTCATGGGCGCGCAGGTCGCAGCCGCCCCGGCTGTCGCGAAAACCGAAGAGAAAGGTAGCGCCGATCAAGCTCGGCAAGGAAGTCTCCAAGATTATCGTCGAGGCGCAGAAACTGCAGAAGGACGGCAAGCTGCCCGAGGCCATCGCCAAGGCCCGCGAGATCGCCGCCATACAGGGTCGGACTCCCACCGAGAGCTTCACCTTTGGCCAACTGCTCTATTCGCTGGCGCAGGCGGCGAATGACCAGGCTGCGCTCAAGGATGCCGTGGAGATTATGTACGGCAGCGGTGGCGCGCCGGACGATCTCAAGCCGAAGCTGATCGAGACCCTGCGCAGCATCGCTTACCAGCAGAAGGACCTGGCGACCGCAACCCGGTGGGGCCAGGAGTTGACCGTGATCGCACCGAATGTACCGGAGCATTACGTCGTCCTCGGCCAGCTTCTGCTGCAGCAGGATAAGGAAAACGAGGCGATGGGCTATTACGAAAGGCGATCGCCGTCACGACGGCCAACGGCGGCAAGGCCGAGGAAGGCCTTTACGGCTCACTGGTCAATGCCGCCGTGCGCGGCGGTGATGCCGCCCGTATCAACAAGACCGCGTGTGATCTTATCCGCGCCTATCCGACCGACAAGAACATCCGCGCCGGCGTGGTCTATTTCCGTGACCGCTCCGGCATGGGCGATCCGCTGGTACTCGCGAGTTATCGCCTGCAATGGCAGGCTAATGCGCTGCAGGGTGCTGCCGACTATCTGGAAATGGCCGACACCGCCTCCAAGCGCACCATGTTCGCCGAAGCGGCCGCAGCAGCGCAGCGTGGTCTCGACAGCGGTGCGATCCAGGGCGGAACTGTGCCGATCGCCCGGGAAATCATCAATACAGCCAAGAAGGGGCAGGTCGAAGACCAGGCAGCGCTGCCAGCGCAGGAAAAGCAGGCGCGCGCCGCTGCGTCCGGCGACCTCGCGGCGGTGATCGGCGAGAGCTACTATAATTACGGCGATTATCAAAAGTCGATCGAACTGCTCAATCTCGCGATCCAGAAAGGTATAACCGGCAAGCTGAAGGCCGTGCCCAACAAGAGTCAGGCGCAGCTTATTCTCGGTACTGCGCAGACCGCGTCCGGCCAACTTGAGGCTGCCAAGGCGACCTTTAGCGACATCTCCGGCGCCAATGAGCAGGCACTGGCGCAGTTGTGGATCGCCTTCATCGACAGCAAGTCCGCCGCCCAATAGCGTCGGCCATTATCTCCTGCCAGCGCCGTCGGGCTTCGGTCCGGCGGCGTTTTTGAGAATCACCCGGCAAATCTTGCCGCACCCGGCAGCTTTGCCGGGTCAGGGCTGCCGAAACATGCCTAGCAAACAGTTAATGTCCGATTGCGGCTGGCGTGCAGCGCATGACCTGCGAGCATCCGCGCGGCCCAAAATGGTATCCGCCGGATTAACCAAAATGGTGGCATGGCACTTGCTCACATTGTTCTGCGGCAAAGTCCGTCGACGAGCATAACGCTCGTTACACCTTTAGAATGAAGGAGCCAAGAAATGGCATTCTCCGTGAACACCAATACCGGTGCATTCGTTGCGCTGCAGAATCTCTCGACCACCAACCGCAGCCTGGCGGAAGTTCAGAACCGCGTGAACACCGGCCTGCGCGTGTCCTCCGCCAAGGACGACAGCGCCAGCTACTCGATCGCGCAAGGTCTGCGCGGCGACGTCGCCGGCCTCTCGGCGGTGCAGACCTCGCTCAATCGCGCCAAGTCGTCGCTGGACGTCGCGGTGCAGGCGGGCGAGTCGATCTCCGACCTGCTGAACCGCGCCCGTGAAATCGCGGTGGCGGCGTCCGACGCCGGCCTGGACACCTCCAGCCGCACGGCGCTGAACAACGACTTCAAGTCGATCGTCAGCCAGATCGGGTCCGTGGTCAGCCAGGCCGAGTTCAACGGCACCAACCTCATCAAGGCCACGCCGGACTCGATTTCAGCGATCACCGCGGTGAAGCAGAACTCGACCGTCGACCGCATCTCGCTGTCGGGCGTCGACCTCAACGCCAACGGCAAGTCGGCCGAGATCAAGACTTCGGCGGCGACCGTCACCCTGGCGAGCGGCAACACGCTGGCGCAGGTTCTGGCCGGCGGCTCCACCGGTGCACTGACCACCGCCAACACCCAGAATGCTGCGTTCGCGCGCGCCACCACCAACACCGCAAACGGTGTCAAGCTGGTCAGCAGCGACACGATCGAGCTGGACCTGAGTGCTGCATCGCCCGCAGCGGTCGGCAACGGCACCAACATTACCCTCACCGTGGGCGGTGCCGCCTTCCAGGTCGCCAATACCGCGACGACGGGCAGGTGACGATCAGCACCTCAAGCCTGGCGGCAACGGGTGCTGCGACCTTTACCTATTCAACCGCAGGTGCAGCCGCCGGCAACAACACCACGCTGTCCGATCTCGACCTGACCGTCGCGACCGACCGTGAGCTGGCGATTGCCGTCGTCGACAACTTCAAGAACAACGTGAATGCGACCCTGTCGACCTTCGGTTCGACCTCGCGTCAGATCGACATTCAACAGCAGTTCGCGACCAAGCTGACCGACTCGATCAACTCGGGCATCGGCAACCTGGTCGATGCCGACCTGGCCAAGGAATCGGCGCGTCTGCAGGCGCTGCAAGTCAAGCAACAGCTCGGCCTGCAAGCCCTGTCGATCGCCAACCAGGCGCCGCAGTCGGTCATCTCGCTGTTCCAGTAAGAACAAATCCCGCCGGGCCAGAAGGCTCGGGAGCAGAACGCTCAATAACCCTTTAGAAACAGGAGGCCAGAATGGCATTTTCCGTGAACACCAATACCGGTGCTTTTGTCGCACTGCAGAACCTCTCGACCACCAACCGCAGCCTGGCGGAAGTGCAGAACCGGGTGAACACCGGCCTGCGCGTGTCCTCCGCCAAGGACGACAGCTCGAGCTACTCGATCGCGCAAGGTCTGCGCGGCGACGTCGCTGGCCTGTCGGCGGTGCAGACCTCGCTCAATCGCGCCAAGTCGTCGCTGGACGTCGCGGTGCAGGCGGGCGAGTCGATCTCCGACCTGCTGAACCGCGCCCGTGAAATCGCGGTGGCGGCGTCCGACAGCGGCCTGGACACCTCCAGCCGCACGGCGCTGAACAACGATTTCAAGTCGATCATCAGTCAGGTCGACTCGGTGGTCAGCCAGGCCGAGTTCAACGGCACCAACCTCATCAAGGCGTCGCCGGACTCGATTTCGGCGATCACCGCGGTGAAGCAGAACTCGACTGTCGACCGCATCTCGCTGTCGGGCGTCGATCTTACGACGGGCGGCAGCAAGGCGACCACCGTCAAGGCGGCGGGTGCGATTACTGTCGCCGCTTCGACCTCGCTTGCCGACCTGGTCGGCGCTGGCGGCGTCGATGGTGCCGCTATCGCCACCGAACTCGACGGGCTGGCCAACGTAACCCTTAACGATGACGGTACGCTGACGGCCGTGACCGGCGCAACTTCCGGTGCTGCGGCTGGCGGTGTCACCTTCACGACCGGCTCGACGACTTTGTCGATCACGGTTGGCGGCAAGCAGTTCGATGCGACCCTGCCGGCAAACGGCGCGGCCAGCACGACCTACAGCAGCCTCAAGCTCAGCGATTTCAAGAGCACCACCGGCACCACGGTCACCACTACGGGTGGCGGCTTCTCGCGCACCATCAAATCGCTGGATCTGACCAAGCAGGTTGATCGCGCATCGGCCGCGGCTGTTGTCGACAACTTCAAGGCGAACGTGAATGCGACCCTGGCGACCTTCGGTTCGACCTCGCGTCAGATCGACATTCAACAGCAGTTCGCGACCAAGCTGACCGACTCGATCAACTCGGGTATCGGCAACCTGGTCGACGCCGACCTGGCCAAGGAATCGGCACGTCTGCAGGCGCTGCAAGTCAAGCAACAGCTCGGCCTGCAAGCTCTGTCGATCGCCAACCAGGCACCGCAGTCGGTCGTCTCGCTGTTCCGGTAATCGCAGACCCAACCGGGCCAGAAGGCTCGGGAGCAGAACGCTCAATAACCCTTTAGAAACAGGAGGCCAGAATGGCATTTTCCGTGAACACCAATACCGGTGCTTTTGTCGCACTGCAAAACCTCTCGACCACCAACCGCAGCCTGGCGGAAGTGCAGAACCGGGTGAACACCGGTCTGCGCGTGTCCTCCGCCAAGGACGACAGCTCGAGCTACTCGATCGCGCAAGGTCTGCGCGGCGACGTCGCCGGCCTCTCGGCGGTGCAGACCTCGCTCAATCGCGCCAAGTCGTCGCTGGACGTCGCGGTGCAGGCGGGCGAGTCGATCTCCGACCTGCTGAACCGCGCCCGTGAAATCGCGGTGGCGGCGTCCGACAGCGGCCTGGACACCTCCAGCCGCACGGCGCTGAACAACGATTTCAAGTCGATCGTCAGCCAGATCGGGTCCGTGGTCAGCCAGGCCGAGTTCAACGGCACCAACCTCATCAAGGCGTCGCCGGACTCGATTTCGGCGATCACTGCGGTGAAGCAGAACTCGACTGTCGACCGAATCTCGCTGTCGGGCGTCGATCTCAACGCCAACGGCACCAAAGCAACGCTCGATGCCGGTGCGGCGACGGCCACTGTCGGCGCGGGCGCTTCGCTCGCGACCACGGTCGCCTCCGGGGCAATGCTGCCAAGGCAGCTTTCGCCCGTGCCACGCTGGAAGGCGTGAGCGGCGTCACGCTGGTCGGCAGCGACACGGTTGAAATCGATCTCGCGACTGTCAACGCCGACGCGAACGGGGCGATCACCCTGTCGGTTGGTGGCGTGACGGACTTCAAGACGGCGAACGCCACGGTCGCCAACAGCGCGAACAGCGGGACCGTTCGCCTGTCCTGAGCTCCTTCACCTCGGCGGCAGGTGGCACGCTCACCTACACCACATCCGGTGCGGCGTCCGGCAACAAGGCTTCGCTCAGCGAGCTGGACCTGACCAATGCGACCGATCGCGATCTGGCTGTCGCTGTCGTCGACAACTTCAAGAACAACGTGAATGCGACCCTGGCGACCTTTGGTTCGACCTCGCGTCAGATCGACATTCAACAGCAGTTCGCGACCAAGCTGACCGACTCGATCAACTCGGGCATCGGCAACCTGGTCGACGCCGACCTGGCCAAGGAATCGGCGCGTCTGCAGGCGCTGCAAGTCAAGCAACAGCTTGGCCTGCAAGCCCTGTCGATCGCCAACCAGGCGCCGCAGTCGGTCGTCTCGCTGTTCCGGTAAGAACGGCTCTAGGGGTTGGGAGGCGGCGCAGAACGCGCCCTCCGAACCCCGGCCGCCACGATGGGACGGCTGGCGCAGAAGGCGCAGACCAACAGCCGGCCGTCGTGGCGACGGCGACCCAGCCGGGCGCAAAGGGTCCGCGAAAGACGGATCCACGCTCTGGCCAGGGTGAAACACAAGGGTGATGACTATGGACAAGATCGATGCACCGCGCATCGTGCCGGTCCAGCCTCTCCCGCCGGCCAATCTGGCTCAGTTCAACCAGTCGCCGGCGCCGGGGGCGCATCGGCCGCTGCGATCACAAGTCAGAGAGACGCCCGTTCCGGCGTTGCCGGGCCAGCGCCATATCAGGCAGGCGGAAGCGACGCGGAACAGCCAAGGGAACGCCTGCGCGCCTTGCTCGGCGAACTGGCGGATTCCTGCCGCAAAACGCCAAACTCTCCATTCGGCTGGATAAAGACGCCAACCGCTTTGTCTACGAGTTCCTCGACCCGAAAACCGGCGAGGTGACCGCGCAGTTTCCGACCGAAGAGGTTCTGAAACTGCTCAAGGCGAACAACCAGCCAGTCTCCGGCGCCGCGCTGGACCGTACCGCCTGACCCGGCAGATGTGACCAGAGCCGCTCGGCAAATGCTGCCGGGCGGTTTTGCCCTGCATAAACGCGGCGAAAGAAAATCATTTCTTTTCAATATTATAAATAGAATCCAGCCCTTGGCATGACTTCTGCACAATAGGTTTTGACGCACACCGGGCTAATTCTGGCCAGCGGCCGTGCGGAAGCAGAAGGACGAGCCCATGTCGGTGCTTTCAGTCAACACCAATGGCGCCGCGCTGAACGCGCTGCAGAACTTGAACCGCACCACCAGCGATCTCAACGAGACGCAGCTGCGCATCAACACCGGCCTGCAGGTGAAGACCGCCAAGGACAACGCCGCCGTGTTCGCGATCGCGCAGAACCTGCGCGCCGACCGGCGCGGGCTGGATGCGGTGAAGAATTCGCTCGACCGGGCGCGTTCGGTGCTGGACATCACCACCGCTGCCGCTGAATCCATTCAGGATGTGCTGATCCAGATCAAGGAGAAGGTGGTCGCGGCATCGGACAAGGGCCTGGATCAACGCAGCCGCGATGCCTTGAAGCAGGACTTCGAGCGTCTGCGCGAGCAGGTTACGCTGATCGGCGGCAACGCCACCTTCAACGGCACCAACCTGATCGACGGCCCGACCGACGCCGCAAACGGCAAGCCGGCGTTCCTGACCGCGCTGGTCAGTCCGGACGCGACCCGGCAGATTTCGGTCACCAGAATCGACCTGTCGCTGGCGCCTTCGGGAACGGTCTTCGACGATCCCGTCGCCCAGGCGGACGGTTCCTACACCGGTGAGTTCGTGCAACTGGCTGTCGACAGCACCTTCACTGATGCCGCAAGCGCCGAGGCTCTGATCCCGCTGGTCGACAGCAGCATCCGCAATCTGAGCCAGGCGCTGACCGTATTCGGCGCGGCGCAGAATTCGGCGGAACAGCAGCGCGCCTTCATCGACAAGCTCGCCGATACGGTCGAGACTGGCATCGGCAATCTGGTCGACGCGGACATCGCCCGTGAGTCCGCTCGCCTGCAGTCGTTGCAGGTCAAGCAACAGCTCAGCACGCAGGCGCTGTCGATCGCCAATCGGCAGCCGCAGTCGATCCTGTCGCTGTTCCAGGGTTAAAGTTTCAGATCACCCGTTATCCACCGCCCTTGTGGATCACCTTGGCCAGCGCTTGCGCTGGCCTTTTGCGCGGGAAGCAGCAGACGCGCGCGCGCCGCGCAAAGCTTGCCGGGTCGCCGCCGCTGGCAGCCCGGCAATTCCTGCCGCGCCAAGGGTAATTTAGAAAATAATCCATATATTACATAGTGTTATTGGAAAAATAAGACTGGCACACACCTTGCTTACGTTAACGATGAGCGCCGAAGGGGCGCAGATTAGTCGTGATGGACAAAACGGAGTAAGCCATGTCAGTGCTTTCCATTAATACCAACGGCGCCGCGCTGAATGCGCTGCAGAATTTGAACCGCACCACCAGTGATCTCAACGAGACGCAGCTGCGCATCAACACCGGCCTGCAAGTGAAGACCGCCAAGGACAACGCCGCCGTGTTCGCGATCGCGCAGAACCTGCGCGCCGACAAGCGCGGGCTGGATGCGGTGAAGAATTCGCTCGACCGGGCGCGTTCGGTGCTGGATGTCACCACCGCTGCCGCAGAATCCATTCAGGACGTGCTGATCCAGATCAAGGAGAAGGTGGTCGCGGCATCGGACAAGGGCCTGGATCAACGCAGCCGCGATGCCCTGAAGCAGGACTTTGAGCGCCTGCGAGAGCAGATTTCGCTGATTGCCTCCAACGCCACCTTCAACGGCACCAATCTGATCGACGGCCCGACCGACGCCGCAAACGGCAAACCGGCGAATCTGGTCGCCCTGGTCAGCCCGGACGCGACCCGGCAGATCTCGGTGCCGCGCCAGGATCTCGGGCTTTACACCCTGAAGCCGACGGCGGCGGCGCTGCCGACAGCCCTGGTCGCGGATACCGGCGCGGTTACCGAAGACAACGCCACCAATACCGTAACCGGCAATGTGTTTACCAACGACACCGCGGCTGCAGGCAATGTGGTTGGCACCATCAACGGCCAAGAGGCCAACGTCAACAACGCGATCCGCACCACCTATGGCTGGCTGCGCGTACAGTCGGACGGCAGCTATACCTACACGCTCGATAACTCGCGGGCTGAGACCCAGGCGCTCGCAGCGCCGGCGACGGTCAACGAGGTGTTTACCTATCAGGCCCAGCGCGCCGACGGCACGCTGTCCGCGGCGACGAACATCACCATCACCATCACCGCTGCGGGTACAGGCGTAGGCGAGGCGGCGCCGGCGACGCCGCAAAGCCCGTTGCCCAGACCTATCCGGCCGGGACCATCATCAAGCTGACGCCGCAGACCACATTCAACGACGCAGAGAGCGCGGAATTGTTGATCGCGGACATCGACGACTCAATCCGCAACGTCAGCCAGGCGCTGACCGTATTCGGCGCGGCGCAGAAGTCAGCCGAGCAGCAGCGCACTTTCATCGACAAGCTGTCGGATACGGTCGAGACCGGCATCGGCAACCTGGTCGATGCGGACATTGCCCGCGAGTCCGCTCGTCTGCAGTCGCTGCAGGTCAAACAGCAGCTCGGCACGCAGGCGCTGTCGATCGCCAACCAGCAGCCGCAGTCGATCCTGTCGCTGTTCCAAGGTTAATCCCAATCCGGTCCAGCCCCGGCGCAGGCGCGTTAATCTTTCGTTTGCCATCGCCGGTTAGGGTTCGACCAGTTTTTATTCGAGCAGAAGGCGCGAACCATGGCGTTGAAAATTTCCCTGAAGCCGGGCGAGAAGTTTGTGGTGAACGGCGCGGTGCTGGTGAACGGCGACCGCCGGAACACCATCGTCATCAGAACAAGGCTTCGATCCTGCGCGAGCGGGACATCATGGCGGAAGCTGACGTGACCACCCCGGTGCGTCACGTCTATTTCCCGATCATGCTGGCCTACCTCGATACCGCAAACGCCAAGGATTATTATCAATCCTTCGTCGAGCGCATGACCGACTTGATGAACGCCATCGAAAATCCGGATGCCCGCTTACTTTGCGTTCAGATTTCGCTCGATATGATGAATCAGGATTACTACCGCGCCCTGACGGGCTGTCGCAAACTCCTGGATTACGAAGCAAAGGTGCTCGGACATGTCCCTGGAAGCCTATCGCCGAGTTCAGCAGACCGCTGAGTCGCCGAGCCAGACCGAATACCGGCTGTTCGCCCAGGTGACCTCGGCGTTGATGCGCGCGCGCGACAGCCAGCTCTCCGGCGCGGCGCTCATGGAGCCGCTCGACTGGAACCGCCGCCTGTGGTCGACGCTTTCAACCGACTGTGGCATGCCGGGGAATTCCCTGCCCAAGGAGCTGCGGGCGCAGATCATCTCGCTGGCCCTGTGGGTGAACCGCTTCACCTCGGACGTCTTTCGCAACCCGGCCGATATCGACGCCCTGATCGACGTCAACAAGGCGATCATGGACGGCCTGGCGTTGCAGGCCAGCCATGCTGCCAGAGCCGCCGCGCAGGCGGTACCGATGCAGGCTGCCGGCGCGTAAACCTCTTCTCTTTTCAAACCCCGTCCTCATTCTATGACGTTAACGGCGCGCCGATCCTGCGCGCGCAACGCATGGAAAGGGCGCAGTACAGCATGGACATCATCCAACCGGCGGAATGGCGCGCGCATTCGGGCGTCTGGTCGGCCTGGCCTTCGCACGAGACGCTCTGGCAGGAGGATCTCGCGCCGGCCCGGGACGAGGTCGCCGCGCTGTTTCGCGCCATCGTCGATATCGATCCGCACACCCGCCAGCCGCGCGGCGGCATATTCTGGTTCATGGGGAAGAAGCACGCCAGAGCGCGGAACTGGCGCTGGCTGGAACAGGTGCCTTTCTATACGAGGTGCCGTTCGGCGACATCTGGCTGCGCGACACCGGGCCGGTTTTCGTGTCGGACGGCCGGGGCATCCGCGCCGCCTGCTTCCAGTTCAACGGCTGGGGCGGCAAATACGTCCTGCCGCACGACACCAACGTTGCGGAAGCGGTCTCCGTACGCAGCGATCTCGTCACCCTGCACCATGCCTGGGTGCTGGAGGGCGGCTCGGTCGACAGCGACGGCGAAGGGCGGCTGCTGACCACCGAGCAATGCCTGCTCGACCCGAACCGCAACCCCGGCCTCAGCCGGGCGCAGATCGAGCGCAACCTGCGCGACCATCTGGGGCGACCCAGGTCATCTGGCTGGGCGACGGCCTGCTGAACGATCATACCGATGGGCATATCGACAATCTGGCCCGCTTCGTGGCCGGGTGTGGTTGCCGTGCCGGAGGCTGCTGGCGCCGATGACCCGAACGCCGGGGTTTACGCCGACGCGCTGGCGCGCCTGAAGGCGCAGCGCGGTCTGGAGATCGTGACCATCCCTGCGGTCGGTCGCGTCGAGGACGAGGAAGGGCACGTCAAACCCGCATCCTACATGAACTTCTACATCGCCAACACCCGCGTCATCGTGCCGACCTACGGCACGGCGCAGGACGACAAGGCCCTGAAGGCGATCGAGGCCTGTTTCCCCAACCGCACGGTGGTCGGCCAGATGGCGCGCCACCTGCTGTCGGGCGGCGGCTCATTCCACTGCATCACCCAGAATGTGCCGGCCTGGCCGCTGGCGGGAGGCCCTGCATGACCATCACCGTCTCCGCCCTGCAACTGGCGTTCAGCAACGACATGACCGCCGACATCGCCGCGGTCGCCAGCCTGGTCGAGCAGGCGGCGGGGGCAGGGGCGCAGGTCATCCTGCCGCCCGAACTGTTTCAGGGGCATTATTTCTGCACCGACCAGCGCGAGGAGCATCAGGCGCGCGCGCATCCGGTCGAGACACATCCCGCCGTGCTGGAGATGCGCAGGCTGGCCAGGTCACTGCGGGTCTATATCCCGACCTCGTTCTACGAGCGGGACGGCCACCACTATTACAATTCGCTCGCCATGATCGACGACGCCGGTGAGATCATGGGCGTCTATCGCAAGAGCCATATCCCCGACGGGCCGGGCTATCAGGAGAAATTCTACTTCCGGCCGGGCAACACCGGCTTCAAGGTCTGGAAGACGCCGCACGGGACCCTCGGCGTCGGCATCTGCTGGGACCAATGGTACCCTGAGTGCGCCCGCGCGATGATGCTGATGGGCGCGGACATACTGTTCTATCCGACCGCGATCGGCGCCGAGCCGCATGACCCCGACCTCGACACCCGCCGGCTGTGGCGGCGCGCCATGGTCGGGCATGCGGTCTCGAACGTCGTGCCGGTCGTCGCGTCGAACCGGATCGGGACGGAAGGCAGCCAGAGCTTCTATGGCAACAGCTTCATCGCCGACCAGCGCGGCGATCTGGCGGCGGAGTTCGGCGACAGCGAGACCGGCGTGTTGACCGCGACCTTCGATCTGGACGTCATTCGCCAGCACCGCTTCGCTTTCGGCTTTTTCCGCGACCGCCGCCCGGACCTCTACGGCAGGCTGACGCAGGACATCTGAGTTACCTTCCGGACAAGGCCGCAGCAAACACTGCCTCGAACATCTCAGGCGTCAGGCGGCGAGTGTTGGTGTTGTAGCGTGAGCAATGGTAGCTGTCGATCAGGCGCAGACCATTCAGCAGCCGGTGGTCCGCCGCGTGCGCGAACGGATATTTCGGCAGCTTGCAGCCGCTGGCCTTGACCGCCGACTGATGGGCGATCTGGCCGAGCGCGATGATCGTGGTGAGCCGGGGCAGTGCGGCGATCTGGCCTTCCAGGAACGGGCGGCAGGTGCGGATTTCCTCCGGTGTCGGCTTGTTTTCCGGCGGGACGCAGCGCACGGCGTTGGCGATGAAGCAGCCTGTGAGCGTCAGGCCATCGTTGGCGCGCGCTTCGTAAGTCCCAGACGCCAGCCCGAATTTCTGCAATGTGGCGTATAGCAGGTCGCCGGCATAGTCGCCGGTGAACGGTCGGCCGGTGCGGTTCGCACCCTGCACGCCCGGTGCCAGCCCGAGGATCAGCAGCCAGGCATTCGGATCTCCAAAGCCGGGAACCGGGTTGTTGAACCACCCGGGTGGGCCGTGCGGTTGGCGGCGCGATACTCGCTCAGCCGCGGGCAGAACGGGCAGTCGACGGGCGGTTCTGAGGGCTTGTGCTGCATGGTCCGGCCGCTTACCCCATGCCTGTGACAGCCACAATGCAAACCGCTCTTTATGCCGTGGCGCTCGGCGGCAACCAGCGCCATCCGCGGCATGGGACGCCGCTTGAAACCTTGCGCCTTGCGTGCCGCACGCTCGAAAACATGCCGGGGTGCGTGTGCTGGCGGTTTCGCGGTTTTACCGTACAGCGCCGCTTGGCCCGAAGCAGGGGCCTATGTCAATGCGGCGGTACTCATCCGCTCTGACCTGCGACCGCCAGAGCTGCTGGGGCATTTGCAGGCTCTGGAGGCAGCGTTTGGCCGGGTGCGCAGGCGGCGCTGGGGACCAAGGGTGCTGGACCTCGATATTGTGGCGGCCACTGTCATCTGGCCGACAAATCGGGGCCGTCAGTCCGGCGCGCGCTGCACGTGCCGCACGCTGCGATGCACACGCGTGCTTTCGTGCTGCGGCCGCTCTGCGATATCTGGCCAGACTGGCGGCATCCCCTGTTGCATTGTACCGCCCGTCAGCTTTGCGCACGCCAGAGCCGGCGCGGCATCGTGCCGGTGGCGTGAGGGCAGCAACGGTGCGTTCCCGACACGGCGCTGGACAAGTGGCCGGTCCCGCGCGCATGAAGCGGCAAAACCTTCGGGAGCCCTTATGCACACGCTCTATTTCTCCCCGGCCAGCCCCTATGTGCGCAAGGTTTTGGTGATGGCGCACCTGCGCGATGTTGCCGACCAGATCGAGATCAAGTCAGTCGACGCGTTCAACCCGACGCCGGAATTCCTCGCGGTCAACCCTTTGGGCCGCCTGCCGGCGCTGGTGACGCAAGACGGTGCGCTGATCGCCGACAGCCGGGTGATCTGCCAGTTTGTCGATACACTCGGCAGTGCGCCGCCCCTGATCCTTCAGGATGGGCCGCGCCGCTTCCCGGACCTGACGCGCGCGGCGCTCGCTGATGGCATCCTCGATTCCGCGATACTGATCCGCCAGGAGAGCATGCGGCCGACGGAAGACGCCCGCACGGCGCACATGACCTGGCACTGGAACAAGATCGAACGGGCGCTCGACTGGTTCGAGGCGCGTCCGGACGCGTTGAACACCCTGATGAGCCAGGGTGACATCGCCATCGCCTGCGCGCTTGGCTATCTCGATTTCCGCTTCGGCGACCGCGACTGGCGCGCCACGCGCCCACAGCTTGCCGGCTGGTACGGGCGCGTATGCCGGCTGCCGGCGATGCAGGCGACGGCACCCGCTGCCCCGCAATGATGATCGCCGACCTCAGCCCCGGTCGCTGCGCGCCTGTCTGGGCCGGTTCGCGACCGGGGTTGCTGTAGTGACGACCATCGGGCGGAGCGGGCGCCGGTCGGCCTCACCATCAACAGCTTCACCTCGGTTTCGCTGGAACCACCGCTCATCCTGTTCAGCCTCGACCGCGCCACAAGCTGCCTGGCCGATTTTGAGGCGGCCGAGCATTATGCCGTCAATGTGCTGAGCGCGGACCAGCAGGCGATCTCCGACACTTTCGCCCGGGTAGATCCGGCCCTGCGCTGGCGCGACACAGCCTGGTCCGCCGGCACCGCATCCGGCGCGCCGGTGCTCGATGGCGCGATCGCCCGCTTCGAGTGCGCACGCTATGCCATCCACGATGGCGGCGACCATCGCCTGTTCCTGGCGCGGGTGACTGCTGCCGCACACGCGGAGAACGCGGTTCCGTTGCTCTATTTCAACGGTGGCTATAGATTTCTCAACTGACCGGCCAGACCATTGCCGTTGAATGGCGGAATTGTTACAGTCGCTGCAAGCGCAGGTCGATCCTGCGGAATTGCGATACAGGCGACGCCATGCCGGTACATCCCACGACACCGGACCTTGAACGGTCCGATGAACGAGAACGTGTTCAGAGGCCCAGAGCCGGCACCGATGTGCCGGTCGCCATCGAGCGGCGGGAACGCAAGCGCCCGGCTCCCGAACGCCTCTATGGGGCGATAGACCTTGGCACCAACAACTGCCGCCTTCTGATTGCGAGCCCAGGGCGGGGCGGCTTGCGCGCGGTCGACTCCTTTTCCCGGATCGTGCGGCTGGGCGAGGGCCTCAGCGCGAGTGGACGCCTGAGCGAGGCGTCGCAGGAGCGGGCGGTCGCGGCCCTGAAGCAATGCGCCAACAAGCTCGAGCGTCGCGGCGTGCACCTTGTGCGCAGCGTGGCAACGGAGGCCTGCCGCCGGGCCGAGAATACGGCTGCATTCGTCGCCCGCGTCTACGAGGAGACCGGACTGGCGCTGGACGTCATCACCCCGCAGGAAGAGGCGCGGCTGGCGGCGCTCGGCTGCGAGAGCCTGCTCGACCGGCGGGCAAGCCATGGTCTCGTGTTCGATATCGGCGGCGGCAGCACCGAGCTTGTGCTCGTGCAGTTTTGCCCGAAAAGCGGACGCCCGGCGATCGCCGCCTGGACCAGCATTCCTGGGGCGTCACCTCGTTGCACGAGACCTTTCGCAACGACCACGGTAACGACAGCGATTACGCCGCCATGCGCGAATGCGTGATGCAGGACGTCGCGCGCTTCGCCGAGAGTTGCCGCGCGCTGGGTATTGTCGCGCTGGAGGACGTGCAGTTGCTCGGCACGTCCGGCACCGTGACGACGCTGGCGAGCGTGCACCTCGGCCTTCAGCAATACGACCGCCGTCAGGTCGATGGCTGCATCGTCCCGAGCGCCGCGATGCGCGAGATCACCGCCAGCCTGTCGACGCTTACCGTCGCCGAGCGGGCTGGCTGGGCCTGTATCGGCCCCGATCGCGCCGATCTGGTGCTGGCCGGCTGCGCCATCCTCGACGCTGTGCTGGCAGTATGGCCTTGCAAGCGGCTGCGGGTGGCGGACCGCGGCATCCGGGAGGGTATCCTGCGCCTGTTGATGCGCCACGACTCGGCCATGCTTGCCGCCGAGCAAGAGGCATGACGACAGCGGGAAGCGGCGGCCGGTCGCTGCGTGGCAAACAACGCCTGAAGACGGCCCGCGGCCGTACGGCGCAGTCGCAACGCTGGCTGGAACGGCAACTGAACGACCCCTATGTGCGCGCTGCCAAGGCAGACGGCTATCGCTCGCGCGCGGCCTACAAGCTGCTGGAGCTGAACGAGCGCTTCGGTTTTCTCAACGGGGTCCGGCGCGTGCTCGACCTCGGCGCGGCGCCCGGCGGCTGGTGCCAGGTGGTGGCGAAGAAGAAGCGCGAGGCGCGGATCGTCGCCATCGATCTGCTACCGATTGAACCCCTGCCGCGGGTGACGATCTTCCAGGACGATGTACGTGCGCCGGGCATGGCAGACCGGCTGCGCGAGGCGCTCGATGGGCCGGCGGACCTTGTGCTGTCCGACATGGCGGCGAACACCGTTGGCCACAAGCAGACCGACCATCTGCGAACCATGGGGCTGGTGGAGCTGGCGCTCGACATGGCCGAGGATATGCTGGACGAAGGCGGGGCGTTCGTCGCCAAGGTGCTGGCCGGCGGCGCGGACGCCGCGCTGATGGCGCGGCTCAAGCAGCGCTTCCGCTCGGTCAAGCACGCCAAGCCGCCAGCCAGCCGCAAGGAGTCCTCCGAATGGTATGTCGTCGCCCAGGGCTTCCGGGCGGAGGTGGAAGAAACATCCCAAGCTATTGCGATTTAGCCCTTGCGCTTGAGGCCATGATCTTTATCTCCGCTTCCACGCCAGCGATCCGGCGCGGCGCAGCGTAATGAGAGTGCAATGGAGCTACCCCTCGGCCTGACCTTTGACGACGTGCTGCTGGTGCCGGCCGAGTCCAATGTGCTGCCGAGCCAGGCCGATACCGCCACGCGGCTCACCGCTGAAATCACGCTGAACATTCCGGTTCTGTCTTCCGCGATGGATACCGTCACCGAGGCCGACATGGCGATCGTCATGGCGCAGTCCGGCGGCATCGGCGTGCTTCATCGCAACATGACCAATGAGGAACAGGCGCAGATGGTGCGCCAGGTGAAGCGTTACGAATCCGGCATGGTCGTCAACCCCGTGACCATGACCGCGGATCAGACGCTGGCCGAGGCATGGGACCTTATGCGTCGCCATCGTATCTCCGGGATACCGGTGGTCGAGCCGTCTGCACCGGGCACCCCGGCAAGCTGATCGGCATTCTCACCAATCGCGACGTGCGCTTTGCGGAAAATCCCGAGCAGCCGGTGCGCGAGTTGATGACCCGCGACAACCTTGCCGTGGTGAAGCCGGGCGTGAGCCAGGACGAAGCGCGGCGCCTGCTGCACCAGCGCCGCATCGAGAAGCTGCTGGTGGTCGACGACGACTATCGCTGCGTCGGCCTGATCACGGTGAAGGATATCGAAAAGGCCGTCACCTACCCGAATGCGACCAAGGATGCCGCCGGTCGGCTGCGCGTCGCTGCCGCGACGACTGTTGGCGACAGCGGGTTCGAGCGTTTCGAGGCGCTGCTGGATGCCGAATGCGACCTGATCGTGGTCGACACCGCCCATGGCCACTCGGCGCGGGTGAGCGAGGTGGTCAAGCGCATCAAACAGGCCTCGAACGCCGTGCAGGTCCTGGCCGGCAACGTGGCGACGGGCGAGGCGGCGCAGGCGCTGATCGACGCCGGAGCCGACGGCATCAAAGTCGGTATCGGGCCGGGGTCTATCTGCACGACCCGTATCGTGGCAGGCGTCGGCGTTCCGCAACTGACCGCGATCATGGATGTGGCGTCAGTGGCCCGCAAAGCCGGCATCCCGATCATTGCGGATGGCGGCATGCGCTCGTCCGGCGACGTCGCAAAGGCGCTTGCCGCCGGCGCCAATGCCGTGATGGTTGGCTCGATGCTGGCAGGGACCGAAGAGACACCCGGCGAGACGTTCCTGTTCCAGGGGCGTACATACAAGGCTTATCGCGGTATGGGCTCGCTGGGGGCGATGGCGCGCGGCTCGGCCGATCGCTATTTCCAGCAGGACATCAAGGATCAGATGAAACTCGTGCCGGAAGGCATCGAGGGCCAGGTGCCCTACAAGGGCCCAGCGCGCGATGTGCTGCACCAGCTGGTTGGCGGCGTAAAGGCGGCCATGGGCTATCTGAAGCCGCCAGTATTGCTGACCTGCAGGCGCGCGCGCGCTTCGTGCGCATTACCAACGCCGGTCTGCGCGAGAGCCATGTCCACGACGTCACCATTACGCGCGAAGCCCCGAACTACCCCACTAGATTATACAGAATAGTTTTTATCATTATATTTCAATGATATAACTGGTGTTGTAGCCAGTTAGCCTGGATAAGATGCATGACGCCTGCCGCCCGGACCCAGGCCGTAATCGATCTCCTCGGCGACGCCTTTCAGGCGGCTGAGCAACAGGGCCTGCCTGCGGACATGCTGGCGAGCCGTTATTTCGCGCAGCGCCGTTACGCCGGCAAACGCGACCGGCAGGCAATCCGGGATCTGTTGTTTGATGTCCTGCGTCGTCTGCCTTACAGCGCCGCCTATTATCCGCCGCGTGTGGCGATGCTGGCCTATGCGCGCAGCCAGACGCCGGATCTTGAAGCGCATTTCGGCTCGGACGGCTATGCGCCAGCCGCACTGCAGGATGAAGAATGCCGGGATGCCGTGCGACTGCTGGCGGAGCCGCTCGATCCGCCCGGCATCAGCGATGCCTGGATCAGACGCTGGAACCACGACGCCGCGCAGGAGCGTATGGCGCTGACGGGTCGCGCAGCGCTGTGCCTGCGGGTGAACATCGCGCGCACGACCCGGGACGGTGCCATGGCGCGCCTGGCGGCGGAAGGCCTGGCGGCTGAGCCGTCCCTGCTGTCGCCGTTCGGCCTGCGCTTGCCGGCGGGCGCGCGCATCGAGTCGACGCAGGCGTTCGCGGACGGCCTGATCGACGTTCAGGATGAGGCCAGCCAGATCTTCTGTCGTGCTGCCGGCGCGGAGCCGGGTATGACGGTTGTCGATCTCTGCGCCGGTGCGGGCGGCAAGAGCCTTGGGCTTGCCATGCTGATGGCCGGCCATGGGCGGCTGATCGCCTGTGACCCCGCCGCCGAGCGCCTTGAGCGCCTGCGGCCGCGTGCAGTACGCGAAGGGGCTGATTGCATCGAGCGACGGGTTATACCGGCGGACGCTGACCAACAGGTCGCAGCGCTCGCTGATGTGGCGGGGCAGGCCGATATCGTCGTCGTCGATGCGCCGTGCACCGGCACCGGCACCTGGCGGCGCAACCCTGAAGCGCGTTGGCGGGTTCATGCCGGCGACATTATCCGGGCCGCGGATACGCAGGCCGCGCTGATCGGGGCGGCGGCGCGGATCGTGCGGCCGGGCGGACGGATTCTTTACGGTGTTTGTTCCTGCTGCCGCAGGGCGAAGACGTCGTCACGCGCATTGCGCAGCAGGTGGCGGGCATAAAACCAGTCATGCTGGAACCGGCAAGGCTGAGCCTGCCGGAGCGCGCGCGCAGCACCTTGTCGGCGGACTGCCTCTGCCTGACGCCGAACCGCCTTGGGTGCGACGGCTTTTCATCGCGGCTTTCGACAGGCTTTGTTAGTCTTGCGCGATCAGAGTCGCGCAGAATCAGCATCGGGATTGACCTATGTTCACGCCATCACGCCTTTTCCTCGCCGCTGCGCTCATCGCCCTGCCGGGCCTTGCGCAGGCCAGCGCCAGTGCGATCAACGCCGACTCGCAGCGCCTGACCCTGGATGCCAACGCGCAGCTGAGTGCCCGGCAGTCCGTCGCCGCCGCCGATCTCTATGAGGCGGCGCTGGCGGCCGATCCGAAAAACGTCGCCGCTTACATCGGGTTGGGCCGGGTCTACGAGTCGCTTGGGTTGCCCGGCAAGGCGCTGAGCTATTACCGCGAAGCGCTGGAGGTCGAGCCGAACAACCTCGACGCACTGGAGGCGCAGGCGGCCGGGCTGATCGGCAAAGGCAAGCTCCCGCAAGCGCAGCTGAATCTGGATCGCATCCGCAAGGTCTGCAAAAGCGATTGCGCAGCAGCACGGCGCGTCTCCTGCTGATCGCCTCCGCGCGCGAGAAGGGCGCGGCAGTGACATCGAAGACGGTCAGGCGCTGATCGCCTCGGCCGCGCGCGCGAGGTCGACGAATTCCGCGATACTCAGGGTTTCCGCACGGCGCGCACCGTCGATGCCGGCTTTATCCAGCAGGGCGTCAGCGTCAGGCGCGAAGCGTTTCAGGGAACTGCGCAGCATTTTGCGGCGCTGGCCGAACGCCGCCTCGGTGAGGCGTTCAAGTGTCGCGACCCGGATATCGCCCAGCGGCGGCGCAGGGCGGATGTGCACGACGGCGGAGGTGACCTTGGGCGGCGGCACGAAGGCCTGGCGCGGCACCGTCAGCGCAATCCGCGCCTGCGCGCGCCATTGCGCCAGAACGGCAAGCCGGCCGTAAGCCTCAGTATCCGGCGCAGCCACAATCCGGTCCGCGACTTCCTTCTGGAACATGAGCGTCAGGCTCGCCCACCAGGGCGGCCAGGGTCGGCGGTCAGCCAGCCGACCAGCAGGGGTGTTGCGATATTGTAGGGCAGGTTGGCGATGATATGCGTTGGCGTCCCGGCAAAGGCGGTGCGGGCATCGAACGCCAGGGCATCGCCCTCGACCAGCGTAAGCCGGCCGTCTGCCGCCTCGACCAGACTGCCCAGTGCTGCGTGGCAGCGCGGGTCCGTCTCGACTGCGATCACGCGCGCGGCACCCGCGTCCAGGATCGCCCGTGTAAGACCGCCCGGCCTGGCCCGACCTCGAACACGTTCGCACCCACGAGCGGCCCGGCCGCCCCGACGATGCGGCGCAGCAAATTCTGGTCGAGGATGAAGTTCTGACCGAGTGCCTTGCGCGCCCAGAGTCCATGCGCCTCGATGACGGCGCGCAGGGGCGGCAGGTCCAGGCTCACGCGCGCCGCTCCGCGCACGCGACCGCCAGGCGAACGGCGGCGAGCATGGCGTCCGGCCGGGCGAGGCCACGCCCGGCGATGTCGAACGCCGTGCCATGATCCGGGCTGGTGCGGACATAGGGCAGGCCGAGCGTCATATTGACGCCTTGGTCGAAATCCAGGGTTTTGATCGGGATCAGCGCCTGATCGTGGTACATGCAGACTGCGGCGTCATAGCGGCTGCGCGCGGCTGCGTGAAACAGGGTATCCGCGCTCATGGGGCCGAGCAGCGTCATGCCTTCCGCCCGCAGGGTCTCCAGCACCGGCGCGATCACGCTCTGCTCTTCCTGGCCCAGCGCGCCGCCTTCGCCGGCGTGCGGATTAAGACCCGCGACGGCGATCCGCGGCGCCGCGATCCCGAAGTCGCGGATCAGGCCAGCGTGCGTGACCCGCAGGCGCTGGGCAAGCAGAGCCGGCGTCAAATGCCGGGAGACCTCACACAGAGGCACATGAATGGTGACCGGCACCGTGCGCAAGGACGGGCCGGCGAGCATCATGGCGAAATCCGCAACGCCGGCACGGTGCGCGAGGTACTCGGTCTGGCCCGGCCACCTGAACCCGAGCGGATAGAGGCCCGCCTTCGAGACTGGCGCCGTCACGAGCGCATCCAGCGCACCCTCGGTTGCGAGCTGCGTTGCGCGTTCCAGGCAATCGTAGGCGATGCGGGCGCTGACTGCGCTTGGCTCGCCCGGTGTCACCGGCCCGCGTTCAGGCGTCGCAAGCCAGGGCGTACCCGCCGGGAAGCGCGTCCGGTAGGATTCAGGCCCGATAATGGCGACTAGGTGATGCTGCGCGGCCGCTGCCAGGATTTCCGGGCCGACGCCTGCGGTATCGCCAAGTGTGGCGATGATGCGCGGCTTGTCAGCGATAGTCGACAATGGCGTCACGCCGCAGGTCGCGCAGGTAGCGACGCGCCATCAGCGATACACGCTCCTCGTTCATCTGGGCATAGATTTGCTCGAAGGACGGCCCTTTGTTTTCCGGCTCGTCGCGTCCGCACAGCACCAGCACCCGCGCATCCTTCTGCGTGCCGAACACCGGGGTCGCCTGGCCGATCTGAAGCTGCGCCAGCAGGCTGCAGCCCTTCGGCAAACTGGCCGAGCGGCTGCGGGTCGATATTGGTGACATCTCCCCAGTTCCGTCGCCACAGCTTCGGCGCGGCCGCAGCCGCCGAAACTGCGCGTCGCCTGGTGGATGCGCTCGACCGCTGCGCGCCGGTCTGCCTCGGAGAGGGATCGCTGACGGGGACGGCGATCTGCTTTGCCGTGATGACGGCGGCCTTGGGGTCCGCACCCAGAACTTCGCGCTGATCGACCTTGGCCAGAACAGTGATGCCGCCGGGGATTTCCACGGGATCGCTGATCTGCCCCTTGGGCAGGGCCTCGGCTACGGGGCGCAGGACGGCGCTGAGCTGATTGTCCATGACCCAGCCCATGTCGCCGCCGACGGCGGCCGTCGAGGCTTCCGAATACTGCCGGGCATAGGCAACGAAGGAAGCGCCGCTGCGGACCTGCTCGACGATGCGCGCCGCGGTTGCGCGGGCGCGCTCCATCTGCTCGGGGAGGCGGAGATGAAGATCTCGCCCAGCCGGTATTCCTGCTGTCCCTTGGCGGCGACCATACGATCCATGGCGGCGTGCACTTCGTCGTCACCGACGTTGACGAACGGCTCGACGCGCCGCCGCAGCAACTGGCTCCAGGCGACCTCTGCGCGAATCTGGTCGCGCAGGCTCTGGGCCGATGTGCCAATATCCTTGAGGTAGCGGGCGAACGCATCGGGCGACCGGCCGAAGTTCTTGGCAACGCGTGCAAACGCGCCCTCGACCTGGCCTTCCTCGACGTTGATCTCCTGCTCTTTTGCCTCGGCGACCTGCAGCTTTTCGTCGATCAGGTTGCGCAGGACCTGAATACGCAGCTGTTCGCGCTCCTGCTGACCGATGCGGCCACCGGAGGCGGCGACCGCCAGAGCCAGGCGCTGGTCGATGTCGAGGTCGGTGATGACGGCACCGTTGACGATGGCCGTCGCCTTGCGGACCTGGGGATCCGCCTTCGTCAGCACGAAAGTCCGGAATGTTGAGACCGGCCGGGTTGGCGGACTGCGCGACGGCGAGGGTAGGGGCGAGCAACGCGACGATGGCGGCAGCCGCATGCGCGCGGCGAAACAATTTGTTCATCATGCGTCACAGATACCCGAGAGCCGGGCATCGTTTCAACTGCCAAGCGCGCCGCGCACCGCGATCCGCCGCGTTATTGGCGCCGCCAGCCGCCGACGGTCTTGAACGCCAGGCGGATGAGCACCGTCGTGCCGCGCTGGAAGTCGCGGTCCTGGGTGAAATTGCGCTTCACGCCGACCGAGAAGGCGAAGCATTCGTCTTCGTAGGATACGCCGCCGCTCTGGCGATCGGGGCGAACCCGTCCTGGCGCGGAATGGTCGGTGCGTCGGAACGGGTGACGTCGATAATGCTGCTGGCGAACATGGACCAGTATTTCGCGACCTGTACGCGGGTGGACAGACGCAGCTCCGCACGGTCTTCCAGCTCATTGTTGAGCACATCGCGATTGAGCTTGCTGTAGCCGATGGTGCCGAACGTGCGCGCAGTGCCGACCCGCAGGTCGATTTCGTTGCGCCGGACGGCCAGGCTGTCGCGGTCGAGCCGGTAGCGGTGGATCAGGTCGACCCAGTCCCGGTAGCGCAGCGAGGTCCGGCCGACGATGTCGGAGCGGCCTTCAGCAAGCCCGGTGCCGGCAATGAACGGCGAGTCGCCGTAGAGGCGATAGCTTTGGCCGGCCTCCGTGCGGATTTGCCAGTTTTTCTGGTCAAGGGACCAGCGCAGACCGTAAGTGACGCGGCCACCGCCCTCGATCCGGTCCAGCCCCGGCGCACGGTCGATTTCGAACAGGCTGGCGCTGTCCAGATCGAAGGCGCGGCTGTCCTCGTTCGGGAACGGCGAATTGTTGGTGTTCGGGGCAACCACGATCTGGGCGATGGGCTCGAAAGTCTGCACGCCGCCAAGCGCCGGGCCAGCAAGCGGCAGCGATAGCGTCGTCGCAAGCGTGGGCAGAACCCGGCCATGCCAGCCGCTCTCGCCGGCATCTTCCGGTCGCACGCTCAGCCGGTCGCTGCTCGTATTGTGATAGATGTCCGCGCGGCCGAGCGCGGTCGTGGTCAGAACCTGGCCCCAGTCGCCGAACCGTGTCTGCCGCCACTGCACGCTCAGGGAACCGCGGTTGGTGTCCCCGCCGTCCGATCGGTAGATCGAGAGGGTGTTGGCCCGCAGGCTGATCTGCCCCACTGGGCATCAGGCGTGCTCGCCCAGCGGTAATCAAGCTGGGGCAGCACGAAGGGGATGAGTCCCTGCTGATCAGTCAGGCGCAGGCCCTGAAACCCCAGAGGTTTGCTGCGAAATAGCTGCGGTCGCCAAAATATTCGAGGCGGTAGTTGCTGCGCAGCGTATCGTCCTCGTTGATATTGTACCGGCGCAGGAACGTGTCGTCCGTCGAGACGCTGCCGCTGACCGTGGAGCGCCAGCGCGGCGAATGCTGCAACAGGGCACCATAATAGACATAGCCGCGCAGTTCGCTGCCGCCGCTGCGGTCGCCCAGAATGTCGCGCCGCGCGGTGTAGGTTCCCGCCCCACCCAAGGTCAGCACGCCGGTTGAGACCTGTTCGCGATATTCCAGGCCAAGCACCGGTGCGACGGCGGAGTAGAAGGTCGGAGTGATGGTCAGGTCGCGCTGGGGCGACAGCACGACGAAAATCGGCAGGTCGAAGCCAACGCCCAGTTCCGCGTCCGTATAGAAGTTCGGGCCGAGCAGGCCGCTGGCGCGCTTCACATCCGGTGCCGGCGTCGAGAGCCCGGGCGTGAACAGCACCGGCACGCCCAGCATCTCAAGCCGTGCGCCCTCGTAATAAAACCGTTTGCGGTTTTCATCGTAGGTGACGCGCCGCGCCTTGATGCGCCAGACCGGGGCACGCTCGCCGGCCCCGTCAACACAGACGGCGCACGGCGAATAGACCACGCGCTCGAACCGATTGATCGGTTCCGCGCGCAGGCCGCTGGCAGCCGCCAGACGCGCGCCCTCGTCAAGCATCAGCAGCAGGTTGTAGACGACGCCGTCCTTGAGCGTATCGGTCAGTTCGGCGCGCTCGGCCCGCGCCAGGTTGCCTTGCGGGTCCCACATGCGGACGTTGCCGCGCGCTTCCACGCTGCCGCTGGTGCGATTGTAGACGACTTCGTCCGCCTGCAGGCGATAACCGTTGCGCTGTGCAATCACATTGCCGCGCGCCGTCACGATCTCGCTGGTGTCGTTATACTCCAGGCTGTCCGCCTCGAAACCGATCGGCGGATTGTCCGGCGCTTGCTGCGCCTGCGCCTGTGCGGTGCCGAGCGCGAGCGCGATTGCCGTAGTCGTCCAGAAGCGCCGCAAACCCGAAATCTCCCGCCTGTGCATGGTCGCTTTTTGCTTCTAGGCACGCAACCTTGCTGCTGGCAATCGGCAACCGGGTGTTGCGGGCGCGACGGCCGATGCTATGCTCGCACATCGTGCGCTGTTGCGCGCTCTTCTCACCGCCGCGACCACCTGCGGCTAGTCACGATAGGGTTTCATGCTCACGTTCCGCTATTCTGCCCCCGTTGCCGTCGAGTCCGGCGCTCTTGCCCTGCTATGCGCTGCGGATGGCCGCATTCTCGCCGAGGGCTTGCCGGCGACCCTGGCCGAAGCCGCCGCGCGCGCGCAACGCCAGCCGTTTCCGTGGCGAGACCGCCGAGATGCTTGAGCTGCTGGCGCCTGCGTTCGGCGACGTGAGCCGGGTGCTGCTGGTCGGTGTCGGCGATGCCGCAAAGATCGACGCCGGGGTCTGCGAGCGGATCGGCGGCGCGCTGGCCGCCCGCCTGAATGCGTCCGGCGAGAACACCCTGACCATCGTTGGGCCACCGGGCGCGGACGATGCCGCCGGCAAGCTCGCCGCCAGCATCGCCTTCGGCTATCGCCTGCGCGGCTATCGGTTCGATCGTTATCGGACCCGGGAACCAGCGGCCAAGAAGCCGTCCATCGACACCGTGACGATCCAGACCCGTGTGCCGGCCGCCGCCGAGGCCGAGCACCAGCGCCTTGCAGCGCTTGCGGATGGTGTGGCCTTCGCGCGCGATCTGGTCTCCGAACCCGCGAACATCCTCTACCCGGAAAGCTTCGTCGAGCGTTGCATGCCGTTGGCGGATCTCGGCGTGCGGCTGGAGATTCTCGATGAAAGCCGGCTGCACGACCTCGGCTTCGGCGCGTTGCTTGGCGTGGCGCAAGGGTCGGCGCGGCCGGCCCGTGTGCTGATCATGGAATGGGATGGCCTCGGCCAGCCGGAGGCGACTCCTGGTGCTCATCGGCAAGGGGTGACGTTCGACACCGGCGGCATCTCGATCAAGCCGGCCGCCGGCATGGAACAGATGAAGTGGGACATGGGCGGCGCCGGCGCGGTGGCCGGCACGATGCGTGCCCTGGCCGGGCGCAAGGCGAAAGCGCGGGTCATCGGCCTGTGCGGCCTGGTCGAGAACATGCCCTCGGGCACCGCGCAGCGCCCGGCGACGTGGTCACCAGCCTGTCCGGCCAGACAGTCGAGGTGATCAACACCGATGCGGAAGGCCGTCTGGTGCTGTGCGACGTGATGACCTACGCGCAGGATCGTTTCAAACCGTCGGTCATGCTCGATCTTGCAACCCTCACCGGGGCGATGATCATCTCGCTCGGTCACGAATTCGCCGGCCTGTTCGCCAACGACGACGACCTGGCGCGCGATCTCGTGACCGCCGGGTTCGCGACCGGCGACAAGCTGTGGCGCTTCCCGCTTGGCGAGGCCTATGACAAGCTGATCGCCTCGCAGATCGCCGACATGAAGAACGTCGGCCCGCGCGAGGCCGGGTCGATCACCGCGGCGCAATATCTGAAGCGCTTCGTGAAGGACGGCGTGAAGTGGGCGCACCTCGACATCGCCGGCATGGTCTGGGCGGAGAAGGACGGCGCGCTGTGGGAGAAGGGCGCGACCGGCTACGGCGTGCGGCTGCTGGATCGCTACGTCGCTGACCAGTTCGAAGCGCGGTGACCCTCGACATCGGTTTCTATCATGTGATGCGGCAGCCGCTTGAGCAGGCGGTGGCGCAGATTCTCGAGCGCGCCTACAGCCGTGGCCAGCGCACGGCGGTTCTGGTCGCCGACGAGGGCCGGATGCAGGCGCTGGATGCCGCGCTCTGGACCTATGACGATGCCAGCTTCCTGCCGCATGCGACCAGCCGCAACCAGCAAGCGGACCTGCAACCGATCCTGATCGGCACGCAGGGCCTTGGGCGAACGCGCCCGAAGTGCTGCTGGCGGTTGCGACACCCTTGCCGGACGAACTCACGGCGTTCGAACGGGTGGCTTATGTGTTCGATGGACGCGAGGACGCCCAGCTCCAGGCGGCGCGCCAGGCCTGGAGCGCCCTGAAGGCAAGCGGCCTGGCCCGCAGCTATTACCAGCAGCGGGAGGCCGGCGGCTGGGAGAAGAAAGCCTGAGAGCCCCGCTTTCCTGGACTGCCCGTTGCGTTTTGCCGGCAAGGCCGATAGGAAGCCGCCGGATTGTGGCGTCGGCATACCGCCTTGCGCCGAATACAGGGATTTTATCATGGCCATCGAGCGCACCTTTTCGATCATCAAGCCGGACGCCACCCGCCGCAACCTGACCGGCAAGATCAACGCCAAGCTGGAAGACGCGGGCCTGCGCATCGTGGCGCAAAAGCGCATCCACATGACCCGCGCGCAGGCGGAGAGCTTCTACGGCGTGCACCGCGAGCGCCCGTTCTTCAATGACCTGGTGACCTTCATGATCTCCGGCCCGGTCGTGGTGCAGGTTCTGGAAGGCGAGAACGCCGTGGCCCGCAACCGCGAAGTGATGGGCGCCACCAACCCGGCCAACGCCGACGCCGGCACCATCCGCAAGGAATTCGCCGAGAGCATCGAGGCCAATTCGGTCCATGGCTCCGACAGCCTTGAGAATGCAGCGATCGAAATCGCCTATTTCTTCGCCGGCACCGAAATCGTCGGTTGATCCTGCGGTCGTCCCCTGGTGATACGCCGGGGGACCGCCTACACCGCCAGCCCCAGGACCCGGCGGCCTTGGATGCGCCAGCCGTCCTGCGCAAGCGCACGTACGCACGCCGGGTACAGCCGGTGCTCCTCGGCAAGGACGCGTGCGGCCAGGCTGTCCGCCGTATCGTCATCCAGCACGGGCACGACCGCCTGAGCGAGGATCGGGCCGTCGTCAAGCTCCGGCGTGACGAAATGCACGCTGCAACCGTGAAACCGGACGCCGGCCTCAAGGGCCCGTGCGTGGGTGTCCAGCCCCTTGAATGAAGGTAGCAGCGAGGGGTGAATGTTGATCATCGCCTGCGGCCAGCCGGCAATGAAGCGTGCGCCGAGGATGCGCATGAACCCCGCCAGGCAGACCAGCGTGACGTCATGACGGCGCAGGCTGGCATCCATCGCCGCCTCGAAGGCGTCGCGATCCGGATAGTCCTTGCGCTTGAAAGTCTCGACCGGGATGCCTGCAGCGCGCGGACGCTGCAACCCCGGTGCATCGGCCTTGTCGGAGAGCACACAGGCGATGCGGACCGTCGGATCGCCGGCGAATGCGTCCATCAGTGCCTGCAGGTTGCTGCCACGCCCCGAGATCAGGACCCCGAGCCGCATCGGATCAGCCGGCATGCGCGGCATCCCACACGTCCGCATAGCCCCAGACGCCAGCCGCACCGCTGACCCGGCATTCCGCGAGGTCCGGCAGGCCTTCTTCAAGCGTGCCGATGCGATAGACGGTCTCGCCCGCCGCGTGCAGCGCCTCGGCGACGGCAGTTGCTTCGTCTGCGGCCACCACCACCACCATGCCGATGCCGCAGTTGAGCGTGCGCACCAGCTCCTGCGGCGGCAGCCGGGCCGCGTCGCGTGCCCAGGCGAATACCGGGGCAGAGACCAGGTGCCGGCGTCGATGCGGGCGGCGACACCATCCGGCAGCACGCGCGGCACATTCTCGGTCAGGCCACCACCCGTGATGTGCGCGAGCGCCTTGATATGCCCGGCGCGAATGAGCGGCAGCAGGCTTGCGACATAGATGCGCGTCGGCGTCAGCAGGGCATCGCCCAGAGTGCAAGCAGGATCGAAAGGCGCGGGGCTGGCGACGCTCAGACCTTCGGCGGCCATGATCCGGCGCACCAGCGAAAAGCCGTTGGAATGCACCCCGGACGACGCAAGCCCGAGCAGGACCTGCCCTGGCTTGACGGCATCGCGCTTCAGGTGCTGGCCGCGCTCCACCGCGCCGACCGCAAAGCCGGCAAGATCGAAGTCGCCAGCGGCATAGACCCCCGGCATCTCGGCGGTCTCGCCGCCGATCAGCGCGCACCCGGCCTGGCGGCACCCTT
This sequence comes from Hankyongella ginsenosidimutans, assembly GCF_005144965.1. Classification (GTDB taxonomy): domain Bacteria; phylum Pseudomonadota; class Alphaproteobacteria; order Sphingomonadales; family Sphingomonadaceae; genus Hankyongella; species Hankyongella ginsenosidimutans. The sequence continues at coordinate 2,507,417 of NZ_CP039704.1, forward strand.
CGGCTATACCGGCAACGATGTCCGCGCCCATTGTCGGATCCAGCTTGCCGGTCGCGAAATAGTCCAGGAAGAACAAAGGCTCGGCACCTTGCACGATCAGGTCGTTCACGCTCATGGCGACCAGGTCGATGCCGACGCCGCGCACATTGCCGGCCTCCGCCGCCAGCTTGACCTTGGTGCCAACGCCGTCGGTGCAGGCGACGAGCACCGGGTCGGTGTAGCCCGCAGCGCGCAGATCGAAAAGGCGCCGAAGCCGCCCAGCGACACGTCAGCGCCCGGCCGGCGCGTCGCCGCTGCGACCGGGGCGATGGCGCGCACCAGTGCATTGCCGGCATCGATCGAGACGCCGGCATCGGCGTAAGTGATGGGTTTGGTGTCGGACATTGGGAATTTTCTCCGCTGACGCGCTGGCAGTGCGGCGCGACAAGCCCATTGGCAGCTCGTGTCGTGGAATCGAAGCACGCTCTATAATGATATCGGGCTCTGATGCGAACTTCGATTCTAAAAACGACATTGGAAACAGTGTCTTGCTCGTATCCTTTTCGAGTCCTAACTCCAACCGGCCCTGATATTGGGTGTAACGGATTTCAGATTCGGGACACTCGTGCGCACTCTATGCTATCGCGGATCGCGTGAACTCAACAGGAACATCGATGCTCATGAAATTCTGGCCCGCGCTTGCGGGCTTGGCGCTCCTGGCGGTCGGGGTCGGCGCCGTGGCGCAGGAGGCGGCGGCGCCGGCGCGCAACGTCGCCATTGCCGCTCCTGAGACAGCGGACACCTACCGGATCGCCGGCGTCATGGTGGACGTGAAGGCGGCAAGCGGCGACCTGGCGCGCAGTGCGGGTTTCACCGAGGCGCAGCGCAAGGCCTGGCCGCTGCTGTGGGCGCGCCAGAGCGGCGGCGCACCCGGCGAGGCCCCGGGGCTCGGCGACGGCGTGCTGAACACCCTGGTGCGCGGAATCGACATCGAACAGGAATATCAGGTCAGCAACCGTTACGTCGCCCGGCTGGCGGTGGCGTTCAACCCGCAGAAGGCCGCCCGCTATTTCGGCACGGTTGATGGCGCCAAGCGCTCGGCGCCGACGCTGCTGCTGACCATGCTTGAGGATGGCGGCACGGTGCTCGGCGACACGCAGGAAAGTCCCTGGTATCGCGCCTGGGTGCGTTTCGGCTCAAGCGCCAGTCTTGGCAATTATGTGCGCCCGCCCGGCGATCTGACCGATCGATTCTGCTGAACGGGCATCGCGCGCTGCGCGGGCAGCCCGAGTTGCTGCAGAAAATCCTCATTCGCTATCAGGCGGCGGACCTTGTGGTCATGCGCGCGCATCTCAGCCGTCGCTTTCCCGGCGGGCCGGTCGATGGCGAATTCACGAGCTATCATGGCCTCAGCGCGACGCCGCTTGCGCGGTTCACCTTGAGCGCCGCTGATCCGAGTCGGCTGGAGAATATGCTGGCGGCGGCAGCCGCCCGGTTGGATGGCGCGTTCAGCGAGGCCGTGCGCGCCGGCGACATCACGCCGCCCAAAAGCTTCACGCCGGTCGTGCTGGCGGACGATACCGCACCCAAGCCGTCGCTGCGCGCGCTGGAACTCGCGGAGGGTTTGACCGTGCGCGTCAATACCCCGATGCGCAGGCGCTGGCGGCAATCGAGCGGCGGCTGCGCGCGGTGCGCACCGTCAGCGGCCTGGTGGTGCTCGATCTGTCCCTGGGAGGCAATTCCGGGCTGCGTATCGCCCACGAGGAAAGCCTGGACTGGCTGCGCTACGAGCTTGACCAGGCCGGCCTGCGACTGGTGGAAACGCCGGCGGGTCTGCTGCTGCGCGATCGCCAACCGGGCGACGCGCCGATCGCACGCCCGGAACCGGTGGACGAAACCGTCTCGGAAACCGATGCCCCGCCGGCCCGCGCGCCCGTCAGTCCGGGTGCCGCGCCTGCTGCCGCACCTCCACGGTCACCGGCCAATCTCCTCAGCCCGCCGCGTGCGCCGGCGAACCCGGGCGGTTGACCATGGCGGAACAGTTGCCGCTGCCGTTGCGTTACCAGACCGCACACGGCGTCGGCGATTTCATCGTCTCTGCGGCGAATATCGAGGCGGTCCGCTTTCTCGATCTCTGGCCGGCCTGGCCGCACCACGCGGCGCTGCTCCTCGGGCAGGCGCAATCGGGCAAGAGCCACCTCGGGGCGATTCTCTGCGGCAGGGCAGGTGGGTTGACCCTGCGGCCGGGGCAACTGCACAGCCTGCTGCGTGCGCCGCTGTTGGTGATCGAGGACCTTGATGGCGGCGTCGACCAGGAAGGGTTGTTTCATATGATGAACCGGGCCCAGCAGGACCGGTTTCATCTGCTGTTGCTGGCCCGCGAGGATCCAGCGCGCTGGGGGCTTTCGCTGCCGGATCTGGCCTCGCGCCTGACCGCGACGCCGCGCGTGGCGATCGCGCCGCCGGACGACGCGCTGATCGCGCCGCTGCTGCTGAAGCGTCTTCGCGACCGCGGCTTGACCGCCAACCCCGAGGTGCTCGCCTATCTCGCCAGCCGGTTGCCGCGCACTTATGACGCGTTTGGAGACATCGTCGACAGACTCGACGCCCTGTCGCTGGCCGACCGTGCGAACCTCACCGTTCCGCTTGCCCGGCGCGCTCTTGCGACCCTGGATGCCGAATTAGGCTTTTACCCTGATGGGCCGCAGGGTTAAACAGGCGCCATGACCGAGACGATCGCGCCCTCCACGCCGCGCCGCACCCGCCGCACCGCCGCCCGGCGTAGCGCCGCCGTGTCCGTTGCGATCCCGCCATCGCGTTACAGCAACCGGGAAATCTCCTGGCTGGCGTTCAATTTCCGGGTGCTGGAGGAGGCGCGCAACCAACGCCATCCGCTACTGGAGCGCCTGCGCTTCCTGTCGATATCGGGCAGCAATCTGGATGAGTTCTACATGGTGCGCGTCGCCGGCCTGCGCGGGCAGGTTGACGCCGGCGTGCAGACGATGAGCCCGGACGGGCTGACCCCGACCCAGCAACTCGAACAGGTCGCCCAGCGCGCAGAGGACCTGATGCGCGTGCAGCAGGAAATCTGGGCGGAATTGCTGCCGCAGTTGAACGCCGCCGGAGTGAGGCTGTGCGGCGTCGGGTGCCTGGACGATGCCGCACGCCGCTGGCTTGATGGTTATTTCCTCGAGCAGATTTTCCCTGTGCTGACGCCGCTTGCCATCGACCCGGCGCACCCGTTCCCGTTCCTTCCGAACAAGGGTTTCAGCCTGGTGGTCGCGCTGCGCCGCGAATCGGACAAATCGGTCCTGAACGCGCTGCTGCCGTTGCCGAGCCTGCTGCCGCGCTTCATCCGCGTGCCAGGCGTGGATCTCTGCTATATCAGCCTGGAGGATTGCGTGCGGGCCTATCTGCCGCAGCTTTTCCCCGGATACAAAGTGCTGGGCGACGGTGCGTTTCGCATCATCCGTGACAGCGATATCGAGATCGAGGAGGAGGCAGAGGATCTGGTGCGCTTCTTCGAGTCGGCGCTCAAGCGCCGGCGGCGCGGGCAGGTGATCCGCCTGAAGATCGAGTCGAGCATGCCGGCGGACCTCAAACGCATGGTCGTCCGCGAGCTTGGCGTCGGCGAACGCGACGTGGTCGAGGTTAACGGTATCCTCGGCGTGGCCGAGACCTCGCAACTGATCGGCGACGAGCGGCCGGACCTCAAGTTCGCGCCGTTCAGCCCGCGCTTCCCGGAGCGCATCCGCGAGCACGGCGGCGATTGCTTCGCCGCGATCCGCGCCAAGGACCTGGTGGTTCACCACCCCTATGAAAGCTTCGACGTCGTGCTGGCGTTCCTGAAACAGGCCGCCGCCGATCCGGATGTGGTCGCGATCAAGCAGACGCTGTACCGCGCCGGCAAGAACTCCCCGATCGTGCGCGCGCTGGTGGAGGCGGCGGAGGCCGGCAAGTCGGTGACGGCGGTCGTCGAGCTGAAGGCCCGCTTCGACGAGGAGCAGAACATCCGCTGGGCGGCCGAGCTGGAGCGCGCCGGCGCGCAGGTGGTCTACGGCTTCATCGACCTCAAGACCCACGCCAAGCTGTCGATGGTCGTGCGGCGCGAGGCCGGCGAACTGCGCACCTACTGCCATTTCGGCACCGGCAACTATCACCCGGTCACGGCGCGCATTTACACGGACCTGAGCTACTTCACCGCCGACCCCGTGCTGGCGCGCGATGCTGCCCATGTGTTCAACTATATCACCGGTTACGTCTCGCCGACCCGTCTTGAGTCGCTGTCCATGTCGCCGGGCGGCATCCGCCGCACGCTGACCGAAAAGATCGACCGTGAGATCGCCAACGCGCAGGCCGGCAGGCCGGCGCAGATCTGGGCGAAGCTGAATTCGCTGGTCGACCCCGGCATCATCGACAAGTTGTACGAAGCCAGCCAGGCGGGCGTGGAGATCGATCTGGTCATCCGTGGCATCTGCTGTCTGCGCCCCGGCATCCCCGGTCTGTCGGAGCGGATAAGGGTCAAATCCTGCATCGGTCGTTTTCTGGAGCACGCCCGTATCGTCGCCTTCGCCAATGGCCACGCGCTGCCTTCGCGCCATGCGCTGGTCTACATTTCCTCCGCGGACTGGATGACCCGCAATCTCGATCGTCGGGTCGAGGTGATGGTGCCGATCCACAACGCCACGGTTCATGCGCAGGTGCTCGATCAGGTGATGGTCGCGAACCTGAAAGACACGGCGCAATCCTGGCTCCTGGATGCTGACGGCCAGTATCGGCGGGTGGAAGCCGACCCGGACAAGCAATTCAATCTGCACGATTATTTTATGAACACACTCGTTGTCCGGGCAGGGGCACACGCACAGCCGGACCTTGCGCATCCCCGGCTCGACCCGCCGCATGTCGCCGGGCAGCCGGAGGACGCCACCCTCAACGGCGCGGCATGAGCCGGTTTTTCGGCATAGGGCCCGCCGCAGCACGCGATGCGGCGACCGCGGGTGCGCCGGTTGCGATCATCGATGTCGGCTCCAACTCGGTGCGGATGGTGGTCTATCGCGGCCACGGGCGCATGCCGGCCGTCCTGTTCAACGAAAAGACCATGTGCGCGCTTGGCCTTGGCGTCGCGATCAGCGGCCGCCTTGATCCGGATGCCAGCGAGATGGCGCTGAAGACGCTCAAGCGCTTCGCCCTGCTGGCGCGGGAAATGGGCTGCACGGACGTATCCGCCGTTGCCACCGCCGCGGTGCGGCAGGCGGCTGACGGCCCCAGGTTCATCGAGCGGGTCCGCGAGCGCACCGGTCTGAGGCTGGAGATCATCAGCGGCGAACAGGAAGCGGAATACTCAGCGCTGGGCGTGCTCTCCGGCATTCCATCGGCGGATGGCGTGGCGGGGATCTGGGCGGCGGCTCGCTGGAGCTGGCGCGGGTCTGCAACGGCAGCGTGTTCGAGCGGCTGTCGATCCCCATGGGCTCGTTCGTGACCGGCGCTGCGACCGAGGAGGCCATCCGCGCAAGCCTTGCCAGGGCGTTGAAGCCCTACAGCTGGTTACAGGACGCCCGGGACAAGTCCATCTATGCCGTCGGCGGCACCTGGCGCGCGCTTGCGCACCTCGACATGCACGAGACCAGCCATCCGCTGCCGATCCTGCATCAGTACCGCCTGCCGCCTGACCGCCCGCTCGCCCTGGGGGCGATTGCCTCAAGGCTCGACAAGCGGCGGGTCAAGCTGATCCCGAACGTCAGCGAGCGGCGGGTGGCCGCGATGCCGGGTGCGGCGGTGGCGCTGGATGCCTTGCTGCTGCTCACTGGCGCGCGCGATGTCATCATCAGCGCCCACGGGGTGCGTGAGGGGCTGCTGTTCAGCCGGCTCAGCCCCGAGGAACGGGCGGAGGATCCGCTTCTTGCCGCCTGTCGTCAGGAAGCTGGCGAGGAAAGCCGGTTCCACAGCAACGGCGATCGTCTGATGGACTGGCTCGACCCGGTCTTCGTCGAGGGCGAAGACCCGCTGGACCGTCGCTTGCGCCATGCCGCCTGTCTGCTGTCGGATGTCGCCTGGCGTGGCCACCCGGATTTCCGTGCCGAGCGGGCGCTCGACGCCTCGCTGTACGGCAATTGGGTGGGGATCGACGCCCGCGAACGCATGATGCTGGGGATCGCGCTGTTCGTCTGCTACGGCGGCGCGCCGCCCGTGGCTCTGCTCGACATGGCGGCCAAGCTGTGCACGCCGGACGACCTGCAAATCGCGCGGACCTGGGGCTGGCGCTGCGGCTGGGCCAACGCCTGTGCGGCGGCGCGGTTCAGATGCTGGCGCGCACGGCGCTGCATCGCGATGGCCGCCGTTTGATACTCGAGCTGCCGACCGACTACGTCGATCTGTTCGGCGAAGTGGTCGAGCGGCGGCTGGAGGCATTGGCCGATGCGCTGGAGCTTCAGCCGGGCGTTACGGTTGGGCGGGCTCGGGCTCCAGCCGCGTGAGCTGCGTCTGACCATCGCGCACCGAGAAGGCGAGGCGGCCCTCCACCAGATCCAGCGCATCGCGCCCGAACATCGTGAAACGCCACCCTTCGAGGATCGGCAGGCCGTTGCGCTCGCCAGCCGCCAGCCGCTCCAGCTCGTCCGAGCGGCAGACCAGCTTGGGCGCGACATCGGCCTCGTCGCAGCGGATTTTCAGCAGCAGCTTGAGCAGGTCCGCCACCAGCGCCGCGCGGCTCGAGCGGCCGCGCATCGCCGCGATCCGGCATTTCTTCGCGTGGCAGCGGCTCGGCGGCGTCCAGCACGCGCATGACGGCCGCACCCATCTCGTTCTCGGCCCAGGACGCCGGCACGCCGCGCACTTTTCCCAGCGATGCCTGGTTGCGCGGCGGGGTCAGCGCCAGGTCGGCGAGCGTCTCGTCCTTGAGCAGGCGCCGCGCGGCAGGTTGCGCCGCTGCGCTTCCCGCTCGCGCCAGGCCGCGATGGCCTTCAGCCGCCCCAGCACCTCGAGCTTGCGCGACGGCAGCCGGATGCGCTGCCAAACCGTCTCCGGGTCGATGCTATAGGTCTCGGGGTCGGTGAGGCGGGCCATTTCCTCGTCCAGCCACTCGCCACGATTTTTGCGCCGGAGCTGCTCCAGCATCTTGGGGAATAGGGCGGCCAGGTGGGTGACATCCCCACCGCGTAGCTCAGTTGGCGTGGCTCAAGCGGCCGGCCCCCAGTCCGTGAAGCGCGCACCCTTTTCGATGGAAATGCCGAGCATCTTCTCGACCAGATTCTGATAGGAAATCTGCTCCCCATCCCCATGGCCATGGCAGCGACCTGGGTGTCGAAGGCGGGTGCCGGCAGGCGGCCAGACAGGTTGTAGAAAATCTCGAAATCCTGCCCCGCCGCATGCACCAGCTTCAGCACCGGCTCGTTGTTCAGCAGGTGCAGCAGCGGATCGAGCGACAGACCTTCCGCCTTCGGATCGACGATCGCCGCCTCGTCCAGCGTCGCAAGCTGCACCAGGCAGAGATCGGAATAGTAAGTGTGCTCGCGCATGAACTCGGTGTCGATGGCGACGAAATCGGCTTGCGCGAACCTTTGGCAGAGCGCTGAAAGCGCGGCGGTCGTAGTGATGGGTTCAGGGTCATGCACATGGCATAGCAGGCTCCTGCGCCTTGACAAATGCCGAGCGAGGCTGTGTTGCTCTCGTGTCGTGGAATCGAGGGTCGCCACACCGTGGTATCGGACTCATGCGCGAACTTCGATTCCGAAAACGTCACGAGAAACAATGATTTGCTCGTGTCCATGCCGAATCTGAAATCCTGGCGAGCCTGATATCGGGTGTAACGGATTTCAGGCTCGGGACACGAGCGCCAACCCGAGTTCAGGATTTCCCATGCACGCCTATCGCAGCCATACTTGCTCCGCCTTGCGCGCCGCCGATGTCGGCCAGCCAGTCCGCCTGTCCGGCTGGGTGCATCGCAAGCGCGACCATGGCAACCTGCTGTTCATCGACCTGCGCGATCATTACGGCATCACCCAGATCGTGGTGGATTCCGACTCTGCCGCGTTCGCCGCTGCCGAGCACCTGCGCGCCGAATCGGTCATCCGGGTCGACGGCGTCGTGCTGGCGCGCGCAGAGGCAGCCGTGAATGCGGCGCTGCCGACCGGCGCGATCGAAGTGGCGGCAAAGAAATCGTGCTGCTGTCTGCCGCTGGCGACCTGCCGATGCCGGTGTTCGGCGACACCGAGTACCCTGAGGACATCCGGCTGAAATACCGCTTCCTCGATCTGCGCCGGGAGCGGCTGCACAAGAACATCGTGCTGCGCTCGAACGTGATCGCCAGCCTGCGTCGCCGGATGATCGACCAGGGCTTCATGGAGTTCCAGACGCCGATCCTGACCGCATCCAGCCCGGAAGGCGCGCGCGACTTCCTGGTGCCCAGCCGCATGCATCCGGGCAAGTTTTACGCGCTGCCGCAGGCGCCGCAGATGTTCAAGCAGTTGCTGATGGTCGCGGGCTTCGACCGCTACTTCCAGATTGCGCCGTGCTTTCGCGACGAGGACGCCCGCGCCGACCGCTCGCCCGGCGAATTCTACCAGCTCGATTTCGAAATGAGCTTCGTGACGCAGGAAGACGTGTTCGCCGCCATCGAGCCGGTGCTGCACGGCGTGTTCGAGGAATTCGGCCAGGGGCGCACCGTCACGCCCTATCCGTTCCCGCGCATCGCCTATCGCGAGTCGATGCTGAAGTACGGTTCCGACAAGCCGGACCTGCGTAACCCGCTGGTCATCACGGACGTCACCGATATCTTCCGTGGCTCGGGCTTCGGGATTTTCGCGCGCATGATCGAAGGGGCGCCGTGGTGCGCGCTGTCCCAGCGCCGGGGGCAGGGGCACGGCCGCGCAGCTTCTTCGACGGCATGAACGACTGGGCGCGCGCCGAGGGCTGGGCCGGGCTCGGCTACATCAACTTCAAGGGTGGTGAGCCCGGCGGGCCGATCGCCAGAATCTGGGCGAGGCGAAGGTCGCCGAACTGGTGGCAGCGCTCGGGCTCGGGCCGGACGACGGTGTGTTCTTCGCCTGCGACAAGGAAGAAAAGGCCGCCAAGCTCGCCGGCCAGGCGCGCACCAAGGTCGGTCAGGACCTGGACCTGATCGAGCAGGGCGCCTTCCGCTTCTGCTGGATCGTCGACTTTCCGATGTTCGAGTATGACGAGCTGGAAAGAAGGTGGTGTTCTCGCACAACCCGTTCTCGATGCCGCAGGGCGAGATGGAGGCGCTGGAAACCCGGGATCCGCTCGACATCCTCGCCTATCAGTACGACATCGTCTGCAACGGCGTGGAGCTGTCGTCCGGCGCGATCCGCAACCACCGGCCCGAGATCATGTACAAGGCGTTCGAGATCGCCGGCTACGGCCCGGAGGTCGTCGACGCCAAGTTCGGTGGCATGATCAACGCCTTCAAGATGGGCGCACCGCCGCACGGCGGCTCGGCACCGGGCGTCGACCGCATCGTCATGCTGCTGGCGGACGAACCGAACATCCGCGAGGTCATCGTGTTCCCGATGAACCAGAAGGCGGAAGACCTGATGATGGGTGCGCCGTCCGAAGTGACGCTGAAGCAGTTGCGCGAACTCTCGATCCGGGTCGTGAAACCGGGTAGCGCTAAGCGCGGCGAGCTGCGGTTGACAGTTCGATCCGCTTGGCCCCTGATGCCTTGAAAATCAGGAGGTTCTATGCGGATCGTCGTCTTGCTGCTGCTTGCGCTTCTGCAGGTGTCGCCAGCGCACGCCGGGATGACGGCGCTCATTGTCTACAAGCAGGATGGGCAAGCCGTCGAGGCGGCGCTGGCGTCCCGATAAACGCAGGCGCAAAGGTCTATTTTGCAATTTTCCCTGTCGCCAAGGGCGAGAATTCGCGTTAGCCTCACCGATATGAGGGAAGCAGCACTAAAGATCGAAAACGGTGCCCCGCGTGTCATGAGCACGGCACGGCTGTATGGCATCCGCATGTCGTCGCTCGATTTTCCGGATATGTGGGAGTTGAACGACGATCCGTCGGTTGCGGCCTCCATCTCGCCGACCGGTGTCCCGCTGCCCGAGGCCGACCAGCAGCGGGCGCTTGAACGCCACATTGCCCATTGGGAGCAGCATGGTTTCGGGCTTTATGTGCTGCACCGGGTGAAGGATGGTGCGGTCATCGGCTATTGCGGATTGATTTCGCGGCTGATCGATGGCGAACCGGAGACGGACGTCGCCTATGCCTTGAAGCCGGCCTATTGGGGGCATGGCTATGGCACAGAGGCGGCGCGCAAGGTCGTCGACGTCGCCTTCCGGTCCCTGCACCTGCCAAACGTCGTCTGTCTGGTGCAACCGGCCAACAAGGCGTCCCGTCATGTTGCGGACAAATGCGGCTTCCAGTTCGAAAAGCACGTCGATCACGCCGGCCTGCCGCACCTGTTTTACCGCCTGCATGCATAAGGCTTGCGGCATCCCGCAGAATTGAATCTGAAAAACGCCCGGCCGACTACAAAGCAGCGTCATTCCGGCGAGCGCCGGAATGACGACAGATATGAGTTTTCAGCAGCCCGTCAGGCTGCCATGGGCGTTTGCGTGCGGGCGATCTGTTCGACGGCGTCCACCCCGGCGCGGCCAAGCTGGTCGAGCTTGTTGGTCATCTCCATCAGCGCCTTCAGAGTCGCGGCGATTTCGCCAGTCGCGGACGAGGTCTGGCCTGCCAACGCCTTCACTTCGCCGGCGACGACCGCGAAGCCGCGGCCGGCGTCGCCCGCGCGCGGCCTCGATGGTGGCGTTGAGCGCCAGCAGGTTGGTCTGGCTGGCGATGGCATCGATCTGCTTGGAAATCTTCTCAACCTTGGACAGCTCTGTCAGCAGGCTGGTTAGCTCGTTGGCGATCTGGCCCATGGTTTCACGCGCTTTTCCAATAGCTTGATCTTGATGCATCGTATGTCTCCAACTCGGCGGCAACGGATTAATCGGGACCTAAAGGATCCCTGTGGTCGTCTTCTTTCTGGCGGTGTCGCGGTTAATTCCGCGTAAAACACCAGCAGGGCGCTGACGATTTTCCGGGGATTGAGCGGTCGGTTTTCACAGGCTAAAACGCTGCCATGAGTGAAACCTTGGAATGGGCGCTTGGGCTGGGCATACTGTTCGCCTTCGCCGCGTTCGCGCTGGGCGGCAACATGCTGATGCGCGGGCAGGACAAGCGTCGTGCCTGGCTGCTGATCCTGGTCGGGCTGGTGTTGTGCTGGAATCTTTACAATTTCAGCGGTATCGCCAACCTGTTGGCAAATGCAGAGCCGTAAAGTGCCAGCGCCTGCCACCCCACACCAAACCGACTCTCAAAACATGGGGAGCGACCGTCTGTGAAGATCATCCTGCAATCGCTGTTTCTGGCGGTCGCCATCATGGTAGTGGTGATGGGAACGGCGCATGTGCTGGTGCCGCAATTCAACTACAACAGCCAGAGCAAGGCCCCGGAATAGAGGTCGTCACACGCCGCGCCCCATCGCCGTGTTGAGGGCGATCAGCGCGTTGCCAGTGCGTGCCTGGGCCGAGGCCAGCCGGCTTTGCGCATCGAGTAGGCCCTGTTCTGCAGTCAGGACGTTCAGGAGTGGCGACAAGCCGGCAGTGTAGCGCGAACGCGCCAGTGCTGTTTCCTGCGCCGCCGCAGCGACCGCCTTGGCCAGCGTTTCGGATTCGCCCTGCGCGGCGCCCAGCTCGTTCAGCGCGCGCTCGACTTCCGATAGCGCGTCGACCACCGCCTGAGCATAGGTCTCCGCCGCGATCGCCTGCTGCGCCTTAGCGGCATTTATCGCTGCGCGGGTTCGGCCGAAATTGAACAACGGCGCTGTGAATTCCGCCGCAGCCGAACGCACCAGGCCCGGCCCGGCGAACAGGCTCTCGGGCGCGTAGGTCTGGGCACCGACAATCCCCGACAGCGACAGCTTGGGCCAGCGGTCGCGCTGGGCCGCCGTCACTGTGTACCCCGTCGCTGCCAGGCGCAGTTCAGCGGCTTTCAAGTCCGGACGGCTGGCGACAACGGTCAGCGGCGCGCTGAGCGTCGGTGCTGCGGCTCCCAACGGAATCGGTATCTGGCTCGATAAGAGGTCGGACAGTCCGCCGGGATTGAGTCCGAGCAGCGCCTCCAGCGCCAGCGCGGAGCTGCGCGCCACGCCCTTGTAGGATGGGACCAGCGCCTTGGCGCGCGCCAGTGCGGCGTCGGCCTGCGCGGGGTCGAGGCCGCTGGCCAGTCCGGCTTTTCGCGGCTTTTCGCCAAATCGAGGGCGGCCGACAGCGAATCGACGGTGCCCTGTGCAATCACAGCCTGATGCTCGGCTTCCGCCCAGGCGATATAGAGCCGAGCCGCGGCGGCGCGTGCGGAGAGCCTGGCGCCTCCAGGTCAGCACCTGCCGCCTTGGCGTCCGAAAGCGCCGCCAGACGTCGCGCACGACCGGCACCGGAGAGGTCGACATCCCAGAGCAGATTGAGCGCGGCACGGCCATTGTAGTTGCGGGTGGCGCGGTCGCCCTGCTGGCCGTAGCCAGCGCTGCCGCCGTAGGTGAACAGCGGCAGCAGGTCAGCGCGCGCGCGCGCCAGCGCCGCTTCCGCCGAATCGAGGCGCGCCTCGGCGATCCGGACGCTGCTGACGTTGCCTGCGCGCTCCACTACCCTTTGAAAGGCAGGGTCCGCAAAGTCGTGCCACCATGCGCCGTCGGCAGTCGATGCCGGCGCATCGGGCGCGCGCTGGGTCCAGCCGGCGGGGGCGTGAACGGCGGGCGACGGTGGCGCCTCGACGGCGCAGGCCGCCAAGGCGGTCGAGAGGAGGGCGAGGGTGAACGCGCGCATGGCTATTTATTCTCCGAAGTCTGGAGCGGCGCACTGTCGATGAACACGTCCATGCGCTGGCCGGCAAAGGCGGGATAGGCTTTCGGGTCGAACCAGAACAACGCCTCGATCACCCGGGTGTCGACCCGTTCGCCACCGCCCGCCAGGGTGCGCTTGTTCTGTGCTTCCGGCTCGAAACGTACAAAGCCCAAGGGGATACGCTTGTTTGTTGTCGCACCGCGGAAGCTGCCTTCGGCCCTCGCCCCGGTGTGTACGCGGCCGATGTCTTCCTCTGCAATCTCGACGCGGACGTGCAGCCGTTCGTCGGACCCGATGGTCAGCAAGGGTTCTGCCTGCGGTCCAGCAGCGGCGAACTCGCCCGGCCGCACGTTGACACGCCAGACCCGCCCGGCGATCGGTGCCGTGACCGTCAGGCGATCGAGGTCGGTCTCGATTTGGCTCAACCTGGCTTTCGCAGCGGCCAGATCGGCTTCAGCGACCTGAACCTGCGCCCGCGCCTGCTTGACCGCGACCGCCGCGCGCTGGCTGGCGAACCGCTGGCGATCGGTTTCGTCCGTCGAGACGGCGCGCTGATCCTGAACGGCCGCGTAAAGCTTCAGCCGCGTGGCCTGGTCGGCGGCGGTGATCTCGGCGGCGGCGAGCCCTGCACGCGCTGCCGTCACCTGTGCCTCCGCCGCTTTGACGTCGGCTGCCGCTGTCTCGCGCGCGGCGCGCTGCGCCCGTGCATCCTGCCGGAACAGCGGCGCTCCCTTGGTGACATGGGCCCCGGCCTGCACCAGCACGTCGCGCACGACGCCCGGCAATTCCGGCGCGACGGCGATCAGCTCGCTGCTCGGCTCGACAATCCCAACCGCCCCGACCATGCCGTCGCGGGAGGCATGCGCGGGCGGCAGCGGCGGCACGGCGGCCTTAGGTGCCGGCTCGATGACGGAAACTGCGGCGAAGGCGAACATGGCCAGCGCGATCGCCGGCAAGACCCAGCCGCGCAGGCGCTTAAGCAACGGTTTCATGGGTTCTCACTCCTGATTGTGCGCGGTCGTCGGACAGGATGCGGCCGTCCTCCATCGAGATCAGACGGTCCGCCAGGTCGAAGATACGGTTGTCATGGGTGACGACGAGAACCGCACGCTTGGCGTCGCTTGAGGCCGCACGCAGCAACTCCATCACCGTGTGCCCGGTCGCCGCATCGAGCGCTGCTGTCGGTTCATCGCAGACGACCAGTGCCGGTGCGTGCACCAGCGCCCGGGCGATCGCCACCCGCTGCTGCTGCCCGCCGGAGAGCTGGCGTGGAAGCTTGTGCAGATGGTCCTTCATGCCCAGTTGTTCGAGCAATGGCGCAGCCCTGCGCGCTGCCTCCTCGAGTGATGCGCCGCCGGCAACCAGGGAATGGCGGCGTTTTCGGCGACCGTGAGACTGGGCAGCAGGTTATACTGCTGGAAGATGAATCCGATGGCGTGACGACGAAAGCGAACCAGGTCCGCGTCGCGCATCCGGGTCAGGCTCGCCCAGAACCCGGATATCGCCGGATGTCGGCCGCAGGATGCCGGACAGGATCGAAAGCAGCGTGGTCTTGCCGCAGCCGGAAGGGCCGACCAGCATGGTCAGTTCGCCCAGCTCCAGCGCCAGATCGATGCCGTGCAGCACGCGCACCATCCGCTCGCCGGCTGGAAATTCCATAATAATTTTATCGGTTTCCGCTGCGAACATAGCCTAGCCTCTAAACACGATGGCAGGGTCGACCACGAACACCCGGCGCACGCTGGCGATGCAGGAAAGCGCAAGAATCACGGCGACGACAACACCGGTGCCGACCATGACCTGCCAGGGCAGGCCGAACGCCTCCAGCGCCGGCAGATGGCTGGTGGCGGCGAAAAGGCCGCGCAGCCACCAATCCCAGGCCATAGCCGATGGCGCCGACAATTCCGGCCTGCACCAGCACCATGCGCAGGATCTGCGTGTTGGTGGTGCCGATCGCCTTGAGCGCGCCGAACTGGCGGATATTCTCGACCACGAACAGATAGAAGGTCTGCGCCGTGATCGCAGCGCCGACGATAAATCCCAGCATGACTGTAATCGAGAAATTCACTGGGATTCCCGTGCGTTGCAGATAATAGTTTATACTGCGCCACATGAACTGGCGGGCGGTCAGCGCCTGCAGGCCGGTCTCCTGTGCGATGCGTTGCGCCAGCGCCTCCGGCGCAATGCCGGGGCCGCCTTGACCAGCACGAACGACATCTTCTTGCGCTGCGGTGGGGTGATGCGCACCACGTCCGAATACTTCATGTAGGCGATTGGGAAGGTGATGAACGGCGGGGACACATCGGCAACACCGGTTATGACGACGCGGTGATCGTTGATCTCGGCGCTGCGGCCGACCGGCACATCCTGCCCGGGCCAGATGAAGTTGGCACCCTGAACATCGAAGACGATGGCATCCGGCTGCCGCAGGCTCTCGACCGAGCCTTTCAACCATGTTTTCGGTGCGCCGACCAGCGAACTGTCGTCGACGCCAACCAGGTTGATCTGGTTCAGCAGCCCGGTCGGCGTGCGCAGAATCACCAGGCCTTTGTAGAGCGGTGCCGCCCAGCGCACGCCCGGAACGCCGCGCACACGATAGAGTTCGGTATCGCGCAGGGGTTCGACCTCGTCCACGTAACTGACCCGCGGGTCCATCACCCAGATGTCGGTCTCGCGCACGTCGAGCACCTGATTGGCGGTGCGCTTCATGATGTTGATGAAAATCGAAACCTGCTGCGACATCATCAACGTCGCAAAGGCGATACCGAAGATCAGGCCGAAATATTTCGCCCGATCGCCGGTGAGCATACGAATGGCGACCTTTAGCATCGCCTACCCCTCGAACAGCTTGCCGCTTGCCGTGAAGACGGATAAAATGAAACTGGTGAGTTCAATAACTCCACGCGACGCATTTGTAAACTAGGAAGTTTTATAAATATGGCCGACGTCGAAGTAGCGGCGCGCCCTCCCGCCAAGCGCGGGCCCCGTCGATCCTGGAAAGCGGGCGGCGATCATCGATGCCGCGGGCTGCGCCTTCATCACGGACGGGTTCGCCGGTGCGACGATGGACCAGATCGCTGCACTCGCCGGGGTCTCGAAGCTCACCCTCTATCGCCACTTCGGTTCGAAGGAGGAGCTGTTTGGCGCTGCGCTGAAGACCAAGTGCGATGAATTGATGGATCCTGAAACTTTGGATCAGGCGCGCGCCCTGCCGCTGCGCGATGGCCTGGTCAATGTCGCACGCGCGTTCCTGAACCTCATTATCGCGCCGGAATGCATCGCAATTCACCGCGTTCTCTGCGTTGAGGCCGAGAGAAACCCGGGCCTTGCCAAGCTGTTTTTCCAGAACGCCATTCTGTACACCAAGGCGAAGGTAATCGCCTTCCTGACCCATTATGTGGACCGGGGCGAGCTGCGGATCGCGGACATCGAAATGGCTGCGTGGGACCTGCTGTCCCTGGTGAAAACCCGGCCGCACATGAGCGTCCTACTCGG
This sequence comes from Hankyongella ginsenosidimutans, assembly GCF_005144965.1. Classification (GTDB taxonomy): domain Bacteria; phylum Pseudomonadota; class Alphaproteobacteria; order Sphingomonadales; family Sphingomonadaceae; genus Hankyongella; species Hankyongella ginsenosidimutans. The sequence goes on from NZ_CP039704.1 coordinate 2,523,736, forward strand.
GATCCAGCAAGTTGCTCCGGCGGACATTGATCGCCACGTCGCGCACTGCGTCGATCTGGTGCTGGTGGCCTGGCGCGCGGCCTAGCAGGCTGCTGAAAAGTGGAAAAATACAGACTCATCTCGTCATTCCGGCGAAGGCCGGAATCCATGGGAGCATATATATGCAACGAATATAAGGCGTTAGCCATGGACCCCGGCCTCCGCTGGGGTGACGACTGTGAGTATGCAGTGCGGGAAATCACTTTTCAGCAACCTGCTAGAGCGATTTCTTAATCGTCAGATGATGCCATCTGACTGGAAATCGCTCTAATTCATCCCGATTGACTTCAGGCGGCTGCGATCCACGATGCTGAACTCAGTGCGGCTGAGTTCATCCACCAGGCCGTCGTCTTTCAACTGTTTCACCGTCCTGCTGAGCGTCTCCAGGCGAATGGCCAGATAATCCGCGATGTCCTGACGCGACATCGGTACGGCGAAATGACTGCCCCTAACGGCGTCCTGCGGCTGAGCATGGTGAAAAAGCTCGCGACCCGCTCCATCGCCGTCTTCTGCCCAAGCAGCATCATATGGTCCTGCGCCTTCACCAGCTCGGTATCGGCGCTCTGAATCAGGCGATCCTTGATGCCCGGATGCTCCTCGCTGAGTTGCGCCAGCCCGCTGTGGGAAAACCGGCAAGCGCGGCTGGCGCTCAAGGCTTCGGCGGAAAAGGGCAGGTGCTTGGTGGGCATCAGGCCGACGAAATCGCCGGGAAACAGAAAGCCGGTGATTTGTCGGCGGCCGTCCGCCAGCAGCTTGGTCAGGCGCAGGCAGCCCTCGGTGATGATGTAGAGGCTGTCGTTCGGCTCGCCTTCAACGATGAGCGACTGCTCACGCGCCAGCACGACATGCGTGAGGCGGTTTTCAGCGACTCCAGCTCGTCGCTGTTCAGGTCGGCACAAATCGACTCATCGCGCACCAGGCAGGCGTCACAGACCGGGTCGTGCAACTTGCCATGTCCGCACAGCGGGGAATCGCGTAAGATTGACAAAGACAGCTCCACGCCCAGTCGCGCATTTGAGGATAAGCGTTCGCTCGCGTGCAGGCAATACGCCTTTGCGTTTACACGGCTGCGCTGAATTGTCCGACGCCCGTCGTACTGCGCGCGTCGAATGCGTGGGCGACAAGGCGCGACAATTTGCGCGCTTCGGGGCGAATGGCCACATGGCGGCTGCGGTCCTGAATGATTTCCGCATCGAACAGGGGCGCGAGCGCGGCGAAGGAGCGGGCCAGCCGATCAATCGGCACGCCATATTCCTCGCAGCGGGCGCTGATATCGCAGGAAAACCGGCACAGCAGATCGTGAATAATACTGCGGCGCAGACGATCTTCGCGTGACAGCAGGACGCCGCGAGAAACGCTTGCCCCTGGTCAGCACACCCTCCCTGTAGCGGCCGATATGTTTCTCGTTCTGTGTATAAGCATCCTCGAACTGGCTGATCGCGGACGCCCCGATCCCGATCAGGCTCGAAGCGGGTCTTCAGTAAATCCTTGAAAATTCCTGTTTAATTTACCTTTCTGGGCGGCAACGGCAATGCGCGATTGAGGGCGGGCGAAATGGTCAAAGCCAATCTCGATATAGCCGGCCCAACAATAGGTCCGACATCTGCTCTGCTAGCGCCAGGCGCATGCCGCCATCTGCGAGCTTCGCTGTGTCGATCATGCGCTGATGCGGCCGCATATGCGGGACGTGGGCGTAACCGAAGACCGCCAGCCGATCCGGGTCCAGCGCGATGACATTCTCGACAGTCCGGGAGACCGTGCCGAGAGTCTGCTCCGGGAGCCCGTAAATGAGATCGAAGCCGATATCGACGATCCCCGCAGTGCGCAGGGCCGGTCACTCTGGCGATATGATTGAGCGGCTGGATGCGGTTGATTTGCCGCTGAACCGTGGCGTCCGTATCCTGCACGCCGAGACTGACGCGCGTCACACCGAGCGCTGCAAGCGCACGGGCCTGCGCCACGTCGGCAAGCCGCGGATCCAGCTCGATGGCGATGCTCACGCCGTCCGTAAGGCCAATGTGTTGCTCAATGGCCTCCAGGATCGAATCCAGTTGCGCGATGGCCAGGAAATTCGGCGTCCCGCCGCCGAAATGCACCGTGACCACCCGGCCATGCCCCGCAAGCTCCCGGCCGATGTGGGCGATTTCCGCCCGTAATGCCTCGACATACCTTTGAACGCGTTCGGCATTGTTGCCGACCGTCATGCTGCAACCGCAATACCAGCACAGTTGCGCACAGAACGGCACATGAATGTACAGCGACAGGGGTTCGTAGAGGCTGACGAGATGCAGCGCCTGCTCGCGGTCGGCATTGCCGACACCGTCATGAAAATCGGCAGCCGTAGGATAACTTGTATACCGCGGCAGCGTTCTGGTCAGGAAAGGCAGCCAGGAGTCTCGCATACCTCAATCTGGACTGTTTTACGCGCGGTGGTTTTGATCCAGGTCAAAAGGATGAAAATACTTATTAAATGTAACCTATAATCAACTATAAATATTTTTGCATTTGCTTTAGATCAAAATCTCCCCGGCTTGGCGCGTTATGCAGCCCCTACAATTCGTTGTCGAAGGGGACAAAAATGAAACAGTATTTTGCTGCATTCACGGCACTGGCAACTTTAGCCTTGGCGGGCGCAGCACATGCAGAAGCTGGTGACTTCCAGATTCGCCTGCGTGCTATTGGCGTATTGCCGACGGAAAGCGCCGGCGGCATCAATCCCGCACTACCAACTGCATCGGTGGGCGTTGACAATGCTTATACTGGCGAAGTGGATTTCACCTACTTTTCACCAAGCATATCGGTGCCGAACTCATTCTGGCGACGTCGAACCATGATGTTACCGGACGCGGCGCGAGCGGGATCGGCAAAATCATTGACGCCCGCGTGCTGCCGCCGACGCTGACGGTGCAGTATCATTTCAATCCAGATGGCAAGTTCCGCCCTTATCTCGGGGCCGGCGTGAACTACAGTGTCTTCTATGGCGTGGATGCGACCCAGACGCTGGTCGACGCCATCGGCCCGGTCGATGTCAGCGCCGATTCCTCGCTGGGCTGGGCGGTTCAGGGCGGCATCGACTACGCGATCGACAAACACTGGTTTGTGAACGTCGATCTGAAGTACGTCAGCCTCGACACACGTGTAACCCTGCACCAGGGTGCAACCCGCAACAGCGTCAATGTCGACCTCGACCCACTGATCGTGGGCGTGGGTGTCGGCTACCGCTTCTGAGCCCCGGGAGCCGACGGGGCGCAGAGTCGCCATTATGGAATGACCGCGACCCGTCGGCATCCTTGTCTTGCAGTTCGGTTGTCACTGTCCTAGTTCCCCGGTAACAATAGGGGCTGAATGGACGGGCTGATTACGCTGTTTTCCGATCCGGGCGCATGGGTTGCGCTGGCGACATTGATCGCCCTCGAGGTGGTGCTCGGGATCGACAACCTCATCTTCATTTCCATTCTGACCAACAAGCTGCCGGAGGATATCCGGCCGCGCGCGCCCGCATCGGGATCGGACTGGCGTTGATCCTGCGGCTGGCACTGCTGAGCCTGGTCGCCTTCATCGCGCTCCTGACCGAGCCGGTCATCACGCTGTTCGGGCAGGGTTTTTCCTGGCGTGATCTCATCCTCATCGCCGGCGGCCTGTTCCTGGTCTGGAAAGCGACGAAGGAAATCCATCACAACGTCGACCCCGTGCCGTCGCACGATGTTTTCGACACCAGCCAGGCCGGGCGCAGCTTCGCGGCGATCATCGGCCAGATCATCGCCATCGACCTGGTGTTTTCGCTCGACAGCATTATCACCGCTGTCGGCCTGACCCACCATGTGCCGATCATGGTGATTGCGGTGCTGGTCGCGGTCTCGGTGATGCTGCTGGCGTCAGGGCCGCTTGCCGACTTCGTCGCGAAAAATCCGACAGTGGTGATGCTGGCGCTGAGCTTCCTGCTGATGATCGGCATGACCCTGATCGCGGAAGGCTTCCAGGTGCATGTGGAGAAGGGCTTCGTCTATGCGGCGATGGCGTTCTCGTGCTTCGTCGAGTTCCTGAACATCCTGGCGCGCAAGAACCGCGAGCGAAAGGCCGCACCCAACGATTAGAGCGATTTCCAAGCAGATGAACTCATCTGCTGGTTAAGAAATCGCGGCAAAACAAAAACATAGAGCGGCGATCTGATTGCGTCAGATCGAAAGCCGCTCTAGGGCGCGCCCGTCACATCATCGTCGAGGAGAATGCGCTGGCTGGCGCCTTCGGGATCGTCGAACTGGCCGCTGCGCAAGGCCCAAAAAGATTGCCAGAGCACCGCCCCCATCAGCAGCGACACCGGGATGAGGATCAGCAGCCCCGTCACCGGCGCAGCCCCAGCCGCAAGGCGTTGGCGGTAACCAGGATCGACGACAGCGACATGGCCAGTGCCGCGATAAGCGGCGTTACCAGCCCGGCGACCGCAAGCGGCACGGCCAGCACATTGTAGCCGATCGCCAGGGCAAAGTTCTGGCGCACGATCCGGCCGTGCGTCCGGCGGTCTCCAGCGCCTCGACGACCGACATCAGCGCACCGTCCTGAAACACGATGTCGGCGGCGGTCTGCGCGAGATCGGTGGCGGAGCCCGGTGACATGGCGACATGCGCCGTGCGCAGCGCTGCGGCGTCGTTCAGGCCATCCCCGACCATCAGGACCCGATGCCCATCCCGCTCGAGCTGCGCGAGGTGCGCCTGCTTGTCGAGTGGCGTAGCGCCCGCGTGAACTTGCTCGATCCCGGCTTCAGCCGCCGCTGCCACCACGGCTTCCGGGCGGTCGCCGGACAGCAGCGCGACCGCGTAGCCACGGGATTGCAGCACGCGGATGGCCTCACGCGCATCGGGCCGCGGGCGGTCCTGGAACAGGAAAAGGCGCGGAGGCTGGTCGTCGCCACCGAACGCCAGCGCCGGGCCTGGGTGGTCCGGCATGGGCGCGCCGACCCAGTCCGGCCGGCCGAGCCGGTAGCGCCGGCCGCCGATATCGCCCTCGACGCCGCACCCCGGCACCTCAAGGATAGCCGTTGCCGCCGGCAGATGCTCGGGCGCGCTGCCCGCCAGCGCCCGCGACAAAGGGTGCCGGCTGTGCACGGCCAGGGCTGCGGCCAGGGCATGAACCTCGGGGCAGGGCTGGCTCACCAGCGTCAGCGCGCCGGTCGTCAGGGTGCCGGTTTTGTCGAACACCACGGTATCGACGGCGGCGAGGCGCTCCAGTGCATCGCCGGACTTGACGATGACGCCGCGCCGCATCAGCCGCCCGACGGCCGCCACCTGGGCGGCAGGAACCGCAAGCCCGAGCGCACAGGGGCAGGTGATGATGAGCACCGCGACTGCCGCCATGAGCGCGGGATGCCAAGGCTGCCCGGCCAGTATCCAGCCGGCGAAGGTGAGCGCGGCGCCGAGATGGACCACCGGCGTATAGAGCCGCGCGACCCGGTCCGCGAGGCGAACCAGTCCGGCGCGGCCCTGCTCCGCCTGTTCCATCAGGCGTACCAGTTCGGCAAGCAGGCTCCGGGATGCCGGGCGCAGCGCCTCGACGACCAGGGGCACTCAGATTGACGACGCCTGATGACAATTCGTCCCCAGGTGCTACGGCTTGCGGCGCGCTCTCGCCGGTCACCAGCGCGGTATCGACGTCACTGACGCCGGAGAGCACCCGTGCATCGACACCCAGGCTCTCACCGGCCGCCAGCGCCAGCGCCATGCCGGGCGTCACCGCATCGATCGCCAGCCATTCCCGGCCGCCGTCCGCCCGGATGACCTGCGCTTTCAGCGCCTGCGCTTTCAGCAGCGCCTGTGCCGCCGAGAAGGCGCGGGCGCGCAGCCGGTGATCGAACACACGCCCGACCAGCAGGAAAAACAGCAGCATGACGGCGGCGTCGAAATAGGCGTAATGCCCGCCGCGCACGGTCTGGAACAGGCTGGCACCGGTGGTCAGCAGCACGCCGACCGAGATCGGCACATCCATATTCGTACTGCGGCGGCGCAGAGCCCGCCAGGCGGACCGGAAGAACGGCTGGCCGGCATAGGCGATGGCGGGTATGGCGACCAGGGCCGACAGCCAGTGAAACAGGGCGCGGGTCGCGGCATCCATGTCCGAGCCGGACCAGATGGCGATCGAGAACAGCATGACGTTCATCATGGCGAAGCCGGCGACGCCAAGCGCCTGCACCAGCCGTTTGCCCTCCTGCGCGGTCAGATCGCCGGTCTGGGCGTTCCGGTACGGTCGGGCATCGAAGCCGACCGCCGCCAGCGCCGACAGGCAGGATTCTTCGCTAAGCTCCGCCTCGCTGTCGATACGGACCCGGCGCGTCGACAAGTTGGCGCGGGCCGCCAGCACGCCCGCGCCGTGCGCAAGGCCCGCTCGACCTTGCTCAGGCAGCCCGCGCAATGCATGCCGGGCACCACAAGCTCAAGGGTGGTCATGGCGTGATCAGCAAGTCCTGGGCGATGCGGGCATGCGCACTGCCTTCGCGCGCGCTGACCGCCAGGCTCCAGCGCCCCAGGCCGGCAATGTCACCTGTGCCAGGTAGCGCCCCGCGCCGAGCGGCGTAAATGCGATTGGCGTATCAAGCGCGGCGTTGGTCGGGCGCTTGAGCGTGCCTTCGATCACAAGGCCGAGCACGGCGCCGCCGCGCGCGCCGGCGACGCTCAGAGTCAGCTCGACCGTCCTGCGCGCAGGGTCGGCGATCCGTGAGGTGATTTGCGTCGACCACCCAAGGGCCGCCTCGGCGCGCTGTTCGGCGAGCACCTGATTGTAATCGCGTCCTTTTCGATACGCGTCCTGCTGATCCAGCCCGTCGAAGGTCTCGATCGCCAGCGTAGTCATCAAGACATTGACGCCAATGATGACCGCGAAAACGCCAGCACCATCAATAGCACGGCGCGGCCGGTCAGGGGTTTGGCAGCGGTCATCCTTTGGGTCCCCGCATCAGCAGTTCTGCTGTAACGCTTGCACCGAATTCATCAGTCAGCACAAGACGACCAGTCGCCGCACCATCCTTGAACGCCGATTGCGCCGCCTCGGCGGGCAGGGTGACGAACAGACGGCCGGTTTCCTCCAGATCCGCCGGAACTTCGACCTTCAGTCCGTCGCGGCCGTCGTTCCAGCGCATCTGCGCGCCAGGCAAGCCCTGCAGGCTGATCGCGAAGGTGCGCGGGGATGTCTGTTTGTTGAGCACATGCACGGTATAGGTGTTGCGAATACCGCCGTCGGACAGCAGCACGTACAGCGGGTTGCGCTCCGGTTGCAGCGCCAGATCGGCGGTCGTCCTGTTGAGGAACGCCCACATCAGCACCGAGCTGACAAAGCCGATCAGGGTCATGTAAACGATGGTGCGCGTGCGCACGAACGCCAGTTTCTGCGGCAGGCCCTGCGCGCGGCGCTCCGTATTCTTGAAGCTGTCGTAGTTGATGAGCCCGCGCGGGCGACCCACCTTATCCATGATCTCGTCGCAGGCGTCGATGCATAACGCGCACTGGATGCAGGAGAGTTGCGGCCCTTCGCGGATATCCGTGCCGGTTGGGCAGACTTGGACGCAGGCCTTGCAGTCGATGCAATCGCCCTGCGGTGCAGCGTCCGGCGCTGCATGCTTGCGGATCGGGCCGCGCGGCTCGCCCCGCTCCGGCTTGTAGGAGACCAGCAGGGACTCGCTGTCGAGCAGCGCCCCTGGATACGCGGCCACGGGCACATGTAGATGCACACTTGCTCGCGCGCGAGCCCGCCGAGCAGATACGTGGTCCCGGTGAACAGGCCGATGAAGAATATGGCGCCGAGTGGGGCGGTCCCGTGCAGCAGCTGACCCAGCAGCGTCGGCGCATCGGTGAAGTAAAAATCCACGCCCCGCCGGTTGCGACCGAGATTAGCAGCCAAATGCCATGCTTGGCGATTTTCTTGCGCAGCTTGTCCAGCGACCAGCCGCCCTTGTCGAGCCGGATGCGTGCCGAGCGATCACCCTCGATCCAGCGCTCCACGTGCACGAACAGGTCGGTCCAGACTGTCTGCGGGCAAGCGTAGCCGCACCAGGCGCGCCCCACCATGGATGTGACGAGAAACAGCCCAAGGGCCGCCACCACCATCGCGCCGGCGAAGTAATACACCTCCTGCGCCCAGATTTCGGCGAAGAAGAAGTAGAAGCGCCGGGTGCCAAGGTCGAGCAGGATCGCCTGGTCCGGCGCATTCGGGCCGCGATCGAAGCGAATCCAGGGCGTGATGTAGTAGATCGCGAGCAGGACGCTCATGATCACCCACTTCAATTTACGATACGTACCCTTGACCGCTTTGGGATAGACCTTGCGGTGCTCTTCGTAGAGCCGGGTATCGTCCGTGTTGACCGGCGCGTTCATGCTCACAGCTTTCCTTGGGTCTCCGGAATTCCCGCCGCCTCGGCGGCCTGGGCGTTCGTCGGTTCCCCGCCACCCAGCGTATGGATATAGATGGCGAGTTGCTTGATCGTTACCGGATCGAGGCGTGTCTTCCACGCCGGCATGCGGCCATTGCGCGCGTTGGCGATGGTGTAGACGATATCGGCGCGCTGTTTGCCGTACAGCCAGATGGCGTCGGTAAGGTTCGGGCGCCGAACTCGCGGTTCCCTTACCGGTCTCGCCATGGCAGGCGACGCATTGCTCGGCGAAAATTGCCGCGCCGCGCTGTGCGCCTGCCATGTTGTGTTTCTGTCTCGACAGCGACAGCACATAGTCCGTCACATCCTCGATCTGTGCCGTGCTCAGCACGCCGTCTTTCCGAATGCCGGCATGGCGCTGACGCGCGTGTCCGCATCCTGATCCCAGCGGATGCCGTGCAGCAGGGTGGTATGAATATCCTCCACCTTGCCGCCCCAGAGCCAGTCGTCATCGTTGAGGTTCGGGAAGCCCTTGCCGCCCTGTGCGCCGGTGCCGTGGCAGGGTGCGCAATTTTCCTTGAAGGCGATGCGGCCGCCGGCCTGCGCGACTTCCAGCAGGTTCGGGTTTTTCTCGATCTGCTCGAAACTCTGACTGGCGATCGCATTGATAGCGTCCGCGCGCTTTGCGGCTTCGTCCTTCAGCTCCTGGGTCACGGTTGCGCGTTGCGAGTAGCCAAGCGAACCCGCTGTTGCGCGCCAGCCGTCCGGCGTGGGAATCGGCCAGGCGGGGAAGAAGAAATAATAGACGATCGAGCCTATGATCGACACATAGAAGGTATAGAGCCACCACTTCGGCAGCGGCGTATTGAGCTCTTTCAGGCCATCCCATTCGTGTCCGGTGGTCGCGCGGCCAGTAACGGTGTCGATTTCTTTCTCGTGTTCGGCCATGGCGGCTATTCCTTGTCAGACAGCATGGGAAGGTGGGCAGCACGCTCGAACTTGCGGCGGTTTCCGGGCCAGAGCGCGTAAATTACCGCGACGATGAAGCCCGCGACCAGGATCAGCAGGCCTGCCGTGGCACCGAAGGTGCGAAGACTCTCGTAGGTCATGTGCGCCTCCTTACTGCTGGACTTTGGCTTCGAGGCCGGCTGCGTTGACGTCGACCAGCGTGCCGAGCATCTGCAGATAGGCGATCAGGGCGTCCATCTCGGTCACACGGGTGGGGTCGCCGTCGAAGTCGCGCACATTCACCTTGGGATAGCGCTTGGCGAGCGCCGTGGCGTCGCCGTCGGGATCGGCCTGAAGCGCCAGATCGGCCTTGGCCTCGGCGATCATCTCCTTGCTGTAGGGCACGCCGGCCAGCCGGTTCGCATTCAGCAGGTTAACCAGGTCTTCCGTGTCGAGCGTGCGCTCGTTCAGGTAGGCGTAGTTGGGCATGATCGACTCCGGCACGACCTGCCGCGGGTCTTCCATATGCAGGCGCTGCCATTCGTCCGAGTACTTGCCGCCGACCCGCGCGAGGTCCGGGCCGGTGCGCTTTGAACCCCATTGGAATGGGTGATCGTACATGCTCTCGGCCGCCAGACTGTAGTGGCCGTAGCGATCGACCTCCGAGCGCAAAGCACGGATCATCTGGCTGTGGCAGTTGTAGCAGCCCTCGCGGACGTAGATCTGCCGGCCGACCAGCTCGAGCGGCGTGTAGGGGCGCATGCCCTCGACCTTCTCGATCGTGGTGTTGATCAGGAACAGCGGCACGATCTCGACGATCCCGCCGATCGCCACCACGATCAGGATACCCACCAGCAGGATGAACGAGTGCTTTTCAAAAATGGCGTGTGAGAACTTCATGGGGTTGATCCTTATTCAGCGGGCTGCAGGCTGGCCGGCGGCTGCATCCGGCGATCGCGCTGTTCCGCAACGCCGAGCCGCGCCGTCATCCACAGGTTGTAGGCCATGATGAGCGAGCCAACGACGAACAGCAGGCCGCCGAGCGCACGCACCAGATAGTAGGGGTGAAGCTGCGCCACGGTCTCGATGAAGGAATACTCCAGGAAGCCGAGGTTGTCGTAGGCGCGCCACAGCAATCCCTGCGTGATGCCGGCAAACCACATGGAGACCATGTAAAGAACGATACCGATGGAAGCGATCCAGAAGTGCCACTCGACCAGGCGCATGCTGTACAGTTCCTTGCGGCGGTACAGCCACGGCACCAGGCAGTAGAGTGCGCCGAACGACACGAAACCGACCCAGCCGAGCGCACCCGAGTGCACGTGGCCGATGGTCCAGTCCGTATAGTGGCTGAGCGAGTTGACCTCCTTGACCGACATCAGCGGCCCTTCGAAGGTCGACATGCCGTAGAAGGCGACCGACGTGAACAGGAAGCGGATGACCGGGTCGGTGCGCAGCTTGTCCCAGGCACCGGACAGGGTCATCAGGCCGTTGATCATCCCGCCCCAGGACGGCATCCAGAGCATTATAGAGAAGGTCATACCCAGCGTCTGCGCCCAATCCGGCAACGCGGTGAAGTGCAGGTGGTGCGGCCCTGCCCAGATATAGAGGAAAATCAGCGCCCAGAAGTGGATGATCGACAGGCGGTAGGAGTAAACCGGCCGCTCCGCGCGCTTGGGCACGAAATAATACATGATGGCGAGGAAGCCGGCGGTCAGGAAGAAACCGACCGCATTATGGCCGTACCACCACTGGATCATGGCGTCCTGCACCCCGGACCACAGGATGACCGAGTGCGGACTGTAGAGCGACAGCGGGATCGCGGCGTTGTTGACCAGGTGCAGCATGGCGATGGTCACGATGAACGCCAGGTAGAACCAGTTGGCGACGTAGATGTGCGGTTCCTTGCGCTTCAGGATCGTGCCGAGGAACACCAGCAGATAGACGACCCAGACGATCGTCAGCCACAGATCGACATACCATTCCGGCTCGGCATATTCCTTGGACTGGGTGACCCCATGACGTAGCCGGTCGCCGCCAGCACGATGAACAGTTGATAGCCCCAGAACACGAACCAAGGCGCCAGACGCCCGGCCAGCCGCGCCTGGCAGGTTCGCTGAACGACGTAGAACGACGTCATCAGCAGCACATTGCCACCAAAGGCAAAGATCACGGCGCTGGTGTGCAGCGGTCGAAGGCGGCCGAAGGTGGTGGCCGGGATGTCCAGGCTGAAGGTCGGAAAGGCGAGCTGGATCGCGATGACCAGGCCGACCAGGAACCCGACCACGCCCCAGAATGTCGAGGCCCACACCCCGGCGCGCACGATCGCTTCATTGTAGTTCGGCGTGCCGTCAGCGTTCACCTGCGGGACGGTGATGCCTTTAGCTGGGATATAGAAGGTCGCCGCATAGCAGAACAGCGCGATCAGCAGCATGTGGAACTGCATGACGGCGGCACTTGCGTTGCCGGCGATCCAGAGCGCGAACAGCCCTGCCACCCCGGCGACCACTGTGGCCAGCGTGGACGACGCGGGGAAAGCGCCGGGCTTGGGATGGGTGAGGGTAGGCAAGGTCTGCATGGGGCCCCGGTTTATGGTATTGCGTTGTCTGTGGTCTCAAAGAGCGGCGTACGCCTTGATGTGGGTCAAGCGCGTGCGTGCCGCGAGCCAGGCCATTGCCGCGCCGCCGCTTGCGCCAACCAGCGCGCAGTGCGGGCAAATCTGCGCCGCCAGCGCTTCGATGCCGTTCAGCGCCGCCCCGGTTTGCGGATCGATCAGCAGTATCGCGCGCCCATGGGCGGTGCACAGGCTGACCATCAGGGCGTCAGGCGCATAGCCGCAGGCAAGCGCGCAGGCGGCAACGCTCAACAGCACGCCAAGCCCCGCTGCCAGGCTGATTGACAATGGATCGATGTGTATCTTCGACTGCGCGAACGGCATGGGCGACTCTCGCTTATGGTGTCACATCGGGAACGGATAGAGGTAACGAAGAAACGCGGATTGATTCAGATCAAATCCACCAAGGATGCTGCGCCGCGTGCGCTCAATGCGCAACACTATAAAACAACAATCGCAGGACGTGGATTTTCGCGTCGATTGCATGGTGAATCCCAAGCCGCGATATTACCATGGGTATCATGCTGGATAGCACACGCATCGCCCCCAGGTTTACGTGGCACATCTCACGCCTTTTGCGGCGATGTTGCGCGCGATGGGTCACGACAGCCGCCAGGCGCTTGACTCCTGCGGCTTGCCGGCGGACTTGTTTCAAGCGCCCGGTACGGCGCAAGCACCGCTATCTGCATATTTCCGGCTCTGTGAATATGTCTGCGTGCGCGCTGGCGACGAGACGCTGCGGGTTTCGCAGCGGCCGTTGCTGGTCGGAGCGTCCGATCTGGTGCAGGCACGCCTGCACGACTGCCGAACCGTCGAGCAGGCACTGAACGCGGTCGCCACTGTTTACAACATCCTCCACGGAAGCAAATATAACCTCGTCCAGCGCCGGGCCGGGCAAATCGCCTATATCATCGATGATAGCGGTTTCCCCTACGCCCCCGGCCACGACGCGCAGTTCGTGATGTTCACGCTCGAATGCCTTCTGGTGCTGTTGCATGTGATCCTTGCGTCCATGGCGGAGGCCCCACTTGCACCCCATGCGCTCAGAACGCGCCGCCCACCCGCGCAGGGGCATCAGCCGCATCTGGACTATTGGGGCACCGATCCGCTATGCAGCGGATTCCTATGCGGTTTTCTACTCCGCGTCCGCTGCAGCGATTCCCATCGATGCCGGCCACAGCGCCATCCTGTCCGCCCGCACGGTCTACGGCGGCGTCGCGCGGGCGCTGGAGCACATGGCGCCGCCGGAACCGGGTGAGCGCAGCGTCGCGCAGAAGGTTCTGGCGCTCATGGGGCAAGGGGCTGCGGCCCAGGAAGAGGTCGCCCAGCTTCTGGGCTGCAGCGTCGCCACGCTCAGGCGCCGCTTGACGGAGGAGAATACCAGCTATCGCGACCTGCGCGCCGAGCATCTCAATATGGCCGCGCGCCGTATGCTGGCCGAGGGCATGAGCCTTGCCGACACCGCGGACGCCCTGGGTTTTCGGATGCACGCAGCTTCGCGCGGGCCTTCCATGCCTGGAACGAGATCACACCGCACCAGTATCGCGAGACGCTCAGCCCCGTTCCATCAAATTTTTGAGCGAAATTGTCCTGACTGACTTGCGCGCTCGCGTCATCGACGCCGCCCGGGGCGTGTTAAAATAGCTGAAAAATAAGCATTGGAAGCAACTGCTATCGTTGGGGAGTAACGCGTGAAAAACGCCCTGCTGGCGGTTTTGATTGGCGCCTGCATTTCACAGATGGCAACCGACCGCGCTTTTGCCGCAGAGGAACTTGCCGTAGCGGCCCAAAGCGCTGCGTTCAGCGAGCAGTTCCTGGATGTCGCCGGTGCCCGTGTGCGTGTGCGGACGGAGGGTCCGGCGGATGCTCCGCTGCTGGTGATGGTGCATGGCTTCACCTTCAGTCTGGAAAGCTGGGACGCCTGGGCGGCCGACCTGCGCCAGGATTACCGCATCGTCCGCTACGATCTGCTCGGTCATGGGCTAAGCGGCCCGGATCCGCAGCAGCGCTATTCGCCGGACGAACGCGTGGCGTTCCACCACCTGTTGATGCAACAGCTTGGTATCAAGCACGCAACGCTGATCGGAAACAGTTTCGGCGGGCTTTTGGCGTGGCGCTATGCGGTCGCCCATCCGGAAGCGGTCGAGCGGCTGATCCTGGTCGACGCGGCCGCCTATTCGATCAACGGCGTCACCGATAAGCCGGTGCCGGTGCCGGACTTCATGCGCGCTTACCTGACGAGCGTGCCGGAGGCTGGTCTGCGTGCATCGCTTGCGCGGGTCTATTCTGACATCAGCCGCCTGACGCCTGATCGTTTCGACACGATCCGGAAGATGATGACCCAGCCGGGTAACGGTGATGCGCTGATCGGGCATCTGGAGAAATTCACGCTGCCGGACCCGGAAGCGGACCTTGAAAAGATCGCTGTTCCGACCCTCATCCTGTGGGGTGACAAGGATGCTGTGATCCCGGTCGAGCAGGCGCACCGCATGGCGGCCGCCATCAAGGGTTCGCAGTTGCAAGTCTACGAGAATGTCGGCCACGCGCCGCAAGAAGAAGCGCCGGAACGCACACTGCCTGACGTGCGCGCGTTCCTCGCGACCACCGCACAAAAATAGCCCTTGGGGAGAACGACATGACAAACACCCATAAACTCGCCTGCCTGCTGTCCGGCGTCGCCATGCTGGCGCTTTCCGGCCCTGTCGCACAGGCGCAGACTGCACCGGATCAGGCATCTGCGAGCAGCGATACTGAGCTGGACACCATCATCGTTTCCGCGCGCCGGCGTGACGAGCAGTTGCTGGACGTGCCGATCGCCGTGACCGCCTACTCGGGCGATGCGCTGCTGAACGCCGGCATCCGCGACATCACCAGCATCTCCGAGACCACGCCGAACCTGACGCTGGAAGTCTCCCGCGGCACCAACAGCACGATCACTGCTTTCATCCGCGGCGTCGGCCAGCAGGACCCGGTTGCCGGCTTCGAAGCCGGGGTGGGCATCTATATCGACGATGTGTATCTGAACCGGCCGCAGGCCTCGGTGCTCGACGTGTACGAGCTTGAACGCATCGAGGTTCTACGCGGTCCGCAGGGCACGCTCTATGGCCGCAACACCATAGGCGGCGCGGTCAAATATGTCACCAAGCGCCTCTCCAACGAGTTCGAGGCTGGCATCCGCACCAACATCGGCACCTACGGTCAGATCGATGTCGTCGGCAACGCCAGCGCGCCGCTCACCAGTTGGCTGCGCATCGGCGGCGCCGTGGCGACCCTTAACCGCAAGGGCTATGGCGAGAACATCAACCTCGGGATCGAGAATTACGACAAGGATGTGATCGCCGGGCGCATCTCGCTGGAAGCCGACCCGATCGACGGCCTGTTCATCCGCCTGACCGGCGATATTGTCGACGACAGTTCCAACCCGCGCAACGGCGCCCGCCTGATCCCTGGCCAGCTCACCGGCGCGCCGGTTCTGCCGAGCGCCTATGACACCCGGGCCGGACTCAACAGTCCCGAGCAGCACGTCAACGCCAAGGGCGCATCGTTCCTGGTCGAATATCAGGCGACCGACGCGATCAAGCTGCGCAACATTCTCGCCTATCGCCAGGACAATACGACCACGCCGATCGACTTCGACAGCCTGCCGTCCGCCGACGTCGACGTTCCTACGATCTACCGCAACCGCCAGACTTCGGAGGAATTCCAGCTTCTTTATGAAAGCGACAGCCTTTCGGGGTTGGTCGGTTTCTATTACCTCGACGCCAACGCCTTCAACGTCTTCGATGTGATCCTGGCGAACACGGGGCTCTGCTTGGACTTCCGGGCCTCAACGCCAATACGCTTGGCGATGTCGACACCAAGACCTGGTCGATCTTCTTTGATGCGACCTATGATTTCCTGGAGCAGTTCTCGCTCTCGGTCGGCGGCCGCTTCACCAACGACCGCCGGGACTCGCGCATCCTGCGACGCACCTTCATTGGCGGGGCGAGCCCGGATCTGGGCGGGACCGGCACGCAGATCGCTGTGACCTCCGATTTCGACGGATCGCGCACCTTCAAGGACTTCACGCCGCGCGCCTCGCTCGCCTGGAAGCCCAACAACGATCACAACATCTACTTCTCGTTCTCACAGGGCTTCAAGGGCGGCGGCTTCGACCCGCGCGGCCAGACCACTGCGACGCCGGACTTCAACCGCGATGGCGTGCGCTCGGCGGACGAAATTTTCGAATTCCTGTCGTTCGACCCGGAGCAGGTGACGACCTACGAAATCGGCTGGAAAGCCTCGCTGTTTGATCGGCGCTGACGCTAGCGCTGGCTGGCTTCCGCTCGAACTACAGCGATGTTCAGATTCCTGGCTCCGTCGGTTTCGACAGCAACGGCGACGGCGTGAACGACAGCTTCGTCGGCATCACCTCCAACGCCGGCCGTGCCCGCCTCTACGGGGTCGAGCTTGAGGGCAACGCCAAGCTCGCGCGTGACTTCGCGGGCGCTGACACCAAGGCGGACCTGAGTTGGACCCTCGGCTACATCGATGCCGAATATCAGGAGTTCATCGACGCATTCGGTAACGACGTTGCCGACCAACGTACGTTCCAGAATACGCCGAAGTGGACCGCAAGTTCGACTTTGACGCTGGCGACGCCGCTCAAGCTGCTGAGCGATGGTGACCTGTCGCTGGCGAACACGGTCTCCTATCGTAGCAGCACCAGCCAGTTCGAAACACCAAACCCGTTCCTCGACCAGCCGGGCTATATTCTCTGGAACGCCAGCCTGGTCTGGACCTCGCAGAGCGGCGGCGTCTCCATCGGGCTGCATGGCCGCAACATCACCGACAAGCGTTATATTGTCGCCGGCTATAATTTCGTGAATATCAACCCGAATGGCACCTTCACACCAACGCTTGGCCGGGAAGGCGTGATAACCGCCTTCTATGGCGACCCGCGCACGATTACCGGGTCGATTGGCTTGAAGTTCTGAGGTTCTCCTCGCGGAGAAGCCGCGCGCGGCTGAGGGTAGCGCGCGGCAGCCCGCCGGCTGGACATCGGTGCACGCCGGCGGCATGAACCGCGCCACAACCTCATCAAGGATTAAGCCTGCGTGACCCAATCTGCGAGCCCGCGCTCCTACGCCATGCTGGCGATGCTGCTGCTGGTCTATATCCTCAATTTCGTCGACCGTCAGATCATCAGCATCCTTGCCGTGCCGATCCAGAAGGAACTGGCGATCAGCGATGGCAAAATGGGGCTGCTCGGCGGGCTGGCTTTCGCACTTTTCTACACGACCCTGGCGGTGCCAATCGCCCGGCTGGCGGACCGCTGGAGCCGTACCTGGATCATAACTGTCTCGCTGGGCTTATGGAGCGGCTTCACGGCGCTGTGCGGTCTGGCGACGAACTACACGCAGCTTTTCCTGTCGCGCCTCGGTGTCGGCGTTGGGGAGGCGGGTGGCGTTGCGCCGTCCTATGCCCTGATCTCGGATATATTCCCGCAAACCATGCGCGCGCGGGCGTTGGCGATCTATTCGCTCGGCATCCCGCTTGGCTCGGCGGCGGGGTTATGTTCGGGGCTGGATCGCCCAGACGTTCAACTGGCGCACCGCGTTTATCGCCATTGGGCTCCTGGGCGTTCTAGTCGCCCCGTTTTTCCGGCTGGTGGTGCGGGAGCCTGCGCGCCCCGTCCAGCTGCATGCCGACGCGCCGGGCTTTGGTGCCGTGATGACGACACTTGCCCGCAAGCCCAGCTTCTGGCTGCTGAGCTTTGGCGGCGGCATGAATTCGATGGTCGGTTATGGCCTGTTGTTCTGGCTGCCGTCGTTCCTGAAGCGCAGCCATGGGCTGGAGCTCACCCAAGTCGGCCAGTTTTACGGCATGATCCTGCTGGTTGGCGGGGTTGCCGGGGTCATGCTTGGCGGCATGCTCGGCGACCGGCTCGGACGTACGAATCGCGGCGCCTATGCCCGCGTGCCAGCGCTGGCGTTTCTGGTCGCAGCCCCCTTTACGCCCTCGCCATCATGACGCCGTCGCTGACTCTGGCCTTTGTGCTGCTGCTCCTGCCGCAGGCCTTGTCGCTGGTCTGGCTCGGGCCGGTTCTGACGGCGGTGCAGTCTCTGGTCGAGCCGCGTGCGCGTGCGACGGCGTCGGCGGCCTTCCTGCTCATCAACAACCTGATCGGCCTTGGCGTCGGCAGCGCCCTGATCGGCGCGATTTCGACGGCGATGGCGGCACGCTTTGGCGACGAGTCCCTGCGCTACGCCATTCTGATCGTGTTGAGTTTTTATCTGGTCGCCGCTGCGCTCTATGGGCTGGCCAGCAAGCGCCTTGCCCGGGACTGGGTCGATTGAGGCTGCCCGGTACTTGCAGAAGCGCTGGCGCTGGCCGGGTCTAGTGAAGGCTGGAGATCAGTGCATCCGGTGCCGAGGCACGCAAGGCCTTCGCCAGCGGACGCAGGGCGCTGGTGGCACTGAGGATCGCGGTGCAGACTTCACCCAGCAGGACGCGCAGGGTGAAGTCGTCGTCGATCCTGCGGCTGTAGCGCATCACCACATGGCCGGCGTGGATGGAGACCAAGGTCGCGCGCGCCGTTCTGGCCAAGGGTACGCAGAACATGCGTGCGCGCGGCGCTATCCTCGATTGTGAAGGGCACCGCGCCGATGACGCCGCGAACCTCCAGCATGGCGCCGGTCTCCGATGGCATGACGGCGACAGCGTAAATCTGCCCGTTGACTTCGAACCGGACAGCCAGCGGTGTGACCAGAGGCCAGTCCGCCATGCGCGCCAGCAGCGTCTCTGCCACCAGCTCGAAATTCGTCTTCAGCCGTCCATCTACTGTATGCTTGAAACATACAGCCGGCGCTTCCGGGGTCAGAGACTGTGTGGCCGCCATCTTTTTCCAACGTTTTCATCAAACGACGCGCCGACTATGGCGAGGGGAATCAAAATTTCGTTAAACGTATGCCACGGTTGAGCAATCGACGACTTTGACAGGCGCGTGCCGTGCGTTAAGATTTGCACGATGGAAACACGAAGGACCCCGATCATGACCCTGCGGGACTACATTCCGCCCGTACACCCGGAAGGGCGCAATTTCATCATCATCGCCCTCGTGATCGCGGCCGTTGGTTTCCTTGCCGGCCTGTCCGGCCTGGGATGGTTTTTCTGCTGTTAAGCGGGGCTATCGCCCTGTTTTTCCGCGATCCCGTACGCTATGCGCCGCAAGGCGAAGCTTTGGTGCTGGCGCCGGCGGACGGCGCAGTCGTGGCGATAACGCCGGCCAGGCCGCCGCTTGATGGGGCAGACGGCGCGCCACAGTGCACACGCGTCTCGATCTTCCTCAGTGTGTTCGATGTCCACGTGAATCGCGCACCAATTGCCGGCACCGTCCGGCGCATAGTGTATCGACCGGGAGCCTTCGTGAACGCGGACCTCGACAAGGCCAGCGAGGACAATGAGCGCCAGACCTACCTTATCGAGACGTCCGGCGGCGTGCGCGTCGTGTGCGTGCAGATCGCCGGGCTGATCGCGCGGCGGATCGTACGGTTCGTCAAAGAGGGCGACGCGGTGCGCGCTGGCCAGCGGATCGGACTGATTCGCTTC
Source organism: Hankyongella ginsenosidimutans (assembly GCF_005144965.1). GTDB lineage: Bacteria > Pseudomonadota > Alphaproteobacteria > Sphingomonadales > Sphingomonadaceae > Hankyongella > Hankyongella ginsenosidimutans. The sequence continues at coordinate 2,543,280 of NZ_CP039704.1, forward strand.
GGCAGTCGCATGGACGTCTATCTGCCAGAGGGTACGGCGCCAAAGGTGTGTATTGGCCAGCGGACCGTTGCAGGCGAAACCGTGATCGCCGTGCTGGGCGACGCCTCTTCCGCCAGCGCCGTCGCCGACTGATGGCGCAACCGCTTGATCCGCCGCTGCCGCTGCGGGTGTTGATCCCCAACCTGATGACGACGCTCGCGCTGTGCGTGGGGCTGAGCGGCATCCGGCTGGCGCTGGTCGGCAACTGGGACAAGGCGTTGATGGCAATCGTCCTGGCCGGCGTGCTCGACGGCCTTGACGGCTGGGTCGCGCGGCGCGTGCGCGGCACCTCCCGCTTCGGCGCCGAACTCGACTCGCTCGCCGACACGGTGTCCTTCGGCGTGGCACCGGCCTTGATCATCTATCTGTGGGCGCTGCACGAGCTGGGCGGGCTTGGGTGGGTGATCGCTCTGTCGCACGCGGTCTGCTGCGCACTGCGGCTGGCGCGGTACAACGCGCAGGCGGCCGAGGGAATGCGCCGCACACGCCGGAGGGGTTTTTCACCGGCGTCCCGGCGCCGGCGGGCGCCGGACTGGTGCTGAGCCCCGTGTTTCTCGACTTATGGCTGGGCACCCAGTTTTTCGTACCCCCTGGTCGCCGCAATCATCACCGTCGGCGTGGCCGTTCTGATGGTCTCGACCGTGCCGACCTATTCCTGGCGCGCCATCCGCTTGCGGCCAAGCTGGCGGCTGCCGCTTTTGATCGTCGCGGGCTGACGGCGGCGGCGCTGCTTACCGCACCATGGGGCACGCTGTCACTGGTGAGCCTGGCGTATCTGGCGTCCCTGCCGTTCGCCTGGCGCAGCTACCGCCGGCGCGCCGCCGCTGCGAAAACAACGCGGGAGGGGCTGCTCCTGACGCGGAGGCCATAAGGTTGCTATTTTGTTCTTAACCTTCTATACGCAGAAGCACTGTCAGGCGCTCGAGGTTCAGCGCCTCGCGGACGGCGAAGACGGCAAAGCCGGCAGCGGCGACAAAAATGTAGAAACAATAAGATGGCTCATGATTTTGCTCGCTGTTGAAAGCCCGTACCCACTTGTTCTTTATTTGTTCTTTTTGTCAAGCCTTAATGAAAATGTCATCTATGATGGGTAGTCTGGTGCCTGCGAGGGAACGCACATGCAGCATATGATAGCCCGGCCGAGTCCGCATGATGCCATGCCGCTCGCCGGTTTCGCCAGGGTCAAGCTGGCGCTGATCCGGCTCGATACGGTTCTGGTGCTCCAGAAAACAAACGGCCAATGGGACCTGCCGGGTGGCAAGGTCGAAGATGGTGAGTCGCTCGCGGACGCGCTGGTGCGCGAGGCGATCGAGGAACTCGGCGTGCGCGATCTGCCCGAGCCGCAGGCGATGGGCCAGTGGCTGCGTCAGCGGCCCGGCAGGCCGCCGGTGCTGGTGCATTTCTTCGCCAGCCCATGGCTTGACAGGCCACGCCGGTTCAAGCTGTCGGACGAGCATCGTGCGCAGCGTTGGGTCGATATTGATGTGTTGATCGGGCTCGACCTGCCGGAAGGCTATCGCCAGGCGGCGCTCAGCGCACTTGCGCGTTGATCCTCAGGCGTCGATTGCGGAAATCTTCTGGCGTGCGGCGCGCCAGGCCGGGAACAGGCCACCCAAAAGCCGACGACCATCGCAAGCACAAAGCCGTTGATGATGTTCGCGCCGGACAGCCGGAAGTCAAACACCACCTGCGAGAAACTGCCGCCGATTGTGGAGGCGGTGAGGCCATCGAAAAACAGCCAGGTGATGGCGATACCCAACAGGGCACCGAGGGCCGTCAGCACCATGGCTTCCACCATGGTGCCGACAAACGTCGAAATACTGCCGAAGCCGATGATGCGCAGGGTGCGTATTTCCCCGGCGCGCGCGGAGACCGAACTGTACATGGTGTTCAGCGCCCTGAGAGGCGCCGAGCGCCATTGCAATGCCAAGCGGCCAGCCAAGGCTTTGAATCACGCTGGACAGCCGCTTCGACTGTTCGGCATAGAATTGTTTCTCGCTCTGCGCCTCGACGTTCAGGCGCGGGTCGCTCTTGATATAATCCTGCAGGGTTTTCAGCGCCGCCGGCGACGTGAGTCGCGCACGTACCGTCTGGGCGGTATTGCCGCGCTTGAACAGGCTCTGGATCACCGGCAGGTCAGCCCAGAGCTCGGACTCGAACGCAGAACCATCCGCTTCGAACACGCCGACGACCTTCCAGGTGTTGACACCGAAACGCACGGTCTTGCCGAGCTCGAAACCACTGAATTCCTTCAGCAGGCCGCGCCCGACCACAATTTCGTTGCTGCCCGGCTTGAACAGGCGGCCCTCGATGATCGACGCATTCGCGCGCAGCGCCAGGCCGTTCGGGCCAATGCCGCGCAACGGCATGTTCGCCTTGGTGCCGGACGACTTCTTGATCGCGTCGACAATCACGTAAAGCTCGGGAGAGGCCAAGGGCTTGCCGTCGACCTTGGCGATGCCGGGGCTTCGTCCAGAACGCGCTGCTCGTCGCGCGTCACCACGCTGCTCAGTTCACCCGTTGAACCTTTGCGCAGAATCAGGGCGATATCCTCGGCCCCGGTCCCGCTCAGGGTCTTGCGAAACCCGGTGCCCATGGCGAGGAAGGCCAGCAGCACTGTCACCACCAGTGCGATGGCGACGACTGTGGAGAAGGACATCCAGAAGCGCTGGGGAGGGAGCGCAGGTTCAGGCTGCAGACGGCGGCGGTTTCCAGGTGCAGGCTCATGGGTAACGCTTCCTATTGCCGGCCGAGGGCGGTCAGGATGTTGAGGCGCATGGCGTTCATCGCCGGGATGATGCCCGTCACAAGGCCGAGCAGCAGCATGATGCCGATGGCTTGCGCCCACAGCAGCGGCGACATGCTGAGGGCCGGGAACCCGCCGCTGAGAACCGTGTTCAATGCCGCAACGGCAAAGCTTGCCACCAGCATGCCGGCCAGACCGCCGAGCAGCGCCAGGGCGGTCGACTCGCACAGCACGTGCTTGAGAATGCGTTGCGAGGGAAAGCCGAGCGTCTTCAGGACGCCGATTTCCCGGGTGCGCTCGCGGATCGCCATCACCATGGTGTTGCCGACGATCATGAGGATCGTGGCGAACGCAGCACCCACGACCAGCCCCACGATCTGGGCGATATTGCCCAGCTGCGCGACGAAGGCCTTGTTGAAGGCGGCCTCCGTCTGGGTCACGGTTTCGTCGGCGGAGTTCGCGAACAGCGTGTCGATGCGTTTTGCCACAGCGTCGTTGGCGGCCTCGGACTGGGTGGTGAGCGAGACAAAGCCGACCGAATCCTGCCCGAAGGTCACGCTTTCGTTGAAATAGTCGTAGTTGAAGTACAGGCCCTGCTCGTTGCCCTTGCCATCCGGCGAGCGGAAGATGCCGCAGATCTTGAAATCCCAGGTCTGGCCACCGCGCTTGTTGGTGTAGATGTTGGACGAGATCGGCACCTGCTGCCCGACTTTCCAGCCATAGCGTTCGGCCGCTTGCCGCCCGATGATCAAGCCGGTGCGTTCCGTGAGGAAACAGCGCTTTGCCTCGTCGGTCAGCACAATTTCCGGGTATATGGTCAGATAGGATTCCGGTTCGATGGCGAACATGCCGAACTGATTGCGCGGTTCGCGGTAATAGCCGCCGAACCAGTTGGCGTGACTGACGATCGACACGCCTTTCATCGATTTGATCTTGGTGAAATAGGCATAGGGCAGAGGCTGGGTGAAGTTGATCTTGTTGGAGACCACCAGCCGGTTCTTCGCTGCATCGGTGTCGCCGGCGTTGAAGGCGTTGAGGAACGCGACCAGTACGCCGAAGATCAGAAACGCGATGAAGATCGAGACGATCAGCAGGATCGCGCGCAGCTTCTTGCGGAACAGATTCTTGCGGATCAGCGTCCAGTCGTTCATGCCGCCAGCTCCGTTTCGACGAATTTGCCCTTGTCGAGATGCAGGATGCGCTTGGCATAGGCCGCCGCCGCCGGATCGTGGGTCACCATCACGATGGTCTTGCCCATCTCCTGGTTGAGGAGTTGCAGCATCTTCAGGATTTCATCCGCGGTGGCGCGGTCGAGGTCGCCGGTCGGCTCGTCCGCCAGCAGCAGTTGCGGATCGGAGACGATGGCGCGGGCGATCGCGACGCGCTGCTGCTGACCGCCGGAGAGTTCCTTCGGCTTGTGCTTGGCCCGGTCGCCCAGTTGCACGATATTCAGTGCGGTCTGGACATTCTCGCGGCGCTTGGCGGCCGACAGGCTGGTCAGCATCAGCGGCAGCTCGACGTTCTGCGCGGCGCTGAGCGTCGGCATCAGGTTATAGAACTGGAAGATGAAACCGACATGGCGGGCGCGCCAGGCGGCGAGTGCGCTTTCGTTGAACCTGGCGATGTTCTGGTCCTGGAAGAACAGATCGCCCGACGACGGCTGGTCGATGCCGCCGAGCATGTTGAGCAAGGTCGTCTTGCCAGAGCCGGATGGGCCCATGATGGCGATGAAATCCCCGGCCGGGATTTCCATCGAGAGATGCTGGAAAATTCCGATCGTGTCCTTACCCTTGGAGAAGGATTTCGAGACATCGGTCAGGCGGATCAACGGGGCGTGCGCCATAAATTCTCCAGGTCAGCTCTTGTCTTCGAGGAAGGTCACCTTCACCGCCATCTCCGGCAGGATGCGCGGATCGCGCTGGTCGATGGCGACGCGCACCCGCACAGTCGCCTTGTCGCGATTGGCAGTCGGTACGGTCGCGATCACGCTCGCGGGGATGACGAAATCCGGGTAGGCGTCCAGCACGGCATCGACCTTCTGGCCCTGGCGGACGCGGGCGATGAACGCCTCGCTCACATCCACCTCGATCTCCAGGCTGCCCATGTCGACGATGGTGCAGATGCCGGTGCGGGTGAAGCCGCCGCCGGCCGACACGGGAGAGATGATCTCGCCGGGCTGCGCATTCTTCTCGGTGACCACGCCATCGAACGGTGCGCGGATCGTGTGCAGGTCGAGCGTGACGCGCGCGGACTGCACGGCCGCCTGCGCCGCCGCCAGGTTGGCCTGCGCCTGGCTGAGCTGGGCGCGCAGGCTGGCGACATTGGCTTCGTTGCGCGTCAGGTCCGCGGTGCTGGCGAACTGGCTTTGCGCCAGCGACTTGGTGCGCTTGAGAATCCGCTCGGCATCTGCAAGCGTTGGCGTCAGGCTGGCGACGGCGGCCTTGGCGGAACTCAACTGCGCCTCGGCGCTGCTGAGGCTTGCCTGCGCGGCGTCATCGTTCAGGCGGGCCAGCACCTCGCCCTTGCGAACCCGCTGCCCTTCCTCGACGCCAACAAAGACGACCTGCCCGGTGGTGCGCGCCGCGACCGTCGCGGACCGCCGCGCGACCACGAAGCCGGACGCCACGAGGCCACCGCTGCGCGCGGGCGCTGCGGCGCTCGCCTGCGCGGCATCGTCCGCGACAGCCGCTGAGGGTGCGGGAGTGGCGGGCACCGGCTTCAGGAACCACACGGCGGCACCCGCCGCAACGCCGGCGAGCAGCACGGCCGCGGCAACGCCGGCGACCGGCACGCCAGTCTGCGCAGGGGCAGCCGCCTCCGCGCTACGGTCGATCGCAAGGCCGCGCAGTAGCGCGCGCGTATCCTGTTGGTCGTTCACGTCGATTGTCTCCTCCGGCCGTTTTACCTTGGCGGCACACTGTGTCCAGTCGTTTCACGGTGCGTCTCGCCCGCAGGACGGTACGGGTTGGCGGGCCGTGTAGATCAGCGCGCCGCCGCTGCCCGGCGCAGACGGTCGTTGATGGCGATGCCGAGCCCGGTATTCGGAATCGGCGCGACCGCGATGACCGGGCGGTCGCTGGCCTGTGCCCGGTGGAGGGCCTCGAACAGGCGGCTTGCGGCCTCGACCAGATCGCCGCGCTCGGACAGCGAAATCTCGCCGGGCCAGGCCCCGAAACCGATCCAGAAGGCGTCCGGCTCCGGCTGTGTGACGTTCAGGCGCACCGGCTGGCGCGGCGCGTAGTGGCTGGCGAGCTGACCGGGGCCGTGACGCCTTCGTCCTGCGCCGCCACCACCGGCACCCCGGATACGGTCGTCAGCGCTTCGGGGCAATGGGGCCAGGCCGCAGCAGCACCAGCCGGGCCGGCTCGACACGCACGATGGTCGATTCCAGGCCGCGGCTTGTCGGCCCTGCATCCAGCACCAGGTCGACCCGGTCGCCGAGCGAGGCGATGACGTGCGCCGCAGTGGTCGGGCTGAGCGTGCCGGAGGCGTTGGCGCTTGGCGCGACAAGGAGGCCGCCGCAAGCCTCCAGCACGGCCTGCGCGACCGGGTGCGCGGGGCAGCGCAGGGCCAGGGTGCCAAGCCCGCGCGCGCCAGCGGCGAGACCGGCGACGGCTCGCGTGCGGGCAGGACAAGCGTCAGCGGCCCAGGCCAGAAGGCGTGGGCGAGCGCCTGCGCGGTCGGGCCGGCTTCGGCCAGCGCCTCCAGTTGGTCCGGGCGCGCGAGATGGCAGATCAGCGGATTGAACTGCGGCCGGCCTTTGGCGGCATAGATGCGGGCGACCGCTTGCGCGTTTCCAGCGTCGGCCGCCAGGCCATAGACGGTTTCCGTCGGCAGCGCGACCAGACCGCCCGTGCGCAGGCAGGCGGCGGCGAGCGCAATGCCCTGCGCGTCGGCGGACAGCAGGGTCATTGCGAGGGCGGCTGGGACTCGGGATCGCCGCGCTTGAGGATCAGCGGTTCGCCGTTGACGTCGCGCGGCACGCTACCCGGGGTCTTGGCGACAACGGGGCCGACATAAAGCGGCGAGGGAGCACAACCGCAAAGGCTGTACAGCAAGGCGAGACCGACAAGCGCGAACGGGCGCAACATGCTGAAAGCTCCTGATCTTACGCAGCGCCATTAAGGAATTTCGCGGCGTTTGTACAGCATACGGCGTGCGATTTCGCCCCCACGGGAGCGGTTGCGTGCGCCCAAGCCTGTGCTATAGACGCCCGCTCGTATTGAATTTGACGCACATCTCGGCGGGCGTGGCGGAATTGGTAGACGCGCTGGATTTAGGTTCCAGTGTCGAAAGACGTGGGGTTCGAGTCCCTTCGCCCGCACCAAACGGCAAGACCTGCCCGCTGCTTGTAACGGAAGACCTGAGAATGCAAATCGACCAAACGCTCAACGACGGCCTGAAGCGGGTGATTACGGTCAAGGTGCCGGCCACCCGTATCGAGGGCAAGCTGGACGCCCAGATCGCCGATATCGCCAAAAATCCGTATGCCGGGGTTTCGCCCGGGCAAGGCCGCCGCAGATGGTGCGCAAGCTTCACGGCGACTCCGTGAAGGCGCAGATCGTCGAGGAAGTGGTGCAGGAAAGCAGCCAGGCGGTGTTCGCCGAGACCCAGTTGCGTCCGGCCATGCAGCCCCAGATCGTGGTGCGCGAGTATGATGCCGGCGGGGACCTGGAATTCACCATGGAATTCGAGGTGCTGCCGGAGATCGCGGTCGGCGAGATCGAGGGCATCGTCCTCGAGAAGCTGATGGTGGCGCAGGATGAGGGCGCGGTCGAGGAGACGCTGCGTCGCATCGCCGACCAGCAGAAGCGTTTCGAGGCCGCTGAAGGCCGCGTCGCCGAAGCGGGAGACGCCGTTCTGATCGACTTCGTCGGCAAGATCGATGGCGATGCGTTCGAAGGCGGCACCGGCAAGGACGTGCAGTTGGTGCTTGGCTCCGGCCAGTTCATCCCCGGCTTCGAGGATCAGTTGATCGGCGTGAAGGCAGGCGACGAGCGGGCGGTCGGCGTCAACTTCCCGGACGACTACCAGGTTGCGTACCTCAAGGGCCGCCCCGCAGTCTTCGATGTGACGGTCAAGGAAGTGCGCACGGCGGCGGCCGTGGAGCTGGACGACGCGCTGGCCAAGAACCTTGGCCTGGAGTCGCTGGAACAGTTGAAAGAGTTCATTTCCACCGACCTCGGGCGCCAGCATGAAGCGCTGACCCGCACCTACATGAAGCGAAAGCTGCTCGACCACCTGCATGCGACGCACGATTTCCCGGTGCCGGACGCCATGGTGGAGGCGGAATTCGCGCAAATCTGGCAACAGCTCGAACGCGAAACCGTGGATAATCCGGAAGAGCGCGCGACCATGGAGAACGAACGCGACGAATACCGTGCGATTGCCGTGCGCCGTGTGCGGCTCGGCCTGCTGCTGTCCCAGATCGGTCAGGCGAACGGCGTCGATGTGACCCCGCAGGAAATGGCGCAGTTGATCTGGCAGGAAGCCCAGCGCTACCCGGCCAAGCAGCGCCAGCAGGTGGTTGAGTTCTTCCAGCAGAATGCCGCGGCGTCCGCGCAGTTGCGCGCGCCCCTTTACGAGGAAAAGGTCGTCGACTTCATCCTGGGCAAGGCGAACATCTCCGAGCGCGCCGTGTCGCTTGAGGCGCTGCAGGCGGCGATCGACTCCGAGGATGCGGCCCCACCGCCGGTCGAGGACGCCAAGCCGGCCCAAGGCCCGCAAGAAGAAGGCCGAGGCTGCAGCAGATGCGGCGGAGGCCACGGCCGATGAGCCGGCGGCCGCCGCCGCCGCCGCGCCGGCTGCCGATGCCGCAGAGGAGCCGGCCAAGCCGAAGCGCGCGCGGGCGAAGAAGAAAGACACTGGAAACGACGACGCCTGACACCCATCTGTCCCTTCAGCGCAAACGCCCCAGAGGATCCAACGCCCATGATCGACCGCGTCCACCATATCGTCGACAACCTCGTGCCGATGGTCGTCGAGCAGTCCAGCCGCGGCGAACGCGCGTTCGACATCTACTCGCGCCTGCTGCGTGAGCGGATCATCTTCGTGACCGGCGGGGTCGAGGACCATATGGCGAGCCTGGTGGTTGCCCAGTTGCTCTATCTCGAGGCGGAAAACCCCAAGAAAGACATCTGGATGTACATCAACTCGCCGGGGGCGTCGTCACCTCCGGCCTGTCGATCTACGATACGATGCAGTATATCCGCCCGCGCGTGGCTACGCTGTGCGTGGGGCAGGCGGCCTCCATGGGCTCGCTGCTGTTGTCGGCAGGCGAGCCGGGCATGCGCTATGCGCTGCCGCACGCGCGCATCATGGTGCACCAGCCCTCGGGCGGCGCGCAGGGCCAGGCTACCGACATCGAAATTCAGGCGCGTGAAATTCTGCGCGTGCGCGAGAAGCTGAACCAGATTTACGTCAAGCACACCGGTCGCAGCCTCAAGGAAGTGGAAACCGCGCTGGAGCGCGATCGCTTCATGGACCCGCTCGACGCCAAGGAATGGGGCCTGATCGACGAAGTCTACGCCAAGCGGCCGGATTCGGCATCGGAATAGCCTGGCCGCACCACAAGCGGTTAAGCTCCCTGTAAGGGTCCGGGGTATAGCGTGGAGATGGCGGTTCGGGACGGACCGCCGGCAAGTCTGGATGAGCGCGGCTGATGCGTGCGAATTCCGGATTGTGATGTAGTTTGACTCCGGTCTACACTGGCGATGCCTGTAGCGGGCCGATGAAAGGGCATGCATGACAAAGCTCAGCGGCGGCGATTCCAAGAATACCCTGTACTGCTCCTTCTGCGGAAAGAGCCAGCACGAGGTACGCAAGCTGATCGCAGGGCCAACCGTGTTCATCTGCGATGAATGCGTCGAACTCTGCAACGACATCATTCGCGAAGAGACCAAGTCGAGCCTGGTCAAGACCAAGGACGGCGTGCCGACCCCGACGGAAATCTGCCGCGTGCTGGACGATTATGTCATCGGCCAGGATTATGCGAAGCGCGTGCTCTCGGTTGCCGTGCACAACCATTACAAGCGCCTGAACCATGCGCAGAAGAACGCCGATGTCGAACTGGCGAAGTCGAACATCCTGCTGGTCGGCCCGACCGGCTGCGGCAAGACCCTGCTGGCGCAGACGCTGGCGCGCATCCTCGATGTGCCGTTCACCATGGCGGACGCGACGACCCTGACCGAGGCCGGCTATGTCGGCGAGGATGTCGAGAACATCATCCTGAAGCTGCTGCAGGCAAGCGACTACAATGTCGAGCGCGCCCAGCGCGGCATCGTCTACATCGACGAAATCGACAAGATCAGCCGCAAGTCGGACAATCCCTCGATCACCCGCGATGTCTCGGGCGAGGGCGTGCAGCAGGCGCTGCTGAAGATCATGGAAGGCACGACCGCCAGCGTTCCGCCGCAGGGCGGCCGCAAGCACCCGCAGCAGGAATTCCTGCAGGTCGATACCACCAACATTCTGTTCATCTGCGGCGGTGCGTTCGCCGGGCTGGACCGGATCATCGGTGATCGCCTCGAGGGCCGCTCCATCGGCTTTGGCGCCAATGTCGCAGGACCGGATGAGCGCCGCACCGGCGCCGTGCTGCGCCAGTGCGAACCCGAGGATCTGCTGAAGTTCGGCTTGATCCCCGAGTTCATCGGCCGTCTGCCGGTGATCGCGACCCTGGAAGATCTGGACGAGGCGGCGCTGGTGCGCATCCTTTCCGAACCGAAGAACGCGCTTGCCAAGCAGTATCAGCGACTGTTCGAGATGGAAGGCGTGAAGCTTACCTTCAGCCACGATGCGCTGCAGGCGATTTCGCGCCGCGCCATCGAGCGCAAGACCGGCGCGCGCGGCCTGCGTTCGATCATGGAAGCCATCCTGCTCGACACCATGTTCGATCTGCCCGGCAACAACGCCGTGGACGAAGTGGTCATCAACAAGGATGTGGTGACCGGCAAGAAGGATCCCATCCGCATCTTCGCCAGCCCGCGCGAGGAAGTCGGCTCTTCAATCGCCTGAGACGACCGCCGCCGCCACGGCGAGGGCGACGCTTGATCGCCGCGCCAGGCGGCCCAATATGTCCTATATCGACTGACGGTTGCGCAGCTGCGCGCACGGTCCAAGAAGCTGTGAGATCGCCATGACCACTGAAACCCTGCCTGTCCTGCCGCTGCGCGACATTGTCGTGTTTCCGCAGATGATCGTGCCGCTGTTCGTCGGGCGGGAGAAATCCGTGCGCGCGCTGGAGGCGGTGATGCAGGGCGACAAGCGGATATTCCTGCTGTCGCAGCTCAACCCGGCGGAGGACGACCCCGGCGAAAAGGACCTCTACGACATCGGGTCGATCGCCCATGTGCTGCAACTGCTGCGGCTGCCGGATGGTACGGTCAAGGTGCTGGTCGAAGGCCGACAGCGTGCGCGCGTGCAGCGGTTCCGCGAGGATGGCGATCATCTCACGGCCACCATCACGCCGATGGAAGACGTGAACGCGGATACGGACGAGGCGCGCGCGCTCAGCCGGGCGTTCGTCGCCCAGTTCGAGCAGTATGTCCGCCTGAACAAGAAGGTCGCGCCGGAGGTGACGGTCGCGGTCGGCCAGATCACCGATCTCTCAAGCTGGCGGATACGGTCGCGTCGCACCTGTCGCTGAAGATTTCCGACAAGCAGCAGATTCTGGCGACCGAGGACGTCGCCAAGCGCCTGGAGCTGGTTTTCGCCTCCATGGAGGGCGAAATCGGCGTGCTGCAGGTCGAGAAGAAAATCCGCTCGCGCGTGAAGCGCCAGATGGAGAAGACCCAGCGCGAATATTACCTCAACGAACAGTTGAAGGCGATCCAGCGCGAACTCGGCGAGACCGACGAGGGCCGGGACGAGACCGCCGAGATCGAAGCCCGCATCAAGAAAACCAAGCTCAGCGTGGAAGCCAAGGAAAAGGCGCTCGCCGAGGTCAAGAAGCTCAAGACCATGAGCCCGATGTCGGCGGAAGCGACCGTGGTGCGCAACTACCTCGACTGGCTGCTGGGCCTGCCCTGGAGCAAGAAATCAAAGACCAAGAAGGACATCGCGGCTGCCGAAAAGGTGCTGAACGAGGACCATTATGCCCTCGACAAGGTGAAGGAGCGCATTCTCGAGCATCTGGCGGTGCAGGTGCGCGCCAAGAAACTGAAAGGCCCGATTCTGTGCCTGGTCGGCCCGCCCGGCGTCGGCAAGACCTCGCTTGGCCGCTCGATTGCCAAGGCCACCGGGCGCGAATTCCTGCGCATCAGCCTGGGCGGTGTGCGCGACGAGGCAGAGATCCGCGGCCACCGCCGCACCTACATCGGCTCCATGCCCGGCAAGATCGTCCAGAGCATGAAAAGGCGGGTACGTCCAATCCGCTGTTCCTGCTCGATGAAATCGACAAGATGGGCCAGGATTTCCGTGGCGATCCGGCCTCGGCCCTGCTGGAGGTGCTGGACCCCGAACAGAACGCCAAGTTCAGCGACCATTACCTTGAGGTCGACTACGACCTGTCCGACGTCATGTTCGTCACGACGGCGAATACGCTGCGCATGCCGCAGCCGCTGCTTGACCGCATGGAGATCATCCAGCTCTCAGGCTACACCGAAGACGAGAAGGTGGAGATCGCCAAGCAGCATCTGGTGCCCAAGCAGATCGAAGGGCATGGCCTCAGGGCCGGCGAGTGGTCGGTGACAGACGCGGCACTGCGCGACATCATCCGCTATTACACCCGGGAGGCCGGGGTGCGCTCACTGGAGCGTGAACTGGCCAAGCTCGCCCGCAAGTCGCTGAAGAAGATTCTCGAGCGTAAGGCGGACAAGATCGAAGTGACGCCGGACAATCTCGGTGAGTTTCTGGGCGTGCAGCGCTTCCGCTTCGGCATGTCCGAACACTCGGACCAGATCGGTGCCACCACGGGTCTGGCGTGGACCGAGGTCGGCGGCGAGCTGCTCACCATCGAGGCGGTCACTGTGCCGGGCAAGGGCAACATCAAGACCACCGGCAAGCTCGGCGATGTGATGCAGGAGTCGATCCAGGCGGCGCTCAGCTTCGTCAAGTCGCGCGCCTCCGAGTTCGGCATCGACCCCAATGTGTTCGAGAAGAAGGACATTCACGTCCACGTGCCGGAGGGTGCCACCCCAAGGATGGGCCGTCAGCCGGGATCGCGATGGTGACGTCCATCGTCTCGGTGCTGACCGGCGTGCCGGTGCGCAAGGATGTCGCGATGACCGGCGAGGTCACCCTGCGCGGCCGGGTGCTGCCGATCGGCGGGCTGAAGGAGAAGCTGCTCGCGGCGTTGCGCGGCGGTATCGGCACGGTCTTGATCCCCGAAGAGAACGCAAAGGATCTCAAAGAGATACCAGATAACGTGAAGGAAGGCCTGGAGATTGTGCCGGTCAGCGCCGTCGATCATGTGCTGGCCCAGGCGCTGGCCGGATCCTGACGCCGTTGCCGCCGGTGGCGGACGTCGTGGCGGCAGCCGGGATCGCCGAAGGAGCCGGCGCGGGGAACGGTCGCGCACTAAAGCATAACCCATCGCCAACCTTGCGAAAAACCGGGAAAACCGCCGATTTCGGCGGTTTTCTCTTGACAGGTCGAAAATGCGGGTCTTAGATGCCCGCCAGCGCAGGACGTTGGTGCTGCGCGCATAACTGCCACTTTGGGGTTCCCAGCATGAATAAACAAGACCTGATCGGCGAAGTCGCTGACGCCGCCGGCCTGAGCAAGACGGACGCCGGCAAGGCCGTCGACGCAGTGCTCGACGGCATCACGCATGCGCTCAAGAAGGGCGACGAAGTCCGCCTTGTCGGCTTCGGCACGTTCCTCGTGAGCCGTCGCGCCGCCAGCACCGGCCGCAATCCGCGCACCGGCGAGCCGATCGAAATCAAGGCTTCGGCCCAGCCCAAGTTCAAACCGGGCAAGGGTCTGAAGGACGCGGTCAACTAAAGACTGTCGCGCCGGGGTCGCGTCTGCGGCTCCGGCGCGCACGTCGCAGCGGTTACGGCAACCGCTGCAAAGTGCTGGACAAAGCTCAGGCATGCCAGTAGCAAGCCGACTCCCGGTAGCCGGGCGCGTAGCTCAGCGGTAGAGCACTGCCTTCACACGGCAGGGGTCACAGGTTCGAACCCTGTCGCGCCCACCATCCCAAACCCGCGACATCAAGACCGGTGAGGCACCGATGCATGTGGTGATAGGCCCGGATGCGCCGCAGGCGGCCTTGATAGACTTCGAACATTTTCTTGCCGTCGATATTCGCGTCGGGACCGTGGTCGCCTGCGATCCGTTTCCGCAGGCGCGCAAGCCCGCCTACAAGCTCACGCTCGATTTCGGGCCGCTGCTCGGCGTCAGGCGGTCAAGCGCCCAGATTACCGACAATTACGCCCCGGAGGACCTGGTTGGACGGCAGGTCGCAGCGGTCGTCAATTTTCCGCCGCGCCAGATCGGGCCGTTCGTCTCCGACGTGCTGACTCTCGGCTTTCCCGATGCGGATGGGCGGATCGTGCTGATCCATCCGGAGCGGCCGGTCCCCGACGGCAGCCGGCTGAGTTGACATGCGGCGCGATTATATCCTGACGCTCAGCTGCCCGAACCGCATCGGCATCGTGTTCGCGGTTGCCCGGTTTCTCGCCGAAGCTGGCTGGAACATCGTCGACAGCGCCCAGTTCGACGACCAGGCCAGCGACCGGTTCTTCATGCGCGTGGCGTTTGAGGCCAGCGCGCCGGGCGAGTCTCTGGAGGCTGCGCCGGCGCTTCCAGGCGGTTGCGGCGGATTTCGCCATGGACTGGCGGATCGAGGATGCGCAGCGGCGCGCCCGGGTCGTCATCCTGGTCTCCCGCTTCGACCACTGCCTGCACGATCTCCTGTACCGCCATAGCGTCGACGAACTGCCGATCGATATCCCGGCGGTCGTCTCCAACCACGAACAGGCGCGCCGGCTGGCCGATCATCATGGCGTCGTGTTCCACCATTGGCCGGTGACGCCGCAGACCAAGGCCGATCAGGAAGAGCGGCTGCTGGGCCTGCTGCATGGCACCCAGGCGGATGTACTGGTGCTGGCGCGCTACATGCAGGTGCTCTCGGACGATCTGTGCGCCCGGCTGCCGTGCCCGGCGATCAACATCCACCACAGTTTTCTGCCCAGCTTCAAGGGCGCGCGGCCCTACCATCAGGCGCATGCGCGCGGCGTCAAGCTGATTGGCGCGACCGCGCATTACGTAACCCCTGACCTCGACGAAGGGCCGATCATCGCGCAGGCGGTGCGCCCGGTCACCACGCGCAGACGCCCGACGCGCTGGTGCGGGTCGGGCGGGATGTCGAGAAGACCGTGCTGGCCGAGGCGCTGCGCCTGCACATTGAGCAGCGGGTGCTGCGCAACGGCGTGCGCACGGTGGTGTTCGCGTAAAGCATCTCGCTTTAAATGCGACCCCCAGCCGCGCCCATGAACAACCTCGCGCGCTCATCGCAAACAGGTGTGCGTGAGGCTTTACTTTTCAGGATTTTCGCACCGCAGGGCAACCTGCTTTCTCGCCCATGCGCGCAGAAAATCAGGCGAACCCGCTGTCATTTAAAGGCGCGCATGAGCGCTTGACAGGGGCGGCGAGGTCCGTACACCCGCCACCCAATGCGCGGGTGTAGCTCAGTCGGTTAGAGTGCCGGCCTGTCACGCCGGAGGTCGCGGGTTCGAGCCCCGTCACTCGCGCCATTTTTTCCTGTCTTTTTGTTTTACGTGGCATCGTCGGCGCGGTCGGCCCGGGCCTGCTGCCTGGCGAGGCCGTGACTGGCTGATCGCCTATAACTGCGCCAAGCAACTCAAGGCGCTCCAGTTCAGTTCCCCCACGAGGCCGTCGAGAAATTCTGGTAAGCGAAGCCCGATATCGGGTGCAAAGGACTTCGATTCCACGACACTAGACGAAGGTGAGCTTCACAAGCCTCCCGTGGTCCGGCATCTCGAAGGCGAAATCCTGAAGCATATCGGGGAGTGGGAAAGCGGGGAGAGCATGACGGCGATCGACGAAACCTATCGCGCAAAGCGCATGACGGCGGACCAGGCGGTCGCGCTCGTTCCCTCCGGCGCCAGACTGGCGATGCCCATGATCGCCGCCGAGCCGCCGGCGCTGCTGGCGGCGCTTGCAGCGCGGGCGCGGGCAGGCGAGGTACGCGACCTGCACCTCTATTACATGCTCTCGGCCGGCATCGCCGGGCAGAGCGTGCTGGCGCCGACTTGGCCGCGGCGATCACGCCGGTCAGCATCTTCCATGGCGGCGTCGAGCGCGCGCTGGATACGGCGCGGGTGCAGGCCGGGGCGCCGGCCGTCGATTTCCTGCCCTGCAACTTCCATCAGGTGCCGCGCCTGCTGTGCGAGCATGTCGGCGTCGACACGCTGCTGGTGATGGCGGCACCCATGGATGCGGACGGCAACTTCAGCCTCGGCGTCTCGACCGACTATGTCCATGCCGTCGCCCATCGTGCTGCGCGCGTGCTGCTGGAAGTGAACCCCAACATGCCGCGGGTGCGCGGCCAGTGCCAGGTGCCGCTGTCGCGGGTGACCGCCGTGGTCGAGCATGCATCCCCGCTGGCGGAGCTGCCACAGGCCCCGCGCACGCCGGCCGACCAGGCGATCGGGCGCATCATCGCCGGGCTGACGGCGGACGGCGCGTGCCTGCAGATGGGCATCGGCGCGCTGCCGGATGCCGTCTGCGCCGAGCTGGCCCACCACCGGCACCTTGGCATCCACACCGAGATGATGCCGAACGGGCTGGCGGCGCTGATCCAGTCCGGCGCTGTCGACAACAGCCGCAAGCAGACCCATGCCGGCGTCTCCATCTTCACCTTCGCGCTCGGCGACCGCGCGCTCTACGCCTTCCTGGACGACAACCCCGGCGTCGAGGCCTACCCGGTCAGCTATGTGAACGACCCGTGCGTGATCGCGCGCAACGACAACGTGCTCTCCGTCAACGCCACCATGCAGGTCGATCTGTCCGGCGCCTGCAACTCGGAATTCATGGGCGGGCGTCAATACAGCGGCATCGGCGGCCAGGTAGACTTCGTGCGCGGTGCCTATGCCTCGCGTGGCGGCAAATCGATCATCGCCTGTCATTCGACCGCTGCCGGCGGCACGGTCTCGCGCATCTGCCTGGACCTGAGCGGCCCGGTGACCACCGCGCGCACGGACATCCACATGGTGGCGACCGAGTTCGGCTGCGTGCAGCTCAAGGGCCTGAGCCTTGACGCGCGGGCGCGGGCGCTGATCGGCATCGCCCACCCCGATTTCCGCGAGGACCTCGAACGCGGCGCCGGGAGCGCCGCATCCTCACCCGCACCCACTTCCCCGCCGGGGCGGGCTGAGCGTGATCGTTTCAGATCGATAACCGGCTCCAGCAGGCTGCTGAAAATGTTACTTCGGCATTGTGGGCAAGCCCCCGTCACCCCAGAGCAGGCCGGGGTCCTTGGCGAAAGCGCTAGCTTCGTTATGGGTGCCCGCGCCCAGGAGTCCGGACGCAGCCTGCAAAGTCACAAAAGTCACGCGAAGAGGGTGTGTGACCTTCCCCGCGCACGTTGCCATGCGACGCCAAAGCGCCTGGCGGAAAGATTTTGCGGGGTGGCAGCCCAGCCGGGGCGTGCGATCACGGCGGGGACGCGCGCAGAACACCGCGCCTGGCGGCGGTTTCGGCATAAAATAACCCCAACAGACTTTTATCGCTCTGTTTGTATACCAGATCGGCCATGTAGGACAGCGGTTCGGGACATGGGCAGAAGGTTCTATTCGAAAAAATCTGCTCCTGGCGCGCCTGGATGAAGCACAAGTTGCTTAACCTTCTGTACGACTTCAAGCCGGTCGGTGAGGTTTCAAACGGAGGCACTACTCCCTGATGGACTTGCAGCACAGGGGCTGTGGCGGCGGTGACGGACGCGCTCAACCCGGCTTGCTTGTGGCATGGCGCGAGCGCGGCCCAGCGCCGCCCGCGCAGCGCGAGCCGCGACCCCGCCAAGGGTGTGGCCGTGCTGCGAAACCTGTCAGCGCTGTAGCCGAGGCTGCGCGCCACTGCACCGGATACCAAGCGATTTTCTTTCCGAAGCGAGGATGTATTCGCTATTCAATGGTCGCGATGGCGATTGACGTGCTCCCCTGATTGTTACCAGTCAGAGGTAGAGTCGGGCTCCTTCATGATGGTTGTTTGATGGGATGGCAACGTGTCTGGGGCATGCCCCAGACACGTTGGCCGGCGGTCTCGGCGGGGTCTTCCCGCCCAGTTTCGAGTGCGGCCTGACCGTATTGTAATCGTGCCGCCAGGCGGCCAGCACGAACCGGGCATGGGCCAGCGAGGTGAACAAGGTCTCGTTGAGGCATTCGTCGCGCAGGCGACCGTTGAAGCTTTCGACGAAGCCGTTC
Source organism: Hankyongella ginsenosidimutans (assembly GCF_005144965.1). Classification (GTDB taxonomy): domain Bacteria; phylum Pseudomonadota; class Alphaproteobacteria; order Sphingomonadales; family Sphingomonadaceae; genus Hankyongella; species Hankyongella ginsenosidimutans. Next base: position 2,561,451 of record NZ_CP039704.1, read on the forward strand.
TGCATCGGCTTGCCGGGCGCGATGTAGTGCCACTCGACCCGCCGCTCCTGCGACCAGCGCAGGATGGCTGACGAGGTCAGTTCGGTGCCGTTATCGCTGACCACCGTGTGCGGCTTGCCACGGCTGCCCATCAGGCTGGTTAGTTCCCGCGCCACCCGAGCCCCGGACAGCGAGGTGTCGGCCACCAGCGCCAGGCACTCCCGCGTGTAGTCATCGACCACGCACAGGATGCGGAAGCGCCGACCGCAGATCAGGCTGTCGGAGACGAAGTCGAGCGACCAGCGCTGGTTCGGACCATCCGGCAGCACCATCGGTCTGCGCGTACCCAGCGCCCGTTTCCGGCCACCACGGCGACGCACGCGCAGCCCTTCCTCGCGATAGATGCGCAGCAGCTTCTTGTGGTTGGGTGCGATGCCCTCCCGCGCCAGCAGGTAGCCCAGGCGGCGATAACCGAACCGGCGGCGCTCCGCCGCCAGCTCACGCAACCGTTGCCGCAGCGCTCCGTCATCCGGCCTCGTCGGCTCGTAACGGATCACCCTTCGGCTCACACCAACCAGTGCACACGCCCGACGCTCGCTCACCCCGTGATGCTCCCGGGCATGGGCGACGGCTTCCCGCTTGGCGCCGGGCGTTACCATTTTTGATGCCAGATCCTTCAGCACCGCGTTGTCGAGCATCGCCTCGGCCAGAAGCTTCTTCAGCCGCGAGTTCTCCTCCTCGAGCGACCGCAGCCGCCGGGCCTCGGACACATCCAGACCGCCGAACTTCGACTTCCACTTGTAGAACGTTGCCGAGCTGATCCCGTGACGGCGGCAAACCTCCGCCGTCGCCATCCCAGCTTCCTGCTCCTTCAAGATCGCAATGATCTGCTCTTCGTTGAACCTGCTTCGCTTCATATCGTCCGACTCCTTGGCGTCGGACTCTACCAAAAGCGGTCACATTTCAGGGGAGCACGTCACCGCCACCGTCTGTGCACCGTTCACAATTGATACGCCGCCCAGGGAAAACACCTTTTCTTTGGCCGTTCCGTTCTTTGGTTCAATACGCTCGCACAGTGCAGTGACGCCGTTGTTGAGATACTGAAAAAGCTCCGGCTTCTCTGTTAGGGTATCCCGGATCGCACGGTTGACGTCGGTCGTTTTTCCTAAGAAGTTCCTAATGTTGCGCTCATATAGGGCTTTGTCATGCAACTTATGTAGCGCAGCAAGCTGAGAAAGTGACACCGTGCCATAGTAGGCGATCCGGGGAGTGATAGCGGAGCTATAGTTAAAAGGGTCAGCTTCGTATCAATACGCGGATAGGCGTTAGCACCTTGCAATGCGCTCGCGACCCAAGCTGCGTCAGAATCAATAATCGGCGCTTTAAGGCGTTCTTCAACCTGACATTCTTCAACGAGTAGGTCACTAAGAGCCTTCTGTGCGTGCGCAGAGATACCGTCACCGGTGTGAGCTACGACAAGGCGAATTTCTGAGCATTGCTCCAACGCTCCGTCGATGTCAGCTTGACGGGCAAGGATGTGCTGGTTGAAGCCGGTGTAGTCCTGCTTGATAATCTTGCGGATGCCTTGGCAAAAGCCGTTAGCCTCCGCCTGATTGAACGTCGCGCCAGCTTTCAGCTTCGCCTGCACGAGATACAGCGTCTCTTCGTCCGCCTTGTAGAAAATAGCGTCGATGCCAAAATCGTCATAGTCATCAACAATGGCAGCGCAGGCTTGCGCAATCGGAATGCCGCACAAATAAACAAGAGAAAACGCCGAGAATGCTCGATCTATATTCTTCCTATTATCCTCGTCCAGTGTTTTGGGATGCAAAAGAGACGGAACATGTGCAACATAACTATCACTGAGATGCTTCTTAAGGAGATTAAGCTGATCAGTCTGGATCGCCATATTAATCAGCTCGGCTTCTTCAGTGGATGGAGGCGGCGGCTGTCGCCGACATTGCGCCAGTAGCTTCCCGACTTGTCATTGCTTGGCCAGCCGTGGTCGGGGTGGGACAGCGTGTCCACCAATTGCACCACATGATTGGCGAAGCCGATGGCGTCCTGATCCAGCAGGTCGAATGAGATTTCCTTGAAATGCGCGCCAAGCGCGTTGCGCACCTGTGCGATGCGCGCGAGTTCGTCCAGTATGGGCTTCAACTGGATGACGTTGGTGGCTGCAACGCTCGAATCGGCAAGCCCATCGCGGATTTCGACTTTCAGGGCGTCGCGCAGTTTGTTGTCGATGGCGAGCAGCAAATCGCCAACAGAATATGGGTTTCCGTGGCGGCGCGGAACGCGGCATTCATAGCGCAAGGTGAGATAGTCCAGCGCGTATTCGAGGATAACGCCAGCCTTACCGCAAATCGACTGCGTATCGGGCGGCGTCTGGGCGAGCAGCCCTTTCAGCAGATCGATCTCGGGCAGACAGCCCACGTGGCTCATGCCGTCCACGATGGTCCACCGGGCCAGTTCGACAAACTGGCAAGGCTGGCCCGGCTTGAGCGATCCCCAGCGGAAGCGTTCGCGCCAAGGGCGATAGTGCGTCGTGACGATGGTGTGGCGGAACTTCTCGCTGGCCTCGTAGATCATGTTTACGACCCGCTCGACATGAGGTTCGTCAACGCTACCGAGCACATCATCAAGGATAAGGATCGTTTCGTCCGCTCGGTCGCGGGCGGCGAGCGCGAGAAATACGCAAAGCCCGAGCGTGTCCAGATGCGATTGGCTGAAATATGCCTGCGGCGGGACATCCTGCCCCGAAAAATTGGCGGCCAATTCGATGGAAGCGCGCTTCTTCGGGTCTAAAGGCAAGGCGATCTTATCCAGCCCCTCGCCGGGATGGACCTGCTCGTAAAGCTTGCCAACATCCTGCGCGATCTCTCCAATAATCTTGTTGGTGAAGTCCTGCCGCTGCTCGACGCAATGTTTCAGAGCCTCTTCCAACTTGGGAACAAGAGCCTGCAACTCGGTGCGCCTAGCAAGATTCTGCTCATAGCGGTCGGAAGCCGCTTTCAAGGTTTGAACAAACTTCTTCTCGTCACGCCAAGCCGCCTCGACGGCGGGCCATGTCTGAGCAGTTGCTTCGTTAGCCGCAAGCCATGCGGCAAGGGACGGCAACTCGACTGGCGGTGCGTCGCCTGGCAACGTCACCTCGGCTTTCCACGCATGGCCATCCTTGGCCGCCGCATAGACGGCAAGGGCGCTCGTATAGTCGGTGTCAAGCTGGGTGACGGCGTTCTGCGCCGTGCCCAGCGCCGTCGCGCATTGCTGGCGTTTCGCCGTCGCCGTTCGCAATGTTCCTAAATCAGAGAGCCGGGCGGCGATCTCGTTGACGAGCCCCGCTGCATTCTCTGGGCTGCGGCACAGCGGGCACTCGGTGGCGTCGGAATGGCTGTGCAGATATTTGCTGCCTTCCTCCAGTAGAGCCAACGTATCCGCCGCGCCATCAGCGACAGTCGCCGTTGCTGCCGCCAGCGCGGCGTCGGCCTCGGCAAGTGCGTTGGTAGCTTCGGTCAGTGCCTTTTGACGCGCCTCTGCCCGCTCGGGAAAAGCCTTGAGGGCGTCGAACGCCTTGCGGAGCTTGTCGATGGCGGCGATGTCGCCATCAAGATTGGCGGCTTGCTCGGTGAGCTTCTGCTTCGCCCACGTCACGGCGTTCAGTCCGGCCGGTTCGCCGGCCGCTTCGTAAAACCCTGCAATTCCTGAAGGCTCTGACCCTCCGCCTGTTCGACGGCCTTGCGCTCTTCGGCCAAATCTTTGGCCTGCTTGCGCAGCGCTTCTTCCGAAGCCTCGAAAGCGGCAATGTCGATGAAGCGCTTGATGGCGTCGTAGCGTTCGCCAGCCTTCGCTTCGATAAGGCGGAGAATCTGCTGGCGGCGCATCAACTCGATGCGCGGCCGGGACGCGGGAGGCGTCACTACCACCTTCTTGTCCACGATCTTGCCGGAACAGGTGCCAGTGTTGGTTTCCAGCGCAACCAACAGATCGGCGGCAGTTTTCCCGGCGCTGGGCCAGTATTTTTCTAGGCGCGCGCCAAGGCCGTATCCGTCGAGCGAGGATACACGCTCATGCGCCAGAAACTCGAAGGCATCGCAAATGGTCGTCTTGCCGGTGCCGTTTTCGCCATAGATCAGGGTGAGTTTCTTGCCTTTCTCGAATGGCAGGGTGAAGGTCGCGGAAGATCCCCGAAAGGCGGCGATGCTGAGCGATTTGAGCGGAGCGGCGGTCATTCCTGCACCGCCTTGGCTTGGGCCAGGTCGATCTCCAACTTCCAGTCCTCCCCTTCATGTCGCCTGCGGCGATCTTGGCGATCAGCACGTCGCGCTTGTCGGCGCGAAGCAGCCCCGCCGCAATCAGGCGATCAACAACCTCTCCGGTCAGGGCTTCCGATGGTGACGGCGCAGCGGTCATTGCAGCCTCCAGCGAATTGTGAACAGCGAAAGCGCCTCAATTTTCTGTTCCAGCTTTGCTTCGATCTGCGCAATCAGTTCGGCGCGCTGCGCGTCTATCCGATCCTGCGTGTCGAACAGTGTGCGGCGCTTCGCAGACCTCTCCGCCTCAAGGGCCTTCACCGCCTTCTGTCCCACCAATTTTCCCTCAAGCGTCGGCGCTGCGGTGGCGTCTCGTCGGGCCGCCTTGATCTGACGGTCCAGTTCCTTCAATTCGCGCTCCAGCCCGACCTTCAGGTCGTCGGCCCAGCCATCCAGTTTGTTCGCTTCCAACTCGAAGAAGCGGGCGTTGCGCTCGGAGATGCCCCTACGGATGTTTTCTTGCTGACGGGCTAGCTGTGCCTCAAGCGCCGATGCAACGTCATCCGGCAGCGTTTCAACATCTCCCGTCCGCGCGCAGATCGTCAGCAGGCGGCTGACCGCCTCATCGCTCAACGCCTCTCCATCATCGGATTGGCCCGCCAGCAGCAGGTGATCTTCGCTCTGGCCAAGCGCATTGACCGACAACAGCGCGGCGGTCATCCAGCCCGACTTTCCGACCCATGGCTGGATGGCGGAAATGCGCCCTTCATGCGCTGAGTAGTCGAAAATGACCTCCGCCACAGGCAAATCCCGCGCCTGCGCTCGGGTGACAATGGCGTCGCCCAGCGGATGATTGAGGCGAAATAGGTGTGCCTCACCGGACCGCCGCGGCAATTCGTAGAGGCCGGTCGGGATGGCGCGGTCTCAATCCACGCCGGGAGCGTGTCGAGTCGGAACGAAGAGCCGTCGATGAATGAGGCCGCACCATCCAATTCATGCGCGGCAAGCCGCATCAACTGCTGCTCGAAGTGGTTGAGATGCAGGTTGGTGTCCTGATCGCGAAGCTTGAGCTTTTCCCGCACTTCATCATCGAAGTTTTCCATGAGCTTCTGGCGCGCAGCCGTCATCGCTTCGCTGATTTCTGAACTCAACTCGCGTTGAAGGCCATCAAAGGCGGCCCGGATATCCTCGGGCTGGCGACATTCCTGATAGATTTCAGCAATCCGCTTTTCAAAATCGACGCCCGACTCAATTGCGCCAAGGACCTCGTCGCTGGCCCCGAACACGCCTTCGAATAGCTGAAACTTCTCGGACAGGAGTTGATAAACGCGCTGGTCGGCCTCGTTCTTCTGATTCAGAAAATTGACTACGACGACATCGTGCTTCTGGCCGTAGCGGTGGCAGCGACCGATACGCTGCTCGATACGCTGCGGGTTCCAGGGCAGGTCGTAGTTGACGATCATCGAACAGAATTGAAGGTTGATGCCCTCGGCTCCCGCTTCCGTGGCGATCATGATTTTCCCGGTGTCACGGAAATAATCGACCAACGCAGAGCGCATGTCGGCTGTGCGCGAGCCAGTAACGCGGTCGGACCCGGCGTGGCGGGCAAGCCATTCCAGATAGATTGCGCGCGACTGCTCGTCAGTATTGCTCCCGTTGAACAGGACGATGGAATCGGCCCAAGGGCTGTCCGCCAGCACGCGCAACAGATAAGACTGTGTGCGGCGGGATTCCGTGAAGATGATGGCCTTTTCAGCCGCGCCGAACTCGCGGGCTTTGGCGAAGCCGACATCCAGCGCCGTCAGGAGCGCGCGGCCTTTCGCGTTCTGCTCGATGGACGTGGCGAGTGCGGCAAACTCGCGTAGCTCCGCGATCTCCGTTTCGAGCGCGCGCTGGTCAGCGTTACTTAGTGGTTCGGCCTCGTCGCCGCTCCACTCATCCTCGGTTTCGTCCAGAGCTTCATAGTCCTCCTCAACCGCTTCTGTTAGGGAGGCAGGCGGACGGTTTTGTCCAGCCGCGATTGCAAGCGCTCGGAGATGGACGCAAGAGCGCCAGCGATGGCGAAGGACGACGACGCGAGAAGCTTGCGTAGCACGAGCGTCATCAGCGCACGCTGGCTGGATGGAAGGGCCTGTAGATTGTCGCGCTGGAGATAATCGGTGACAAGATTGTAGAGTCGGTCTTCAACCTCGTCGGGGCTGAACTCCTGCAAAATGGCATGGCGCTTGGTGTAGGGGACATAGGCTGTCACCTGACGGCGCAGCGTTCTGTGGCAGATGGGCTTCAACCGCTCGCGCAATATGTCGAAAGCCCGGTCCTGCGTCACGCCCGCGAACTGCTCGCGGAAGCTTTAAGATCACCAAACGAATGTTCGTCGATGAAACTGACAAGCCCGAACAACTCCAGCAGCGAGTTTTGCAGCGGCGTGGCCGTGAGCAGCAGCTTGTTGCGCTCTGCAAGAGCACTCTTAAGAATATTGGCGATGACATTGGACGGCTTATAGACGTTGCGGAGTCGGTGAGCCTCGTCAATGACGACCAAATCCCAATAGGTCGTCGCCACGTCGGCGGCTTTGGATCGCGCGAACTGGTAAGAGCAGATGACAACGCTATCCTGCGTTTCAAAGGGCTTGAAGTTATCAGCCTTGATCTCAGCGTTGTAGGACTTCGCTTCTAGTATTGTGCAGGGGATAAAGAACTTCTCGTTCATTTCCTGATGCCACTGCTTACGCAGATTCGCGGGCGCTATGATAAGGATGCGCCGCTTGCCCTCCGCCCAGCGCTGGGAAATCACCAGCCCCGCCTCGATGGTCTTGCCCAACCCCACTTCGTCGGCAAGGAGCGCGCCTTTGGACAAGGGCGAAGCAAAGGCGAACAGAGCCGCATCGACCTGATGCGGGTTCATATCAACCTGCGCTCCGGCGACGGCGACGGCCAACCGCTCGGTGCTGTCCGACGAACGGCGGCGTGTCAGATCGTGCGCAATGTATTTCGACTGGTAGTCAGTGATCACGGTTGCCCCCGGCCGGTGGCGGCGGCGATCGGCCACATACCTGCGCATAAACTCCCTCAAGACCTGGGCCGCTGGCTTGTCCTGCTCACGGCAAGCCGCGAGGAACTGCTCGCGCAACTCGCGTTCGACTCGGACCCGCAACCCTGCATCTTTCTCGGCCATGATCGGAGTGTATCCAACGGATACACAGGATAGAAGGGCAAATTGCGGAATCGTTTGCTCCTTCATGGCTATGGCTGTGTCCACGGCGGAACGTGGTCGATGGGGTCGAGGGGAGCGCGAAAGCTCCTTCGTCGTGGTTCAGGGCGCGAAAAGCCCTGACGGTATCCAACCGGCGCACGGTTGGCCCCTCGGGAGAGTCTGGGTTCAGGGGCAGGAACGACCCTTGGTCGTGTCCACCGCGAAGGTGGTGCGTATCCAATCCGCATAGGGTTGGTCGAGGGTGTCCAGAGGGGCGGCGATTGCGCCCCTTGGTCATGGGGGTGTCGGGGAGCAGGAACGCGTCCCCGACTGGTGATGCACCGGCCAAACGGTGCTGCGGCGGGAGCGGCCCTGACCATCGGGAACGGGCCTCAGCGATCCGCCGCTCAGCCGGAGGGATGCAACGGGAGCGCGCAGCGGCCTCCCTTGCCAAGATGAGCGTTTGGCAAAGCCGTGCCGAAGGCATGGCTTTGTATTACAAACGCACATCTTGCGGTTAGCGCAGCACCGTCTTTTCTGATGCTCATGATCTGGCGCAGCGTCGAGCGGGCCGCTCATCGCAGCCCGTCCCCTCTAGCTTTCGATTTTGACTTTCGGCCTCGGGATGAAGTTGGATGGCAGGAGCCAGACGCCTTCACCGGCGCGGAAATGGGTGTCGGAGGTGAACGCCACCCAAACGCCGCTCATGTCGCCATAGCCGCAATCGTCGGGCAGGAAGGAATGAAGCGCCCAGGCCGATGCTATGGATTGGTAGCTGGCGATCTGGACCGCGCCATCCTCGCTATAGGTGGTTTTCATGCCGTAGTAGTGGTGGCTGTCATCCGGTAATGGGGTTTCGCCACTGTGGATGATGGCCTGGGGTGTCATGTTGTTCATGGTCGCTCCTGTCATTGGGATCAGGGTTATTCCCGATCATGCGACAGGGCGGGCACTCGGACGCAGCGGGTCACAGGGACCGAAACGGTTGGCTTTGCCCCGCGCTTCGCACGCCGGTCACGGCGGCGCGCGGGATCGCAAAGCCTCTGTTTCGCAACCCTTGACCCATAGACGCGGAACGAGGGGCAACATGGCGCATGATCGGTTCTGATCCGACGAACTTTTCCCAGACCTGGGCTGAGCCTGCGCCATTGTCCGCAGCACGCATCAAAGGCTAGGAGAATCGTATGCGTGTGTCAGTCTGGCTGGTTCGTCAGTTCATCCGTCTGTGGCCGCTTCGTGGCGGCATCGTCATTCCGAAGCCGCCGGAAGAGAACGTCTGGTACGCGGACCCGCCAAGGGTAAAGCCGCGCCGCCGTCCGCTCTATCTGCCGACCGATGAGGAACTGGGACGACGCGCCTATATCCGCCAGCTTGCCCGTGATCTGCGCGAGGTGCCGGTGTCCCGCCGCAAGTTCCTCGATTGGGTCGCGGACGAGATTTACGCTGCCGATGGCCGCTATGTGGACATGGGCGGCAATCCCGTTTCCATCGGCGATCCGGCAGAGCCGCTGCCCCGGATGAAGGCAAGTGGACGGCCGACTTCATGAAGTGGGCCGACCGCGAGCCGAAACAGGCGATCCAGAAAAAGTCATCCCGCGCATAAGGTCGCTGGCGATGGCGAGAGCCGCGTGGCACGACCGGATCGGCAAGACGCCCGAAAACTGAACTTCCTTGTGGGCCGTGGCGATGTCGTCGCGGCCCTTTCCCTCGCCTTCTTCCCGGCCTGTGTCGCGTTTTCTGCTCTGCTTCCTCCGGCACTCTCACCGGAGAACAGCGATGAAGATCAAGTATGGCCCGGACGGCTCGGCGGAACAGGAGAACCTTCCGACGCTCCCAGCACCGGCGACGCCTCCCGCCCAGCCGCCGATCATCTATATGCAGCCTCCGTGGCCGCGTGTTCCGGCGGCTGTCTCGTTTCTCGGCTCTATCCTGCTGGCGGGCGCGGCCTTCTTCGGGGCCGAATACTACGCCCCGACGCTCTGAAACCCTCAACGCTGATGGGAACCTACGATGCACGCCTGACTGCCACGGTGCGGGCGGCGGAGTTGCAGCAACAAGCTCACTATGAGAATTGGGCCGAACAGGTCCGCATGGCGGCAGCCCAGAACAATCAGCAGTATCAGGCAATGGCCCAGGCGGTGGTGCAGCACTACAGCGCCACCTACGACCGCGCCCGCATGTATGCGGAAGCGACGACGCAGCTTCAACAGGCTTACGTCCAGCACCGGGTTTCCATCGCCCGTTCGGCGCAAAGCAGCGATACCGGGCTGACCAACTTTGCCCGCTCCTTGGGCCGGATCATCAGCCTGTTCGACCCGGAGCTTGGTCAGGGGCCGCTCGATTATGCGGACAGCCTGACCGAGGAATTGCAGGGCGAGCTTGACGATGCCGTGCGATCCGGCGTGCTGGTCGAGGTCCAGGGCTGGGACACCAATATCCCGTCGCCGGAGATGGTGCGGCGGGAACTCGACCGTTACCGGCCGGTGCAGATTCCGCCGATACCGCCGCTCAGCGACGAAACCCCGCACCAACGGGGCCAGTGATGCGGTTCGGGCAACTGCTCGGCATGATGCCCGGCCTTTACGGGCATTTTGTCCGGGCCGAAGATTTGCGGCGGGCGGAGGACAGCCGCCGCAAGGCGGCGATCCAGCAACAGGTCATGGCCTCGGCCGAAGCGTCGGGCCAGCTCGGCAACGGGCGGCTGGCCACGCTGCATGACGCGGCGCAGGCGGGGATGCTCGATGCGAACGGCCTGTTCCTGGGCGCGCTCGACGGCCGCGCCCTGTTCTTCGCAGGGGACGGCCAGTTGCTCACCTATGCCCGCACCGGCTCCGGCAAGGGCCGCGATACGATCCTGCCGAACCTCGCCCATGTCCGCGACCGCTCATTGGTGGTCGTGGACGTGAAGGATGGGGAGAACTGCTACGCCTCCCATGAACACCGGGCCGGAACGCTGGGCCAGCCCTGCATCTATCTCAACCCGTTCGGGCTGCTCGGTCTGCCGAACACTCGCATCAATCCGCTGCAAGTGCTGGTCGATATTGTCGCCTCCGGCGGCGAGATCGACACGCAAGCGGACGAGATCGCCCAAATCCTGCTGCCGCCCAATCCGAAGGATGGCGATGGTTGGGTGCGGAAGGGCGCGCTGCGCCTGCTCGCCACCCGCATGGAATATCTGGCCCAATGCGAGAGGGAGCTTTGCAGCCTCGGCGGGCTATGGCGGTTCGTGAACGCCGCGCCGGATGACATGGAAACGGCGATGACCATGATGGAGACGTGCGGGATCGAAGGCATCGCCCGGCGTGCCGGGGCGATGCGGGCAACGCTCATGGACGCGCCGAAACAGTTTGAAGCCTATAAGTCGGACGCCATCGAAGCCCTCAACGCCTTCGAGCCGGGCAAGACATTGGAACGCGCCACGGCGGCGCATGATTTCGACTTCGGCAGGCTCAAGCATGACCCCTGCACGGTCTATCTCATCAGCCCATCGGACAAGCTGGGCGTGATCGCGCCGTGGATCAGCCTCATCGTCAACTATGCGATAGAGGCGATTGCGCGGGAGCCGGGGCGGCTGCGCACCTGCTTCATCCTCGATGAGTTCCCGCAACTGCCGCCCGCGCCTGCGGTGATGAAGGCGCTGCGCCTCTATCGCGGCAAAGGAATCCAACTCTGGTTTTTCTCGCAAGGGCGCTACTCGATGGAAGGCCGCTGGTCGAAAGAGGCGGTGAAGGAAATCGAGGACCAGGCCGCGATCTTCACGATGACAGGGGTTGAAGACCCGGACCTGTTGCGGGATGTGGAAAATGGTCGGGCAACCGCACCATCGTCACCCACGGATGAACGTAGGCGGCGGCACGGTCGAAAGCGCCGGGGCCAATCGCGGCGAAACCCGCCGCCCGGTCCTGCAATCAGAGGACATCCGCGCCATCGGCGCGGGTCGCCAGATTATCAAGCTGGCCGGGCTGCCGTCGCTGTTCGTCTGCGACCGGCTGCCGTTCTATGCAGTCGATCCATGGAAGTATCAGATCGAGGATGTGCGCGATCTGCATAAGGGAGTGCAAGTATAGAATATATGCAGCGCAGCATATCAAACTGTTGATAAAACTCAACCATTGCTTGCATAATGGTAAGTAAGAGGTGCCGCTTCGCTTGAAATGAATTGAAGCTCCGGCACCGCATAAACCAATAAAGATTCACGGGACCACACTGCGTAACAGGCGCAGCGGTCGGGCCTTTTCCCATGATCCGCTATCGGACGGCTTATTGTCCCGCCTGTGGCAACCGCAAGGGGATGGGGTGACAAGACGTGTCCGTCATCGGTCGGGAAGATATGATGTTCTATCGCTCTCTGGTTGAGTCAGTCGATATGCCTGACGACCAGAAGGACGAATCTATCCGTGTAATATTCAGTATCGTCTGCTCGTTCATAGATCAGGCGTTTGGCTCGCATCCCGTCCAGTTATCTTTGAAAGAGCGCGCAAATACATGCTTCTCCGGGCGTTCGGACTATGCTAGGATCGCCCACGATCCTGAAGAGGAAGCTGCTGACCTCGAAATAGAGGGCGCGATCAATACTCAAGATTCCGAAGGACATAAAGTGCCGTGACTGAAAAGTCTCCACAGAAGGCGGTGATCTACTGCCGTGTATCGACTAAAAACAGGAGCGCGACGGCAATGGCCTCGGCAGCCAGGAAACGACTTGCCGCGAATATGCCGACCGCAAGGGCTATGAAATCATCAACGTGTTCAGGGATGACCTGACCGGCAAGACCGCCAACCGCAGCGGCCTCAAGGATTTGCTGGCTTTCCTGAAAGCCCGCAAGGGCCGGACGGTCGTCATCATCGACGACCTGAACCGTCTCGCCCGGTCGGTTCGGACGCACTACGCGATCCGCGACGCCGTAGCGAAAGCGGGCGGCAAGCTGGAATCCCCAAGCGTGCCTTTGCCGACGATCCCGACGACGACATACTGGAAATCATCGAAGCGGCTTTCGCGGGCGAGCATCGCCGCAAGAACGCCGAACAGACGCTGAGCCGGATGCGCGCCCGGATGCTGAACGGCTACTGGGTGTTCCATGCGCCTTACGGCTATCGCTACGCCAAAGCGGCAGGGGCGGCTCGATCCTCGTACCGGACAAGCCTGCCGCCACGATCATGCGCGAGGCGCTGGAGGGATTTGCCTCGGGACGGCTGGCGTCGCAGGCGGAAGTCAGGCGGTTTATCCAGAACCACCCGCGCTTTTCTGCCGGTCGGCCCTGCCACCTGACCAACGAACAGGCCATGCGCTTTCTGATTAATCCGCTCTATGCGGGCTATCTCGACAGCGCGAGTTGGGATGTGTCGTTCCGCAAGGCACAGCATGAACCGCTGATCTCGCTGGAAACCTTCCAGCGCATTCAGGACGTGCTGAAAGGCGATGCTAGAACGCCCAATCGCGCCGATCTCAACGCGGAGTTTCCGCTGCGCGGCCATGTGGGATGTTCCTGCTGCGGCCACCCCATGACAGCGACCTTCTCACGCGGGCGGCGCGGCGGGTTGTTCCCATACTATCTGTGCCGCCAGCGCGGCTGTGCGCGCAACGGCAAGTCGATCCGGCGGGCGCAGATAGAGGAAGCGTTCGCCGATCTGCTGCGCGGCCTGACGCCGCGCGCCGAACTCGTCAAGCTGGTCAGCGTCATGTTCCGCAAGGTCTGGGATGACCGGATGCGGACGGTCAAGGAACAGGCGACCTCGCTCAAATCCGAAGCCGCCGCTATCGACCGGCAAATCGCTCAGCTTCTCGATCGTATCGTTGCCACAGACAATCTGACGGTGATCGGCGCGTATGAGCGAAAGGTATCCGAACTGGAACGGCAGAAGCTCCTTCTGGCGGAAAAACCGCCCGTTGCGGGACGGCTCTGCCGGACTATGACGAAACCTTACAAACCCCTGCGGTTTTAGCCAACCCATTGGAATTGTGGGAGAAGGGAGACCTGACGGACAAGCGGATCGTCCTGAATCTGGCCTTTTCGGATCGTCTGATTTTTGATCCCGAAACGGGCTTTCAAACCCCTCAAATATCCTTGCCGTTCAAGGCGTTAGAGGACATTTCCGGCACAAAAGAGGTAATGGCGGAAGCGGTGGGATTCGAACCCACGATACAGTTGCCCGTATGCCAGTTTTCAAGACTGGAGCCTTCAACCACTCGGCCACGCTTCCACACCGATTCTGGGGCTGACAGCTTACGGTCGGCTTATGGGGCGATTTCACCCCTGCCACGCACTGCCACTAACCCGTTGTAACCACACTCCTATTCACTCGTTCTGCCGACAAGCTCCGGTAGCTTTCAAGACTGCTGCCTTAAACCACTCGGCCACCTGTCCGGTGCTGCTGTCTCGCGCGATTTGCCGCGCGGCGCAAGGGGAAGGGTTGGCGCGGCGGCGGCTGGCTGGCACAGTCCGCCCATGACTCGCCTTGCCCCCGTCGCCCTGCTGGCGCTGTGCGCCTGCGCCGCGCACCCCGTGCCGCCCGCTGCAATCGCCCCGTCGCGCCGGTCGTCGCCGCCGCCGCCGCGCCGCCCCTGCGGCACCCGAGACGGAGATCACGGAGCAAGGGCAGGAGGCGGCCATGACCGCGCAGGACATGCAGAGCTTCGACGCCTGGCTGGCCGGCTTTCGCGTGCTGGCGCAGGCGCAGGGCGTGCGGGCGCAGACGCTCGACAGTGCGTTTGCCGGCCTCAGCCCGAGCGCGCGGGCGATCGCGCTCGACCAGGCGCAGCCCGAGACCAGGGCCAGCTATGCCGGCTATCTGGCGCGCCGCCTGACCGAGACCAAGGTGGCGCGCGGCCGCCGGGCCGTGCTCCGCGCGGGCGACGCGCTGGCGACGGCGCAAGCGCGCACCGGCGTGCCTGCGAGCCTGGTCGCCGCCATCTGGGGCATGGAGACCGACTACGGCGGCTTCCAGGGCGATTTCGACGTGGTGCGCGCCCTGGCGACACTCGCCTGGGAGGGCCGGCGGGCCGCCCTGTTCGGCGAGGAACTGCTGGTCGCGCTGAAGCTCCTGGACGAAGGGCGGCTTACCCGCGCGGACTATCGCGGCTCCTGGGCCGGGGCGTACGGCATGACCCAGTTCATGCCCTCGACCGTGCGCGACTATGCGATCGATGCCGATGGCGACGGCACGGTGCGGCTGCGCGAGTCGCTGGCCGATGCCATGGTCTCGACCGCCAATTACCTGGCGCAGTCCGGCTGGCGCGCCGGGCAGGGCTGGGGGCGGAGGTCACGCCGCCGCCGATGCTCGACCGCGGGGCACTCGCCCGCACCGAAGCCGCGCCCCGCTGCCCGCGGGTGTTCGCAGCGCACAGCCGGGCGCTGCCGGTCGGCCAGTGGCGCGCGCTCGGGCTGGCCGGCATTCCCTCCGCCTGGGCCGACGATCTGCCGGCGGTGCTGGTCGAGCCGGACGGCGCGGGCGGCCCGGCCTACCTGACGCTGCCCAACTACCGGGCGCTGCTCCAGTACAACTGCTCGAACTTCTATGCGCTTTCGGTCGCGCTGCTGGCGGACCGGCTCGCCCAGCCGGAGGCGGACCCCGATGCGCAGGGCTAGCGTTCTGCTGTCCGGCCTGCTGCTCGGCATGCTGGGGCCTGCGCCAGCACGCCGCCGCCCAGTGCCGGGGTCAAGCTCGGCAAGCCCTACAGCATCAACGGCCGCACCTATGTGCCAAGGGATGAGCGCGACTATCAGGAGAGCGGCGTCGCCTCCTGGTACGGGCCGGGCTTTGCCGGCAAGCGCACGGCGAACGGCGAGATCTTCGACCCCAACGAGCTGAGCGCTGCACACCGCACCCTGCCGCTGCCGAGCTATGTCGAAGTGACGAACCGGGACAACGGCCGCAGCGTGGTCGTGCGGGTCAACGATCGCGGGCCGTTCGCGCGCGACCGCATCATCGATCTGTCGCGCCGGGCCGCGCAGCTGCTGGGGTTCGACGCCCGCGGCACCGCCCCGGTTCTGGTGCGGCGCGTCTATCCCAAGGGTGCGCCGGTCGCCAGCGCCCCGGACGCCAGTGTGTCGCTGCCGCGCGAGACGCCGCTGTACGTGCAGATCGGCGCGTTCGCCGATGCCGTGCGGGCCGATAGTCTGGCCCGGAGCCTCGGCGACATCGGGCCGGCGCTGCTGCAGCAGGGGCCGGACGGGCTGACCCGGGTGCGGCTTGGGCCGTTCGCTGGACAGATGGATGCACAGCGGGCGTTGTCGGCGGTCCACGCGGCAGGCTATACCGAGGCGCGCCTGCTGCCCGACGGCTGAGCCTCCCTTTAGCAGAAAGCCTTTCGCCTTGTTCCTACGCCTGACCCTGATCGCCGCCCTGACCGCCGGGGCCGCCCACGCCGCAACCTTCGACCCCTCGCGCCCGGCCGTTGGCCCGGCAAAGTCACGCAGACCGCGCCGGTCACCTACGACAGCCGCGCGCCGTTCGCCTTCCTGATGGACGCGGACAGCGGCGCGGTGCTCTACGCCCGCAGCGCGGACGAGCGCATGCCGCCGTCCTCCATGGGCAAGATGATGACCACGCACGTGGTGTTCGAGATGCTGAAGCGCGGCGAGGTGAAGCTCTCCGACACGGTGCGCGTGACCGCCGACACCTGGCGCGCCTGGAACAACCGCGGCTCGACCATGTTTCTCGAGGTCGACGAGGAAGTCGCGATCGAGGATCTGCTGCACGGCATCGTCACCCTGTCCGGCAACGACGCCTGCGTGGCGCTCGCCGAGGGCCTGATGGGCACCGAGGCGGCGTTCGTCGCTCGCATGAACGAGACGGCGCGGCGGCTGGGCATGAAGAACTCGCGCTTCGCCAACACCACCGGCTGGCCGGACCCGAACGAATATGTAACGCCGCGCGACCTCGCGATCCTCGCCCGCTCGACGATCAACGACTTCCCGGACCTTTATAAGCGCTTCTACGCGACCCCGGACTACACGCGGCGGCTCTCCTCCGGCAAAACCATCTACCAGCCCAACCGCAACCCGATCCTGGGGCTGGTGCGCGGTGCCGACGGCCTGAAGACCGGCCATACCGAGGCGGCCGGCTACGGCTTCACCGGCTCGGCCGCGCAGGATGGGGAACGCCTGATCATGGTCGTGAACGGCCTGACCTCGGAAGCCGAACGGCGGGCCGAGTCCGGCAGCTTCCTCAACTGGGGCTTTCGCGCCTTCGAGCGCCGGACGCTGGTGAAGGCCGGGCAGACGGTCGAGCAGGCGCCGGTGTGGCTGGGCGCGCAGGAGACCGTACCGCTGGTCGCAACCCGCGCCGTCACCACGATGGTCCCGCGCGGCAGCGCGCAGGCGGCCCAGGCTGGTCTACAAGGGGCCGATCCCGGCACCGGTCAAGGCCGGGCAGATCGTCGGCACGCTCGAACTGGTCCAGCCGGGCGGCGGGGTGCTGCGCGTGCCGGTCAAGGCCGGGGCCGATGTCGCCAAGGCCGGCCTGTTCGGCCGCATCGCCGCCGGCTTCACGTCACTGTTCCGCTGAGCGTGGCGCGCGGACGCTTCATCACGCTCGAAGGCGGGGAGGGTCGGCAAGTCGACCCAGGCGCGCCGGCTGGCAGACGCGCTCAAGGCGCAGGGCCGCACGGTGCTGCTGACCCGGGAGCCGGGCGGCACGCCGGGGCTGAGGCGATCCGCGCCTTGCTGGTCTCGGGCGATGCCGACCGCTGGGACGGCTGGGCCGAGGCGCTGCTGCTGAACGCGGCGCGCGCCGACCATGTGCGCCGCGTCATCGAGCCGGCGCTGGCGCGCGGGGACTGGGTGGTGTGCGACCGCTTTGTCGACAGCACGCTGGTCTATCAGGGGCTTGCGCGCGGGCTGGGCACCGAGCGCCTGGTGCAACTGCATGACTGGGCGGTCGGGCTGTGGCCGGACCGCACCCTGGTGCTGACCATGGACTCGCAGGCCGCCCTGACCCGGGCGCGCGGCGTCGCCCCTGCCGAACAGCGCTTCGAGTCCGAGGGTGCGGATTTTCATGCCCGGCTGGCGCTTGGCTTTGCCCAACTGGCGGACGCGTTCCCCGAGCGGTGCCGCATCGTGCGCGCCGAGGGCGACCGGATACCGTCACCGCACGCCTGCTGGCGGCGCTGTGACCTCCATCGTCGGGCATGACGCGGCGCAGGCCGCCCTGCGCACCGCCTGGGACTCCGGGCGCATGCCACACGCCTGGATGCTGAGCGGCCCGGCCGGTATCGGCAAGGCGACCCTTGCGGCGCGCTTTGCTGCCTTTGTCCTGTGCGGCGGGCAGGGCGGCGCGGGGCTGTTCGGCGTCGGCGACGATCCGCTTCCGGTTCCGGCCGACCATCCGGCGCTGGCCCTGATCGCCGCCGGCAGCCACCCGGATTTGCGCATCCTGAAGCGCGAGCCGAACGAGCGCGGGGCGCTGCGCAAGGAGATCACGATCGAGCAGGTGCGCCAGCTCGCACCGTTCTTCGGCATTGCGGCGGACGGCTGGCGGGTCGTCATCATCGACGCGCTGGAGGAGATGAACCGCGCTGCTGCGAATGCGCTGCTGAAGATGCTCGAGGAACCGCCGGCCCGAACCCTTTTCCTCGGCGTCAGCCATGCACCCGGCCGGCTGCTGCCGACCATCCGCTCGCGCGTGCGGGCGCTGGCGCTGAAGCCGCTGCGCGACGACCAGGTGGCGCAGGTGCTGGCGCAGCACGGGCAACCCGGGACGCTGGCGGCGCTCGCCGAAGGGAGCCCCGGCCAGGCGCTGCGCTATGCCGGGCTCGATGTCGCCGCACTCGAGCAGAGCCTGGACCGGCTGGCCGGGCCGGACGCCGACGCGGTGCTGCATCAGCTGGCGACCAGCCTGGGCGGCGCTGCGGCGCAGGCGCGGTTCGAGGCGTTTCTGGACCTGGCGTGCCGGCGTATTGCCCTGGCCTGCACAAGCCTGCGTGGGCCGGCCCTTGCCGAAGGTCTGGCGCTGTGGGAGAAGGCGCGCGCGCTGGCTGGCGAGGCAGCCCGCTGGCGCTTGATGCGCGGCTGGTCGTGCTTGAGCTCGGCGGCGGCCTGCGCGACCTGGCTGCTATGTCCAAGAGGAGCGCATGACCCCTATACCATCACGACCGCAATCGCTTACCCGAACGGTGCGCCGCATATCGGCCACGCCTACGAGGCGATCTGCGCGGACGCCATTGCGCGCCACCGGCGGCTGGAGGGCAGGGCGGTCTATTTCCAGACCGGCACCGACGAACACGGCCTGAAGATGGAACAGGCGGGCCGGGCGCTCGGCATCAGCGCGCGCGAGATGGCCGACCGCATGGCCCCGCAATTCCAGGCCATGGATGACCGGCTGAACATCGGCTACGACCGCTTCTTCCGCACCACCGATCCGGACCATTAT
This sequence comes from Hankyongella ginsenosidimutans, assembly GCF_005144965.1. Lineage (GTDB taxonomy): Bacteria > Pseudomonadota > Alphaproteobacteria > Sphingomonadales > Sphingomonadaceae > Hankyongella > Hankyongella ginsenosidimutans. Next base: position 2,580,242 of record NZ_CP039704.1, read on the forward strand.
GCCGCGACCCAGGAACTGTGGCGGCGGATGGCAGCCAACGGCGACATTTACCTCAGCCGCTACGAGGGCTGGTACTCGGTGCGGGACGAAGCCTACTACGACGAAAGCGAGCTGAGCACCGGCGAGGACGGCGTGAAGCTGTCGCCGCAGGGCACACCGGTCGAGTGGACGGTCGAGGAAAGCTATTTCTTCCGCCTCTCCGCCTATCAGGAGCGGCTGCTGGCGCACTATGCCGCCCACCCGGATTTCGTGCAGCCGGAGAGTCGTCGCAACGAGGTGACCAGCTTCGTGCGCCAGGGCCTGCGCGATCTCTCGATCAGCCGCACCAGCTTCCAGTGGGGTGTGCCGGTTCCGGATGCGCCGGGGCATGTGATGTACGTCTGGGTCGATGCGCTTGCCAACTACATCACCGGGGCCGGTTTCCCGGACGAGTCCGGGGCGGACTGGGCGCAGCGCTGGCCGGCCGACCTGCATGTGATCGGCAAGGATATCGTGCGCTTTCATGCGGTCTACTGGCCGGCTTTCCTGATGTCCGCCGGGGTCGCCCTGCCCAGAGCCGTGTTCGCGCACGGCTTCCTGACCAACCGCGGCGAGAAGATGTCGAAATCGGTCGGCAATGTCATCAGCCCGACCGCGCTTGCGGACCGCTACGGCGTCGATCCGCTGCGCTATTTCCTGCTGCGCGAGGTCGCGTTCGGGCAGGACGGCAGCTACAGCGATGCAGCGATCGTGACGCGCGCCAACGCGGAGCTGGCGAACGCATTCGGCAACCTCGCCCAGCGGACCCTGTCCTTCATCGCCAAGAACCTGGACGGCACCGTGCCGAGCTGCGCGCCGGCCGACCCGGCGGATGCCGCCCTGGTCGAGACGGTGGCGCGCGCCGCCGACGGCCTGCGCGCGGCGTTTGCGCGCTATGCGCTTTCGGACGGCATCGAGGCATGGATGCAGGGGTCTACGCCTGCAACCAGTATATCGACGCCCAGGCCCTGGAGCCTGCGCAAGACCGATCCTGACCGCATGGCCGTCGTGCTTGGCGTGCTGGTCGAGTGCATTGCGCGGCTGGCCGTCCTCATTCAGCCGGTCGTGCCGGAGTCGGCGGCCAAACTGCTCGACCAGATGCAGATCCCCGCCGAAAGCCGGCTATATGCCGCGCTTGCTCGCCCGACGGTCGTCCCGGAGGGACAGTCATCGCAGCGCCGACCCCGATTTTTCCGCGTCTCGATCTGCCGGAGGCAGCGGCGTGAGCCTGGTCGACAGTCATTGCCACCTGAATTACCCCGGTCTGGTCGAGGATCAGGCCGGCGTGATCGCGCGCGCGCGCCAGGCCGGCGTCGAACTGATGATCGCGATCGGCACCAAGACGCGCGAATGGCCCGAGGTCATCGCCATCGCCGAGCGCGAGCCGGATGTGGTGGCGACGGTCGGCGTGCATCCGCACGAAGCGGCCGCCGAGCCGGACCTCGATACGGCGACCATCGTCGCGGCCTGCACACACCCGAGGGTCGTCGGCATCGGCGAGACCGGGCTCGACTATTACTACGACAAGAGCCCGCGCGACCGGCAGGCCGCCAACTTTCGCGCCCATATCCATGCCGCGCAGGACACCGGGCTGCCGCTGGTGGTGCACACGCGCGACGCCGAAGCGGACACGCTGGATATCCTGCGCCGTGAAATGGCGCGCGCGCCGTTCACCGGCGTGATCCACTGCTTCACCGCCAGCCAGGCGTTTGCCGAAGCGGCGCTGGCGCTCGGCTTCTACATCTCGCTGTCCGGCATCGTCACCTTCAAGTCGGCGCGCGACCTGCAGGAGACGGCGCGGAGCCTGCCGCTCGAGATGCTGCTGGTGGAGACGGACGCACCCTATCTCGCCCCGGTGCCCATGCGTGGCAAACCCTGCGAGCCCGCCTTTGTCGCGCACACGGCCGCCTTTGTCGCCAATCTGAAAGGCGTCGCGCCGGCCGAACTGGCGCGCATCACCACCCAGAACGCCTACCGCCTGTTTCACAAGGCGGCGCGGCGATGAAAATCCGCATTCTCGGCTGCGGCACGTCCGGCGGCGTGCCGCGCATCGACGGCTATTGGGGGCGCTGCGACCCGGACGAACCGAAGAACCGACGCCGGCGCGTGTCGATCATGGTGGAGGAGGGCGAGACCCGGGTCATCGTCGACACATCGCCGGACCTGCGCGAGCAGATGCTGGATGCCCGCGTCAACCGACTGGACGCCGTGTTCTTCAGCCACGACCATGCCGACCACACCCACGGCATCGACGACCTGCGCGGGCTCTATCAGGCCAACCGCAGGCGCATCGACTGCTATGGCAACGCCGACACCATGGCGACCCTGCGCGCGCGTTTCGGCTATGCGTTCGATGGCGAGAACGGCTACCCCGCCACCTGCGCCGCGCATGTGCTGGGTGGGCCGGTGGTGCGCGGCGGGCTGCATGTCGCGCCGTTTTCCCAAATCCACGGGCCGATCGAGTCGCTGGGGTTCCGGTTCACGGCGAACGGCCGCTACGCCGCCTACTCGACAGACCTGATCGATCTACCTGAAGAATCCTACCCTTACGTCGAAAACCTCGATCTGTGGATCATCGACGCCCTGCGCCCGGAGCCGCATCCGACCCATCTGCATCTGGAGCGCACGCTCGATTTCATTAACCACTTTCAGCCAAAACGCGCCGTGCTAACGCACATGAATTGGGATATGGATTACCGGACGTTAAGCAACAGCCTGCCGGAGCATATCCAGCCGGGCTACGATGGTCTGGAAATTCACCTGTGACGCTTCAGGAGCCCGAGCGGCTCATCTACGGTCTGGTTCTGCTGATGATTGTGTCGCCGGCGCTGTTCTGGCAGGCCAAGCGCGCCGGCATGCCCGCTGTCATGCATGCAGCAGGCCTGGACGCTGATCATCGCCGCCCTGGTCGGCATCGCGCTCGGCCGGCGCGACATCCAGGATCTGATGGCGCACGTCCGCTCCGAACTGGACCCGGCGAGCGGGCGGGTCAGCGCGGGCAGCATTACATTTCCCGCGCGTACGGACGGGCATTTCTGGGTCCGCGCCGAAGCCAATGGCGCGCAGATGTCCTTCCTTGTCGATACCGGTGCCAGTTTCGTCACGCTCTCGCATGCCGATGCGCGCCGCGCCGGCCTGCGGCTGGACAGTCTGAGCTATGTGCTGCCGCTGGTGACCGCGAACGGGGAGGTGCGGGCGGCGCGCGTCACGCTGGATGTCGTGCGCGCCGGGCCGCTGGCGGTGCGCGACGTGCCGGCACTGGTGCCGGAGCGGGACCCGGGCGTCAGCCTGCTCGGCAACAGCTTCCTGTCCCGCATCGGCGGCTATCAGGTCTCGCAGGGGCAGTTGACACTCCACGCCGCGCGTTAGACCCTGTCTTATTCGGGCCGAAGCGGATTTGCTCCAGCCTGAATGAGACAGGATCGATTCAATCTGACTGGGAAGGGGCTAGTTCAGCGTTTGCTGGGCGCCGCCGTCGTGTTGACCGATTGTCTGTATGCGCTCGGGGTCATGCCGGTGTTACGCTGAAACGCTTTGTAAAATGCTGAACGAGAATTGAAGCCCACTGAAAACGCTATGGATTCGACGCTATCGGCGGTGGTGGACAGAAGACGTTGGGCCTCGCGCACGCGGCAGTTGCCAATATAATCAAAGAAGCTCTGCCCGATTGTCTCATTGAGGGTCTGCGAAACATAATTCGCCATTGCGCCGATGTACTCGGAGAGATCGCGCAACGAGAGATTGGGATTGCGGTACAGGTGGTGCTCTTCCATGGCTACTGCGATCTTATCCGCGATCCGCTGTGCCTGCTCGCGCGAGAGTGCCGAACGTTCGTATTTGGACTCGCCGCTATTGCTACGGCTATCGGACGGTGCCGACGCAGGTTCAACAATCGGCGAGGCCGTGAACCCTGGTATTTGTCTTAACCCCAAACCGATACGAACCACACCAGCAACACCGCCATGGTGCTATCCGCTCGGTCATCGAGCAGAACCACGTCCATGAACATGGAGGCGAGTTGCGCTGCGGAGTCCCATAGCCAATAGACGCCTAACAGAAGCGCAAGCACCGATATCCACCAGAGTTCGCGGCGCTCAGTCGTCGCGAACAGGTCCTAAGCCGGCGTCGGTAGGCGACCAGCCTCCTGAGCACCGCTGCTAGGTACCCGCCAGCCTGCACAATCCACACGATCTGGACCACCACGAAGAGGATGACGACGGCTAGAATAGGACCGGAGCGCGGGGTAAGTGCGCCCGAGTTGAGCGCGAGGCGGGTGGGCGTCGGCAGCGCAAAATAGGCGAACAGAAACAGAATGCACACCAAAAGCGGCGCTAGGTGCCAAGCGTCCCGCCATCGCCACGGGCCTCGCTTCGGACGTTAACGCGACCACGTAGAACCAGAACGTCGGCCCCAAGAGAAAGACGAAGGGCAATTGCATGGCGGTTAAGTCGCCGCTGAACGCCGGCTCCAAGCTGATCAACAAGCCGAGGGCGTCCGTGACAGCGTTCGCGGCAAGGAAGGCACCGAGCGGTAGATGGGCAGCGTAAGGTGCAGGTCGCGTCGCCAGGAGTGTTATCGTCAGGGCACCTTGCGCAAGCGCGGCGGCGCCAAGTGCAATAGTCACTACGTCCGCCAAGGCCAGCTCCAGCAATTTACACGCGTGGTCGTAATTATCAGGGTTGCATGAAGGCGTTATGAATGACTAGCCCGTGCTCGATTTCAGTGGCGTTGCGATGTCTTCGCCTATCGGCGGAGACGCGGCAGCCGTCCTCGCCGACAGGGAGGAGGCGACGCTGCACGTGGCCGCTGGGTACTCTTTAAGGGCTTAAATTAAGGAGTTTCCATGCTGAAAGCTTTGGTGGCGACAATTGTCGCCCTCGCAGCGGCCGCGCCGACAAGCGAGATCGGCCTCAGGGATGAACCGCAGGCGCTGCCGGAAGGAGTTTGGCGGATTTCGGGGTATGGCATTGTTCTGGTGGCTGAGGAGCGTCGGCTCCAAATCTATCATGTGAGCGCTGCGGGGTGTGTTCGGGGAGCGCTATTCGCGCGACGCTTTCGCCGCGCAGTTTGGCGTATTGGAGGGCGCTTCAGAGGCGATGGCTCCAACGCTGGTTCAGGGGCCAACGCGCTATAGCCTTTCCCGCTTGCAAGCGCTGCCGGAAATGTGCCGCCGTCCCCTGCGCACCCGAGACCCGCTAACGAACTTCAACGTCTTCGCCGCAACATTTGCCGAACGCTACCCCTCATTCCAATCGCGGACTGTCGATTGGGAGCGGACCACCGCCGATGGCCGCGACCGTATCGCGTCTGGTGAGGACCTCTTCAAGTGATGTCCGCAATGGTTGCGCCGTTGCGCGACGATCACGTCAACATCATGGCAGGCGAAAGGGTCTTTTCGTATGAGGGTTGGGTCGGGCCGGGGCCGCACCAGGCGGCGGCGGATGGTCGCCAGCCCGCTTGCTGCGAGCCTGCGCGATTACCTAATGGGTGACGAAACACCGCTTGCCGCTCCCGCGAGGATCCTCGCCAACCGCAAAGTCCTGCTGGGACGCCTCGACGGTGATGTCGGCTACCTCGCGATCATTGGCGAGGGCGGATGGGCGCAGGGTCTTGGCGAGGACGCTCCTGTTTCGGCAGAGGTTGCTGCGACTGCCCGCGAAATGGACCTTATTCTCGCCGAGTTGCAGGGCCCGTGGGCTGATTGTTGACCTTCGCCTGAACGTCGGCGGCCACGACGCTGTGGCGTTAGAAATTGCGTCGCGCTTCGCCGCGCGGGAGCAGGTTGTGTTCACCAAAGACACTCCGGGCGATGACACACAGCCTTATCCGGTAATTCTGGGTCCAAGCCAGAGAGCGCGCTTTGCGGCGCCAGTTGTCCTGCTCATGAGCAGGAATACTGTGAGTGCTGGCGAAGTGCTTGCACTTTCGATGTCGGCGCTGCCGCAAGTAGAGACGATGGGCCAGCCAACGCGCGGCGCGTTCTCCGACGCAATCCCGCAGCGGCTGCCCAATGGCTGGGTTTATACGCTGTCCGTGGAGACCTATCGAAGCGCCGACGGCACCGAACTGGAGAAGCTCGGCCTGCAGCCAGATCTGGAGACGCCATCGCCATCGGATCCAGCACCGTCCGTTCTCTGGGGCCGCGATATCCTGGCTGCTGCGGATCGGCTCCGCACGCCACACACTGAGTCGGGCGACTGACTGTTTCCGGCGATCGGGGCCCGGTCTGCCGGTTGGGAAGATCCGGCGTCTGTTTGTCGGGCCCTCGAGCCAGAGGCGGCTCGTGGTTCGTCAAGCTCACCACGAGCGGTTCTTACAAGCTGAAGCACTACGGATTTACGCTTTCGCTTGAAGTAATCATGCTTCTGATTTCAAATCAGATGGCTGTGTACGGGGACAGGTGCTCGCGCTGGTGGAAAAGCCTCGGCTCTCGCTGCTCCGCATCGTCGAGATGAACCTGGGCTTCTTCGGCCTGCAGTATAGTTTCGGCCTGCAGCAGAGCAATATGGGGCCGATTTACAGCTATCTCGGTGCCAGCGAAGCCGCCATGCCGCTGCTCTGGCTTGCCGGGCCGATGACGGGCTTGCTGGTCCAGCCCATCGTCGGGGCCATGAGCGACCGGACAGTCTCCCGGTTCGGGCGGCGCACCCCGTATTTTCTTGTTGGTGCCGTGCTGTGCAGCCTGTGTCTCTTCGCGATGCCCCTGAGCAGCACGCTCTGGATGGCGGCGAGCCTGCTGTGGGTGCTGGACGCCGCCAACAACATCACGATGGAGCCCTACCGCGCTTATGTGACGGACCGGCTGAACCCGGAGCAGCAGCCGCTCGGCTACCTGACCCAGAGCGCTTTCACCGGCCTGGCGCAGACCTTGTCCTACCTCTCGCCGGCAATCCTCGTTTCGCTGGGCATCGACAGCAACGCCCTGAGCGGCAACGGCATCCCGCTCATGACCCGCATCGCCTTCACGATCGGGGCTGTGCTCTCCGTGTCGACCATCGTCTGGTCCGTGTTTCGTGTGCCAGAATTGCCGCTGCCGGAAGCGGAGATCGCCCGGTTGAAGCAGCAGCCCCACTCGCTGAAGGCGACGCTGATCGAAGTGCGGGATGCGATCCGCGACATGCCGCCGGCCATGCGGCAGCTCGGCCTGGCGATGTTCTGCCAATGGTATGCGATGTTCGCGTACTGGCAGTATATCGTGCTGGCGCTGGCGCGCGGCCTGTACGGCGTCAGCGACCCCGCCAGCGCAGATTTTCGCGAGGCTGTGCTGGTCAATGGCTGGGTCGGCGGCTTCTATAATTTCATCGCTTTCCTTGCCGCGTTCGCCATGGCGCCGATCGTGCGCCGTCTGGGTGCCCGGCCCCTGCACGCGGCATGCCTTGCCGGATCGGGGCTGGCGATGATCCTGCTGCCGCAGATTGCCCGTGAGCCGATGTTGCTGCTGCCGGCGATCGGGATCGGCTTTGGCTGGGCGAGCATGATGGGCAACCCCTACATCATGCTCGCAGCGGTGATTCCTGCAGAAAGAACGGGTGTTTATATGGGAATCTTCAACATGTTCATCGTGATTCCCATGCTGGTCGAGACCCTCACGATGCCTTTGCTTTATGAGCCGGCACTCCACAGTGACCCGCGCCATGTTCTTGTTTTTGCGGGGATTATCATGCTCGTGGGCACCGGCGCGACTCTTGCCGTCAAATTGCCGGTCAAGCCGTCGTCCGGCGGCTGATCCCAAGGCCGGTCAGGCGCTTTCCCGAACGACAAGCTCCGGTTCCATCATGATCGACTCGGCCGGCTGCCCTTCGATCAACCGGAACAGGCGCTCCGCGAGCAGGCTCGCCCCGAGCGAAATATTCTGGCGGATGGTGGTGAGGGAGGCGTTGCATAGCGGGCGACCATCACATCGTCGTAGCCGATGACGGCGACATCGTCTGGAACACGGATGCCGCGCTCGTTCAGCGCGCGCAGGGCGCTCATCGCGATCACATCCGAAACCGCGACGATGCCCTGAAGCTTCGGCCCCGATCAAGGAAGGCGCAAAATTCGTTGTAGGCGATCTCGGTGGTGAGGTGCGCCGGGATCACCAGCCCGGCCTCGTCGGCGCCGATATTCCTCAGCGCTGCCTTGAAGCCGGCATAACGATCCGCGAATTCAGGCAGTTCCGGGTTTCCGGCGAAGACCAGCTGTATCCGCCCCTGTGCGATGAGATGTTCCGCCGCCTTCTTGCCGCCGGCGAAATTATCCGTACCCACGGTTACCTGCTTATAGCCAGGCATCACCGCGCCCCAGACGACCAGCGGCTTGTATCGTCCCGCCACACGCTCAATGGCCAATCTGGTTCGATTGCCCCATGACGACGATGCCGTCGATCCGGCCTGAATCGACCAGGCGATCCAGCCATTCGTCGTCGCTCGGCACAATGCGGGACAAGAGAAGGTCGTATCCGCGGCCGATAATCTCATCCATCAGCCGGCTGAGCATGGTCATGAAAAACGGGTCGGATATATTCTGGTCGATCTCGTGTCCGAGCGGTATCGCGACGCCGATCGAATCCGTTTTCTGCCGCCTGAGATTGCGGGCGGTCTGATTGAGTCGAAACCCATGCTCGCGGGCCAGCGCTTCGATTTTCAGCCGCGTGGCCTCGGCAACCCGTGGACTGCCGGCGAGCGCGCGCGAGATCGTGGAGGGTGCGACGCCCACCAATCTGGCGAATTCGACTATTCCCGACGGCGAGTTCAATCGCGGCATTAACTATCCCATGCAACTTCAGAAACTTGGGCTTTTTCTGAAAGCTGGCTGCAACATTGACCAATGAAATCAAAAGGGCAAGCGCACATTATTTAACATAATATATCTTGTGCGACTTTGCCTGCAACAAATCGTTTGTATACGAACTGCAAACGTTGCGATATTGGATTCACATTTGGCATGTAATTTTGCTGTGCGATCTCAGCGCCTCCCACAAGTACGGCTCAATCTGAAACGATCATGGTCCAGTGAAGGCGGCCCGTAGAACGACTCAACAGACGCCAACGTGAATCGCGCGGCGGGCTGCCGGCGTGCGTGGCCAGAACCACCCTACTGCATAGCTCGTGGCGGCCTCCCCGGTTTTCAACGCTTGCCGTAGTGCGTTTGTCAATGGCAAGCGGGGTTAAGCTATAATGCAATACTCAGGATTGACCCATGTCCGTCGCTTTTGCCGAACTCGTGACCATCATGCGTCGCCTGCGCGACCCGCAAAGCGGCTGCCCCTGGGACCTCGAGCAGACGTTCGAGACCATCGCGCCCTACACGCTCGAGGAAGCCTATGAGGTGGCGGAAGCGATTGCCAACGGCGACCGCGCGGGCTTGCGCGAGGAACTGGGCGACCTGCTGCTCCAGGTGGTGTTCCATGCCCAGATGGCGGCCGACGAAGGCAGTTTCGGCATCGACGATGTGATCGGCGCGATCAACGCCAAGATGATCCGTCGCCACCCGCATGTGTTTGGCGATGCGGAAATCGCAAGCGCCGATGCGCAAACCGATAGCTGGGAAGCGATCAAGGCGCAGGAGCGCGCGGCCAAGGCGGACGGCGTCCCCAGCGTTCTTGCCGACGTGCCGCTCGCCCTGCCCGCGCTGGTACGCGCGGAAAAGCTGGCGCGCCGGGCTGCGCGCGTCGGCTTCGACTGGCCGGATGCAGGCGGCGTGCTGGCGAAAATCCGCGAGGAACTGGCGGAGGTCGAGCAGGCGATCGCCGAGGGTGATGCGGGCCACATCGCGGAGGAAGTCGGTGACGTGCTGTTCGCGGTCGCCAACCTTGCGCGCAAGCTCGGCGTTGACGCGGAAGCTGCGCTGAGCGCCGCCAACCGCAAGTTCACGCACCGGTTCCAGGCCATGGAGGCGCAGGCAGGCGACGCCTTTCCCGCACTGTCGCTGGCGGAGAAGGAAGCGCTGTGGCAGGCGGTTAAACGGGAAGAATAATGCTCTATCCCTTCACGAGGCCCAGCAGCTTGCCGTGGAGCACCGAATTGCCCGCAACCACCTCGCCGCTGGTCATCATGGTGTCGCCGCCGCGATAGTCGCTGACGAAACCGCCCGCCTCGCGGATGATGGCTATGCCTGCCGCCATGTCCCAGGGTTTGAGCGGCGCTTCCCAGAAGCCATCGAAGCGGCCGGCGGCCACCCAGGCGAGATCGAGCGCGGCGGCACCGAAGCGGCGCACGCCTGCCACCTGCCCCATCACCCGGTTGAGCGTCGCGGAGAAGCGGCCGTGCTCGCCATGCCCGAGAAACGGGATACCGGTTGCGAAGACCGCATCCGGGAGCTCGGTGCGGCCGGAGACGCGCAGCCGCCGGTTGCCGACCCAGGCACCGCGCCCCGCTCGGCCCAGAATACTTCATCGGTGATCGGCTGATAGACCATCCCGGCGATGATCTCGCCCGCCTGCTCAACCCCGATCGAGATGGCGAAATGCGGAATGCCGTGCAGAAAGTTCGTCGTGCCATCCAGCGGGTCGACGATCCAGCGCGGCGCGCCGTCTTCCCCGCCTGCTCGCCGGATTCTTCCATGAGAAAGCCGAAGTTCGGGCGGGCATGGCCAAGCTCGGCCTTCAGGGTGGCATCCGCCTTGCGGTCGGCCTGGCTGACGAAATCCGCCGGCCCCTTGCGCGAGACCTGCAGGTTCTCGACCTCGCCGAAATCGCGGCGCAGGGCGACGGCTGCCTTGCGGCAGGCTTTGTCCATCACGGTAATCAGGGCTGAATAGCCAGACATTTCAATATCCTATGCTTGCAGCGCAGCATGCGCGAGGGCGCGCAGGGCGTCCCCTTCCAGCCGCTGCACGGTCCATTCATCCATCGCCGCCGCCCCGATCGCACGGTAGAAGGCGATCGACGGCGCGTTCCAGTCCAGCACCCACCATTCCATGCGGCCGCAGCCCTGCGCGACGGCGCGGCGCGCCAGATCGGCGAAAATCGCCTTGCCGATGCCTTTACCCCGCTGTTCCGGCTCGACAAAGACGTCCTCCACATAAAGGCCGTGCCGGCCAAGGAAGGTCGAATAGTTGTAGAACCAGAGCGCGAACCCGACCGGCTGCCCCTCGACCTCGGCCAGCAGAGCGTAAGCGCGCGGGGTCGCGCCGAACAGGCTGTCGCGGATGTCCGCCTCGGTCGCCGTGACGGCATGCTCGAGCTTTCATAGCGCGCCAGCGCCAGGATCAGCCGGTGGACGGTCGGGCTGTCCTCCGGGCGGGCGTCGCGCAGGGTGAAGCTCACAGCCGTTCAGTCGGCGCGGCGGACATACTCGCGGTCATAGACGCTGACCACGATGCGCTCGCCGCTTTCGATGAACGGCGGCACCATGACGCGCACGCCGTTCTCCAGCATCGCCGGCTTGTAGGAGGAGGCAGCGGTCTGCCCCTTCACCACCGGGTCGGCCTCGGTGATCGCCAGCGTCACCTGTTCCGGCAACTGCACGGAGACCGGCTTGTCCTCGTAGAGTTCCATCACCACGTCCATGCCGTCCTGCAGGAAGTCGCCCTCCTCGCCCAGCGTATCGCGCGGCAGTTCGATCTGTTCGTAATTCACCTTGTCCATGAAGGTCAGCATGTCGCCGGTTGCGAACAGAAACTGATAGTCCTTGGTGTCCAGGCGCACTTTTTCAACAGTCTCCGACGAACGGAAGCGGTTGTTGGTCTTGCGGCCGTCGTACAGGTTCTTCATCTCGACCTGCATGTAGGCACCACCCTTGCCAGGCTGGGTGTGCTGGATTTTGACGGCGCGCCACAGCGAGCCCTCGAATTCGATGATGTTGCCGGGGCGAATGTCGACGCCACTGATCTTCATGGGAAAACTTTCCTGTCGGACGATGGTCGCGCGGTATAGCAGCAAGCTAATCGTTTCGCAAAGGCAGGCTTAGCAATCTTTTAATCCTACTTGTTGATTAACACAGCATGGGTGAGCGCATCGTTATTCTCACGGGCGCGCGCGAGCAGCAGCCTTTGGCTGACTTTGTCGCGCGCCTGCCGGATATTCAGGGTACAGTGGTAACCACGCAGGCTGCGCTGGCACATGCACTGGCTGAAGACCCAGCACACACGCGGCTGGTGGCGTTTCTGACGTCCGTCATTGTGCCGGCGGCACTCCTCACCGGCCTTGGCCGTACCCCTACAATGTGCATCCGGGGCCGCCGACGCTCCCTGGTCTTTATCCGGAGTGCTGGGCCGCCTACTTCGGCCTGACTGAGACCGCCGTTACGGTGCATGAGCTGGCAGCGCGAGTGGATAGCGGCCGCATCGTCGCGGTGCATCCCGTACTGTTGCCGCCAGTGCCGGCTATCGCGACGGTGGCTGAGCGGACCTATGCCGCCGCAGTCGAAGTGGTGGCGGCGCTGCTGCGCTGGTGCGCGACCAGTGCTGAATCCCTGCCGCCGACAGGCCATGTCTGGTCCGGGGTACAAAGAACAAAGTCTATGTATGAGGAAATGATCCAGCCCACGCCGGCGCTTTCCGCTCACGAAGCCGCCCGCCGTGCGCGTGCGTTTATCCTGCCCAGCGATGATGGGAGCCTCAAGCCGCCGTCCTCGCCTCGCGGATCGCTGCGCGCGCGCGCTTGCTGAGACGCTCCGCCAGAAAATCCATGACGACGCGCACCCGCGGGTATGGCGCAGCCGTTCGTGGGTCAGCAGCCAGATCTGCTGTACGCGCCCCGTTGTCGGCGGCAGGCAGAGCAGCAGGTCCGGGTCGTTATAGGCGACCATCATCGGCAGCACGGCGACGCCGGCGCCGGCGCGCACCGCACCCAGCAGCCCGGCGCTGCTGTCGACCTGCAGCGAAACCGCGCTCTCCAGACCATAGAGCTCGAGCCAGCGACGGTAGTGCCGCCAGATCGCCGTGCCGCCGCCACCGATGACCCGGTGGCCCGCGAGCTCCTCGTGCGTCTTCGGCAAGCCATGCTCTGCCGCATAGCCCCGGCTGCAGTAGACTGCCCAGCAATCGTCGCCGATGCGCCGCCCGACCAGGCCGGAGCCGGCGAGCGCACCCGTCGCGCGCAGGGCGATATCGGCCTGCCCCGCCGCCAGATCGCGCGGCTCCTCGCTCATGTCGAGCTCGATGCGGATATCCGGGTAGGCGGAGCGCAGGTCATGCAGAAGCGGCACCAGAATGGCGATCGCGTAGATGTCGAGCGTGGTCAGGCGCACGGCACCCGCGTAGGCGCGCCCCTGGGCGGCGGCGGCCTGCGCCAAAGCCTCGGCGGCGACCTCCATGGCATGCGCCTGCTCGAGAAGCCCTTCTCCCGCCGGGGTCAGCGTATATCCGGATTGTTGGCGATCGAACAGTTTCAGGCCAGTCGACGCCTCCAGCCCGGTCAGGCGGCGGGCCACCGTGGTCTGGCTCACGCGCAGCCGCTTGGCGGCGGCAAAGGCGCTGCCGTCCCGGACCACCGCCAGAAAATGCCGGATGTCATCCCAGTCGAACATGGTGGCATTTTCGCTTTTGCAGGACGGTCCTGCAAGGATGCAGGTTCTGCAAATTTGCAGAATTATCCCGCAACAACACTGATAACGGGTCTTCGGGCGAAGGCGTATGTTTGCTGCATTCGCTCACTCATGGAGGCCTGTATGAAAGCCCTCGTCCTGCTGATGCTTACCTTTGCCACACCTGCCCTCGCCCAGAGCACCGTGGAGCGCATCGCGATGCACGATCTGGACATGTCGCAACGCAGCGACATCAACCGCTTCAACCACCGGGTCTCGGTGGCCATCGACGCCTTGTGCGGCGCGCCGTCCGCCTTCGATCCCGCAGGACAGCGGACAATCGCCGCCTGCCGCCAGGAGGCGCAGGCCCAGGTTGACGCGCAGATGCGCCAGTTCGCCCAGCGCCCGATCGAGACAGCGGAAATCAAGCTCAGGAAGTAGTGGCGCGCGCCGTCTCGTGGAAGATGGCGTCGAAGTGCGCGACCGCCGCTGCCGGGCCGCCCGGGTACGCCCAAACACCGGCGGAGACGGCGAGGAAGTCGGCACCCGCTGCGACCAGAGCGGCGGCATTCTCGGTCGTGATGCCGCCGATCGCCACGCACGGCAGTTCCATGAAGGTCTGCCACCAGGTCAGCAATTCCGGCGTGGCGCTGGTGGGCGCGGCCTTGGTCGCGGTCGGATAGAAGCGCCGAACGCCACATAGTCCGCGCCGGCCTCGCCGGCCTCCATCGCCAGGTGGCGGCTGTCGTGGCAGGTTACGCCGATCTGCCGGTCCCGCCCCAGCAGCGCGCGCGCCTCTGCCACGCTGCCGTCGGTCTGGCCGATATGGACGCCGTCCGCATCGGCGGCCAGCGCCAGATCGGGGCGGTCGTTGATGATGAGCGCCACCGCATGGCGCGCGCACAGCGGCTTCAGGGCCGCCGCTGCGTCCAGCACCGCCTGGTCCGGGACATCCTTCAGCCGCAGCTGCACCGCCGCCACCGGCCCGCCGCCCAGCGCCTGTTCCAGCCGCGGCAGGAACTGCGCGACAGTGAACGCCGGCGGCGTGACCAGGTAAAGCTGGCAGCGCGTCTCCTGACCCAAGGCTATTCCTTGCCGAGGTAGATGCGCACGATCCGGTCGAGCAGGGCCAGCGCTTCGTCACGCGGGCGCTGGAACGCATTGCGGCCGAGGATCGAGCCGTTGCCGCCGCCATCGCGGATCGCACGCGCATCGTCGTAGACGGCGTCTTCACCCTTGGCGGCGCCGCCCGAGAACACCACGACGCGCTGGCCGTTGAAGGCGGCCTGCATCACATGTTCGACGCGCTTCGCCATGGTCGAGATGTCGACCTTCTGCTTTTCGTAGACCTTCTTGGCGTCGCCCTGCTCCAGATGGTCGGTCGGCAGCTTGACCTTGATGACATGCGCACCCATCAGCGCCGCCATGTGCGCGGCATAGGCGCAGACATCCATGGCGGTCTCGCCGTCCTTCGAAAGCTCCGGCCCGCGCGGGTAGGACCACAGCACGACGGCAAGCCCCGCCGCCTTGGCTTCCGCGGAGAGTTCGCGGAACTCCTCCATCATGGCGTAGCAGTCGTCCGACCCCGGATAGATCGTGAAGCCGATGGCGCTGCACCCCAGGCGCAGCGCATCCTCGACCGTGCCGGTCACCGCCTGGTCCTTCACCTCGGGGCTGCTCAGCGAATTGGCGGAGTTGAGCTTCAGGATCAGCGGGATCTGGCCGGCCACCCGGTCCGCGACCCGCTCCATCATGCCAAGCGGCGTCGCAAAGGCATTGAGGCCGGCGTCGATCGCCAGCTGCGGGTGATACATGGGGTCGTAGCCCGCCGGGTTGGCGGCGAACGAGCGCGCCGGACCATGCTCGAAGCCCTGATCGACCGGCAGGATCACCATCTTGCCGGTGCCGGCCAGGCGGCCAGTGCAGAGCATGCGTGCGAGGTTGGCTTTCGAGCCGGGATTGTCGCTGTCGTACCAGGACAGGATTTCACGAACGCGGCGGGTAATTTTCATGGTAAGTCCCCTATATATATCAGTCGCTGGCTGCTGATAGGCGCGCGTCCCGCCGCACCGCAACAGGGCAAACCATGTTTTTGCAGGAGCGCACACAGGTGCGCCCTCCCGCAACAGCTAAGCCGGCAGCGCCAGCACGTTGACGGCAATCGAGATGCGCGTTCCCGTGCCGAGGTAGGGCCGGACGCCGTGGCTGAGCCAGGACGGGAACATCAGCAGACGCCCGGTCGCCGGGCGCATGAGGATCTCCGTCTCGCCGATACTGTTGTCGGCCTGGCGGCAGCGCAGATCCGGCGCCGCCATCCGGATCGCGGGCATGCGCGGGTCGAGAATCACGAATTCGCCGCCGAGCGCACGATCGCTCGAGCCGGCATAGCCGTCATCGACGTAATAGACCAGGGACCAGACCGCGCCGGGATGGGTGTGGAACTGGTTGGCGCCGCCCTGCTCGTGGACGTTGGCCCAGGCTTGCGGAACCCAGCGGAACCGGGGTCGGTCCTGCTCCGCGACATCGACCGTGCGCGTATTGCACAGCTCGACCACGGCCAGCAGCAGCGGCTGCAGCGCGTCGCCTGCCCACAGCGCCATTTCGGTATCCGACTGCCAGCCGTTCATCGCGGAGCGGCTCTGCGTCGGGTGCATGCGCCGCCGATTGAGGATCACCGGCTTGATGCGCGCATTGAATGCCGCTGCGTCCGGCAGGCTCGCCATCGCGACGGGTGTCGCGAACAGATCGGCGACCTGGAGCTGCGCTACGTGCGCCGGCCCTTCAGCCACGCAGCGCCTCGACGCCAGGCAGCGGCTTGCCTTCCATCCATTCGAGGAAGGCGCCGCCGGCAGTCGAGACGAAGCTGAACTTGTCCGCAACGCCAGCATGGTTGAGCGCCGCCACGGTGTCACCGCCGCCCGCTACCGAGCGTAACTGGCCCGACTCGGTGAGCGCCGCCACGATTTTCGCCAGCGCCACGGTCGCAGCGTCGAACGGGTGAGCTCGAACGCGCCAAGCGGCCCGTTCCAGACCAGCGTGCGGCAGACCTTGAGCGCATCGCCCAGCGCCTCGACGGCCGCAGGGCCGACATCGAGGATCATCTCGTCGGCCGCGACTTCGTGTACGTTGATGATCCGGTGGTCGGCATGCGCCTTGAAGTCGCGCGCCGCCACCACGTCATACGGCAGGTGGATGGTGCAGCCCGCCTGCTCCGCCTTGTCGAGAATGGCGAGCGCCGTATCCTTGAGGTCGTGCTCGCACAGCGACTTGCCGACGTCGATGCCGCGCGCGGCCAGGAACGTGTTGGCCATGCCGCCGCCGATGATCAGGTGGTCGACCTTCTCGACCAGGTTGGTCAGGACGTCGAGCTTGGAGGACACCTTGGCACCGCCCACCACCGCCGCGACCGGGCGCTGCGGCGTGCCGAGCGCTGCCTCCAGCGCATCCAGTTCCGCCTGCATCGAGCGGCCCGCATAGGCGGGCAGAACATGCGCCAGACCCTCGGTGGAGGCGTGCGCCCGGTGCGCCGCCGAGAAGGCGTCGTTCACGTAAATCTCGCCGAGCGCCGCCATCTGCTGCGTGAAGGCTGGATCGTTGGCCTCCTCGCCGGCATGGAAGCGGGTGTTCTCCAGCACGGCGACACTGCCCGGCTCAAGGCCGGCGATCGCCTCCTGGCCGCCTGCCCGACACAGTCGTCGACAAAGGCCACCGGCGCGCCGAGCACGGCGCACAACGCCGGCACGACCGGCGCCAGCGACATCGCCGGCACGCGCTTGCCCTTGGGCCGATCGAAGTGCGCCAGGATCAGCACGACGGCACCCCGGGCGGTCAGGTCGCGCACGGTCGGCGCGACGGCTTCCAGCCGGGTCGCATCGGTCACCTGCCCGTCCGCCATCGGCACGTTCAGGTCGGCGCGCACCAGCACCCGTTTTCCGGCAAGGTCCGTGAGATCGTCGAGCGTTTTGAACCGGCCCATGGGGATATCCTTAGAGGGCGGCCATGACGGTCGCGGTGTCGAGCATGCGGTTCGAGAAGCCCCACTCGTTGTCGTACCATACCAGGACGCGGCCGAACTTGCCGTCGATCACTGTGGTCTGGGTCGCGTCGAAGCTGGCGGAGCAGGCGTTGTGGTTGAAATCGACCGACACCAGTTCCTCGGTGACGTAGCCGAGAATGCCGTTCAGCGGCCCGCGGCCGCCGCCTGCATTGCGGCATTGATCGCCTCGGGCGAGGTATCCCGTTCGGCGTCGAACACGAAATCGACGACCGAGACATTCGGGGTCGGCACGCGGATCGCGGTCCCGTCCAGCTTGCCCTTCAGTTCCGGGTAGACGAGCGCGACCGCCTTGGCGGCGCCGGTCGACGTCGGGATCATGGAGACGGCGGCGGCGCGGGCGCGGCGCATGTCCTGTGGACCTGATCGAGGATGCGCTGGTCATTGGTGTAGCTGTGGATCGTCGTCATGTAGCCGCGCGCGATGCCGCAGGTCTCCATCAGCACCTTGGCCGCAACCGTCATGCAGTTGGTGGTGCAGGAGCCGTTGGAGACGATCCGGTGATCGGCGGTCAGCTGGTCGTGGTTCACGCCGTAGACGACCGTCTTGTCCTCGCCCTTGGCCGGTGCCGAGATCAGCACCTTGCGGGCGCCGGCGTCGAGGTGCAGCTTCGCCTTGTCGGCGTCGGTGAAGATGCCGGTGCATTCGAAGGCGATGTCGACCTTCATCTCGCCATGCGGGAGCTTGGCGGGGTCCTTCTCGGCGGTGACGCGGATCGGGTGGCCGTTGACGATGATGGTCTCGCCATCCACCTCGACCTTGCCCGGGAAGATGCCATGGACGCTGTCGTACTTCAGCAGGTGCGCGTTATCCTTGGCGGAGGCGAGATCGTTGATCGCAACGACGCTCACGTCGGTGCGCCCCGATTCATAAAGCGCGCGCAAGATGTTGCGGCCAATGCGGCCAAATCCGTTGATGGCGACACGTACGGTCATCTCAGTCTCCCAAGGCGGCGCGGCGCAGATATGCGGCGCAGGTGTAACAGGCTGGACGCTCAAGGTCCGGCGGCGGGCGGACGAGCCTATAGCTTAGGGCGTCCGCACGAGGCAATGCGCATAACGCCGTCGATGGCCTGGGAACGCTCCCACCTTTGGCTTACAAGAATGTTGCCGGGCAATGGGTTAATGCGCATATGTTAATGCGGTGGTCGACGAGGGGAGAGAGTGGCGGACGAGGAGCACAAACCGACTGGCGAGCGACTGCAGACGGCCGTTGACCGGCTGGAGCGGGCGATGAATACGCGCCTCGCCGCCATACAGTCGATGCGGGAAGCGCCCGGCCAGGCACGCGGCCTGTTCGCGGACGATGCCGGCCAGTCCGAGGCGCCGCCGAGATCGAAGCCCTGGCCGCCCGCAATACCGCGCTCGAACAGCGCGTCGCGACGCTGGAAGCCGCTCTGTCCTCCGCCATACGGGAGATCGATCGTCTGCTGGCGAACGCATCGCCCGGAAAGACCAGCTGAGGATGGCGCAGGTGTGGGTCACCGTTGGCGGGCGCCGTTACGCGCTGGCCTGCAAGGATGGCGAGGAACCGCGCCTGCAGCGGCTGGCAGCGACCGTCGCGGCCAAAGCCGTTGATGTCGAGGCGACCCTGGGACAGACCAGCGAACCGCGCCTGTTGCTGATGGCGGCGCTGCTGCTCGCGGACGAGCTGCTGGAGGCGCGCGATACCCTTTCGGCGGCCGCGCAGACGATCGCACAGGCAGATGCCGCGCGGGAACGACTGGAACAGCTCGCGGCAGACCTTGAGGCCGGGGCGACAAACGACTAGATAGGGAGATGGCGGGTGCTGCCTGGTGCGCGCTTAGCGGCAATCCCTGAGGCGATATCAACATCCACGGGAGCTGTCCCTGGCCGGGCCCTGGCCCGAACCATACGCGCCCACCTGACGTTACCGGCGTCAGAGGATACCCAGCAAACGGCCGAGGCGGGCCCGCCACCCCTGTGTGCGCCATGAACAAGCCGGCGCTACGTTCTGCCATGCGCGCCGTGCGTCGGGACTATGCGCGCGCGCTTGCCCCGGCGCAGCGCACAGCACTTCATGTCCAGCTTGGCCGGACCGTCGCTGCGGGCCTTGCCGGTCACCCGCCCGGCTGGGTTGGCGGCTACTGGCCGACCGGCTGGGAAATCGACCCCGCCCGCCCTTGCCGCCCTCGCCGGGCGGGGCTGGCGCATCGCCCTGCCCTGCGTCAGCGGCGAGGCGCTGGTTTTCGCGCCTGGCCCGACATCGGCTGTGCACCGCCCCCGGCTTTCAGGGTATCCCGGAGCCGGATGCGCGCCTGCCCGCTGTCGTGCCCGACGTTCTGCTGGTACCCCTGCTGGCGGCGACACTGGCCGGTGGCCGGCTCGGCCAGGGCAAGGGCTTCTATGACCGAACCCTGGCGACAACGCCTGCCTTCGCCGTTGGCCTGCTGTACGTGGTGCAACTGGTCGAGGCGCTGCCGCTTGATCCGTGGGATCGTGCGCTGGCCGCACTTGCGACGCCCGACCGCTGGATCGTGCCGTGAGCCCGGTGCCTGCCGCTGGGGTGATCGTGCTGAGCGGGCGGCATGTCCTGCTGATCCGGCGCGGCACGCCGCCGAACCTTGGTGCCTGGAGCCTGCCGGGTGGGCGCATCCAGCCGGGCGAGACTGTACGTGCGGCTGCCCTGCGCGAAGTGCGCGAGGAGACCGGCCTGGCGGTCCGGCTCCGCGGTCTGGTCGACGTCGTGGATCTGATCGGCCACGGGCCGGATGGCACGCTTGCCTATCACTATCTGGTTGCGGATTTCTGGGCCGAGGCCGCTGACGCCGCCGGTCGCCGGCGACGATGCGGCCGAGGCGCGCTGGTGCGACGTCGATCGCTTGACACTTATGCGCTGACGCCCGAAATCCTGCGGGTTATCGCGACAGCCCAACGCCTGCGGGACGGATCATGACCACGCCAAAATGGCGCAAGCCGCTCGGTATCCTGCTGATTTTTCTGTTCATCACCGGCTATGCTCTGGCGGCCGGCCTGTTTCTGGCACAGTTCACCGACGCACCGGTTCTGGTGCAGCTGCTGTTCTACGCAGCCGCCGGGATCGCCTGGATCTGGGCCGTGCGTCCGTTGATGGTCTGGACAGAGACCGGCCGCTGGCGGTGGCGTCGTGGCTAAAGCGCCGGAAGACTGTGCAACCATGGCCGAGGTGCGGGCCGGCGTCGATGCGCTGGACCGCAAACTGGTCGCCCTGCTCGCCGAGCGGCTTCGCTACATGGCAGCGGCGGCCCGGATCAAACCGACGCGCAATCTGGTGCGGGACGACGCCCGCAAGGCGCAGGTGATCGCCAACGCCCGCGCCCTCGCCGCGGAGCACGGCATGCCGGTCGATATCGCAGACGCGATCTACGAGGCTCTGGTCGAGACCTGCATCGCCTACGAGCTTGGCCTCTTCGACGCCGCGCGCGAAAACGTATAAAGCCTGATCGGCTGAAGCGGGATGCTTGATTGCTGCAGCCGATGGCGTGAAGCATGGTCTGGCTGGCGTCAATCGGTCGTGTATCCTGCCTGCGCCATTCGCCTTTGGGCGAGCATGCCGCTCCCCGTTGATTTGCGGCCACAGGCTGGTACATCCATTTTATCAGAAAACGCGGCCCCGTACGGCGCTGCGCCTCGAACATGTCAATCCTGGAGAGCCTTATGCCGAAGATCGTGGTCAAAAACCCTGTCGTGGAAATGGACGGCGACGAAATGACCCGCATCATTTGGCAATGGATCCGGGAACGGTTGATCCTGCCCTACCTCGATGTCGATCTGATCTATTTCGATCTCGGCATGGAGCATCGCGACGCCACCGACGACGCTGTGACCATCGAGGCGGCCGAGGCCACCAAGAAATACGGCGTCGGCGTCAAATGCGCGACCATCACCCCCGATGAATCACGGGTCAAGGAATTCAACCTCAAGAAGATGTGGCGCTCGCCGAACGGCACGATCCGCAATATTCTTGGCGGCACCGTGTTCCGCGAGCCGATCATCATTCGCAACATTCCGCGCCTGATCCCCGGCTGGACCGCGCCGATCGTCGTCGGCCGCCATGCGTTCGGCGACCAGTACCGCGCGACCGACTTTCTGGTGCCTGGTCCCGGCAAGCTGACCATGCGTTTCGAGCCGGAGGACGGCGGCGAGGCGAAGGAATATGAAGTGTTCCAGTTCCCCGGCGCCGGCGTCGCCATGGGCATGTACAACCTCGACGAGTCGATCCGCGATTTCGCCCGCGCCTGCTTCAATTACGGCCTGACGCGCAAGTGGCCGGTCTACCTCTCGACCAAGAACACCATTCTCAAGGCCTATGACGGCCGGTTCAAGGACATCTTCCAGGAGATTTTCGACGCGGAGTTCAAGGACGCCTTCGCCGGCGCCGGCATCTCCTACGAGCACCGCCTGATCGACGACATGGTGGCCAGCGCGCTCAAATGGTCGGGTCGCTTCGTCTGGGCCTGCAAGAACTATGATGGCGACGTGCAGTCCGACCAGGTGGCCCAGGGCTTCGGCTCGCTCGGGCTCATGACCTCGGTGCTGCTGTCGCCGGACGGCCGCACGGTCGAGACCGAGGCGGCGCACGGCACCGTGACCCGGCACTACCGCATGCACCAGGAAGGCAAGTCGACCTCGACCAATCCGATCGCCTCGATTTTCGCCTGGAGCGGCGGCCTGCGCCACCGCGGCCGACTGGACGACAACCAGGCGCTGATCGCTTTCGCCAATACCCTCGAGCGCGTCTGCATCAACACGGTCGAGCATGGGCAGATGACCAGGATCTGGCGATTCTCATCGGTCCGAACCAGGCCTGGCTCACCACCGAGCAATTCTTCGCCGCCGTCGAAGAGCAGCTCGAACTCGCCATGCACCTGCGCAAGGGCTGAACCGCACTGCGCTTGCCCGCCTTGCGGCAGACGAGAGCAGCGTCTGCCGCTCAGGCCGGCACGGCGGCCAGGGTTTGCCGCACCGCCGCCAGCGCCGCCTCGGCGGCAGCGGCGTCCGCCGCCGCCCTGCGCCATGTCCGGGCGGCCGCCACCGCCCTGCCCGCCCAGTGTAGCAACCGCCGCCTTGACCAGATCGACCGCGGACACCCGCGCCGTCAGGTCGTCGGTCACACCGACCGCCACCGATGCCTTGTCGCCATCCGTCGCGATCATCACGGCGACGCCGGAACCGAGCTGCTTCTTCGCATCGTCGATCAGGCCGCGCAGGTCCTTGGCCGGCACAGCGACGACCCGCGCCAGGAACGGCAGGCCGGCCACAGTCTCGATTGCCTCAGCCTGCGCCGCCCCGCCGCCGAGCGCTGCAACCCGCCGCAGGTCCGCGACCTCGCGTTCCAGCTTGCGGCGTTCCTCGACCAGGTGCGCAACCCGCTCGACGATATCCTGCGGCGCGGCCTTCAGCGCACCCGCAACCGCACGCACCCGCTGATCCTGCTGCAGCAGATACTGTCGTGCGGCCTCGCCGGTCAGCGCCTCGATGCGGCGCACGCCGGAGGCGACCGCGCTTTCGCCGATGATCTTGAACAGCGCGATATCGCCGACCCGCTGCACATGGGTTCCGCCGCACAGCTCGGTCGAGTAGCGCCCGGCGCGACCCTGCGCATCCTCGCCCATCGCGACCACGCGGACTTCCTCGCCGTATTTTTCGCCGAACAAGGCAATCGCGCCAGCCTCGATCGCGGCATCCGGCGTCATCAGCCGGGTCGTGACCTCGGCGTTCTGGCGGATGCGGGCATTGACGTCCGCCTCGATGGCGGCGATTTCGTCTGGCGACAGCGCCCTGGTGTGCGCGAAATCGAAGCGCAGCCGGTCGGCAGCGACCAGCGAACCGCGCTGGGCCACATGTTCGCCAAGCGTACGGCGCAGCGCCTCGTGCAGCAGGTGGGTCGCTGAATGGTTGGCGCGCACCTGCGCGCGCCGCGCTGTGTCGACCCGAAGGCTTACCGTGTCGCCGACCTTCAGGCTGCCCTGCTCCACGGCACCGTAATGCACGTGCAGCAGCCCGAGCGGCTTCTGGGTATCCTCGACCACGAACCGCAGGCCGCTGCCGTTGGTCATGGCGCCGGCGTCGCCGACCTGACCGCCCGACTCACCGTAGAACGGCGTCTGGTTGACCAGAACCGCCACGGTGTCGCCGGACCGGGCAGTCTCGACCAGCGCGCCATCCTTCACCAGCGCCAGCACCTGACCATCGCTCACTTCGCTTGCGTAGCCGACGAACTCGGTCGCGCCGTGCTCCTGCGCCAGATCGAACCACAGCGTCTCGGTCGTCTGTTCGCCAGAGCCGGCCCAGGCAGCGCGCGCGCGGGCCTTCTGCTCGGCCATCGCCGCATCGAACCCGGCGCGGTCGACGCTGCGACCGCGTTCACGCAAGGCATCCTCGGTCAAATCATAGGGAAAGCCATAGGTGTCGTAGAGACGGAAAGCGACATCACCCGGCAGCGGCGCATCGCTTGCCAGCGGCTCGACCGCCTCGTCCAGCAAGCGCAGGCCTTTCTCCAGGGTTGCGCGGAAGCGGGTTTCCTCCAGGCGCAGCGTCTCGACGATCAGCGGCAGGGCGCGCGTCAATTCCGGATAGGCGACGCCCATCTCGGTCGCGAGTGTTGGTGCCAGCCGGTGCATCAGCGGCTCGCGCGCGCCGAGCAGGTGCGCATGGCGCATGGCCCGCCGCATGATCCGGCGCAGGACGTAGCCGCGGCCGTCGTTGGCAGGCAGCACGCCATCGGCGATCAGGAAACTGCTGGCGCGCAGATGGTCGGCGATCACCCGGTGCGAGACCCGGTGCGCGCCATCGGGCGCTTGCCCGGTCGCCTCGGCAGAGGCCGCAATCAACGCCTTGAACGTGTCCGTGTCGAAATTGTCGTGCACGCCCTGGAGCACGGCGGCGATCCGCTCCAGGCCCATGCCGGTGTCGATCGACGGCCGCGGCAGCGGCTGGCGCACATCCGGGGTGATCTGTTCGAACTGCATGAACACCAGGTTCCAGATCTCGACCCAGCGATCGCCGTCCTGGTCGGGTGAACCCGGCGGGCCTCCCGGAATATGCGCTCCATGGTCGTAGAAGATCTCCGAGCAGGGGCCGCAGGGTCCGGTGTCGCCCATGGACCAGAAATTGTCCTTGGTCGGGATGCGCACGATGCGCTCCTCGCGCAGCCCGGCGATACGCCGCCACAGGTCGAACGCTTCGTCGTCATCGTGGTAGACCGTGACCAGCAGCCGTTCGCGGTCGATGCCCCATTCGCGGGTGATCAGGGTCCAGGCGAGTTCGATCGCCCGCTCCTTGAAATAGTCGCCGAACGAGAAATTGCCGAGCATTTCGAACAGCGTGTGGTGGCGCGCCGTGTAGCCGACATTGTCGAGGTCGTTGTGCTTGCCGCCGGCGCGCACGCATTTCTGCGAGCTGGCCGCACGGACATAGGGGCGCGTCTCCAGGCCGGTGAACACGTTCTTGAACGGCACCATGCCGGCGTTGGTGAACATCAGGGTCGGGTCGTTGCGCGGCACCAGCGGCGCGCTCTCGACGACACTATGGCCGGCGTTGCGGAAAAATTCGAGGAATGCGCTGCGGATACTGTTGGTGCTGGCCACGATATCGGTCCCGGAAAAGCAGGTCGGCGCACCCATGACCGGGCGCGCCGTTCCTCTTAGGGACAAGTAGTGCGCATTTCCAGTGGAGGACGCGCCATTGCCCGATTATGCGTCTGCGTCGTCTTCACCAGGGGCCGCCAGCATGGCCTCGGCGACCAGCCCGGCGTTCTGGCGCACGGCGGTCTCGATCGCCTGCGCAACCTCCCGGTTCTCGGCAAGGAAGCGCTTGGCGTTTTCCCGACCCTGGCCGATGCGCTGGCTGTCGTGGGAATACCAGGCCCCGACTTCTCGACCACGCCGGCCTTGACGCCGAGGTCGATCAGTTCGCCGGTCTTGGAGACGCCTTCACCGTACATGATGTCGAACTCGACCTGCTTGAACGGCGGTGCCAGCTTGTTCTTCACCACCTTGACCCGGGTGACGTTGCCGACGATGTCCTCCCGCTCCTTGATCTGCCCGGTGCGGCGAATATCGAGGCGGACGGACGCATAGAATTTCAGCGCGTTGCCACCGGTCGTCGTCTCCGGGTTGCCGTACATGACGCCGATTTTCATACGCACCTGGTTGATGAAGATCACCAGGGTGCGCGAACGCGAAATGGAACCGGTCAGCTTGCGCAGCGCCTGGCTCATCAGGCGCGCCTGCAGGCCGACATGGCTGTCGCCCATTTCACCCTCAAGCTCGGCGCGCGGCGTCAGCGCTGCCACCGAATCGACCACCAGCACATCGATCGCGCCCGAGCGCACCAAGGTGTCCGCGATTTCCAGCGCCTGTTCGCCGGCGTCCGGCTGCGAGATCAGCAGATCGTCGATATTGACGCCCAGTTTGCGCGCATAGGATGGATCGAGCGCGTGCTCGGCGTCAACGAAGGCGCAGACACCGCCAACCTTCTGCGCCTCGGCGATGGCGTGCAACGCCAGCGTGGTTTTCCCGGAGGATTCCGGCCCATAAATCTCGACGATACGCCCGCGTGGCAGACCGCCAATGCCGAGCGCCATGTCGAGACCCAGCGAGCCGGTCGAGATGGTCTCGATCTCGATGGCGTTGCGCTGGCCCAGCCGCATCACCGAACCCTTGCCGAACGCCCGGTCGATCTGCGCAAGGGCGGCGTCCAGCGCGCGCTGTTTGTCGGCGTTGGCGGTTTTGTCCATGGGGCTGGTCTCGATGACTTTCAGATTGGCGTTGGCCATGTGTCTCTCCCGATTAGCCGGTCCCTGCCGGACAAGCAATGCGCCGTGTGTTTTGTTTTGTTCCACACCGGCGCCAGCCTGTCAACACAGAAGTTTCGCTTTTGTTCTTATCGGGTTTTCAGGCCGATTGCAGCGCCCGGCCCACCACTTCCGCCAGCTGCTGCACCGAGAACGGCTTGGGCAGGAAGATGAAATTGGTGCTGTCCATCAATTGGCGCAGTTGTTCCTCCGCATAGCCGGAGATCAGGATCACGCGCAGGTCGGGGATCAGTTCCCGCGCCTTGCCAACCAGCGTCGGGCCGTCCATCGTCGGCATCACCACGTCGGAGATCAGAAGCTGGATCGGCGGATCGGCGGCCTGGATCAGCGCCATCGCCTCCTCGCCGTTGCTGGCGCATTCGACGTCATAGCCCTTGCGCTCGAGCGCGCGGCGCAGGATGGCGCGCACATTGTCCTCGTCCTCGACCAGCAGCAGCCGCCCCGCCCCCACAGATCCTCCGGCGGCTGCGGCAGGGCGCCGATGTCTCGACTACCGGCGCCTTGACCAGAGCGTCCTCGCCGCTGTGCACGGGAAGATAGACCGTGAAGGTCGTGCCCTGGCCGATGACCGAGTCGGCGAAGATGAAGCCGCCGGTCTGCTTGATGATCCCGTAGACGGTGGAGAGGCCGAGCCCGGTGCCCTTGCCCACCTCCTTGGTGGTGAAGAAGGGATCGAAGATCTTGCCGAGATTTTCCGGCGGGATGCCGCAGCCGGTGTCGCTGACCGCGATGCTGACATAGTCGGCGGGCGGCATGATGTCCCGGCCAAGCGTGCGCACATCGGCGGCGCGTACCAGCCCGGTGGTGATGGTGAGCGTGCCGCCATCCGGTGCCATGGCGTCGCGGGCGTTGACCGCCAGGTTGACCAGCACCTGCTCCAATTGCGTGCGGTCCGCCCGCACGGCGCCAACCCCTGCCCTGGACCATGCGGAACTGGATTTTCTCGCCGAGCAGCCGGTGCAGCAGATGGGACAGCTCGGACAGCACGTCCGCGATGTCGAGCCGCTCGGGGCGCAGGGTCTGCTGGCGTGAGAAGGCCAGCAGCTGGCGCACCAGGCCGGCGGCACGGTTGGCGTTCTGCTTGATCTGGGTGACGTCGGCGAAGTCGGTATCGCCCGGCGCATGGCGCATCAGCATCAGGTCCGAATAGCCGATGATCGCGGTCAGGATATTGTTGAAATCATGTGCGACCCCGCCGGCGAGCTGGCCGACCGCCTGCATCTTGCTGGCCTGGGCGATCTGGCGCTCGAGCTTGCGCTGCTCCGGATCATCCCAGAGCGCCAGTACGGCCTGTGCGGGGTGCAGACCGTGCACAGGGAACAGGCTGAGGCGCACCGGGTCCTCCGCGCGGCCCTGGATGCGCACCGTCGCCTCCACCTGGCGGCGGAACGCCTCGGGCTGGCTGACGATCTTGCGCACGTTGTCCGCCAGCATGCCCTTGTCGTCGTCGATCACGAAATCGCTGGGGTAGAGCAGCACCCGGCTGCGATCGCCGATCACGGTCCAGAACGCCGGGTTGCAGTGGTGCAGGCGTCCTCGCGGTCGACAGTCGCCAGCCCCAGCGGCAGATTGTCGATCAGGTGCATCACCACGTCGATGCTCGGCGCGCCTTCGACAGGCGGCGGCGCAGCCAGGCCCGGCAGCACCAGCAAGAGATAGGCATGCGGGTCGGCGCCAGAGGCCGTGCGCAGCGGCATCTCGATCAGGCGCACTGGCACGGGTTCGCGCTCGCGCGGCGTCAGCATCGGCTGGTGCGCGGCATCCGCCACCAGGAACTGGGCCAGACTCTCTCCCAGCACCGCCTCGCGCGGCGCGCCGAGCAGCGCGAACGCATGGTTGTTGGCGTCAAGCACGGTGCCGCTGGCGTCGGTCAGCAGGCTTGCGACCCCGGCGTCGGCAAGAATGCCGCCCATGGCGCCAAGCGTCAGCTGGCGCGCCTGGGCCACCTGCCGATCCGCGACCGAGGGGCGGACCATCCACACCAGATGGTCGTCCGGGTCATCGGCCGCTGCGCAGTCGATCCGCAGCAGCGCACCCGTCTCGCCGGGGTCGGCCGGCTGCTCGACGATCGCCCGGCCCGGCTGCCCCCGCCGTGCGGCATCCGCCAGCTCATGCAGGCGCGCGGGCTCGAGCCCGAGGTCGAACGGCGATGGGTAGCCGCCGCACAGCCGGCCGTAGCTGGCGTTGGCGCAGACCAGTTGCCCCTGCTGGTCGGTGACGGCCAGCGCCTCGGTGCTGGCGTTGATGGTGGCGCGCACCAGGGCGCGGCTGATGTTGTCGCCGCCGCGCTTCTGCCGGCCCATCGACCAAGCATAGGAGACCGCCAGAAACCCGAACAGGAGTCCGCCGTAAATGATTGCGACCGACCACATGCCCATGCCCCAGCCGATCAGGCCGGCGGACACCATCCCAAGCAGCACCACGACCAGCACCGCCGGCTGCAGGCGGGTCCGCGAGGGGTTCGGCCAGTTGAACCCGATCGGCAGATCGGTCATCAGCGCATCGCTCTCCGGGCTCAGCGGAAAACTGTGGGTTGGCCGTGTTTGGGTCGTGCGCATCGCCGTTGGGTGCCTCAAGCAGTCGGATGCCGTCAAGACGCCCTGAGCGGCGGCATCTTGCCCTGACGCATGATGTAGCTGATCACCTCGGCCACCGCCTGGTAATGCTCTGGCTGGATTTCCGCATCGAGGTCGATCGCGGCGTGCAGGCTGCGCGCCAGCGGTGGGTTTTCGACGATCGGAATGCCGTGCTGGGTCGCGACCTCACGGATCTTGAGCGCGATGGCGTCCATCCCCTTGGCGACGACCTTCGGCGCGCCGAGCGCCCCTGCTCGTACTGCAACGCCACTGCATAGTGGGTCGGGTTGGTGATGACGACGCTGGCTTTCGGCACCGCCGCCATCATCCGCTTGCGCGCCCGCTCCATCTGGAGCTGGCGTCGCCGGGCTTTCACATGCGGGTCGCCTTCGTTCTGCTTGAACTCGTCCTTCACCTCCTGCAGCGTCATGCGCATACGCTTCAGGAAGGCGAGACGCTGGTAGAAGTAATCGGCCAGCGCGATCACGCCGACCAGGACCGCCACCGCCAGCAGCATGCGCACCATGAGGCTGACCGAGAGTTTCAGCAGGTCGGTCATACTGCCCATCAGGGACGTCTCAAGCCGCACGCGATAGGGAAACACCACCGCCACGACGACGACGGTGACCACTGTCAGCTTGGCGAGCGACTTCAGGAACTCGACGAAGCCACTCATACCGAACAGACGGCCGAAGCCCTTGAGCGGGTTGAGCTTATCGAACTTGGGCGCGACCTTGCTCCAGGACAGCGTCGGCCGCCCCTGCGCCAGGCCGCCGACGAGCGCCGCCACCATGAACAGAAACAGGACAGGGCTGAGCGCCATCATGGTCTGGCCCAGAATCTCGGCCGCCAGTTGCTGGCTGGTGCGATCATTCAGCGGAATGGCCTCCGGCGTCGCCAGCAGTTTCATCAACAGCGGCGTGATCATGCTGGCTGACCAGCCGGCGGCGATGGTCAGGCCAAGGGCGGCGGAACCGAGCATCACGGCGTGGCGCACTTCCTGCGATCGCGGGACGTCGCCTTTCTTGCGCGCTTCCTCAAGTCGGTGTTCGGTCGGTTCCTCGGTTTTCTGGCTGTCGTCCTGGTCGCCGGCCATGGCTCAGCCTCCCAGGATCGGCCGCAGCGCATCGGCGTAACGGTCGATGAACACGGTCATCATGGTGCCGATCAACACCAGCAGCAGCATGAACGACAGCAGGATGCTGAGCGGCTGGGCGATGAAGAACACCTGCATGGTCGGTGCCAGCCGCGCCATCAGGCCCAGCCCGACGTTGAACAGCAGGCCATAGAGCAGGAACGGCGCTGAGATCTGGATACCCAGCGCGAAGCACTGGCTGACCAGCCTGATCGCCATCATGGCGAAGTCCCCGGCCGGCAGCGGCGCCGGCGCAAACAGGCTGTAGGAGCGCACAAGCGCTGCAAGAAGCAGATGATGGGTGTTGGTCGCCAGGATCATGATCATGCCGATCATCCCCATGAAGCGCGCCACCACCACGGTCTGACCGCCAAGACTCGGATCGAGAATCGACGCCGAGGCCAGGCCGCTTTGCAGCGCGATGACGCTGCCGGCGACCGACAGGGCATTGAACATGATGCGCGCGCCGCCGCCGAGCGCAATGCCAAGCAGTATTTCGCTGACCAACTGCCCCAGCAAGGCTGTCGCCGTCGCGGGCGTCGGCGGCAGGTTGAGCATGATCACCGGCAGAATAACGAAGCAGATCGCCAGCGCCATGATCAGGCGCACGCGCGCCGGCACCTGCTCGTCGCCCAGCACCGGCATCACCATCAGCATGCTGCCGACCCGTGCGAACACGAGCAGATAGGCGATCACCTGCGGCGTCAGCGCCTCGGGCATATCAGCCGGAAATGATGCGGTCGGCGAGCCGGCTCATGAAACCGCCGAGCGCCTGGCCCATGAACGGCAGCCCCAGCAGCAGCACGACCACCACCGCAATGAGTTTCGGCACGAAGGTCAGGGTCATTTCCTGGATCTGCGTCAGTGCCTGGAACAGCGAGATGCCAAGACCCACCAGCAGTGTCACCACCAGAACCGGCGCCGAGATCAACAGCAGCGTGGTGAGCGCATCGCGCGCAACGTCGAGAACTTCAGGGCCGGTCATGCTGAAACCATGACGCCTCATGGTTAATCAATGGTTTTCAGGCAAGCCTGAAACGACAGTTTATCGAACGTGGGGGCGGATTGAGGCGACGGCCTCAGATCGGCATGCGCATGATGTCCTGATAGGCCGAGATCACCTTGTCGCGCACGCTGACCAGGGTATCGAGCGCGAGTTCCGCGCTGTTGACCGCCGTCACGACGTCGACCAGATCGGCCTTGCCGGCCACCGCCAGCGCCGACTGGCTCTCGGCCTTGCGCGCGGTCTGGTCGACATCCTTCAGCGCCTGGGACAGAAAGTCGCCGAAGCCGCCGCTGCCCGACGCCTCGGTAGTCGACGACTCGCCGAAGCCGCCGCCGACCGCAGAGCGCGCAACCGATTGCCCGTAGGCCGCCGCTGCATCCAATGCCTTGGTGAACATTCAGCGCCTCCCCTCAGCGCAGCAGATCGATGGTGCGGGTCGCCAGCTGCTTGGCGGACTCGATCGACGACAGGTTGGCTTCATAGGTGCGCTGCGCCTCCCGCAGGTCGGACGACTCGATGAGGCCGTTGACGTTCGGGGTGAGCACATAGCCTTGCGCATCCGCCGCCGGGTGACCCGGCGCATATTTCCGGCCGAAGGCACCGGGGTCGACAGTCACGCGACGCACCGCCACTTCCTTGGCGCCGGTCTCGCGGTCGAGCACGGACTTGAACTGCACGATCTTGCGGCGATAGGGCTGGCCACCCGGCGTCGCAGCCACCGAGTCCTGGTTGGCGATGTTCTCCGCGATGACGCGCATGCGCAGCGACTGCGCACGCAGGCCGCTGGCGGAGACGACAAGCGCCTTGTCGAGATCACCGGCCATGGTCAGCCTCCGTTCCGGCCAAGCGCCAGGCGCAGCAGCCCGGCGTTCTTGCGCATCAGGTTGGTCATCAGCGAATATTGCATCTGCACGTCGGCAATATCGATCAGCTGATCTTCCAGGGCGACGTTGTTGCCGTTCGGCTTGGTCTCGGTTGCGCTCTCGTCGAGTTCACTGCCGAAATTCGCGCCGACTTCGCCGCGCAGTGCCAGCAGCCCGGCGGGTTCGGCGATCCGCGGCCTGGTTACGCTCGGCGTGCCCGGCTGACGGTTAAGCTGGTTCAGCACATCCTTGAAATCGACGTCCGCGAGCTTGCGCGCCTTGTAGTCCGGCGTATCGGCGTTCGCGAGGTTGGTCGAGGTCACCGCCTGACGCGCGTTGAGATAGCGCAGCTTGTACGCCATCGCGGAGAAAAGCGGGAGGTCGGTCGGGTCCATGGCGGTCCTTCGTTTCCTGATCAAAATGCCAGCGTCTCGTTAACGGAAGGTAAAACTGCTGCTTTAACAATTATTAACCATGGATGCGCGATAGCTGATGACAGCAGGATGAAACCGACGCAGAACGCCGCCATGGATGACACCCCACCCCTCAGACGCGCGCCGTCGCGCTCGCCGACGGCCCGGACGGCCCGCAGCTCGTCGCCAAAGGGCGCGGCGCGCTCGCCGAGCAGATCCTGGCGCTGGCGTTTGAACATGGGGTCAAGGTCCGCCAGGACGCAGCGCTCACGGAAATCCTCGAGACGTTTGACCTCGAATCCCCATTCCCGCTCCCGCGCTTGACGCTGTCGCCGCCGTGCTCGCCCACGTTTACGCTGCGACCCACCAGCCATGACCGCACTCGATTATTTCCGTTTTGTCGGTGCGCTGCTGCTGGTCCTCGGCCTGATGGTTGGCATGGCCTATGCGCTGCGACGCTGGGGGCAAGCTAACTGGCCTTGCCGGCGGCCAGCCCGGCGTTGCGCCGCGCCTTACGGTCCTTGAGACCCGCTTTCTCGATCCGCGCCACAAGCTGGTGCTTATTCGCCGAGACGCGGCAGAACACCTGCTGCTGATAGGCCCCGGGGTCGCGACTGCTGTCGAGACCGTCGCTGCCAAGACCGAGTTACCGCATGATACGTCCCCGACTCTCACGCACTAAAGCATCTCGCCTTAAATGCGACCCAGGGCTGGCACCCGGAGCAGTGTCGCATTTAAGGAGAAAAGATGCTTTAGATTCAAAGATATATAGAGCAACTTTGGACTTTAAATCTGCACTGTGCATGCCATCGGGCTGTCGCAGATTTAAAGTCCGTTGCTCTAGCGTTTTCATCGCCACCCTTCTTGGCACAGCCATGCTCGCCGTGCCGGCCTTGGCGCAGAGCGTCTCGCTGGACCTTGGCCAGGGCGGCACCCTGAGCAACCGCGTCGTGCAGCTGGTGCTGCTCATCACGGTGCTGAGCGTCGCGCCGGGCATCCTGCTCGCCGTGACCTCGTTCACGCGCATCGCCGTGGTGCTGTCGCTGCTGCGCAACGCGCTCGGCACCCAGCAGGCACCGCCGAACGGCGTCCTGATCTCGCTGGCGATGTTCCTGTCTTTCTTCATCATGGCACCGACCTTCCAGACCGCCTGGGAAAACGGCATCAAACCCTTCACCGAGGAGCAGATCACCCAGGAGGTCGCCTACGAGCGCACGGCGGCACCGTTCCGCACCTTCATGCTGAAGAACACGCGGACGAGCGACCTGCAACTGTTCGTTGACATCTCGAAGCGCACGATCGCAAGTCCGGCGCAGACGCCCATGAGCGTGCTGGTGCCGGCGTTCATGATCTCGGAGCTGCGCCGGGCGTTCGAGATCGGGTTCCTGCTGTTCCTGCCGTTTGTGATCATCGATCTGGTGGTGTCGGCGATCCTCATGTCGATGGGGATGATGATGCTGCCGCCAGTGACCATCTCGCTGCCGTTCAAGCTCATCTTCTTCGTGCTGGTCGACGGCTGGGCATTGGTCGCCGGCTCGCTGGTGCGCAGCTTTACGGGCTAGCAGGCTGCTGAAAAGGTGGCTTCAGCGCTCTTCATAAGCCCCTTCACCCCGGCCCCTTACGGGGATGAACTCCGGCCAGGGTCCATGGCTAACGTCTTATATTCGTTGTGTATATATGCGCCCATGGATTCCGGCCGCAGCCTGCTAGGCAGCCTTGCCGCCCGGCGCGGACTGAACAGAACGCTGGGGCGGCGACTGCCGGAAGGCGGCGCGGTAGCCGGCGATGGTCGCATCGATCGAGTCGACGGCCTTCAGGGTTTCGCTGAGGCTGTTCACGGCATTGGGGTCCGGCGTCGGTGCTGTGATGATATCGAAGGCTGCCCCAGCGCGTCCCCGGTCATGCGGCTGCGGAACCTGCTGCGCAGCGCAACCAGCGCCGCTTCGTCGCCGCGCATGGTCTGCGCGACGGCGGCCCGCAGCACCAGCCGCTTGGCGTCGCCGTTGAAGGAGCGTCCGGCGTCTCGACCAGGCGGCTCAGCACCGGGATCAGATCATCCCAGCGTTTCGATTGCCAGAAGATATCCGCACGCAGCAGGTCGGCGGCGCGGCTGGTGTCGCTATCCAGTACGACCTCGGCCTCGTCCGCCCGCGCCAGGTTGATCAGCGCCTGGGCTTCGATGCGGTTGCGTTCCTGACGCACGTCCGCCGGCAGATTATCCTGCCGGGTGGCACGAATGACGGCCAGCGCCTTGTCGGGCGTATTGTTGAGGATGTGGATCATCGCCAGCCGCCCGGCGACCACCGCCTGCGGGACGCCATCCAGGCGGAAGCGCACCTGGTGGTCGAGCAGTCCGGCCGCCCGCTCGAGCAGGTTGACGCTGACCAGCCGTTCGACCAGGCGGCGAATCATCGAATCGCCGTCCGGCCCGAGCGGCGTCAGGTCGCGGTAGTCGTAGAACAGCGCCACGGCGCGCGCCGGCGGCAACTTGTCCGCTTCGCCATCAAGGAACAGGCGCCGGAACAGGCTGTCCAGCCGTGTGCCGATGGTCTGGGTTTCGTCGCTGGGCGGGAAATAGCTCACCGCCTGCTTCATGAGGTTGAGCGCCTGCCGGTAATCGCCGTCGGCTTCGTAAAGCCGTGACAGCATATCCAGCATGCTCAGCTCCAGGTCGTCGCCGCGCCAGGTAAAACGCAGCCGCTCCAGCCGGTCGATCGCCTGCTTGGCGGTGATCGCCTTGCGATTCAGGTCGTCGGCGATCTGCGCATAGGCGGCATGGGCGCCGTATTCGCGCCCGCCCAGAGTAACGGCCTTGGCGTAAGACGCCGCAGCGCTCGCGGCATCGCCGGATCGCTCGGCCAGCTTGCCATGCCAGTAGGCGATCTGCGTGCGCTGATCCGCGCTCAGCCCTTTGCGGGCAAATCGTCAATGATCTTACGGGCCTGGGCATCCGTTCCCTGCCTGAGGTCAGCGCGGATCGCCGCCAACTGGAATTCGGCCTGATCCCTGGGCGGGAAGGCGGCCAGCACGTCGGCACCCGCCGTGTAGGCCTTCAGGGCGTCGGCTGAACGCCCGGCAGCTTCCAGCGCGCGCGCGCCAGAGCCAGAGATCCGGTTCTTCGTCCAGCAGCGGTCGATCCAGGTCGTCGAGCGCACCGGGAATGTCATTCGCCATCAGGCGCGCCACGCCGCGGGTCGCCCGGAAGGTCGGCGCGTTCAGCAGGTCAGAGTCGGTGCGCACCATCGCGTCCAGCACCCCGATCGCATCCTGCGGTAAACGCTGGCCGAGGTAGAAGCGCGCCAGATCCCAGCGCCGGGCCTGCCGCTCGGCTTCCCCGCCATGCTGAGGGCATAGAGCAGCGCGACCTTGCGCGCGTGCATGGTCTCGTCGCCGAGCTTCGCCCAGGCCGCCAGATCGACCAGGCGATCCTTGTGCAGGCTGCCGTCGAGCGTCTTGCGGGCACCGCGGGCCTCGTCAGCCGGGGTTTTACGCTCGATGCCCAGAAACGCGATCCCGTTCGGGTAGCGCAGGGTCTGCGGTCTGTCGCCGATGAATTCGTACGCCAGACCCTGCAGGGTCGGCAGGAAGACGCCGCCCGGCTTGCGCACGGCGGAGAGCATGCCCCGGCTGGCGGCTGTGGTCGGCACGACCAGGAGCCGCTGACGCGTGGCCGGCTCGTCGAGCACAAAGCCTTCGCTTGGCTCGGGTAGCTTGGCGAAAATCCGTGTGCCGCCGACATCGTCCGCCTGCCGCTCGAGGGTCAGGCTTTCCGGGCAAAACCTCGGTATCCTTGACGGACAGCAGCCAGGCGTTCTCATCCCGGCGAAACCCGACAAACTGGCCCGGCCGCAATTCGAACGTCAACAGATCGTGGCCGGCGATCGCCCGCTGGTCGACGCTGCGCAACCGATCGCCGGTTGCCTTTTCAAGCGGGGATGGCTCAGCAGGCGGTTGCCAGCAAACGCGACCATCAAGGTGCTGCCGCGCTGGATGGCGGCAGCCGCAACGCGCTCTGGAAAGCGGTAGGTCAACTGAACCCCGCCGCCCACCGGCAGCGTGCTGACCTCGACCGTGATTGCGGCCCGCTGGTCCCGCACAGTCTGAACGGCGTCGAGCGCCTTGCTCACAAGCGGCTTGCTGACATCGACGGTCTTCGGCGGTGCGGGCTTGGGCGGCGGCGGGGTGCTGGCGAGCTTTTTCAGCGTGTTGACTTGGGCATCGACGTAATCATCCCGTGCGGCGGCAGGCGCGATATCCTGCACTTTCGGTTTCGACCCGTCGACTGTATCGATCACCAGAGTCGCGCCGTCGCTGTAGTGCTTGACGCTCGCGCCTTCGGGCGCGTTCCAGCTTACGCGTGTGGACTGGCCTTCGCTGTTCACCTTGAAGTCGCGGGCCCGCTTGATGCCGAGCGCGGCAAGCGCCGCCTGGCTGATGGCGACATCGCGCTTGATGACCAGAACGATGCGCCCGCCTTGCGCACTAGCGCTGTAATCGGCGGGTTTGTCGAGCTCGAAGACGATCCGCGAAAGGTCGGGTGGTCGCCGCCGCGCACCTTCGCAACCGCTGCGGCCTGCGCTGCAAGCGAAGACATCATCATTGCGATCAGCACCATGAGCAGGAACAGGGTCTGCTGAAGCAGGCGCGGACTCACGGTTCGATCTCCACGGCAAGCCCACGCGCCTGCGCATCAAGGATCAGGCGCACCGGCGGGCCGATGTTCTGCGCAGACAGCATGTCGTGTAACTGCGCTGCCGCCGCAACCGTGTCCGGCGCCGCGATGACGCCGATCGGACGGTCGGCGCCGGACAGCAGCAGCGCGAGATCCGCTGAACGGCCCGCTGGGTAGCGGAAGCCTGATCGAGATAAAGCCGCGGCGCATCGTCGGCAAGGCTCAAGGCGTCACGCGAGGGCACATCGCCCAGCCGGCGCGCGAGCCAGACGCGCCAGTAACCGCCGCCGTTCGTCACCGTCACCGCCAGCGCTGGGGCGGCGGCCGGCGCCGCATGGAAGCCGGTGCGAAATTGCGCAGCGCAGGCGCGACCTTTTCGGTCGCGGTATGGCTCAACGCAAGGTTCAGCAGCATCAGGCACAGAAAGTTCGCCATCAGATCGGCGAAGGTCACAGTCCAGCTCGAAGATTGCGGCAGCGCGACAACCATGGCTCACTCCTCCCGCACGATGGCGAGCGACGGCAGCTTCGCTTCGGGATCGATCACCGTGCGCCACACCGGCGGCATATCGGCCAGCATTGCCACGAGCACCTGCAATCGGAGCGCCTGCACGTCCTCTGGCGCATCCGCGCGCAGCGTCAACTGCAAGGTCTGGCCGGGCTTCAGTTGCGGCAGGATGGCGGCTGTCATGGCGAAGGCGCGGGCCCCTTCCTGGGTTATGCCGGCGCTGGATGGCTCGTAGAGCGGGGACTGCAAAGTCACGCTGTCGCCGTCTCTGGGGTAGCCGAGGCCTGCGCGCACGAACGGTTGCAGAACCTGCGCTTCAGGCGAGAGCGGCGGCGGCGCAGGTTCCGGTTTGGCGACCGCGGCAAGCGCCGCGACAAAGCGCCAAGCGCCAGGAACAGCGTGCCCATGAGCGCTAAGGTCGATCCTGGCCGCCTGCCGCGCGCATGGGTCGCCGCCGGCATCAGTCGAAGCTGGCGAGCAGCGCGTCGATGTCGTCCTGAGCGTTGCCTTCGCCATCCAGCGCAGGGCCGTTCAGCAGGTCGCGGTGATTGACGACGCTGCCGGCCTCATCGCGCTGGACTTCCTTCTCGGACACATGGTTGTCGCCGACAGCCGTTGCAAGCGAGGCCAGTTTCTCCTCGATGTGCTTCAGGACGCGCACGACCTTGGTCACGCGCTGCCCGGTGATATCCTGGAACGAGGACGCTTCGTAGATCTTGGTGGCGATCTCGGTCAGGCGCTCGCTCAGTTCGCCGTCCACAGTTCCTGCGATGTTGGTCACTTCGTCGGCGCAGTCCATGATCTCGCCGGCGGCGGCCTCGGTATGCTGCACGATGGCGTCAAGTTCGTCGGCCGCGCCCGGCAGGTCACGCTTCGAGAGTGAGTTGGGGCGGATCGAGGCGATTTCGCTCTTTGCGGCATGGATGAAATCGATCAGCTCCTTCAGCTCAGAACCGATCTTGAGGGCCGCCATTTCAAGCTCGCCCTGCATGGAGCTGACCATCGACGACACGATTTCGGCGATATCGCGCACCGGCACAGTGCGCGAGTTGTCGGCATGCAGGCTCGCCAATCGGGTGCTGATGTCGGTCGCTTGTTTGACAGCCATTTTCATTCACTCCACAAGGTCGATCCGGCGAAAAACTGGCCGGAAAATGCATTCCCGGCGAAACTTAAGCAGCCGGTCGTAAAATTGTCGTTAAGCGCCATTCACTCAGCCGCGATGCTGGCGTTGGCGAGTTCCATTGTGAGGGTTTTCGCCTTTTCGGGTCCATGGCCGCCAGGATGGCCGCCATCTTCTGTTCCTTCATCTTGCTCGCCACGGCCTGCTGGATCTTCAAGTCGAGCCGTTCGAAGATTCGCGCGGCGTCCTTGGGCTTCATCGTCTCGTAGACCTTGACCAGCGAGGCGAACTGCTTGTCCGCCTGCTCCTGGCGCTCGCCGGTCAGGCGCTTGAGGTTACCCTCCAGGCCCTTCAGCTCGCCCAGCTTGCTGTCCAGCCGCTTCTCGGTCGCCTCAAGCAGGCGCTGACGCAGCACCGGGTCCTCGCCCGCGGCGACCGGCTTCTTCTGGGCCTTGGCAGCGATTTCCTGCTGGATCTGCGCCTCCGTGCGGCTTTCAGGCTGCGCCGCCGGAGCGGCCGCGGGCGGTTTCGCCGGCGACTTCGTCTCGGCGGGCTTGGCTTCTGTCTTCACATCGGCAGCGCGCGCGGACGCGATCAGCACACCGGCGTCCTGCATCATCACATAGGAGCGGCCAGCAAAGGCAACGCCCAGCGCCACCAGGCCGATCGGCAGCAGGCGCAGGCTGAAGGCCTTGCGCTTCGGCTTGGGCGCTGAGCGCACTTCCACGCGGCGCGGCGCGGCCTGCGGCATAGAGGAGCAGCCATCAGCGCAGCCCTTTCAGCGCCTTGAGCAGCGGCGCTTCGCCCGTCGTCACTGTTTCGCGCGCTGCTTCCGTGCGCACGCCGGTGCGCGGCGTCAGCACACGGGTGTTGCTGGCGGCCTGCTCGAGGCGCGAGGCCAGGCGATCCCCGGATTCAATCATGATGCTCAGTTCGTCGCGCAGGGCGCGGGCGCTGCCCAGGGGCTGGTTCAGCGTGTCCTCACCCTCCTTCACCGCCGCCCGCAGTTGTGCGACGCTCAGATCCGCGCGCTCGCAGGCGGCGTTGAGCGCCTTGATGAGCGCCGCCATCTCGGCACGGCCGGAGCGCAGCACATCGAGGCGACGATCAAGGCGTATCCCGACGACGATCGCCGCGATCAACAGCGCGGCGACCAGACCGTCCGCAAGCAGGGTCCAGACCATCACGGGGTGCTCCTTGTCATGGCCGAACTATGCTCGACCGAAATTGCGATATTGTTGCCGGCGCGCTGAGCCGGCCGCTGATCAGCGGAATGTCGGCGCAGCGCAGTTCGACGAGGTTGCGCGTCGTCGCGTTGAACACCAAAGTCTGGCCGACCTGAAAGCGCCGGACCTCGCCCAGTGTCATCATCTGCTCGTCGAGCACGGCGTTCAGCTGGATTTCGGTGCGCCAGAGCTCGTTGGCCAGGTGGGTCTCCCAGATGCTGTCGCGGCCGAACTTCTCGCCCATGAAGCGTTGCAGCAGCAGCTCGCGGATCGGCTCCAGCGTCGCATAGGGGAACAGCAGTTCCAGGCGACCGCCGCGGTCCTCCATGTCGACGCGCAGCTTGATCAGCACGGCGGCGTTGGTCGGGCGCGCGATCGAGGCGAAACGCGGGTTGGTCTCGATGCGGTCGAACTGGAACAGCACCGGCGACAGGGGTTCGAACGCCGCGGCAAGATCCTTCAGGATCACCTCGATCATCCGCTCAACCAGCGTGGTCTCGATGGTGGTGTAGGGCCGGCCCTCGATCCGCATCGCCGCGGTGCCGCGCCGCCCGCCGAGCAGCACGTCCACGATGGAATAGATCAAGCTGGAGTCGACGGTCAGCAGGCCGTGATTGTCCCACTCGACCGCCTTGAAAACCCCATCATCGCCGGCAGCGGCACCGAGTTCAGGTAATCGCCGAAACGCACGGAGGTGATGTTGTCGAGGCTGACTTCGATGTTGTCGGAGGTGAAATTGCGCAGGCTGGTCGTCATCAACCGCACCAGGCGGTCGAATATGACGTCCAGCATCGGCAGGCGCTCATAGGAGACCAGGCTGGAATTGATGATTGCCTGAATGCCCGTGCGGGCGCCTTCATCGGCATCGCCGTCGAAACCAAGCAGGCTGTCGATTTCATCCTGGTCGAGGACGCGGCCGGAGGCGGCGCCCCGAAGCTGTCGTCGCTCGCCATGCGCTCCCATTCGTCGGCGACATCGCCGCCGCCGTTGTCCGCCATGGCGCCCACTCTGCAGCCAGATCTTCGTCTTCAGGCGGCATCATTGGATCAGCATTTCCTTGAACAGCACATCGTCAACCCTGGCCGGTGCCAATGTCACGTTGATACGGCGCAGCAATTCTTCCTTGAGACGGAACAGCCCGGCTGACCCTGAGAGATCCTCGACGCGCAATTCGCGCAGGTATGTCTGGAAGCCGTCGATCACCCGCGGCATCTGCGCTTCTATCTCCTTGGCCTCCTCGGGGTTGGAAACTTCGAGCGAAATCGTCAGTTTCAGGAACGAGGCTCGCGAGCCGGTCGTCCGCAGGTTCACCAGGAATTCGGGCAGATCGACATAGGTGGCAGACCCTCGCCGCCCTCGCCATGCCCGCCGCCCCCGCCATGTCCGCCGCCCTTGCCGGCAGATTTCTTCTTTTGTCGCCATGTCCGTCCCCATGCCCGTCGCCATGTCCGTCATCGGCAGACGCCGTCTCGCCATGGCCGCCCTCTTCGCTGGCGCTCTCCTCGCCGCCCAGGAACATGCTGGCCGCGACGCCGCCAGCAATCAGAACCACCAGCGCCGGCACCACGATCATGACGATGCGCTTGCCGGACCACTTCTTGCGTGGCGGGCCTTCGCCCTCTTCCATGGGCTCTTCAGCAGGTTTGGGCTTCTTGGCCATGACCACTCTTGCCTACGATAAATGGTGCGCCGCAAGCGGGCGTCGTCTTGATGAAAAGTAAGCGCAATCGGTTAACAAGAGCTTGATCGCGTGGCCAAATCTCCGATTGGGGCACTTCTGCCCGGCAATTTCTTCCGCCTGGTCCGCCCTCGATGGCCAACCTCTTGCGAAAAACCCAGTCGAACCGGGGTGCGCGATGGATGGCACGTCTCTTGCTGAGAAGCGTTCGGATCGCCCCGAAACGGGGTCAGACACACAGAACGGTAATCAGGAAGACGTTCAGAATGGAAAACCTGAATTACGTCGCGCTCTCCGCCCAGATGGCTCTACGCCGCCGGATGGATGTGATCGCGAACAACATCGCAAACGCGGATACCGCCGGCTTCAAGGAAGAGGCGCCGATTTTCGCCTCCTACCTGCAGCGGCTGGAAGGCGACAACGTCCGCTCCGCCAATGCCATCAGCTTCGTTCT
This sequence comes from Hankyongella ginsenosidimutans, assembly GCF_005144965.1. Classification (GTDB taxonomy): domain Bacteria; phylum Pseudomonadota; class Alphaproteobacteria; order Sphingomonadales; family Sphingomonadaceae; genus Hankyongella; species Hankyongella ginsenosidimutans. Next base: position 2,622,232 of record NZ_CP039704.1, read on the forward strand.
CGACCGCGGCACCGGCCGCGACTTCTCCACCGGGCAAATCGTGCCGACCGGCAATCCGCTCGACATCGCGCTGTCCGACAACACCTTCCTCAGCGTACGCCTGCCGACCGGTGACACCGCTTACACCCGCAACGGCCACCTGCGCCGCTCCGAGGACGGTTTCCTCGTAACCTCGGCCGGCGAGCGCGTGCTCGACGCCAACGGCAACGACATTCAACTGACCGCCGACGACAATCCGCTGGAAATCGCAAAGGACGGCGCGCTCGCCAATGCAAACGGCCCGCGCGGGCGGTTGCAGCTCGTGCGCTTCGACGACCTCAGCCAGCTGCGCAATCTCGGCGGCAGCCTGCTGGAAGGCCCCGGTGCCCAGCAGATCCCCGCTGGCACCCAGGCTGTGCAGACCGGCGCCTATGAGAGCTCGAACGTGCAGCCGGTCGCCGAACTTGTGAAGATGATCGAGGTCGTGCGCACCTACCAGAGCGCCAACACCATGATCGACAAATATGACGAACTGCGCCGCCGCGCGCTCGATCGTCTCTCCCGCATCCAGTAAGAGGACCTGAACCATGGGCGCACTGAATACCGCCGCGACCGGCATGCTGGCGCAACAGCTCAATGTCGAGGTCATCTCCAACAACATCGCCAACCTGAACACGACTGGCTTCAAGCGCTCGCGCGCCGAATTCCAGGACCTGCTGTACCAGACCGTCGAGCGCGTCGGCTCGCAGACCTCGGGGTCGGACACGCGGCGGGCGAGCGGCATCCAGATCGGCGTCGGCGTGCGCGCCGCCGGCGTGTACCGGATCGGCCAGCAGGGCAGCCTGACCGATACCGGCAACCGGTATGACCTTGCCATCGACGGCCGCGGCTATTTCCAGGTCCAGCTCCCGAGCGGGCAGGACGCCTACACCCGCGCCGGCACCTTCCAGATTTCGGACCAGGGCATCCTGGTCACCGCCGAGGGCTATCAGGTCCAGCCGGGGATCAATATCCCGAACAACGCGGTCGATGTGACGATCAGCGAAACCGGGCTGGTGCAGGTCAAGATCGACGGCCAGACCCAGCCGCAGACCGTGGGCCAGTTGCAGCTCGCCACCTTCTCCAACGACGCGGGACTGGAGGCCATCGGCTCGAACCTGCTGCTGGAAAGCGCGGCATCGGCGCCGCGATCCTCGGGTCGCCGGGCGACCAGGGCTTCGGCCGGGTCCGCCAGGGCTTTCTGGAAGCCTCCAACGTCAACCCGGTCGGCGAGATCACCTCGCTGATCACAGCCCAGCGCGCGTACGACATGAACTCGAAGGTCATTCAGGCCGCCGATGAAATGCTCAACACCGCCAACCAGATCCGGTGATCGCCATGATCCGTCTCGCATTCCTGCTCGGTATCCTCGCCAGCCCCGCACTCGCCGCACCCGCCGGCCCTGCCACCATCGACGGCGTCACGCCGGTCGAGGTGATCCGGCGCGGCGAGATCATCGCCGAGGCGCAGCTCAATCCGCTGCCGATCCCGGTCAACCGCGCCCAGACGGTGCTGCGCATGGGCGATGTCGTCGGCCGTCAGGCCCGGCGCGACCTGGCTCCGGGCCAGCCGATCCGCACCTATGACGTCCAGGCGCCGGAAGCGGTCAAGCGCGGCGAGATCGTCACCATGGTGCTGGCGCACGGCGGCATGATCGTCGCCGCGCAAGGCCGCGCGATGGAGACCGGCAGCATCGGCGACACGATCCGGGTCCAGAACACGGTCTCGCAACGCATCGTCTACGGCGCGATCGCCGAGGACGGCACAATCCTCATCGCCCCGGTCGCCGCGCCGAAACTGCCGGCGCGTCTCACTGCTCTCAACTAGGATATCCTCATGCCGCGCTCGCTTCGCACGCTCAGCCTCGTCAGCCTGCTCGCCCTCGCCGCCTGCGGCGTGCCGGAACGCATCACCAGCATCGGCAAGCCACCGAGCCTTTCCAGTATTGCGCCGGTCGCGCCGGCACGCGAGGCGTCGCTCGGCCGCCCGACGCTTGCGGACGTTACTCCAGGCGACGTCGCCTCGGGTGCGGCATTCGATCCAGTCAAGGGCAACCCACTGGCGGCCGCCAATCCGTCTGCGGCGTCGGCTTACGGTGGCACGTCGCTGTACCGGACCGGCGCGCGCGCCTTCTTCCGCGATCAACGCGCATCGAGCGTCGGCGATATCCTGACCGTCGAGATCGCGATCAACGACCGCGCCGACCTTGGCAACACGACGACCCGTACCCGCGCCAACAGCGAGAACGCAGGACTTGCCAATATTCTCGGCTTCGAGACCAAGCTCGGCAGGTGCTGCCGAACGCCGTCGACCCAAGCAAGCTGATCGACGGCTCCTCCGCCAGCCGGTCGACCGGCACCGGCGAGGTGCAGCGCAGCGAGGCGATCGACCTGACGGTCGCCGCCATCGTGACCGGCGTGCTGCCGAACGGCAATCTGGTCATCCAGGGCCGCCAGGAAGTCCGCGTGAATTTCGAGAAACGCGAGCTGCTGATCGCCGGCATCGTGCGCCCGGAAGACATCACCCGCCAGAACACCGTCAAGCACACCCAGATCGCTGAAGCCCGCATTGCCTATGGCGGCAAGGGCCAGTTGACCGACGTGCAGCAGGCGCGTTACGGCCAGCAGCTCTACGACATCCTCTGGCCGTTCTGATCTGAGGGTTTAGTCCTCGCGGGTCACCTTTTCCATGCGTTCGTGGCGTTCCTGCGCCTCGAGCGTCATGGTGGCGATCGGCCGGGCTTCCAGTCGGCTCAGGGAAATCGGCTCGCCGGTGACCTCGCAGTAGCCGTATTCGCCCTCCTCGATCCGCCGCAGCGCCGCATCGATCTTGGAGACGAGCTTGCGTTGCCGGTCGCGGGTGCGCAATTCGATCGACCAGTCGGTTTCAGACGACGCGCGGTCGTTGATGTCCGGTTCGCGCAGCGGTTCCGCCTGCAGCGTCTCCAGGGTTTCGCGGGCGTCGCGGAGGATTTCCTCCCGCCATGCCCGCAGCTTGCGCCGGAAATACGCCTGCTGGCGCGGGTTCATGAACGGTTCGTCATCGCTGGGGCGGTAATCCGGATCCAGGATGTCCGTGCCATCGTCCAGATTGTTTGCGCCTTGCGCCATCAGCCCGCACTCCCACCGATAAATCCAGAATTCCACTGTTTTTGTGGCGCGTATAGTCGTTTGTTAAAGGGGGCAACTGCGCGCACACCCGCTGGCGCAAAATGCCTGTGAAAGCTCAGGCCGTGATGCCGAGTTTGGCCAGCTCGACCATTGCCCGCAGTTCGATCTGGGCGAGGATGTCGTCGAGCGCGGCATCGCCGCTGCCGCGCCTGCCCCGCGCGTAGGCGAGAAGATGGCTGAGACGTTCGCGCGGGATCGTCCCCATCACCAGACCACGCCGGATCGCCTCAAGCATATCCAGCATGTCATGCCCCTCGCGTGCAGCGCGCTGGCGCTCGCCAAGCGGATCGTCGACGCCTTGCGCGGCCAGCATGGCGCCCAGAACGGCGGTTGGCGCAACCGGCGCCGCCCCGGCGGCGGGGCCGGCATCCGCCGCCGCCTCCGACGTAAGCAGCGCGCCGAACCCGGCGCCGCCACCGGCCTTGGTCCGGCCGCGCTCGGTTTCGACCCGTTGTGGCCGCTGAATGCCGTTAATGAACATTGCCGCAGTCTCGTCGAACAAGGTTGCTGAATTCTAAACGCCGCGCACGCCTCACTTGGCACAGGCTTCGCAATGCAGATACCGACAGCGCGCAAAACGGCGCGCCAACGCCAGAAGGACGCACATGATGTCGAGAGATTCCGCGGGTATTGCGCGTTTAGTGCTCACTGCAGCCGGTCAGATCTGCCGGGCGCTTTTGCCGCCCTGCTGCTGATATTGCCGCAGACCAGTGCCGTGGCGGCCTCCCGGATCAAGGATATCGTCGACTTCGAGAACGTCCGGGAGAACCAGCTGGTCGGCTATGGCCTGGTCGTCGGCCTGAAGGGCACCGGCGATTCGGTGCGCAAGGCGCCGTTCACGGAGGCCTCGCTGAAGGCCATGCTTGAGCGGCTTGGCGTCAACGTCCGCGATGTCAACATCGATCCGGATAACGTAGCGGCAGTCTCGGTGACTGCCACGCTGCCACCCTTCGCGCGCAAGGGCTCGCATATCGATGTGCAGATTTCAGCGATCGGCGACGCGGAAAATCTGCAGGGCGGCACGCTGCTGGTGACGCCGCTGGTCGGCCTGGATGGCGAAGTCTATGCGGTCGCCCAAGGTTCAGTCGCCGTCTCCGGGTTCGAGGCGCGCGGCGCCGGCCAAAGCGTCTCCCGCGGGGTGACGACCGCGGCGCGCATCGCCGGCGGCGGCATCGTCGAGCGTGAAGTCGCCTTCAACTTCAATGGCCAGCAGGGCGTCAAACTGGCGTTGAAGAACCCCGACTTTACAACGGCCCGGCGGATCGCCGCTGCGATCAACGAAGCCAAGGGCGGCGCTATCGCCACCGCGCTTGATCCGACGACCGTTCAGGTCATCCGGCCGGTCGAGGACCAGGCCGGTATGGTCGCGCTGCTCGGGGATATCGAGCAGTTGCCGATCAAGGTCGACCAGCCGGCCCGCGTCGTCGTGGACGAGGCGTCCGGCACCATCGTCATGGGCGCGGACGTAAAGATTTCCGAAGTCGCCATCGCGCAGGGCAACCTGACGATCCGGATCACGGAGACGCCGCAGGTCTCCCAACCCAACGCGCTTTCGCAGACTGGCCAGACCCAGGTTGTGCCGCGCACCTCGATCGATGTCGATGAGGGCAAGGGCAACAAACTCGCCCTGCTGCGCAGTGGTGTCTCCCTGCGCGAGCTGGTGGACGGGCTGAATGCGCTCGGCGTTGGTCCACGCGACCTCATCACCATATTGCTGGCGCTGAAGACCGCCGGCGCGCTGCAAGCCGAAGTGGAGGTGTTCTGATGAACGAACTGTCCGTCGCATTCCTGCGCTCGCCGACGCCCACGGGCTCCGCCGCGCTTAATTCGGATTATTCGGGCCTTGATATCCGCACCAAGCTGAAAAGCGCCGCCCGCGATTTCGAGGGCGTGCTGATCGGCCAGCTCACCAATGTTTTGTTCCAGTCGGCGCCGGTCAGCGAAACCTTCGGCGGCGGCCAGGCAGAGGAAACCTTTCGCAGCCTGCTCGGTGACGAGGTCGGCAAGTCGATCGCGCGACGCGGCGGCATCGGCCTCGCCCCGCAGTGCTCGATCAACTCCTGAAACTGCAGGGCCTGCCGCCAGAGACGACGCCGGCCAGCGTGCGGTCGCCCCTTGTGCAACGCGGAGCCGTCCAATGAGTGCTACCTCAACCCACGCCAAGGAAGTACCCTGACCATGACTCAGCAGCTTCATGCGCTGCTTGCGCTCATCGATCAGATCGTCAGCCTGACCGAACTCGAAGAGCAGCGCCTGGAGTCGGAACGCGCTGGCTCCCTGAATGACCTGATCCGAGAAAAACCAGGCTCGCCGGCGAACTGCAACAGCGCCTCAAACTTGTGCGCGGCGGCGCGCAGCAATTGCGCGACTCGGATACCGCATTGCGAGAGCAGGTCCTGGTGCGCCTTGGTGAACTCCAGCAGCGGATCGTGGAAAACGGCCGCAGCATTCTGCGGCGCAAAAGTCAGCGAAGGCCTGCTGTCCGCCATCGCATCCGAGCAGCAACGCACGCAAATGCCGAGCCCTGTCTACAATGGCCGCGCCGTCGTGACGCCCAATGCGGTCAAGCCACCTGCGGCCTCCATCGCGCTCAACGCCGTGGTGTAATTTTTGGCCGCAAACGCCCCGCGTTTACCCTCTGTTCAGCGCGAAATGAGATTTTTGCGCGCACTGAACTTCACCGTGGCGATGTCGAACCCTCATGGTCACCGAGACTCGATTCCTGTTCTTTTCGAACGATGAGCTTATCGAAGCCCTGGCGCCGGTTTTCAAACACCGGCAGATGAAGGAGCATGTGGGCGAGCCGATCCTGGTGAGCTTTGGCCGAACCAAGGATGGTGCGCTCGCGACTCACCTGACCTATGTCGGCACAGCGTCGCGCCGCACTTTCAGCCAGGATGAGGTCGGCGCCGCACTCATTCTGCTGTGCATACGCAAGGGATTCCGCTGCCGAAGGATGCTCCAAAACGTGTGGAGCTCCGGGATGAGCAGCTCTGCCTGATCGTCGGCGATAACGATTGCTACCCGCAGACAAAGGCCGAAGCGCCTCCGGTTAAAGGCAAGACCATCAACAATGAAGCGCTGGAATCAGCCGACCATGAAACCGCGCTGCTCATGGTCAGCGGCTTGCTGCCGGGATAGATCGCCTTCTACTGGGCCTTGTAGGCAAGCCGCAGGCCGCCCCAGTGACGTCCTTGCACGAAAATCGGGGCTGAGGCGTCTTTCATGGCGACAAAAATACCGCCCATGTCGCGCCGATAGGACTGCAGCAGAAACGGTTTCGTATTCTGCCCTGCGCGCAGGCCCACGCGGTCGTTGAAGATACGGCGGTTGCGCCCGTTGGCGGTGTTCCATATCGGGTCCGCCCCATGCGGCTTGGAAAACTTCAAATTATGCGTCGGCAGATAGCCATTGATATCCACCGCCGCGCAGAAGACGACGCGCTCGTCCACCTCCAGCGCCGGTTCCTGAATCGCCGGCAGCAGCCGGTCGGTCAGCGCCGTGAACTTCGCCATCACCTGTTGCGGATCGGTCCCCGGGATCGGCGTGTAGGTGCGATCAAACAGGTCGGCCTCGCTGATCTCGCCCTCAGCGATTGCGTGCTCGAACAAAGCCGCAATCCGCGCCGCGTCATGCTGTACCTGCTCCACCATTCTCGTGTCGACGGTCTCGATCCCGGCGCGAATCGGGATAGCGATCAGTTCTTCAGCCCGCTCGACGACCGTGCCCACAAGGTCGCTGACGCTGACCAGATTGTCGCTGGAACGCACGAGCGCGGCGGACGTGCCGCTAAGCCCTGTAAGAAACTGCTGGGCATGCTGATCGATTGCGCTGGCCTCGCCTTGAATGGCGATGGTCATATCGTTGATCTGCGCCATAACCGTACGCGTCCGCTGCATGACGTCGCCAAGCGCGCCCGCTTCCCGGCGGGCGGAGACCGCCTTGTCGAGCCCCTCTTCGGCACGGGAAAGAATGCCGCCCGCTGCTTCGTAGAGCCCGGCGATCGTCGTCTGAATCTGGTCCGTCGCATCGCTGGTCGAGGCGCTCAGCGCCTTCACCTCGCCGGCGACAACAGCAAAACCGCGCCCGGCCTCGCCCGCGCGCGCCGCCTCGATCGTGGCGTTCAACGCGAGCAGGCGCGTCTGAGCCGCGATGACGGCAATGGACGAGGCCACGCTGTCTATCTGTTTGAGTGCATCGCTGAGCAAGGCGGCATCCGCACGCACGCCCTCCACGACCTCGGCCAAGCCGCGCATGGTGTGGTCTGCGCGCTCCAGGGTGGCGATTGACCCTTCGGCTTCGCATCTGGCGGTCGACGTCAGGGCCGCGGCGTCAGCCGCCGCCTGCCGAACCGCGCCGATACCGCGCGTGACCTCAGCCGCCTGGCCCTGCATGGTTTGCAGGCTGGAGACCTCTTCCCTATCCGCTGCGAAAGATCACCGACACCGCCCGCGATATCGCCAATGGCCGTCGCGACGACACCGGCGGTCTCAGCGACCTCAGCAACCGCAGAATGTAGAATGCCCTCTGGCGTAATTCGATGATGCGAAGAGTCCATTGCTTATCCCCACAAAGCGATCACTCTGCGTTATGTCTGGACGCGCAACCTCGCACACACAATTTATTTCTACGTTAAATTGGGATGTTCGACCAATGTCTTTTCGCTACTCAGCGGCGAGCATTCCCGTCTCCACGGCCTGCTCCACGACGGTGTCGCGTCGTGCCTGCAACCGCTTGTCAAACGAGTCCCAGACCTCGTTCCAATTCCCCTGGTCGCCGCCTTGGAATATTCGGTCGCGCGCGTCTCGAAGAAGTTGGCGTGCTCCACGCCGTTCAGCAGCGGCTGCAGCCAGGGCAGTGGGTGTTGATCGATCAGGTACAACGGCTTGAGGCCCAACTGCTTCAACCGCCAATCGGCAATGAAGCGAATGTACTTCTTGATCTCGGTCGGCGTCATGCCCGGCACCGGGCCCATCTCGAACGCTAGGTCGATGAACGCATCCTCAAGGCGCACGACGCGCTGGCAGCAATCGGCAATCTCGTCCTTGAGCGCCGGGGTCAGGCAGTCGGCCTCAGCGCAAAAGGCATGGAACAGCTTGATGATGCCCTCGCAGTGCAGGCTCTCGTCGCGCACGCTCCAGGAGACGATCTGCCCCATGCCCTTCATCTTGTTGAAGCGCGGGAAGTTCATCAGCATCGCGAAGCTCGCGAACAACTGCAGCCCTTCGGTGAAGCCGCCAAACATGGCGAGCGTGCGGGCGATATCGGTCGGCGTGTCGACGCCGAACTGGCCCATATAGTCGTGTTTGTCCTTCATTTCCTTGTAGGACATGAAGGCGGCGTATTCCGTCTCCGGCATGCCGATGGTGTCGAGCAGGTGGCTGTAGGCGGCAATGTGCACCGTCTCCATGTTGGAGAAGGCCGCCAGCATCATCTTGATTTCAGTTGGCCTGAACACCCGGCCATACTTTTCGTGGTAGCAATCCTGCACCTCGACGTCGGCCTGGGTGAAGAAGCGGAAAATCTGGGTCAGCAGATTGCGCTCGGTCGGGGTGAGTTTTGCGCCCAGTCGCGGCAGTCCTCACCGAGCGGAACCTCCTCAGGCATCCAGTGGATCTGCTGCTGGCGCTTCCAGAATTCGAACGCCCACGGGTATTCGAACGGCTTGTAGGTCTTCGAGGCTTCAAGCAAAGGCATGGTGTCTACTCCTGGCCAGATATTGGCACGTCTTCAACATAGAGTTTGTGACTGATTCCGAAGACGGCAATTGGGCAGCCGCCGCCGGAGCCACCCCGAATGCGTGGCAGCAGCTTACCCATATGGGTGGTAGAATTTCCATAGCTGCTGCCTTTGCCAAGTGCATTGAAAACATTTTGCAATTCGGAACAACGTGTAATTATAATCCCGACATCAATAACCTGTAAATCAAACAAGAGGCGAAAATTATTCAAGTCCCTATCATAGAATGGATCTTTATTATTCCACTCCAGCTCAAGTGCCACTCTACCTTTAAAGCAATCTACTTTGTGTGTCGGGGATTCTCTGGATACGCCGTCAACAACTATAGTCGTTGCGAATTGACGCTCTTGCCATCCCGCTTCTTTTAAAGGTTTTTCTAACCTTTCTACAATCGTTGAGCGGTTGCCCCAGCTTCTACGATCTCGCTTCTCAAGAGACGGAAAGACCGTAGGGCATACTGAATTTCGGTCCATTCGTTGGGACATGCCGTACTTAATACACCAATAGCATTTCTCCACTCATGTACCTCATAGAGATTCGCAATATCTTCTGGAACAAGATGGTAAGTGCTCATATCATTTAGCGACAACTTGCTGCGATGCCGAATTGTGCGAATAAGTATCCCAAGTCGGCCGATAGCCTTCATCAGCTTGGTTACCCCAGGAAACCCAGTTTTTCCTGACACCACGGGCAAATAACTCAAGATATGGACCCGGGCTACAAGACTCTATCAAATCATATTGCTCATCTGGTTTGCGACTGTGCTCGCGCTTGCGTGTCCCAATATAATTTACCTGGGTTCTTCCCGCCTCAAGGGTGCGGGCATTTTGCCGCGAACACCAAAGAGCAGTAATTCAGTTACATTCCTAAAGTAAAACCAACACCCCTTCCGTCAGATCCACCATCTTTGCGGATCTTATGCCACACGATATTTGATTTATATTGAAATCCCCAAGCGCTCATCAATTCCAAACCGTTTGGCAAAAGGGCATTCGGCACCCAAAGGTAAAGATGCGCGGTATCTGCCGCGAGTCCTTCCACAGGCAGCAAAGCTAACTCACTCATCGTCAGGGTTGAGTACCGAGAAAGTCTGCGATGCTCTGGCGCCATTTTTCCGGTGCGGTTTTGAAACTGCCACGGCGGATCCGCAAGCAAAGAAGCGAAGCGTCGCCCACGCGCGAATTTCGCCAAGTCTAACGCAGAATCGAACGACACGTCGTAAATCCTACTGGCAGGCCAGGCATTCGTCGTAATCCTTCTGGATCACTTCGATCTGCCGTAGCTCCGGCGTGTTGTCCGCCTCGACGCCGCCGGCGAAGCTGGCGCGCTGGATGGATTTGGAGCGCAGGTAATAGAGCGACTTGATGCCCAGTTCCCAGGCGCGGAAGTGGAGCATCAGCAGGTCCCACTTTTCGACATCGGCCGGAATGAACAGGTTCAGCGACTGCGCCTGGCAGATGTACGGCGTGCGATCAGCCGACAGTTCCAGCAGCCAGCGCTGGTCGATCTCGAACGCGGTGCGATAGGTCGCCTTTTCGTCCGCGGTCAGGAAATCCAGGTGCTGGACCGACCCGCCCTGCTCCAGAATGGAGTTCCAGACGGCATCCGAGTTCTTCGCCTTCTCGATCAGCAGTTTCTCGAGATACGGGTTGCGCACCACGAAGGAGCCGGACAGCGTCTTGTGGGTATAGATGTTGGCCGGGATCGGCTCGATGCAGGCCGAGGTGCCGCCGCAGATGATCGAGATCGACGCGGTCGGCGCGATCGCCAGCTTGTGACTGAACCGCTCCATGGCGCCGACATCCGCTGCGTCCGGGCACGGTCCGCGCTCGATCGCCAGCGCCATCGAGGCCGCGTCCACCCGCTCCTTGATGTGCCGGAAGACTTTGAGGTTCCAGGCCTTGGCCATCGCCGACTCGAACGGCAGGCCATGTTTCTGGAAGAAGCTGTGCAGGCCCATCACGCCGAGCCCGACTGAACGCTCGCGCTGGGCGGCGTATTTCGCGCGACGCATGCTGTCCGGCGCCGCTGGATGAAATCCTCCAGCACATTGTCGAGGAAACGCATCACATCCTCGATGAAACGCTCATCGCCGGCCCATTGCTCCCAGGTCTCGATATTGAGCGAGGACAGGCAGCAGACCGCCGTGCGCGCATTGCCGAGGTGATCGACGCCGGTGGTGAGCGTGATCTCCGAGCACAGGTTCGAGGTAGTGACCTTGAGGCCGAGCTCGCGCTGGTGCGCGGCCATCGCCTTGTTCACGGCGTCAGCGAAAATGATGTAGGGTTCACCCGTCGCCAGCCGGGTTTCAACGATCTTCTGGAACAGCGCGCGCGCATCGACCTCGCTGCGCTTTTCGCCGGAGCGCGGGCTGACGAGATCGAAGCTCTTGCCGTCGCGCACCGCTTCCATGAAGGCGTCCGTGATCAAGACGCCGTGATGCAGATTGAGCGCCTTGCGGTTGAAGTCGCCAGACGGCTTGCGGATTTCCAGGAACTCTTCGATCTCGGGGTGATTAACGTCGAGGTAGACCGCCGCCGAGCCGCGGCGCAGCGACCTGCGAGATCGCCAGGGTCAGCGAGTCCATTACGCGCACGAACGGGATGATGCCGCTGGTTTTGCCGTTCATGCCGACCGGCTCGCCGATGCCGCGCACATGCCCCAGTAGGTGCCGATGCCGCCGCCGCGCGCCAGCCAGACATTTTCGTTCCAGGTCTCGACGATGCCATCCAGGCTATCCTCGACCGCATTCAGATAGCAGGAGATCGGCAGGCCGCGCCCGGTTCCGCCATTCGAGAGCACGGGCGTCGCCGGCATGAACCAAAGCCTGGAGATATAGTCGTACAGCCGCTGGGCGTGCTCGGCGTCGTCCGCATAGGCGCTGGCGACGCGGGCGAACAGATGCTGGAACGATTCGCCCGGCATCAGATAGCGGTCACGCAGGGTTTCCTTGCCGAACTCGGTCAGCAAGGCATCACGCTGCTCGTCGATGTTTACTGGAAACCGCCATTGGAGATGCGTTTCACCGCGCGTCTGCGGCTGCATCGCGTCCGCGAGCCGCTCAGGCATGCTGCCAGCCGCCCCGCCCATGTCGCCATGCGCACCCTGCCCGTCGAAATTCATGCTCCTCGCCTCCACAGGTGCTCGCATGATATGGCGAGCAATAAATTTCATCACTACACCGGTCTGCAATTTCCCGGCAGCCTAATCGGCGCTTTCCCCATTATCCACCGGACTCACAGCCGGAACGTCGTTACGAGACGCCCTGAAACCCAGCCAGCGCCACAACAGGTAGATTGAACCTCAGCGTTAGACACAAAGTATAGTGCTTAACTCTGCCTATTCTGGCAAGCCCGTTTTGATGGAGACGGACAGTCTGTCTCATGCGGATCACACCGCATTTGCGATTGTGCGGCGCACAATAATTGTGTGGAGATTAAGTATATCACTTTAGCGGATCGCAACAGGACAGCCTTAATGCGGCGCAATGCCGCGGCGCTCCCAGCCGGGCAAATGATGGAGAAACCTATGAAGACCTCGATTTTGCCGCGTTCGCGATCGCCTTTGCCGCCCAGACCGCTTCGGCCCAGCCGGAAACTTTTGAAGCCGTGTCGAAAAAGACCGTCAACGGCGAAACCCACATCAAGGCCGTGAACGGCGACCGCACTGCAAACGTCCGCGTCTCCGCCGACGGCAACATCAGCGGCACCATCGACGGCAAGCCGGTAAAGGTGTTCCTGGTCGGCGAGCTGGCCAAGGCACCAGCGCAAGAGCTGGCCAAAGTGCAGGCGCAAGAGCCAGCCAAGGCGGCTCCGGCCCTGAACAACCAGTTCCGCGCCGTGTCGGAGACGGTTGTCAACGGCGAAACCCTGATCAAGGCGGTTCGCCTTGACGGCAAGCAAACTGCCAACCTGCGCATCACCAAGGCTGGCCTGATCACCGCCGAGGTCGAAGGCCGCCCGGTGAAAGCGGTTCTGAAGACCAACTAATCATCGGCAGACTACTGCCGTCTTGCGACCGCCGGCCCCGCCTTTCGGGTGCCGGCGGTTTTCGTATGGCCGTGCGGATCGGGCTGTCGGCAGCCGTCCGGTTGCCTATTGAGCACGCCTCGCTTATCTGGCTCGAACTTAAGCCGTATTGTTGAGGGTCCCATGGTTCGCTTCGCACTTCTCGCCGCCTTGTCGTTAACGTTTCCGGCAGGCGCGCAAGCCGCCGAGCGCAAACTGGATTTGAGCAACATACGCGGGCTGATTCTGGCCGCCGGCGTAACGGCGGAAATCTCAAGCACCAAAGGGCCGGCCGAGGCAAAACTGTCGGGCGACCCGACCGCAATCGAACAGTTCGCGCTGGAAGCCGATGAAGCCGTCTACACCCTGCGCTACACTGGGCAGGTGCCTCTTTCCGCTGAAGAGATGGCGAAGGTGACGCTGAGCGTGAAGACCCCTTACCTCGGCTACTTCTCCAATGCGCGCGGCGGTGTCGTGACCTTCCGTGATTTCGCCACCAAAGGCTTGCTGCTTGAACAGGGCTACAGCGGCTTCACCGACTTCCAGGGCGAGCAGTTCGGCGGCAGCGTAACACTGTCCGGGACGTGCGAGGCCGTGAACGTCGGCTTTCGTGGACCCGGCCGCATCGACGCCCGCGACTTCAAGTGCAAGACCGTCTGGATCGGCGCCGAAGGCGACGGCCACCTCGACGTCTATGCGTCCGAGGCTTTCAAATCCCAGCTGGCCGGGAGCGTCACCGTCGCCGTTGCCGGCGATCCCAAATACTGCCTGGCGCGCACAGCCGGCGCGAGTTCCGCGCGCTGCGGCGACCGGGTTGCCGAAACCTTCACCGACGAATAATCAGCCGCCAAGCGCGATGCTCAGCGTCTGCCGGGCGTGCCGGAAGGTCGAGTCCGTGCTCGCCAGGAGGTCGTAGCGCGGGAGCAGCTCCTCAACGAGGCGCGCGCGCCACAGCACCCGCAGATTCTGGACGATCGAGAGCATGACGTCCGGACGCCGCAACTGCGCGAGACCATTGGTCTTGCACAGAATGTCGAGCATGCCGTCCATCGCGCCCAGGAATCGCAGCCGGTCCGTCTCGCTCATGCCGAACCCTTCGGGCGCACCGGCGAGCTGATCGATGAGCGTGACCCGCACGCGATCGGTGAGTAGCGCCGCCGACCCCGCAAGGCATGGAAAGGCTGGCCGAACGGCGAGAAGCGCGCCATCGTCTGCAGCGCCTGGGCACGGATATAGGCTGGCAGCGCCCGGAACGGCCCATCGACCCAGAAGCGCAGGCGCTCCGTCAACTGGCTGAACGCGATGCCCTTGTAGAAAATCGTCCATACCGATTTTCAACCCGTTGAGCATCAGCGGCACGCTGTCGTCGGCGGACATCAGGATGCAGGGAAACGCCTTGAGGTTCTTGTCGCCCAGTTTTTCAACCAGAGTCAGCCCTGAGAAATCCGGCAGGTTGAGGTCGGTGAGCAGCAGCGACGGCGGCTCGCCCTCGATTTCCTCCAGGGCCTGCCCGGCGGTTCCCGCGATGCGGGCGCGAAAGCCCATGGCCTGTACCGCGCGCGCGTAGAGCTTCGCCACGAGGAATTCATCGTCGACCAACAGGACGCTGGGCGTATCCGGCGTCGGGCCATCCCCTGTCATCCGCCGCCCGCAATGCCGCTGAGGGCGGCCAGCCCCAGGAACGCTGCAAAGCCCATGACGTCGGTGGTCACCGTCACGAACACGGTCGAGGCGACCGCTGGATCGATGCGCAGCCGGTCCAGGGTCAGCGGGTAGAGCACGCCGACCAGCCCCGCGAGCAGGATATTGCTCATCATCGCAACCCCGAACACCAGCCCCAGCATGGGTTGTGGAAATAGAGCGCGGTCGCGCCGCCAGCGAGCACCGCCAGCGCAGAGCCGTTCCAGAACGCCACCTGCACCTCTTTCCAGACGATGCGCGCCGCGTTGGCGGCGCTCAACTGGTTGAGCGCCAGCGCACGCACCGCGACCGTCATGGTCTGGGTGCCGGCGTTGCCGCCGAGCGCCGAGACGATGGGCATCAGGATCGCCAGCGCCACCAGGTGGGCGATGGTGTCGGCGAAGGCTCCGATCACGATTGAGGACAGCACGGCCGTACACAGGTTGATGACCAGCCAGCGCATGCGGCTGCGCACGGCGTCCCGCACCGGCTCGTTGATGTCGGCGTCGCCGGCGCCGGCCAGGCGCATGATGTCTTCCTGCGCTTCCTCGGCAATGATGTGCAGAACGTCGTCGACCGTGATCACGCCCACCAGCCGGCCGCTGGCGTCGATGACCGGCGCGGAGATCAGCGCGTATTTCTGGAAGCGCAGCGCCACGTCTTCCCGGTCCATGGCCGCCGGGATCAAGGTCTGCTCGCGCTGCATCACGTCGCTGACCAGCACGGAGCGGATGGTGCGCAGCATCCAGGAGAGCCGGATCGTGCCAATCGGCCGATGCTGGGGATCGACGACGAAGATCTCCCAGAAGTCGGTCGCCAGGTCGGGGTCCTCGCGCAGGCTGTCGATCACCTGGCCGACGGTCCAGTATTCCGGCACCGTCACCACGTCGCGCTGCATGATCCGCCCGGCGGAATCGTCCGGGTAGGTCAGCGCATCCTCGATCGCCACGCGCTCTTCCGGCGCGATGGCCTTCAGCACCTCCTGTTGGTCCTCGGCGTCGAGGTCCTGAAGGATGGCGACAGCGTCGTCCGTCTCCAGGTCGGTCACGACATCGGCCAGATCGGCCGGAGTCAGCAGCCGCAGGACTTCCTCGCGCACCCAATCGTTGAGCTCGGCGATCACGTCGCCGTCGAGCTTGGCGCCGAGCGCACCTATGAGGGCGTCCCGATCCGCCGCATCGACGACCTCGATCAGGTCCGCGATGTCGGCCGGGTGCAACTGCTCGACCAGGGTCTGAACCGAATCCGTATCGTCGCTGTGCAGCGCCGCAAGCACGTCCGCCACGAAGGCGCGCCGCAGCCGCCCCGACTCCAGCACTTCCTCGCTGGTCGGGCCTTCGGTATCCGGGCTGGGAGGGGCGTGCTCGCTCATGATCAGCGGTTATAACTGCTTATCGGAGCGATAAAAGCCGTGATCGTGCATGCGCCGATAGCGGGTTTACCGCCCTGCCCCGCGATAGTCACACCGCAAGCGAAAGTCACACCCGCAGCGAAAGTCACAAAAGTCACGGCGAGACGGGTGTGTGACCTTTGCGGCGCATGCTACCCGGCTGGTGAAAACGACGGGGCAAAGGGCAGCAGGCACGGCAAATCACCTTATTGGTTTGTTGCGCTCGCCACTGTACGCCGTTACCGTCATGTAGGACAGAGGCTTCGCGGGGCCGCGGCAAGCTGGGCGCTGCTGTAAAATCAATGCGATGCGCCACCGATACCCTGCTGTACGCAGCTCGTGGATCGCATACGGCTTCGGCACCGGAGGGGTGCGCCTGGCTTCAGAGAAGAAACTGCCCTTTGGAGACGATATGAACGTTCTGATTGTCCATGCGCATCCCGAGCCGAAAAGCTTCAACACCGCCATGACGCAGCGCGCCGTGGCGACGCTGCGCGCCGCCGGCCACGACCCGGTCGTCTCCGACCTCTACGCCATGGGATTCGACCCGATCTCTGACCGGCGCAATTTTACGACCGCGGCGGACAAGGTGATTCTGAATATTCAGAACGAAGAACTCTTCGCCGTTCAGCACAGCGGCTTCACCCCGCTTTTGAAGGCGGAGATGGACAAGCTCGTCGCATGCGACCTGCTGATCTTTCAGTTTCCGATCTGGTGGCTGAGCTTGCCCGCGATCCTGAAAGGCTGGGTGGACCGGGTGTTCGCCTGTGGCGTGGCCTATGGCGGCGGCCGTTATTTCGACGGTGGCGCGATGCGCGGCAGGCGGGCCATGTGCGCCCTCACGCTCGGCGGCGGGCAGCAGGTCTATTCCGATCAGGGTTTTACGCCGGGCTTGAGGCGGTTCTGTTCCCCATCCACCATGGCGTTTTCGGCTTTGCCGGCTTCGACGTCATCGAACCTTTCGCCGTCTACGGCCCCTCACGGATGAGCGACGCGGAACGCGCCGACGCTCTGGATCGCTACGCCGAGCGCCTGCTGGGCCTGGACCGCGCACGGATTCTTCCAATGCCGAAAACCGCCGAATACAAAAACGGCGTACGCATAATGGCCGGCTCCGAATAGGCGGGTGCCGGAACAGCAGCCGCGAAGCGCTGCTCTACCCCCGAAAATCGGACCGTGACGGAAGCTACGATCTGACATCTGCTGGTCTCCAAGAGCGAGGAGAGCAGGACATTGACCTGCCCGCGCACGGGGGCGTGGATCGAAACAAGCGCGGCACCCGGTTCGTGCGCACCCGGGGCGGCAAGACCTGGACCGTCGAGGTCGCCGAACAGGGCTATCTGTTCGAAGGTCGCCGGTTCGCATCACTCAGCCATATCACACGCGAGATCACCGACGCGCACTGGTCAGGACCAAGGTTCTTCGGCATCCACAGCAAGCGCGCCAGGGTTATCGGCGATGCGTAGCACTGCCTGACTCCTCGTCAAGGAACAGGCTATCCTCAATCCGAGGACTTTTCAGGGAGCAGGTCAGTCGCTTTTATGCTGCCTTTACGCTTTTGCATGGGCATTCACCGCGCGGCTTAATGCCTCTGTGTCCTATCTCCGTCGCGTCTCACGGAGAATTGGCATGTCATTCGACCTATCGGCAGGCGCGATCATCGCTGCTGTCATCCTTGCCTATCTGCTCGCCGTGCTCGCGCGGCCAGAGCGTTTTGAGGGCAGGACCATGATCTTATCAGGCTGGATCCTCATCCTCATCTTCACCGCGCTGATTGTCGCGCTGGCCAAGCCGGCGGGCGCATGGCTCCATCGCCTCTATGACGATCATGCCCTGCCCGGCGAGGGCTGGCTGCGCCGGCTGGCCGGCGATCAGGCGGTCACCGAGCAAGGCTGGGTCGGCTATGCCGTCGCGGTACTCGTCTTTAACATCGCCGGCATCGGGCTGCTGTTCGCCATTCTCAAGCTGCAAGGCATCCTCCCGCTCAATCCGCAGGGTCTCGCCGGGGTCGACAGCTGGCTGGCATTCAACACCGCTGTCAGTTTCGTCACCAACACCAACTGGCAGAATTACGGCGGCGAGACGACGCTGTCGCATTTCAGCCAGATGGCGGGACTGACGGTACAAAATTTCCTGTCCGCTGCAACCGGGATAGCGGTGGCCTTCGCCTTCATCCGCGGCTTCGCACGTCAAGGGATGGGGCTCGCACGGCAACCCTGGGCAATTTCTGGACCGATGTCACCCGCGTGACGGTGTACCTGTTGCTGCCTGCCTGTATCGTGCTCACGCCCGCCTATGTGGCGATGGGCGTGCCGCAGACACTCGCCGCATCGGTCGACGCGACAACGCTCGAGGGCGCGCGGCAGACGATCGCAGTCGGCCCCGTAGCCTCGCAGCTCGCGATCAAGATGCTCGGCACCAACGGTGGCGGCTTCTTCAACACCAATTCGGCACACCCGTTCGAGAACCCGACGGCGCTGTCCAACTTCCTGCAAATGCTTACCATCTTCGCGCTTGGTGCGGGCCTCACGCTCACTTTCGGCAAGGCGGTCGGCCGAGTGCGCCAGGGCTGGGCGATCCTCGCCACGATGCTGGTGCTGTTCCTGCTCGGTGCTGGGGTCACCTACTGGGCCGAAGCCGCGGGTAATCCTATCCATCAGGCGCTCGGCCTAGCTGGCGGCAACATGGAGGGCAAGGAGGTCCGCTTCGGCATCGCCGCCACCGCGCTCTTCGCCGTCGTCACCACCGCCGCCTCCTGCGGCGCGGTGATCGGCATGCACGACAGCTTCATGCCGCTCGGCGGGCTCGTCACCATGTTCAACATGCAGATGGGCGAAGTGATCGTCGGCGGTGTCGGCGCGGGCTTCTATGGCATTCTCATCTACTGCCTTCTCGCCGTCTTCATCGCCGGGCTGATGGTGGGGCGCACGCCCGAATATATCGGCAAGAAGATCGAGGCGCGCGAGATGAAGCTCGCCGTGATCGCCATCACCGTCCTGCCCCTGTTCATCCTCGGCCTCACCGCGCTCGCCAGTGTCACCCAAGCCGGCCTTGCCGGGCCACTTGCCAGGGGACCGCACGGGTTCAGCGAGATGCTCTATGCCTATTCGAGCGCGGTGGCGAACAACGGCTCGGCGTTCGGTGGGCTGACCGGCAACACGCCCTTCTACAACATCACGCTGGCGGTCGGCATGTTCGTCGGCCGGTTCGGGGTGATCCTGCCCGCGCTCGCCATAGCCGGCGGCCTTGCCGCCAAGAAGCGGGTTGCCGATGGACCGGGCACCTTCCCGACCACCGGGCCGCTGTGGATCGGCCTGCTCGTCGCGATCATCCTGATCGTGGGCGGCCTCACCTTTCTGCCGAGCCTCGTCCTCGGCCCCGTCGCCGACCATTTCCAGGTCGCGGCCGGCACTCTGCTCTAAGGAACGCCATCATGGCCACGCAAAGCATCTTCACAGCCGAACTGATCGTCCCCGCAATCCGCGACGCCTTCGTCAAGCTTGACCCGCGCACGCTGATCCGCAACCCGGTGATGTTCGTGACCGCGTTGGTTGCGGCGCTCTCGACGCTGTTGTTCGTGCGCAGTCTTGCCGGGTCGGGCGGCAATCCGGCGTTCGAGGGGCAACTCGTCTTCTGGCTGTGGCTGACCGTCCTGTTCGGCAATTTCGCCGAAGCGCTCGCCGAAGGGCGTGGCAAGGCGCAGGCGGCGAGCCTGCGCGCGACCAAGGCCGAGCTGCGCGCCAAACTGCTGACGAGTGTCGGCGACACCTGGGAGCTCGTGGGCGCGAGCCGTCTCGAGGTCGGGGAGATCGTGCTGGTCGAAACGGGCGATCTCATCCCTGCCGATGGCGAGGTGGTTGAAGGGGTCGCCTCGGTAAACGAAGCAGCGATCACAGGGATCTGCCCCGTCATCCGCGAGGCGGGCGGTGACCGCTCGGCCGTGACCGCCGGCACGCGGGTGATCGCCGACCGCATCAAGGTGCGCGTCACCGCCGCCGCAGGTCAGGGGTTCCTCGATCGCATGATCGCCCTGGTCGAAGGGGCGTCGCGGCAGAAGACGCCCAACGAGGTTGCGCTGACGATCCTGCTTGCTGGCCTCACGCTCATCTTCCTCATCGCCGTCGGCACGCTGCCTGCCTTTGCCAGCTATGCGGGCGGCGGCATCGCGGTGCCGGTCCTCGTCGCGCTGTTCGTCACGCTCATCCCGACGACGATTTCGGGTCTGCTTTCGGCCATCGGCATCGCGGGCATGGACCGGCTGGTCCGGTTCAACGTGCTGGCAAAGTCCGGCCGTGCCGTCGAGGCGGCGGGCGATATCGACACGCTGCTGCTTGACAAGACGGGCACGATCACCATCGGCGACCGCCAGGCGACCGAGTTCAAGCCGCTGCCCGGCGTAGCTGTGGCCGAGCTGATTGCCGCCGCGCGGCTTGCGAGCCTTGCCGACGACACGCCCGAAGGCCGCTCGATCGTCGCGCTGGCGGGGAAGGCGCGCCGATGCCGGCCGATGCCGAGCCCATCGCCTTCACCGCGCAGACGCGGGTTTCCGGGCTGCAGATCGGCGAGCGTACCCTGGTCAAGGGTGCGGTCGATGCGGTGCTGCGCCGCCTCCCCGACGCCAGACAGTCCGAGGATTTGAAGCGCATCTCCGACGAGATCGCACGCGCCGGGGCACGCCGCTCGCCGTCGCGGACGGCAACCGCCTGCTTGGTGTCGTGCACCTGAAGGACATCGTCAAGGCGGGCATCCGCGAGCGCTTTGGCGAGTTACGGCGCATGGGCATTAAGACAGTGATGATCACCGGCGACAACCCGCTGACCGCCGCCAGCATCGCCGCCGAAAGCGGGGTCGACGATTTCCTCGCCGAAGCCACGCCCGAGGACAAGCTGGCGCTGATCCGGCGCGAGCAGGAGGGCGGCAAGCTCGTCGCCATGTGCGGTGACGGCACTAATGACGCGCCCGCGCTTGCCCAGTCCGACGTCGGGGTGGCGATGAACACCGGCACGCAGGCGGCGCGCGAAGCCGGCAATATGGTCGACCTCGACAGCGACCCCACCAAGCTCATCGAGATCGTCGGGATCGGCAAGCAGCTGTTGATGACACGCGGTGCGCTCACCACCTTCTCGATCTCGAACGATGTCGCCAAATATTTCGCGATCCTGCCCGCGATCTTCGTGGTGCTGTATCCCGGCCTCGGCGCGCTCAACGTTATGGGGCTCGGCAGCCCCGAAAGCGCGATCCTGTCAGCGATCATCTTCAATGCGATCATCATTCCGTTGCTGGTGCCGCTGGCCCTGAAGGGCGTGACGTACCGACCCGCAAGCGCAGGCAGCCTGCTTGCGCGCAACCTCGCCGTCTATGGCCTTGGCGGCCTTGTGGCGCCGTTCATCGGCATCAAGCTCATCGATCTGGCCGTTACCGGTCTCAATCTCGCCTGAGGACAGTCTCATGTTCACCGAAATTCGCTCCGCACTCCGGCCGGCGCTTGTCCTGCTGCTCCTGCTCACCGCGATCACTGGCCTCGCCTATCCGCTCGCCATGACAGGCCTGGCGCAAGTCGCGCTGCCCGCGCAGGCGAACGGCAGCCTGATCCGTAAGGAAGACCGCATCGTCGGGTCTGCGCTGATCGGCCAGAGCTTCACCGACGCCGGTTATTTCCATGGCAGGCCCTCCGCAGCGGGCCAAGGCTACGACGCCAGCGCTTCGGCCGCGACCAACCTCGCGCCGGGGTCAAAGGATTTGCACGACGCCATCGCCGCACGTGTGGTGGACGCGCGCGCGCAAGGTTTGGCAGGGAGTTCCGTTCCGGCCGACCTGGTCACCGCGAGCGCCTCGGGCCTCGACCCCATATCAGCCCCGAGGCGGCTATTGCTCAGGTCGGCCGGGTGGCCACGGCGCGCGGTCTTGCCGAGCCTGAGGTGCGCGCGATGGTCGCCCGGTCGATCGAGGAGCCGTTGTTCGCGTTCCTCGGCGAGCGCCGCGTCAATGTCCTGCGTCTCAACATGGCGCTTGATCGCGCGTCGGCCGGTCGACAGCGGGCAGCGACCGCCGCTAATGTTATGCAGTGAACGAAGCGCGGCGACCCGACCCTGAAAAGCTTCTCGAGCTTGCCAAGCGCGCGGCGCGCGGCCGGCTGAAAATCATCCTCGGCGCCGCTCCGGGCGTCGGCAAGACGTTCGAGATGCTGCGCGAAGGCGCCGATCTGATCCGACAGGGCAAGGATGTCGTGGTGGGCGTCGTCGAGACGCATGGCCGGGCCGACACCGGCGCGCTGGTCGAACCTTTCGAGGTCTTGCCGCGCAAGGCCATCGCGCACGGGTCGCACGTGCTTTACGAGTTCGATATCGATGCGATGCTGGCGCGCCGCCCCGACATCGCCCTGATCGACGAGTTCGCGCACACCAACGCGCCGGGCAGCCGCCATCCCAAACGCTGGCAAGATGTGGAGGAACTGCGCGACGCCGGCATCGATGTCTACACCACGCTCAACATCCAGCATGTCGAGAGCCTCAACGATGTGGTCGCGGGCTTCACCCATGTCCGCGTGCGCGAAACGGTGCCCGATCATCTGCTCGAAGATGCAGAGATAGAGGTCGTCGATCTGCCGCCCGACGAACTGATCACGCGGCTCAAGGACGGCAAGGTCTATATCCCGGAAGAAGCGTCGCGCGCATTGGGGCATTTCTTCTCCAAGACCAACCTCTCCACCTTGCGCGAGCTTGCCCTTCGCCGGGCAGCGCAAGCCGTAGACCGGCAAATCCTCGACCAGCTCCGTGCCAGCGGGCAGACTGGCCTGTTCGCCGGGGTGAGCGCATCATCGTGGCCATCGGCGATCAGCCGGGCGCCGAAACGCTCGTCCGCACGGCAAAGCGGCTTGCCGATGCCTATGGGGCGCACTGGAGCGCGGTCAGCATCGAGACACCGCGCAGTGCGACACTGAACGCCACGGCAAAGACACGCATCACCGATGCACTGCGGCTCGCAGCGACACTGGGCGCCAGGTGATGACCATCGCGGCACCCGATGTCCTGTCTGGGTTGCGCGACTTCCTGTCGGAGCAGCGCGCCACCGTTCTGGTCATCGGCAAGACGCCGCGCAGTCGCTGGTTCGAGCTGCGGCATGGCGCGCTCGTCGATCAACTCGTGCGCCAGCTTCGGGGCATAGCGGTGCACGTCGTGCCAATGGCCGCAGCCGACGAGAGTTCCGGCCCCGTCCACAGGGCAACCCCTTGGCGCGGCATGGCGCTGGGCCTGCTCATGGTCGCTGCGACAACGCTGGCCGGTGCCCTGCTGCACGGGATCATAGGCGTCAACGCCACCGACCTGCTCTACATTGTCCCGGTGGTTGCGGCCGGGACGATCCTTGCCTCCGGCCGGCGCTGGTGAGCGCGCTTGCATCCGGGCTTGCCTACAACTTCTTCTTCCTGCCGCCGCTTTACACGCTGACCATCGAGGAACCACTCAACGCCGTTACCTTCACCGTGCTCGTCGGGGTCGGGATCGTCGCCGCACAGCTTGCGGGACGCCTGCGCCGCCAGGCGAACGTGGGTGCGCGCACGGCCAGCGAAAATGCCGCGATCGCTGCATTCGGGCAGCAGCTGGCCGCAATCGCAGATGAGGAAGCGACCGCCGCCATCGTGGCGGAGGAGGTTGCGCGGCTCATGCAGGTATCTGCCGTCATCCTGGCATTGCGCGATGGCAAGGTCGGCGTGGTCGCCAGTGACAGTCCGGGGTTATCCTCAGCCCCATCGACATCGCCGCGGCGGACTGGGCATTTGACCGCGGGAAATCGCCGGCCGCGACAGCACGACCCTGACCGCGAGTGATTGGCAATTCCACCCGCTGTCGACGTCGCTCGGCACCCTGGCGCTGCTCGGCGTGTCTGCGCCGCATGCGGGGCCGCCGATCCCGCCCGACCGCCAGCTCCTCTTCGCCACACTCAAAGGCCAGGCGGCACTCGCTTATGAGCGGATCAAGCTGGAAAGCGACGCGCGCGAAATTGCGGCCCTGCGTCAACGCGACAATCTGCGCGTGACACTGCTGTCGTCCATCGGCCATGATCTGAAAACGCCGCTGACCGCCGTCATCGCTGCGGTCGACGCCCTCGAGAAGGAAAAGATCGCCTCGCCGACACTGCCTTTGCTGCGCGAGGAGACGAGCCGCCTGCGCCGCTTCTTCGACGATCTGATCGAGATGACCAGACTCGAGTCGGGCGTGCTGACGCCGCAGATGGAACCGCTCGACCTTACCGACGCCGTCGCCGCCGCAACGCATGATCTGCGCAGCGAGCTGTCTAACCGGACCGTGCATCTCGATGTACCGGTCGGCCTGCCCTCGTGGAGGCGGACCCGCGCCTGCTCCACCACATCCTCATCAACCTCATCGGCAATGCTGCCAAGTTTTCGCCGGAGGGAGCCGCGTCACCATTTCCGGCACGCGCAGCCCCGATGGTGTCAGCCTGACGGTTCTGGACGAAGGCACCGGCCTTCCGCCCGGCGATCCGTCCGCACTGTTCGAGCGCTTCACCCGCGTCGAAGGCACCGATCGCGCAGGCGGAACCGGTCTCGGCCTTGCGATCGTCAAGGGGTTCGCGGACGTCATGGGCCTGTCGGTCCGCGCCTCCAACCGCGACGGCGGCGGTGCCGCCTTCAGCATCGCCTGGCCCGAAGCCATGGTACGCAAGGGGACCGCATGACCGCGCCGATCCTCATCATCGACGATGAGCCCGCGATCCGCCGTCTGCTGCGCGGCGCGCTCGAACGCGGCGGCTGGCAGGTCGACGAAGCCATTGACGCGCAGAGCGGCCTTGCCGCCGCGCGGCGACCGGGATGCGAGCTCGTGATGCTCGACCTTGGCCTGCCCGACCGCGACGGCACCGAGCTTGTCCCGCTGCTGAAGAGCGCCGACCGCGCCGTGATCGTGCTGACCGCGCGCGACGCGACGGCCGAAAAGGTGACTGCCCTCGACCTCGGGGCCGACGATTATGTGACCAAGCCGTTCGATACCGAGGAACTGCTCGCCCGTGTGCGCGTCGCGCTGCGGCATCGTACCGTCCGGTCGAGCGAACGCATCGAGATCGGCGACCTCGTCATCGACCTCGCTGCCCATGCTGTTGCGCGCAGCGGCATGCCAGTGGCGTTGACACGCAAGGAGTTCGCGCTGCTGGTCGAATTGTCGCGCCACGCCGGACGCGTGCTGACTCACGCAGCCCTGCTGCGCGCAGTATGGGGCGAGGCGCATATCGGCGATGTCGAATATCTGCGCGTTGCCGTCCGCTCGCTCCGGCAGAAGCTTGAGCAGGATCCGTCGCAGCCCCGCCTGCTGATCAACGAGCCGGGCGTGGGTTACCGGCTGGTCACCCAGGCCGGATGACGACCGCCGCGCGCGCGATACCGCGCTGGAGGAGAAATCGGCCAGAAATTCATAAATGTACCCCTGCCGTTCTGTGCCCCGCTGGACAAGCTATGTTAGCCGAACCTGGTGTCCACAAAACCGGCAGCAGGCCAGAGGCCACTTTACACGGCAGAGTAGTTTTCCGAGTTACATTAATGCTATAAGATTACCATCCGACCGCGAGTGGAGAACGGGTCTGTACGCGCACTCACTTCCTGGGCAGCCGCATGAGCGATGGGAACCGCTTGCCACGCATCTTCATGAAGTTGGCGAACTGGCGGCGGCGTTCGCCACGGTCTTCGGATGGCAGGCAACGGCCCGGGTCATGGGCCTGTTGCACGACATCGGCAAGACATCCGATGCCTATCAGCGCTACATCCGCGAAGCTGGACGGACGGCCCCAAGGGGCCCGACCATTCGACCGCCGGCGCCAGGAAGCGTTGAGCCGATATCCGCAGGCAGGTCAGCATGGCCAGCGTGCAGCCGATCCAAAGATATTCGGGCCTGCTGGGCTGCGAGGCGGCGAAAGAAGTCCGGTTCGGCTCGCACGCGGGCGCTGGCCCAACGCATATTGTTGTCGAGCAGCGTACGGATCATGAAGCAGCCTTGAATGGATTTTCCAGGCCACGCCGGGCCGCCAGCCGCTGTCCTAGGCCGATGAGATCGTCCTCGCCGAGCCGATGGCGGGCAATGGGAAGAACGACCGCGTTTTCGACTGCGATATGCCGCTTCTGTTTCTGGCAGAAGGCGTCGATAGTCGCTGCTGCATCTGCGTAGCTGGCCGGCCCTCGCTGCTCGGCGAGCGCCGCACCTATCAGCGACTTGACGGCTGCCCCTCGCCCATGCCGGCGGCATGCTCAGCCGACAACATGCCAAGAACCTTCTCGATCTGGTCGTCCGGTTCGCAGCGACGACGCAGCAGCGGAAACAGATCGTCCTCCTCATCGATAACGTGAAGGGAAGATCCTCGTCGAGAAAGCGGTAGACTTCACGCAACGCCTGTTCATCGAAAATGACCGAACGGGCGAGTACAGCGAGACGCGTGCAGACATCGCGATGCCGGTAGTGCTCAGCGAAGAACCACACCAGAGGTTCGCGCAGCAGGTCGAGCGGAATAGGCTCGATCGGCGAAAATTCCGTTGCCTTGCCCATGACCTCGTTCCTTTCCCTTAACCGGACGCTCGCGGCCCGCTTCGCATGGTGATCAGTGTGCGTGTCTTGTGGACCGGCGGTAGCTGGTGGGACACAATGAGCGCGAGGCTGTCGGCGAGTGGCGCCTCGCTGTCGCGCAGACGCGAAATGAGCTGGGTCCAGGCCTCGTCATCCGCCTTCGACAGGAAGGTCCGGATGGAATGGACCAGCAAATCTTCCGCCGCCTCGCCGCTTTCGCTTGCGGCATGATCGAGCCGCTCGCGCGCCGTCGGACTTAGCGCGTCATAGGCGAGCCGGGCATTGCCGAGCGCTTCGCCCAGCAAGCCGCCGGCACGGGCGATTGTCCCCTTTCTGGTTTCGAGTTCGCCGGATTCTGTGAGGCAGAGCCCGGGGCGGACCGCAGACTCTCTGAGAAGTCGGTCCACGAACTGCGCCGCCGCCTTTGTCCACGCGCGCGCTTCCAGCTGAGTGGCGATATGCGGTCCAACATAGTCAAAAGGCAGCCGTTCACCATCCGACCGGTGGTCCAGTCGCAGGACATGCCAGCCATGCTCGCTGGCGACGGGCGCAGCGCCAATCGTGCCGATATCCATATCGACCAGAGCGTCCCAGATGACCCGGAGGACGTCACCGGGGCCAAGCTGACCGAGACTGCCGCCTTCCGACGCCGACGGACAGGCCGACCGGCTGGCCGCAACGCGGGTAAACTCAGATGGCTTACTGGTCAGATTTGCAATGAGAGCCAGCGCTTCGAGGCGGGCCGCCTCCCAGGCTTGCGGGTTGGGCTTAGACGGAGCGATCAGGATATGCGAGGCCTCCAGCAGCGGCGGCGAGCGGAAGCCCTCCGGGTTGCCATCATAGACCGCGCGGATCGCCTCCTGAGATGGCGGCTCGGTCTCAACTTCCTCGCTGAGTACGGCCCGGATCAGGGCTTCCTCCGGTGTTTCTTCCTGCCCGTCGCCATTGCGCTCGGGCTCGGAGACAAGGCCCAACTCACGCGCCCGGGCCAGCAAGACCGCCTTCGCCGCGAGCGCCCGGCCTGCCATCGCGCGGGCGTCCGACAGCGACGGCGCCTGATGGTTCTGCAGTTCCTTCGCTAGAAGGCTTTCGGGATCTCAACCCCGTGGAAGACGGCGCGGGCGGACGTCATGACGCCCTCCGTGCCGCCGTGGCGGCCGCCTTCGCCTTGTCACCACTGATGTCGCGGCGAGTACGGACAAGTTGCCAGCCCCGGCGACCCATGTACCAGATCGGCGCGGACAGCATGTGAACAAGCCGGGTGAAGGGGAAGACGAGGAAGATCGTTAGGCCAAGGATCAGGTGCACCTTGAAGATCCAGTGCACGTCCGTGACATAGTTGGCCGCACCGGGTTGGAAGGTAAAATGCTCTGCGCCCAGGACATGAACTTGACCATTTCCGATCCATCGAGATGTTGCGACGAGAGCGGAATGGTGGACAGACCAAGGGCGAGCTGCGCCGTCAGGAGCACAAGGATCGCCGTATCGCCGAAGCTGGATGTGGCACGAATGCGCGGATCGAAGAGGCGACGATGCAACAGGATCAGCGCGCCGAAGATCGCAAAGACGCCGGCGATGCCGCCCGCCACAATGGCGAGCACTTGCTTGGCGCCATGGCTGATGCCGGCCGCGTCAAAGACCTCAATCGGCGTCAGCAGGCCGACGAAGTGACCGCCGAAAATGACCAGAACCCCGACATGGAAAAACACCGATCCAAGTATAAGCTGCTTGCGCCGCAGCAGCTGCGAGGATCCGGAACGCCATGTATAGGGTTCGCGGTCGAACCGCAGCACCGATCCAATAGCAAGCACAGCCAGCGCGATATAGGGGTAGTAGCCGAACATGGCCTGGTCGAACCAGCCGGCTGTTGCGATTGTTGTCACGTGTTCCTGCGCCATGTCTGGCCTCCTATGATTGCCGGGCTAAAAGCACGCTTCCAGCGCCAGCTAGAATTTCGTCCTGTCAGCAGGGCCGATGTCCTCACCACTGAAGACTGCGCCCTTTCGGGCAGCCATCGCTGGCCGTGCCGGGGCCGAAGGTCACCGCCTCCTCTTCCCACGCTGCATCAAGGGCTTCGAGATCGTTGGGATCGTCATCCTGGATGGCCAGCAGCCCCTCGATAGCTGCGCGGTCTGCCGGGCGGTCAGAAATGGCGAGAAGCGCCCCGAACACGGCACGGTAGGGACTTCCACGCTTTTGAGGCGCTCAGCAATCGCTTCGAGGACATGCGCTGCCTCGCCGATCAGCGAGGCGGCTTCATCGTCCGGCAGAATGGACAAGAACTCCAGGAACACTGGCAGATAGTCCGGCAGGTCGCTGACCTCCATTTCGAGGCCGTGTGCCCGGTAAAGCTCGACAAGCCCCACCATTGCCGGCCCCGCTCGCGGCTCTCGCCGTGAACATGTTCATAGAGATGAAGTGAGACACTCCGTGTGCGGTCGAAGAGGTCTACGTAAACTGACTGCGCAGCGTAAAGGTCGCTGCTCGTGATATGCGCGGCGAGCTTTTCCAACGCCGTGACGATGCGCTGAGGGATCAGCCCCTCGCCCCGGATGACATCCACGCAAAGCTGCGCTTCAGCCTGCAGCTGGGTTTCGGGATAAGAAAGAAGGCGCGAAAGGGCGCGATAGATCATAGCCATGGTCAGGCCCCAATGGTGTCTTGGTCTTGGCGCGCGGCCGCTTGTCCTTGCCGAACAGGCCGAGTTCCGTGCGTCCGCCCGAGCAGTCATTGCCGAAGGTGAAGCCGCAGCCGCCGCGAAGTCCGTAAGCATCTTCGCTGGTCTCGCGGTGTGTCGTCGGGATGACGAAACGGTCCTCGTAATTGGCGATCGCCATGTAGCGGTACATCTCGTCGATCTGGCGCGCGGTCAGTCCGACACGTTCCGCCGTTGGATGATCAATGACGCCCTCGACAGACTTGGCCCGCATGTATTTGCGCATCGCCATCATCCGTTCGAGCGCGGCGACGATGGGCTCTTCCTTGCCTGCCGTCAGCAGGTTGGCGAGATAGCGCACCGGGATGCGCATCGAAGCGACATCCGGCATTTCTGCGTCGGTCTCCAGCGCACCCGCCGCTAGCGCCGACTGGATCGGCGAGTGGCGGCACATACCAGACCATCGGCAACGTGCGGTATTCCGGGTGAAGCGGAAACGCGACCTTCCACTCCATCGCCATCTTGTAGACCGGGCTGTGCTGAGCGGCGTGAAGCCAAGCTTCCGGAACGCCGTCAGCACGGGCCTGCGCGATCACCCTAGGGTCGTTCGGGTCAAGGAAGACGTCAAGCTGCGCCTGATAAAGGTCGTGCTCGTCGGGCGTGCTCGCCGCCGCCTCGATCCGGTCGGCGTCATAAAGCAGCACGCCGAGATAGCGGATGCGCCCGACGCAGGTTTCCGAACACACGGTCGGCTGGCCGACTTCCATGCGCGGATAACAGAAGGTGCACTTCTCGGATTTGCCGCTCTCCCAGTTGTAATAGACTTTCTTGTAGGGACAGGCCGACACGCACATCCGCCAGCCACGGCACTTGTCCTGGTCGATCAGAACGATGCCGTCCTCTTCACGTTTGTAGATGGCCCCGATGGACAGGCCGCTACGCAGGTCGGGTTGAGGCAGTGCTCACACAGACGCGGCAGATACATCATGAAGGTTTCTTCGAAGGCCATATATAGCCTTCTCGACGCCTTCGAAATTGTAGTCCGCGCTGCGGTGCTCGAATTCTCCACCGAGAATTTCCTCCCAGTTCGGCCCCATTCGATCTTTTCCATCCGCTCTCCGGAGATCTTGGATCTTGGGCGCGCGGTCGGGAACGCCTTCATCTCCGGAGCAGTCTGTAGGTGAGCGTAGTCGAAATCGAACGGCTCGTAGTAGTCGTCGATCTCAGGCAGATCCGGGTTGGCGAAAATCTTGGCAAGGATGCGCCATTTCGCGCCCATTTTCGGCTCGATCCGGCCATTGGTCTTGCGCCGCCAGCCCCATTCCAGCGTTTCTGGTTTTCCCAGTCCTTGGGATAACCGATACCGGGCTTGGTCTCGACATTATTGAACCATGCGTATTCGACGCCGTCGCGGCTGGTCCAGACATTCTTGCAGGTTACCGAGCAAGTGTGGCACCCGATGCATTTATCGAGATTCAGGACCATACCGATCTGTGCACGGATTTTCATTGTGCGCCCTCCAGTTGAGCGGCGGGGTATCGAGCCAGTCGACCTTGTTCATTTTCCGAAGGATGATGAACTCGTCGCGGTTCGACCCGACCGTGCCGTAATAGTTGAAGCCATAGGCGAGCTGCGCGTAGCCGCCGATCATGTGCGTGGGTTTCAGGATCGCGCGCGTGACGGAATTATGGATGCCGCCCCGCTTGCCGGTGATCTCCGATCCCGGCGTGTTCACGATCTTCTCCTGAGCGTGATACATGAAGATCGTCCCCTCACGGATGCGCTGGGAGACGACTGCCCGGGCAGTCAGGGCCGTTGGCATTGAAGACCTCGACCCAGTCATTGTCGACAATCCCCGCCCGTTTCGCGTCGATCTCAGACACCCAGACCACGGGGCCGCCGCGATTGAGCGTCAGCATCAGGAGGTTGTCCGTATAGGTCGAGTGGATGCCCCATTTCTGGTGCGGCGTGATGAAGTTAAGCGTGATCTCGGGATTGCCGTTCGGCTTGTCGCCCTTCACGTGTAGCGTCTTTAGGTCGACCGGCGGCTTGTAGACCACCAGCGTCTCACCAAACGCCCGCATCCAGTCATGATCCTGGTAGAGCTGCTGGCGTCCGGTCAGCGTGCGCCAGGGGATCAGCTCGTGGACGTTCGTGTAGCCGGCATTGTAGCTGACATGCTCGCTCTCGATCCCTGACCAGATTGGCGAGGTGATGATCTTGCGCGGCTGGGCGACGATGTCGCGGAAGCGGATCTTCTCGTCTTCCTTCGGACGGGCGAGATGGGTGTGCTCGCGTCCGGTCTGGACTTCGAGGGCTTCCCACGCCTTGACCGCAACCTCGCCATTGGTTTCCGGCGCAAGCATGAGGATGGTCTCACAGGCATCGATGTCCGTTTCGATCCGTGGTCGCCCTTTAGCGACCGTGTCGTCGAGCACCGCGCCGTTCAGCGAAGCGAGCTTGTCGACCTCGTGCTGCGTGTTCCAGGCCATGCCCTTGCCGCCATTGCCGAGCTTGTCCATGAGCGGCCCGAGCGAGGTGAACTTGGCGTAGGTCTGGCTGTAATCGCGCTCGACGGCGACGATTGTGGGCATGGTCTTGCCCGGAATAGGTTCGCATTCGCCCTTGTACCAATCCCTGACACCATGGGTCTGAGCGAGCTCGCCGGGGCTGTCATGCTGGATCGGAACGAGGACAACATCGGTTTCAACGCCGAGCACTTCCGGGGCGACTTCTGAGAAGGTTTTCGCGATCCCCTTAAAGATGTCCCAGTCGGTACGGCTTTCCCAGGCGGGATCGACCGCCGCCCCGAGCGGGTGGATGAAGGGGTGCATGTCGGAAGTGTTGAGGTCGTTCTTCTCATACCATGTGGCTGTCGGCAGCACGATGTCGGAATAGACCGCCGTCGTGGACATCCGGAAATCGATGCACACGAGCAGATCGAGCTTTCCGCGCGGCGCCTCCTCATGCCAGGCCACGTCGCGCGGCTTGTCATGCCCCATTTCGCCAAGGTCCTTACCCTGCACGCCGTGGTCGGTGCCGAGCAGGTGCTTGAGGAAATACTCATGGCCCTTGCCGGAAGAGCCGAGCAAGTTGGAGCGCCAGACAAACATGTTGCGCGGCCAGTTGTGCGGATCGTCCGGGTCCATGCAGGACATTTCCAACTCGCCGGATTTGAGCGCCGACGCGACATAGTCCTTCGGCTCCATTCCTGCGGCCTTGGCCTTCGCGGCCACTTCCAGTGGATTGGTCTTCAGCGCCGGTGCGGACGGCAGCCACCCCATGCGCTCGGCCTTGGCATTGTAGTCGATGAAGCTGCCGGCCCAGTCGCCCGCTTCTGCCGTGGGTGAGAGAATCTCGCCGGCCGGAACGGTCTCGTAGCGCCACTGATCCGTGTGCGCATAGAAGAACGAGGTCGAGTTCTGCTGTCGCGGTGGACGCACCCAGTCGGTCGCAAAGGCGAGCGGCGCCAACCCGATTGCGGACGCAGCTTCTCCTGCCCAACATAGTGTGACCAGCCACCGCCGGACTGGCCGATACAACCGCACAGGATGAGCATGTTCATCACCGCGCGGTAGTTCATGTCCATATGGTACCAGTGGTTCATTCCGGCGCCGATGATGACCATGGACTTGCCGTTGGTCTTCTCGGCATTTGTAGCGAAACCCCGCGCCGTCGCGATGATGTTCTTGCGAGACACGGTCGTGATCGCCTCAGCCCAGGCGGGCGTGTAAGGCTCCATGTCATCATAGGAGCTGGCGAGATGCTCGCCGCCATAGCCCTGATCGACGCCATAATTGGCCATCAGCAGGTCATAGACGCAGGCGACCAGCGTCTCAGTCCCATCTGCGAGCTTCATTTTTGACCGGAATATTCCGGGTCAGGACGCTTGGGTGTTCTGTCGAGGCGAAGCCGTTCGAAGCGGTGTTGGCGAAATAGGGAAAGCGAACCTTTGCCACCTCGTCCTCTGTGCCTTTAAGACCGAGCCGGAGTTTCGTCTCAGACCCGCCGCTTTCGCGCTCCTCAAGGTTCCATTTACCCTTGTCGCCCCAGCGGAACCCGATCGAGCCATTCGGCACCACGACCCTGCCGGTTGTCTCGTCGATGGCGACCGTCTTCCAATCGGGATTGGCATCTTCGCCCAGTGACTGGTCGAAGTCTGACGCACGCAGGAGGCGTTCGGGCACGAAGCCATCCTCCTGCGGCACGAGGCGCACCAGCAGCGGCAGATCGGTGTACTGGCGCACATATTCGCGGAAGTAAGGCACTTCGCGGTCGCGGTGATACTCGGTCAGGATCACATGTCCGAAGGCCATGCCAAGCGCGGCATCAGTACCCTGCTTGGCCGCCAGCCAGAGATCTGAGAATTTCGATGCTTCCGAATAGTCCGGGCAAATCACGACCGATTTGACGCCCTTGTAACGCGCCTCGGTGTAGAAGTGCGCATCCGGCGTGCGCGTCTGGGGCACGTTCGATCCCCAGAGGATCAGGAAGTTGGAGTTGTACCAGTCAGCGCTTTCGGCGACATCGGTCTGCTCGCCCCAGGTCTGCGGGCTCGCGGGCGGGAGATCGCAGTACCAGTCATAGAAGGAGCCTGTCACCCCGCCGATCAGCTGCAGATAGCGCGCACCGGCAGCATAGGAGACCATGGACATGGCCGGGATGGGCGAAAAGCCGAAGACCCGGTCCGGTCCCCATTTTTGACGGTGTGAGCATTGGCCGCCGCGATGATCTCGTTCACCTCCTCCCATTGCGCCCGCACGAAGCCGCCCATACCGCGACGGGTCACATAGTCGGCCCGCCTGGCAGGATTGTCCTGGATTGATTTCCAGGCCGCGACCGGCGTCATCGTCTTGCGCGCCTCGCGCCACGCCTTCAGCAGGCGTGCGCGGATCAGCGGATACTTCACCCGGTTGGCGGAATAGAGATACCAGCTATAGCTGGCGCCTCGCGAACAGCCGCGTGGCTCGTGGTTCGGCAGGTCGTCGCGTGTGCGCGGATAGTCTGTCTGCTGGGTTTCCCAGGTGACAATGCCGCCCTTGACATAAATCTTCCAGGAGCAGGAGCCTGTGCAGTTCACCCCGTGGGTGGAGCGCACGATCTTGTCATGGCGCCAGCGGTTCCGGTAGGCCTCCTCCCAGGTCCGGTCCTCGTCATTCAGGACGCCGTGCCCCTTGGAGAAAGTCTCGGTCTGCCGCCTGAAGAAGGTCAGTCTGTCGAGTGTATGGCTCATTGGGAGGGTCCTTTCTTAGACAGTCGCGGTCGCTGGGCCGGTGCGCTTGGCGTTCTCGACATCGAAGAGGAGACCGCCCGGGCGCGCATAGACGAACCAGGTGATGAGAAGGCAGGAAACGTAGAAGGCGAGGAAGCCGTAGAGGGCGGGCGCAGCGCTGCCGGAAGCGGCCAGCGACATGCCGAAGCTCTTCGGGATGAAGAAGGCGCCATAGGCGGCAATTGCGCTGGTGAAACCGGTGATCGCCGCGCTTTCCTTTTCAGACTGGCGCAGCCGGTCCGCCCCGCTCATCTGCGGTTCCAGCCGGTCGATCTCCTTGCGCATGATCGCCGGGATCATCTGGAAGGTCGATGCATTGCCGATGCCTGTCGCAAAGAACAGGACGATGAACGAGGCGAAGAAGCCGATGAAAGCCCCGGCGCATCCTTGACGGCGAGGAAGTAGAGAACGCCTGCCGTGCCCGCCATCATCATGAAGAACACCGCCAGCGTCACACGCGCGCCGCCGAACCTGTCGGAAATCCATCCGGTGAAGGAGCGCGACAGCGCACCGACCAGCGGCCCGAGGAAAGCGATCTGTAGCACGTTGACTTCAGGAAACTGCGTCTTGGTGAGGAGCGGGAACGCCGCCGAAAACCCGATGAAGGAGCCGAACGTGCCAGTATAGAGCCAGCACATGATCCAGTTGTGCTTGCGCTTGAAGATGACGGCCTGGTCGGAGAAGGACGCCTTGGCGCTGGAGAGATCGTTCATGCCAAACCAGGCCGCGAAGGCGCTGGCGATGATCAACGGTATCCAGATGAAGCCGGCATTCTGCAGAAACAGCTCGCCGCCTTCGCCCGTTACCTGCGGCTCGCCGCCGAGGAAACCGAACACACCGACCGTGATCACCAGCGGCACGAGGAACTGCATCGCGCTGACGCCGAGATTGCCAAGCCCGGCATTCATGGCGAGCGCATTGCCCTTCTCGCGCTTCGGGAAAAGAAGCCGATATTGGACATGGACGAGGCGAAATTGCCACCGCCAAAGCCGCAGAGCAGCGCCAAAGCGAGCATGATCCAGTACGGCGTTTCGGGATTCTGCACCGCAAAGCCGATGCCGAGCGCGGGCGCGAGCAGCGACCAGGTTGTCAGAGTCGTCCACAGGCGTCCGCCAAAGACCGGCACCATGAAGCTGTAAAGATACGCAACGTCGCGCCAGACAGGCCCGGCAACGCCGCCAGCCAGAACAACTGGTCCGTCGAGTAGGCGAAGCCGATCTGCGGCAGCTTGGCGACAACCACGGACCAGACCATCCACACGGCGAAGGACAGGAACAGGGCCGGGATAGAGAGCCACAGATTGCGGTTTGCGATTTTCTTGCCTTGCGCCTCCCAGAATTCGGGATCCTCCGGTTTCCAGTCGGTGATCAGCTTCGGCGCCAGCGCGCGGACCTCCCGCTCGCCATGGATGGGCTGCATTTCCGGCAGCTGCGGCAGGGCGTCGAGCGTCTCTCCGACGGCCTGGCGCTCCATGTGCCGGATGGCAAGGTGCATCCAAATCAGCGAGGCGGTGACGATGACAAAGAGAAGCATGAAACAGCTCGTCCACACGCCCGTCAGGTCATTAAGCACCCCGAACGTGATCGGCAGGATGAAACCGCCAAGCCCGCCCATGAGACCGACAAGGCCGCCGACGGCGCCGACATCTTTCGGGTAGTAGACCGGGATATGCTTGTAGACCGCCGCCTTGCCGAGGCTCATGAAGAAGCCGAGCACGAAGATCGCGACGACAAAGGTGATCGGTCCGGTCGCAAGCCGGAAGCTGATCGGTCCCCGCACCCCATCGACCACGTAGGAGGTCGACGGATAGGACAGGAAGAAGGTGACGGCGACCGAGACGAGGAAGGTCCAGTACATTACCGTACGCGCGCCGACACGGTCGGAAAGATGGCCGCCATAGATGCGGAAGATCGAGGCGGGGATCGAATAGGCCGCTGCCAGCATGCCAGCCGTCTTCACGTCGAAGCCATAGACACCGATCAGATAGCGCGGCAGCCAGAGCGCCAATGCGACAAAGGCCGAACACAAAGAAGTAATAGAGCGAGAATCGCCAGACCTGGATATTGCGCAGCGGCTCGAACTGCGAGGCGAAACTGCGCGGCTTGACGCCGCTGCGCCGACGCGCAGCGAGTTCCGGGTCATCCGATGTCAGGAAGAAGAAGATGAGGGCCACGATGACAAGGCCCGCCGCCCAGACATTGGCGACGCCCTGCCAGCCCATGGACGCCATCACGATGGGCGCCGCGAATTTGGTGGCCGCCGCGCCGACATTGCCCGCGCCGACGATGCCAAGCGCTGAGCCCTGCTTTTCCGGCGGGAAGAATTTCGAGACATAGGTGATCGACACGGAGAAGGATCCGCCAGCGATGCCGATACCGAGCGCCGCGATCAGGAATTGCGGATAGGTCGTCGCGAAGGTCAGGAGCCAGGTCGCCAGCGCCGACAGCAGCATCACGGCGAGATTGACGACCCGCCCGCCATACTGATCAGCCCAGACTCCGAGGACCAATCGCGAAAGCGAACCGGTCAGGATCGGCGTGCCGACCAGAAGCCCGAACTGGGTCTCAGACAGCCCGAGCTCCTTCTGAATCTGGATACCCAGAATGGCGAAGATCGTCCACACGGCGAAGCAGGCCGTGAAGGCGAAGGTTGTCAGCCCCAGCGCGCGATTGGCGCTTTAGCGTGCATTGCTGTTGAAAGCGGCATGGTGTGGCCCCCGTTCGGGCATTGGTTTTCCGGTTCGTGACCAACGGGGTGGCAGACGACAGACGCCTTGGCCTTGATATTTGTGAAGCGGGAGCTTGCCCGATGTTCGCTGGGGCGCGGCGTTTGAAATCAATCTTCTGTGGAGTGACGAAGCTGCTATGAGAGCCTGATCCTCGCCCCTTAACGTCCGACATTTGCACTATCGTGCTTGACAATTATCAAGCAAAGCTCAATAGTCGCACTAGATTAGCCTCAATCGTACGACGTTGAAATTCACGCACTGGATCATCGTCCAGCGTCTCTGGAGGACGCATGCCCATACGAAATGCAGACGCTGAACGCGTCAGACACACATCATTTTTCAGAAGCGCAGACGATGCGACGTTCAATACCGCGATGAACGGCGCGTTCCTCCAGCGTTTTCCGGCGAATACAACACTGTTGATGGAAGGCGACCCGGTCGGCTTTCTCTATATTCTGCTGGAAGGGGCGGTCGAGCTTGGCGCGGGCTGGAAGTCAAAGGATACCACACTCGCCATCCTGCGACCGATCTCCACCTTTATTCTCGCCGCAGTGGTGCTTGAATCTGACGCACTGATGAGCGCGGTCACGCTCGAACGCTCGGAGATTTTGATGATCCCCGGCGAATCATTACGCAGCAGCATGAAGCAGAATCCGGTTTTCGGTTTTGCGGTATCTGAAGAGCAGGCCGGTTGCTATCGCGGTCTTGTGCGTTCGATCAAGAATCACAAGCTGCGCGATTCGACAGAGCGGCTGGCAAACTACTTGCTGACCCAGCGGGCTCGTCAGGGTGACAGGGATGAAATAACCCTGCCGCACGAAAAGCGCGTGCTGGCCGCCTTGCTCGGCATGACGCCTGAGAACCTCTCGCGCGCCTTCTCCAAACTTTCCGACAAGGGTGTCAGCGTCGATGGGGCTCATGTCGGCTTTAGCAATGTCGCCGCGCTCGAACGGCTTGCCCGCCCTAGCCCTCTAATCGACAATCACTACTCGCAGGACCGCAACACCTTGGGCAAGGCCTATACGGAGCGTCAGCAGGGCCTCCTCGACCAGAAGAAGGCCTGAGCGCGCTCTAGCCGCCGGTCTGCGCGAGGTTCCTTGTGTCGCCAGGATTGGCGCCATGCAGACCGTGCGCGGCGGGCTTGAAGGTCAGCGCCTCGACGATCCGGGCCTTAAGCATTTTACACTGATCGTCTGCCTCAAGCAGATCGCGCAAGGGCCGCCCGCCCTGCCCGAACAGGCAGAGCCTGAGCTGCCCTCGGGCGGTCACGCGCAACCGGTTGCAGCCATCGCAAAACCGGGCGCATAAGGAGCAATCAGCCCGATCCGTCCGACATGATCCGGATGCGTGAACTCGACGGCCGGCCCATCATCAGCGCTTCGCGCGCTAGGCGTCCATCCATG
This sequence comes from Hankyongella ginsenosidimutans, assembly GCF_005144965.1. Lineage (GTDB taxonomy): Bacteria > Pseudomonadota > Alphaproteobacteria > Sphingomonadales > Sphingomonadaceae > Hankyongella > Hankyongella ginsenosidimutans. The sequence goes on from NZ_CP039704.1 coordinate 2,660,857, forward strand.
GGACTCAAGCCATTCGCGCAACACCGTGCCACTGACATGCTGGTCTTCGAAGAAGGCCTTGTTGTCGCCGGTGCGCATCAGTTCGATAAAGCGCACCGTAACAGGCCGTTCACGGACATATTCGGTCCAGGCCGAAAAATCATCCTCCAGCCCGTCGCGCAGGAGGACCGCATTTAATTTCACCGCCGTGAGCGGCAGGGCCATGGCGCGCTCGATGCCCGCCAGCACATCCCCAGCCGGTCGTGTCCCGTGATACGATGAAAGCGTCGCGGTCCAGCGCATCAACGCTGACATTCAGGTTCGTGAGCCCGGCAGCCACCCATTCATCCACGTTCCGGGCGAGGTTCCAGCCATTCGTGGTCAGCGCGATCTTGTCGATCCCTGGCTGGGCCGACACGCGGGCGATGAGCTGCGTCACATCTTTGCGCACCGTCGGCTCGCCGCCCGTCAGGCGCACCTTGCTGATACCGAGCTGGGCGAAAGCGCGCACCAGCCGATCCACCTCACCCGGGCGCAGGAAATCCATCGGGCCGGATTTCCGATAACCATCGCGAAGGCAATAGGTGCAACGGAAATTGCAGACTTCCGTCACCGAAAGCCGCAAATAGCGGAACCTGCGCCCGAAGGCATCCGCCGCAACAGCGTCGGTGTGTGTCATCGCAAGGCTCCTTTCCAAGCACGGGAGGCGACAGGGTTTCCCCGCCACCCACGGCCGGGCCGCCATGGCGCGGGGAGGACGCGCTTTAGGTGGAACGGCTCGGAGCGAATTAAAGTGAGACTAGGCCGCACCGCCCGGGCTGTCTTTGACGGGCCAGCGACATGCGATTGATGATCGTCAAGTCAACGCCGCTGACGGGTCAAGCCGCGCGACCGGGCCTCGGCGCCAGCAGTCTCGGCCAATAAACAATGGCGAAAGCCGCGAACGCGCCCGCCCAGAGCGCACTCGCGACATGATTGACGTGCATCTGCACTGAATATTCGAGGAACGGCGCGGCAACCCGGGCCAGCGCGCCCAGATTGACGAGGGTGTATATCAGCACTGTCCCCGCTCCGGCTTTCAGCACATGCCCCGTGTGGCCGAGGCTCGCCCGAGTCATCACCGCAAGAGTCATCACACCGATCGCGCCCGCGCCGACAGCGTGAACGCCCGCCACGCGCGGGATGACGGCAGGAAATACCCCGCTCAGGCCCAACAGCAGCAGCGCCGCCGCTGCCCAGCCATAGCCGATATGCAGGATGGCCACGAGTGGTTCGGCGAGCGTGCGCTGCACCTGCCAGCGGGCAAGGCGTGCGAAGTTCACGACACCCGCTACCACGAGCAGCGCCGACGCCACGAGCGCGCCGTCGAACACGGCCCAGCCCGCCAGCGCGGCAAGCGACACGATCAGCGCCGCCCCATCAAAGCGACCGAACGGCGCCGGCATGTCCCCGCCCTTCTTGCCGAGCCAGTTGCGCGTGAAGCTCGGCGTAATGCGCCCGCCGATCAGCAGGATGAGGAACAGGAGAGCGGCAAGCCCCGTCCGGATGGCGACCTGCGGCAGGCCGCCCGATGTAACGCTCACCCAGTGAAAGCCAATATTGGCAAGCGCCAGCACGCTGACCGCGCCGGCAACCTTGAGGTTGCGGGTGTTCTTGCCGGCAATTACCTCACGCCAGATGAGGCTCGCAAAGGCAACAAGGAAGGCGCTCTCGATCACGCCCGGCAGCCAGATCGGACCCGACTGAAACAGCATGGCCGCACGACCGACCACCCAAAGCGCAACCAGCCCCACCAACGGTGCGCCGCAGACCGGCAGACGCCCGGTCCAGTTCGGCACAGCGGTCAGCAGGAACCCCGCCACGATGGCCGAGCCATAGCCAAACACCATCTCATGCACATGGAAGACGAGTCCCGCCTCCACCGGCAGAGCGTCCGGCCCCAGCGCATAGGTGACGATCCAGAGCGGCACGGCGATCGCCGCCCAGATCGCCCCGAAAGGAAGAAGGGCCGCAGGCCCAGGCTGAACAGGGCCGGTCCCCTGTAGGCGCGTATCTGTTCAGCACTCGTCGCCATGCTGCTTTCCTTTCCCGGCCTTAGCCGCATTTCGAATGACCGCAATCAAGGCAGGTATCGCAGCCTTCCTTGCGGATCAGGGATTTCTGACCGCATTTCGGACAGCACGCGGCATCCGAGGCGCTTGTCGGTGCGGGCCGCAGTTCGCCAGCCTCCCGAGATGCTCGGCAACGATCCTTCCGATGGCGGCCGGCAGCGAGGGACATATCGCCCGTCCATGAAGGCCCCGCCCTGCGGATCGAACACCGCCTGCAGCTCCTCGGCAACGAAGCCGACGTCGCCGCCGCGCCGGAACACCGCCGAAATCATCCGCGTCAGCGCCAGCGTCCACGGGTAATGATCCATGTTCTTGGAATTGACGAAGATCTCGAACGGGCGCAGCCCCTGCCCGTCATCTGTGTCATTGATCGTGACATAGACCGCATGCGCGCTCGGCGGCCATTTGAGCTTGTAGGTCGCCCCATCGAGTCGGCGTGCGCGCGGCGTCAGCGGTTTGTCGTCTTCGGGGACCGGAGGCGATGTCTCTGCGACCGACAGAACCGATCCCGTAATCGCGTTCGGGCGATAAGTCGTCAGCCCCTTGCAGCCGAGCCGGTAGCCCTCAAGGTAGACATCCTTGAAAGCTTCGAAGCTGATATCCGCCGGGCAGTTGACGGTCTTCGATATCGAGCTGTCGATGAAGCGCTGCGCACAGGCCTGCATGCGCAGATGATCCTGCGGTGTCAGGGTCTGCGCGCTGACGAACACGTCTTCGGGCGGCGGAAGCTCCCCGTGCAGTCGGTGCCAGACCCGAAGGGCATAATCGGTAACAGGCTGGTCCACACTGGAGCCGTCCGCCTGACGCACCTTTCGAGAATAGGAAAAGGCAAAGACCGGCTCGACTCCCGACGACACATTGTCCGCGAGCAACGAAGTCGTGCCCGTCGGCGCAATCGAGGTCAGGCAGCCATTGCGCAGGCCATGCTCGGCAATCAGCGCGCGGGTCTCGTCATCAAGCGTCTCAAGATTGGGCCGGTCGAGGACGACCTTTTCATAGAGCGGGTAGGCCCCTTATCCGCAGCCAGCTGCGCCGAAGCGCGATAGGCTGCACGTTTGATCGTGCCCATCCAGCTTTCCGTCAACGCCACGGCTGCGTCCGACCCGTAGGCCGCCCCACAGAAGATCAGCGCATCAGCAAGACCTGTGATCCCGAGGCCGATCCGCCGCTTGGCGCGCGCTTCAGTCGCCTGCGCCTCCAACGGATAGCGTGAAATGTCGATGACATTGTCGAGAAAGCGGATCGCCGTTTCAGTGAGGCGTTCGAGTTCACCTTCGTCAATCCGCGCCACGGACTCGAACGGCGCTGTCACCAGCCGGGCGAGGTTGATCGAGCCGAGAAGGCAGGCCCCATAGGGCGGCAGCATCTGCTCTCCGCAGGGGTTGGACGCGCTGATGGTCTCGACGTCAGCGAGGTTGTTCAGCGCGTTCACGCGGTCGACAAAGATCACCCCGGCTCGGCGGCATCATAAGTCGCCTGCATCAGCCGGTCCCACAGATCGCGTGCAGGTAAGGTGCGATAGGGCTGGTCGGTAAAGCGCAGCGTCCACTCCCCATCGCGCTCCAGTGCGGCCATGAAATCGTCGGTCACGAGCACAGAGATTGAAATTCCGGAACCGTGCGCCGTCGCGCTTGGCGTCGATGAAGGCTTCTATATCGGGATGGTCGATGCGCAGGCATCCCATCATCGCGCCGCGCCTCTGCCCCGCCGACATGATGGTCCGGCACATGGCGTCCCACGTGTCCATGAAGGAGAGCGGCCCGGAGGCCTGCGCGCCAACACCCATCACCGGCGCGCCTGAGGGGCGTATGGTCGAAAAATCCATGCCGACGCCGCCCCCTGCTGCATGGTGATAGCCGCTTCGCGCAGATGCTCGAAAATGCCAGGCAGGCTGTCGAGGATCGTGCCCATGACAAAGCAGTTGAACAGCGTCACATTCCGCGCCGTGCCCGCGCCTGCCAGAATCCGCCCCGCCGGAATGAACCGGAAATCGCTCAGCGCCTCGCGGAACCGTGCGCGCCAGAGCTTGCGGTGCGCAGGCTTCTCCGCTTTGGCCACAGCATCCGCAACACGATCCAGTGTTGCGGCGAGGTCGGCATCTTCGCCCGCGTCGGAACGGAAACGGTATTTCTTGTCCCAGATTTCCTCGGCAAGCGGCGTGTCAAAGGGCATAGCGATTATCCTTGTCGTTTGTGTGCTGAAGGACGATCAGCCTCTGTGATTCGGTGCGGCGTGACGCAGGGTGTGCACACCACTGTCTCACCCGAAAACCTGTCCACCGGCTGCTTGATCATCATCAAATGACCACTTCAAAAATCGAGAAACGACACGGAAGCGCCTGCAGGCTGAGGGGCGCGCCCGGCAACCGGCGGGTGAGCGTGTCGGAGGCGGCGAGCGAGCGCTGGCTGCCCGAATCCTGGGAGTCCGCCAGTATCAGGCCGCTGGCCGTCCGCCGTGCCCGCAGGAAGGTTTCCAGGTCACCGCAAACCGGGAGTGCATCGGCGCACAGGCCTGTCTCGAAGACGACAGCCAAGGCTGCATCTCCGCCACCGAGTCCGACCAGCAGAGGCGCAAGGAAGAGCCGCGCCGTCACCAGCGCCGACGTCGGATTGCCCGGAAGACCCATGACCAGACGGCCGCCGGTTTTGGCCAGCCAGACCGGCTTGCCCGGCTTGATCGCGACTTTCGGAAACACATAGTCGGGCGTGGCGCCGAAGACGGAGCGCGAATAATCCCGCTCACCGACCGACGCGCCGCCAATCATGATGACGAGATCGGCATCAGCCAGCGCACGCACCGCCGCGACTGCCATTTCGTCCGGCGTGTCCGGCAGTCGTTCGGCACGCAGCACACGCCCGCCGTGCGCACTCGCGAAGGCCGCGATGCCCGGCGACACGCTTTCGGGAATCGCACCCGGATTCTCATGGGCGTGCCCCGGTCGGGCAAGTTCATCGCCCGTCGCAAGGATCACCACGCGCGGCTGGCGATATACGACAAGCTCGCCCCGATCCGCCGCCGCCGCTGTCATCAGCGCCCGCCAGCCCAGCCGCACGCCTGCAGGAACAAGCACCTCGCCCGCCACAAAATCGGACCCTGCCGGGCGGATGTTCCGCCCAGCCCCATGCGGGCGCAGGAAAGTGACGTGATCACCAGTACGTTCGGTATTCTCCTGAACGATCACGCGGTCTGCGCCTTCCGGGACCGGTGCGCCGGTGAAAATCCGGGACGCTGAACGATCTGGCAGCACCTGTCCCGGCGGCGACCCGGCGGCCGCCTCGCCAGCTACGGACAAGCTGAACGGGAGATCGCGGAGATCGGCTTCGCGCACGGCATAGCCATCCATGGCCGACACATCCGTGCGCGGCATGGCGAACCGCGCCGTCACGGCCTCCGCGAGGACCCGTCCTGCAACGTCAGCAAACGGCACGGTCTCGACTCCGAGAGGCTTTGCAATATCGAACACGCGCGCCAGCGCATCATCGAAAGAGATCATGACGTTACGGTCTCCGCGCGCCAGTTGCCTGATTTTCCACCGCTCTTTTCCTCAAGCCGGACGGCCCCGATGACCATGCCCTTATCGACGGCCTTGAGCATGTCGTAGAGCGTGAGCGCCGCGACGCTCACGGCCACCAGCGCTTCCATCTCCACGCCCGCCTGGCCGGTCAGGCGAACATCCGCCTCGATCCGAAAGTCTGGCAGGGCGTCGTCCATCTCGATGCTAACCCCAACCTTGCTGAGCGCGAGCGGATGGCAGAGCGGGATCAGCTCATAGGTGCGCTTGGCCGCCATGATGCCGGCGAGTTCCGCGGTCGTGATCACAGCGCCCTTCGGGCTGCGACCCTCGCGCACCGTGGCGAGTTTTCGGCAGGCAGCGCACGCGCCCGCTCGCCACGGCGCGGCGCGGCGCACACTTGCGACCTTGTCGCTGACATCCGCCATGTGGACGCGGCCTTCGCTGTCGAGATGGGCGAGCTTCGTCATGGGCATATCCCCGATAGCGCTCGATCTGGCCAACCAGTGAGCAGGGCCTGAACCGGCTGTCGAATTCGAGTGCAAAGACATGATCCCAGGCGTCGCGACAGGCCCCGGTGGAGCCCGGAACGCAGAAGATGAAGGTCTCGCCCGCCTGCCCGGCAAAGGCGCGCGACTGAAGGGTGGAGACGCCCACCGTGCCGAGGCTGACTTGATGAAAGACGATCGAGAAACCATCCATCTCGCGCCGGAACAGCGGCTTGATTGCCTCCGGCGTCACATCGCGTAGCGAAAAGCCCGTGCCGCCCGTGGTCAGGACCACATCAATGTCCGGATTGGCGATCCAGCGCGTCACGACCGCGCGGATATCGGCGACCTCATCCTTCACGATGGCGCGCTCGACCAGAGCGTGCCCCGCCGTCTTCGCCCGCTCGATCAGGAGGCCGCCGGACGTATCGGTTTCCTCATTGCGGGTGTCAGACACCGTCAGCACGGCAATGTTCAGCGGGTAAAGGTCAGGCTCTCGTCAATCCCCGGCATCTTCTTCATTCCATCTCTCCCGATCCTCGGCGTCTCTCTTTGTAGGCTCGATCCAGCGGGTCCCGAACGGACCCTCTTCGCGTTTCCAGAACACAGCCTCCGCCTTGAGGCGATCCATCAGATAGTCGGCGCACTGAAAGGCCTCGCGGCGATGGTCACTCATCGCATTTCCCTCAGTACAGCGCGCCGTGCGCGCCGAGCACCGACGCGATCACGGTCACGAGGCTGAGCGTCATGAGGACAAGATGCCCGCGCCAGACCAGCGCCATGGTCTCCTCGGGTGCATGCGCAGACCGCTCGGCAAACCAGGAGTGAAGGAAAAGCGGCTCGAACACGAACAGGACGAGTGTGAAGACAAGCCAGATCGCCACCATGGCATGCATCCACCAGAACCCGGGGTCGAGGAACCGGTACCAGGCGTCCAAGCGATGGGTCATCCAGAACCCTGCCGCCCCGGCCAGCGTCACCGAAATCTTTGCCTGCCAGGAAAACGCGCCTTCGACCTGCTCGAACAGGCGCGCGCGGTCCTCTGGCGCTGCCAGCCTGCGCACGCCCGGCAGGAGCGCCAGCGTCACGAACGACACCCCGCCAATCCAGTGGACGATGGCAGCGACATGGATCGCGCGGGCGAGCGTCACGTCGTCCATCACCGCGCTCAGCCGCCCGAAACCGGGCTCATGAACTCCACGGTGTCGCGCGGGTAGACGATGTGGATATCAAGAACGATCTCATCATTGACAGCCGCGCGCACGCTGCGTTCCAGGATGGCCTCGGCCTCGTAGCGCACCGCCAGCAGCCGACGCAGCGCGGTGACGGTGACGCCCTCATCCGGCACCGTGACATCGGCTGGGCCTCCAAACGGCCGTTCGATCTGTCCATAAAACCCGATCTTCATGTCGATCTCCATCCTGTCTTGAGTTTTGCGAAACACGGCTCAGAGCGGCGGCAGCGGCGATACGCCGAGGAGCGGGCGATGCAGGACCACAATCACGGCCCAGACGGCCGGAACGATCAAAAGACGCCAGCTCAAAATGCCAGACCATCGTGCCTGCCCTGTCATGAGCGAAGAGAAGGGCAAAAGGCTCGTGTCTTCTGAGACCTGTCGCCATTTCGGTCCGGCGCGCTTGCGTGCCCGGCACTCCATTGCAAGCACGCCAATCAGCGAAAACACCCCATTGAACCAAACAGGAGAATATGCGCGAGATCGCCATTGACCGTGAGATGCGCGAGCGACCACAGAACCAGCGCCAGCAGCAGCGGGTGGCGCATCACCGCCAGAATGCCGGGAAGTGCCGGGTCGTAGGCCTTGCCTGCAAGTCCGCCAAGGCTGAACGGATTGGCAATGGCGGCGCCGCAAACAGCCAGCCACAAAGCGATGGCCAGCAGACCGTTGGCGAGCCAGGCACGCTCCGGAGTCCAAGACCAGAAACCCACATGAGGCGCGCGTCCCGCAGCCATGATCAGCCATGCGAGCAGCACCAGCGACACAAGACTGTAGAGCGTGAGATAAGCGCGCCGCCCGATCAGGCCCGTGAGCCGCGTGCGGATAGCCGGACGCGCAGGCAGCGTATGCGTGACCAGAAAGATCACGCTCGCAGAGATAATTTCGGCCCAGCCGTTCACACATCGCTTCCATCAGGTCATCAATGATTTCAGGCTGTTGATACTGCCTGTCATCGTCTGATGGCATGACATTGATCAGGTCGGGGCCAGTTATATTCTGACTGGCGACGCGATGATTGTCCTGTGAGGCGGCGGATCGAACGCGGATCAAGAAAGCTGCCGCCAGACCCTTGAACAGAAGATCAGGATGCCCGTTCTTTTCGCCGCCTTCCTTGTCACGGCGCTGCTCTATGCCAGTGTCGGCTTCGGCGGCGGGTCGACCTACAACGCCCTCCTGGTTATGAGCTAGGCCGATTTTCGCGTGCTCCCGACGATTGCGCTTGTGTGCAATGTCATCGTCGTCAGCGGCGGCGTCTGGCGCTTTTCGCGCACGGGCGACCTGTCACTGAGGCCTTATGCCCTTTCTTGCCGCCTCGGTGCCCGCCGCATGGATAGGCGGTCGCATTCCCGTCAGCGAAACCGTTTTCATCGGCCTTCTGGGCGGGGCGCTGCTCCTGTCAGTGTCGCACCTCGCGTTTCAGAAAGGCGCTGAAACAGCAACGGTGGAGCCGGTTGCTCAAAGCCGCAATCACAGGCTGTTCGCGTCTGGCATTGGCGGCGCTATTGGCCTCCTGTCGGGCATTGTGGGGATTGGCGGCGGCATCTTCCTCGCGCCGGTGCTTTACCTCGTGCGCTGGGGACGCCCGCGCCAGATCGCCGCCGCAAGCACTGTCCGTCGCCAGAACATTTGGCGCAACTCGGGACTTAGAGCCTGATGACTTTAGGTTGACCCACACGCCATCGCGCGGTTGCACACGCGCCGCTCACCCTGAGCTGGACGAAGGGATGAGCGGCTCGTGGTGAGCTTGACGAACCACGAGCGGACTTTACAGCCTGCTCCGTGAAGATCGGAATGGCGATCCCATCCAATGTCATCAGACTCTAAAACGGCATTCATGCGAGAGGCGTGCGGCGACCGGCTCGCTTCGGTCGGGGATCCCAGCGACTCAGGGCGCGCGATTTGCACTTGTGGACGGACGTTTTCGAACCATGCCCGGCGTCACGCCCAAGTGGCGGCGCAAACTGCGCGTCAGATGCGGCTGGTCGTAGAAGCCGCATTCGTGGGCGGCGTCGGCGGGCGCCTGGCCGTTCTCTAGGCTTTCCAGCGCACGGCGCAGACGATGCTCCCCGCATAAGCCTGCGGGAGAGGCCGAACCAGCGCGTGAAGGCGCGAGCGGCGTGCTCGCGCGTGATCTCAAAGCGTCTTGATAGAACGGCTACGGGGGTGGCGCATCCCCGCGAAGCGCTTCGGCGAACTCGGCTAGCCAGCCGCCAGGCGATTCGCCGGGGCGGCGGCAGCCTGACGAAACGGCCTCGGGAAGCGCGTACTCGCCGCGAAGCAGGGCTTCGGGATCGCGAATGCGCCACACGCCGTAGACCTCGGCATCCAGCGCGCGCGGGTCGAGATCAACTACCCAGGCACCCCGCGTGCTGAACGCGTTGGCGTGTGCATGAAACCTCGGTGAATAACAAGATCGCCGGCTTCGGCGATCCAGCGGCCGTCGGCGCTCCGCTCCTCGTAGCTCCCCTCCAGTACAACTGCGCAATAGGCCAGCGCATGCCGGTGCATCGGCATGGCGGAGCGCGGCGGAAAGCGGACGGGGGCGGTCATCGAATTTCTCTAGCATGGCGAGCGGTGGTGGATCACATCCGTCCAAGACACAGAACGTGCGGACTGACAAGACTGGACGCATGCGTCTGACCTCCAGCATCGTTGCGTTCATCATCTTTGTCCTTGGGACCGTGGGATGTGCGACGCCTTCCCCGCTCCCGCCACGATGTGGTCTGTACGCGGCTCGGAGGGCTTTGACGCCTTGTGCGCACTGAACGTACTCTCCGAAGATCCTTACTACGCCGAGTTCTACCCAGCTGAACTCCGCGTCTTTCAGTCAAAGACTACGACGATGCCCGCAATGCAGCGCAACGTCTTCGCGCCGTCCTCAAGGATGAAAACGGTACGATCATCTCCGCCTTCCTGACACTGATATTCTCCGGCGGGCCGGACGCATCCCTGGATGGGCTCATCGAATCCGCTCGCCAGCCGGAAGCGCTGCGCGCGGCATTCGAGCGCTCTCCCTTCTGGAGCGCCGAGTCCTGGAGCCTGTTCGAGCGGGTCCAGCCCGATGTCGTGACCACGCTCGCTGCGATGAAGCGCGCTGGTTTCAGAGAGTGGTGGGCGCGCGAGTTCAAGCCCAAGATTGACGCACGCGCCGCCGGGCTTCGGCGCGAGCTATCGCGCTATGACGTGCTCGGCGAGCAGCGCCGCCTCACCGGCCGGGACGGCGGAGACTCTATCGAAGTCATCGTGCTGCATTTCTCCGAGCCGCACGGAATCCGCATCCAGGGCCAGAGATTCCTGACACACGCCTCCTATCCAGCTGAAATCGTGCTGCGAAATGCAGCCCATGAGCCGCTTCATCCGATGCTCGATCTCTCCGATCCACGCGTCAGGGCGCTGGTGGACCATCTCGGCGACGATCCTCTGATCGCTTCGGCCGTCGCACGTCACGACCCGTCCTATGGCTACAATTCTGTCGCAGGTCTTGCCGAGGAAGATGTCGTCCAGGCCCTTGAGCAGATCGTCTCCGAACGGCTGGGATTCGCCGACGATCCCCGGGAGCGCTGGATCGCGGCCGACGACGGCATGCACGTGCTTGCGGCCGCCTTCTACGACCTCGTCCGCGAGACCAACTACCCGGAAAAGGGCGGCGTGTTCGTCGACTGGCTCATCGCCCGTCAGTCGGCCGGTGACCTGTCCCCGGCTGAAATCGAAAAACGGGCGCGACGGCGCTCGGCAATGAAGCGATCGACAAATGGCTCCGTGCAGCGCCCGTGACTGATCCTGTCCAATAGGATGTCGGAACTCCATCTTTGTACCGACAGCATGGGCACAGGCCAGATTACTGATCTATGCCCGCGCATACAATGCTTCCATGTAGTTGGCACCATGAACCTGAACGTGTCGTCGAGTTTCATTTTACTTAGTCACGCCGCTGCTCGCATCGCGACGCACGCGATCGGGGAGAAACATCTGCGAAGTGCCGCCGTCTCGCCATTTCCCTCGCCTTCTTCGGCGTGGGGATCTTTCCCATCGCGGCCTCGGCGCAGTCCGGCGGCGAAGCCGACCTTCGGCCTTGAATCCCAGTATGAATCATCCGTTCGCCAACAAGACGTGGCGACCCTTGAGAGGCTGATCGCCAACGATTTCGTCGCCACGAGCAGCCGCGGCGAGCTGCGCGACAAGGCGACCGAAATCGCCGACATCGCGCCGGCCCCGGGCATCGAGGTGCGCGGATTTGAGCTCGACGACATATCAGTGCGCCTCTTCGGCGACGCCGCGATCGTGACGGGGCGGGCAAAGCTTGATGTGCGGATCGGCGCGCGCGCCTCCTCGAGCGTCTCCCGATACACGCGGATCTACGCCCGGCGGGAGGAAAACTGGCGAATCGTCGGCCAGCAGCTCACGCGAATTGAGACATCGAACCAATGAACGGGATGAGGATAAGATACGCCTTGATCGTTCTGGCTTTCGTCGTCGTGGCGGCGTTCCAGTACCCCATCTATGACGCCCTGCCGATGGAGCCGCTCGGCGAAGCGGGCTGGCTGGTCTTCTTCTTTCTCTATGCGATTGTCGCGCCGCTGCTTGTCATGTCGCTCGACGGCGGAGGCGTTCGGCAGATCGTCGGCGACCTCGGCGTTCTGAGAAACCCGTTTCCGGCTCTCCTGTTCGGCCTTGTCGTCACGGCGCCCGCCCTCGTTGGCTTCGCGCTCAAGCTTCCTCTCAGCGCCTCGCTAAGCATCACTGGCCTGCTGATGGGCAGCCTGTTCTATCCGCTCGTGGAGGAAATCTTTTCCGGGGTTTTCTGTTCGGGCAGCTCTACAAGCGCGCGGGATGGTCCTTCTGGCCGGCGGCGCTGACGCCGGCCGCCACCTTCGCGCTCTCCCACCTCTATCAGTCGCAGGACCCGGCGGAGATCGCCGGCATCTTAGCCATCACGGCGCTCGGCTCTGTCGTCTTCTCCTACATCTTCATCCAGTGGGGCGGAAACATCTGGGCGCCGTTTGCGGGTCATGCGCTCCTCAATCTCTATTGGAGCGTCTTCGCCGTCGACGACACGGCGCTTGGCGGAACCTACGCGAACGCCCTCCGCTTCGCCGCGATCGCGCTGGCGGTTGTGTTCTGCTTCGTCGCGCCACGACTTGGTTGGCTTGTGCCGCTGAAGAACAGGAACGACGGCGCGCCACCGGCCCGCGAACGTGGCGACAGGCAGCCTGGGGAGCTGCTCCCATGACGCGGGCTCTGTGGCGAGCGATTTTCGTCAGCGCGGCTGCGATAGCGATGACATCCTGCGCCGAGAGGCTGCCCGCTCCGACGGCGCCACTTGCTGATGACTGGTCGTCCCTGTCCCGTTCGATCTGATCGACAATCGCATCGTCGTCGACGCCAGGTTCAATGGGCGGCCGCTTCGCGTCATCTTCGACACCGGCGCAGGCTACATCCTTACGCCGGAAGCCGCCGCGGAACTCGGACTTGACGTCGAGGGCGCTGGCCAGAGCGGCGGCGCCGGGGAGCAGCGCGTCGACACCGGCGTGACGCAGGTCGCCGACATGCAGATCGGCGATGTCCATATCCGCGACCACGAATACGCGGTGATCTCGCTCGCGGATTCTCCGAACGTGTTCGGCTCAGCGCAGATCGACGGCGTCGTCGGCTTCGAAGTGCTTGAGCGCTTCGTGACCCGGATCGACTACGAAGAGCGCGAGCTGTCATTCATGGTGCCGGAGCTTTTCAGCTACGATGGAAATGGCGTCGCCATTCCGGTTCAGCCCGCGTGTGCGGGAACAGTCACCATAGCGCACGCCGCGTTCGGCGAGCGTCGGTTCAGCCCCGTGTGCGGGAACAGCGCCGCCGCTGCGTCCGCCGATCGCGCTGCCGCGGTTCAGCCCGCGTGTGCGGGGAACAGTCGATCAGTGTCGAGGCCCCGTTCGACGGCAACGGTTCAGCCCGCGTGTGCGGGGAACAGAACAATGCAATCGTATTGTCGTCGGACGGCACCGGTTCAGCCCGCGTGTGCGGGAACAGACTTCGTCAGGGACATAAACGCGCTGCTGACCCGGTTCAGCCCGCGTGTGCGGGGAACAGAGAATGCGGCGGATCACGCCCATGGATGTGCTCGGTTCAGCCCCGCGTGTGCGGGGAACAGTTGTCATGATCTGCCTCGCGGGATTATTCTGGAGGTTCAGCCCCGCGTGTGCGGGAACAGTACCGCGGTGCCTGCGTGAGCGATCCAGAGTCCGGTTCAGCCCCGCGTGTGCGGGAACAGTAGAACTGTATGCCGGAGAAGCTGGAGAAGAACGGTTCAGCCCCGCGTGTGCGGGAACAGAGCCCGGCGCTGTTGCGCGCGAAAGTGAGCGCCGGTTCAGCCCGCGTGTGCGGGAACAGAAAGGACATGACGATGAGCGACCTAGTTAACGCGGTTCAGCCCCGCGTGTGCGGGAACAGCGTCATACAACGGACCCGCGCGTCCATGATTGCGGTTCAGCCCGCGTGTGCGGGAACAGAGCGCCGCCGGGCACGATCCTGAAACCGCGCGCGGTTCAGCCCGCGTGTGCGGGGAACAGGTTTTGAGCGGCCGGGCGGCGGGCATGTCGGCGGTTCAGCCCCGCGTGTGCGGGGAACAGGGATCTGGGCAATGCCGCGCCGCGGCCTCGACGGTTCAGCCCGCGTGTGCGGGAACAGTTTTCAGCACGCGTGCCATGGCGGCCTCGATCGGTTCAGCCCCGCGTGTGCGGGAACAGGCTGAGCTATGTGGCGATGTTGCTCAAGGCGACGGTTCAGCCCCGCGTGTGCGGGGAACAGCGTCGCAAAATCCGCACACCCACGGTCACCGTCGGTTCAGCCCGCGTGTGCGGGGAACAGTTGCGGCTGAGATTGGTGAGCGTGTCGTTGATCGGTTCAGCCCCGCGTGTGCGGGAACAGACCTGTAGGTGCTTTATACGCTCGAGAAAAACCGGTTCAGCCCCGCGTGTGCGGGAACAGGGCCAGAGCCGACGCCGCTAGTTCGGGACTGACGGTTCAGCCCCGCGTGTGCGGGGAACAGTCCAGCTTGCTCTTGACCCACTGGCCTGTCGGCGGTTCAGCCCCGCGTGTGCGGGGAACAGGCCGGCGCATCTGCCACGCATAATATCGGCGACGGTTCAGCCCCGCGTGTGCGGGGAACAGTCCGTACCAGCCCTGGATCGCCATGACGAAGGCGGTTCAGCCCCGCGTGTGCGGGGAACAGAGTGCGCTGACCGAGGCGATGGCCCGCGCCGGCGGTTCAGCCCCGCGTGTGCGGGGAACAGATGGACGGCATCATCCTGCCGCTCGACCATCCTGGTTCAGCCCCGCGTGTGCGGGAACAGCTGCCAGTCGTGCGCGCCGCCTGCCCCAGCGCCGGTTCAGCCCGCGTGTGCGGGGAACAGGTCGCATCTTGGTCGTAAAACCATCGGATGTCGGTTCAGCCCCGCGTGTGCGGGAACAGACTTCCCAGAAACTATTGGATCACAAAGCTTTTCACAATGTCAAAGAGCGCACCGAGAAACAGGAGACCAATACCGCCCCTGAAAGTGCTATGCCACGCCTGCGTCGGGTTTGAAACGAACGAGTTTGAACCCGTCAAGGTCACAGGGTTCGCGTCGTCCGGCACCCAGCGTCTCGAAGTCGAAGCCTGCGTCGTTGGGCGCGGCCCATGCCAGCACTGCGTCACCGTCTGGGCCCAGTAGTTCCTTGACATCGTCCCAGATGCGCTCGCGCGTCCGACGGGAATAGGCACCGACATAAACGCCGGCACGCACCTCCAGCAGCCAGACCGCCAGCCGCCCGCGCAGTCTGGGCGGGGCATTGTTGACAATGATCAGGAACATAACAGTTTATCTCTCGCCAAGGCGGTCACGCAATTGGCCATCAATGTTGTCAGCCGATCTTTGTTTTGACCGTATTTCAGTATGTTGGTGAGCACCGGCGCTCGTGCGCAAATGCAGGTGTTCTTGAATCCTCGCCGTAGCCGGTCCCGGCGAAGGCCGGGGCCAGGATGAATTGTTCACTGCAGCTCTGTGTGGGCACCATCGCTAGCCCCGGTGGCCGCTGTCGCCCGACGGCGTTTCAGGAATGGCGACCGGCATCGCCTCTTCCGGCGCCTCGGGCGGGGTGCGGCCGGTCGAGGCCAGCACCTCCTCGATCAGCGGGATGAGCCGCTCCAGTAGATTGGTACGGCGGAATGAGTCGCGGCAACGCCGCCTTACTTCACCAACCGGGTCGGCACTGGCCCTGGCCATGCCCTTGCGCGCCTCCCCGCTACCTGGAAGGCAACGGGGACGACGGTGTCGAACTTCACGATGTCTGCGATGTCGTAGACGAAGCTAAGGGGCTTACCGGAATGGAGGAAGCCGATGGCCGGGGCGTAACCGGCAGCCAGCACCGCTGCCTCAGTCACGCCATACAGGCAACTCGTCGCCTGGCTGAGGCAACGGTTGGGAAGGTCGCCCGCATCGAAATCGCCGACCTCGTACCGCCGCGCGCTCCAATGAACGCCGTAGCGCTGGGCCAGGATGCGGTACATCTCTCGCACCCGGGCCCTCAATACCGCGCAACTGATCGACCGAGCGGCGCGCCGGCGGCTCCTCCTTGAAGCGCAGCGCATACATCTTGCGCACGACCGTCAGCCTGTCGCCGTCGTCGAGCGCCAGCCGTGCCTGAAACAGCAGCCGGTCGGACCGTGCCCCGCCAGGCTGACCGCTGGCGTACAGCCGCACTCCCGCCTCGCCTACCCAGAGGATGAGGCAGCCGACGCGGGCGGCCAGCGTCACGGCGGCGTGGCTGATGCGCGCGCCGGGCTCCAGCATCAGGCAGGCGAGGCCGCCCACGGGGATGTGCGTGCGCACGCCATTCGCGTCGACCACGACAAAGGCACCGTCGAGCACGTTGAGCTCGCCCTTGTCGATAAAGAGCATCGCCGCCCGGTCCTTGATCGGGATGGGCCGTGGCGGCGGCGCCCCGGCGGCGGGGCGGAGAGACTCACGCCGGCCGCACCAGGAGCAGGCCGCAGCCATAGCGCCGGGCCCGGCCGACGCCGTGCGCCATCGCGGCCTGGAGGCGGGCCGGATTCTCGACCCGGGCGACGCCTTCATAGTCGATGGTCGAGAAACGCACCGGATCGGCGCCCGGCGCCAGACGCGCTGCTGGCGATAGGCCATGGCGAGGCAGGCCTCCCGGTCGAACGCGAGGCCCAGCCGTTCCTCCCGCGCGTACAGCCAGGCAAGCGCCGCCGCTTCGGTGTCGGCCGCCGTCCAGCCGGCGCGCTCATGGGGAGATGGCCCAGCGCGCGTGCATTACGGCATCGGCCCGGTGGCCGCGCATGCGGCTGCCGTCCGCATGCCGCACGTCCGTCGCGACGCTGACCGCCGGGTTGGCGCGCAGCGAAGCGCACCAGGCTGCCGGCGGCGAGGTCGGGCTGGAATTCCCGCGTCTCCAGGGTCCAGAGGTCGGTGGATGGCGTCGGCACCTCCTGCGAGCAGCAGCCAGCGTCGGCCGGGCTCGGTCTCACGGAACAGGAAGCGGGCCGGCCCGCCCTCCTGCTGCTCGAACAGCGACCAGATGAGGCTGTGCCCAGCATCGGCGCGCGACGCCTGGCGCAGCAGCGCGGCGATGTTGCGCGAGGCGGGGCTCAACACCGCACGGGTGAGATAGAGGATGTCGGCACTCATGCGCTTGCCTCCGGCGACGGCATGAGCAGGCGGTGCTGCACCCGGTCCTCGAACACCCAGGCTTCGCGGCGCACCACGGTATCGCGGCGCACCTCGCACTGGTCCGGAGCACCGCTCTCATGATCATCGTCCGCCCAGAGGACAGGGCCGGCGGTGATGCGGGCGCGGGCACCATCCTTAAGCGCCTCGTCATAGGCCGCAAAGGCCGCCGGAAGGCTCGGCGCGTCGATGAGGCGCGGTGCCGGCGGCTGGCTGAGCGGGCAGGACTTGCGTCCGAGATAGAGCGCATAGGCCGGGCGGTCGAGCGCGGCGGCGATGTCCGCAAGCGGCGGCGCATCGCTCGACCGTGCCCACAGCGCGACGGTCGCAGCAAAGCCCGCCCAGTACCAGCGGTCGGACAGGACCGTGTTCAGCCGGTCAGGCTCGGCCAGCTCATCGCGCCGCGTCGCCCAGCGCCGGTCGCGACCGCTCGATGGCGCCTGGGCGGTGTGATAGTCGCGCAGCACGATTGCCGGCCGGTCGTGTGGCGCTTCGCCGAGCCGGTCGACCCGGACGGCAAAGCCCAGCGTGGCGTGGAGTCGGGCATGGTCGGCGCTCTGCGCGCGCGGGATGCCAAGTGCGGCGGCAACGAGGCCGAGCACCGCCGACTTCGACGGCCGATCCCAGGTCGAGCGAAGCTGGCCGACGGTGACGTCGCCGAACGCCGCCATCGGCCCGGCCAGCGTGAACAGCAGATGGGAGCGCGGGTCAGCCATGGCGCGGAGCCTGCGCATCGCGCGCGGCCGTCTGCGCCAACGCGACCAGCGTCTCGAGCGTGTCAGTGCTCTTCTCGTCCGCCTGCACGATGAACTCGGCATCCGCGTCGCAGCCTGGGCCGTAAACCCTCTCGAACTCAAGGCGAAGGTTCTGGAGTGCTTCCACCGAAGCCGCGAAGACGTCATGGCTGGCGATCGGCTTGAGGAAGGCGCTCGCCAGGGTGCGCGGGGTCTGGCCGCCGACCTCGACCAGGCCGTAGCGGGCGATGGAGCGGCTGGCATAGCTGTTCTGCTTGCCCTTGGGCGAGGTCGTGGCGAGCCCGGCGACCAGCGCGCCGGCGGCCCGGGCGGCAAGGCCGGCATCGCCCGACAGATTGGCCTTCAGCAGCGAGGCATCGAGGCAGGCATAGTGATAGAACAGGCCGGTGCCGAACTGCTGGACGCCGACGAAGCCGGCGCCGCGATCCTCATGGCGTCGCGCGGCCTTCAGCTCGTCGACGGCGGTGAAATAGTCATCCTCCACCTCCTGCCGATGGGTGGTGAAGGCATGCGCGACCTGCACGGCTGCTTCCACATTATAGCCGGGGTTGTCCGCGAGCATCCGGCCGAACATGGCGATGTCGGCGGCTTTCGGTCGCTCGACGAGCACCGCCATCTGCTTGGGGTCGAGCGTCTCGCCCGCGGCGAGCCGGACAGCCAGCGCCGTCAGCCGGTCGATCTCGTCCGGCCCCAGATGGGCGAGCTGCTCGGTGTCGGAGGTCGGCTCATCCGCATCCTTGGCCTTTTCAGCTTGCCGAGCTTGTCGTTGGCGATGACGCGCTGGGAGCGCTCGACCGCGTCCTTGCGGGCAAGGTTGTGCGGCGGCCCCATCAGGGCGGCTTCGAGCAGCTGGCCAAAGCTCTGCGCGCGGGTGCCGAGTGCTCCGGCCAGCCGCTCCACGAACGTCGGGCCGGTGCGCAGTGCGCGCTTGATGCTCTGGGAGGAGACGCGCAGCCGCTGCGCCCCGCCATAGATGAGGGTCTTGGGCCGGCCGCTGTCGTCGCGGTTCAGGTTGGCGGCCGGATAGTCGATCAGCATGTGGATCTGCACGAACGTGGTCATCGGGTGGGTTCCTTGTTCAGAGTGCCTAGAATCAGAGTGTCGGGGCGTGAGGGGCTTCGGCAGTCGCCGGCTGGGCCCAGTAGGCCTGCGCCCAGCGGAGGCGGCGCCGTGGCGTCCAGTCCAGCAGGCTGACGGCAAGGTCAGCGACCGGCGCGGCATTACCGAGCAGGTGGACCGCCTGAATCATCGGGTCGAGCAGCTCGGCGATATCGTCATGGCCCTGGCGCAGCAGGCGCTTGAACCGGCTTTCCGCCATCACCGGCCCCTGCTCGCCCGCACCGAGCGCTTTGGCGGTGGCGATGGTGCCCAGGTCGTCGCGGACATGGGCAGGACAGCAGCACAGACGACCTGTGCCTTGATCCGCCAGTCGCTAAAAGCGTTTAGCTCGGGACAGGCCTGGTCCAGCCCTGCCTTCAGGTCGCGGAAGGCCGCCACCTCCCAGGCGGCCACCACGTCGAGTGCGCGACCATTGGCGCTGATCGGCGCGCGGATGCGGCGCAGCTGCGCGCGCGCCTGGCGCATCGGGCCCGTGTCGGGCGAAGGGTGGAGGGCCTTCCACCACTCTTTGCAGACTCGTCCCTGGCGGGCGCGCACGTCCTCGGTCGTCTCACTCGTCATGGCACGGGCTCCTGCTTTGCCTTGCGGCGCTTGCCGCCTTGGGTGTCGGGGATGTCGAGCTTCAGCGCCGCCGTCACTTCGGCCTTGGCGTGGTCGCTGAAGGCACGGTCGAGCGCGGCGCGGGCCTTCGCCCAGCATTTCATTGCATCGGGCGTGCTGTCGCCGTCCTCGGGCAGGCCGGCGAAGCGGTCGAACAGAGCCAGCGTCGCGTGGCGCAGCCCGTCGCGCCAGTCCCGGAGGTGCGTCTGCTGCGGGTCATCGGGTGCCCGTGCCAGCTTATCGAGCCAGGTGCGGAACAGCGGTTCAGTCTCGGCCCAGAAGGCCGACTGGGCATCGACCGACAGATCGAGCGATGCGTCCTCCCGCACACGGAACTGCTCGGTTCCATTGGCATCGCGCGAGAAGACGCCGGCACGGACGCGGCGGATGGCAAGGCCGAGGGCCGCGGCGGCGACGCCTGCCGCCTCGATCGCGGCGCTGGCCCGGCTCAGCCAGGCCTTCCGGTCCTCCGGCTGATCGAAGGCGAACCAGGGGACACGATCATCGACCCAGGCGCACGCCTTCATATTGTCCATGTCATAGCCCCAGGCGCTGACGTCGGCGCGCGGGTCGACCTCGAGGTCGCGGCGCTTGTCGTCCCACGCCGCGACGCTCCGGCTGGCCTCGACGCTGCCGCCGCCCCAGATGCCGAGCCAGCCCCGATAGCCGCGGCTGCCGGGATTGGGGTGGACGGGGAAGCGCACGCCTTTGGGGTCGGTGCGATAGGGCGACAGCGGGTGCGTCCAGTCGGTGTAGTTCGCGCCGTAATTCTGGGTGCGATACTGGCGCACGATGCCGAAATCGGCCGGGCCGCCGAGCGCGCAGACCCCTTCCCGCTCGACCGCAAGACGGATGCGGCGCGGACAGGCGAAGAACGGCAGCCAGTCCGTGACCCGGTCCGGGCCGACCACGACCTTCTTGTCGGACACCAGCGTCGGCGCGAGCCAGGGAAGGCCAGCGGCCAGCGTGGATCGTCCGCCGGCCATGTCGCCGGCCGTTCCCGCGCCATCGGCACATTGGCCCACAGCCGCTGCCAGAGTGACCCGGCCTCGCGCGGGGCGATCAGCGTGGTCAGCGGCCCGCCGCCGCGCATCGACGTGCGGTGCCCAGCACCGCCGGAGGGCGCATAGGTCTGCAGCGTGATCAGCGCGGCATAGGCATAAGGCAGACAAAGCGCGGCGGTGCGATCGCGCTTGATGAACAGGTCGGTGTTCTTGGTCAGCGTGATCGCGCCGGGAGAATCGATCAGCAGCTGGGCGACCTCTTTTCTTCCGCGTCCGGCAACGGGTCATGGTCTTGAAAGGCGAGCGGGCCATCTCCGTCGCCATTGAAGTGCGGCACGAGAGGTGCCAGGGCCTGCGCCAGCCCGTCGGGGCTCGGCGGCTCCCGCCAGCCCCGGCGCCAGCGCACGGCATCGGCCGCCGGCCACGCGGCCGCGAGGATGCCGATCAGCCACTCCGTCACCGCCGCATTCCAGTCGGGCCGGGGAAGGCGAGCGCCTCGACACAGTCGTCATCGATCGGGCCGTCATTGGTCTTGCCCGGCGCGATCATCGGCAGCGCCACCCAGGCAAAGCCGCTCAGTCGCCGCCGGACCGGTAGCCACGGCGACGTCAGCAGGTTGAACGTCATGAGTCCTCCTTGCGATCTACGCGAGAGAACGTTAGAAGAACATAAAGACGTTGTAAAGCGAGTTGCGGTCCTGACGACTCCCGATTTCATCGCCCTTTACTGGGGAAAGGCGCGGCCGCAGGCGGCGGGCCCGGAGTGGCATCCGCTCGCCTACCACGCGCTGGACGTCGCGGCGTCCATGGCGGCGCTGCTCGACGCCTGGCCGCATCTGCTCACCCGGATCGCGCGGCATGCGGGACTGAGCGATGTGGTGGCGCGGCGCTGGCTCATCGCGGTGGCCGCGCTGCACGACCTCGGCAAAGGGGCTGATGCCTTTCAGCGAAAGGCGGGCGACGAATTGTGGATGTCTGCCAGCCTCTGGCCCGCTGGACGGAGCCGGCCCCAGCCCCTCGGCTTCGATCATGGAGCCTTCGCCTGGCCGCTGTGGGAGGAAATCAAGGGGCCGGAAATCCTGCGCCTCCGGGATGAGCAAGCGCAACATCGGTTCATGGAGTGGCTGGTCTGCGCCTGGTCGCATCATGGCGCGCCGATCGCTCATCAACACCCGATCCTGGCTGACTTTGTTTCACAGTCGAGTATCGAGGCCACGGCGGCGTTCGTCACGGCGCTCGCCAAGCTGCTCGCCCTCGACGAAGCCGAGACGCGCCTGTCGCCGCCGGCAGACGACAACGAGGACGGGCCGCCGCCAACCGAGACCTGGCTGGTCGCGGGCCTGTGCATCCTTGCCGACTGGCTGGGCAGCAGCCAGCGCTGGTTCCCCTATCGGGCCGGTCGAAGGCCTTGCCGCCTACTGGGCCCGGGCGCAGCAGCAGGCGGGTCGCGCCGTCCAGCAGGCCGGGCTGCTCAACGCGCCCCTGCCGCTGACCTTGCCGTCTCCACGCTGCTGCCTGCGGGCGCGCAGGCAACGCCGCTCCAGCAGGCGGCGGCTGACCTGCCGCTCGATGACGGCCCCACGCTCGTCATCCTCGAGGACCTGACCGGCGCAGGCAAGACCGAGGCAGCGCTGCTGCTCGCCCACCGCCTGATGGCGCAGGGCAAGGCGACCGGCCTCTACTGGGCTCTGCCGACCAAGGCGAGCGCCAACATGCTCTTCACCCGCCTCGCCAGCGCCTATCGCCAGCTGTTCGCGCCCGACACGCACCCCACGCTGACGCTGGCCCATGATGCAGCCGATCTTCATCCCGACTTTGCGGCGCTGACGATGGCGCAGACCCTGGCCGCGGCCGACGATGGCGGCTATGGCGGCGACGCCGCATCCGCCTCGGCCCAGGCCTGCGCCTGGCTGCACGATGACCGGCGCAAGACCTTCCTCTCGCAGATCGGCGTCGGCACCATCGACCAGGCGCTGCTCGGCGTGCTGCCCACCCGCTTCAACAGCCTGAGGCTCGCCGGGCTCGCCAGCCAGCTGCTGGTCATCGACGAGGTGCACAGCTTCGACACCTACACCACCGAACTCATCACCACGCTGCTCGGCTTCCAGGCGGCGCTCGGCGGCAGTGCTGTTCTGCTGTCGGCAACGCTGACCCGCACGGTCAAGACGAAGCTGCTCGCGGCCTTTGATGCCGGCCGGCGGGGACGGACGCATGCGGTCACCCGGGCGCAGTGCGACGCCTTTCCCATGGTCAGCCGGCTCGACGCCAGCGGCGTTGTCGAGCAGCCGATCGCCTCGTCGCGCGGCACGCGGCGCGACCTTGCCGTCGAGCGCCTCGAGAGTGAGCAGGCGGCGCTCGATACGGTTATCGGCGCGGCCCGCGCCGGGCTGTGTGCGGTGTGGATCCGCAACAGCGTCCAGGATGCGATCGATGCCTGGACGCGCCTCAAGGCGCGCGCGCCGGACCTGACGCCGGCCCTGTTCCACGCGCGCTTCACCCGAGCGGACCGGGCGCGCATCGAGACGGCGGTCGTCAAGCGCTTCGGCAAGGCGAGCACGGACGATGAACGCCGCGGGCAGATCCTCGTTGCTACCCAAGTGGTCGAGCAGTCTCTGGATCTGGACTTCGATGTCATGGTCAGCGACCTGGCCCTTCGACCTGCTGGTGCAGCGCGCCGGCCGGCTGCAGCGCCACGACCGGGGCCGCGCCCCGCGCCCGTCCTGCGCCTGCTGGCACCCGACCCCGACGTGGTGGTCGATGAAAAGTGGCTTTCCAGCCTGCTCCCCGTGCCGGACGGGTCTATCAAAACCATGCCCGGCTGTGGTCGAGCCTCCAGGTCGCCATGGCCGGGCTGAACCTTCGAAGCGCGAACCCGCGCCTGCTGCTCGAGCAGGCGTTGGAGGATGCGGAAATCGCCCCGCGCTGCCCCGGTCCTGGAGCGTTTTGTTGACAAGGCAGCGGGGACCGCCTCCGCACAGCGCGCCGCGGCGGGTCGGCACTGCGGGTGGACGGTGGGTTCGCTGCCGCATCCAGTAGCTACATGGACGAGGACCGCGCCCGCACCCGGCTGGGAGAGGTGATGGTCCGGCTGAGGCTCGGCTGCTGGGACGGCACGCGACTCATGCCGCTCGCGCGCGTTCAGGGGACTCTGACAGCGGGGCACGCCCGTTGACAGCATAATGGATGAACCAACCGACTGGCGGCTCTCGGAACTGCAGCTGCCCTATCGCCAGGCGGCGTCAGAGGTGACACTGGATGACGCCGGGCTTGCCGCCGCCATAAACGCGACACGAGCGCAGTGGCCGCGTGCGCTCGCTGCCGCGTCCGATCTACTGCTCATACCGCTGCTGCCGGATGGGGCTGGCGGCTGGACCGGCCGCCTTCGCGACTCCACCGATGCCGAGCAGCGCTTGATCTATTCGCGGGTCACGGGCCTTCAATTTCTCACGAACCGGCGCTGACCCTTGCGGCACTGCCCAGCATCAAGCCCGAGCCTCTTCGTTAGAGCCTGATCGGTTGAGGTTGAAGCATGATTGCTTCAATCGATAGCGTGAATCAGGCTCTATTCAATATATTAGACCTTGATCGTTTCAGATTGATTCAATCTGAAACGATCAAGGTCTAATCGGCGCATCTGTAGCGGGAAGATATCGGGCAGGATTCAGCTTCGCTTCCGTCGTAGCTGTTGGCGGCGGCCAGGGTGCCGGCGGCACTGCTCACCGCCACCACCGAGCCCTGGTGGTCCGTGTGCAGGCCGCGACGGTCCGTCAGCCCCGAGCCCTCGTACCAGAACAGAGGGTCGTCCACCTGCGCGTCGCTGCCATGCACATAGCGCCGCCGCAGCACGCCCGTCACGTCATACAGCCGCCCCAGCGGATCATAGCGCAGCGTCGCGCTCAAAGCACCGGACACCCCAACCAGCCGGTTCTCGACATCGTACAGATAGCTGCCCCGGCTGTCCCCGGTCAGGTTGCCGTTCGCATCATAGCTGAACGCCAGCCCGCCCGCCGAGGTATACTGGTTCAGGCCATTGACCGCATAGGCCCGGCTGATGCTGGAATAGCCGTTCCAGGCGTAACGGTCGTTCGAGCGGGCACGGCTGACCAGCTGACCCGCCGGGTTATAGCCGAAGTCCAAGCGCAGGTCGTCTGCCGTGCCCGCCAGATCGTGGCTGAGGCTCTGCAGACGGCTGATCCCGTCATAGCCATAGGCCGCCCCCACAGCCCCCAGCGCCTGCTGCGTGCGCCGGCCCTGCGCATCGTACCCGAAGGTCGCAACACCGCCGCCGTTCGCCGACACCGACTGCAGACGCCGCGCGCCATCATAGGCATAGTCGAACCGGGTCCCGTCCGGGTGCGTCACCTGCGTGCGGTCCCCGGCCGCGTTGTAGGCGTAACCCAGCGTCCGGCTCACCCCGTCCAGGGTGATCGTCTGCGCCGTCACACGCCCAAAGGCGTCGTAGCTGTTCGTCACCCCGGCCCGCTCGCCGAGTCGAACCGGGCAGCGGTCTGCAGCCCGCGCACATCGTAGCCGTAATAGACGTCGCGGGTGTGCATCGGGTCAAGCCCCGCGCGCTCCGGCACCACCTTGCGGGTCATCCGGTTCATCGCGTCGTAGGTAAAGAGCAAAGACGTGTTGTCGCGCTTGCGCAGGCTCACGCGGTTGCCATTGGCATCATAGCCATAGCTCTCATAGTCGGTCGCACTCACCTGCCCGACGCTGGTCTTCGACGGAAGTTCCACTGCAACAGGCGATCATGCCCATCGTAGCTCATGCTGGCAAGATTACCGTTGGCGTCTTTGACCGATGCCCGCTGGCCGTTCGGCGTGTAGGTGTAGGTCGCATAATCCTGCTGCAGCGACGTGCCATAGCCTTGCTGGATTTTGAGCAGCTGCCCTGCAGCGTCATAATTATTTTGGTGATGCGGTCGGGTCCTTCACTGCCTTGGGAACCCAGGCTACACGCATCGCTCCCGGAAGCGGGAAGCGCAGCCAGGTTCATGCGTACGGTTTGACATACAAGACGACTGCGGGCGTCGAAACTGCGGTCGGTAACAGAATAGTTTGAGCCGCCCGATGACACCGCCTCGCGCACCGGATCGCGCGCTGCATTATACGCTGTGTCCATGCGACTGGTGACCGTCATGGTTGCAGCATAGGGATCGGTCAGCGTGCCGATTTCCACGGACAAAACTTTGTCGTCGGCATCGCGGTACGTGAAGCGCTTAGCAATCCGGTTGCCCGCGATGCCTGCTGCCGAGATTTCCCAAGTTTTTCTGCCGAGAATATCGTACCGGAAGTATTCCGCATCAGCGGCACCCGGCAACGGCCCGTCCTTACTCAGTAGGCGGCCCGCGTCGTCATAGCTGAATGTGGTGGTGAGCGAGATGCCTTGAGCGCCGTCGATGCGGGTTTCGGTAAGCGGCAGCCTCTGGGTCTACCAGGAAGGTCCAGCACTCCCCGCCGGAACAAAGCTCATGGTCAACTCCCAGATCCTGACCGATGTCTGGGCCAAGCAGGAAAACCGGGTGAACCTTGGTAGCGGAACGCCGGTCAGGACCCTGATATTCCACGCCGGCGATGCCCCAAAGGATGCGACCCTCGGCTAGCGAGATCGTGTTTTACGCGAACAAGCCGGTCGGCGCAGTTTGCAGTGAGGAATCCGCTCAAACGCGCCGGACCCGGTGGAGGGAGCGCTTTTGAAATTACGGTGCCAAAATTTCACCGTAATCACTGGTACCGTAATCCCACATTTTAACGGAGCAGGTCACTGCCGGGACTGCTACTCCGGCCGGGCCTGCCGCAGCTGATAAAAGATCCCGCTCTCGTCATAGCCGGTCAGCTCCAGCACCCCGCTCACGGTTAACACCCGCGTGTCGCTGGTCTGAAAGGGCGTGTCGGCATAGACCTCGATGAACTGGTTGGGCGCAGCGTGGAAGTGGAACGGGCAGCCGGGCGGATAGGCAAGCAGCACGAAATGCTTCTGGGTGCGCTCAGCGGAGAGCGGCATCATCCACCCGGCGACGGTGATGCGCTTACCCGCCAGCGCCTTCACCTGCGGCGTGAATTGCGGCTTGGAGACGATAAAGCCTTGGGCATCCTTGCGCGTGGTCTCGCCGGTTGCTTCAAGCACCTTCCAGGAGACCCCGCCATCTGGCGTCGCAGCCGGCTTCCACACGTCCTCGACCACACGGGCAGCCTTGTCGTCGGAAGACGGTGCCGCGCCGTAGGTTTGCATGGCCGCTTCTATGATGGCAGGATTGCGCTTGGTCCCCAGCACGGCTGCTGAGACCGCCTGAACCACGTTGAGGCCGCCCACGACGGTAAGGATCAGCAATGCGGCCTTCCAGCTCATTTCGGCAAGTTCCTCTCTGATCATGGTCAAGTGGCCCGTGCCAGCACGCGGGCGGGATCGATACGGTAGACGGCGAGCCCCGGGACCAGCGCGGCGAGTGCACCAATACCGACGACTGAAACCGCCAGCGCCGCTTCGGCAGGCAGGGGTGCCAGGCGGCAAGACCAAGCTCCGCCAGTACCGGGAAGCTGGCGCGGGCGAGCATCATCAGGCTGTGTGCTGTAATCCAGCCCAGTATTGTTCCGATAATCGCGGTAAGCACGCCCTCGAGCAGCACCGTGCCGAACACCTGCCCCGGCTTGCGCCCATGACCCGCAGCAGCGCAAGATTGCCCTCGCGGCTGCGCACCATGCCGACCAGCGCGACCAGAATCGCGAGTCCGCCAGTCGCCGCAAGCAGCCAGGCGAAGATCCGCAGCCCCTCCAGACTCGCGCCGAGAAGATCGAGCAGCCGTGCGGTTTCGGTCGCGGGGACGGCGGCCTGCAGTGCACTCTGCCGGTTGATCATCGCCGGCACCCGCATCGCTCCCGCGGCATTGCGATAGGTGACGAGCAGCGCGGTCAGTTCGGGTTCGAGCGATTCCGGCCCGGCCGCCTCATGCTGGTCGTGGCCGTGATCGTGATCGGCTTCGTGATGGTCGCCGTCCTCGTGGTGTCCCTCGATCCCGTGAACCTGCCACACACTTTCGACACTGGTGAGGATCAGGCGATCTGCCACACCTCCGGTGGGCCAAGATGCCGACAGTGGTGAACGGCGCATGGTCGTGACCCTGTTTCTGCCCCTCCTCCTCGGCGAGTCCGTGGCTGCCGATGAACTTCTGGCCGACTTCAGCTCCTGTTGCGCGCGCGGCCTCGGCGCCAAGCACCGCCTCCATCGGCGCCGCGAAGCTGCGGCCTTGGGCGAGCTTGAGATCATACAGAGCTGCAAAGCCCGCATCGGAGCCAACGATCCGGTAGCCGCGGAAATTGTCCCCAGCGCCAGTGGCACCACCCGCGCCACGCTCGGATCGCGTTCTAGCACCGTGCGGGCCTCGAGCGGGATGTTGCCGGTCGGTTGGTCGACATGGAAGATGCTCGAGAGGATGAGCTGCAGCGGCGATCCCTTGGCCCCGACCACCAGATCGACCCCTTGCGCGTCACGGTCGAACCGCTCGCTCGCCTGCTCGCTCACCTGCACCAGCAGGACGAGCATCGCGACCGCAATCGCCAGCAGCAGCAGGTTGAGCGCGGTGGTCAGCGGCCGGTCGCGCAGATAGGCAAGAGCGAGGCCGATCATGCCGGGAGTCGCCCTTCACGCAATGTCAGAGTCCGGGGAAATTCGGGCGCAGACGATCATCATGCGTGGCGACGATCAGGGTCGCACCAGTCTCCTCGGCCAGCTCGATCAACAGGTTGGCCACTCGCGCTGTGTTGTCTTGATCGAGCGCAGAGGTCGGTTCGTCGGCGACGAGGATCGCGGGGCGCACCACCAGCGCGCGGGCGATGGCGGCGCGCTGCGCTTCGCCCTGGCTCAGCTGGTGCGGGCGGGCATCAGCGCGGTGGGCAATGCCAAGCCGGTCGAGCATGCGGTCGATGGCGGGTCTGTTGCTGCTCCCGGTCTGGAGCTTTTGTGCAAGCGCGAGATTGGCGCGCAGGCTCAGGGCCGAGACCAGACGTAATGTCTGGAATACGATCCCGAAATGGCGGCGGCGGAGTGTGTCTGCGGCGGCGGCGGAGTGACCAGAGACCATCGTGACGCCACCCAACGTCACCTCGCCTGCATCTGGACTGAGGAGGCCACAGAGGCAATTGAGCAGAGTCGACTTGCCCGAGCCGGAGGGGCCGAGCAGCAAGAGACGCTGTAAGCGCTGTCCTCAGGCCACGGCGATCCACGGCATGAGTTGGCCGACAGCGTTTGCTGGATGACCGCTGGCCAGCTTGGCAAGGGTCTCGGTCAACCAGGTGTGTGGGTTCACGCCCGAGATCTTGCAGTTTTCAATGAGCGTGGCGATCACCGCCCAGTTGTCGCCGCCTTCGTCGGAGCCTGCGAAAAGCGCATTCTTGCGATTGAGGGCCAGCGGCCGGATCGACCGCTCGACAGTGTTGGAATCCAGCTCGACGCGGCCATCATCCAGGAACAGCGACAGTCCGGTCCAGCGGGTCAGCGCGTAGCGGATGGCGTCGGCGAGCTTGCTCTTGGCGCTGATCTGACGGAGCCGTGCCTCGAGGTAGATGTGCAGATCATCGAGGATGACGCGGGCCTGCCCGTTGCGAATGGCGCGGCGCTGTTCGGCGGAGGTGCCGCGAACCTCGTTCTCGATCGCGTAGAGCATGGCGATCCTGCGTAGGACCTCGGTCGCGACCGGCGAGCTATCGGCCAGTTCGTAGAACTTGCGCCGAACATGCGACCAGCAGAAGGCGAGGCTGAGCTGCTGACTGCGCCTGGCGAGCGCGGCATAGCCGCTGTAGCCGTCGACCTGCAGGATGCCGGAATAGCTCCCAAGGTGCGCTTCGGCGCGCTCACTCTTGCGATCGGGAGCATAGACGTAGGCTACCAGCGGGGATCACCGCCGCCCCATGGTCGATCGTCGCGAGCATAGGCCCAAAGCTGGCCGGTCTTGGTCCGGCCGCGCCCGGGATCGAGCACCGGGGCAGTCGTCTCGTCAGCGAACAATCGCTGGGATCGTCGCAGCTCTTCCAGAATACGATCCCGCAAGGGGCGCAGGTACCATGCCGCCCGGCCAACCCAGTCCGCCAGGGTGGACCGGTCAAGCTGGATGCCTTGGCGGGCGTAAATCTGAGCTTGGCGATAAAGTGGAACATGGTCGGCGTACTTGGCGACCAGCACCTGGGCGATCAGCGCCTCGGTGGGAATGCCGCCCTCGACGATCCTCGCGGGCTCGGTGCCTGGACGATCGCGCCCTCGCAAGATCGGCAGCCATAACGCGGACGGCGGGTGACCAGCACGCGGAAGGTGGTGGGCACGACATCGAGGCGCTCGGCCACGTCCTCGCCGATCTGGTGGAGTGCGCCGCCACAGCAGGGGCAGGCCCGGATGCCATCAACTTCCTCGACGTCGACAACCTGTTCGATCCGTTCGAGGTGCGCGGGCAGCGCGCCGCGGTTGGCCTTGCGCGGACGGTCACCTCCGGCCTTCGCCGTCACCGCCTCGCGTGCGGCGCGGGCCTGGCCCAGTGCCGTCTCGACATCCTCCAGGCCAAGCTGGAGCTGGTCTGGATCGAGCTGCTCGGACTTGCGCCCGAAACGGTGGCGCATGAAGGCCTCAATGATCGACTGCAGCCGCTCGATCTCTGCATCGGCCTCGCCCTTGGCGAGCGCAAGATCGGCCCTTGCCGCGCGTTCTGTTGCCAGTGTGCGGGACTGCTCAGGACGAGCGCGCGGAGCGCTTCGACATCGTTGGGAAGGTCTGCCTCCATGAGCATGGAGGCAGTGAATCAGGCGCAGAACATCCCGTCAACCGGCAATCTGCGGCGCGATCGGGCGGCGTCCGCCATGCACCCGCCGCCAGTCCAGACCTTCGAGCAATGCGCCCAGTTGGGCTGCCGTCAGCCGCATCACACCATCCTGGATCGCCGGCCACTTGAACCCGCCGGACTCGAGCTTCTTGGCCATCAGGCACAGCCCGGTGCCGTCCCACCAGACCAGCTTGATGCGGTCCGAGCGCTTCGCCCGGAAGACATAGATCACGCCGGAATAGGGATCGCCACCGTACTCGGCACCGACCAGAGCGGCCAGGGCGTCAGGCCCTTTGCGGAAATCCACCGGGCGCGTCGCGACCATCACCCGCGCGCCGACACCTGGCCCGATCATCGGGTGGCCTTGAGCGCTTCGATCACTGCAGCAATCACGCCCGCATCGGCGCCACGGCTGATCTTTACCGCCACGCCGTCAATCTCCAGTTCGACAGCGCTCGCCTTCGAACGCCGCCGCTTCTTCGAACGACGTACTGTCGGGACAGGCTCAACCGCTGGAGCCACTTCGACGATGGCAGGCACAAATGACGGCGCTTCCGGCTCCGTCGTCGGCAGAACCACGCCCGCCGCCTCGAGTTGCTTCCGCAGATCCCTCCGCCATGCGTATACCTGCGAAGGATCGAGCCCATGCCGACGAGCAACGGCACTGACACCTTCACGGCCCGAATAGCACTCAGCGACAATCGATGCCTTCACCTCTGGCGGCCACTCGCGCCGCTTGCCAGAGCCCGTGAACACCTCGAACCGCTGCGCGCCCTTGCTCACAGGATCATCACCCGAGATTATCATAGTAGCAGCGCACTCCCGCCCGATCAGGGCGCGAAGACTCGGCGCTGCGCTTCAGGCACGCAAGGTGGGGTCGCGGCCCCGCTTACGAGACGCTCGCCAGGTTCTGCAGTAAAGCTCACGCCCGAAAGCACTTCACGGCCCTCATAGACCTTGGCAAGATCTCGGACGACAAGCTTCATGCGCTCACTTGAAGAGGGCCTTGCCCTCATAGCTGCTCGGGCCATTGCCGCTGTCGCTCTCCCGCTCTTCGGGCTGACGCAGCTCATTGCGTTCGGTCTCAGGCTCGTCGCGATCACGGCTGGCCACAGGTGCGCTACTATCGGTCGCAAGCATCTGTTGAGAGCTGCTGTCTGGTTCGACGCCCGGCCCCGTCGGATAGCGCAAGAAGGGGTTGTAACGGTGCACCCCGGCAGGCCGTCGAGCTCACAAGCCGAGCCCGGAGTCGCGAGGACTACGGCGACCAACCCCAAGGATGCCGAGACGAAACACTTGATGCGGAGCCAATCAAACATCCATGAATGTTATACCATAACATATTGCGAGTCCATCCATGGCAATACTCCTCATGCTTACCCGGAGTGACGGTGATTCCGCATTGCCGCCCAATGGCCTAGGAGTAGCAGCATCGCCCCTGTAATCGTGATGATCTGCTCGAGAGCCTCGACTTCTACGAATAATCCGACAAACAGCAGGGCCAAGGCCACCAGCACCAACAAGACACGCGCCTTGCCCGGCTTTGCACGCAGCAAGACGGGGCCGCTGACGAGCACAACCGGGAGGATCAAGGCCGCATGCAGCCACTCATTGTGGCGCACAGCCTCGGGCAAGGTGGCAAGCACCACCACCGGCAAGCTGGCCAGCAACCACGGCAGCGCGATGCAGTGTATGAGGCACAGTGCTGACAATCCCATGCCAAGCCGATGCATGGTTCTGTCCCCGTTGTAGCTTTGCTGGCCATTGATCGGCGTCGCTCTTGCGTAATGTTACAACATCACTTAAATATTTATTCACAGGATGCAACACCCAAAGTCACAAGGCTTCTTCATGCACCACGAAGGCGATCCGCGTCTGCCCGTCACCGTGCTCTCCGGCTTTCTCGGTGCGGGCAAGACCACGCTCCTCAACCACATCCTCGCCAATCGCGAGGGCAAGCGTGTGGCAGTGATCGTCAATGACATGAGCGAAGTGAACATAGACGCCGATCTGGTGCGCGGCGGCGAGGCGGCACTCAGCCGCGCTGAGGAAACGCTGGTCGAGATGACCAATGGCTGCATCTGCTGTACCCTGCGTGACGACCTGCTAAAGGAAGTGCGCCATCTCGCCCAGGAAGGCCGCTTCGACTACCTCGTCATCGAAAGCACCGGGATTTCCGAACCCTCCCCGTCGCCGCGACCTTCTCGTTCCGCGACGAGGCGGGCGAAAGTCTTGGTGACGTCGCACGGCTCGATACGATGGTCACGGTGGTCGATGCGCTCAACCTGCTGGCCGACTATTCAAGCACCGATCTGCTGGCGACACGGGGCGAGACCGCGGGCGCAGGCGATGATCGCAGCCTAGTCGGCCTGCTGGTCGAACAGATCGAATTCGCCGACGTGGTGATCGTCAACAAGGCAAGCGCCGTGAGCCCAGGGCAACTCGCGACTGTCAAGCAGGTGGTTGCCTCGCTCAATGCCGATGCACGGATCATCGAAGCCGATTTCGGCAAGGTGCCACTCGATAGGATCCTCGATACCGCTCTTTATGACGAGGAGCGTTCCGAACAGCATCCGCTTTGGATGAAGGAGCTTTACGACTACGCAAGCCATCGCCCCGAAAGCGAGGAATACGGGGTCGAAAGCTTCGTCTATCGTGCCCGTCGCCCGTTCAACCCGGCGAAGCTCTACCGCTTCCTGACTGGCGACGCGCTCGACAAGGTGATCCGCGCCAAGGGTCATTTCTGGCTCGCCACGCGCACCGATTTCCTCGGCGAGTTGGCGATTGCCGGGCACCAGAAGACAGTAGGCAGGATGGGCCGTTGGTGGGCCGCAGTGCCCAAGAACCGCTGGCCCGAAGATGGTAGCTTCGAGCATTTCGTCCTCCGCCACTGGGACCCGGTTTGGGGCGACCGGCGGCAGGAACTGGTGTTCATCGGCATCGGGCTCGACAAGGCGGCCATCAGCAAGGCGCTTGATGCCTGCCTCGTGCCGACCGACGAATTCACCCCGAGAAGTGGAAGCGCCTGAACGATCCTTTCCCCGCCTGGGGAGAAGCGCAGACCGTGCTGGAGGCGGCGGAATGAGCGCTGCCGCTACGCGCGCCGCTGTACTGGATGATTGGAGCACGATCCACACGCCCGACTGCCCGCTCCATCTCGAGCCGCGCGATCCGCCGATCGCCGCCGCCTCGCTCGCGGCAATGCTGGCGCGACCGCCGGCAACACTGGAATACGAGGGCGCGCCGGACGGGATCGCTGACCACTACGGCGACCTGCCCAACGACCACGTCACCGATGTCGCCGCTCAGGCGCGCCGCTTTGCCAAGGTGATGTGCGTCGCCACGGTGCGCGTGCGGATCGAGCGCGTGGACAGCAATGCCTGCAAGAAGATCCATGCCGATTATACCGACGTGCGCCTCATAACGACCTACGCCGGCCCTGGCACCGACGTCGCTCCGCATGCGAGCGAAGACGATCGCAGCGAATGCTGCCTCGAACGCGTTCCCACCGGCTGGATCGGACTATTCAAGGGGCGAACTTATGGCTCGAATCACCCACCGTGTTTCCACCGGTCCCCGCCCGCAGGCGATTTGGGCGCAAAGCGGCTTGTGCTGGTGATCGACACGCCCTCCAGCCCAGAGGTGCCGATTTCACAATGAGCGGGTTGCAGGATGTCTTCGCCGATCACGCCTTCCTTTCGCGGGCCGACGTGCTTCGTGCCCGCTCATCCTGATCGCTTGGCGACTTTTGAACGAGGCATTCAATGACCGACGAAGCGTTAACGGCAGCAATTCTCGAGGCGCGCGGCCTCACAAAGTGTTACGGGCCCACGCTCGCGCTCGACAAACTGACACTGTCGGTGCGCGCGGGCGAGATCCTTTGCCTGCTGGGGCGAACGGGGCGGGCAAGACCACCACGATCAACCTGTTCCTCGGCTTCACTGCGCCGAGCGAGGGTGAGGCGCTGGTGGCGGGCCAGCCCGTCGTGCAGGACCCGGCCGCGGCCCGCGCGCTGCTAGGCTATGTCGCCGAGATCGTCGCACTCTATCCCAGCCTGACGGGCGCGGAGAACCTCGCCTTTTCGCCCGACTGGCGGGACACGATGTGGACTCTGCCCGCCGTGATGCGATCCTTGCGCGGCTGCGCTTTCCGCCGGGAGCGATCAACCGCCCGGCCAGCAGCTATTCCAAGGGGATGCGCCAGAAGCTCGGCCTCGCCATCGCGCTGATGAAGGACGCAAAGGCGATCCTGCTCGACGAGCCGCTTTCCGGGCTCGACCCGGCGGCGGCCAATGATCTCGTGCAGGTGCTGCGCGAGACCGCCGACGGCGGCACGGCGCTGCTGATCTCCACGCACGACATCTTCCGCGCCAAGGACGTTGCCGACCGTATCGGCATCATGCGGCATGGCCGACTTGTGGAGATGATCGATCCGGCGAACCTGAGTGCGGGCGAGCTGGAGCAATTCTACCTCACCCACATGGCGGAGCGCGCGTCATGAGTGCCGTCGGGGCGATCCTTTCCAGGACTGGCGCGAGTCGCTGCGCGATCGGCGGCTTGTGGTGATGGCGTTGATCGTGCTCGCTCTGGGCCTTACGGCAGTGCTGACCTCGTGGCAGCGCGTCGCGGCGCACGAGCAGGAGCGCCTCGCGGCACTGGCGCAGGACCAGGCGACTTGGGAGGCTCAGGGCGCGCGCAATCCGCACAGTGCCGCGCATTTCGCCAAGTGGGCGCTGCGGCCGCTGACGGCGGGAGCCCTGCTTGATCCGGGCGTGTCGCCCTTTGCGGGCAGCGCGATCTGGATGGAAGCGCACAGCCAGAACCCGGCCCGCGCCCGGCCCGCCGAAGACCGCGCCGACACGCTTCTTGCCGGCGAGTTCAGCACGGCGTGGATATTGCAAGTGCTGATGCCCTTGCTGATCGCTGTGATCGCAGCCGGAGCGGTCGCCCGTGAGCGCGAGCGCGGCACGCTGCGCCTGCTGCTGGCGAGCGGGGCGAACGCCGCCGCTATTTTGCGCGGCAAGCTGGCCTCGGTGGGTGTGATTGCCGGGCTGGTCGCCGGAAGTGTGCTTGTGCTCGGCTTCCTCGCCTCACTGATGGCAGAGGGTGCGCAGCCCTTGCACCTGCTGTTGTGGGCGGGCGCATACATCTTTTATCTTGCAATCATCGCCTGCGTCGCTGTGGCCGTCTCGGCCCGCACCCGGACTGCGGGGCAGGCTCTCCTGGTGCTGGCCGGACTGTGGCTGTTCGCGATCATCCTCGTGCCGCGCGCGGTCGTTTCGGCCGTTGAAGTGGCGGCCCCACTCCGGCACCTGACCGCTTCTGGGCCGAGATCGGCGCAGCTCTGGAAAAACGCCCCGATCCCTTTGGTGCCAATGCCGAGGCCTTCGGGTCGGAAATGGCCCGCAAATATGGCGTTGCCAACGTCGAGGACCTGCCGGTCGATTTCGGCGGGCTCCAGCTCGAGGAAAGCGAGCGACAGGGCAACATTGTCTTCGACCGCTTTTACGGGGATCTCCACGCGCTTTATCTGCGCCAGCGCGAGCTGCTGCGCTTGAGCAACCTGCTCTCGCCACTCCCCGCCCTGCAGAACGTCTCGGCCGCGCTCGCAGGGACCGACGGCCTGCACCAGATCGCCTTCCAGCAGCAAGCCGAAACTCACCGGCGCGCGATGGTGACAAAGCTCAATACCGACCTTATCGAGCATGGCCGCGAGGCAGGGTGGGACTATACTGCCGATCCCTCGTTCTGGACGACGATCGAGGACTTCCGCTTCTCCCCGCCCGCAACCAGGGCAGTCCTGCGCTCGATCGCGATCGACAGCTTGATACTCCTCGCCTGGCTGGCGGCAGCGCTGTTCGTCCTCGCCCGCTCGGTACGCAGCCTCACGGTCGAGGAGTCCTGACATGATGAAGCTGATTGCCATCGAAGCGCGCATCCTGTGGCGCGACCGCATCGTCTGGGCGATGCTGCTCGTGCTGGCCGCCACCTGCGTGCTCGCGGTCGCCGGCGGCAAGGCGCTGATGGCCGACCAGATCGAAGGCCGCGCCATCGCCGCCGCGGCCCAGGCCGAGAATGACGTGAAGTTCCGCGAGCGCCTCGCCGATAGCACCATGCCGCCCGAGGACGCGATCCTGAGCCCCTACCGGATGCGGGCGACGGTGATCGCGCCGCTGCCGCCGCTCGCGGATTTCAGCGCCGGGAGGGCCGGTTTTGACAATTATTCGACCCCAGTCTCGATGTATGCGCAGCGCGGCGGGCTGTTCAAGCGGACCCGGCTCGACAACCCGGAACTGCTTGCACGCGGCACCATCGACCTCGGCTTCGTGGCGACCATCCTCGCGCCGCTCGCCCTGATCGGCCTCGCTTACGGCCTGTTCGCCGCCGACCGTGACGGCGGGCGGGCGGCGCTGATCCTCGCGCAAGGCGGCAGCCCGGTGCGGCTCGTGGCGGCGCGGATCATCCCGCGACTGGCTCTCGTACTGTCCCGCTCGCGCTGGCTGCCGCGTTCCTTCTGCTGACCGGTCCAGAGGTTCCCGGCCGCGCGAGTGCCGCGCTGTTCTGGTCGCTGGCAGCGTTGGGTTTGCTGGCGTTCTGGGCGGCGCTGATCGCCTTCGTCAACAGCCTGCGGATTACCGCCGAGAGCGCAGCACTAGCGCTTGTCGGCCTGTGGGCGGCAGTCACCCTCATCCTGCCCGCGGCGCTTTCGGCGCTGGTCCAAGTCGCCTATCCGCCGCCTTCGCGGTTCGAGCAGATCGCCGCCGGCCGGGCGATCGAGATTTCCTCGACCCGCGAATACGAGAACGACCATCCCGAACTCGCCGGGGACGGGTTCGACGCGCGACTGGCATCGATCCGCAAGAGCTGGAGCATCGCCAAACAGGTCGATGCAGCCACGCGCGAGCAGGATCTCGCCTTCGACCGCCAGCTTGCCGCCCAGCAGCACTTCGCGGTCGGGCTGTCGTGGCTTTCGCCAGCGATGATCGCCGCGCAGGCGATGGAGCGCGCCGCCGGCACCGATGCGGCGAGTGCCGCCGCCTTCCGGGCCGAGGCCAACAGCTTTCTCGAATCCTTCCGCGCTTTCGGCGGCGGCTTCGTCGAGCGCGGCGAGATCATGACACCCGGTGACTTCGGCGAGATCCCGGCCTTCACCATGACCCCGCGCAATCCCGGTGCCGGGCTTGCCATCACCGCACTGTTTGCGCTTGCGATCCTGTTCGCCGGCCTCGCGGCGAGGCGCTATCGCAAGATCGAACTCTCATGATCGCTGCGAAAGGTGCATAGGCCACGCTCCTGCTGACGCTGCGGCTGGATCGCTTGATTGAGCCGGATAACCGGACTGATGCGCAACGTCCCGCGCTGGTGGTCTCGGCGCCGTGGCGCGCGTTCGGAAAGGCCATGACATCCGCCTGATCGTGCCTGCCGCCGCGCAGGGTCTCACCCCGCCGGCCGGTCGCGACGAACCGCTGGTCCAGTTGCTGGCGGAGGCACTTGCGACCCGCGAGCAGCTGACAGGGTCAGGAACCCGGTCGGTCGAACAGTTCGCAACAGAGGCCGGCGCTTGCCGCAAGCGCGTCGCGCAGTTGATCCGGATCAGCTATCTTTCGCCCACATTGGTCAAGCTTGCGCTCGCAGGGAGCAGCCAGCGGCGATGACGCGGCGGGCGCTGCTGGATACGGAATTGCCAATGGCCTGGGCCGATCAGCATCGCCTGTTCGGGCTGGGGACACAGCAAGCCGATAGGCCGGCAAACCAACTGAGGTCGGAATTTCAGAGCCCGAGACGCAGGCCGTGTTGGGCCTGATATCGCTGTCTTGGCCGCGTGTCTCCCGCCTCAGTGCAGCACGCTGCCAGCCGCAAAGCACCGGAAATACCGGGAAAATCCCGCCCTGTCCCACTGGGTTCCGGACCGTTCCGGTCACTCGGACTGACTGGTGCGCGACGCAGCCTGTGCCGAACCGGTCTCTGCCGGCAATTCCCTGTTAAACAGGGAAAATACAGGAAGGCGCATAAAATCGGCCAGCTCTGATAACCCAAAGCCCCGGAATCCTGTGCCTTTTGCCAGCGATTTCCCTAATGTCGGAACAGGCAAACTTTTCACAAGATCTGGGAACGCTTTGGACCTGAACAGCGAACGGCAACGCCGATACACGTTCGATCCTGCGCAGCTGGAGCCGTTTGAGATAGGCGCGGCGGCGACGGTCATCATGTGTTGGCCCGGACCTCTCGACGAGGAATTGCGCGGCGAGATGCAAGTCAGGCTTGCGGCGGCACTCCTTCGCATTGCGGTAGGCGACGAGGAACTGGCGCTGATCACTCCACGCTCGATGAAACCAATCTATGCCTTCCGGAATGTCGATGCTGACGTGAAGCACATGAAGCGGCTGGAAGGGCGGCTCAGTTCCGCGCTCGATGTCGGCAATCTTGCGATGCCTTTCTTGAAGAAAGCATATGACGGTTCAGATGTCCGGTTCCCCGGAATGAGCGATTTGACGTTGGCTTCGCTTACGAAGGCGATCGAGTTGGAACGCCGCATCGGGCTTGACCCGGCAAACTTCCGCAAGCGCGATTGGCTCCCCTGGCTTCCGGTGGTCCACCTCGCCGCCGCTGCGCGCGTGGTACTCCAGCAGGTCAGGGAGACGAGCGGCCGCGAGCCTGAATGGCTCGAGATGATGGCCGATGCGGGATTGATCGCACGCTGGCTGCGGGAAGCGCAAGCGCTTGTGCGGATCGCGATACTAGCATTTCCGATGCTAGAGGCAACTCTGGTGCGTATCGAGTTGGTCGGGGTCACTTTACCTCCAGCAAACTGACCGCGCGAGAGCCGACCGTATCCGTCATCGCCTTCCTGACAAGGGTTGGAGGTTCGAGTGACGAAGAGAGTTGGTCCAGGCGACGCAAATTCGGACATAGCCGATCCGGGCCCCTGCGCCCGGCCACAACAGCGCCGGCAGTTGGGCCGCGTGGAGGGTCATCGAGGTCGAGGTCACCAGGCTCAGCCAGGCGGCGGACGATCCGCGCTGTTACACACGGAGCGATATCGCCAGGGCAACATCAATCCTGCGACGCTTCGGGCCGATGGTGCCGATCCCGCTGGACGCGGACGGATCGCCGATCGCCGGGTGGCTCATGGTCCTTGCCGCGCGGCGCTCGGCCTTGAAACGCTGCCAGCTATTCGCATCGACGACGTCTCTGGCCCGAAGGCCCGCGAACTGAGCCTCGCCCTCAACCGCTTCCTGGAGTTAGGACATTTTGATCAGCAGCGGCTGGGCAGGCTGATGCTGGAACTTGAAGCCGCAATCCCGGACTTCAGCCCGATCGAGATTGGTTTCGAGGCGACCGAGATCGATCTGGCAATCGCCTCGCTCGACGAGGACGCGCCGGAAATCATGCCCGCAATCGTAGGCGTGCCAGTGACGCCGCCCGGGGCATCTGGCAGCTCGGGCGCCACCACGTTGGCCATGGCAATGCGGCCTGCCCCGAGACGATCGCGCGGCTGACCGGCGGCACGTCAGTCGCCGCGATGATCGCCGACCCGCCCTATGGATGCCGGGTGCAGGGGTTTGTGACGTCGCGCCCGCATCGCGAGTTTGTGGAAGGCTCTGAGGACCTGGATCCGGCCGCCCTTTCGGAGCTGTTCCGCGGCTTCAACAGGGCAGCGCTGACCTGTCTCAAGCCGGGCGCACTCGTCTACCTTTTCATCGACTGGCGCGCGCTTGAGCTCCTGCTCTCTGCCGCATCCTCCATTTACGGACCACTCCTGAACCTGCTGGTCTGGGCGAAGGACCGCGCCGGCATGGGATCCTTCTACCGTTCACAGCACGAGCTGGTGCTGGTTCACAAGGTCCCGGGCGGGCGACACCGCAACAATGTCCTACTCGGCAAGAACGGCCGTAATCGCTCCAACCTGTTGAGCTATGCCTCAGCGCAGAGCTACGGCGGTGCGTCGGTGGATGCGAAGGCGCTTGCCGGCCACCCGACGCCCAGAATCTCGACCTCGTCGCCGATCTCATTCTCGACTGCACGCGGCGCGGTGAGGCCGTGTTCGACCCCTTCCTGGGCTCAGGCACGACGCTCATTGCCGCCGAGAAGACGGGGCGCATCGCCTTCGGCCTTGATCTCGATCCGCTCTATGTCGACCTGGCGGTCCGGCGCTGGCAGGCATGGACGGGCGAGGATGCGGTGCTGGTCGGGACCGGTGAGCGCTTTGCGGACCTCGATGCCGCGGCGGAGGCCGTCAATGGCTGACGACCGCGGAGGCTACTACAATCCCCGGTGCACAGCCGCTTCAAGCCTGGCCAGTCGGGCAACCCCAAGGGCCGCCCGAAGAAAGCGCAGAACGCTTCGACGCTGATCGGTGCCGTGCTCGGCGAGCGCATACCCGTGCGCGAGAACGGCCGGACCCGAAAGATCAGCAAGCTTGAAGCCAGTCTGACCCAACTCGCCAACAAGGCCGCAGCCGGCGATGTGCGCGCCATTCTTGCCGTTGTTGCGCTTGCCCAAGGGTGGAGGCCCGCGGCGAGCCTGATCAGGTCGCGGTTCCGCTTGATGAAGCCGACCGCCGAGTACTCGACCGGCTGATCGACCGGGTGCGGTCGAAGGCAGGTACTGATGAGTAGAACCTCCGATGCCTACGCGCGGCACCTCGCCGAGATCAGCCCCGAGGAATATCGCGCGCTGATCCGCCAGGATCTCCGCACTTTCGTCGAGCGTGCCTACGCCGAGCTCAACCCGGCGACCCACTTGCTTTGGAACTGGCACCTCGATGCTATCCTTGACCGGCTCGAGGCGTGCCGCCGCGGCGACATACGCCGGCTCATCATCAACGTGCCACCGCGCAGCCTGAAGTCGCTATGCGCGTCGATCGCATTTCCCGCTTTCCTTCTCGGCCACCAACCGTCGGCGCAGATCATCTGCGCCAGCTATGGCCAGGATCCGCTGACAAGCTGGCGCGCGACACCCGTACCCTTATGCAGTCGCTTTGGTATCAGGCCAGCTTCGGCGCGCTGCTCGAGACCGCCCGACCGTCGGCGCAGGAGATCACCACCCGGCAACGGGGTTTTCGGATGGCAACATCGGTGGGCGGTGTGCTGACCGGACGCGGTGCCGACTTCCTGATCATTGATGATCCGCTGAAGCCCGACGAAGCCGTGTCCGACATCAAGCGGGCACACGTCAACGAGTGGTATGACGGGACCCTCGTCAGCCGGCTTAACGACAAGGAGCGCGGCTGCGTCATCATCATCATGCAACGCCTTCATGAAGATGACCTTGTCGGACATCTCCTCGAGCGCGAGCCCTGGGAGGTGTTGTCGTTCCCGGCGATCGCTGAACGGGACGAGAGCTTCGAGATCCGGACCGCCTTCGGCAGCTACACCCATCAGCGGCGCGTCGGCGATCTGCTCCACCCCGAGCGCGAATCGCAGGAAACCATCGACAGCCTGCGTCGCACGCTCGGCGAGTATCACTTCGCCGGCCAGTATCAGCAGTCGCCGCGCCCGCTTGGCGGCGGCATGGTCAAGGAGGCGTGGTTTCGGACCTATACGTCAGAAAGCCTGCCCAAGAACTTCGAGCGCATCATTCAGAGCTGGGACACCGCCAGCAAGGCGACCGAACTGGCCGACTATTCGGTC
This sequence comes from Hankyongella ginsenosidimutans, assembly GCF_005144965.1. Lineage (GTDB taxonomy): Bacteria > Pseudomonadota > Alphaproteobacteria > Sphingomonadales > Sphingomonadaceae > Hankyongella > Hankyongella ginsenosidimutans. The sequence continues at coordinate 2,702,822 of NZ_CP039704.1, forward strand.
TGCACCACCTGGGGCGCGACCGAGGATGACCATTATTACCTGCTCGACGTTTTCCGCGCCAAACTCGAATATCCCGACCTCAAACGCATGGTCCGCGAACTCCATACGCGATGGAAGCCGCGCACGATCCTCATCGAGGACAGGGCGTCAGGCATCCAGCTGATCCAGGATCTGCGCCATGATGGCCTGAGCGCTGTGACCCCTATAAGCCGCAGGCCGAGAAGGTCATGCGCATGCTGGCGCAGACGCCAACCATCGAACAGGGCCTCGTGCATCTGCCCGAGACCGCACCGTGGCGCGCCGACTATATCCGCGAGCTGACGTCGTTTCCCAAAGCTAAGTACGACGACCAGGCTGACTCGACCGCGCAGGCGCTGGAGTGGTTCGCAACCAACGGCAAGACGCCCGGGATCATCCGATACTATCAGCAGGAGGCAAAGCGGCATGGGCAGTCAGGAGCAAACTGAACCTACCGGCATTCACGCCTCTTGCCCACGGCGTCGGCGGTGTTACGCGACTGGACTCCAGCGGAGGCGCGCGGCCCCGGCCATTGCACGATGACACCGCCGCCGCGCGCCAGTCTCTGATCGATCAGTTGAGCCCTCCTCGAAAAATTGCTGAACGAGGGCATCATCAGACTTGGATACCGTGCGCCAAATGTTCTGACAACGGACACTCAAAGCGATCCAGTTTTCCGGGATCAGATCAAAGCGGTTCGACCTGCCATCCGCCTCAGGCGATTTGATGTTGCTGACCGAACTCGTAGACCAAGCCGCTTATCGTGGCCGGGTCGACCAGATCGTTGACGTTGTAAACCACGCCGGCAAACGCGAACAGCTCGACGTTGGAGACCGTGTCCACGCCTTCCGCACCGGTCAGGTCGGTGACCACGATGCTGGTGCCGACCCGGGCGATGTCGAAGTTGGACAGATCGCCCGCGAAGCTGGCGGTATCACGACCGGTGCCACCATCGAGCGTGTCGTTGCCGGCACCGCCGGTCAGGGTGTCGTTGCTGGCACCGCCGCCCAGGAAGTCGTTGCCCGTACCACCATCGAGCGTGTCGGCATTGTTGCCGCCGAGCACCCGGTCGTTGCCATCCCCGCCGAGCAGGGTATCATTGCCTTCCCAGCCTTCCAGGACATCATTGCCGCCGCTGCCGAACAGGCTGTTGGCACTGCTGTTGCCGATCAGGATATCGCGCAAATCGGTGCCGGAGAGGTTTTCCACATCGATGTAGGTGTCGCCCTGCGCCGCGCCCCTGTTAGCGCTCGGGTCGCGCAGGCTAGCGGTGACGCCCGCGGTATCAAGCACGCCAAAATCCAGGAAGCGGTAGTCGGCAACGTCGCTGAGGCCGCTGCCACCGTTCAGGACATCGGCACCAAGCCCGCCGACCAGGGTATCATTACTGGCATCGCCGTTCAGGGTATCGTTGCCAACCCCGCCAAATAATGAGTCATTGCTATTGCCGCCGAGCAGGAAATCGACGCCGTCGCCACCGATCAGGATGTCGTCCCCGTTCAGTCCCTCCAGGCGGTCGTCGTTGGCGCCACCGAGTAGGGTATCGTTCTCATCGCCACCAAAGAGGAGTCGTTGCCTTCCCAGCCTTCTAGGCGATCGTCGCCGCCGTTGCCGAACAGGCTGTTGGGACCGCTGTTGCCGATCAGAATATCCGCCAGGTCGGTGCCGGAGAGGTTTTCCACATCGATGTAGGTGTCGCCCTGCGCCGCGCCGGTATTGGCGTTCGGGTCGCGCAGGCTGGCGGTGACGCCGGCGATATCGAGCACGCCAAAATCCAGGAAGCGGTAGTCTGCGGTGTCGCTGAGGCTGCCGCCGCCATTCAGGATATCGGCGCCGAGCCCGCCGACCAGGGTATCATTACTGGCACCGCCGTTCAGGGTGTCGTTGCCGGTGCCCCGAACAATGTGTCATTGTTGTTGCCGCCGAGCAGCGTATCGTTGCCGGCCCCGCCAATCAGGGTGTCGTTGCCGTTCAGCCCCTCGAGACGGTCGTCGCCGTCGCCGCCAGCCAGGGTGTCGTTCCCGTCCGTGCCTATCTCGGCCAGATCCAGGATCGTCACAGACAGTACTTGCTCGTCGAACAGGCCCCGGCATCGCTGGCGCGCACGATGACATCGTAGATGTTGTTGTCATCCAAGTCGCCTGGCGTCTCGAAATTTGGGGCGGATAGGAATGCAAGCGCGCCGGTGCTTGTGTTGATTATGAAGCGCGCGGCGTCCGCGCCGCCGGCGATCGAATAGGCGAGCACCGTGCCGGCGTCGGGATCGGCTGCAGTGACCGTGGTGACCGCTCGGGTGTTTTCCGCCACACTGATGCCGGCGGTGTCACCGCCGCCATTTGAGGTGATGATCGGAACATCATTGACCGGCGTAATTGTGACGGAGAACACCTGCTCGGTTGCCCCGCCGCGGGGTCGGACGCGATCAGAACGAAGCTGTCCGATCCGTTGGCATTTTGGCTGGGCGTATAGACGAATGCGCCAGCCTGTTGATCGATGGCGACACTGCCCTTGGCCGGTTCGCCGCTGGTTTTGACCGCATAACTGATTGCTTCGCCGTCAGCGTCCGTTGCCCCGATTGTGATCGCCGGACTGGCTAAATCTTCGCTGGTCGCCACCGCGTTGGCACCCGCAAATTCCGGCGCATGATTGAGTTCGAGACGGGTCGGCTCGCTGGCTCTCGCATTCGTGGCTGCCGATTGGGCGACGGTGGGGTCGCCGATCAGCCCGACATCGAGCACGGCATTCTCATAGGCCACGGTTCCCGGAGTGAGGCCTGCAGCCTGCGCTGCGGCTTCTCCCATGGCCCGGGCGGCCGGGTCGAGATCGTCGATGGTGAACACCGATTTTGGGAACGACCGGTCGGTGAATGTCGCCGTCGATTCTCCGGGGCATAAGTGAACAGGGATGTCGCATCGGTGACGCGCCAGCTATCGGCGAACCGACCATAAAGGTCTCGCGTCACAACGGGAGTTGTAAGGACCGTCCCGTCTGCAAGCGCGATGTCATTTGCGGCATTGCCATCGGCATCGCCGAGCAGCCCGGATATCTGCCCTACCTGGTAAGGCGATATGAAATTATCCAGGTCGAGCAATGCATGTCCCAGCCAAGACGTCAGCGAGACAGTCACCCCGTTTCCGCGGCCATCGGATACGGTGTAGGTTTCACGACCGGTTCCGTCGTCAGAGCGGTACAGTGTACCATCGCCGATTTCGATCGTCGTCTGAGGTGCCAGCGAAAATGCCTCGCCGTTGATCAACAGCCGCTCGCCTGTGGCATTGATCTGGACGATTACATCACCAAAGCGGATCGCCACTGCCGCATTATAGGAAACATGGTCGCCAAGCGGCACCTGGCGGGTCTGAATCTCGAAACCGTTTCCGCGTATCGCGGTAAACTCGCCAACCGCCTGGAAATCATAGGCGACGCCATCGAAAGTCGTCAGGTGTGGATCACCCTTGTCCTTTGCATCTTTGGGCGGAGCATTTGGACGATTAGGGTCAGGGTCTCGATCATCGGGAATGCCGTCATGGTCCCGATCCGGGTTCGGCTTGTTCGGATCAGGATCATTGTCATCAGGAATGCCATCATGGTCCCGATCAGGCGGTTGGTTCGGATCATTCGGTGCTGGGTCACGATAATCCGGAATACCATCACCGTCTGAGTCTCTACCGGATCAAATCCCGGTTCGCCGGGGCCTTCGCCGGGAATTGGGATTGGGGAGATTAATTGGCGGCGGGATTAGACCCTCGGGGAGGGGCGTGTTGTTCACCGCATCAATAAACATTGACGCCTGGTTGATACCCTTCACGAGTGATTCATACCCGGATACCAAATTGTTTGTAGCGAATGGAAGAGCTAGTGGAGCTAATGCGGGGTCTGCTGACAGTGCAAACAAAGGAACAGAAGAGGTTACCTGATACACACCCTTGCCAATGTTATATACACCAGATTCTCTAACTAAGTTCACTTCTGACTGCAATATTGATCCATTATAATACGAACTAAGTTGTGACTTAGTTTGTGAAACGGAAAATAAACCTAGTGGGTCAGTAAAACTGATTGGGTTTGAGTCTGCAAACTCATATAGATTTGTCGTATAGGTCAGTCTTGCAGCTGGGTCTTCCTGCAAAATTTCCCTAGGAGTGGGTCGTATTCACGCGCCCGCATATTCGTCAGCCCGGACGGGTCAGTGCTGACACCCAAAGAACCATTGAACTCAAAACTGTTTGCAATAGATTCATTACCATAGAGTTCCGCCCCGAACGGCGTGTAAGCATAGCTGTTTGCAGTTGCTCCGCCTACATTCGTTAGTGCCGTTACCGATCCGACGCCGTCCGCTTCATAATAGGAATGTGATCCACTGGTATCGGCGGCTGTTTCCAGCCCAAGGCCATATTGATAATGGCTTGTGGCCACACCTGCCGTGTCGAAGCTGGCGACCAGATTGCCAAGCCCGGACGGATCATTGAGATATTCGGTGCGCACCCCGTCCTGCACCTGCGCAGAGCGATTGCCGAATATGTCATATTCGTATGTGGTGCTGTGCCCATCGGGTGTTGTAATGCCCGAAATCCGATTGTTGGCATCGTAGGAATAGGTCGTCGTCCCTACGGGGCCGGTGCGGGTGACCATGTTGCCGTCGGCGTCATAGGTGAAGGTCTCGTCGCCGACCTGTGTATATTGGTTCAGGCTGTTGACGGTGTAATGGGTAACGACCCCATCCTCGACCGACTGGGTACGGTTGCCCGCCGCGTCATAGGTCCAGCTCAGGTGCTTGTCGGCAAGGCCGGGCTTGATCGACGTGAAATCGGCGGCGGTAAGCTGGCCCGAGGCATCATAGCCATAGGCCCAGTGCCCGTCCTGCGTATCCTGCGTGATGCGAAGGCCCGCATCGTCATAGCCATAATGGACGAAGGAACTGACGCTGCCCGATGGCGCGTGATTGTCGATGGCCGTCAGATGGCTGGCGGCATCGTAGCTGTAGGTTGTCCACGTGCCGTTGGCCTTGTCCTCCCGCGCCAGATTGCCGCCTGCGTCATAGCTGTAGGTAACGAGCGTTCCGCTCTCATCACCCAGCGTGTGCAGCCGTCCGGCGCTGTCATAGCTGTAGTTCTGCTGATGGCCGTCCTGATCGGTCATCGATGTGCGGCGACCGGCATCGTCATAGCCATAGGCCAACGACCGGCCATTGGGATAGGTGATCTGGGCAATATGCCCCGCCGCGTCATAGGCGATGGCGGTTTCACCCTGCGCGGTGGTGGCCGATGTCATCCGGCCCGCGCTGTCATAGCTGTAGCTCACCGGGCCAGCGGGGAATCGCTGGCGGACAACAGATGCCCTTTGGTATCGTAGCTGTAAGTGATGCCGTCGCCGCGCCGATTAGTGTAGCCGGTCACATTGCCATTTGCGTCGGTGGTGAACGAAAGCTGGGTTCCGTCCGGCCATGTGCCGCCGGTCAGATGGCCTGCGGCATCATAGGTGAACGTGCGGCTGTGCCCGTTCGCGTCGGTGACGGAAGCCGGGTTGGTGCTGTTGCCCGCATAGGTGAAGCTCAACGTCGCGCCCGCTGCATCGGTGACAGACGTGACGCGCCCGCTGCTGTCGAGCGTGTAGCTCTGGTGGCCACCGTTGGCATCGGTCGCGCCGGTGAGGTTGCCCTGACTGTCGAAGGTCAGCGCCGATGTCGCGCCATTGCCATAAGTCACGCGCCCCGCAACGCCGCCGGGCATAAGCTGCACCGTGGTGGCGATGCCCGCTCCAGTCGTGTCGATATAGCCGCCGTCGGAATTGTAACTGAAATGCTCGGTCTGGACGCCGCTGGCCGTATCGATGGCGGTCAGCCTGCCTGCGGCATCATAAGTGAAGCTGTCGGTGGGCCGTTCCGCCACGGTCAACCGTCGAAAGATCGCCGCTCGCTGTATAGGCGAATGCCGTGTTGCCTGCCGTGCCGGTGGTGCCGGTCAGTTGCTTGCCATCGGCGCTGTAACTCAGAGCAATATTGCCGCCGTCGCTATCCGTCGCCTGTGTGACGTGACCTGCTGCATCGCGTGTCAGACTGAGCGAAGCGCCATTGGATGCAGTGAAGGTCAGCGGCTTGCCAGTGGCATCAACGGTAGCGTCGATATGCTGGCCGGATGCCGAAGTCGCGCTGAGGACGTGCCCCGCACTGTCGAAGTTCAGGACTGTGCCGTCTGAGCGGGTGAGATCAAATCCGGTGGCGGTCTTGTTGAGCGTGTAACCGCCCGATGCCGAATAGCTGCCATCAGGCTGACGGAAAAACACCGGCGGCAGACTGGCCGCGCCGGACAGGATATTGCCGTTGAGATCGACGGAGCGATCCACCGATGCCGAGAGCGTGTAAGTCGCCAGACCGCCAACGGAGAGCGAGAACAAACCGTTGAGGTCCGCTGCGCCCTTGAAAGTAACGCTGCCATCTGCCGCGACCGACAGGCCAAGGTCGGCGATGCTCGTCCAACCGGCACCAACGCTGCCAGAAGTGGACCGGGCTGCGAGCGACCCGAAGTCACCAGCCTGTTCCAGTTCAAAGGCCAGCAAGGCGGAGCCGCTGTCGCTGGTAATTCCGAACGAATGGAAAACTCCCGCGTCTCTGGCCAGCTCGGTTGTCAGCGAACCTATCGTCGTCCCAACCGAATTGACGAAGTTCGTGAACGTATGGTCCCAAGCTGCATCGCTCAGCCCAGCAGGACGCAACGAAGGTTTCAGGGCGGACCAATCGACAACCGTTGCCGCATCGGCCAACGTTGCGGAAATGCTTGCGGACGTGCCGCCGCCAGCGGCCATCAATATCTGAACATCGAAGCTCTGGCTGGCCTGCGCGGCGCTACCCGATGCAAATATCAGCGACGAACCAGAATATCTGCCGGTCAACCCATCGGCGATCAATGCGCCGGTCGTCTGCACCAGCAGTAACGCGGGCGGAAGGTCGCCTCCCCATTATGGGTGTAGGTGACGGTTGCATTACCGATTTGGCCGGGAGCCAAACCGCCTGATACCGTCACATCAACAGTATTTACAGGCACCTGTGCAACAGTGAGGGTTACGGTTGCAAAGCCGGACTGCGCCAAGCCATCCGACGCGCGGTAGGTAAATGTGTCGGTGCCCGAAAATGCGGGGTCAGATGTGTAGACGAAATTGCCCTGAGCGTCGGTCACTAGAGTCCCGTGGGCAGGTTGAGCGCCGATCAAAACGGAAAGTGGGTCAGCATTTCCGTCGGTATCGTTCGCAAGCAATTCCGCTGGTGTAATTATAAGGGCATTACCGCTGGTTGCGTTAAACGTATCGTTCGTGGCAACGGGAGCGACGTTTGCGATCAACTGAAATGTTCGATCTGAAAATTGCAGAATTTCTACACTTGTGAGTGTATCGATGCCATCAGGGCTGCTGGAGCGATTGTCAGTGATATAGGTTACGCCAGCCGCATCAGTGGCGATGGTGTAGTCGGAGAACCTACTGGAAAAGAATGCCGTATCCCTACCATCGCCGCCATTAAGGGTATCCGCGCCTGCACCACCGGTCAGCCGGTCATTGCCGCCAAGCCCGTTGAGCGTGTCGTTGCCATTATCGCCATAGAGGTCGTTGCTGGCGGTGCCGCCGGTTAAGACGTCGTTGCCGTCCCGGCCATAAAGGCCGACAAAGCCGGTCGTGTTGTTGGCGTTGTTGTCGGTGCCCTGCGTGGCGTTGCCCAGGGTGATGTTGTCGTCAAAGTTCGATCCGACGATCTCACGATATTGCTCAAGGCCGGTGAAGCTGCCGCCCGCGAACGTGGCCGTGCCGCCGGTGAAGGCCGCGCCAAGGTCGCCGGTCACGCCAGCACTTGCACCCAGCAGCGAGCGAGAGGGTGTCGGTGCCGGTGCCGCCATCGACACTGTCGCCGAACCCGGCGATCAGGCGGTCATCGCCCGCGTCGCCGTTCAGGCTGTCGGCACCCGTCGTGCTGTCCCAGTTGCCCCGTCCGTAAAATCCTCATGGTCGGAATAGAGGATGTCATTGCCATCGCCGCCATTAAGGGTATCCGCGCCTGCACCACCGGTCAGCCGGTCATTGCCGCCAAGCCCGTTGAGCGTGTCGTTGCCATTATCGCCATAGAGGTCGTTGCTGGCGGTGCCGCCGGTTAAGACGTCGTTGCCGTCCCGGCCATAAAGGCCGACAAAGCCGGTCGTGTTGTTGGCGTTGTTGTCGGTGCCCTGCGTGGCGTTGCCCAGGGTGATGTTGTCGTCAAAGTTCGATCCGACGATCTCACGATATTGCTCAAGGCCGGTGAAGCTGCCGCCCGCGAACGTGGCCGTGCCGCCGGTGAAGGCCGCGCCAAGGTCGCCGGTCACGCCAGCACTTGCACCCAGCAGCGAGCGAGAGGGTGTCGGTGCCGGTGCCGCCATCGACACTGTCGCCGAACCCGGCGATCAGGCGGTCATCGCCCGCGTCGCCGTTCAGGCTGTCGGCACCCGTCGTGCTGTCCCAGTTGCCCCGTCCGTAAAATCCTCATGGTCGGAATAGAGGATGTCATTGCCATCGCCGCCATTAAGGGTATCCGCGCCTGCACCACCGGTCAGCCGGTCATTGCCGCCAAGCCCGTTGAGCGTGTCGTTGCCATTATCGCCATAGAGGTCGTTGCTGGCGGTGCCGCCGGTTAAGACGTCGTTGCCGTCCCGGCCATAAAGGCCGACAAAGCCGGTCGTGTTGTTGGCGTTGTTGTCGGTGCCCTGCGTGGCGTTGCCCAGGGTGATGTTGTCGTCAAAGTTCGATCCGACGATCTCACGATATTGCTCAAGGCCGGTGAAGCTGCCGCCCGCGAACGTGGCCGTGCCGCCGGTGAAGGCCGCGCCAAGGTCGCCGGTCACGCCAGCACTTGCACCCAGCAGCGAGCGAGAGGGTGTCGGTGCCGGTGCCGCCATCGACACTGTCGCCGAACCCGGCGATCAGGCGGTCATCGCCCGCGTCGCCGTTCAGGCTGTCGGCACCCGTCGTGCTGTCCCAGTTGCCCCGTCCGTAAAATCCTCATGGTCGGAATAGAGGATGTCATTGCCATCGCCGCCATTAAGGGTATCCGCGCCTGCACCACCGGTCAGCCGGTCATTGCCGCCAAGCCCGTTGAGCGTGTCGTTGCCATTATCGCCATAGAGGTCGTTGCTGGCGGTGCCGCCGGTTAAGACGTCGTTGCCGTCCCGGCCATAAAGGCCGACAAAGCCGGTCGTGTTGTTGGCGTTGTTGTCGGTGCCCTGCGTGGCGTTGCCCAGGGTGATGTTGTCGTCAAAGTTCGATCCGACGATCTCACGATATTGCTCAAGGCCGGTGAAGCTGCCGCCCGCGAACGTGGCCGTGCCGCCGGTGAAGGCCGCGCCAAGGTCGCCGGTCACGCCAGCACTTGCACCCAGCAGCGAGCGAGAGGGTGTCGGTGCCGGTGCCGCCATCGACACTGTCGCCGAACCCGGCGATCAGGCGGTCATCGCCCGCGTCGCCGTTCAGGCTGTCGGCACCCGTCGTGCTGTCCCAGTTGCCCCGTCCGTAAAAATCCTCATGGTCGGAATAGAGGATGTCATTGCCATCGCCGCCATTAAGGGTATCCGCGCCTGCACCACCGGTCAGCCGGTCATTGCCGCCAAGCCCGTTGAGCGTGTCGTTGCCATTATCGCCATAGAGGTCGTTGCTGGCGGTGCCGCCGGTTAAGACGTCGTTGCCGTCCCGGCCATAAAGGCCGACAAAGCCGGTCGTGTTGTTGGCGTTGTTGTCGGTGCCCTGCGTGGCGTTGCCCAGGGTGATGTTGTCGTCAAAGTTCGATCCGACGATCTCACGATATTGCTCAAGGCCGGTGAAGCTGCCGCCCGCGAACGTGGCCGTGCCGCCGGTGAAGGCCGCGCCAAGGTCGCCGGTCACGCCAGCACTTGCACCCAGCAGCGAGCGAGAGGGTGTCGGTGCCGGTGCCGCCATCGACACTGTCGCCGAACCCGGCGATCAGGCGGTCATCGCCCGCGTCGCCGTTCAGGCTGTCGGCACCCGTCGTGCTGTCCCAGTTGCCCCGTCCGTAAAATCCTCATGGTCGGAATAGAGGATGTCATTGCCATCGCCGCCATTAAGGGTATCCGCGCCTGCACCACCGGTCAGCCGGTCATTGCCGCCAAGCCCGTTGAGCGTGTCGTTGCCATTATCGCCATAGAGGTCGTTGCTGGCGGTGCCGCCGGTTAAGACGTCGTTGCCGTCCCGGCCATAAAGGCCGACAAAGCCGGTCGTGTTGTTGGCGTTGTTGTCGGTGCCCTGCGTGGCGTTGCCCAGGGTGATGTTGTCGTCAAAGTTCGATCCGACGATCTCACGATATTGCTCAAGGCCGGTGAAGCTGCCGCCCGCGAACGTGGCCGTGCCGCCGGTGAAGGCCGCGCCAAGGTCGCCGGTCACGCCAGCACTTGCACCCAGCAGCGAGAGCGAGAGGGTGTCGGTGCCGGTGCCGCCATCGACACTGTCGCCGAACCCGGCGATCAGGCGGTCATCGCCCGCGTCGCCGTTCAGGCTGTCGGCACCCGTCGTGCTGTCCCAGTTGCCCCGTCCGTAAAATCCTCATGGTCGGAATAGAGGATGTCATTGCCATCGCCGCCATTAAGGGTATCCGCGCCTGCACCACCGGTCAGCCGGTCATTGCCGCCGCCACCTTGAAACCAGTTGGCCTCTGCCCCGCCGAAGAATTCATCCGCGAAGGCCGAGCCGATCAGATTTTCGATCGAGAGAAATAGGTCATTTCCCGAGCCGAGCGTGTTCTGGCGCGTGGCGATTCTCAAATCGACGCGTATCGCTGATGCAGCATTTGCATAACTAACTATGTCATTAACGCCTGCAGAGCCGCGAAAATTATCGTCGCCACCCGTCGCAAGAAAATCAGTCATTTGAATTCCCCATATTAATATAACAAATTTACCACGGCCAATCTGGCCTTGTCGATATAATTCTTTTAATTTCAACAGATTAATTGCTTAATGTTACATAATTTTGCAATATATTTCCACAGCGGGTAGCAATAATCATCAAGCGCAAGGCATTGTTCGACAATAATTGATAATCAATCATAAGTGGAGCTGCTGCATTTGCTCTGATCCCGGAAAACTGGATCGCTTTGAGTTAGGGTCCGGACCCATAAACGGAATTCACGAGGTGGTCTGGATGTCCTTTACCACCCGTTCGGCGGGAGCCTTGGCTGGCGGTTTTCGAGGAGGGTTGGGGCTTCATCTTCGTTCCTTTGTCACTGCGACGAAGCCCCAACCCTCCTTAAATCACAACCTCAAATCTGTGCCATTGGTGCTGACGGCGGACACCATCCTCATCGAGGACAGGGCGTCAGGCATCCAGCTGATCCAGGATCTGCGCCATGATGGCCTGAGCGCTGTGACCCCTATAAGCCGCAGGCCGAGAAGGTCATGCGCATGCTGGCGCAGACGCCAACCATCGAACAGGGCCTCGTGCATCTGCCCGAGACCGCACCGTGGCGCGCCGACTATATCCGCGAGCTGACGTCGTTTCCCAAAGCTAAGTACGACGACCAGGCTGACTCGACCGCGCAGGCGCTGGAGTGGTTCGCAACCAACGGCAAGACGCCCGGGATCATCCGATACTATCAGCAGGAGGCAAAGCGGCATGGGCAGTCAGGAGCAAACTGAACCTACCGGCATTCACGCCTCTTGCCCACGGCGTCGGCGGTGTTACGCGACTGGACTCCAGCGGAGGCGCGCGGCCCCGGCCATTGCACGATGACACCGCCGCCGCGCGCCAGTCTCTGATCGATCAGTTGAGCCCTCCTCGAAAAATTGCTGAACGAGGGCATCATCAGACTTGGATACCGTGCGCCAAATGTTCTGACAACGGACACTCAAAGCGATCCAGTTTTCCGGGATCAGATCAAAGCGGTTCGACCTGCCATCCGCCTCAGGCGATTTGATGTTGCTGACCGAACTCGTAGACCAAGCCGCTTATCGTGGCCGGGTCGACCAGATCGTTGACGTTGTAAACCACGCCGGCAAACGCGAACTGCTCGACGTTGGAGACCGTATCCACGCCTTCCGCGCCGGTCAGGTCGGTGACCACGATGCTGGTGCCGACCCGGGCGATGTCGAAGTTGGACAGATCGCCCGCGAAGCTGGCGGTATCACGACCGGTGCCGCCATCGAGCGAGTCGTTGCCCGCACCGCCGGTCAGCGTGTCGTTGCTGGCCCCGCCGCCCAGGAAGTCGTTGCCCGTACCACCATCGAGCGTGTCGGCATTGTTGCCGCCGAGCACCCGGTCGTTGCCATCCCCGCCGAGCAGGGTATCATTGCCTTCCCAGCCTTCCAGGACATCATTGCCGCCGCTGCCGAACAGGCTGTTGGCACTGCTGTTGCCGATCAGGATATCGCGCAAATCGGTGCCGGAGAGGTTTTCCACATCGATGTAGGTGTCGCCCTGCGCCGCGCCCCTGTTAGCGCTCGGGTCGCGCAGGCTAGCGGTGACGCCCGCGGTATCAAGCACGCCAAAATCCAGGAAGCGGTAGTCGGCAACGTCGCTGAGGCCGCTGCCACCGTTCAGGACATCGGCACCGAGTCCGCCGGCCAGGGTATCGTTGCTGGCATCGCCGTTCAGGGTGTCGTTGCCGGTGCCCCGAACAATGTGTCGTTGTTGTTGCCGCCGAGCAGCGTGTCGTTGCCGGCCCCGCCGATCAGGGTGTCATTGCCGTTCAGGCCCACCAGGCGATCGTCGCCGTCGCCGCCGGTCAAGGTATCGTTCCCGTCAGTGCCTGTCTCGATGGTGAGGTCAAGGATCGTCAAGGATAGCGCCTGTTCATCAAACAGGCTACCGTCGCTGGCGCGCACGATGACCTCGTAGATGTTGTTGTCATCAAGGTCGCCTGGCGTCTCGAAGTCCGGCGCGGACAGGAAGGCCAGCGCCCCGGTCGCAACGTCGATCACAAAGCGGGCGGCGTCCGCGCCGCCGGCGATTGAATAGGCGAGTGCCGTGCCGGCGTCGGAGTCGCTTGCGGAAACGGTCGTTACAGACGTTGTATTTTCTGCCAAGCTGATCGCAGCGGTCGCGCCACCGCCGTTCGAGGTGATCACCGGCGCTTCGTTCACATTGGTGACCGTGACGCTGATCGCCTGCTCGTCGGTCAGCCCGCCATTGTCGGTAACGCGGACCGTGACGTCATAGACATTGTTACTACCAACATCGGCTGGCGCCTCAAAGTTCGGCGCGGCGACAAAGGCCAGCGCGCCGGTCGTCGCGTTGATGCTGAAGCGGGCGGCGTCCGCGCCGCCGGATATCGAGAAGGTGCGGGTCGCGCCGAAATCCTGATCGGTTGACGTGACGGTCGTCACCGTGGTCGTGTTCTCCGCAACACTGACCGCAGCTGTTGCACCACCGCCGTTCGAGGTGATCACGGGCGCTTCGTTCACATTGGTGACCGTAACCTCAACGGTCTGGTCGGCGGACAGCCCGAACGAATCAGTTGCACGGACGCCCACGATATAGATGCCATCGCGGTCCGTATCGCGCGGATCCTCAAAGTTCTGCCCACTCCCGAAAAGGACAGGGCACCAGTCGTCGGATTGATTGTGAAAGCGGCCTGATCAAAGGGGAGTTCGAAGAATGGAACAAAACTGTAGGTCAGCGGCTGACCGTCAGGGTCTAATGCGGAAATCGTACCAACAGTCGTCGTATTTTCGGCAACGCTGAACCTCAGCGGGCCGAAGCCGACGACCGGCGCTTCGTTCACATCGATCACCCTGACGCTGATCGCCTGGGCATCGGTCAGACTGCCATCGCTGACCTGAACCGTCACCTCATAGACATTGTCCAGGTTAGCATCGCCACGCCCCTCGAAGTCCGGTGCCTGGGCAAGGCCAGCGCTCCGGTACTCGCGTTGATGGTGAAGCGCGCGGCGTCGGCACCGCCGGCGATCGAATAGGCGAGCACCGTGCCGGCGTCCGGGTCGGTCGCGGTGACGGTGGTGACCGCGCGGGTGTTTTCTGCCACGTTGATCGCAGCGGTCGCGCCACCGCCATTGGAGGTGATCACCGGCGCAGTGCGCGCGCCGTAGATCACGTAAGCCTCGCCGGCATCTGTGCCGCCAGCGTCATTGCCAGTCGCCCCAACGATCAGGTCATCAAGGCCGTCGCCGTTGACGTCGCCGGCATTGGAGACGCTGCGGCCGGCGTTGTCACCCGCCGCGTCGCCGATGATTCGGAAGCCGTTCGCGCTGCTGAGATTGGTCAGGTCTAGCGGCCCACGCGTTCCGCTGGGGTCGTTGCGGCCGTAGATCACATAGGCCGCGCCGGCATTTGTGCCGCCGGCGTCGTTCTGATTTGCTCCGACGATCAGATCGTCGATGCCGTCACCGTTGATGTCGCCGGCACTGGAGACGCTTATGCCAGCATAGTCATTCGCCGCATCGCCGAGGATGCGAAAGCCGTCTGCCGCAGTGAGGGTGGATAGGTCCAGGTTACTGCGCCCGCCGCTCCGTCCGTAGATCACATAAGCCGCGCCGGCATTGGTGCCGCCATCGTCGCCGAAGAGCGCGCCGACGATCAGATCGTCGATGCCGTCGCCGTTGACGTCGCCAGCATTTGAGATGCTGAAGCCCGCTAAGTCACCCGCTGTGTCGCCGATGATGCGGAAGCCGTCGGCAGCACTGAGACCGGTCAGGTCAAGCGGTCCGCGGGTCCGGCCAGGGTCATTGCGGCCGAAGATAACATAGGCCTCGCCCGCAAAGTTCCCGCCATCGTCCCCGTTAGGCGCGCCGACGATCAGGTCGTCAATACCGTCGCCATTGACATCGCCGGCGATGGAGACGCTTCGACCGGCCCCGTCATACGCCGCGTCGCCGATGATGCGGAAGCCGTCGGCAGCACTGAGACCGGTAAGGTCGAGCGCGCCCCGCGGCCCGGTCTTCCCGTAAACCACATAGGCTTCGCCGGCGTCGGTGCCGCCGTCGTCGCCGCTATACGCGCCGACGATCAGGTCGTAGATACCGTCGCCGTTGACGTCGCCGGCATCGGAGACGCTGATGCCCGCAAAGTCACCCGCCGCATCGCCGATGATTATGAAGCCGTCGGCCGCGGTGAGGCCGGTCAGGTCAAGCGGTCCGCGTGTGCGGTTTGGATCATTGCGGCCGTATATGATATAGGTCTCACCAGCGCTGATGCCACCATCGTCGCCAGTGACCGCTCCGACGATCAGGTCGTCGATGCCGTAGCCGTTGACGTCCCCGGCACTGGAGACGCTCCAGCCCGCAAAGTCACCTGCCGCATCGCCGATGATGCGGAAGCCGTCTGCGGCGCTGAGGCCGGTCAGGTCAAGCGATCCGCGGGTCCGGCTGGGGTCATTGCGGCCATAAACGACATAGGCTTCGCCGGCTTCATTGCCACCGTCGTCGCCTCGATGCGCCCCGACGATCAGGTCGTCGATGCCGTCGCCGTTTACATCCCCGGCGTTGGAGACGCTAAGGCTGGCGTTGTCACCTGCCGCGTCGCCGATGATGCGGAAGCCCTGTGCGGGTGTGAGAAAACTCAGGTCGATATCAGCCATGTAAAGCCCCTCTTAGCAATAAAAATACACCTAGAAGGCGCATAATTATTCGTTAATCATACTTCTAACGATCATCCATGACACCAGCGTGACAAGGCGCTATGCAGCCGCAGCTTTTCTGCCAGCCGAGAACCCCATGACAGAACCCGCCTTTGCGCTCACCTCCTCGCGCCATTTCCCGCAGTGGCTGGGGCGCACCGGCGGCGGGCTGGCCTTCACCACCTACCAGGCCGGCAAGCTGTTCCTGCTGGGGTGAAGCCGGACGGCAAGCTCGCGGTGTTCGAGCGCAGCTTCGCCCGCTGCATGGGGCTGGGCGTCAGCGCTGATGGCCGCAGCCTGCTGCTGGCCAGCGAATATCAGCTGTTGCGGCTCGACAATGTCATCCCGCCCGGCGAGCAGGACCCCGCCGGCCATGACGCGCTGTTCGTGCCGCATCAGGCCTGGATCACCGGCGACTGCGACATCCACGACATCGGCTTCGGGGCCGATGGCGCGCCGCTGTTCGTCAACACCCTGTTCGGCTGCCTGGCGACCGTCAGCCCCGGCTACAGCTTCAGGCCGCTGTGGCGGCCGCCGTTCATCTCGCGCCTGGCCGCCGAGGACCGCTGCCACCTGAACGGCGTGGCGCTGGTCGAGGGCGCGCCGCGCTATGTCACCGCCGTCTCGCGCTCGGACGTGGCGGACGGCTGGCGCGACCGGCGGGTCGATGGCGGCGTGGTGATCGCGGTGCCGGACGGCGCGGTGGTGGCAGACGGGCTCTCCATGCCGCACTCGCCGCGCTGGCATGACGGGCGGCTGTGGCTGCTCAACTCCGGCACCGGCGAGTTCGGCACGGTGGACCTGGCCAGCGGCCGGTTCGTGCCGGTCGCCTTCCTGCCCGGCTTTGCGCGCGGGCTGGCGTTCGTCGGCGGCCATGCGGTCATCGGCCTGTCGCTGCCGCGCGAGAGCCGCACCTTCAGCGGCCTGCCGATCGACGCAGCGCTTGCCGCCCGCGACGTGGAACCGCGCTGCGGGCTGGCAGTGATTGACCTTGCGACCGGCGACATGGCGCACTGGGTGCGTATCGAGGGCGTGGTGCGCGAGCTCTATGATGTCGGCGTGCTGCCGGGGTGCGCCGCCCGGCGGCACTCGGCTTCAGGACCGACGAAATCAAGCGGGTGATCGCAATCGACGAGGGCGAGAGCCTGAGCGTTTCTGATTGAATCGATCTGGAACGCTCATGGTCTGATTGAACGGTGACCTGCTCCCTGAAATGTGACCGTTTTTGGTAGAGTCCGACGCCAAGGAGTCGGACGATATGAAGCAAAGCAGGTTCAACGAAGAGCAGATCATAGCGATCTTGAAGGAGCAGGAGGGCGGCATGCCGACGGCGGAGGTTTGCCGCCGCCACGGGATCAGCTCGGCGACGTTCTACAAGTGGAAGTCGAAGTTCGGCGGGCTGGAGGTGTCCGAGGCCCGGCGGTTGCGAACGCTCGAGGAGGAGAACTCCCGCCTGAAGAAGCTTCTGGCCGAGGCGATGCTCGACAACGCGGTGCTGAAGGATCTGGCATCAAAAATGGTAACGCCCGGCGCCAAGCGGGAAGCCGTCGCCCATGCCCGGGAGCATCACGGGGTGAGCGAGCGTCGGGCGTGTGCATTGGTTGGTGTGAGCCGCAGGGTGATCCGTTACGAGCCGACACGGCCGGATGATGGCGCGCTGCGGCAGCGGTTGCGCGATCTGGCGGCGGAGCGTCGCCGGTTCGGCTATCGCCGCCTGGGCTACCTGCTGGCGCGGGAGGGCATCACGCCCAACCACAAGAAGCTGCTGCGCATCTACCGCGAGGAAGGGCTGCGCGTGCGCCGTCGTGGCGGGCGCAAGCGCGCTCTGGGCACACGCAGGCCAATGGTATTGCCCGATGGTCCGAACCAGCGCTGGTCGCTCGACTTCGTCTCGGACAGCCTGATCTGCGGTCGACGCTTCCGCATCCTGTGCGTGGTCGATGATTACACGCGGGAGTGCTTGGCGCTGGTGGCCGATACGTCGCTGTCGGGGCACGGGTGGCCCGGGAACTGACCGGCCTGATGGGCATGCGCGGCAAGCCGCACACGGTGGTCAGTGACAATGGCACCGAACTGACCTCGTCGGCGATCCTGCGCTGGTCGCAGGAGCGGCGGGTCGAGTGGCACTACATCGCGCCCGGCAAGCCGATGCAGAACGGCTTCGTGGAAAGCTTCAATGGCCGCCTGCGGGACGAATGCCTCAACGAGACCCTGTTCACCTCGCTGGCCCATGCCCGGTTCGTGCTGGCCGCCTGGCGGCACGATTACAACACGGTCAGGCCGCACTCGAAACTGGGCGGGAAGACCCCCGCCGAGATCGCCGGCCAACGTGTCTGGGGCATGCCCCAGACACGTTGCCATCCCATCAAACAACCATCATGAAGGAGCCAGACTCTATCTCTGACTGGTAACAATCAGGGGAGCAGGTCAGTCAGGACCAAGGTTCTTCGGCGTCCACAGCAAGCGCACCAGGGTCATCGGCGATGCGTAGCGCGGCGGCCGCTCAGCGCAATGCCGAGATCCGCTGTGCCATCTATACCCGCAAGTCGACCGAGGAGGGGCTGGACCAGGCGTTCAACAGCCTCGATGCCCAGCGCGAGGCGTGCCGGGCCTATGTGTTGAGCCAGGCCGGCGAAGGCTGGGTGGCAAGTGACGAACTCTATGACGATGGCGGCATCTCTGGCGGGACGATGGAGCGGCCGGCGCTGCAGCGTCTGCTGGCCGAGGTCAGGGCCGGGCGTATCCAGGTCATCGTCGTCTACAAGGTGGACCGGCTGACCCGCAGCCTCGCCGACTTTGCCAAGATCGTCGAGACCCTCGATGCGGCGAGCGCCAGCTTCGTCTCGGTCACCCAGGCGTTCAACACGACCACCAGTATGGGACGCCTGACCCTCAACGTGCTGCTGTCGTTCGCCCAGTTCGAGCGCGAGGTCACTGGCGAGCGCATCCGCGACAAGATAGCCGCTTCCAAACGCAAGGGTCTGTGGATGGGTGGCCCGGTGCCGCTCGGCTATGACGTCAAGGATCGCAAGCTGGTGCCCAACGCCGCCGAGGCGGAACAGGTGATCCACATCTGCAGGACCTATCTCGAGGTCGGCTCGGTGCGCGAACTCGCGGACCGGCTTGCGGACCAGGGCCTTCGCACCAAGGTTCAAGTCCGCGCCAGCGGGCCGCATCGCGGCGGTTGCGTCTTCCGGCGCGGCGGGCTGTTTCACCTGCTGCAGAACCGCATCTACCGGGGCTATATCGTCCACCGGGGCGAGGCCTATCCCGGCGACCATGAGGCCATCGTACCGGAAGCGCTGTGGGACGCCGTGCAAGCCAAGCTGGCAGCCAACGGCCCCGGGCAACTGCCGCGCGGCGGACGGCGATCCGAGGCGCTGCTGACTGGGATATTGCGTGACGCGCAAGGCCGGCGGATGACGCCGAGCCAGTCCAACAAGCCCGGGCGGCGCTACCGTTATTATGTGACGCTGCCGAGTGAGCAGGCCGGCAGCGACGAGGTCGCCTGGCGTGTGTCGGCACACGATATTGAGGCCATAGCCATTGCCCGACTTGTCGAGGTGCTGCGCGATGGCCCGGCATTGCAGGACTGGGCCGCCGATGCATCGGACGGGATCATCCGCCTCGACCGGTTACTGGCGGGCCATCGCCGCAGCGGGGCATCTCGGCGGTAGCGATGCAACTGTCCGGCGCCAGCTGTTCCGGACGCTGGTCCAGGAGGTCGTGCTCGGGAGGCCACGCTCCTGCTGACGCTGCGGCTGGATCGCTTGATTGAGCCGGATAACCGGACTGATGCGCAACGTCCCGCGCTGGTGGTCTCGGCGCCGTGGCGCGCGTTCGGAAAGGCCATGACATCCGCCTGATCGTGCCTGCCGCCGCGCAGGGTCTCACCCCGCCGGCCGGTCGCTACGAACCGCTGGTCCGATTGCTGGCGGAGGCACTTGCGACCCGCGAGCAGCTGACAGGGTCAGGAACCCGGTCGGTCGAACAGTTCGCAACAGAGGCCGGCGCTTGCCGCAAGCGCGTCGCGCAGTTGATCCGGATCAGCTATCTCTCACCCACATTGGTCAAGCTTGCACTCGCAGGCGAGCAGCCAGCGGCGATGACGCGGCGGGCGCTGTTGGATACGGAATTGCCAATGGCCTGGGCCGATCAGCATCGCCTGTTCGGGCTGGGGAACACAGCCAGCCGATAGGCCGGCAAACCAACTGAGGTCGGAATTTCAGCGCCCGAGACGCAGGCCGTGTTGGGCCTGATATCGCTGTCTCGGCCGCGAGTCTCCCGCCTCAGTGCAGCACGCCGCCAGCCGCAAAGCACCGGAAATACCGGGAAAATCCCGCCCTGTCCCACTGGGTTCCGGACCGTTCCGGTCACTCGGACTGTCTGGTGCGGTCGAGAAGACTCGAACTTCCACGGGTTGCCCCACAGCGACCTCAACGCTGCGCGTCTACCAATTCCGCCACGACCGCACTGTCGCGCGACTTCAGAACCGGGGCGTCTAGCAGAGCACTCGCCCGCCATCAACCGCCTTCTGCGGCCCGCGCAGAATTTCCCGCATGCGCTGGCCGCAGCAACTTTACCCGTTCAGGCGCTGGACAAGCGATGGTATCGAACACATATTGACGACATAAATTAATTTCGTTGCGCAGCGGCGCGCCAGAATGCCGCGACAACCCCGAACATTACAAAATTCAGCAATTTTTCCGAGGAGTGCCCCATGGTGGAGCTCAAGCTCAATGGACAGACACGTTCCATCGATGTGCCGGCGGACATGCCGCTGCTGTGGGTCCTGCGCGACGAACTGGGCCTGACCGGCACCAAATTCGGCTGCGGCCTGGCCCAGTGCGGCGCCTGTACGGTCCATGTCGATGGCGTCGCCACCCGCTCCTGCGTGACGGCAGTCGGCGATATCGCCGGCAGTTCGGTAACCACCATCGAAGGTGCAAAGGACAAGGTGGCACAGGCGGTCATGGATGCCTGGGTCAAGCTGGACGTCGCGCAATGCGGCTATTGCCAGCCCGGCCAGGTGATGTCCGCGATCGCGCTGCTCAAGGACAATCCGGCACCAAGCGACGCCGACATCGACGGCGCCATGGCCGGCAACATCTGCCGCTGCGCCACCTATCATCGCATTCGCGCCGGCATCAAGCAGGCCGCCTCGACTCTGGGAGCATAACCCATGCCGCACCCCATGTTCGCGCATCAAGCGCCCGAAGCGACACCGGCAGCACCTGAGCCGGTCGCAACCTCCCTCGCCGCACCGGACCGCCGCGGCTTCATCAAGCTCGCAGGTGTCGGCCTGACGCTGGCGCTTGTGCCCGCTGCCTGCAGCAAGGCCAGCGAGGCCGGCGCGCGCACCGGCACGCTCGCCCAGCCGTTCCTGCGCATCGAGCCGGACGGCGCGGTGGTCGTGCTCTCCAAGCATCTGGAAATGGGCCAGGGCGTCTGGACCGGGCTTGCGACCCTGGTCGCCGAGGAGCTGGACGCCGACTGGAGCAAGGTGCGCGTCGAGTCGTCGCCGTCCGAGGTTCCCGCCTACGGCAACCTCGATTGGGGCGGCAAGGTGCAGGGCACCGGCGGCTCTTCGTCCATCCACAACAGCTATGAACAGTATCGCAAGGCTGGTGCCACCGCCCGCGCCATGCTGGCAGCCGCTGCGGCCAAGCAGTGGAACGTCCCGGTGGCCGAGATCGCCATCGCCAATGGCGTGATCAGCCATGCGTCCGGCAAGTCGGCTGGGTTCGGGGACCTTGCCGCCGCCGCCGCCGATCAGCCCGTGCCGCAGACCGTCGGTCTGAAGGACGCTGCGAAGTTCACGCTTATCGGTGCATCGTCGGCCCCCGCGTCGACTCCGCCGACAAGGTACATGGCCGCCAGACTTTCGGCATGGACGTGAAACTGGATGGCATGCTGATCGCCGTCATCGCCCGCACGCCGCGCTTTGGCGGTACGGTCAAGGCGTTCGACGCCAGCAAGGCGAAGGCCATGCCCGGCGTGGTCGATGTGGTGCAGGTGCCGTCCGGCGTGGCCGTGCTGGCGAAGAACACCTGGGCCGCGCGTCAGGGCCGGGATGCGCTGGCCGTCACCTGGGACGACAGCAAAGTGGAGAAGCGCAGCAGCGCCCAGTTCGAGGCGGACTACAAGGCGCTGGCCGCCAAGGGCGGCGGACGCAGCGTCACCGCCAAAGGCGATGCGGGCAAAGCCCTGGCCGGCGCCACCAAGGTCATCGAAGCGGACTACGTCTTCCCCTTCCTTGCCCACGCGCCGATGGAACCGATGACCTGCGCCGGTCGCCTGGTCGACGGCAAGTGCGAGATGTGGGCCGGGTTCCAGATCCCCACGGTCGACCAGGGGCGGCCGCCGCAGCGCTCGGCCTGCCGCCGGAGAACATCACCCTGCACGTGCTCGCGGCGGGGGCAGCTTCGGCCGTCGTGCGACGCCGACCGGCGACTTCACCGGCGAACTGGCAAGCATCCTGAAAGCCACAGGGGCAAGTATCCGGTCAAGCTGGTCTGGACCCGCGAGGACGACATCCAGGGCGGCTATTACCGGCCGTTCAACGTCCACCGGATCAGGGCCGGCCTCGATGCATCCGGCAAGATCGTCGGCTGGGACCAGAGCTTCGTCGGCCAGAGCATTCTTGCCGGCACGCCGTTCGGGGCACCCGACGGCTCCGACCCCGCCGCCTACGAAGGCCACGCCGGCGAGCAGTATGACATCCCCAATGCCGCCGTGCGCTGGATCAAGGCGGAAAGCCCAGTCTCCGTGCTCTGGTGGCGTTCCGTCGGGCATACCCACAGCGCCTATTCCAAAGAAGTGATGATGGACGAACTTGCCGCCGCCGGCAAGGACCCGCTCGAATTCCGGCTGGCGCACCTTGGCAAACACCCGCGCCACGCCGCCGTGTTGAAGCTGGCGGCGGAAAAGCCGGCTGGGGCACGCCGCTGCCGGCGGGCAAGGCGCGCGGCATTGCGGTGCACGAAAGCTTCGGCAGCTTCGTCGCCCAGGTGGCGGAAGTCAGCATGAAGGACGGTACGATCACCGTCGACCGGGTGGTGTGCGCGGTCGACTGCGGTCTGGCGGTCAACCCCGATCATGTGCGCGCGCAGATGGAGGGCGGCATCGGTTTCGGGCTCGGGACCGCGCTCGGCAGCGCGATCACGCTCACCGACGGCAAGCCGGATCAGGCGAATTTCGACACCTATTCCGTGCTGCGCATCGATCGCATGCCCAAGACGGTCGAGGTGCATATCCTGAACAGCGGCAACCCGCCGAGCGGCGTCGGCGAACCCGGGGTACCGCCGATCGCGCCTGCGGTCGCCAACGCCGTGGCGAAACTGACCGGCAAGCCGCCGCGCCGTCTGCCGCTTGAAGCATAATCGGGGTTAAGGGTCATTTTGGGAAAACCGCGCGTGGTGCGCTTGGACAGAACCACGCGCCGCCCGACCCTTTGTCCAGCTCAGGGCAAGCGGCAGGATTTCATCCTGCCATGATCGGAGATTGCAGACGGCGGCAGGGGCGGCTATCGAGCTGTAAATGCTCACATGCACCCCCGCCGCCCAGCTCCTGATCGATCTTGATGCACTTGCCGCCAACTGGCGCGCGCTGCGGGCCCTGTCCGGCGGTGCGCCGGCCGGGGCGGCCGTGAAGGCGGGTGCCTACGGTCTTGGCCTGGCGCCGGTGAGCCTGCGTCTGGCCCGCGAGGGCTGCACCGATTTCTTCGTCGCGACCCTGCAGGAGGGCGAACAGTTGCGCCGCATCCTGCCGGATGCGACCGTGCACGTGCTGCACGGCTTCACCGCCGCGGACATGCCGACCCTGCTGAACGCCCGGCTGACCCCGGTGATCGATACGCCCGAACAGGCAGAACTGTGGCGGCAGGTGGCGGCACCGTGCAGCCTGATGATCGACACCGGCATGAACCGGCTGGGGCTGCGCCCGGAGCAGATCGCCGCGCTCGACCTTGCCGATCTCGACATCGATCTGGCGATGAGCCACCTCGCCTGCGCGGACGAGCCGGACCATGCCATGAACGCGCGCCAGCGGACGCGCTTCCTTGACCTTGCCGCCAAGGTCCAGGCCCGCCGGCGCTCACTGGCGAATTCGGCCGGTGCCTGCCTTGGGCCGGACTATGCCTTCGACCTCACCCGGCCGGGCCTTGGCCTCTACGGCGGGCTGCCCAGCCCGCTTGCAGCAGGGCGCATCGCGCCGGTCGTGCGGGCCCAGGCCCCGGTGCTGCAGGTGAAGACGATCGCAGCCGGGGAGACCGTCGGCTATGGCGCGACCTGGCAGGCCGAACGCGAAACCCGTATCGCAACGCTCGGTATCGGTTATGCGGACGGCTACCCCGCCGGCTTTCCGGCAAGGACGCATGGGTTGAGCTGAACGGCCAGCGCTGCCCGCTGGTCGGGCGGGTCTCCATGGACCTGATCTGCGCCGACGCCGGCGCGGCGGACCCCGGCGTCGGTGCGCTTGCAACCGTGATCGGTGGCGCAGCCCCGTCGCTCGAGGACATCGCCGCCCGCACCGGACTTGCCGCCTACGAAGTGCTGACAGGGCTGGGCGATCGCTTCAACCGCCGTTATAGCGGCGCGACATGACCTCTCTGCTCGCGTTCCTGGCCCTCGTCGGCCGCTTCGCCCTTGGTGGCCTTGCCGTAATCGGCAACGTCAGCCGGTTCGCCACCTCCAGCCTCGCGCACCTGGTGCGCCCGCCCTTCTATTTCGGCCGCATGCTCGAGCAGATGCTGATCATCGGCTATTTCTCGCTGCCGGTCGTCGGCCTCACCGCCCTGTTCACCGGTGCGGCGCTCGCCCAGCAGATCTTTGTGGGATCGAGCCGTTTCAATGCGGAAAGCGCCGTGGCCGCCGTCACCGTGATCGCCATCGTGCGCGAACTTGGCCCGGTGCTCGGCGGCCTGATGGTGGCGGGCCGGGTTTCCTCCGCAATGGCGGCGGAACTGGGCACCATGCGGGTCACCGAACAGATCGACGCCATGGTCACGCTCTCGACGGACCCGCTGAAATATCTGGTCGCGCCGCGCCTGCTGGCCGCCGTCATCGTGCTGCCGCTGCTGACCATTGTCGCCAACATCATCGGGGTGTTCGGCGGCTACCTGATCGCGACCGAGCGGCTGGGCTTCAACCCGGCCGCCTATCTGCGGGTCACCTCACAGTATCTGGAGTGGGAAGACGTCCACTCCTCGCTCATCAAGGCGGCGGTGTTCGGCTTCATCATCGCGCTCATGGGCTGCTATCATGGCTACCACTCCAAAGGCGGCGCGCAGGGTGTCGGGCGCGCGACGACCAATGCGGTGGTGTCAGCGTTCATCCTGATCCTGCTCGCCAACCTCATCATCACCGTGATCGTGTTCGCATGACGACGCCGAAGCTCGAACTCATCGGCCTCACCAAGGCGTTCGGCACCAAGCAGGTGCTGCGCGGGGTCAATCTGCGGGTCGAGGCGGGGCAATCGCTGGTGATCATCGGCGGCTCGGGGACCGGCAAGTCCGTGATGATCAAGTGCATTCTCGGTCTGCTGCGGCCGGATGCGGGCGACGTGCGCGTCGACGGGCAGTCGGTGCTGGGGCTCACGGGCAAGGCGCGGCAGCAGTTCCTGATGCGCATCGGCATGCTGTTTCAGGGCGCAGCGCTGTTCGACTCGCTGCCGATCTGGCGCAACGTCGCCTTCGGGCTGATCCAGGGCCGCGGCATGGCGGCGCGCACGGCGCGGCGGCTCGCCATCGAAACCCTCGAGCGCGTCGGCCTGGGGGCGGACGTTGCCGATCTCTTCCCTCCGAACTGTCGGGCGGCATGCAGAAGCGGGTCGGGCTGGCGCGTGCGATCGCTGCCAAGCCGGAGATCGTCTTCTTCGATGAGCCGACGACCGGCCTCGACCCGATCATGGCCGATGTCATCAACGCGCTGATCGTCGAGCGGGTGCGCGACTTGGGCGCGACCACCCTGTCGATCACCCATGACATGGGCAGCGTGCGCAAGATCGCGGACCGTGTCGCCATGCTGCACCAGGGCGAAATCGTCTGGGATGGCCCGCGCGCGCAGATCGACGCCAGCGGCAACGCCTACGTCGACCAGTTCGTTCATGGCAAGGCCGAGGGGCCGATCAGCACCCTCACCGGCCGGCGCTGAACGGGCGCAAGCAGCCAGCGTTTACCCTGTGGCGGGGCACCGCGTTTCTTCAGGTCGGCGATCAACGCGTCGAAGCCCTTGTCGCGCGCAAACGCTGCAAATTCCGCGCGCTTGCCCAGCGCGTTGGAGACGCCTTCGGTCGCCACGTCGACGATGCGAAACTGGCCGTCCGCACCCTTGCGCACGCGCCATTCCAGCGTCGCAGGCGCGCCGCTGGTGCGCTTGACTTCCGTGCGCACGAACACCTCGCTCGCGCCCACTGTGCGGATGCTCACCTGGCGCTGCGTCTTGCCGACGAGCTTGCCGAACTGATCAAGATAGAGCGCGGTCACGTAGTTCGGGAACACGCTCTTGTAGGCCGCCTGCTGGTCCGGCGTCGCCTTGGTGTAGGCATCGCCGCCGAGGAAGCGGGCCAGAAAATCGAGTGCGTAGGTCTTGTCCAGCAACGCGCGGAACTGCGTGAACCGCGCGCTGGCGCTCAAGCCCTTGTCGGTGATGATTTCACTCGCCCTGGCATTGAAGTCGCTTACCGCGCTCGCGGCGGCAGCCTGCAGCGCATCGGTCTGCGCGTAAGCCGCAGGTGCTGACAGCAGGGCGGCGACACTGAGCAAAGTAGCATTTCGCAGCATCAGGAAACTCCTGTCTTGAGGTGGCGATAGCGGAGCGCCAGCAGGTTCGGGATGATGGTCATGGTGGTGATGACGGCGAACGCCACCCCGATCGCCAGCAGAATGCCCATGCTCGCAATCCCCTGTGATCCGAAAGCGAGAGGGTGCCAAAGGAATCCATGGTGGTGAGCGCGCTGAACAGGATCGAACGCGCCGTCGTCCGGTCCGGGCCTTTGCCGATCGAGCCGGGCTCGCTGCCGGCGACCGTGAGATAGATGCCGGCGTCGACGCTGAGGCCGATCAACAGCGGCAGCACGATCACATTGGCGTAATTGTAGGGCAGATCGAGGAGAACACCGGCCGCAGACGTCAGGATTGCCGCAAACACCAGCGGCGTCACCACGATCAGCGCCAGGCTGAACTTGCGTGTCGTGATCCAGACTACGCCGATCGCCAGCACAAACGCCAGGCTGGTCGCCTGGATCATGGAGCCAGCCACATAGCCGCCTGCCTCCAGCACGGAGCGCGCCGGGCCGCTGGCGGTCGGTGCAACCGACTGCACGGCCTCGACGAAGGCGCGCCGCGCTGGCACGCTGTCAATGTTGCCCGCCGGCTGGATTTCCAGACGCAGACGGCCGTCGGTCGCGATAAAGCGGTCCTTGATCCATTGCGGTGTGCTCTGAACCGTCAGGACTTCCGGCGAGAGCTGGCCGCGCAATTCCGTGACCAGCGGCGGCAGATAGGCGAACAGGTCGCGCTCCACGGCACTGACGAGCGCCGGATCGCGCGCGGCGCGCACCTGCAGCTGCTGGATCGCCGCGGACAGCCGGTCAAGTTCCGGATTGCGCGGCAGGTTCAGGAGTTGCGAGCGCGCCGCCGCCACCCGCTGCAAGGGGCAAGCGTCAGCGGCTTGTCCGGCTTCGGCGCCAGCACCCTCCAGCCCGCCAGCGGCGAACGCGATCAGGCCAAGCCGGTCCTCCTGATCGTCGGGCACGAAACTGAGGGTCGAGACGACGCGCCCGACCTGCGGCAGCGCCTTCAGCTTCCCGGTCAGTGCCTGCGCCTCGGCGGCGTCCTTCACGACCACGCTCAGCCGGTACGGCCCGCCATCGTCGCCATCGTACAGCCAGGCAAAGGTCTTAACGGAAGCGGTATCCGGGTCGCGCAGGCCCATGGGATCGGCGTTGAACCGGACGTGCGGCAGCAGCGGCAGCGCAAGTGCTGTCACCCCCACCACCACCCACAACTGCCAGGGTCGCCGCTTCCAGTGGCCATGGAGCGATGCGGCAGACACGAAGTGGGAATGCCCACCAGCCCGGCGGACCAGACGCAGGGCGGCGGGCAGGATGGTCAGGTTGCAGGCCAGCGCGATCAGCACGCCTGCGCCGGAAATCACGCCGAGCTGGGCAATGCCGATGAAATTGGTCGGCACGAAAGCCAGAAAACCGATGGATGCCGTGCCGGCCGCGACCAGCAGCGTCGGCCCGAGGTGGCGCGCGGTCGCAGAGAGGGCTGCGTCCAGCGCCTTGCCCTCGCTCTCCTCTTTCTGGACGTGCAGGCAGTAGTGCAGCGCAAAGTCGATGCCGAGGCCGAACATCAGCACAGTGAAGGCGACCGAGACAAGATTGAGTGACTCGACTGCAAGTGCGGCAAAACCGGACGTCAGGGCGATGCCGATGCTGAGCGACAGCATCGCCGCCGCCGCCATCCAGCCGCTGCGCAAGGCGAACCCCAGGACAACGGCCAGCAGGACGAACGACAATCCAAACGACAGGACCATGCCGTCGGTTACGCTTTTCAGTTCCTCCTCGCGCAGTGCCGGATCGCCGGTCACGCCAACCTGCACGCCGCGAAACTCGGCACGCCCCTTCAGTTGGCCGATCGCGTCGCGGATCGAGGTCAGCGCAGCCCGCGCCGGGTGCAGCGCATGAAAATCCTGGACGGCCTCGATCGTCAGCACCCGCTGGGCGAACGGCGCAGGCTGCGTGTCGAGCAGCGATTGCCACGACATCGGTCGCGGATTTCCTGCAGGCGCGCGTCGATTGTCTCGGTCACGGCGTCGGTCGCATGCTTCAACTGCGCGGTATCGATCTGCCCGCCAGCGCTGGAGGAGAGATCCTGCGCCTTGGCCAAGGCCCCGACGATCGACGGCAGGGACGCCTCGGTGGTCACGCTCTCGAGCAGCGTGGATGCAGAACTCAGCGTATCGAGCCGCTTGGCCGCCTTCTCGCTCGACATGAGCAGAAAGGCGTTGCGGCGCAGATAAGGGTCGGTCGCCGGCGAGATCACACCGGCGATCGCGTGTTTTCCAGCCGCAACCGCTGCTCGAGCTCGCGGGCATAGGCATCGGCCAGCTCCGGCGTCGGCGCGCGCACGACGACCGCAATCGCCTTGCTCAGCTTCGGGAACGCCGCCTCCATCGCCCGGTCGGCGACGTTGAAGTCAAGCGACTGGTTCAGCATCTTGCGGGTGTCGGTGTTCACCCCAGGTGGGTCGCAGCGTAGGCCCCGCCAAGCGCGGCGAGCAGGACGCCGACAAGAATGGTGAGCCAGGGGCGCGCGGTCGCGATGGCCGTCCAACGCAGCAGGAAGCGCGCAGCGGCGGAAGGGTGATCTTTCATGGCGTGCAAGGAGGTAGCGCTCTGTCGCTGAACCGGAAGTGAACTGGCGATCTATCGCCGAGCGGTCTCACCAGTGCAAGCGCAATGAGCCCCAGAGCGATGAAGCCGGCTTGCCGCGCGCAGACGGCGCGGCTACAGCACCGGCATGTCGCAAACAGCCATGCCGGACGGGGCGCACCCCTTCCCTACTATAACCTTCTGGGCATCGCCGGCCTGAAGCCGTGGGAAATCCGCTATCTGCTCGACGAGGCGGCGCGCTGGATCGACCCGCCGGCGGATGCGCCGCGCCCGCTGGCCGGCCTGACCCAGATCAACGCCTTCTTCGAGAACTCGACGCGCACCCTGCTGTCGTTCGAAATCGCCGGCAAGCGCCTGGGTGCCGACACCATCAACATGGTTCCCGGCGCCTCCTCCATCCGCAAGGGCGAGACCCTGCTCGACACGGCGCTCACCTTCTCGGCGATGCGGCCGGACATCATCGTGATCCGCCATGCGGACTCGGGCGCGGTGCGCCTGATCGCGGAGAAAGTCGGCTGTTCGGTCATCAATGCCGGTGACGGCCGCCATGAACACCCGACCCAGGCGCTACTGGACGCGCTCACCATCCGCCGCCGCAAGGGCCGGATCGAGGGCCTGACGGTCGCCATCTGCGGCGACATCCTGCACAGCCGCGTTGCGCGCTCCATTTCCAGCTGCTTGCGAGCCTGGGCGCGCGGGTGCGCGCCGTCGCACCGCCAACCCTGATGGGTGCGGACATCGAGCGGCTGGGCGTCGAGACCTTCACCGACATGGAAGCCGGCATCGCCGACGCCGACGTGATCATGATGCTGCGCCTGCAACGCGAGCGCATGCAGGGTGCCTATGTGCCCTCGACGCGCGAATACTTCCATTTCTATGGCCTGACCGAAGCCCGGCTCGCCGCCGCCAAGCCGGACGTGCTGGTGATGCACCCCGGCCCGATGAACCGCGGCGTCGAGATCGCGACCGCCGTCGCCGACGACGTCAGCCGCTCGGCGATCACCGAGCAGGTGGCGATGGGTGTTGCCGTGCGCATGGCCTGCCTTGATGTGCTGACCCGCGGCAAGCGCGGACTGGACGGCTGGGCCGGGCTGCAGTCATGGGGAGTCCCGTCATGATCGAGGCGCCGCCGCTGGCTTTCGTCAACGCCCGCCTGCTTGACGGGACCGGCATCGATCGCGCCGGAGGCTTGCTGATGCAGGGCGGCCGGATCAGCGCTGTCGGCGACATCGAAATCCCGGACGGCGTGCCGACGATCGACTGCGACGGCCTGACCCTGTGCCCTGGCCTGATCGATAGCCGCGTATTCAGGATAGACGTTGCCGCAGCCACTGCCGGAGGCGTCACCCGGTTGTGCCTGATGCCGGACCAGTCGCCGACGCTCGACGATCCGGCGATGATCGAGCGGGTGCTGCGGCTGGGCCAGAAGCGGGTCTGGGTGCACCCGCTGGCAGCGGCGACCACGGGCCTTGAAGGCGACGCCATGGCGGAGGTCGGGCTGTGTCTGGCCGCCGGCGCGGTCGCCATTGCAACCGGGCGTGCCGCCATCCGCAACGCCGCCATCATGCTGCGCCTGCTGCAGTATGCGCGCGGCTTCGACGCGCTGGTGGTCAGCCATGCGGAGGAGCCGGACCTGGTCGCCGACACGGTCGCAACCGACGGCGAGGTCGCAACACGGCTGGGGCTCGCCAGCCACCCCGCGATCGCCGAGTGCCTGATGGTGGCGCGCGACATCCGCCTGGCCGAACACGCCGGCGCACGCCTGCACATTGCCCAGGTGACGACAGCGGAAAGCATCGCGCTGGTGCGCGCCGCCAAAGCCCGCGGGGCTCAGGTCACCTGCGGCGTCACGCCGGCGCACCTGCTGCTGAACGAGCACGCGGCCTACGGCTACCGCACCTACGCCCGGCTGTCGCCGCCGCTGCGCAGCGAGGCTGACCGACTGGCCACGGTCGCAGGGGTGCGCGACGGCACGATCGATGTGATCGCCTCCGGTCATGATCCGCGCACCGAAGAGGACAAGCGCCTGCCATTCGGCCAGGCGGAACCCGGCATGGTCGGCGTCGAGACCCTGCTGCCGCTGGCCCTGACCCTCGCCCACAACGCCGACATCGATCTGAAAACCGTTCTTGCCGCCATGACGGCCAATCCGGCGCGGATTTTCCGCGTGCCGGGCGGTGTGCTGGCCGCTGGCGCGCCGGCCGATGCGATCCTGATCGACCCCGACGCCGCCGGCCGGATCGATGCCAGCGCCCTCGCCTCGCCCGCCCGCAATACGCCGTTCGACGGACTGCCGGTTTACGGGCGGCTCCACGGCGTCTGGCAGGCCGGACGCCAGATCTTCGGCGCTTTCTAGCAGGCTGCTAGAGACGGACGGTGCTGAAGGCCGCCGTCACCCGGCGCTCGAAGCATTCCCCACCACTGGCGCGGTAGCTGCGGCAGAACGTGCGCGCCTCGGCCTTGTCGGCAAAACCGCTGACCACGACCCGGGTCAACCCCGTGCCCTGAGTACGCAGCAGCAAGGGCGAACCAGCGCCATTCAGCAGCTTGTACCTGCCGGTCAGCACGCCCCAGGCCGCCTTGGCCAGATCGACCGTGCTGAACGCGCCGAGCTGCACCGTCCACGCTTCGGCGGACGTCGCAGCGAGAGATGCAGCCTGGACAGGTGCGGACACTTTCGCCACGACTGCCGGGGTGCGGGTGGCGGCCAGACGCACCGCCTGCGGCATCTGCCGAGGCGCTTGCGCGGCTTGCAGGGCGGGTTGGGGTGCGGGTTCCGGCGTCGCTTCCGTGATGATCGGCGTCGGCGCAATCGCAAGCGGGCTGACCGCGGCAAGCTGCACCGGCCCAAGCTTGGGCAGGTTCACTGCGGTTTTTCAACGACCGGGGCGGCGTCGGCAGATCGGCGGCAGCGACAACCCAAGGCTGGCGGCCGGCGCGAGCGCCGCCGGTGCAGCCCGGGTCAGTTGCGTGCGCGCAGCGAGCTTTTCCGGCGATCCGCCCAGCAGGATGGCGATGCGCTCCGGGGTCTGCTGCTGCAGCAGCACGGCCCAGCGCGCCAGCGCCGCATCCACCTGCTCGGGCGTGAGGTCAAGGCGCGCGGCGTCGCGGGCGCGCAGCCAGTCGCCCTTGGCGGCATAGGCCAGCCCCAGATTCTGGCGCACCCGCCCGTCCGCCTCTGCAGCGCGCGCGGCCGGCTCCAGCAGGCTGAGCCCGCCGGCCGGATCGCCCGCCAGCGCCAGCGCCAGGCCGACATCGCTCGCCATCTGCGGCGCGCTGGTCATCACCAGCCTCACCAGATGCACGCGTCCTGCTTCCTCCTGCCCGGTCGCCAGCAGGGCGAGCCCGTAGGAGAAGCTGAGCGCTGTATCCTGTGGGTTGGCCTCGGCCTGGGCTTTCAGGGTGTAGAGCGCCTCGGTGAAGCGGCCATCGGCCAACTGCGCCCGCGCCAGCAGGCGCTGCAGCTCCGGCGACCCCGGCTGCGCCTGAGCCTGCAGTTGCGCCAGCGTCACCGCCGCGCCGGTGTCACCCTCGGCCAGCGCTTTGTTGACGGCGACCGCCAGCTTCGAGGGTGCGATCGGTTTCTGCGCCGTCAGCGTCGGCGCCCTGGTTTCGCTGCAGCCGGCGGCCAGAACGGCGATGATCGCCAAAGTCGAGGCGGTGCGCAGCGTCATGCCTGATCTCCTGATGGGCGCTGCGCCAGATCGCGGCAGGGGCAATCCCCGCCGGCGAGCGGGGCATAATCGGCGAGATACTTGTCGAGCGCAGCGCAGACGATCTGCTGCGCGGAGAGGTTCGCGTGCGCGGAGGCCAGACGAAGCTTCAGGTGGCGTTCGCCATCCAGCCGCAGGGTGAACGCCGCCTTGTTGTTGCGCGCCATGCCCGGTTGCGCGCGCTTGCCCACCTGCGCGCGCTGCTGCGGGCGGGAGCGATGGGCGGCGGCGCGCTCTGCACCTCGATCTTGTCCGGCACGGCCGGGCGCTCGGGCGGCAGTGCCTTGTCCGCGAGCAGCGGCGCATCCTGGTCTGCGTAGACGATCGAACGGCTGGCCGGCCGCGCCTGCCCCTTGCGGGCGAGCAGCGCGGAACTCAGCGAGGCGAATGCTTTGCTTTCCTGCATGGATGCCCCTACTCTGCGGTCGCCGCTTTGCGGCCGAAGCTGGCGCGCGGGGCGGCGTCACCGCCATGCGCGGTTGAAACACGGTGCGGCGGAAGTTGCGCTCCAGGCGGTCGTAGAGATAGCGCCAGAGCTCGACGACTTCGTTTGCCGACTTGCCGCCCGGGTCCACCTCCATCACCGTGCGGCCGTCGATCATGCTGGCGGCGAAATCGGTGCGGTGATGCAGGGTGATCGGGGCGACGGTGCCGTGCTGGGAAAGCGCGATCGCCGCCTCAGTGGTGATGCGTGCCCGCGGCGTCGCACCATTGACGACAAAGACCAGCGGCTTGCCGGCCCGCTCCACCAGATCGACGGTGGCGCCGGCGGCACGCAGGTCGTGCGGGCTGGGCCGGGTCGGGATGACGATCAGTTCGGAGACGGCGATGACGCTCTGGATCGCAACGGTGATTGCGGGCGGCGTATCGATTATCGCCAGCTTGAAGCCGCGGTTGCGCAGGTCTTCGAGGTCATGATTGAGCCGGACGACCGTCGTCTGCGCGAACGCCGGCGCATCCGCCTCGCGCGCATTCCACCATTCGGACAGCGACCCCTGCGGATCGATGTCGATCAAGACCACCGGGCCGGCTCCCGCCCGCTCCGCCTGGACTGCAATGTGGCCGCTCAGCGTGGTCTTGCCCGATCCACCCTTCTGCGACGCAAATGCCAGAACACGCATCCTGTTTTGCACTCCGCAAATTGTTTTTCGCGAGAGCACGATAGAATTCAGCAATTAAGAAAGGCTAAAGCATTCCCCGGTTAATGTTGTTAACCATCTTGTAACTGCCTGCCGCTTGAAAGCGAACCGTATGTCCGTATTGCGCCGCCTTGTCCTTCTTGCCGCTGTGCCACTGGCATTGACGGTGCGGACGGCCGCGGCGGATGTAGCCACCGGCGCCGCCAAATACGCAGCCGGTGACTATACCGGCGCGCTGGCGGAATGGTCAGCCCCGGTCTCGAGAACGACCCGGCAGCACTCTACAATCTCGGCCAGATGCACCGCCTGGGCAAAGGCGTGCCCGCCAACGACCGCCAGGCGGTCGGCTATTACGAGCGCGCCGCCAAGCTTGGCCATGCCGGCGCTCAGGCCAATCTCGGCACGCTGCTGTATTTCGCGCCAGCCCCGCTTGGAGATATCACCGCCGCGATCGGCTGGTGGCGCGAAGCCGCCAAGGTCAACGAGCCGCATGCGCTGTATATGCTGAGCGTGCTCATGTTCAACGGCGAGCTGGTCGCCCGGGACTGGCCGCGCGCCTATGCCTATGCGCGCCTCGCTGCCTCGCTGGGCGTGAACGAGGCGGCCGCCGCCGTCGCCACCATGACCAAGACGCTGGGAGCCGAGGATCGCCAATCGTCCGACGCGCTGCTCGTCGCCTTGTCCGCGCCGCCTGCGTCCCCACAGCCGAACCCTGCGTCCAGCGCGCCAGTGCGGGTCGCAGCAGCGCAGCCGGTGAAAGTCGCCGCAAAACCTTCACCGGCACCCCAGAGCGCGCCCGCCGTCGCGCCTGATGCCGCCTCGACGCCCGATGCGCCATGGCGCGTGCAGCTGGGGCTTACGGCTCGAAGGCGAAAGCGCAGGACGCCTGGGCCGAGTTCGTGCGCAAGCGCATGGCGTTTACCAGCCGCCAGCCCGTGTTCGAGCAAGCCGGCCCGGTCGTGCGGCTCCATCTTGGCCTTGGCGAGAAGGCCGAGGCCCGCGACCTGTGCGCGCAAATCCGCAGCGCGGGCATCAATTGCCTTGTGGTGCCGCGCGGCGTTGCACCCGCCAGACAGTCCTAATCCACGTTTACCTGCTGTTTGCGAAATCCCGCTAAGGATCGATAGCTGATAGAAGGACCGGAAGGTAACAATCTCATGTCTGCACAACTATCCGGGCTCGCCAGCGACCGGCGCGGTTCTCCGCGCTATCGGGTCGAGAGCATGTGCGTGATCCGCGATGGTGAGCAGTCGCTGGCCGGTCGCCTGCAGGAGATTTCCGCCTCCGGCGCCTATCTGGTCATGCGCCAGCGCCCTGACCTTGGGCATAAGGTCACGCTCAGCCATCCGTTCGCGGGGAGATCGGCGCGACCGTGACGCGGCATGACCAATACGGCTGCGGGTTGCAGTTCGAGCTTGGCGAAAG
Source organism: Hankyongella ginsenosidimutans (assembly GCF_005144965.1). Lineage (GTDB taxonomy): Bacteria > Pseudomonadota > Alphaproteobacteria > Sphingomonadales > Sphingomonadaceae > Hankyongella > Hankyongella ginsenosidimutans. The sequence goes on from NZ_CP039704.1 coordinate 2,738,105, forward strand.
CGCCGTCGGTTTCGCGCTGCGGGCGATCGCTGCCGATATGACCACAGCGCATGCCCTGACCTTGTTGGATTGAACGATATCTTGAGAGAGGAGATGGCGAGTAAGGCCGCATCCGCACCGAGTAAGCGCCCCATCCCGTTCAGCATCCGGCTGAAGGCGTGGTGGGAGGGCTATGACCCGGAACATCTGATGCCGCACCAGGACGCCGCCACCGCTTCGACACCCAGCCGGCAGGACCACACGCCGCCCGACGACATCGACGTCGCGTTGCAGGAAACGCCGCTGCAGGGCGTGGATGCCACCAGCATCGACCCGTGGAACGAACAACGCATCGATATCGCCCAGTTGATCTGGGGCGCGGCTACTGCGGCCCCGGCGGGCCGGAATATATTATCGCCATGTCCAAGCTGCTGGCGATGACGCCCGAGCTGAGCATGCTCCATCTCGGGGCAGGGCTTGGCGGCCCCGCGCGTACGCTCGCGGAGCATTTCGGGGTGTGGGTGACCGGACTCGAGCCGTCCCAGTCGCTGGCGCAGGCCGGCAACCACCTGTCCACCATGGCCGGAATGATCAAGAAGGCCCCGGTTCAGCAACTCGATCTGACGCAGGAAAATCCGCTTATACGCCGCTATGACCGGGTGCTGGTCGACGGCTATCTGGCCCAGCGGCCGAACAAGGCCGAAGCGTTGGCCATGATCGACGCGGCGCTGAAGCCGGAAGGCCTGGTGCTGATCACCGATTATTTCCTCGTCGACGACGGCTCGGTGGCGAACGCGGACTACCGGGACTGGCTGCAGGGCGAGCCGCGCCAGCTCAATCTGGTCACCGCACCGGAGTTCGTCGAAGCCGCGACAAAAGCGGGTCTTGGCGTGCGCGTGAACGAGGACCGCACCGAAGAGCATATCGACCTCATCAAGAAGGCGTGGGCCGGTGCGGACAAGCTTGTCGCCGATCTTCTGCAGCAGCAGGGCCAGGAGCATCTGACCAAGATCGTGCTCAAGGAAGCCGAACTCTGGAGCAAGCGCGTCAAGGTTCTCACCGGCGGGCAACTGCAGTTCCGCCGGATTCTCGCCGCCAAGAAGGAAAAAGGCGTCAAGATGATGAGCAACTGGTAGCTGTTAGCCCGGTCGGCTTCGGCTATAAGGCGCCATGCTGACGCCAGACCTGTTGCTCAAGGCTTACGCCGCCGGCCTGTTCCCCATGGCGGAGCACCGCCACGCCGCGGACATCTACTGGGTCGAGCCGAAACAGCGCGGCGTCCTGCCGCTGGACCGGCTGCATATCAGCCACTCGCTCGCCAAGATCGTCCGGCAGGACCGTTTCTGCGTGACCAGCGACCGTGCATTCGCCGATGTCATGCGCGCCTGCGCCGAACCTGCGCCGGGCCGCGAGAATACCTGGATCAACAGCGTCATTCTGGACGCCTATACGGAACTGCACAGGCGTGGCCATGCGCACAGCATCGAGTGCTGGCTTGAGGGCCGGCTGATCGGCGGACTGTACGGCGTGTCGCTCGGGGCGGCGTTTTTCGGCGAAAGCATGTTCTCGCGCGAGACCGATGCATCCAAGGTCGCGCTGGTCCATCTGGTCGCGCGGCTGCGCTTCGGCGGCTACCGGCTGCTCGACACCCAGTTCATCACCGAGCATCTGGCGCGGATGGGCGCCATCGAAATCGGCCGGGACGCGTATCTGCGCCGGCTGCACCTCGCAGTGCGGGAGAGCGCCGACTTCCAGCGCCTGGAGCGGGACTACTCGCCTTCGGCCGGGGCCGCCTCTGGAGTACTCGCGGCAGGGGTTGCGGACGAGGCCCTGGGCGGCGCGCTTGAGCGCGCGCTCACGGTGTCCGGCCCACTGTCCGGGAAGCGCATCTTGCAGCTTTTGACCCAGACGGCGTAGCCTGGATGCTCGAAAGCGTTGAGCGAGCGGGCCACGGCGAACATCCAACCCGAGAACAACCGCTTGCCGCCGCCTGTAATCTGCACGAACGCGCCCGATTCCGGCGGCAGGCCTGGCGCGCGCGTCTCGCAGCTGCGCACGGCGATCCTCAATTCGCGAAACGTCACGCTCTCGCCCGGTTTCAGCGCCAGGATCTGGCTGTGACCGCTCAGCTTGTCGAGTGCCACGATCTCGACCGCGCGCTGGTCGACGGGGTCGGCAGCTGCGAGGGTTTCGGGCCGGCGGGTTTCAGGTTGGCGGGTTGCGGCGGCGCGCTCGCCGGCTGCGCCAGCACCGCAGTCGCAAGTGTTAGCGACCAACCCGCAGCCAGCGCCCACTTCATTGTGCGACGGGACTCGCAGGGGTTGCAGTGTCCTTCTTCTCGGCTGGTTTGTCCGTATTGCCGATGAAGCGGCCGACCAGCCCGAGGATATCCAGCGATCCTTGCGTATAAAGCACGGTTGCGCCGGGCTTCAGCAGATCCTCCTCATAGCCTGGCTTCAATTCCAGGTAATTGCCGCCAAGCAGCCCCTCGCTCGCCACGACGGCGGTGCTGTCCGCAGGCAGCTTCACATCGTCACGCACCGTGAAACTGATGACGGCCTTGTAATTCTCGGGGTCGAGGGATTGCGCGGTCACCGTGCCGACCTTGATGCCGGAGATGCGCACATCGGTGCCGACGCTCAGGCCGCCCGCGCTGTCGAAGCGCGCGTTGAGGGTGTAGCCGCCTGCCCCTGCCCGGCCTCGGTCCGGGTGTAGGCATAGCTCACGAACAGGCCAGCGACCACCAGCACGGCAGCGCCGATCAGCGCTTCGACGAGATTTTCCTTCAACTGCATCGCGTCCTCAGGCTTCGTCCGGCCGCCAGGCCTGGTAATCGCCGGTCGCAGGCGCGCGCTTGCCGCCGGCGTCCAGACTGCCGGGCGGCGCATAGGCCCCGGCGCCGCCGGTCTGGTTCGCGACATGGGGCTTCTCCCAGGTCTTGACGACCGGGGCCGCTCGGACGGCGGCGTATCGACCGTGTAGTGCAGCCAGGCGTGCCATTCCGGCGGCACGCGGCTTGCCTCGGCGTCGCCCTTGTAGATCACCCAGCGACGGCTGCCGTTACGCTCCCGGTAATAGGCGTTGCCATCGGTATCGGTGCCAATCTTCTCGCCACGCTGCGCCGTGAACAGCCGCGTGCCCCAGGTCGCATCGTCCCACCAGACGAAGATATTCTTGAACAGCCCCATGACGGCGTTCCTCTCACAATGGTCTCACCCCGCCGAGTGTCCCGAATCTGAAATCCGTTACCCCGATATCAGGCGCGGTTGGATTTCGGATTCGAGAAGGACACTGGCAAGATATTGTTTCTCGTGTCGTTTTCAGAATCGAAGTTCGCACGAGTCCGATATCATGGTGTAGCGAGCTTCGATTTCACGACACTAGCGGCTGACGCCGGGATGTTCAATTTATTCCGCACGCAAACGCCAGCGTCCGTCCCGGCGCTTCTGGACCGCCCGCGCAACGTACCCCACCATATATAGAAGCCTGGGGATAACTTGTCTCCATATCTTGAAGCATGCGGAACAAGTGGCATCATATGGCTTGAGTCGTGGGCGCAGGCCCCGGCGCAGGCAGGATGAAGGCCATGCGTTTTTCCCGTCGCTACACCGTCGCCGGCCTCGGCCCGTTCGAGGGCATCGCCGTGCGCACGGCGCGCGCTGAATGTGGCGCGCTGGAGTCCCCGGCTGCCGTCAGCGTCGCGGTTCCGGCGCATTGGAGCCAGGTCGCCGTCGACCTGCTGGCGCAGCGCGCGCTGCACCTTCATGGCGTTCCGGCCCGCCTGCGCCGCATCGAGGAACCCGGACTGCCGCCCTGGCTGTGGCGCAGCGCGGCGGACACCGAGGCGCTGGCAGCCCTGCCTGCCGAAGACCGCACCGGCGGAGAGACCAGCGCCTTGCAGCTGTTCGCGCGTCTGGCCGGTGCCTGGACCTATTGGGGCTGGAAGTCCGGCGTCTTCGACAGCGAGGCGGACGCCCGCACGTTTCACGACGAGATCGCCTACATGCTGGCGATGCAGATGGCGGCGCCGATGTCGCGCAATGGCAGGAGACCGGCTTGTACTGGGCGTACGGGATCGAGTCGCCGCCTGCGGGCTACGGCCTCGACCCGCGCACGGGTGATGCGCGTGCCCTGACCGGCCCCGGCGAACGCCCGGATGCCCTGAGCCTGCGCATCGACGCCCCGCCGCGCGATGCAGGGCAAGTGCTGGCCGGTGCGCTTGAGGCGTTTGACTGCACCGGCATCGACGCCGACCCGATGTCGCTGCTACGGCTCGCCGGCGCAACGCACGCCCCTGCTGCCGATGGGTTCGCGCTGCGCCGCCCGACACGGCTTCTGGCGCTCGGGCTTGACCATCCGCAGGCGGACGCGTTCATCCGTGCGAACGCGCAAGACCAGCGCACCCTTGCGACGCTTGCGACCGGCGCGCGCGTGCTGGAGCGGCATCTGAACGCCGTGCTCGCCGCCGCTGCCGACGGCGTCGACCCCGTGGACAATCCCGGCCTGCGCGCTGCGATCCGCGCCGCGCGCGCCGATGGCGTGCCGGACGGGACGCTGCGCCAGACGCTTGACCAAGCCCGCGCCGGCGTCAACCGGATCGAGATCCCCGCGCCGCAGCTTGACTGGGACAGCGGCGCCTGGTCGGCCCTTGCCGACACCCGCCTGCTGGCGCGCGTGCCCGATGCCGCCCCGGCGCAGCGATCGGACAGCTGGTCCAGCCTCGCCAGCGCGATCTGGAGCAGCAGCGGCCCGAGCCTCATGTTCGCGGATACCGTCAACGGCTGGAACACCTGCCCGCAGCTTGGCGACGTCACGGCGTCGAGTCTCGATGGCGCGTTGCTCTTCCCCGGCCCTGCGTCCTGCCCGGCGGCCAGCCTGAACCTGATGGCGTTCACGCTTGCAGACGGCGCAACGGACGTGGACAGCCTGATGCATGCCGTGCGCCTGTGGGCAGTCGCGCTCGATATCGTCGTCACCGCCACGCAGTATCCGAGTGCAGAACTGGCGCAGGCCGCCTGGCGCGCCCGGCCGCTCGGCCTCGGCTTCGCCAATCTCGGGAGCCTGCTGCTGGCGCGCGGCATCGGCTATGATAGCCCGGCCGCCCGCGCCCTGGCCGGCAGCCTGGCCGCGCTGATCACCGGCAGCGCCTATGCGGCCTCGGCCGAACTGGCGGCCGAACTGGGTCCCTGCCCGGCCTTCACCCAGGACATGCTGCGGGTCGTGCGCAACCATCGCCGCGCCGCCTATGGCCTGACCGATGGCTATGAGGCGCTTGCGACCCCGCCTGCCCCCTCGACGCCGACCACTGCCCCGACGTGCCGCTCGCTCAGGCCATCACCCGTGTGTGGGACCGCGCGCTGGCGCAGGGAGCAGACCACGGTTATCGCAATGCGCAGGTGACCAGCCTGGCCGCAGCCGCCGCGTCGGCGTTGCTGATGGACTGCGACACGCCGGGCCTGGAACCGGAGACGGCGCTCGTCAAATACCGCAAGCTGTCGGACGGCGGCTATGTGAAGGTGATCAACCGCGCCGTTCCGGCAGCGCTTGCCGCGCTCGGCTACCCGCCGGACGCGAGCGCCGCGATCTGCGACCATGTGCTGGGCCGCGGCAGGCTGGCGGGTGCGCCGCACCTCGATCCGGGTGCCCTTGCCGCACTCGGCTTCGGCGTTGAGCAACTGGCGGCTGTCGAAGCGCAACTGGCGCAGGCCTACGACATACGCCCGGCGTTTTCGCCCTGGAGCCTCGGCCTGGCGTTCTGTCGGGATACGCTTGGCATTCCGGAGGAGGCGCTGGCCAATCCCGGCTTCGACGTGCTGGCGCACCTGGGCTTTTCCACCGAACAGATCGCGCAGGCCAACCGCCATATCTGCGGCGCGCAGTCGCTCGCCGGTGCGCCGGGGCTCGACCCTGCACACCTGCCTGTGTTCGACTGCGGCACGGCTGCGGACGGCCGGACGCTTGGCGTCGAGCCCCGGCTGCGCATGATGGCGGCGGTTCAGCCGTTCCTGAGCGGCGGCATTGCCCACGCCCTGGTTCTACCGGCGGACACCGTGCGCGACGACTGCGCGGACCTGATGACGCTTGGCTGGCGGCTCGGCCTCAAGGGCCTGACGCTCTACCGCGACGGGACCGATCTCGCGCAGCCGCTGCCCGCCGCCGCCCTCGGGGCGGACGACGTCGAAGACCCGGTAGGCAATCCGGCACCACCTCCGGCGCATGAGGTGCTGCGCATTCACCTGCCGGGCCGGCGCAAGGGCTATACCCAGAAGGCGGTCATCGGCGGCCACAAGGTGTATCTGCGCACCGGCGAGTATGACGACGGCCGGCTGGGCGAGATTTTCATCGACATGCACAAGCAGGGCGCGGCCTTCCGTAGCCTGATGAACAGCTTTGCAATCGCGGTCTCGATCGGGCTTCAGTACGGAGTGCCGCTGGACGAGTTCATCGACGCCTTCACGGCGACCCGATTCGAGCCGTCTGGCCCGGTCGAAGGCAACGATTCGGTCAAATCCGCCACCTCGGTGCTTGATTACATCTTCCGGGAACTGGCGATCAGCTACCTCGAGCGCCGCGACCCGGACTGCCGCGAAACCGACCCGGGTTTGATGGCCTACGCTCGGCCGGACCTCTATGTCGTGCCTGATGCCCTGAGCCAGGAAGCCGCGCAACCGGCTGAAATTCCGCCGCCAATCAGCCTGGCGCAGCGCCTGCACGGCCTTGATGGGCCAGCGTGCCCGGCCTGCGGCGGCCGCGCGGTGCTGCGCAGCGGCGGCGGAACGATCTGCGCGGCCTGCGGTGCCGCCGCCGCTCAAGGCTGACGACAGTCTAAATCCTTAACAAATAAGCCATGTCTCGACGAACGGACGTTTTGCCGTTTACCTGAAATTAAAGCGGGGCTGGCAAATTGCGGGTAATGACCGGCAAGAACAGGCTCATAATCTTACAAGCGGCGCTGCATTCACGCGCTGCAGCGCCTTTGGCCCGCCAGAATGGCGTTTTAGGCTGAGTTTATCATGTACGCTGACATCGTGCCCCTGCGACCGCTTCTCGCCAACGCCGCGCCCGAACCCGGCGATAGCCGGGCGTTCGATGTCCAGGTGCTGATCGACGCCTTGCCGACCTCCGCACTGATTTTCCAGCGCGCCCCGGACCATGGCTTTGTCTGCGCACTGGCCAACCAGGCCTTCGAGCGGCTGGCGAACTACACCCGCCACAACTGCATCGGGCTGACCCTGCCGAAAATCCGCCTGATCGGAACCAGCGCGGTTATCGCCGGCGCGATTGCCGATTGTTTCGAGGCCGGAAGCGCACGCTGCGTCAGCGTCGAGTCCCGCGAAGACATCAACTGTCAGTCGCTGGAATGCTGCATCGCGCCGGTGCAGTCCGCAGACGGCCGGGTGACCCGCGTGCTGCTCTCGATCATCGATCGCACGCCGGAGCGTCTGGCCGAGCGCCAACTGCTGCACGCGGCATCGCACGATAATCTGACCGGCCTGCCAAACCGCACGCTGCTGACCGAGCGTATCGAGCGCGCGCTGGCCAACGCCAAGAACAACGCACGGCGCCAGGTCGCACTGCTGTTCCTCAACATAGACCGGTTCAAACTCATCAACGAGAGCCTGGGCCATGTCATCGGCGACGAACTGCTGATCACGCTCGCGCGCCGGCTTATCGGCTGCGTGCGTGCAGGCGATACGCTGGCGCGGCTGGGCGGGGACGAATTCGCCATCCTGCTCGAGGACGTGCAGTCGATCGCCCCCGCGCGAAACCGCTGAGCGCATCCACCGGGAACTCAGCAATCCGATAAGGATCGGCGGCGAAGAACTCTATGTGTCGCTCAGCATTGGTGCCGCCTCATCCCTGTCCGGCGAGTATTTCGCCGAGAACCTGATCCAGGATGCGGACTTCGCCATGAACCGCGCCAAGGCGCTCGGCCGCGGCTGCACCGAAATCTACCAGAACGCGGAGCATCTTGAAGCGCGCGCCCAGTTCCGTCTGGAAACCGACCTGCGGCATGCGGTCTGGCGGCGCGAGCTGACGCTCAACTATCAGCCGCTGATCGACCTGAAGACGGGCCGCCCGCATTCGTTCGAGGCGCTGGCCCGCTGGCACCACCCGACCCGCGGCTTTGTTTCGCCGGTCGAATTCATTCCCGTCGCCGAATCGACCGGGCTGATCGTGGAGCTGGGACGCTGGGCGCTCGACGAGGCCTGCCGCACGCTTGCGCAATGGCGCAGCGACGGCGTCGCGCCGGACGATCTGCGAGTCGCCGTGAATGTCTCCGCCCTGCAGTTCGCGCGCGACGATCTGGTCGCGGTGGTGCTCAACGCGCTGGAGCGCTACGATCTGCCGGGTCGCTGCCTGGAGCTGGAGATCACCGAAAGCGCAATCGCCGAGCACCCGCAAAAGGCCGTCGACGTCCTGAACCAGTTGAAGGCGCAGGATGTCATCATCGCCATGGACGATTTCGGCACCGGCTATTCGTCGCTGGGCGCTCTGCAGCAATTGCCGATCGACATCCTGAAGATCGATCGCAGCTTCATCGCCGGCATGCTCGAGCTTGAAGAAAGCCACAAGCTGGTCTGCACCGTGCTCTCGCTTGCCAGCCACCTGGGCAAGGCGACCGTCGCGGAAGGGATCGAGCGCTTCGATCAGGCGGTGGCGCTGCGCGATCTCGGCTGCACGCTCGGCCAGGGCTATGCCTTCTCCCGCCCCGTCGACAACGCGCATGCCGCCGAGTTCCTGCGGCGCACGGCCGCACAGGCGATCGCCTTCTAGCAGAGAAGCATCTCCGCGACTTTTCAGAAGCCTGCAAGATCATGATGGCATCAGGTTAGGTGCGCCTCCCTCCTGCGCGGGAGGGGAGATCAAGGTGTAGGGCCCGCCTCCACGCACTCAAGATCCATGCGCACCTGCGTGGAGCCGTCCGGCCCCGCGACGATCGTAATCGGACTGGCGGCGCGCACGAGCCAGCGCCCAGCCGCCGCATCATCAAGCGCAAACAAACAATCCCGCCGCTGCACCCAGGTCAGCCAGGCGGCGAACGCCTCCGCGTCGCCATGCTTCACCGGGATCGACACAGCGAACACGCGGGTGCGCCAGCGCTCGCCGCTCGTCTGCGGGCAAAGGCGCGGCAGGCTGGGAATTTCCTCGAAGGGCCAGGCCAAGACGTGGCGCGCTTGCTTGAGCTTCGAAATTCTACGCGGGAATACGCGCAGGCCGCCCTTCGGCATCAGCCTATTACTGGACACAAGCGCACCTCGAACACCGCCCGCAACAAACTCGTATTGGTTGTATATTACTTTACGAGCTTTAGCAATGGCTGATATTCTAGGATTCAGCGTGCATCGATCAGCGCCAGCACCTCGACGATCAGCTGCCGGCCCTGTCCGCCAGACCCTCCCCGCCCGCATGCAGATATCCACGAGAACCTGATCGTCCGGCAACCAGGCTCCATCAGCAAATGTCGCCCGCAGAGCCTCGATCAGGGCAGGCTCAGCCTGTGGTGCCATGCCGATCACCAGATGATAGCGCATGCCATCGAAGGTCGCGCTAACCCAGGGCCTGGCTTCGAAATCCACCAACCAGAACCTGTCGACGGGGAAAACGGTACGTAGCGTGCGCCTGGCGCGCTGCAGAGCGGGAGAGACATCCAGGGTCAGCATGCTGCACCTTTCGCTTCGAGGTCCGACAACCAGACTTCCAGACGGGTACACATGGGCGGGCTTGGCCTGCGCCCACGCCGCAGGTCGAAAATCAGGCGTGGATCGGCCGCAATGGCGCGTCCGGCCGTCGACGGTGCGATGGCGTGGACCCTGAGGGCGTATTCGATGCGATCGAGCATAGGAGACCTCGCATAAAAACTATTCTCTAGGTTTTTCCTATTATCGGAAGATGCCTTGCATGTCTAGGTAAATTCCTATAACGCATCGCACTACGGGGGTGCCGGGAACAGTGCGCAGGCGCTGCTCCACCGATGTTGAGGGGCCGGCCGACCAGGCCGGAGCGCGTATGGACTCTGAACAGGTGCGTATCACGCTGGACCAGCTTATCCGCTCCGGCAATGAGGACTATGCTTCGATTTCCCGCCTGCTCGGGCGGAACCCCACCTATGTCCAGCAGTTCATCAAGCGCGGCGTGCCGCGCCGCCTGTCGGAGTCTGATCGGCGGATTCTGGCGCGCCATTTCAATGTCAGCGAGCGGGACCTCGGTGGGCCGGACGGGCCGCAAGTGCGCAGCAACGCCACCGATGTCCGGGACTCGGAAGATTTCATGCTCATCCCCTACTACGATGTGCGCGCCTCAGCCGGCGGCGGCAGCCTGCAGACAGGCATCGAAGCACCGGACTCGGCGCTGGCGTTCCAGGCCCGCTGGGTGCGTTCGATCGCCAGCGGCGGGATCGAGAGTCTGGCGGTCATCCGCGTCGAGGGCGACTCCATGTTCCCGACCCTCAACGACGGGGATCATATCCTGCTCGATACCGCCGACCGCCGCGTGCGGGACGGCATTTACGTCCTGCGCACGGACGACAGCCTGCACGTGAAGCGGCTCGCCATCCACCCCGCCACCGGCCGCCTGACGATCCAGAGCGACAATCCCGCCTATCCAAGCTGGCCGGATTGCCCGGCGCACAGCGTGGAAGTCATCGGCCGGGTGGTCTGGGTCGGCCGCAGGCTCTAGCTGTGGAGGCTCAACAGGGTGTCCACCGGCTGATCCAGCCTGCCGATGGGGACAGATTATCGGCGGATGCCGATCAGGATCGCTGCGCCGATCCCCAGCGCGACGCCTGTGAGAATCCCTATGGTCGACTGGCCGAACGCCACGCCGACCGCCGCGCCGCCGATTGCGCCGATTGCGATGAAAACCCCGCCGCCACGCTGCATGCTCACGCCTTTCATTTCCGCGCCGCCGTGCGACAATCACGCGCCCGTTACAAGCCTGAAATTCGGGACAGCTTGCACCACTCTGGCACAACTCGTCCCGTCCTGTACATTACAGAACGGCCAAGAAACGCATTTTTCTAAACAATTACAATGCCATGAGAGCGGCCCCTTCCTTGCAATACCCCGAGTGTATGCAAGGGAGTAGAGCATGAATACCAGTCCGCTGACCATCGCCGACACCGCAGTTTATGTGACAGCCACCAGCCTGATTGCCGACCATGGCGAGTATGCCTGCGTCGAGGCCGCTGCCCGCGCCGACGCCAGCCAACGCATCGGCAATGTCGTCGAATTCTCGCACTGGCGCCAGGTCGAGCGCGCGGTCCAGATCCTGCAGCTTGAAGACATTATCGGCGACCTCCATTAATCAGGCCGTTCATGCGTTTTGGCATTTAACGCCTGAAACCGATGCTTTAAGGGAGGGGCGTGCTAGCGCTCGCCGTCCTCCTGCTGCAGGAGCAACGCCTGCCGATCCCCGCCGCAGGCAGGGGTGCCGTATCAAGTTGAGCAACGCTCCGACGAGGATGCGCTGGAACTGCCGGCCGGCGATGAAGAACCCGTAGACATCGGCGCATCGTCCGCCGCCGATACCGTGCGCTATACGGTTCGCTTTCCCGGCTTCAAGGAAATCGGGCTGGAGGAGCGCCTCCAGGAAGCCTCGACGCTTTGGGCCGAGCGGCGCACCCCGGCCGCCAGCCGCGCCCAGATCAGCCGGCCTCGCTTGAGGACCGGGATATCGCGCTCCTGCTGCTGCGCAATGATGGCTATTACGGCGCAAACGTCACAACCCACCTGCGCACCGACCCGGCGGACCCAACCCAGCTTGAAGCGGAATTGAGCGTCGAGCCGGGCGCGCGCTACACGTTCAGCGCCGTTCGCATCCAGACGCCGGACGATGTGCGGCCGCTCGTCGAATCCCTGCTGAACATCCAGACCGGCGACGTCGTGCAGACCGAGGCGATTCTGGCCGCCGAGGACCGTTTGCGGCTGGAACTTCCCAAGCGCGGCCGGCCATTCGTGATGCTGTCCGATCGCGATATCCTGATCGACCACGACGCCTCGGCGGCGCGCTACACCCTGCAGGTCGACCCCGGACCGGACGCCGTGTTCGGCGACTTGCGCTTCGAGGGCCGCCAGGCCTGCGGCGCAACCACATGGCGCGCCTGTCCCGCTTCAAGGCCGGAGAACCCTATGACCAACGCCGCATCGACGACCTGCGCGAGGCGCTGGTCGCGACCGGCGTGTTCGCCACCGTGCAGATAACGCCTGAGCGGCCGCCCGAGGGAGCGCCGGAACCGGTGGCGGTGCCGATCGTCGTCCGGACCGAACAGGCGAAGGTCCGCACGCTCAGTGCCTCGCTCGGCTATGCCACCGACGAAGGCCCGAACGGCTCCATCGGCTGGCAGCACCGCAATCTGCTGGGCGGCGAGGAGCGCTTCACGACGGAAGCCAAGGTCGGCACCATCGAACAGTCGGCGCTGGCGACCCTGGAGCTTATCAATTTCGGCCGCCGCGACCAATCTCTGCTGTTCCCGTTCACCATCAAGCGCGAGCGGCCGCTGGCTTTCGATGCAGACAGTATTTCCTTCGGCGTCGCCGTGACACGTCAGGCCGGGCCGGTTGTGCAGCGTCGATGGGTTGGCAGCCTCGGCACCGAACTCAACGCCACCCGCACAGTCGACAGCACGGGCGAGCGCCGCTTCCTGCTGCTCTCGACGCCGCTGAGCCTGCGCTACGATGCGACGGACGACCTCCTGAACCCCACCCAGGGCTATCGGCTCGGTGCCATTCTCGCGCTGGATATTGCAACAGAGGACAGCCTGTTTTCCTATGGCCGGTTCGAGGCGACCGGCTCCTATTACCTGCCGATCGATGACGACGGCCGGCTCGTGCTGGCGCAGCGCTTGCGGTTTGGCTCCATCGTCGGCGCCGGCCAGCAGCGGATCCCCGCAACCCGCCGCTTCTATGCCGGCGGCGGCGGCTCGATCCGCGGTTTCGGCTTCCAGCGCGTCGGCCCGCGTGACGCCGAGGACGACCCGCAGGGCGGGCGCTCGCTCATCGAGCTGAGCGGAGAGATCCGCTGGCGGATCACCGAGACCTTGGGCATCGCTCCGTTCCTGGATGCCGGCAATGTCTATGCCGGGCCGAACCCCGAGCTGGACCGTTTCCGCTTCGGCGCCGGATTGGGCCTGCGCTACTATACCAGCTTCGCCCCGGTTCGCCTGGACATTGCGACGCCATTCCGCCGGCGCGACGGCGAGGAACGCATCGCCATCTATGTCAGCGTCGGGCAGAGCTTCTGACATGACGCAAGAGGATATCCCGCCTGCGCCGCCACGCCGCCGCTTCGGCCGGCGGATGATGATTGCGGTGATCGCCGTCATCGCCCTGGCGGCGGTGCTGGTCGGCGCGCTCAATGTGCCGGCCGTGCAGCGGCTGGCGCTCCATGAGCTGGGCGGTCTGCGCACCGAGTCCGGCCTTGGGGTCACGGTTGGGCGCTTTCACGGGTCGCTGCTCTCGTCCGCAACCCTCGAGGACATTGCAGTGCGCGATCAGCACGGCATTTTCGCGCATATCCCGGTGCTCGCGCTGCGCTGGTCGCCGGCTGCAGGGCTGCTGGGCCGGATCGAGATCGACCGGCTGCGCGCGCCGGAAGCGCAAATCCTGCGCAAGCCCGACCTGCTGCCGACCCCGCCGACCGACGAGCCGCTGTTGCCAAACATCGATATCGCCCTTGGCAGCCTGCGCATCGACCGACTGACGCTGGGCCAGGCGCTCATGGAGGGCGACGCGCGTATCGTGCGCGTCGATGCAGCGGGCACCCTGTACAAGCGCGTGGTCGACCTGCGCGCCAGCGTGACCGCAGAGGAAGGCGGCGATCTGGCCCTGCTCGACGTGCGCGCCAGCGAAGCCTCGCGCCAGTTCGATCTGGAAGCGCGCGCGGTCTCGCCCAAAGGCGGCGCGCTGGCGCGGATCGCCGGCCTGCCGGAGGGCTTTGCGCTGATCGCGACCGGCGACGGCGACTGGATGCACTGGCGCGGGCCTGCGGGCGTTGATCGGCGGCAAGCCTCTGGCTACGCTGCAGCTGAATCAGACGGCCGGCCTGCTGAGCGCCGGCGGCAGGTTGTTCGCCCATCCGCGGTTCCCGAATGCCGTCAACAGCCTGATGGCGGACGCGGCTACCGTCGGCCTGGCGGGACGCCTGGATGCGCGAACGCTGCGCGCCGCCGCCCAGGTGCGGGGCGCAAACGGACGGATCGCCGCCAAGGGCGCCTCAACCTCGACACCCGGGCCGTTACCGCGGCTGCGCTTGAGGCACGGCTGCCCGATTCCGGCGCCTGCTCCCCGACATCCGGGTAAAGGCGCTGACGCTGACAGCGCATGGCGGCGGCACGCCGGACGACTTCCGGGCCAGCATCGACGCCGCCGCCCAGGATGCGATGCGTCGCGGCCTCGCCATCGACAAGCCGAAGCTCGCCGGCGTCATCATCCGCAAAGGCGACGCCGTGAGCGGACCAGTCACGGTTGCGGCGGCCCGCATCACCGGCCTCGATCCGCAGGCCGACCCCTGGCTGCGCGACCTCAGCCTTGACGGCCCGGTGCGCCTGGAACTTGCCACACGCCGGCTGACCCTGGACAGCGTGCGCCTGACCCATCCAAACATCGCAGCGACCATCGGCGGCACGGTCGCACTGAAGGACTACACGGGCAAGCTGGCGGTCTCAGCGGCGCTGAAGGCGCTCGCGGTGCCGGACCAGCTTCGCCTGAGCAGCGGCACGGTGGAAGCCGACGTGACGCTCCAGGGCAGCGCGCTGCCAACGGTTGCCGGCACGGCAGCACTTCGCGGGCTGGAGCCGCACGACCCCGCCATCATGCGCTGGCTGGGTGGCCCGGCGGCGCTGGAAGGCCGGTTCGCCTGGTCGCGCCCGGACGGCGCGCGCCTGGATGCCCTCGCCCTCAACGCGCCACTGGTCGCGGTGACCGGCTCCGGCCGCTACAGCGCTGCCGGCGCGCTCGCCGGGCAGGCGCAGGCGCGCCTCGCCTCCCTTGCCGCCCTCGGTCACCCCGAGAGCGGCACCGTGACAGCGCGGGCGGACCTCTCCGGCAACCCATCGCGGCCGGTGCTCAAAGCGACGGTCTTCGTGCCGAAGCTGGTGCTCGAAGGCCAGACATTCGCCCAGCTTCGCGCCGACATCGCCCCTGTGGGCGACCGGCACCAGGTTCGCCTCGATGGCCGGTCGACGCTTGGCGCGCTCGCCGCCGATGCGGACCTGAGCCTGGGCGACGCTGTCGATATCCGCGCGCTCAAGGCGTCGCTCGGGGACTGGTCGCTCACTGGCGGCCTGGCCTTCCGCAGCGGCCTGGCGAACGGCGATCTGCTGCTAGCGGGCCGCGGCCTGCGCGCCAATCTTCGGGCAATGCCGGATGCCGGCGTCCAGCACCTGCGCTTCACTGCCAGCGCCGAGCGCGCCCGTATCGCGCCCAGCGTCAATTTCGCCATCGGTGCGCTACGCGGTGCGGGCGACATCCGCCTGGGCGAGACGCCCCAGGTCACCGCCTCGCTTTCCATCGAGGATGCCGTCTACCGGGACATCGCACTCGATCGCCTGCGCCTCGACGCGCACCCGCTTGGCGGCGACCGGCATGCGCTTGATCTGCAGCTGGTCGGCGCGCGCGAAGCACCCTTCGACATCTCGACCAGCCTCGAACTGGGTGCAGACGGCGGCACTCTGGCGCTACGCGGCACCCTGGCCGAGCAGACGCTCGCAACGGCGGCCCCGGCAAGTCTCGTCCGTCGCGGCACGGACTGGACCCTGGAACCGGTGCGCCTGCTGATCGGCAAGGCAGGCATCGACCTGTCCGGCGTCTGGGGCCGAAAGCCGCCAGTCTGGACGTCAGCGCCCGCGATTTCGACCTCGGGCTTTTGCAATATGCAGCACCACGCCTGGCACTCTCCGGGCGGGCCAACAGCACCCTGAAGGTCGCGCTGGAGCACAACCAGCTAAAATCCGCCGATATCGAGCTGGCGATCCGCGGCCTGCGCCGTTCCGGCCTCAGCTCCGCCTCTATCCCGGTCGATGTGCGGGTCAGCGGCGCGCTCGACAGCGAAAAGGCCCGGCTGGCGCTGGACGCAAATGTCGGCGATGCGCAAGTGGGCCTGGTGCGCCTGCGGATCCCGCCGGTTGCGGGGCCGCAGCGCCACTGATCGACCGCATCGCCAAGGCACCCATCAAGGGCCGCATCCGCTGGAATGGTCCGGCAGAGACGCTGTGGGCGCTGGCCGCGCAGGAAGGCCACGACCTGGCGGGACCCATCGCATTGCGCGCCGATATCGGCGGGGTCGTCGGCGATCCGGACGTAAGCGGCCAGTTCCGTGCACGCGGTGCCCGTTACGAGAACCTCAATCTCGGTGCCAAGGTTACGGATTTCACCATGCGCGGCAACTTCACGGGGCCGACGATCAAGATCGAGCAGGCGCAGGGCAAGGTCGGCAAGCGGGGACGATCGCTCTCACGGGCGAGGCGACCCTGTCATCCGCGCGCGGCTGGCCGGCGGCAATCCGTATCGCGCTTGATGACGCGGCGCTGATCAACCGCGACGACATCGATATCGATGGCACCGGCATCATCGACATCGCCTACGGTCCGGACGGTGGCACAATCAGCGGCAAGCTGGACTTGCCGCGCGCACGCCTGCGGCTGGGCGGTGCCGCGCGGGCAGCGATCCCGCAAATCGAGGTCCGGGAGACCGGCCTCACGGTCCGGCCGGTTCAGGAAGAGAAGCGCCGCCGCAAGCCCTGGCGGCTCAATCTCGTGATCAACGCGCCGCAACGGGTCAATGTCAGCGGCAAGGGCCTGGTCTCGGAATGGCGCGGCCGCCTTACGACCAGCGGGACGGTCGATGCGCCGCAGATCGACGGCCGCCTCGATCTCATTCGCGGCAACTATGAGTTCGCAGGACGGCGCTTCGACCTCAGCCGTGGCGACATTACCTTCTCGGGTGGCGGGATCAATCCGACGCTCGACATCGTGGCCACGGCACCCATCGATGGCGGCACGGCGGTCATCACCATCGGCGGCACCGGCGAGCAACCGCGGATCACCTTCTCCTCCTCGCCGGCGTTGCCGCAGGACGAGGTGCTGGCACGGTTGCTTTTCGGATCGTCCGTCGCCAATCTTTCAGCGCCGGACGCAGTGCAACTGGCGAGCGCTGTCGCCAGCCTGCAAAGCTCCGGACGCGGACTCGACGTTGTCGGGCAGGTGCAGCGCCTGACCGGCATCGACCGGATCCGGGTTCTGGGGCCGGACGTCAAACGCGGGACCGGCACCGTATACGCCGGTGGGAAATACATAACGGATCGGGTGTATGTGGAAGTCAGGACGGATGGCGCAGGCTACACGGCGACGGTGTTCGAAATCGCCTTGACTCGCACCCTCTCGATACTATCCGAACTGGCGACGCTCGGCGGTACGAACGCCTCGATCCACTGGTCGCGTGACTATTGACCTCGGTACTGGACACCATGGCAACCCTAGACCTCTACTATTGGCCCACGCCAAACGCCCATAAAATCACTATCCTGCTGGAAGAACTCGGACTCGCCTATGAGATCCGGCCGATAAACCTGGCCGCCGGCGCACAGTTCGACCCCGCGTTCCTGGCGATCTCACCCAACAACCGGGTTCCGGCCCTGGTCGACAACGCGCCGGCGGACGGCGGCGCGCCGATCGCCCTGTTCGAGTCGGGCGCGATCATGACCTATCTTGCCGAGAAGACCGGGCGGTTCCTGCCGACCGCGCCGCGCGCGCGCCGAGGTGCTGTCCTGGCTGTTCTGGCAGATGTCCGGGGTGGGGCCGATGTTCGGCCAGGCTTTCCACTTCATCGCCCATGCGCCGGAACATATCCCCTATGCCGTCGAGCGCTACACCCAGGAAGCCGACCGGCTGCTGAGCGTGCTCGATCAGCAACTCAGCACGCGGGACTATGTTGCAGGCGACTATTCGATCGCCGACATGGCGATCTTCCCGTGGATCAAGAGCCTGCACAAGATCAAGCACAGCACGGACGCTTTCACCGCCGTCCAGGCCTGGGTCCAGCGGCTGAAGGAGCGCCCGGCCATCACCCGCGCCTATGCCCATGCCGCACTGGTCGCCAAGCCGGCCGCCACGGCTGCGTGAACGCGCCGGACGCGCCCGCCACCGTCTCGGCGGCGCTGGCGCGGGCCGTCCACCGCCTCGATCGCACCCTTGAGGATCGGCTTCCCGCACTCGTCCGTGGCGAGGACGCCGACTATGGCCGTACGACGCGCGTCGCGACCCGCAAGCTGCGGGTGATCCTCGGGGTTGGCGGAGCAGCGCTGCTTGGCCGCAAGACGGTGGCGCGTTTGCTCACTGATCTGCGCTGGCTCGGCCGCCTGCTTGGCCAGCCGCGCGATATCGCCATCGTGCGTGCCAACCTGCCCGCCACACCCTCGCCTTGGCTCGCCCGCACGCTGCAACTGGCCCATGGGGCTGCCTTGCAGCAGGCGGCGCTCGGGCTGCGCGGGCCGCATCTGGTGCGCCTCCGGCTCCGGCTGGCACAGGTGGAGTCGCGGCTGATCCTCGCCGAACCGCCCCTGCTGGAAGCCGCCGCCGCGCGCGCTACGCATGCTGGACCAGGCGCTCGCGTGCGGCAGCACGGTCGGTCGCGTGGCCGGGCGCGCAGAGGACATCGTCGCGGCGCACGCATTCCGCAGGGGGTCCGCAAGCTGCGCTATTGTTGCGACCTGCTGAAGGCGCACAAGCAGACGCCATGGCGGCGCGCGCTCGGCGCCGAAATGCGCGACCTGCAGGATTGGCTGGGTCAGTTCCAGGACCTGGCGACCCGCATCGCGATCCTCAGCCAGATCGTCGAGCGCCAGCGTCTCGACGGACGCGAGAGCGCTTGCCTGCATGATGCCGAGCAGTGGATCGCCGCCGATCAGGCGCGCGTGCGGGCGGCGCTGCTGCGCTTTCCAGCCCGCTATGCCGCATTCGCCGCGACGGTCGAGTCGGCAGGCGTGCGCGAGGCCCTGGAAGAGCTACAGGCTCTCGAGACGCGCCCTGAAGCGACCAGGCTCTAGGCGACAGCCGTCTCGCCCGAGTCGCCATCCAGTGGCAGCAGGCCAAGCGCTGCGACACGGCCGTCGCGCATCTGGGTCAGTTCGAACTCCAGGCGCTGTCCTGCCAGCAGCGTCGACAGGCCAGCGCGGCGCACGGCCGACGCATGCACGAAGACGTCCTTGGGGCCATATTCCGGACGGATGAACCCGAAACCTTTGGCCTTGCTGAACCAGCGCACTTCGCCACGCGCCATTCCTGCCCTCCACGCAACATCTTGGCTGCTAAGCTACAACTGAAATCCCAATCGATTCAAACCTGAATCCATCGCCGTGCACCACTGTTCTACAGGCCGTTAATGACGCGCGCGCGACAAGAAGCCAGATTTCGCCCGCCCTGGATACGCCGGCCAGATCGCGCGCCGAAAACGTGCAGTCTCCGCTCGGGTGCGAATGGAAATACCCCAGGATCGGCAGCCCACCGCCCCGCGTGCGCCGCTGCACCGCGAACAAGGCCTTCGGATCGATCTCGAAGCTGCGCGCAGGGTCGGTTGCGACATTGTCCGCCGGCACAATCGCCTCGATGGTGGTGCCCTGCCCGAGCAGAAGACCGCAACTCTCGTGCGGGTGGGCAGCGGCGGCAAACAGGAACAAGAGCTCCCGATGGTCGTTGCGCAGTTGAATCTGCATGGGCAGCTTCCCAAGTCTGGGCGGGGCGGCTGACAATCGTCCAACCTTCTACCGGACCTGTTCATGCCCGCCGACACTCCCGACAATCAAGCCCTTGCTGAGGTTCCGATCACGACCGAGACGCTGGGCTGGCGCCTCGATCGCGCCCTGGCCCACGGCCTGCCCCAGCACAGCCGGGAGCGGCTGAAAGCGCTGATTTCCAGCGGCATGGTCAGCCTGAACGGCGCGCCGGCGCGCGATCCGGCCCGTAAAGTGCGACTCGGCGAGGTCTACGGCGTCGAGGTGCCGCCGCCGCAGCCGGCAGAGGCGATCGCGCAGGATATCCCGCTCGCGATCCCGTATGAGGACGAACATCTGCTTGTGGTCGACAAGCCGGCCGGGCTGGTGGTGCATCCGGCCTGCGGCAATCTCGACGGCACGCTGGTCAACGCCCTTCTGCACCACTGCGCCGGTCGCCTGTCCGGCATCGGCGGGTGGCGCGGCCCGGTATCGTGCATCGGATCGACAAGGATACGTCCGGCCTGCTGGTCGTCGCCAAGACCGACCCCGCGCACGAAAGACTGTCGCGGCAGTTTGCAGCGCACACGGTCGAGCGGGTTTACACAGCGCTGGTCGGCGGGCTGCCGGGTGCGGCGTCCGGCCGCATCGAGGGGAACCTCGCCCGCTCCAGCCAGAACCGGCAGAAGATGGCGATCGTACCCGCTGGCCAAGGTAAACACGCGGTGACCCACTGGCGACTGATTCGCGGCTTCGGGCGCGCGGCGGCGCAGGTCGAGTGCCGGCTGGAGACCGGCCGCACCCACCAGGTACGTGTGCACATGGCCTCGATCGGCCACGCGCTGCTGGGCGACCCGGTCTATGGTCGCGCCGGCCGTCTGGATGGCGTGCGCATCGTGCTGGAGCGGCTGTCGTTTCGCCGCCAGGCCCTGCATGCGGGCGTGCTCGGCTTTGCGCATCCGGTTACCGGCGCGCCCATGCGTTTCGAGAGCCCGCTGCCGCACGACATGACGGCGCTGCTGCACGCTCTGGCGCAGCAGACATAAAGTTCTCAATTGAAGAACGCTACGTTTAGAACTGATACGGTTGTTGCGGCTTATTACACAATGTATACGGTAAGCATCTGAAGGAGGTTGGTATGACAGCAAGCACGATCCCGGTTCTGGCCAGCGACGCCTCGCTCAACCGCTATCTTCAGGAAATCCGCCAGTTTCCCTGCTCTCGGCGGAGCAGGAATATATGCTCGCCAAGCGCTGGAGCGAACACGCCGACCGCGACGCCGCGCATCGCCTGGTCACCAGCCATTTGCGCCTCGTCGCCAAGATCGCCATGGGCTATCGCGGCTATGGACTGCCGGTCAGCGAGTTGATCGCCGAGGGCAACATCGGCCTGATGCAGGGCGTGAAGAAGTTCGATCCGGAGCGCGGCTTCCGCCTCGCGACCTATGCCATGTGGTGGATCAAGGCGGCGATCCAAGAATATATCCTGCGCTCCTGGTCGCTGGTGAAGATCGGCACCACCGCTGCGCAGAAAAGCTGTTTTCAACCTGCGCCGCCTGAAGAGCAAGCTCGAGGCGGTCGAGGACGGCGACATGAAGCCCGAGACGGTCAGCAAGATCGCCACGCACCTGCATGTGACCGAAGACGACGTCGTCTCGATGAACCGGCGCATGGCCATGGGCGGCGACACGTCGCTCAACACGCCGCTGCGCGAAGACGGTGACGGCGAATGGCAGGACTGGCTGGCCGATGACGGCCCGATCCAGGACGAAATCGTCGCGGAACGCCAGGAAAGCGATCAGCGCGGCGCCCTGCTTGCCCAGGCGATGTCGGTGCTCAACGACCGCGAGCGCCACATCCTGAACGCCCGCCGCCTCCAGGACGATCCGGCGACGCTGGAGGATCTGGCGCAGGTCTATGGCATCAGCCGTGAACGCGTGCGCCAGATCGAGGTGCGTGCCTTCGAGAAACTCCAGAAGGCCGTGGTGCAGCAAGCCCAGGCCCGAAAGCTCTTACCTGCCGCGTAACGCCTTTCTCTCTTCCCCAAGCCTTGACCATGGCGCGATACGCTCCGCCATGGTTTTTTGTCCCGCATGTCCCATTTTGATGCAGAATTTGGGACAGTAGTGTGCCGAGGAATTTTCTAACCCATTGATATTCAAGAGGGTAAGTACCTGGCATTCGCCATGCTTGGTATGGATTATCCTGTCTCCATAGCGTCCGTGACGCGATGGACCGCCAAGCCTGGCCCGCCGATGGTTCGCTGTCGGCGGGTCCTTCTTTCCAGTAAACAGTCTGCTGAAGAAGCCGGGAGATACAGCCCTGCTTCGTCATTCCGGCCCCGGATCGGGCGCAGCGTCGTATTGAAGGGGAAAAGATGCTTTAGCAGGCTGCTGAAAAGTGGAATTATACAGCTCCATTTCGTCATTCCGGCCCCGGATCGGGCCAAAGGCCCGTCCGAGGACAGGCTACGTCCGGAATCCATGGGAGCATATATATACAACGAATATAAGGTGTTGGCCATGGACCCCGGCCGGAGTTTATCCCCGTTAGGGGCCGGGGTGACGGCTGTGCGTTTGGAGTGCAGGAAATCACTTTTCAGCAGCCTGTTAGTGGCCCTTAACGTTCGCCCAGATTTTCTTGTAGCTGCGGAAGGTGATGACGCAGAGGATGAGCAGGAACATCAGCACGCCAAGGCCCATGCGCTTGCGGTCCTCCAGCTTCGGTTCCGCGGCCCATTCCATGAACGCCGAGACGTCCTTGGCCATCTGATCGATGCTCGCCTTGGTGCCGTCTGCGTATTCCACCTGCCCGTCGCTGGTCAGCGGCGCGGGCATCGCGATGGCAAGTCCGGCGAAATACGGGTTGTAGTGCGCCGTCTCGGCAATTTCGACATCGGCCGGCTTGTCTTCGTAGCCAGTCAGGATCGAGTAGAGGTAGGATGCGCCGCCATGGCGGGCCTTGGCGATCAGCGACAGGTCCGGCGGGGCCTTGCCATTGTTGGCCGCCTTGGCGGCAGCATCGTTCGGGAACGGCGCCGGGAAATGGTCGGCCGGGACGGCCTTGCGGGTTGTCTCGTCGCCGGTTTTGTCGTCGATTGTCGGCACGTCCGACTGGGCGGCGAGCGCCTTCACTTCCGCTTCCGTGAAGCCGAGGGCGGTCAGATTGCGGAAGGCGACCAGGTTCATGCTGTGGCAGGCCGCGCAGACCTCTTTATAGACCTGATAACCGCGCTGGAGCTGGGCACGGTCGAACTTGCCGAAGATGCCGTCCTGGGCGAACTCGACGTGCTTGGGGTGCTTGTGCAGCGCCGCGTGCGGGTCTGGCTCGGCCTTGTCGCGCGGCAGCGCCGCGGCGATCAGTACGGCCAGCGAGAGAATGGCGCCGACGGCGAAGGATATCAAACGAAGCATTAGGGGTTCTCCAGCGTCGTCAGCTTATTCGGCCGGCTGCAGGGCGGCGTCGCCGCTCGGCAGCACGGGTTCCGAGATGCTCTTGGGCAGCGGTTTCGGCGTCTCGATGCGCGCCACCAGCGGCACCAGGATCAGGAAGTGGATGAAGTAGTAGGCGGCCGCCAACTGGCTGATGCGCACCCACGGTTCCTCCGCCGGGGCCTGACCGCAGACACCGAGGATGAGAATGTCGAGGAGAAACAGCCAGAAGAGCTGGCGGTAGATCGGCCGATAGTTGGCTGAGCGCACCGGCGAATTATCCAGCCACGGCAGGAAGAACAGCAGCAGGATCGATGCGAACATCGCCAGCACGCCCCAGAGCTTGGCCGGGATGCCGAGGAAGTCGTAAGTGAAGGCGCGCAGGATCGCGTAGAACGGCCAGAAATACCACTCGGGCACGATGTGTGCCGGCGTGGAGAGCGAGTCCGCCATGATGTAGTTGTCCGGGTGGCCGAGCGCGTTCGGCATGTAGAACACCACGGCGCAGTAGCAGATCAGCGCCACGACGAGGCCGAACAGGTCCTTCGCGGTATAATAGGGGTGGAACGGCACGGTGTCGGCCGGACCTTTGACGTCGATGCCCTTCGGGTTGTTCGACCCGGGATGTGCAGCGCCCAGATGTGCAGCACCACAACGCCCAGGATGACGAACGGCAGCAGGAAGTGCAGCGAGAAAAACTTGTTTAGCGCCGGGTTGCCGACGAACGGCGCACCGAGCAGCAGGGTCTGGATGCTCTCGCCGACCACCGGGATCGCGGAGAACAACCCGGTGATGACCGTAGCACCCCAGAAGCTCATCTGGCCCCACGGCAACACGTAGCCCATGAACGCGGTCGCCATCATCAACAGCATGATGACCACGCCCAGCATCCAGATCATCTCGCGCGGAGCCTTGTACGAGCCGTAGTAGAGTCCGCGGAAGATGTGCACATAGACGACGATGAAGAAGAACGACGCGCCGTTCATGTGCAGATAGCGAATCAGCCAGCCGAAGTTCACATCACGCATGATGTGTTCAACTGACCCGAACGCAACCGCTTCGTTCGCCGAATAATGCATGGCGAGCACCACGCCGGTCACGATCTGGATCATCAGGAATACGCCGGCGAGCACGCCGAAGTTCCAGAAGTAGTTCAGGTTTTTCGGAACCGGATACCCCGCCCCGACCGCATCGTGCATGAAACGGACGAGCGGCAGGCGCTGGTCCAGCCAGCGCTCGATCGCCGTATTCGGTACATATTGTTGAGCCCAGGGCTTGCCCATGTTCGTCACCCGATCTTGATGCTGGTTGGCGACAGGAAGGCGTATTCCGGCACTTCCAGATTCTTCGGCGCCGGGCCTTTGCGGATGCGGCCCGAGGCGTCGTAGTGCGAGCCGTGGCACGGGCAGAAGTAGCCGCCGAACTCACCGCGCGTCTCGCCTTCGGCGGCGCCCAGCGGCACGCAGCCCAGGTGGGTGCACACGCCCATGGTCACCAGCCAGTTCTTGTGCTCCGGCTTTACGCGCTGGTCATCGCTTTGCGGGTCGCGCAGGGACTTGACGTCCACAGCGTCGACCGC
This sequence comes from Hankyongella ginsenosidimutans, assembly GCF_005144965.1. Classification (GTDB taxonomy): domain Bacteria; phylum Pseudomonadota; class Alphaproteobacteria; order Sphingomonadales; family Sphingomonadaceae; genus Hankyongella; species Hankyongella ginsenosidimutans. The sequence goes on from NZ_CP039704.1 coordinate 2,762,797, forward strand.
CTTCAGCTCGTCGGCGGTGCGGTTACGCACGAACACCGGCTTGCCCTGCCATTTCACCTTGATGGCCTGGCCCGGCTCGATAGGCGCGAGGTCGACTTCGATCGTCGACAGCGCCAGCACGTCCGCTGACGGGTTCATCTGCTGAACGAACGGCCAGGCCGCCACTGCGCCGCCGACCGCGACGAAAGCACCCGACGCAATGTGCAGGAAGTCGCGGCGTCGAACGCCTTCGTCCATCCCATGACCGCCGTGGGGCGTCGCCGCACCCTGTCCGCTTGCCATTCCTCGTGAACTCCTCAACTGCTGTCCTTGGTCCTACCCTGCGGCGGCCTCTCGTCGAGCCGAAGCGCACGCACGGTGAATTGAAGCGTCGATTACCGCCCACATCACGCAGAGACAATGGGCAAATTAGCCGCAAGCGCAAACGGGGGCAGGAAAATGGTCGAAACAAACACTTTGCAAACCCGGCGGCGCTACGCAGAAGGGCGCAACGGAACAACCTGATTAGGCAAGAATGCGCACAGCCCTCATCAGCGCCCTTCGCTGGGTGGCCGCCGGCCGCCTGCTCGGCCAGATCATCACCTGGGCGCTCACCATCGTCACGATCCGGCTGTTGACGCCCGCGGACTATGGCGTCGTCGCTGCCGCCTTGCTCCTGATCAGCGTCCTGGCAATCCTCCAGGAAAGCGGCTTTCGCGCCGTGCTGATCCGCCGGCGGGACATGGAGCCGGAGCACCGGGACCGGCTGTTCGGCGCGTTCCTGCTGGCGACCCTGGGTTTGACCGTGTTCGCAGCGCTCGCCGCCTGGCCGCTTGGTCTCTACCTCGGCGATACCCGGGTGGCCCCGTGGTCTGGCTGGTGGCGTTGACCTTGCCGGTCAACATCGGGACCGTGTTTCCGCTGGCCCTGCTGGAAAAGAACTGGCGATGCGCCCGGTCGCGCTGGTCGAGCTGGGCGCGAGCCTGGCGCAAGGTATCGGCACTGCCGGCCTGGCGCTGGCCGGCGCCGGCTACTGGGCGCTGGCGGGCGGCATGGTGATCGCCAGCGTAATCAAGGCCATCGCCTTCTGGCGCTATGCCCCGGCAGACCTGCGGCCGCGCTTTGGCTGGCATGGCCTGCGCGAGGACTGGCGCTACGGCCGGACCATCACCGCCCAGGCCCTGATCTACACGGTGACCAGCAATTTCGATGTCGCCGTGGTCGGCCGGGTGCTCGGCGCGGGGCCACTCGGCCTGTTCCGCACCGCGAGCGAACTGGTGTTCATGCCCGCCTCCAAGCTGATGCCGATCATCAACCGGGTCGCTTTCCTGCCTATGCCCGCGCCCAGGAGGATCGCGCGCTGATCGCCCGCGCCTTCCGCAGCAAGCTCGGCGTGTTCATGGCGGTGATGGTGGCGCCGCTGTGGGGCTGGCGGCCGTCGCTCCGGAATTCACGACCGTGGTGCTGGGCGCGCAATGGCGCGCGCTGCCGCCGCTGCTGTGGGCGCTGGGGCTGGCCGCGCCGTTCTTCACGGTGTCGCTGTTGTTCAACGCGCCGTTCGACGCCCTGGGACGGCCTGAGCTCAGCGTGCAGAGCAACTTGATTCGTGCGGGCTTGACTCTGGTCACGCTGATCGTCGGGGCGCAGTTCGGGCTGGAGACCCTGATCTGGGTCTATGGCGCGGGCTGGCGCTGGCCGGCCTCATCATCGCCTGGATCGGCCTCAAGGTGCTGGGCGTCTGGCGGCGGCAGGCGCTGGCCGACATGGCGGCCCCGCTGGCGGCCGGGCTGGCGATGATCGGCGGCATCCACCTGATGCGCACCCTGCTTGCGCTGTCCGCGGCGCTCGAACTGCCGCTGCTGATCGCGACTGGGGCGCTGTGCTACTGCGGCGTGCTGTGGCTGCTCGGCGCCAGCAGATCCGGGCTGCGATTGCGCTGGTACGCGGCCAATGATCCGCCTCGCGCTGTTTCAGCCGGACCAGCCGCCCAATGTCGGCACGCTGCTGCGGCTGGGTGCCTGCCTTGGCGTGCCGGTCGACATCATCGAGCCCTGCGGCTTTGCGTTTTCGCGCGAGGCGGTACGGCGGGCCGCGCTCGATTACTTCGATCATGTCGATTTGACGGCGCACGCTGACTATTGCGCGTTCGACGCAGCCCGCCGACAGGCCGGGCGACGCCTGGTCCTGCTTACAAGCAAAGGCGATACGCCATATTCTGAGGGCCTTTACACCCCGCTGGACACCCTGGTGCTGGGGCAGGAAATTGCCGGCGCTCCGCCCTGGCTGCACGACGCCGCCAGCCTGCGGGTGCGCATTCCGCTGAAGGCACCCTTGCGCTCCTTGAACGTGGCGGTCGCCGCCGCCATGGTACTGGGCGAGGCGCTGCGTCAGACTGCCGCCTTTCCTGAGATACCGGAGCTACCGTGACCCCTACGCCCCTGCCCGCGCCCGACGAACTCGCCCGCCGCAAACAGGCTGCCGCCACCTGGTTCGAGTCGCTGCGCAATGCCATCTGCGCCGCGTTCGAGTCGATCGAGGACGATGCCGACTTCGCCCCGGGCGTGCCTGGGCGGTTCGTCCGCAAAACCTGGGAACGCACGGACCACAGCGGCGCGCCCGGCGGCGGCGGCACGATGTCGCTGATGCATGGCCGGGTGTTCGAGAAGGTGGGCGTCAACATCTCGACGGTTGAAGGGACATTCTCGCCGGAGTTCGCCAAGAACATCCCCGGCGCGGAAGACGACCCCGGCTTCTTCGCCACCGGCATCTCACTGGTCGCGCACCTGCGTTCGCCGCGCGTGCCGGCAGTGCACATGAACACGCGCTTCCTGGTGACGACCCGCGCCTGGTTCGGCGGCGGTGCCGACCTGAACCCGCCGCTGCCGGTCGAGGCGGAAACCGCCCGCTTCCATGCCGCATTCGAGGCCGCCTGCAACCGCCACGACCCGGCCTATTTCCCGCGCTTCAAAGCCTGGTGCGACGACTATTTCTACATCAAGCACCGCAACCGCCCCGGGAGTCGGCGGCATCTTCTACGACTATCTGGACAGCGGCGACTGGACAGCCGACTTCGCCTTCACGCAGGATGTCGGTCAGACCTTCCTGGAGATCTACCCCGCGCTAGTGCGTGCGCGCATGGCGGAACCCTGGACACCGGAAGAGCGGGAAATCCAGTTGCAGTATCGTGGCTTGTACGCGGAATTTAACCTCGTGTACGATCGCGGAACCCTATTCGGACTCAAGACCGGCGGCAATGTCGAGGCCATTCTCATGTCCCTGCCGCCTGAGGCGAAATGGCCCTGAGCACCCCTGTCCCGTGACGGTAGTGTCTCAGTTTGAAACCTCCGCTCGTGGTGAGCTCAGACAGAACCACGAGCCGCTCAACCTTCGTCCAGCTCAGGGTGAGCGGGGATTTTTCAAACTGAGACACTACCCCGGCGACTGGCGTCTTGTGAGTAACCGTCAGGATACAATATAATGGTAGAAGCGCATCGCTTCGCTGTTCACTCAAGACAAGGCAGGCTCCGATTGGCGATTGATCCACGCCCATCCCGACAACTGCGCCCGCCGGCGCTCTCCGCCGGCGACGACGACCATGATTCCCACGGCGGCCAGACCGGAATCGCGACCAAGACGGTCGCGCGGACAGCCAAACCTTCGATGTACAAGGTTCTGATGCTGAACGATGATTACACGCCGATGGAGTTTGTCGTTCACGTCCTGCAGCGTTTCTTCCGCATGTCGATGGAGGATGCCACGCGGGTCATGATGCATGTGCATCAGCGCGGCGTCGGCATCTGCGGCATTTTCACCTACGACGTCGCCGAGACGAAAGTGACGCAGGTGATGGACTATTCCCGCAAGAACCAGCACCCTTTGCAGTGCACCATGGAAAAGCCTGACCGGCGACCGTCGCCGCGCCCGTAACCCTGCGTTCACCCGGCTATGCCTTGAATGCAACCGACGGCGTCCCGAGATGGTTATGCGATGTGCAGACGAAAGCCATGCTTTGCCTGGCGCAGCTTTGTGCTAGCCTCACGCGTACTGGGGCGTTCGGATCGATACGCGGCGAGTTCTGGATAAGGAGCCACTATGCCCGCTTTCTCGAAGCAACTGGAACAGACCCTGCACCGTGCGCTGAGCGAGGCGGGCAAGCGCAGCCACGAATACGCCACGCTGGAGCATCTGCTGCTGGCGTTGATCGACGACAGCGACGCCAGCGCCGTGATGCGCGCCTGCGGCGTCGACCTGGAAGAGCTGGGGCGCACCATCACCGGCTACATCGACGCTGAGCTGGAGACCCTGAAGGCGGAAAGCAGCGTCGACCCCAGCCCGACCGCCGGCTTTCAGCGGGTGGTGCAGCGCGCGATCCTGCATGTGCAGTCGTCCGGCCGCGAGGATGTGACCGGCGCCAACGTGCTGGTCGCCCTGTTCTCCGAGCGCGAGAGCCATGCGGTCTACTTCCTGCAGCAGCAGGACATGACCCGGCTGGACGCCGTTTCCTTCATCTCGCACGGCATCGCCAAGCCGGGCCTCTCCGAAAGCCGCACCGTGCGCGGCGCGAACGAGGAGGCCAAGGACGAAGAGCAGCAGAGCCGCACCCAGAACAACGGCAAGAAGCGCCAGAACGACTCGGCGCTGCGCCAGTTCTGCGTCAACCTCAACGAGAAGGCGCGCACCGGCAAGATCGATCCGCTGATCGGCCGCACCAGCGAGGTCGAGCGCACGGTGCAGATTCTGTGCCGCCGTTCGAAGAACAACCCGCTGTTCGTCGGCGACCCCGGCGTCGGCAAGACCGCGATCGTCGAGGGCCTGGCCCGGCGCATCGTCGAGAAAGACGTGCCGGAGGTGCTGGAAAAGGCGGTCATCTTTTCGCTGGACATGGGCTCGCTGCTTGCAGGCACCCGCTACCGCGGCGACTTCGAGGAGCGGCTGAAGCAAGTGGTCACCGAGCTTGAGGCGACCCCGCATGCGGTGCTGTTCATCGACGAGATCCACACGGTCATCGGTGCCGGCGCGACGTCGGGCGGCGCGATGGATGCCTCCAACCTGCTGAAGCCCGCGCTTTCCAGCGGCTCGATCCGCTGCATCGGCTCGACGACCTACAAGGAGTTCCGCAGCCACTTCGAGAAGGACCGCGCGCTGCTGCGCCGCTTCCAGAAGATCGACGTCAACGAGCCGTCGGTCGAGGACACGATCAAGATCATGCAGGGCCTGAAGCCCTACTACGAGGAGCATCACCAGGTCCGCTATACGTCCGAGGCCATCCGCTCGGCGGTCGAACTGGCAGCGCGCTACATTCACGACCGCAAGCTGCCGGACAAGGCGATCGACGTGATCGACGAGGTCGGAGCCGCGCAGATGCTGGTGCCCGCGCCCAAGCGCAAGCGTCTGATCGGCGTCAAGGAGGTCGAGGCGGTCGTCGCCAAGATCGCCCGCATCCCGCCGAAATCGGTATCGTCCGACGACAAGCGCGCCCTTGAGACCCTGGCGACCGATCTGAAGCGCGTCGTGTTCGGGCAGGACAAGGCGATCGACACCCTGGCATCCGCGATCAAGCTGGCGCGCGCGGGCCTGCGCGATCCGCGCAAGCCGATCGGCTGCTACCTGTTCTCCGGCCCGACCGGGGTCGGCAAGACCGAGGTGACCCGCCAGCTCGCGGAGATTCTGGGCATTCCGCTCACCCGCTTCGATATGTCGGAGTATATGGAGCGCCACTCGGTCAGCCGCCTGATCGGCGCGCCGCCGGGCTATGTCGGCTACGATCAGGGCGGCCTGCTCACCGATGCAGTCGATCAGAACCCGCACAGCGTGCTGCTGCTCGACGAAATCGAGAAGGCGCACCCCGACCTGTTCAACATCCTGCTGCAGGTGATGGACAACGGCAAACTGACGGATCACCACGGCAAGACCGTCGACTTCCGCAACGTGATCCTGGTGATGACCACCAATGCCGGCGCCGCCGACATGGCGCGCGAGGCCATCGGCTTCGGCAGCAGCCAGCGCCAGGGCGACGACGAGGAAGCGATCAAGCGCATGTTCTCGCCGGAGTTCCGCAACCGTCTCGATGCGGTAGTGCCGTTCGAATATTTGCCGACGGACGTGGTTGCCCGCGTCGTCGACAAGTTCATCCTCGAGCTGGAGCTGCAACTGGCGGAGCGCCAGGTGCACATCGCGCTCACCGACGACGCCAAGGCCTGGCTGACCGCGCGCGGCTACGACCGTCAATACGGCGCGCGCCCGATGGCAAGGCTGATCCAGGAGCAGATCAAGACGCCGCTGGCCGACGAACTGCTGTTCGGGTCGCTGGTCAAGGGCGGCGAGGTGCGCGTGCACCTGCGCGATGATGCGCTGACGTTCGAGATCGTGCCGACCGCGCCGCGCCAGCTGCCGCCGCCCGGCAGCCCGGCAAGCGCCGCCGCAAGGCGAAAGCCCCGGCAAAATAAGCGGGTTGCGCAGCCGGGGAGACGTCATGACGAAGCCGGCCGCCCACCCGATCCTGCAGGCGCTCGTCGACCTGGTGGTCGGCGTCAGGGACGATGGCCAACGCTATGCCTTTGGCGAAGACGTGCCGCAGGCGCTGCGTGAAAGTGCCTCAAGTGGCTCTACGACATGCTGACGATCCTCGACAGCAAGACCAACCAGTTGCTGAGCGCCAATTCCTTCGTGCTCGCCGCCACCGCTTTCCTTGCCCGCTCGGGCGGGGATACGTTCAGCGGCGCCAAGGCGTTCTACATCCTGCCGCTGGTCCTCGCGATGGTATGCCTGATCTCAGCCGCCTGGCGCATCTACCGCATCCGCTGGGGTTTTCTCGACTATATGCACCGCACCAACTGCGCGGACCCCACGCATGGCTTCTGGCTCGAGGCGAATGCCCTTGCCGAGGAATGCGCCCGCAGAACCGGCTCGATGCGCATGGTGCGGTTTTTCACCATTGCAGCGGCTGCGACTTTCATCTTCGCCTCGGCCGCCGTATTCCGGGAACAACCATCGGCCAAGCCGGCACCGATCAAGACCGGAGCCGCCGCAGGAGCAACGCCTTGACGATCGACCCGAACGATGACGCCCTGCGTCTGGCTGCATCAAGACCCGCGACAACGCCTATGCCCCTACTCCCGTTTTCATGTCGGGGCAGCGGTGCGCACGCTCGGCGGGGCCATATATCGCGGCGCGAACATGGAGAATGCATCCTACGGCCTGACGATCTGCGCCGAGGTGGCAGCGCTGACGGCGGCTGTGGCTGCCGGCGACTTCCGCTGCGAAGCGATTGCGGTCGTCGGCGGCCCGGCCGATACGCTGGACCCGCAGGCGGACGTCACGCGCCCTTGCGGCCGCTGCCGTCAACTGATCGCCGAGGCGGCCGCCGTCTCCGGCGTCGACATCAAGGTCATCAGCGCCAACGCCGCCGGCACGAAAGTGGTCGTGGAGCCGATCTCGGGGCTGCTGCCGCATGCCTTCGCCCTGCCGCCGGCCTGATGCGCCGGTGCCCGGCCCTGCCGGGCGGCACGTCATCGCGCTCTCGTGTCGTGGAATCGAAGTTCGTCACACAATGATATAGGGCTACCCCGCGAACTTCGATTCTAAAACGACACGAGAAACAGAGTTGCTAGTGTCCTTTTCGATCTGAAATCCAACTTCACCTGATATTGGGTGCAATGGATTTCAGATTCGGGACACTAGAAGGTCGTTAAGGGCTTGTGGCTTTCAGCAGCACGATCCCCGCAACGATCATGCCGATGGCGATCAGGCGCGGCGCATGGGCCGGTTCGTGGTAGAGCAGAATGCCGAGCAAAGCCGCCCCGACGGCACCGATGCCCGTCCAGACCGCATAAGCGGTGCCGATCGGCAGCACCTTCACCGCTGCCGACAGCAGATAGAAGGACGCAAAGGAGACCGCAAAAACGCAACGCTCGGCCAGAGCCGGGTGAAGCCTTCAGTCAGCTTCATCAGATACACCCAGCCGACCTCCATAAGACCCGCCGCCAGCAGCATCATCCAGGCGAGGGTTGCAGGTGGCATGCGCATCGCTTTGCTGTTACCGCGCCGGGGGCAGGCATCAGGCGTGAGCGTAGAGCAGGCGGCCGCCGCTCATCCGCATACGGACGGACTCGATGATCGCCGGGTCCAGCACGAAACAGCCCCAACTGCGTCCCGGCTTGCCATGGCGGGCGATCCAAGCCGGCGCCACATAGGGTGCGGCGTGAACGATGATCTGCCGCTCCCGGGCGTTGCGGTTGCCGTCGTCCAGTCCCTCCAGCAGCATGGCGGGGCCATTGCTGCCTGACTGATAGGCGGCGCCAGTTGCAAAGCGCCGGCGCAGGAAGCCAGGGAACCCGGACGATCCGACAAACGGATAGCCAGCCCGCTGTTGTCGGGGTCCGATCCCCTGCCATGTGCCACCAGATAGCTCTCGATGACGCCGGTCGCCAGCTCGATGAGGTGAAAGCGCGGCTGGGAGGACGGGCGGCGCAGATCGACCACCGCCAGCCAGTCCCGCAGGGGATGCGATCGCGATGGCGGGTCAAGGCTGCTGCGGCGGCAGCCAGTGCGTCAGGGCTTGGCGTGGTGGCGGTTGACGCCCGTGCAGCCGGCACAGTAACGCTGGTGGCGGCCAATGTAAGGAGCAATCTGCGGCGATCCATGGTCAATACTGCGCTTCCTCGAACACCGTGGCGTCGATGACCATGGCCGATCATGGCGGCCATGCCAAGCCATTCCGGCCGGCGCTGCGGCATGCCCTGGCGGTGCTGGCGTGGCTGGCAACGGCAACGCTGCCGACGCCCATCGAGGCGCAGCCGGTGACGCCCTGGCGGCCTGAGGCTGTCGCGGCGTTGCAGGGCGTGGTCGACCGGTTGCCCGAGCATGGGCTGGACCCGCGCCATTACGCCATTCCCGCACCCGCGACAGGCGCCGCGATCGAGGCGCTGGCGCTGGAACTCGCCGCCGACCTGACGGTGGGACGGCAAGGGTCCGCAGTTTACGGCGCCGAGCCGCGGGAAGCAGTCAAGGTGCGGCTGCGCCAACCTTTGCGCGATGCCTTAGTGTCCCCGGCCCTGGCGATCCCCGCCTTTACGCCACCCTGCCGCCACAGGATGCGACCTATGGAGTCCTGCAGCGGGGATTGGCGGGAGAAACCGACCCGGCACGCCGCCAGGCGCTGACCGCGACGCTGGAGCGCCGGCGCTGGCTGCCGCGCGGAACCCCGGCCCGGCTGCTGCTGGTCAATATCCCTGCCTACGAACTGACGTTCTACGAGGCCGGCGCGCTGGTCACCGTTCACCCGGTGATCGTCGGCCAGCCGGCCCACCCCACACCCCTGATGCAGGTCGCGGCACCCGGCATCACCCTGAACCCATGGTGGAACGTGCCGGACCGGATCGCACGCGAAAAGCTCTGGCCGAAGCTGCGCCGCGATCCCCGGTTTGCGGCCAGCATGGGCTATGTGATCGACAATGGGCGGATCCGCCAGAAACCCGGGCCGAAAATGCGCTGGGTCAGCTCAAGTTCGTCATGCCGAACGGGCTGGATGTCTATTTGCACGATACGCCGGACAAGGCGCTGTTCGACCGTCAGACCCGCGCGCTCAGCAATGGTTGCGTGCGGGTGCAGGCAGTCAAGGCCTTGGCTGCGCGCCTGCTGCCGACGCCCGAATGGACGCCCGACAGGCTGGATGACGCGCTGGCCACCGGTGCCACCCGCACGCTGTCCTTCGCCACGCCGGCCATTGTCCGTACGGTCTACGAAACCGCGCAGGTTCAGCCGGACGGCAGTATCCGCATCCTGAGCGACATCTATAACTGGGACGCGCCGCTGGTCGCCTCACTCGCCGGACCCGGCGCGCGCAGTGCGCCAGCGCCTGGACTGTCGCCCGCCATCGCCCAGTGTCTCGGCTGAGGCCATCCTCCGTGAGCGATCGATTATCGGGAGCGTTGCTGATCCAGCGCGCGCAGGAAGCCCTGGGTGATATCCTCGACGCCATGGCCAGTGTAGTCGTGCGCGAGATAGGCAATGATGCGCGTCGCGACGGCCGGCGCATGCATGCTCAGCAGGTGGTGCAGCCGGGGCGGCGCGATCACGACAAGATGGGTAAAGGCATCGGCCTTGCCCTCGACCAGTCCGGCTACTGCGCGCACGAAAGCTGCTTCCGCAGCATCATGGTGGTCGGTGCTCTCGACCGCCGTCCTGCCACCCGTCGGAGTGGCGAAGCGCCCGGACGGTCGCGGCCCAGCATCCGGGTTGGCGGTACCGGGTTCTCCAGTGTTGCGACCATATGCAACTCAGGCGTTCGATCGCCGCCCCGGTTCTCGAACAGGATGGCGCGGCCGCCATCGAACACAAGCGCCCAGGCGCCGGAATGATGCAGGGGAGAAGCGGCCATGGTGCGAACCCCAAATGTACGAATTCGTGGATCAGGCTCCTTTCATTAATCATACCATGATTCATGCCTCAGATCAGTTCAATCTGAAACGATCAAGGTCGAACGGGCTGTTGAAAAGTCGCGAAGATACAGCCCTGCTTCGTCATCCCGGCGCAGGCTGGAATCCATGGGTGCATATATACATAACGAAGACAACGCTTTAGACTTAAAGATCTATAGAGCAACTTTGGAACCCGGCGGCATTGATCAGGATCATGCCCGGCGTGCAGCCTTCAGGAGAGGCGGCGATGAGGCCTGCGGGCCTGGCTTCAAGAGCGCGGCGTATCCACGCGCAGCCGGCGTCCGGTCTCGAAATCCTCGACCAGGAGATTGAGGATGGCGAGTCCGACGGCTTCCGGATCTTTCAGCCGGGTTGGATCCTCGCCAGGATAGGCTTCGGCGCGCATGGCCGTGCGGGTCGCGCCGGGATCGACGATGGCGCAGCGGATGCCCGTGATGCTGCCCACCTCCTCCGCGTAGCAGTCGATCAAGGTCTCCAGCGCCGCCTTGGAGGCGGCGTACGGCCCCAGTAGGCGCGCGGGCTGCGCGCGACACTCGTCGTCAGCGCGAGCACCCGGCCGGTCGGGGCAAGCCGCAGCAGAGGGTCACAGGCGCGTAGCACCCGGAAACCGGCGGTCAGGTTCAGCGCCATGATCTTGTCGAAGTCCTTGGGCGCGACATGGGCGACCGGCGACAAGGCCCCGAGCATCGCTGCATTGAGAACCAGGATATCCAGCCGGCCCCAGCGCTGGCCGATGGCGTCCGCCAGCCGGTCCACCGCCTCCCCGTCGGTCAGGTCGAACGGTGCCAGCGTTGCCGTGCCGCCAGCCGTATGGATACGGTCGTCGACTTCGGCCAGACCGCCCTCCGTGCGCGCCGTCAGCACGACATGCGCGCCGGCCTGCGCCAAGCATAGCGCCGTCGCAGCGCCGATGCCGCTGGCGCCGGTCACCAAAGCCAGTTTACCGGACAGCGGCCCATTGAGCGGTTTTGCGTCATGATACGAAATCCGGCAGCAGGCTGGCGTCACCGCGACCCTCCCGGTCGGTGAGCGGCGTCGGATAGTCCCCGGTGAAGCAGGCGTCGCAATATGCCGGCCTGTCAACGATGCGCCCAACAGACGCGCCCGCCGCACGGTACAGACCATCGATGCTGAGGAACGCCAGACTGTCTGCCTTGATGAAGGCGCGCATGGCCTCCACGTCCATCTGCGCGGCCAGGAGCTTGGAGCGCTCGGGCGTGTCCACGCCGTAGAAGCACGGGTTGCGGGTCGGCGGGCTGGCGATGCGCATGTGCACTTCGCCGGCGCCGGCGTCGCGCAGCATCTGCACGATCTTGACCGAGGTGGTGCCGCGCACGATCGAGTCGTCGATCAGGACCAGCCGCTTGCCGGCGATCTGCGCGCGGTTGGCGTTATGCTTCAGCTTCACGCCCAGGTGGCGGATCTGGTCGCCGGGCTGGATGAAGGTGCGGCCGACATAATGCGAGCGGATGATGCCCAGCTCGAACGGCAGACCGGAGGCCTGCGCATAGCCGATCGCGGCCGGCGTGCCGGAGTCGGGCACCGGCACCACCATATCGGCGTCGACGCCGCTTTCGCGCGCCAGTTCCGCGCCGATCCGCTTGCGCACTTCGTACACGCTCAGATCGTCGACAATGGAGTCGGGACGCGAGAAGTACACCTGCTCGAAAATGCACGGACGCGGCGCCTGCGGGACGAACGGCTTGATCGACTGCATGCCGTCGCCGTTGATGATGAGGATTTCCCCGGCTCCAGCGAGCGGATGAAGGTCGCGCCGACGATATCCAGCGCACAGGTCTCGCTGGCGAGGATCGGCGCATCGTTCAGCCGGCCGAGCACCAGCGGCCGGAACCCGAGCGGATCGCGCACGCCGATCATGCCTTCCTCGGTCAGGCAGACCAGGCTGTACGCCCCTCCACCTGCTTCAGCGCATCGATCAGCCGGTCCAGCAGCGTGCGGTACTGCGAGGTCGCGATCAGATGGACGATCATCTCCGTGTCGCTGGTCGACTGGAAGATCGCGCCCTTGCGCACCAGCCGCTTGCGCACGGTCATGGCGTTGGTGATGTTGCCGTTATGGGCGATGGCGAAGCCGCCGCTCACCAGTTCCGCAAACAGCGGCTGGACGTTGCGCAGGCCGGTGCCGCCGGTCGTGGCGTAGCGGGTGTGGCCGATGGCCGTCGTGCCCGGTAGCTGGCTGATGACGTCCGAGCGGTCGAAATTGCCGCTGATGTGGCCCTGGGCGCGGTGCGTGTGGAAGCGGCGACCATCGAAGCTGGTGATGCCGGCGGCTTCCTGCCCGCGGTGCTGCAGGGCATGCAGCCCCAGCGCCGTCAGCGCCGCCGCGCCCTCTGCGCTGTAAACCCCGAAAATCCCGCATTCCTCATGGAAACGGTCGTCGTCGAACGGGTGTTGCGGCAAGGGATCGTTGAGGTCCGAAACGTCGGTCATCGTCGGGCGCTGGCTCCGCAAAATGTCATCGAACGGTCATGTGCCGACCCCTTTAGCCGCGCGCAAGCAACTTGTCGCCCCGGTAGTAGGTCATCTTGAATAAACCGCTCGTGGTGAGCTTGACGAACCACGAGCCGCTCAACCCTTCGTCCAGCTCAGGGTGAGCGGCAAAATTTCAAAATAACCCACTACCGTCGCCCCTACTGGAATATCAGCGTTCGCGTGTTATGTTAGCCATCTGGCAGCAGAGGCGAACAGGAAGCCGCAGTTTTTCCGCAAAGATCCGGGCTTGGGACGGGATGGGCTGGCGCAGCCGAACCCCGGCAGCCTTTGGCCTCGTCTAAGCATTGCGCGCGGCGATTATCGCTGCTCTCTGCCTGTTCCTGCGCACGGACGAAATCCGCGTCCGGGATCATGGCGTAAAATGAAAACTTGCCCGCTGCTGGCGACAGTCGCGGGACTGATGAGGAAAATCGATATGGACGCCATCTGCGACCCCAAAACCCTTGCCGCCTACGGCGATACGCCTGCCGCTCCCCGGCCGACCCGCCAGGAAGCCGAAGCAGCCGTGCGCACCCTGATCCGCTGGGCCGGCGACAATCCGGAACGCGAGGGGCTGGTTGACACCCCACGGCGCGTCACCAAGGCGTACGAGGAATTCTTCGCAGGCTACGACGAAGATCCGGTGGCGATCCTCTCCCGAACCTTCGAGGAGGTGGAGGGCTACGACGATATCGTCATGCTGCGCGACATCGCGCTGGAGTCCCACTGCGAGCACCACATGGTGCCGATCCTGGCAAGGCGCACCTTGCCTACCTGCCTGACCGCCGCGTCGTCGGCATCTCCAAGCTGGCGCGCACGGTCGAGGTTTTGCCAAGCGCCTGCAAACACAGGAGACCATGACCGCGCAGATCGCCCGCGCCATCGAAGAGGCGCTGCAGCCGCGCGGCGTCGCGATCCTGATCGACGCCAAACACCAGTGCATGACCATGCGCGGCGTGCACAAGCCGGATGTTTCCACCATCACCACCCGCTTCACCGGCGTGTTCCGGGAAGAGCGCTTTGAGCGCCGCTTCCTTGAACTGATCCGCGGCTGATGCCGTTCGCCCACATCGAGGACAAGGCGGCGATCGAGACCGGATCGCTGCTGAGTCCGCGTTTCGATGAGCGCGGCCTCATTACGGCGGTCGCCGTCGATGCCGCCAGCGGCCGGGTGCTGATGGTCGCCGCCATGAACCAGGAGGCGCTGGCGCGCACGATAGAGACGGGCGAGGCGCATTATTGGTCGCGGTCACGCCAGGCGCTCTGGCACAAGGGCGCGACGTCCGGCCACACGCAGAAGGTCGTCGAACTGCGGATCGACTGCGACCAGGACGCCGTGGTGCTGCATGTCGAGGCGCACGGTCCCGGCCAATGCCATGTCGGTTATCCGTCGTGCTTTTACCGTGTGGTCGGGATCGGCGGCCCGGCGGCGGACGCGCGGCTGACCATCGTCGACGCGCCCAGTTACGATCCGGACGCCGTCTACGGCGGGTGATCGCCTCAGCCTCTACCCTTCGGCGTGCCGCTGACCGGGATGTAGATTTCCGCGAACTCTGCCTTGCGCACTTCCCAGGAGGGCGCGACCTGCGTCATGTTCGCCGCCTGGATGAAGGACCCGACGCGCAGGCGCACACGACGGATCGAGTCGGCACCGCCGCGCACGCGGATCAGCAGTGCCGGGCCGCTGTAGGTGCGCACGGCGCCAATGTCCGATCCCTCCGGCAGATCGATCCCGTCCGGGATCGCAACGCCTGCCAGCGACTGCTCGGCTGGCGTGTTGGCGTCCACATCGATTTTATATCCCTCGTTGTCCGGATACAGCCCACGCTCGTTTAGGTACGCCATGACCCGGGCCATCGCCTCGACCAGCGCCGCTTCGTCCTGGTCGAGGGTCGCAGGCGGCGGCAAGGCGACGGCGGCGACCGAACGCGCCGCGACGCTCACGACCTGCATGTCCAGATCGCCGATGTCGGCATCGGGGATGATTTCAGCAAGCGTCTTGAATTTCGCCAGCGCCTCGTCCATCCGCGCGCCGATCGTCTTGGGCAGGAGCAGGCCGCGCCAGCGCTTGACGATATCGAACCGGGTATCGATGCGCATCCGCCACAGCACCTGGGTTCCGCCGCTCTTGTGGCGGCTGAGGGCATAGTCGCTTGCGACTTCGCCGTGGCGGTCGAAGGATAGCGCGTCTTGCACCGCCCGACCTGGCGTTACCGCCACGATGGTGCGATAGCCCCGGCTTTTCCCGACCGCCATACCAGCCGCGCGCCGGCCCCGTAATCAGCGGCTTCGTAGCTGACTTCGGGCGGACTTTTCTCCGGCCACCAGGCCCAGAGCCGATAGGTGCGGTTGCTGGCCAGCATGGTGTAGAGGATCGGCGGCGAGCGCCCGACCACCACCGCGCGTTCGACGGTCACGATGCGCGGCAGCGCATAGCTCGCGCCGACGACCATAAGCACCAGGAGAGCAAGGCCGATACCAGCGCGGATTGCGAGCTTTTCATGGTTCAGCCGCCCAGAGAAGCCTGCGTTACCCGCTTGGCACCACAAGCCCAGGGTCCGGTCAAGCCCCATGCGGGCGACCAGCGCGCTTTAACCCTGTTGGTGCGCGCGGATGAACGCCTTGACGGTCGGCGCCACGTAATCGCGCCAGCGGCGGCCGTTGAAGATGCCGTAATGCCCTGCGCCTTCCGCAAGATAATATTGTTTCTTGCCCGCATCCAGCGTGTCGGCAAGGGACAGCGCCGCCCTGGTCTGGCCAACGCCCGAAATATCGTCCCGCTCGCCCTCCACCGCCAGCAGCGCCGTGCGGCGAATCGCCCTGGGATCAACCGGCGAACCGCGGTGTTCGAATTCGCCCTTGGGCAGCGCATGACGCTGGAACACCACTTCCACCGTCTGCAGGTAGAATTCGGCGGTCATGTCGCAGACCGAGCGATATTCTTCATAGAAGCGCTTGGTGCTTTCCGCGCTTTCATCGTCGCCAGCGATCAGGTGCTGGAACATGTTCCAGTGGCTGACCATGTGGTTGCCAAGGTTCATGCTCATGAAGCCGGCAAGCTGCAGAAAGCCGGGATAGACCCGGCGAAATGCGCCTGGATAATAGGCCGGGACGGTCGCGATCGCATTGTTCTCGAACCAGGCCAGCGGGCGCTTCTCAGCCAGATGGTTGACCTCGGTCGCGCCTTCCCGGGTATCGATCGGCCCGCCCATCATGGTCAGGGTCGCCGGCGCCGCCGGATGGTCCTGCGCGTTCATGACGGCGGTGGCCGCGAAACTAGGCACCGCAGGCTGGCACACGGCGATTACGTGCGTATTCGGGCCGATATGCTCGAGAAACGCCATGATGTAATCAATGTAGTCGTCGAGATCGAACAAGCCTTCCCAGAGCGGCACCATGCGCGCGTCCGCCCAGTCGGTGATATAGACGTCGTGGTCCGGCAGCATCAGCTCGACCGTGCCGCGCAACAGCGTGGCGAAGTGTCCTGACATGGGTGCGACGATCAGCAGCTTGGGATCGTCAGGACGCGCGACTTCGCGCCGGAAGTGCAGCAGATTGCCGAACGGCCGCTCGAGGGCGATTTCTTCGGTGATCGCCACCGGCTTGCCGTCGATCATCGTCATCCCCAGGCCGAATTCGGGCTTGCCGTACGGATGAGTCGAGTGCGCGAACACATCCAGCGCCGCCGACGCCACGCTGCCGGTATTCGTGTAGGCCAGCGGGTTGAGCGGGTGACTCAGTACGGCAGAACTGGCGCGGGCCAGAAGGCTCGCCTGGGCCAGCGCGCGACGGCCGATGTCGTAATATTGATAGATCATGGCTTTTGGCCCTTTTCCCGTTTTTGTACCGGCCCTCATGGAGCGGATCATGACGCGGAGGGTACTGTGAGCATCGTTTTCCTTGGCCGCAAGCCTACACCGAATAATCTTGCAGCCGGCTTAACCCTGCGCGATCAGACATCCGGGGAAAATCTCCGCGGCTGCGCCCGCCGCGCCTGTTATCGATACCTCGCCCAGAAGGGAGACCCATCATGTCGGATGCTCTTAACGCCTTGGAACTCATGAACCCCGCACAGTTGAAAGGAAAAGTCGCCGCCATTACGGGCTCGACCAGCGGCATCGGCCTTGAGATTGCACGCGCGCTTGCCGCCGCCGGCTGCAACATCGCCCTCAACGGCTTTGGCGACGCCACTGAGATTGAGAAGATCCGCGCCGGCATCGAGTCGGATTACCGCGTCAAGGCGACCTACTCGGACGCCGACATGTCGAAGGGGAGGCCGTTGCCGCCTATATCGCCGAGGCGGAAAAGACGTTCGGCGCGGTCGACATCCTGGTCAACAACGCTGGCATCCAGACGGTCAAGCCGATCGAGGAGTTCCCGGACGCGAAGTGGGATGCGATCATCGCCATCAACCTGTCGTCCAACTTCCACGCGATCAAGGCCGCCGTGCCGGGCATGAAGGCGCGCAACTGGGGCGGATCATCAACATCGCC
The DNA here is from genome assembly GCF_005144965.1 of Hankyongella ginsenosidimutans. Taxonomy (GTDB): domain Bacteria; phylum Pseudomonadota; class Alphaproteobacteria; order Sphingomonadales; family Sphingomonadaceae; genus Hankyongella; species Hankyongella ginsenosidimutans. The sequence goes on from NZ_CP039704.1 coordinate 2,780,200, forward strand.
TCCGCGCACGGCCTGGTCGCATCGCCCTTCAAGTCGGCCTATGTCGCTGCCAAACACGGCGCGGTCGGCCTGACCAAGGTCGTGGCGCTGGAGCTGGCGGAAACGGCGATCACCTGCAATGCGATCTGCCCCGGCTTCGTGCACACGCCGCTCGTCGACGGCCAGATCAAGGATCAGGCCAAGGCGAACGACATGAGCGAAGACAAGGTGGTGCGGGATATCATCCTCGCCTCGCAGCCCAGCAAACGCTTCGTGAAAACCGAGGAACTGGCGGCACTGGTGCTGTTTCTCTGCTCGGCCGCCGGCGTAACACCACAGGTGCCGCACTGAGCATGGACGGTGGCTGGACCGCGCGCTGACGTGGGCCAGTAACACCGCGGATTTTTCACGAATTCGCGGCGTTACGCCCTAGCGCCATCTTGACCGCGCCCGTCACTTGCGCAAATCGAACTGAGTAGCCCTGTTGGCTGCCTGAGCCTGGATATCTTTCGATGCTGAGGACCTTCCTGGAGTCCGTGCGCTACCTGACGCGCCTGCCGGTCGGGCAGCCGGTAGACTATCACCAGGAGCCGAAGTCGGGCGTCGCCGCATGGTTCCCGGTGGTCGGGGCGCTAATCGGCCTCGTGCTTGCGATCGTTATCACCTTCTTCAGTTCCGTCGATTTCGTCGCCGCCGCGCTGATGGCCATGGTCGTGCGCGCGCTGCTGACCGGAGGCCGGCTGCTGTCGGCTTTGGCCATGGTCATCAGCCGGCAGGATGCGACCCTGAAGGAAGCCTGCGGCGGCACCCGCCGGTCAACGGCGCCGCAACCGTCGGCGTCGCGATCATGGTGGTGGCGCAATATGCGCTGTTCGAGCTGATCGCGCTGAACCAGAAGGTCTGGTGGCTGCCGCTCATCATGGCCTGGGCGCATTTTGGTCCGATCATGTGGATGTCCTCGCTTAAGCCGTTGTCGACGGGCGGCGGGGAGCACACCGGCCCGACTGCGGACTGGCCGACCGCCGGGCGCTGGATGATCCTCCTCATGTTGCCGTGCATCGCGGAACCAGCCATGTTGCTGGCGCCTGCGGCGATCATCTGCTGGCGTTACTACCTCAAGACCGTGCATGGCGGTCACGACGCCGAGCTGGTTTCCGCCGGGATCGTGGTGACGGAGACCGCCACCCTGGCCGCGGTTACCTTCGCGGCGGTCCTGATCTCCTGAAGAACTGCAAGGGTCAGGACCCATTAACAACGAGGATCGTGGTGGCGGCACGCGGGATGAGATGGCAGGAGAAGCGCCGAAAGCGGGGCTTGCCCCGGTGAGGCGCTTCGACGAACCAGATCGCCCGCGTGCCGCCATCCGCAGACGCGGCGCTTTTGGCGTGCAGGTTTGTTGCTCGGTCGTTGAATATGTTCAATATTCGCCTCCCTCGCGCCTGCCTGCGCGCCAAAATCGCCAGCGCCACGGCCTCATTCTTAATGAGTCCTGACCCTAGTGTCCTTCTCATATCTGAAATCCAACCGCGCCTGATATTGGGGCAACGGATTTCAGATTCGGGACACTAGAGGTACGGTTGACCGGCCGCAAAGGCGGGTCTAAGTCTGCATGCGGGGATGGATTATGTCTCATATCGGCAATAGCGTTAGCCAAAGCGACCCGCAGTTCCAGCAGAACGCCGCCGCGATGCAGGCGGCGGTGGATGCGTTGCGGGAGCGGATCGCCCGCATCGCCCAAGGGGCCCCGAAGCTTCCCGCACGCGGCACGTCGAGCGCGGCAAGCTGCTGCCGCGCGACCGGGTCGAGCGCCTGCTTGACCCGGGCACGGCGTTTCTGGAATTCTCCCAGCTTGCCGCAAACGGCGTCTACGAGGATGACGTGCCGGCCGCCGGTCTCATCACCGGCCTCGGCCAGATCGCCGGCCAGACCTGCGTCATCGTCTGCAACGATGCGACCGTCAAAGGCGGCACCTATTACCCGCTGACCGTCAAGAAGCACCTGCGCGCACAGGAGATCGCTCGCGAAAACCGCCTGCCCTGTGTCTATCTTGTCGACTCCGGCGGCGCCAACCTGCCGAACCAGGATGAAGTGTTCCCGGACCGGGAGCATTTCGGCCGCATCTTCTACAACCAGGCGACCTTGTCGGCCGAGGGCATCGCCCAGATCGCCGTGGTCATGGGCAGTTGCACGGCTGGCGGCGCCTATGTGCCGGCGATGTCGGACGATCGATCATCGTTGAGAACCAAGGCACCATCTTCCTTGGTGGCCCACCGCTGGTGAAGGCGGCGACAGGCGAGATCGTCAGCGCGGAAGACCTGGGTGGCGGTGCCGTGCACGCCCGCACCTCCGGCGTGGTCGATCATCTGGCGCGAGACGATGCGCATGCGCTCGACATCGCCCGCCGGGTGGTCGCAACCCTGCCCCGCCCCAAGCCGGCCATCGCGCAGCGGCCGGTCGCCGAGCCGCTGTTCGACCCGCAGGATCTCTACGGCATCATTCCCGCCGACACCCGCCAGCCGTTCGACGTCCGCGAGGTGATCGCCCGGCTGGTCGATGGTTCGGTGTTCGACGAATTCAAGCCGCTCTACGGCGCCACTCTGGTCACCGGCTTTGCCCACATCTGGGGCTGGCCGGTCGGCATCGTCGCCAACAACGGCATCCTGTTCAGCGAGTCGGCGCTGAAGGGCGCGCACTTCATCGAACTGTGCAACCAACGGCGCATCCCGCTGCTGTTCCTGCAGAACATCACCGGCTTCATGGTCGGCCGCCAGTATGAAAACAACGGCATCGCCAAGGACGGCGCGAAGATGGTCACCGCCGTCGCCTGTTCCAGCGTGCCCAAGCTCACCGTCATCATCGGCGGCTCGTTCGGGGCCGGCAATTACGGCATGTGCGGACGCGCATTCAGCCCGCGCTTCTTGTGGATGTGGCCGAACGCCCGTATCTCGGTCATGGGCGGCGAGCAGGCGGCGACCGTGCTGGCGACCGTCAAGCGCGATAATATCGAGGCCCGCGGCGGCTCTGGACCAGCGCGGAGGAAGAGGCCTTCAAGGCACCGATCCGCGCGCAATACGAAACCGAGGGACATCCGTTTTACGCCTCAGCCCGATTGTGGGATGATGGCGTGATCGACCCGGCGTCGACCCGCGATGTGCTGGGCCTGTCGCTATCCGCCACCATGAACGCGCCGATCGCGCCGCCGCGCTACGGCGTGTTCCGAATGTAGGGAGGCCGCCATGACCGTGCTGCTCTACCAACAGGACGACCGCGGCGTCGCGCATGTGACGCTCGACCGCCCGGACGTGCACAACGCCTTCAACGAGGAATTGATCGCCGCGCTGACCGACGCCTTCGCCGATATCGCCACCTCGAGCCGGGTGCGGGTCGTGGTGTTGCAGTCGAATGGCGCGAGCTTCTGCGCCGGTGCCGACCTCGACTGGATGCGGCGCGCGGCCCACTACGACGACGCGCACAACCTGCGCGATGCCACCGCGCTGATGGCCATGCTCGACACCATAGACCGCTGCCCCAAGCCGGTGATCGCGGCAGTGCAGGGCCCGGCCTATGGCGGCGGCGTCGGGCTGGCCGCCTGCGCCGACATCGCCATCGCCACCGAGCGCGCCGCCTTCCGGCTGTCGAAGTCAAGCTCGGGCTGATTCCGGCGACCATCAGCCCGTTCGTGCTGCAGGCGATCGGCGCACGCCAGGCGCGGCGCTATTTCCTGACCGCCGAGAGCTTCTCCGCCGAAGACGCCCACCGCTTCGGCCTTGTGCACGAGGTTGTGCATGATGAGGCGGCGCTGAAGCAGCGGGTCGAGACGCTGGTCGAGACGCTGCTGGCCAACGCGCCGGGTGCGATCACTGAAGCCAAAGCGCTGGTGCGGGACTTCGCCGGCCGCGCGATCAGCCCCGAGCTGCAGGCGGATGCTTCACAACGCATTGCCCACCGCCGCGCCAGTGCCGAGGGCAAGGAAGGCATCGCGGCGTTTCTCGGCAAACGCCCGCCGGACTGGATGACCCATGCATAAAATCCTGATCGCCAACCGGGGCGAGATCGCCTGCCGGATCATCCGCACCGCCGAGCGCATGGGGCTGGAGACGGTCGCTGTCTATTCCGAAGCCGACGCGGACGCCCCCACGTCCGCATGGCGACCCAGGCCGTGCTGATCGGCCCGCCCCCGCTGCCCAGAGCTACCTTCTGGTCGACCGACTGATCGACGCCGCGCGCAAGACGGGTGCCGACGCCGTTCACCCCGGCTACGGCTTCCTGTCGGAGAACGCGGATTTCGCGCAGGCTTGCGCCGATTTCGGCCTGATCTTCATCGGGCCGCCGCCCAGCGCCATCCGCGCCATGGGCCTGAAGGATGCCGCCAAACGCTTGATGCGTCAGGCCAACGTGCCGATCGTGCCGGGCTACCAGGGCGACGACCAATCGCTCGACCGGTTGACGCGGGCGGCGTCGGCCATCGGATACCCCATGCTCATCAAGGCGGTCGCCGGCGGCGGCGGCAAGGGTATGCGCCTGGTGGAAGATGCCAGCGGCTTCAGTGACGCCCTGCTGGCCGCCAAGCGCGAAGCGGAGCGCGCCTTCGGCAACGATGGCATCCTGATCGAGAAATACCTCACCCGGCCACGCCACGTCGAAGTGCAGGTGTTCGCCGACAGCCATGGCAACACGATCCATCTGTTCGAGCGGGATTGTTCGCTGCAGCGCCGCCACCAGAAGGTGGTCGAGGAAGCCCCTGCCCCGGCCTGCCGGACGCCATGCGCACGGCAATGGGTGAAGCGGCGGTCACAGCGGCGCGCGCCATCGGCTATGTCGGCGCGGGGACGGTGGAATTCATCGTCGATGTCGCGGACGGCATGGGCGCGGACGGCGCGCCGTTCTACTTCATGGAAATGAACACCCGCCTGCAGGTCGAACACCCGGTGACCGAGATGATCACCGGCCAGGATCTGGTCGAATGGCAGATCCGGGTCGCGCGCGGCGAGCCGCTGCCTCTGCTGCAGCATCAGGTGCCGCAACGCGGCACGGCTGTCGAGGTGCGCCTCTATGCCGAAGACCCCGACAACGGCTTTCTGCCCTCGACCGGCAAGCTCAGCCGGCTGGTCATGCCCGCCGTCCGTACAGGCGTGCGCGTGGACAGTGGCATCGAGGAAGGCGGCACGGTCGGCATCCACTACGACCCGATGCTCGCCAAGCTGATCGCCCATGGCCCGGACCGTGCGACCGCGATCGACCGGCTGATCGGCGCGCTGGACGAGACCGAGATTGAGGGCGTGCGCAGCAACCGCGCTTTCCTTGCCCGCCTGATCGGGCATCCGGCGTTTCGCGCCGGCGATGTCGACACTGGTTTCATCGAGCGGTACCGGGCGGACCTTGCCCCGGCAACGGATTTACCGCCACGGCTGGCGGCGCTGGCGGCGCTGGCGCTCGCTACCCCGAAAGTGCGCCTCACCGCATCCTCGCCCTGGGAGGCGCTGGGCGACTGGCGACTGAACCTGCCGAGTCGCCGCCGCATCGACCTCTATGCCGCCGATGGCGTGCGCTTCGCCCTTGTGTTGACCAGCGACGGCGCCGGCGTGATCATCGATGGCTTGGAGAAGCCGCTCTGCGCGCGCGGCCGCTGGGCCGGCGACCGGCAATTCTCCGCCGACCTCGACGGCGACCTGATCCATGCCACAGTGCTGTGCGCACCCGGCCATGTGGAGGTGCGCTCGGGCGGGCAGATGTTCCAGTTTCTGCTCAGCCCGCCCGGTACCGACAGTGAATCGGTGCATGGCGGCGATGGTATCGTCCGCGCGCCAATGCCGGGCCGCGTGTTGTCGCTTGGCGTTCAGCCGGGGCAGAGCGTCTCGCGCGGTGCCCGGCTGCTGGTGCTGGAAGCGATGAAAATGGAGCACCGGCTGGATGCGCCCGTCGACGGCACGGTGACTGCCGTGCATACCGCAGAAGGCGCGCAGGTTTCCGGCGGCACCCTGCTGGTCGAGATCGAGGCGGCTCCGCAGGACGCGTAAAACTTACGCTCGCTGGGCGTGCGCCCGCTTCAGGCCGCACACGAAAGCATCCAGCTGCACGCGCAGGGCCTGCGCCTGCGTGCCGACCTCCTGGCTGGCGGTCATCACCTGCGTAGCGGCCGACTGGGTATCAAGCGCAGCGTTGTCGACAGTGGCGATCCTGGTGCGCGCTTGCCGCGCGCCATCCACAGTCTGCTCGACAGCGCGGTTGATTTCGCCCATCGCAGCGCTCTGCTCCTCGATGGCGGCTGCGATCATGGTGGACGCGCCGCTCACTTTGTTGACGGCGCCGATAATGTCGCGGATCGAGACGACGGCCTGATTGGTCGCCTCGCGGATCGCGTCGATCTGCGCCGAGATGTCCCGGGTTGCCCCAGCGGTCTGACCGGCAAGCGCCTTGACCTCCGAGGCGACGACAGCGAAGCCCTTGCCGGCTTCTCCGGCACGCGCCGCCTCAATGGTGGCGTTGAGCGCCAGCAGGTTGGTCTGGCTCGCCACAGCGTCAATCAAGGTGACGATCTCGCCGATCTTCGCAGCCGATGCGACCAGCCCATCCACGCACCTGTCTGCGACGGCCGCGCAGTTGACGGCATCGCTCGCGACTTCAGCGGCCAGTGTCACCTGCTGGGCGATTTCCTGCGTCGCTCCCATCAGTTCGCCGATGGTCGGCGCGATGCTGGCGACACCGTCTTCCGCGCCCATGGCGGCGTTGGTCGCCTCGCATGCTTCCGAACGGGTGTAGGATGACGTGAGCGCCATCGCATCCGCGGCTGAATTCAGCTGCACGGCCGACGCGCTCAGCGACGACGCAGCCGAACCGATCGACTCTTCAAGTTCCTGCACCAGCCGCAGGATCGTATCCCGTTCCCGCTCCTGCGCGATCGCCTGTTCAGCGGCGGCCGCGTCCATCAGGCGCTGGTTTTCGGCACGGACCTCGGCAATCGTCGACTCAAGGCGCTGCTGCGCCGCCTGCCGCTCGGCTTCGGCTTTCTTCCAGGTCATTCTGTGCGGCCAGGCTATCCCGGCACAGCAGCACACCGCGAGCGATGGCACCGACCTCATGCCGGTCCTGCGTGTAGGCGACCGGGCTGGTCAGGTCGCCTTCCGAAAGCTGGCCAAGCCGCGACACCAGCGCCGACAGCGATGCGTTGATAACCGCGCCGATACGGAAGGACACCCAGACTGTCAGCAACACGCCGGCGAGCGCCAGCGCGAGGTTGGTGTAGAGCCTGGACTGAAAGCCGGCGATGCGCAAAGCGAGCAGCCGGTCCAGTTCGCGTGCCGTGGTCTTCCAGAGCGAATCCGCCGTGCCGGCATAAACCTGCAGCGCGCTATGCAGATCGGCGCTCTCGCCCGTTGCCTGCACCCGCTTGGCGGCGGCAAGATATTGGCCGAACGCCTGACCGAACGCCTCGATATCCTTGCGCCAGGTGCCCGCCTTCAGGCTGCCGTCGGGATTGCCGTCATAGGCAGAAGCGATCGAGCCATTGAGCGCTGCGTAATCAGCCTCCAGCGCGCCAAGTGCTGAATAGAATTCCAGGCGCTGCTCCTCGGATGCCGCTGTACCCAAAACCCGGCCGCGCGATTGACGCGCGACGCCGAACGCATGAGCTGCGGCAGCTTCAGCAACGCTACATCCATCACGTAGAAGCTATCGAGGTCGGGATCGAGAATCAGGTTCGATTTATCGCCGATCCGGGTGATCAACGCGTCCACCGCCGCACCCGCCGCCTTGCGCTGCGCGACATCGCCCTGCCAGCCGGAGAATGCCGCCGCGACAGCCTGGGACTGCGCTTTGCTCTCAAGCGCTTCATCCAGTTTCGCCGCGGTGGTGTCGATAGCCCGCGCCGCCGCGGCAATCGTCGCGGCCGGTGCGGACTCGCTGCCCGCCGGCTCGCCCAGACTGGCCAGACTGTGCGCCGGCCAAGCGGCTTCCAGGTAGGTCACGCCGATGCGTTCCTGTTCGGCGAAGTGGATGTCTTTGAGGCTCTGGCTGACGAACAACTGCGTCAGCAGCGCAACAGGCGCCAATCCCAGCAGGACGACGATTTTGAATCTTGCGGCCAGCGAAAACGCTCGATCATTGATCTTCCCCAGCCGCAGCGGAACTGCGGCACTCAACGCAACAATACGATCGGGCATCCCCACACCCATGAATTCGTTACGCAAAACCAGGTGAATAAATACTTAAGCGTACCAGCTCATGCGACGAGCCGCGTCGCTTGCCTGCCGATGGACCTTGGCCTACCGTCCGCCGCACCTTGGGAAAACAGGAGAACGACATGAACTTCAGCGCCCTGCGGTTCGATCATGGGGAAACTCTGGACATGCTGCGTCAGACGGTTGCGGATTTCGCTGCCGCCGAGATCGCGCCGCGCGCCGCCGAGATCGACCGCGACAATAAATTCCCGCGCGACCTCTGGCCGAAGCTCGGTGCGCTCGGCCTGCATGGCGTGACGGTCTCGGAGGCCGATGGCGGGGCGGGCCTTGGCTATCTTGCCCATTGCATCGTGATGGAGGAGATCAGCCGGGCGTCCGCCTCGGTCGGACTGTCCTACGGCGCGCACACCAACCTGTGCATCAACCAGATCGCCCGCTGGGGCACGCCGGCGCAGAAAGCGAAGTATCTGCCGGGGCTGATCTCGGGTGAGCATCTCGGCGCGCTCGCCATGTCGGAGCCGGGGTCAGGGTCCGATGTGGTGTCGATGCGCCTGCGCGCGGACAAGCATAACGACCGTTATGTGCTGAACGGCAACAAGATGTGGATCACCAACGGCCCGACCGCGGACACACTGGTGGTTTACGCCAAGACCGACCCGGAGGCCGGGCCGCGCGGCATCACCGCCTTCCTGATCGAGAAGCACATGGCCGGCTTCTCGACCGCCCAGAAGCTCGACAAGCTGGGCATGCGCGGATCGGACACCTGCGAACTGGTGTTCGAGAATTGCGAAGTGCCGTTCGAGAATGTGCTGGGCGAGGAAGGGCGCGGCGTCAACGTGCTGATGTCCGGCCTCGATTACGAGCGCGTGGTGCTGGCTGCCGGTCCGCTCGGCATCATGGCCGCCTGCCTCGACACCGTGGTGCCCTACGTCCACGAGCGCCAGCAGTTCGGCCAGCCGATCGGCACCTTCCAGCTCATGCAGGGCAAGCTCGCCGACATGTACACCACCTTCTCGGCCTGCCGCGCCTATGTCTATGCGGTGGCGCAGGCCTGCGACCGCGGCGAGACCACCCGCAAGGACGCGGCAGGATGCATTCTCTACGCGGCGGAAAAGCCACCTGGATGGCGCTGGAGGCGATCCAGGCGCTCGGCGGCAACGGCTACATCAACGAGTATCCAACCGGCCGACTGCTGCGCGACGCCAAGCTTTACGAGATCGGCGCTGGCACCAGCGAAATCCGCCGGTATCTGATCGGCCGCGAACTGTTCGAGGAAAGTGCGTAATGCCTAATTCGCCAGATTGTAGGCGACATCCGCATTGCTGAGCTGGAAGCCCCAGACCACCTCGTAGGGAGCAGCGGTGACGCGCGCTTCGACGATGCGCCTGCCATCGTTGTCGCGCGCGGTCGCCTGCAGCGGCGCTGCCGCCTTGCGCGCCGCCGCCTCGTCGACGACAGCCGTATAGCTGGCGCTCGCCTGCGCCTGCCTTGATCCGGCGGCGAAACGCAACTGGACGGGAATCACCTGCTTCGAGAGCACGGCCTCGTTGTTGCGCGTCACGGCCACGAACAGCGGTAGTTCGACAGTGCGCTCTGCGGCGGCGTCGCGGCGCACCGCGGTGACGCGCACGCTGGTCGGCACGGTCAATTTACCCTTGTCCGGCTTGCATTCGCCAGTCGCCTGCGAGAACTGGGCGGTCACATCCAGCGAATCAGCCGTACCAGCGGCTGCGTCCGGCTTCAGAAGCGTCGCCGTCTCGGCATAGCGCAGGATGGAAACGGCCGGGCAATAGCTGCGGGTGATCTGCAACGGATTGCCCTGGCAGGCCGCCAGCCCGACCAATCCCAGCGCCGCCACTCCGTACCGCCCAAATCTGTTCACGTCGTCATCCTCGTCTGCGGTGGCTTGCCACCTGTTATCAGACGTCATGGCGCGAACGCCCGACCAGCGCAAGGTTGGCCACCCGATTCACGGGACTGCCGACTCTACCGGACAAAACAAATCCCGCCGGCTGACTGGCAGCCGGCGGGATAAGCCTGTGTGATGCCGCTTAGCTGAGGCCAGACGATCGGGACGACCAGCTTGGTCGTGCCAGCCGGCGGAGCAGGCAGCGTGCCAATCTTTTCGAAAATCTTCTGGGATTCGCGGTCCAGAATGTCGGAGCCGCTGCCCTCGATAATCTCGGTGCCGACCACCTTGCCGCTACCGTCGAACTGCACGCGGATCTTGGTGGTGCCCTGCTCGTTGCGCACTTGCGCAGAGCGTGGATAGGACTGGTTCTTGGCGATCAAGGTCAGCACTTCCTTGCCCCATTCGGCGGCAAAGGCCGGGGCTGCCATCGGCGCGGCGAGTAGAGCCGCGATCGCCAGTGATTTGAAAAATGTCTTGCCCATATCTGTCTCCAAAACTTCTTCTGGTTCGGCGCGCTAAAGTGCACCCGCGAGCTAAAAATAGTGTTTAACCGGTTTTCAAAGCGTAAACCGTGCTGGTAAACGCCATTTTACTATTACTTAGCTGAGCTTCCAGGAAATCGGCACGACAATTTTGGTTGCACCGGCAGGTGGTGGCGGAAACTTACCAATCTTTTCGAAGATTTTTGGGATTCACGATCAAGAATATCGGAGCCACTGCTCTGGGTTACTTCGATGTTCGAGATCTTGCCGTCCGCCTCGATCGAGAGGAGACCTTGGTCACCCCTCTTCCTTGCGGACCTGTGCCGAGCGCGGGTAGGATTGATTCTTGCCGATCAGCGATACGACCGACTTGCTCCAGTCGTCAGCATGCGCCGGCAGACTGCCAAATATGCAAAGCGCGCAAACCGCGACGATAAACTTCGGTGTTTTGCTGCGCAGCAAGGCGTACATTCCTAAACTCCTGGCTTTCTCAGGTGAGTGCGGCCCATGTCCGCAGGTTTGTAGCTATACTGGGATGGATGTAGCATTCTGGTGAAGACGGACGGTTAATGCGTATTTACCCAGGCGGTGCCGTTTGCAGGGCCGCGCCGATATGGCGCTTGCCATTCAGTCGCGGCTCGCTACATCCTGCCTGGGATGACCCGCTCTCTTACTGTGATTCTCGCGAACCCGCGCGGCTTCTGCGCCGGTGTTGATCGCGCCATTCGCATCGTCGAACTCTCGCTCGAGCGGTTCGGCGCGCCCGTCTATGTGCGGCACGAGATCGTGCATAACCGGTATGTGGTTAAGACCCTTGAGGCCAAGGGCGCGATTTTTGTCGACGAACTGGACGAGGTTCCCTCGGATCGCCCGGTGATTTTTCCGCCCACGGCGTGCCGAAGAACATCCCGGCGGAGGCCGAGCGGCGGCAGATGATCTATGTGGACGCCACCTGCCCACTGGTCTCGAAGGTGCACCGCGAGGCGGAACGCCAGTCCAGCACCGGCAAGCATCTGTTCCTGATCGGCCATGCCGGGCACCCGGAGGTGATTGGCACGCTCGGCCAACTGGAGCCGGGCGCGATAAGCCTGGTCGAAACGGTGGACGATGTCGCAAAGGTTGCGCCGCCGGACGGCGCCGACCTCGCCTACATCACCCAGACCACGCTATCAGTCGACGACACTGCGGATATCGTCGCGGCGCTGGCGGCGCGCTTTCCGAACATCGCAGCGCCGCGCGCCGACGATATCTGCTACGCCACCACCAATCGCCAGGAGGCCGTGAAGGCGATCGCGCCGCGGTGCGACCTGCTGCTGGTGATCGGCGCACCCAATTCCTCGAATTCCGTCCGCCTGGTCGAGGTAGCGGAACGGGCCGGCGCGCCAAGCCGGCTGGTCCAGTCCGCCGCCGATCTCGACATGGCCTGGTTCGAGGGCGTCGAGACCGTCGGCATGACCGCCGGAGCCTCCGCGCCGGAAGTGCTGGTCGAGGATGTGCTGACCGTGCTGCGCACCCATTTCGATGTCACGATCGAGACCGTGCAGACCCGGGTCGAGGATGTCACCTTCAAGCTGCCGCGCGCGCTCAGCGCCTGAGCACCATGGCTGTCTACACGCAGGTCTCCGCCGAGCAACTGGAGGTACACCTCCAGCACTATGACATCGGCACCTAACGAGCGCCAAAGGCATCGCCGAGGGCGTTGAGAACAGCAATTACCTGGTCGAGACCACTGCCGGCCGCTTCATCCTGACCCTGTACGAGCGGCGGGTCGCCGAGTCCGACCTGCCATTCTTTTGCCTTGATGGCGCATCTGGCGGCCGAGGGCGTGCCAGCGCCGCGCCCGATCGCCAGCCGGGAGGGACACCATGTCCTAGCGCTGTGCGGCCGACCGTCCTGCCTGATCGAATTTTTGACCGGCATCTGCGTAACCGAGCCGACGCCCGCCCAATGCGCGGCGCTCGGTGCCTGCCTTGCCGCCATGCACAAGGCAGGAGACAGTTTCGGCATGACACGCGCCAACGCCCTGTCGCTCGACGCCTGGCGACCGCTTGCGGACTCGTGCGCCGGGCGGCTGGACGCGATCATTCCCGGCCTGACCGCCATCGTCGACCAGGAGCTCGACTGGCTGGCCGCGCACTGGCCGCGCCACCTGCCCGCAGGACCGATCCACGCCGATCTGTTTCCCGACAACGTCCTGTTCGCCGGATCGCGGATCAGCGGCGTCATCGACTTCTATTTCGCCGCCACCGACGCATACGCCTACGACCTTGCCATATGCCTCAACGCCTGGTGCTTTGATCCGCGCGGCGTGCAGTTCCATACCGAGCAGGCGGCTGCGCTGATGGCCGCATACTCCAGCCAGCGCGCCCTCTCCCTGCCGAAGCCGCCGCCCTGCCCGTGCTGTGTCGCGGTGCCGCCATGCGCTTCCTGCTCACCCGCGCCTACGACTGGATCAACACGCCGCCGACGGCGCTGGTCACCCGCAAGGACCCACGCGATTACCTCAATCGCCTGCAGGCCTTCGCCAGCGGGCAGGCGCACCCATGACCTTGCCGCTGGTCGAAATGGCTACGGACGGCGCTTGCCTTGGCAATCCAGGTCCCGGCGGCTGGGGCGTGCTGCTGCGCTGCGACGGGCGGGAAAAACGCTCGCCAGCGCCGCGCCGGACACCACCAACAATCGCATGGAGCTGCAAGCTGCCATCGAGGGCCTGCGCGCGCTCAACCGCCCTTGTCGTGTAACGCTCTCGACAGACAGTACCTATGTGCGCGACGGCATCACCAAGTGGATCCACGGCTGGCGACGCAACAACTGGCGCACCGCGGACAAGAAGCCGGTGAAAAACCGCGATCTGTGGGAAGCGCTGCTCGATGCCTGCGCGCCGCACGAGATCGACTGGCGCTGGGTGCGCGGGCATGACGGCGACCCGGATAACGAGCGGGTGGACCAGCTGGCGCGCGAAGCAGCGCTCACGCTGAAGCCCGCGTAAGGTTTACAGCCCGGGTTGCAGGCGTTAGCTTTTTGTGAGCAGTGTGGAAGCAAACCGGGGATAATGGATGCTCAAGGAGTTTCGGGAGTTCGCCATCAAGGGCAATGCGCTTGATCTGGCGGTCGGCGTGATTATTGGCGCAGCCTTCGGCAAGATCGTCGAGTCCGTCGTCAACGATCTGATCATGCCGATCGTCGCCTCGCTGGTCGGCAAGCCCGATTTCAGCGATATCATGATCCCGCTCTCGGCGGTCCCCGCCGGCACCGCCGCGACTTACGCCGCCTACAAGGAAGCGGGCGTCAATTTCATCGGCATCGGCAGCTTCGTCACCATCCTGTTCAATTTCCTGATCCTCGCCTGGATCGTCTTTCTGATCGTCAAGGCGGTGAACGGCATGAAGCGTGCGCCCGCACCCGTCGAGGCCGCGCCGCCGCCGCCGGAAGACGTGCTGCTGCTGCGCGAAATCCGCGACGCCCTCAAGGCGCGGTAGGCGCGCGCAGAAAATCCCGTATCTGGCGGAGCGTCGCCATGCGCAGGGCGTCGCGCTCGCGCAGCAGTTCATGCTGCGCGCCGGCGATAATGTGCATGGCTGCATGCGGGAGGCGCGCGCAGGCAGCCTGCGTCGCGCTCAGGTCGACAATGCGATCATCACCGGACGCCAGAACCATGAGCGGCGTGCGGATCGCTTCCAGATAGCCGGAACGTTCCAGCAGCGCGACCGATTGGAACGCCGCCCGCAGCCAGCCGAAACTCACGCCTCCGCTCACCAGCGCCGGGTTCTGCGCCGCCCACCAGCTTTCATCCAGCTGACGCGCGGGATCGGTCGTGAGCAGACGTGCGCTGCGCGTCCGGGCCGCGGCATCAAAGGCCCCTGCCCTGGAGCAAAACGCGCACCGAACCCCAGCCCCACCGCGCAGGATGCTATCCACCGCGCCAGCATCCAGGGATTGGCGCCGTACGGAACCGCAGCATCGGCGAGAGCAGGACGGCCCGCTCGACCAGGGCCGGGCGATCATGAAGCAGGCGCAGCGCCAGATGCCCGCCCATCGAATGCGCGACGATGCGCAGCGGGCGCGGTAAATCCAGCCGATCCAGCAGCATCGACAAATCCGCGACGAGCATGCCAAGGTCGTCCGCGTGGCCGACGGTCGGGTTCGCGGCCAGCCGGCCGGAGAGTCCCTGCCCGCGCCAGTCGAGAGTTATGAGGGCTGGACCCCACGCCACCATGGCGTGGCAGGCCTCGGCATATTTCTCGATGAAATCGCCGCGCCCGTTGAGCAGGATGATGGTGCCACCGCCAGGGGTTGCCCCTTCCCAGCGGCAGACACGCAGGCGGGTGCCGCCGGCGTCCAGATGCTCCAGGGCACCGCCGGGCGGCAGACTTCGCCTGAGTAACACTTCGTCCTGCAAGGCGGATCCGTCCTTACGCTTTGTTCACCATGCCCCTAGTGTGCCGTGCATGATGCATGCTGTCACACCGGAAATTGCACGGATCGGGCAGGTTGTTCTTGAGATCGCCCTCTGCGCGCTGCTGCTCGTCGCGGCCGTCGGCGACGTCCGCCGCTACATCATCCCCAATCGCCTGTGCCTGGGCATTGCGCTGCTGGCACCGCTGTACTGGCTTTGCTTTCGCTTGCATCCGGCGACCCCTGCTGCCGCTGGCCGCCAGGCAACTGGGGCTGTCAATCGCGGTTTTCGCGGTGCTGGCCGGGCTTTTCGCCCTGCGGGTCATGGGGGCGGCGATGTCAAACTCATGGCAGCGCTGGCGCTCTGGCTGCCGCTGGGCGCCTTCGGCCACGCCGCATACTGGACCGCGCTGACTGGAGCCATCGTCGCCGCTGCTGTCATCGTGCGGACCCGGCTCAACCCGCAAGCCCCCGCAAAGTTCCTATGGGGTGGCAATCGCCGCCGGCGGCATCGCCGTTCTGGTTGAACCAATCCTTAACGTGTTGGCGGCATAGTTAGCGCTCATTCACCCTTGGCAGGTGCGTTTCCATATGAACCCGCGTAGTCTTATTCTTCTGGTTGGCGCGCTTATCATTGCAGGCTTCACCGCCATGCTGGCGCGGTCCCTGATGATCCAGCAGTCCGCAGCGCCCCAGCAGGTCGAGCAGGCCCCGGCTGAAAAGCAGGTACTGGTTGCAGTCAAGCTCATGCCCCGCGGCACGATTGTCGAAGCCGCGCACGTCGCCTGGAAGCACTGGCCGGACAACGCGATCGACGAAACCATGATTAACGGCGCGCCAGGGATGAGACCAAGATCTTCGGCAAGGTTGCGCGCACCGATATCGCCGCCGGTCAGCCAGTGCCGTCAGCGGGTCTGGTCGGGCCGGGCGAGCGCGGCTTTCTGGCCGCCGCCCTGCAACCCGGCATGCGCGCCATCACCATTTCGATCTCGGATACGTCTGGCGTCGCCGGCTTCGTATTCCCAGGCGACCGCGTCGACCTTGTTCTGACCCATCAGGTCGACCAGGGCGACCGCGGCCAGATCCGGGTCTCGGAGACGGTGCTGCAGAACGTCCGCGTGCTGGCGATCGACCAGGATGTGAACGATCGCGAAGACCAGCCCAAGGTCGGCCGCACGGTCACCCTCGAGGTGACGCCGAAGCTCGTCGAGAAGATCGCGGTCATGCAGTTGATCGGCTCGGTCTCGCTCAGCCTGCGCTCGCTGCCGGAGCAGGCGGTCGCAGCAGCGGCGCACGACGCGGCAGCGCCGGACCCGGTTGCGCTGGCCGCGAGCGCACGCGTTGCAACCGACAAAGCCGGCAAACCAGCAAAGACCCCGGTCGCCGCAAGCATCAAGCGTGACCCGAAAATGCCCTGGGACGATGTACAGACCTACACCCTCGGCAAAGAGGTCTCGAAATTCGCCAGTGCCGTCCGCACGAACTCCGACGCCGGATCGGCCCCGGTTTCGGCGGCTCCTGCGGCTCCTGCGCCAGCGGCGTCCGCGCCAAAACCGTCCGGCCCAAGCATCATCGTCAATCGCGGGGCCGAGACCACGCAAGTCGCCGCAGGGGCGCTGATCATGCGCAAGTTCGCACTCATTCGCGCCGGCCTGGCGCTTGGTCTGGTCTTGGCCTGCGTCGGCCCGCAACTGTCCGCCGCGCCCGCCGTGCAGAACGCCAGCAACAACCTGACGATCGGCGTCAACAAGGGCGTCCTGCTCCGGCTGGACCGCGCGGCCGCCAACGTGTTCATCGCCAACCCCAAGGTCGCAGACATCCAGATCAAGTCCTCGCGGCTGATCTATGTGTTCGGCACCGGGAAGGCGCGACGACGCTGTACGCCGTGGATGGTGCCGACCAGGTGATCTACGCCGCCGACGTCCAGGTCGCCAACAACATCGACCAGATCAAGACGATGCTGGATACCGCAATGCCGGAGACCGACATCGCGGTGAAGACGCTGAATGGCCTGGTTGTGCTCGAAGGCACGGTCGCCACACCGGAGATGGTGGCGGACGCCGCGCGCCTGGTGCAGGATTTCGTCGGCGAGAAGCAGAAGGTCGTCAACAACCTGACCTCCGTGACACCGATGCAGGTCAACCTGCAGGTCAAGATCGCCGAAGTCAGCCGCGATGTCCTGAAAGAGGTCGGCTTCAACGCCGCCACGCGCGACAAAACCGGCGGTTTCATCTTCAATATCTCGCGCGGGCGCAACTTCGTGAACATCGCGGACCGGCCGCTTGACAGTCTGCCGACGGCGGATGCATCGAGCTTTTCGGCCTGCCGGCCGGGTCGATCAGCCTGCCGATCGACCCCGGCACTGGCCAGTTCATCAATCCAGCGAACCCCGGCACCGCGTTCAACTTCATCGTACCACCGGACGGCCGTACCGCCATCGGCCTTGCCGGCAAGCTGTTCGGCATCGATGCGGCGGGCGCGCTCGACGCGCTGGCGCAGGAAGGCATGGTCACCATCCTCGCCGAACCGAACCTCACCGCCTTGTCCGGCGAGCTCGCCAGCTTCCTGGCCGGCGGCGAATTCCCGATCCCGGTGGCGCAGGAACAGGGCGCGATCTCGATCGAATTCAAGCCGTACGGGGTTGGTCTGTCGTTCATTCCGGTGGTGCTGGCGGGTGACCGCATCAGCCTGAAGGTGAAGCCGGAAGTGAGCGAGCTGTCGTCCGCCGGTGCCGTGCGGATCAACGGCTTCGACGTGCCGGGCATCGTCACCCGCCGGGCCGAGACCACGGTGGAACTCGGCTCGGGCCAGAGCTTCATGATCGCCGGCCTGCTGCGCAACGGCACGACCCAAGATGTCACCAAAACGCCGGGGCTGGGCAACCTGCCGGTGATCGGCGCACTGTTCAAATCAGACCGATTCCGCCGCAACGAGTCCGAACTGGTGATCGTGGTGACGCCGTATCTGGTGCACCCGGTCAACGCCAAGGATATCCGCCTGCCGACCGATGGCCTGAAAGCGCCGAGCGACATCGAGCGCTGGCTGCTGGGACGCAACTTCAAGTCCAACCGTCCCAAGCCAGAGCAGAGTGCGCCCGCCACGCCGCAGGCTGCACCGCCCGCAGCGGCGACGCCCGCCGCCACACCCGGCTTTTCCGCGCAATAGGAGAGACCCATGACACAGCGTTCGAAATGGTATCCCCTGCTGCTGGCGCTTGGCCTTGCCGCCTGCGGCAACCCAACGCTCGAGCCGACCTTCAAGCCGCAGGTGAGCGTCTCGCAGTTGGCCTATGATGTGCGTTTCGGTCCCGGCGACACTTTGGCCGATCGACGCCGCGGCCATCGACGGCTTCCTGCGTGCCCAGAACGTGCAATACGGCGACCGCCTGAACATCGACGATCCGGTCGAGTCCGGGCGTGACCAGCGTCGCGCCGCCATTGCCGCCGTGGTCGCCCGCTTCGGCATGCTGATCGACGACACCCCAGCCGTGCCGACCAGCCCGCCGCTGCAGCCGGGCATGGTGCGCCTGGTCGTCTCGCGCGCGACCGCCGAACGCCCGAACTGCCCGGACTGGCACCGCAAGGCCGGTGAAGGCATGGCGACGAATACCTCCAGCAACTTCGGCTGCGCGGCCGTCAGCAACCTCAACGCCATGATCGCCGACCCGAACGATCTCGTTGTCGGCAAAACCTATCGTGGCCCGGACGGCGAGATCATCAGCAAGGCAGTGAAGGTGTGGCGCGACCACAAACCGACCGGGGTCGACAAGGAACTCCCGACCGCCACGAGCAACAACAACTAACGGGGCTATAGGCCATGAATGCACCCTGGTCTGCGTCACGATCCATGAGCGCCGCGAAGCGCGAGCCATTCATGGCTTTTCTCAACGATCCGGAGACGGTCGCCGCCGTCAAGCCGGTCGCGATCGAGATGGGCTACCTGGCCGAGAAGCTGTATCTTGGCGGCCTGGCGAATGCGGTGCAATCGCTGTCGATGACGACGTCGCCGCAGATCC
Source organism: Hankyongella ginsenosidimutans (assembly GCF_005144965.1). Classification (GTDB taxonomy): domain Bacteria; phylum Pseudomonadota; class Alphaproteobacteria; order Sphingomonadales; family Sphingomonadaceae; genus Hankyongella; species Hankyongella ginsenosidimutans. The sequence continues at coordinate 2,799,160 of NZ_CP039704.1, forward strand.
TGCTGGTCGATCTTGCCGGCAGTCACGATCCGCTGGGCGAAATTGGCGGGCTTGCGGAGGTGTGCGAGCCCGGCACCATCGTGCTGGCGCTCGGTGACGTCAACGATGTCACGCTGTACCGCGAACTGCTTGCCTCGGGCATCCAGGATTACCTGCTGAAGCCGGTGCACCCGGACACCCTGCGCGATGCTTTTGCAGTTGCGCAGAACGCTTTCAATGCGCCCAAGGCAGTCGAAAGCACTGAAAAACGCCAGCGCATCGTCCATGTGGTCGGGCGCGCGGCGGCCTCGGCGCCTCCAGCATCGCCGCTTCGCTCGCCTGGCAGTTCGCCGAGGACGCCGAGGAGCGCACGGCGATTCTCGACCTCGATCTGCACTTCGGTGTCGGCGCCTTGCCTTCGATGTCGAACCGGGGCGCGGGCTCACCGATGCGCTGGAAAACCCGGCGCGGGTCGACTCGCTGTTCGTCGAGCGTGCGATCGTGAAAATCTCCGAGCGCCTCGCCGTCATGTCCGCCGAGACGCCGATGACCATGCCGCTGCTGGCGGACGGCAATGCGCTTCAGCACCTGCAGGAAGAGCTGAAATCCGCTTACGACGTGCTGGTCGTCGACATGCCGCGCAGCATCGCGGTCCAGAACCCGACCCTGATCGCGGAGGCGACCGATGTCGTCATCGTCACGGATATGACGCTGGCCGCAACACGGGACACCATCCGTCTGCTTGGCTTCCTGCAGTCGGTCACGCCGAATGCACGCCTGTGGATCGTCGGCAACCGCGTCGGCGCAAGCAGCGATCTGGAAGTCACCCGCAAGGATTTCGAGGCCTCGATCGAGCGCCCGCTGGCCCTGGCCATCGCATACGATCCCAAGTCCGCGGCGCTCGCTGCAAAACAGGGCAAACCGATCGTCGCCGCAGCAAAGGGCACGAAGATCGCAGGTGCGATGAAGCAGCTTTATGACATGATCTGCTCAATCGAGGGCGCGCCGGGCAAGGCCAAGAAGGCGCCCGGGCTTGCGGACCTTGTCGCCAAGGCGCGCCAGATGCTCCAGCCCAAGAAGAGCAGCTAGACCGTGAGCATGCGCCCCGTCGGCTTCGGGAGGCGAAATGCCGCTCAGCCCGCACCCGGCGGGCTGGGTGGCGTCGCCCTTGGCGGACGACGGCCACTGGTCTCGATCGGCGCTGAAGGCATCGTCACCAATCCGGCGCCCGCGCTCGATGAAATTAATGACGGCACACCTGCCAGCGGCGCAATCGTCGATCAACTCTACGAGGTGGTCGAGCCGCTGCTGGCGGATCGCTTCCCGGCCGAGGCCACGCGCATCCGCCGTCGCGGCGAGGTCACCGACGAACTGACCAAGCTGGCGAGGGAGACCGCTGCGGCGAACGCCATCGATGCCCGCGAGGCGGAAATCCGCGATGTCGTGACCGTGCTGCTCAACGACGTCATCGATCTCGTCGGCGGGATCGAAGTCGATCCGATCGTCGTCAAACCGGCCAAGACCGCGAAATCGGCGTCCAGCAGCTCCGAAAGCGTGCTGGCGGCCAAGGAGCGCGTTCACCCGCTGCTGATCGAACACATCGACGCCTCCGTCATCGCCGAGATGGACCGCGGCGAGGTCGCGGACCAGATATCGGACATCGTCGGCGAGCTGCTGCTCCAGGAAAAACTGAACCTCAACACCGTCGAGCAGCGCGATCTGATCAGCCTGCTGCTCAACGACATGCTGGGCCTCGGCCCGCTTGAACCGCTGCTGGCGGACGAAGCGGTCACCGACATCATGATCAACGGCGCGAACCAGATTTTCGTCGAGCGCAAGGGCAAACTGGAGCTGACGGACGTCCGCTTCCGCGACGAGCAGCATCTGTTCAACATCGCCCAGCGGATCGTGGCGGCCATCGGGCGGCGCGTCGATGAAAGCCAGCCGCTGTGCGACGCCCGCCTGCTGGACGGCAGCCGGGTCAACGTCGTGATTCCGCCGCTTGCGATCGACGGCACCTCCATCTCGATCCGGAAATTCTCCAAGCGCAAGATCACGCTGGAGAAGATGGCCGAACAAGGCAACATCAGCCCGAAGATGTGCCGCCTGCTGCAGATCGCGGGACGCTGCCGCCTGAACATGGTCATCTCCGGCGGTACCGGATCGGGGAAGACCACGATGCTGAACGCGGTCTCGCGCAACATCGATCCGGGCGAGCGCGTGGTCACCATCGAGGACGCAGCGGAACTGCAACTGCAACAGCCGCACGTCGTGCGCCTGGAAACCCGCCCCGCCAACCTGGAAGGGCGCGGCGAGATCACCATGCGCGACCTGGTGAAGAACGCCCTGCGGATGCGGCCGGATCGCATCATCCTCGGGGAAGTCCGGGGCCGGAGGCGGTCGACCTGCTGCAGGCCATGAATACGGGGCACGACGGCTCGCTCGGCACCCTGCACGCCAACCGCCCACGCGAGGCGCTGACCCGCCTGGAAAACATGATCAACATGGCCGGACTCAACCTGCCGCCAAAAGCCATCCGCGAGCAGATCGCAAGCGCCGTCAACATGATCGTCCAAGTCAGCCGGATGCGCGACGGCGTGCGGCGCGTCACCTACATCTCCGAGATCGTCGGCATGGAAGGCGATGTGATCGTGATGCAGGATCTCTACACGTTCAAATATACCGGCGAGGACGAGAGCGGCAGGCTCGTCGGCGACTTCGTTTCTTCCGGTCTGCGCCCCGCCTTCTTCGAACGGGCGGAATATTACGGCCTTGGCCGCGCGGTCATGGAATGTCTGTGAGGAGGCAGCGATGAACCCACAACTCCTGCTCGTGCTCCTCGGCGGCCTGTCGGCGATGATGCTGCTTGCCGGCCTGACCTTCGCGCTGGGCCCGAACCCGAACAAGACCCTGCAGGCACGACTGGAGCGGCTGCGCGACAAGCACCAGAACACCCAGGCGGCGATGGCGCGCGCGCAGATGCGCAAGCTGCTGGCCCAGCGCCCGCAGGACAACTCGGCGCTGAGCGGGCTGATCCCGCGCAAGGCGGAACTGGCGGCACGGCTGCTGCGTACGGGGTATACGATCAGCCTCGGCAAATATGCGCAGGTCTGTGCCGGCATTACCCTGGTCTTGACCGGGGTCTTCGCATTCATCGTCAAGCTGCCGATCTTCCTGGCGCTGCTGCTGGGCATTCTGACCGGCGTCGGCCTGCCGCACATGGTGACCGGCATGATGATCGGCCGGCGGATCTCCAAGTTCATCAAGATGTTCCCGGATGCGATCGACCTGCTGGTGCGCGGCCTGCGCGCCGGTTTGCCAATCTCTGAGGCGATCGGCATCGCTGGGCGGGAAATGTCCGACCCCGTGGGCGTCGAGTTCCGCGCCGTCGCGGACAAAATCCGCATCGGCAAGACCCTGGATCAGGCGCTGGGCGAGACCGCGCGCTCGATCAACGTGCCGGAGTTCCAGTTCTTCGTCATCGCGCTTGCCATCCAGCGCGAGACTGGGGCAACCTTGCGGAAACGCTGAACAACCTCAGCGAAGTGCTGCGCAAGCGCATGCAGATGAAGCTGAAGATCGCCGCCATGTCGTCTGAGGCCAAGGCGTCGGCCTATATCGTCGGCTGCCTGCCGTTCGTGGTGTTCGGCCTGATCTCCGTCATGAACCCGCAATATGTCGCGCCGTTCACGACCGACACGCGGCTGATGATCGCGGGTGGTGTCGGCCTGCTCTGGATGAGCATCGGCGCGTTCATGATGTGGAAAATGGTCAACTTCGAGATTTGACGGGGCGTCATGGCGGATAGTTTCGAAAGCATGCTTGGTCTCTCGCCCGCCGACGCGGCGACGGGCCTCAGCGCCATCGCCGTGCTGTTCCTGCTGACCGCGATCTGGGCCTCGACGACCGTGCGCGACCCGATGCGCGGCCGCGTGAAGGCACTGCAGGAGCGGCGCGAGCAGCTGCGCGCGGGCATCATGGCACCACGCCGGCGCAGCGCCACGACGCAGAGCAGCGAGACCACCGACATGATGCGGCAGGTCCTCAACAAGCTCAAAGTGCTTCAGGACGAGCAGGCGAAAACGCCGCGATCCGCCTCTCGCAGGCCGGCCACCGCTCGAAGGACTCGGTGGTGACCTACCTGTTCGTCAGCCTCATCGCTCCGTTTCTTGCCGGCGGCTTCTGGGCGTTCATGGTGTTCGTCATGGGCATGTTGCACGACAAGCCCGACTCCATGAAGGCGCTCTCGGTCTGCGGTGCCTGCATCATCGGCTACAAGCTGCCGAGCATCCTGCTGAAGAACCAGGTCGTCAAACGCAGCAAGGCGATCCAGAAGGGCCTGCCCGACGCGCTCGATCTGCTGGTGATCTGCGCCGAAGCCGGCCTGACCATCGACGCTGCCTTCCAGCGCATCGCGCGCGAACTCGGTATAGCATTCCCGGAGCTTGCGGACGAATTCGGCCTGACCGCAATCGAACTCGGCTTTCTGCCCGACCGCCGGTCCGCGCTGGAGAACCTCATCAAGCGCGTCGACCTGCAGGACATGCGCGGCGTGGTGACGACGCTGATCCAGACCGAAAAATACGGCACGCCACTCGCGGCCTCCTTGCGGGTGCTGTCCGCAGAATTCCGCAACGAGCGGCTCATGCGCGCCGAGGAGAAGGCCGCGCGCCTGCCCGCGATCATGACCATCCCCTTGATCGTGTTCATTCTGCCGACCCTGTTCGTCGTGATTCTGGGGCCGGCCGCCTGCTCGATCGCCGACAACTTCCTCAACCGCGGCTAGTGTCCTTAACCTGAAATCCGTTACACTCAATATCAGGCGCGGTTGGATTTCAGATTCGAGAACGACACGAGACCCTGCCTTGCGCCGGAAACCCGCCGCGCATTGCGCCGGTCGGCGCAGCCACTATAGTTGCGGGAAAATAGAGGAACGCGAGTAAGGGATGGGGCAGTTCATTCGATTTCTGATCGGTCTGGCGGCAGTCGCCATGCTCGGCCTGACTGCGCTGCTCGTCCACCAGGACCAGATCACCGCCCGGCTGACGGAAGACTCGATCCGCGCCTTGCGGGAGGCGCAGGTCGCGGACGTCGAAGTCAGCTTCATCGCCAAGGATGCGCCGCGTGACCGTGTCGCCCGCCTCTCCGGCGACCTGCCGCAGGCCGTGCTGGATCGCGCCAAGACCGTGGTCGAGGCGGTGCCGGGCGTTGCCAAGGCGGTGATCGTGCCGACCAAGGCAATCGAGCAGAAGCCATATTACTGGGTCGCGAAATACCAGGACGGCACGCTGACCCTGGACGGCACCGTGCCCGACACCCCGACGCGCGACCGCCTGATCGCCCGCGCGCGCACGCTGTTTCCCGGCAAGACCGTCAACGACATCATGAAACTGCGCGAGAAGCCGCCCTCCGCGAACTGGACGAACGCCGCCGAGCGCAGTCTTGAAGAATTGGCGAAGCTCGACAGCGGCTATGCCGAGCTGAGCGATACGATCGCGACCCTGAACGGCACCACGGCGCAGCCGGTCGCGGCATTGCAGGCCTCACGCGGCTTTCGCAGCGGCCTGCCGGAGGATTTTCTGCCCCGACCCTTGCTTGAGGTTGTCGATCCGAACGCGGCGGCTTCCGATGATCCCTCCAAACGCACACCAAGCTTTTCCGCTGCCGACCAGGTGATCCAGTGCCAGAAGCGCCTGGACGCCATCATGTCCGGGCAGAGGATCGATTTCCTGCCCGGCACCGCGACGCTGGCCGTGCAGAAAGACCCGCTTCTGGAAGCCGTCGCCGGCATGGCGGTCGGATGCCCATCGGTCGTTCTGCTGGTCGCCACCCACGTGACACAGCCGCGCGACGCCGAGGCTGCACAGAAGCTTTCCATGCAGCGCGCGCGTATCCTCGCCGAGTATCTTGTTCAGCGGGGTGTGCCGCCTCGGCAGATCCGCGCGGTAGGCTATGGCAACAGCCAGCCGCTGGTCGGCCAGAGCGCCGCCAACGCCGACCGTATCAACGAGCGCGTCCAGTTCCTGGTCAGTGCCAATCCGAACGCGGCCGCGGTCATCCGTCAGCAGCCGCAGACCAATCCCATCGTTCAGCAGAGCGACCCTCTCAGCAAATAAGGACACGCTTTCATGACCTTTCTGCTCGGCGAGATATGGCTGTGGTTGCTGCCGGCGTTCCTGATCGGCGTGGCGACCGGCTTTCTGATGGCCCGCTATTCCGAACGCGCCATGGCGACACAGGCGGAAGAGCACGCAGATGAGGCACCACCGCTCCCGGAGGCGTATCCGGTGCCGCAAGCCGCGCCGCCGTCTAAACCCGTGCGAAAGGTGCCGCCCGCTGCCGAGCCTGCCGCCCGCCGCCCCGCCGGGCTGCATGTCATCCGGCCGCAGGAGCCGGATACACCGCCGGCCACCATCCCGGAGCCGGCTCCACGCCCTGCCGCGGAGCCGATTGCGGCTCCACTACCCAGCCCCATGGCGGCATCCGACCCCAGCGAGGTCGACGACCTGACCCTGCTGAAAGGCGTAGGGCCGAAGCTGCGTGATCTCCTGAACGGGCTGGGCGTCACCAGTTTCCAGCAGATCGCCGCCTGGAGCGATCTGGACGTTCTCACATACGACATGAAGCTGGGCCAGTTCCGCGGCCGCATCGTGCGCGACCGCTGGGTGGAGCAGGCGCGCCTGCTGGCCGCTGGCGATCGTGCGGCGTTCGAGGCGCAGTTCGGCAAATCCGATGGAGACGCGTGAGTTCCATACGCCCGACGGGGTATGCCTGCGCTACGACTGGCTGCCGGGTCCGGGCCGCACGACGATCCTGGTGCACGGCTTCCTGTCGTCCGCGCGCCTCAACTGGCAGGATTACGGCACGGCCGCACTGCTGAGCGCAGCCGGCCTGACGCTGGCGATGCCCGACTTGCGCGGCCATGGCCGTTCCGAGGCACCGCAGGAGGCCGACCGGTATCCGCCTGATGTGCTCGCGCGCGACCTGTTGGCGCTGGTCGCACATCTGAGGCAGGCACCGGGAAGTTTCGACATTGCCGGCTATTCGCTCGGCGCGCGCACCGTCGTGCGCGCCCTGACGCTTGGTCTGCGTCCACGCCGCGTCGTGCTCGCCGGCATGGGCCTCACCGGCATCGTCGACGGCTGGGCACGCAGCCGCTGGTTCCAGCAGGCGCTCATCGACGGGCCGACCGCCCGGCCCGGCGCGCCGGAACGACTGGTCGCCCGCTTTCAGCAAATGACTGGCACGGATGCAGTCGCCGCCGGCCACGCGATCGGCAGCCACGTCGATACGCCGCTGGAGGCTCTCGCTGACATCGCTGCGCCGACGCTGGTGCTCGCCGGGCGCGACGACCACGACACCGGCAGCATCGAAGCGCTGGCGGCGGCACTGCCGGACGCACAGGCGCTGCGCATCCCCGGCGACCACATGAACGTCATCTCCAAACCGGAATTCGGCCGCGCGATCCGCGATTTCCTGATTGCGTGACGGATATGGCGTTTGGACGTTGACAGGGCCGCCATCCGGGGCTTCGATGCGACTCGAAAGCAATAATCGGAAACTCGGGAGCAATTTCATGCGCAGCGTGCGGTATAGCCTTCTGGCGGCAACTCTGCTTGCCGGTGTGTCGAACCTCGCCCAGGCCCAGAGCGCCGAAGACGCAGCGGCGTTCGTCACCCAGGTGGAAAAGGAAGCCAGCGCCTTCAGCGACTATGCCGCCCGCATCGCCTGGGTGAACGCCACCTACATCATCGATGACACGGACTGGCTCACAGCCAAAGTCGGCGCTGAGGGCACCGAAATGAGCGTGCGCTGGGCCAAGGAGGCTGCCAAGTTCGACAAGACCCCGGCCTCAGCTACGACGTGCGCCGCAAGCTCGACATCATGAAGCAAGGGATCGTCCTGCCCGCGCCTGCGACGCCGGGTGCCGCGCAGGAACTCTCGGAAATCGCAACGCGGCTGCAATCGACCTACGGCAAGGGCAAGGGCACCTTCGAGGGCAAGCCAACCTCCGGCAACGATCTGGAAGCGCTGATGCGCACCACGCGCAATCCGGCACTCACCAAGGAGATGTGGGTCAGCTGGCACCAGGTCGGCGCCCCATGCGCCAGGACTACACACGCATGGTCGAGATCGCCAACACGGGTGCCAAGGAACTCGGCTTCAAGGACGTCGGCGCGATGTGGCGCGCGGGCTACGACATGCAGCCGGACGCCTTCACCGCCATGCTGGACCGTACCTGGGGCCAGGTAAAGCCGCTGTACAATGCGCTGCACTGCTACACGCGGGCCAAGCTGAACGAGAAGTACGGCGATGCCGTGCAACCCAAGACCGGGCCGATCCGCGCCGACCTGCTCGGCAACATGTGGGCGCAGGACTGGGGCGCGATCTACGATGTGGTGGCACCGCAAGGGGCCGGCGACATCGGCTACGACATCGGCGAACTGCTGAAGGCGCGCGGCGATGATCCCGTGAAGATGGTGAAAATCGGCGAGGGCTTCTACACCTCGCTCGGCTTCTCGCCACTGCCCGAGACCTTCTGGCAGCGCTCGCAGATCACCAAGCCCGCTGACCGGGAAGTGATCTGCCATGCCTCCGCCTGGAATGTGGACAACAAGGACGATCTGCGCATCAAGATGTGCACCAAGGTCAACGCGACCGATTTCGTCACCATCCACCACGAACTCGGCCACAATTTCTACCAGCGCGCCTACAACAAGCAGCCGTATTTCTACCTCGGCGGTGCCAACGACGGCTTCCATGAGGCGATCGGCGATTTCATCGCGCTGAGCGTCACGCCGGACTATCTCGTGAAGATCGACCTGCTCGACCCCGCCAAGGTGCCGGACGCCAGCAAGGACATCGGCCTGCTGCTGCGCCAGGCGATGGAGAAGGTGCCGGGCCTGCCGTGGACCCTGCTGGTCGACAAATGGCGCTGGGGCGTGTTCGACGGCTCGACGCCGACGACCGCCTACAACAAGGCCTGGACTGACCTGCGGCTGAACTACATGGGTGTGACGCCGCCGGCCCCACGCTCGGAAGCGGACTTCGACCCCGGCCAAGTTCCACATCCCCGGCAACACGCCCTATGCGCGCTACTATCTTGCCCGCATCCTGCAGTTCCAATTCTATCAGGCCGCTTGCAAGCAGGCCGGCTGGAGCGGCCCGCTGCATCGCTGTTCCTTCTATGGCAACAAGCAGGTCGGCGAGAAGCTGAACGCCATGCTGGCGCTGGGCGCGTCAAGCCGTGGCCGGATGCGCTGGAAGCGTTCACCGGTACCCGCGAGATGGACGGCAGCGCCATCCTCGCCTACTTCGCACCGCTGAAAACCTGGCTCGACAAGCAGAACAAGGGCCGGCAGTGCGGCTGGTGATCAAAAATCACCATTTGAAGGTAAGCACATAGCCCAAGTGTCATATGCAGATAATACGGTTGACCGCGCGCCTTGGTCGCAGCAGAATGCGCGCGCTCACAAAAGTATGAGGTTTTCCATGATCCGCCGTCTGATTCCAGCCGCCCTGCTGCTGTGCTGCGCCAATGCTGCGCTGGCGGCGGAACCGGCCGTGCCGCGCGGCCAGCTATCGGATGCGGTACAGCCCGCCAGCTACGACCTGTTTCTGACCGTCGACCCAGCACAGGAGCGGTTCAGCGGCGTGACCACCATCACGGTCGACATCAAGACGCCGCAGCCGTTCATCTGGCTGCATGGCCTGGGTCTGTCGGTTTCGGAGGCCACGATCACCCAGGGCGGCAAGACCATCAAGGCGCGCTACACCGAGGCGGAGCCGGTGACCGGCGTCGCCCGGCTCGACCTCGCCAGCATGCCGGCGGCAGGGGCCGCAACCATCCGCATCGCCTATACCGCGCCGTACCGGGAAGGCGCGGAGGGCCTCTATCGCACTGAGGTCGCCGGCAAATGGTACGGCTTCACCCAGATGGAGCCGATCGACGGCCGTCGCATGTTCCCGAGTTTCGATGAGCCGCGCTTCAAGACGCCGTTCACCGTCTCGGTCAGCACGCCGACCGGCAACAAGGTGGTCGCCAATGCGCCGCTGGCGAAGACAACGCCGCAGAACCACGGCATGACCCTTTTCAGCTTCGCGCCGACCAAGCCCCTGCCCACCTACCTCGTGGCGCTGGCGGTCGGTCCGCTCGATATCGTCGAGGAGCTATTCCCCAGCGCCGTGCGCAAGACGGCGGTGCCGTTCCGCGGCGTCGCCACCGAAGGCCAGGGCTCACGCCTTGCCTACGCCCTTCAGCACACGCCGAAGCATGTGGCGCTGCTGGAGGACTATTTCGGCATCCCTACCCATACGAAAAGCTGGACATCATCGCCTCGCCGCAAATGGGCGGCGCGATGGAGAACGCTGGTGCCATCATTTACAACGACAACCTGATCCTGCTGAACCCGAACGCGCCGATCCAGCAGCAGCGGTCGTTCGGGATCGTCAGCGCGCACGAACTGGCGCACCACTGGTTCGGCGATCTGGTGACGCCGGCCTGGTGGACCGACATCTGGCTGAACGAGAGTTTTGCCGAATGGATGGGTGTGAAGGCCAGCCACCTCTGGCGACCCGACCTCGGCATCTCGACCGGCCTGACTGCGGATGCGCTGGGCGCAATGAGCATCGACTCGCGCAAGGCCGGCCGGCCAATCTACCAGCCAGTCACCGACAACACCCAGATCGCCAGCACCTTCGACGGCATCACCTACGAAAAGCGCCGGCGTGCTGGCGATGATCGAAAGCTACATGGGGCCAGAGAAGTTCCAGGCCGGCGTGCGCAAGCATCTGCGCGCGCATGCGCATGGAAACGCCACTGCCAGCCAGTTCTTCGCCGCCATGGCGGATGCCGCCGGCGACCCGCAGGTGCTGAGCGCTTTCAAATCCTTCATCGAGCAGGAAGGCGTGCCACTGGTGACCGTCGCACGCAGCGCCGACGGCAAGCAACTGACCCTGCGTCAGGCGCGGTACCGCCCGGTCGGCTCGGCCATTCAGCCCGGCCAGACCTGGGTCATCCCGTTCTGCGCCAAATTCTACGCCGGCGCGCAATCGACCAAGACCTGCACGATCATGACCGGCACTGAGGCGACGCTCGCGGTCCCTGCGGGCTTCGAGCAGGCGGCCGTGATGCCGAATGCGGACGGCGCGGGCTACTATCGGTTTGCGCTCGGTGCCGACGATCAGGCGAAACTGCTGGCGCTCGGCGTTCAACTGCCGGACCGCGAGGCCCTGGCGCTCGCCGACAGCCTGCAGGCCGCCTTCGACGCCAACGTGACGACGTTCGACGCGCTGGGCGCGGCTGCACAGGCGCTGGTCGGCCACAAGGAGCGCCGCGCCGCGCTCTGGCTACCGGGAAGCCTGGCCGAACTGGACCGCCAGACGCTCTCTGGCGCGGCATCCGCCGCCCTGAAGGCCCGGATCGGCGGCATGCTGAAGCCGGAACTGGCGAAGCTCGGCTTCGATCCCCGTGCCGGTGCGCACCGCAGCGAACCAGCCGACCGGCAGGCCTTGCGCCAGACGCTGGTCGCCGGGCTGTTTTTCGATGCTGAAGACGACGGCATCACCAAAACCCTGGCGGATGCCGCGCAAGCCTCGCTGGCCAACGCCGATGCGCTGGATGTCGGCTTCCGCGCCACCGCCTGGTCGGCTGGCGTGAAGGCGCTCGGCAAGCCGTTCGCCAGCCAGCTCGCCGCCCGGCTGCTCGAGGGCAAGGACAGCTATGAGCGCGCCCATGCCGCCTTCGCGCTCGGCCACACGCAGGACCTGGCGCTCGCTGCGGAAATGCGCGCTCTGGCACTCGACAAGCGCCTGCGCTTCCAGGAGTCGCTCTCGATCATCGGCAGCCAGTTCGAGGGGCCGGCGACACGCAGCGCAGCCTGGGCCTGGTTCAAGGAGAACGCCAGCGTGATGTTCGACCGCCTGCCCGGGTTCAGCCAGCCGCGCCTGATCGAGATCGCGCAGGGCTTCTGCACGCCGGAGCAGCGGGCAGACGTCGCCAGCTTCTTCCCGGCCTGGATCGCCAAGCTCGGCGGCGGCAAGCTGGAACTCGAGCGCACGCTGGAATCGATCGACCTGTGCCTCGCCCGCAAGGCGGCCCATGGGGCAGAACTTGCCAGCCTGAACTAAGGCTGCGGCAAGAGGGACGATGCGGCATGACAGATTTTGATATCTCCACCATGCCGCCGCCGTTCGCGCCGGGCGGGCCTAATCCGCGTGAGCGCGGCGGCGGCCACCATGCGGGTCACGCAGGCGAACCCTGCAAGAACTGCGATACCGTGCTGCAGGGGAATACTGCCATGCCTGCGGCCAGCCGGGACATCTGCACCGCACCGCGTTTGCGGTGTTCGAGGACTTCATCCACGGCATCGCCCATCTGGACGGCCGGACCTGGAAGACCCTGCCGCGCCTCGTCTTCCAACCCGGCCGGCTGACCCGCGAGTATATCGAGGGCAAGCGCGCCCGCTATGTGCCGCCGATGGCGCTGTTCCTGTTCACCATCTTCACCATGTTCATCGTGTTCGCCTTCACCGGCGGCCCGGCGGAGGTCAATCCGGTGGCGGGGGTGCAAAATGGCGTCGCGCAAAACCCATGAGTCCGGCGGACAAGGCTCAGGCCCGCGCAGACCTTCAGAGGGAGCTGGAGAAAGCCAAAGCCTCAGGCGACAAGATCGGCGCAGGCGCCATACAGAGCGGCATCGACGGCCTCGACATCACCGACGCCGGAAGCGACGAAAACCTTGTCGATCTGCTGAAGAAATCGATGAAAGCGGGCAAGCTCAATGTCAGAACCGGTAACGCACACTGGGACGATAAAATAAAACACAAGATGGAAAACCCGGACCTGCTGATCTACAAGCTGCAGAACACCGCCTATAAATTCTCGTTTCTGCTGGTGCCGATCTCCGCGCCGTTCATCTGGCTGATGTTCGCCTGGCGGCGTGGGTTTCGCCTGTACGATCACGTGGTGTTTTCGCTGTATTCGCTGTCCTTCATGTCCATCCTGTTCATTCTTGCCACCTTGCTGAACCGACTCGGCGACTATCTGCCCATTCCCGACAATGCGTGGCTGGCGCTGTTTTTGCACCGGTCGTGCACATCTATGCGCAGTTGATGGGGCCTATCGGCTCGGCTGGTTCGGCGCGCTCTGGCGCACCGGCTACGTGACCATGATCATGGCCCCGATCGCCATCACCCTGTTCATCGTCGCCATTTTCCTGCTCGGCGCGCTCGGGTGATGGGCGGATGGTCGGGGAGACAGGATTCGAACCTGCGACCCTCTGCTCCCAAAGCAGATGCGCTACCAGGCTGCGCTACTCCCCGACACGACCGGCTGTAACGGGGTGCGCTGCCGATTGCAACGCCCGGCGCAGGCGCTAAAACGGTCGGGTCGCTGAATCCGGGAGTTAAGCGTTGGCCTATTATCTGGTGAAGTCGGAGCCGGACGCCTGGTCCTGGGAGCAACAGTGCGCCGGCGGCGACGTGCCCTGGAGCGGCGTCAGGAACCCGCAGGCGCTGGGCACCATGCGCCAGATGCAGGTGGGGACGAAGCCTTCTTCTACCATTCCAACGTCGGCAAGGAGATCGTCGGGCTGGTGCGGGTCACCCGCAGCTACTACCCGGACCCGGACGACCCGAAATCCGGCCTGGTTGACGTGCGGGCGGTCGGCCCCTGCCCCGCCCGGTTTCGCTCGCCGCCATCAAGGCCGAGCCGCGCCTTGCCCATATCGGCCTGGTCCGCCAGTCCCGCCTCTCCGTCATGCCGCTCGACGATGCCGCCGCCGCCCTGCTCAGGCAGATGGGCGGACTGTAGTGGCCGCTTCATGGCTGCCGGCAATCGTCACTGCAGTGCTTCTTGCGACTTCGCATGAAGCGTCCGGGCAGGATGAAGAACGCACGCCCCTTGCGCCATGCCTCAGTTTATCGCCGCTTGATGCCACACCGCTTGAAGCACACCGCTACCTGGGCAAGGACTTTGCCGAGGTCGATGCCCATAGTATTTTCGCGACCGAGATCGGCAAGCTTCCCGTGAGCACCCTCATTACAGCGCATACTTATGTGCTGATACTTAAAATCAAGCGGTTCGAGACCTCAGGCTACATTGGGTTCGGAAAGCATGCCGCGGGCGAAGTTACTGCATCGGTTACTGATCGTGCCGGCGCGCACGTCGATCAATTCTCGACTACGTGCTTCGCCAAGGCGCCATTGACGATCGCAAGCCCGGATACACGAATCCGCTCTGCTGCCAGATTATGCCTTCTTGACGCAGGCAAGGCGCTCGCAAGCTGGCTTGGCGAGCGCCTTGGGCCAACCTGCATGTGGCGCGAAGTAGAAACGCCGCAAACCTTTACGAACCGGTGAGACCGACTAACATATTTACATACTGATGGCATTTGGGTAAAAAAATTTATACATTTTTCAATAGCATTGGATCAATAGACAGCTTGCAAAAGATAAATCTTATTAATAACCTATACAGTTACGCGTTGGGGCAAAAATAACAGCTACCCATACAGATGATGCATGGGCAAACATGAGGCAAGAAATGAAAAAATATAATAATCGCCACGTTTTTACTTAATTTTTCCATGAATCCAGCCTTTGCAGAGGAGCAAAAAATAATCTGACTCATGGGCAAGTTCAAATTACACTTAAGGTTGGGGAAACAACCCAGCTTGATGTTATCAACACATTTGGTTCACCTAATATAACAACCATAGATGGTTCTGGACAAGAAGTGTGGGTTTACAATAGACACGCTACTGTTTCAGAACAGAATAACTCTTCGTTTTCAATAGGCCTCCTTTTTGGAGGTGCTGGTGAGCCGCTGGCCGGTGGAACTGGCGGAGGGATTGGAAAATCAAAATCAGGCTTTGAACAGACTACTCGAGAAATGACACTGATTATAAAATTTGACAAAAACAAAATTGTAAGTGACTTTAAAAGTAGAAGTAGTTCATTTTGACCAACAAGGGGAGACGGAATGTGACTTTAAAATGAACAAAAAATAAAAATTGCAGGCATTTTACTTTTTATTTCACCTCTAATAGCGTGCGAATCCACTAATACAGTAAGGCCTAATACTTTAAGTGGACTGCAGTTACAGCAGTTACAGCAGAGAGAATATGAGGTAAAAAAGAAGTAGTATTTGCTTCTGTGGTTAGCGTACTGCAAGATACTGGATATATAATTGAGGCTGCTGATTTGCAGACTGGTCTCATTACTGCTAAAAGTCCCAGCTCAAGCAATCTAACTTATAATCCATTTTAGGATTTGGCCGAAAAATAAATCAACACGAGTTTCCGCATTCATTGAATCACTTAATGGAATAGTCACAAAAGTCAGATTAAATTTCGTATCTGCAGAAGGAAAATCGCAGGGATATGGCCTCAATAGTCAAGTAGATACACCCATAGAAGATGCTGCTGTTTATAGAAACGCCTTTGAGAAAATAGAAAGTTCTATATTTATTAGACAGTCTACACAATGAATTTTACTTTACATCGTGATGACTTTATGTTGACTTGTGCGCCATCGCGTGTTTAGCTGTGCCGCTCACCCAGATCTGGAGAAAGTGGTGAGCGGATCGTGGTTTTGTCCGAGTTCACCACGAGTGGACTTTACATAGCCTACTCCAGTAAGGGTCGGAATGACGATCCCATCCAATGTCATCAGACTCTATTTGCTATGATACTAGGCCGTGGACTCATTAGCTGCGATCCATAGGCGAGTTGAGAAGAGTTTGGCAGCGGCGAGGAAGTTGTCGGCGCGTTTGTCGTATCGCGTGGCCAAGCCTCTGGCGTGCTTGAGTTTTCCGAAGAAGCGCTCGATCAGGTTGCGATAGCGGTAGAGGAAGGAGCTGAAGGCGAAGCCCTTCTTGCGGTTGGCCTTTGGCGGGATGTTGGCGAAGCTGCCGCGCGCCTCGACCTTGTCGCGGATGGCGTCGCTGTCATAGGCCTTGTCGGCGAGGAAAATGCTGCCTTCCGGCACGACCTCGAGCAGCGGATCGGCCTGTTGGCAATCGCTCGCCTGTCCTTCGGAGAGGTGCAACTCGACCGGTAATCCCCGGCCATCGACCAGCGCGTGGATCTTGGTCGTCAGACCGCCCCGGAACGTCCCATGCAGCGATTTGGGTCCCCTTTTAGGGTCGCACCGTGCTGGTGGACCCGGATCGAGGAACTGTCGATCATCACCAGTTCGCCGTCGAAAGCCCGGGAAACCGCCGCCAGAAGCCGATCCCACACCCCCGCCTTGCGCCAGCGCACGAACCGGTTGTAACAGGTCGTGTAAGGCCCATAGCGCTCGGGAATATCAGCCCAGGGACTGCCCGTGCGAAAGCGCCACAATATCCCGTTGATGACCCGCCGATCATCCACCCGAGGCACGCCACGGCTCTTGTTCGGAAGCAACGGCTCAATCACCGACCACTCGAAATCTGTCAGGTCAAAACGACGGCGCATATCCAAGGCTCCTTTCCCGAACCTTGAATCAATCACTTGCCGTCCGCGCAAGCCAGTTTATGAGTTTACGGCCTAGGCCGTGGACTCATTAGCTGCGATCCATAGGCGAGTTGAGAAGAGTTTGGCAGCGGCGAGGAAGTTGTCGGCGCGTTTGTCGTATCGCGTGGCCAAGCCTCTGGCGTGCTTGAGTTTTCCGAAGAAGCGCTCGATCAGGTTGCGATAGCGGTAGAGGAAGGAGCTGAAGGCGAAGCCCTTCTTGCGGTTGGCCTTTGGCGGGATGTTGGCGAAGCTGCCGCGCGCCTCGACCTTGTCGCGGATGGCGTCGCTGTCATAGGCCTTGTCGGCGAGGAAAATGCTGCCTTCCGGCACGACCTCGAGCAGCGGATCGGCCTGTTGGCAATCGCTCGCCTGTCCTTCGGAGAGGTGCAACTCGACCGGTAATCCCCGGCCATCGACCAGCGCGTGGATCTTGGTCGTCAGACCGCCCCGGGAACGTCCCATGCAGCGATTTGGGTCCCCTTTTAGGGTCGCACCGTGCTGGTGGACCCGGATCGAGGAACTGTCGATCATCACCAGTTCGCCGTCGAAAGCCCGGGAAACCGCCGCCAGAAGCCGATCCCACACCCCGCCTTGCGCCAGCGCACGAACCGGTTGTAACAGGTCGTGTAAGGCCCATAGCGCTCGGGAATATCAGCCCAGGGACTGCCCGTGCGAAAGCGCCACAATATCCCGTTGATGACCCGCCGATCATCCACCCGAGGCACGCCACGGCTCTTGTTCGGAAGCAACGGCTCAATCACCGACCACTCGAAATCTGTCAGGTCAAAACGACGGCGCATATCCAAGGCTCCTTTCCCGAACCTTGAATCAATCACTTGCCGTCCGCGCAAGCCAGTTTATGAGTTTACGGCCTAGGATACACGGAGTGACCAAAACCTAGAAGCTTCGCACCTGCCTACGTAGCCGCTCCCCAGGCGGCGTTGCTTTTCCGGCTGTTTGCTGCGGGAGCGATGCGGTAGAGCGTGGAGGAAATTCCTGCAGGCCGCCTCATGACCGCGAACCCCGTCGACCTTGCGCACATCATCCAATTGGCGATTGCGCCGGTGTTTCTGCTCGCCGGCATCGGATCGATGCTGAACGTCATGAGCGTCCGGCTTGGCCGCGTGATCGATCGCGCCCGTATCCTGGAGGAGCGCGCGGTGGTCTATCATGGCCATCTGCCGGAGGACCTGCGGCTGGAATTGCAGGTGCTCAGCCGGCGCATGACGCTGGCGCACAGCGCCATCAGCCTGGGCACGGCCTCTGCCCTGTTCGTCTGCGTGCTGGTCGCCCTGCTGTTTCTCTCCGGCCTGACCGGCAGCAACCTGGGCGCCTGGTCGCCGTCGCCTTCATTCTGGCGATGAGCCTTTTGGCGCTTGGCCTCACCCTGTTCCTGATCGAGATGTATATCGCCACCCGCTCCGTGCGCGTGCGCCGCGACCTGCTCATGGAGGCGCACGCGACGCGGACTGACGATCCTGCACCGCCGCCAACAGGGAGGGACTGAGCGATGAAGTGGCGCAACGCACGGCAAAGCGACAACATCGAGGACCGGCGCGGCCAGCCGGGTCGGCGCATGGCCGGTCTGCCGCTCGGCGGCAAGGGCGGCCTGCTGGGGCTGGTGGTCATCATCGGGATCTCGATGCTGCTGGGGTTAATCCGCTGCAGGTGCTGAGCGGGCTGGAGGGCGCGGCGTCGCAGGACGTCGCGGCACCCCGGTCGACGCGCAGGCGGAGCAGCCGCAGGTCGAATTCGCCTCCCGCGTGCTGGGGACACGGAAGATGTCTGGGGTCAGATCCTGCCGAGTTACCAGCCCGCAACCCTCGTGCTCTACCGGGCGCAGACACCGACCGCCTGCGGTCCGGGCGCGGCATCGGCCGGCCCCTTCTACTGCCCCGGCGACAGGAAGGTGTATCTGGATCTGTCATTCCTCGAAGAACTGCAAAGCCGCTTCGGCGCGCCGGGCGATTTTGCCGCCGCCTACGTCATCGCCCACGAAGTCGGCCACCATGTCCAGACCCTGACCGGCATCTCCGGGAAAGTCCGGCAGGCGCAGCAGGGTGCCGACGAACGCACGGCCAACGTCCTGCAGGTGCGCATGGAACTGCAGGCGGACTGCTATGCCGGCGTCTGGGCACACCATGCCGAGGGGCGCAACCTCCTGGAAGCCGGCGACGTGCAGGAAGCGATGGGTGCGGCTGCCGCTGTCGGTGACGACACGTTGCAGAAGCAGGCAACCGGCCGTGTGGTGCCGGATGCCTTTACCCATGGTTCAGCGGCGCAGCGCCAGCGCTGGTTCATGGCCGGCTACCAGAACGGAAATCCGAACGCCTGCGATACCTTTGCCGCGCGAGCCCTCTAGACCTTGATCGTTTCAGATTGAATCAATCTGAAACGTGAATCATGGTCTAAATTGTTGATAAGAGCCTGTTAAAGCCCGTTGCTCTAACCCTCGTTCATCGTGAACAGCTGGGTGTTGCCGCCGGTTGCTGCGACATTGACCGTGTAGGTGCGCTCGCTGGCGAAGCGATGGAGGTAATAGGGGCCGCCCGCCTTCGGCCCGGTGCCGGAAAGGCCAGCGCCACCGAACGGCTGCACGCCGACCACAGCCCCGGTCATGGAACGGTTGATGTAGGTGTTGCCGCAGCGGCTGGCTGCGAACACACGCCGCGCCGTACCCTCCAGCCGCGAGTGCACGCCCATCGTCAGGCCGTAGCCGGTCGCGCGAATGTCGGCGAGCAGCGCATCAAGCCCGCTGGCCGGGTAGCGCAGCACATGCAGGATCGGACCGAATTCCTCGCGCGTCAGCTCTTTGATGCTGCCGATTTCGATAAGGTGCGGTGCGACAAAGCTGCCATGCGCATGCGCTTCGCCGAGCGGCAGCGCCTTCAGGATGCGCGCCGTTTCCCGCATGCGCGCGATATGCGCCATCAGCCCGTCGGCGGCGGCCTGCGAAATCACCGGGCCGATGTCGCTTGAGAGCTTCGACGGATCACCAAGTACAAGCGTGTCCATCGCGCCCGTAATCATCGCGATCATGGTGTCGGCGATATCGTCCTGCAGGCACAGCACCCGCAGGGCCGAGCAACGCTGACCGGCGCTGAGGAACGCGGACGCGATGACGTCGTCGACAACCTGTTCGGGCAAGGCCGTCGAGTCGACGATCATGGCGTTCTGGCCGCCGGTCTCAGCGATCAGGGTGGCGATGGGGCCGTCCCGGTTCGCAAGCGCCCGGTTGATGCGCTGGGCGGTGACGGTCGACCCGGTGAAGGCGACGCCGGCCACCCGGTCGTCCGGCAACAGCCAGCCGCCGAGCGCCGGGCCGGAGCCGGGCAGCAGGTGCAGCACGTCCTTCGGGACGCCGGCCTCGTGCAGCAGACGCACCGCCTCAAAGGCGATCAGCGGCGTCGTCTCGGCTGGTTTGGCGAGCACAGTGTTGCCGGCCGCCAGCGCCGCCGCGACCTGGCCGGTGAAAATCGCCAGCGGGAAGTTCCAGGGGCTAATGCACAGAAAGACGCCCTTGCCATGCAGGCTGAGCTGGTTGGTCTCGCCCGTCGGCCCCGGCAGCGGCTTGGGCGCACCGAAGTCTTCGCGCGTCCGCGCGGCATAGTAGCGGCAGAAATCGACCGCCTCGCGCACTTCGGCCACCGAGTCCGGCAGGGTCTTGCCCGCCTCCCGGCTCAGCAGCGCGACCAGCGGCTCGAGGCGGGCCTCCATCAGATCTGCCGCGCGCAGCGGGATATCGGCGCGCGCGTGGCCGCCCAGTGCGTCCCAGGCAGCCTGTGCGGCGCTAGCTGCATCCAGTGCCGTCAGCGCCTGGGCCTGCGTCGTCTCGGGCGCGCGCCCGACGATGATCCGCCGGTCGTGCGGTGCCGTGATCGCGACATCATGCCCGCGCACGACGGGCTGCGCATCCAGGGCGGCGACAGCGCCCGCGATGGGGCCAGCACGGCGCGGTCGCTGAGGTCACGCCCGCTCGAATTGGCGCGCTCCTCACCGTACAGGCCCTTGGGCAGGGGATGTTCGGGTGGCGAACCCGCCGAGCTGCCGGACCACCGTGCAAGGGTCGCGCGCCAGCGACGCCGGCGGCGTATCCAGGTCCATGAAGCGATTGACAAAACTGGAATTGGCGCCGTTTTCCAGCAGGCGGCGCACCAGATAGGCCAGAAGATCACGGTGCGCCCCGACCGGCGCATAGACCCGCACCGGCGGCATGCCGGCGATCTGGCGCTGCGCCTCGGCATAGAGCAGGTCGCCCATGCCGTGCAGGCGCTGGAATTCCATGTGGCTGCGATCCTGACCCGCCAGCGCGAGGATCGCTGCCAGCGTGTGCGCGTTGTGCGTGGCAAAGGCACAGTGCAGGGCGTCCCGGTTGGCGAGCATCTTCTTCGCGCAGGCGATGTAGCTGAGGTCGGTCGAGACCTTGCGGGTGAACACCGGATAGTCCGGCAGGCCCAGTTCCTGCGCCCGCTTGATCTCGGTATCCCAATAGGCCCTTGACCAGCCGCACCACCATGCGCCGCCCGGACCTGCGCGCCAGCGCCGCCGCCCAGTCCACCACATCGAACGCACGCTTGCCGTAAGCCTGCATAGCGAACGCGAGGCCGGACCAACTGGGGTCGGTGTCGTGCGCCAGGCGTTCGATAATGTCGAGGAGAGCTCAAGCCGGTCGGCTTCCTCCGCGTCGATGGTGAACTGCATGCGCGCCCGCGCAGCCTGCTGCGCGAGTTCCAGCAGCACGGGGTACAGCCGCGCCATCGTGCGCTCCCGGTGCGCCTCATGGTAGCGCGGGTCGAGCGCCGAGAGCTTGACCGAGATGCCGTGGCCAGCCGCTTCGCCACGCTGGTCGGCCAGGGAAATCTTCGCAATCGCATCCCGGTATGCTGCAGCATACCGCGCAGCATCGGTGTCGGTGCGTGCCCCTCGCCCAGCATGTCGAACGAGCACAGGCCCGACGTCTCCGGCTCCTTGCGGCTGCGCGCCAGCGCCTGCTCGATGGTCTGGCCCATCACGAACTCGCCGCCCATGATGCGCATCGCCTGGCGCACCGCCTGACGGATGACCGGCTCGCCCAGCCGGTTGACCAGCCGCCCGAACCAGCCCGGCGGATCGCGGGACAGATCGGGATCCATCTCGACAACCCGGCCGGTGAGCAGCAGCGCCCAGGTCGAGGCATTGACCAGCACGGAATCCGAACGGCCCAGATGGGCATCCCATCTGCCGCTGCTGATCTTCTCCGCGATCAGGCGGTCCGCCGTATCGGCATCCGGCACCCGCAGCAGCGCTTCCGCAAGGCACATCAGCGCGACGCCCTCGCTGGTGCCCAGCCCGAACTCGGCGAGAAACGCATCCAGCTTGCCGCGCTCGCTGCGGCGCGTGCGCGCCCTTCGATCAGGGCGACAGCGGTCGTGCTGGCGCGCGTCAGCAGGTCGGCCGCCGGCTCAAGGAGTCGGCGAGGCGCTGCACGACGGCGGCTTCGTCCTCCAGCTTGCGGGCGGCAATCCGGTGGCGGGCGGCGGCAAGGGCGGTATCAGTCATGTGGGTCCCCGGTATATGCAGGCCAGAGTCGTATAACCCGGATACAATCTGACTGCTCCCGGCTCCAGAGCCTGCAGTAATAATACTGCCCCGAGACGCAATATTTGCCTTCAGCAGGCTGTTAAAGCATCAAAGGCCCGTGCTGGATTTTCGGCAGGACATGGCGTGCCACCATGTCGCACTCGTTGATGTGCGGATAGCCGGAAAGGATGAAGGCATCGATGCCTTCCGCCTGATAGGCGCGCAGCTTCGCCACCACCTGATCGGGGTCGCCGACGATGGCCGCGCCACAGCCTGAGCGCGCCCGGCCGATGCCGGTCCAGAGATTGGCCTCGACATAACCGTCGTTTGCTTGCGCTGCAGCCCGCAGCTCTGCCTGTCGGGTGACGCCGACACTCTGACTATCCAGCGATTTCTGGCGGATCTGCTCGCCGGTCGCCGCGTCGAGCTTGCTCAGCAGCTTGTCGGCGTATGCCCGTGCCTCCGCTTCCGTCTCCCGCACCACCATGTGGGCGCGGTAACCGAACTTCAGCGTGCGGCCGTATTTCGCAGCCCGCGCCGTCATGTCGGCGATGATCGCCCGCACATTCTCCATGGTGTCCGGCCACATGAGATAGACGTCGCAGCCTTGCGCGGCGGCTTCGCGGGCGTCCTCGCTCAAGCCACCAAAGTACAGCGGCGGGCAGACGCCGGCAGTGGTGGAGACACCGGGCGGATCGAGCTCGAGTTGATAGAATTCGCCCTTGTGGCTGAGGTGTTCGCCGCGCAGCATCGTCTTAAGGATATGCATGACCTCGACCGTGCGATCATAGCGCGCCTTGCTGGGCAGCGTCTCTCCGGGAGATCCGACGAGATGATGTTGACCGTCAGCCTGCCGCCAAGAATGCGGTCCAGAGTCGCCACGCGGCGCGCCAGTTGCGGCGGCCAGTCCTCGCCGACCCGAACCGCCCACAGCAGCCGCATGCGGCGCACCAGCGGCGCGATGGCACCGGCGAACGCTGTCGTGTCGATGCCAAGCTGATAGCCGGAGGGCAGCAGGATGTTGTCGAAGCCGCCCTTCTCCGCCTGCAGCACGATGTTGCGGCAGTGCTCCCAGCTCGACTTCAGCATCGGGTCGGGAACGCCGAGGAACTCGTAGTCGTCGTCGCAGAGGGCGGAAAACCAGCTGATTTCGCAGGGGTCGTCATGGCAGGGGCGCTCCTTTCGCGGCGACGAAAACCTTGTACCAGTCTGTGCGGGTCCAGACGACCTTGAAGGCGTCGGCGGCCTCGGCGATCCGATGCGGCTGCTGCGAGCCGACGATCGGGATCGGGCGCGCAGGATGCGCCATGATCCAGCTGTAGGCGACGGCAGCGCGCGACACAGCAAACTGCGCGGCGATCCGGTCCAGTTCATCGATCACGGCCTGCTCGCGCGGGGTTCCCGCCTGGCTGATCCGGCCTCCGCCAAGCGGCGACCACGCCAGCACGGCCAGGTTCCGCCGCATCGCCTGGTCCAGCTCGCCGTTCTCGATGGGGTCGATCCGGAACGGCGACAGTTCCGGCTGGCTGGAGACCAGCGCAAACGGCAGAGCGGCCTGCAGGGCCTCGATCTGGTCGACCGTATGGTTCGAGACGCCGAACGCGCGCACCTTGCCCGCCTTCTGCGCGTCTTCCATGGCACGCGCGACCTCCTGCGGGTGCGTCAGGATATCCGGCCGGTGAACCTGCCAGAGGTCGATCTGCTCGACCTGCAGGCGCTTCAGCGAGATGTCGATCGCCGCGCCGAGATAGTCCGGGCTCGAATCGTACGGAACGCCGAGGACGATGCCGCCCTTGGTCGCCAGCACCATGCGCGAGCGCAGTTCCCGGTCCGCTGCAAACAATCGACCCAGCAGCAGTTCGGCGGCACCGAAGCCGCCCTGATCGACACCGTAGATATCGGCGGTGTCGAACAACGTAATCCCGGCATCGAACGCCGCATCGACCAGCGCGCGGGCCGCCCTCAGGTCGTCGCCGTGGAACCGCCACATGCCCCAGGCGATGGAAGAGACTTCGATGTCGGTGTCGCCGAGCGTGCGACGTATTGGGACGGCGGATAAGGTACTCATGCGTTTGCCTTGTTCTGTTTGTTTGAAGACGTCTTGCGGGCGGCGCCGGCTGTATCCTGCCTCGGGCGTGAGTCTGGCGCTGCCGTGGAGGCACGCTTGACGACTTCATGCGCGAGGCGGCGGTGTTCCATGGCTGCGCCAGTCAGCAGCAGGTCGGTCGCCGTGTAGGCCAGTTCCCGGTCGGCTGGCGGACGGTGGTCAGCGGCGGCCAGACCACCTGGGCCAGCGTGGTGTCGTCGAAGCCGGCGACCGAGACTTCGCGCGGGACCGCGATGCCATACCTGTGCGCCGTCGCCAGCACCCCCGCTGCCATATCGTCGTTGCTGGCGAAAATCGCCGTGGGACGGTTCGGCAGCGCGAAGAACTTCTCCGCCGCCGCAACGCCGCTGGCAAAATCGAACAGGCCCTGCGCCACCAGTTGCGGCTCATAGGAAATGCCTGCCCGGTCCAGCCCACGCCGGTAGCCGAACAGGCGCTCATTGCTGGCCGTGTGATTCGGATGGCCGATGATGAACGCAATGCGCCGGTGGCCAAGGTTGATGAGGTAGGTGGTCAGATCGTCCGCCGCCTGCACATCGTCCATGAACACGGATGACGTGAGCGAACGGTTGGTGCCCGGCGAGATACGCACAAACGGAATCTTGGTCTGCTCGAGCGCCTCCAGCACCGGCACGCAATCGGTGACCGGTGAGGACAGCACAACACCGTCCACATGGGTCTCGGCGATCAGGCCGCGGACCTGCTCGCCGACACCCGGATCCGCAACATCGACCGGTTGCGCCAGCAGGCGCACGCGCTCCTCGTGGCAGCGGCTCCAGCAGCCCTCCTGGATCTGATGGATGTAGTACGGGCTGTGATTGTCATAGATCAGCGCCACCTGCCCCGAATTGGTTCCGGCAAGAATGCGCGCTGCAATGCTCGGGCGGAACCCGAGCGTGTCCATGGCATTCTCGACGGCCTGGCGCGTCGCTGGCTTGACATAGGGATGCTTGTTCAAGACGCGCGAGACCGTTTTCACGGAAACGCCGGCACGCAACGCAACATCACGAATCGTTGCACGTTCAGTCATTCAAGCCCCCATTCTCGTGCAAACTCCTGAACAGCGCCGCAAAGCTGCTGTCAGCCCGGAAGAAGGCCGGTGCCGCCCCAACGGCGCATCAACCTCCACCCAGCCGCCACGATAGGCTTGGCCGGTCCACAGGTGAACCCAGTCGTGCGGCGGCAGGTAAAGCAAGCGGGTGCGCGCGCCTTCCACCAAAACCGGCGCCACCAGAACGTCGGGGCCGAACAGATACTGGTCCTGGATGTCGCGGCATGCACAGTCGCTCTCGAATGCCAGGAACAGCGGTCGCTGCACCGGCAGGCCGGTCGCCTCCGCCTGATCGCAGACGAAGCGGGTGTATGGCGCCAGCTGCGCATGAAGGCGCGTCTGGCGTGCGAAGTGCGCGAGAATGTCCGGGCTGCTGTCGATCTGCAGGTTCTCGTCCGGCCGGTTGCCTTCGTGCGTGCGCATGACCGGCGTGAACACCGCCAGTTCCGCCCAGCGCATCAGCAGTTCCGGCGTGCGCACATTGCCCATCAGGCTCGTGTAGCCGCCGATGTCGCTGTGGCTGTAGGCGTTGCCGACCAGGCCTGCGGACAATGCCGCGCAGATGGTGGTGCCGATACCGTCATGGCGGGTGAAATCGACGCTCTGGTCGCCGGCCCAGAGTAGCGGACAGTGCGCCTGAACGCCGCTCCAGCCTGCCCGCATGAAGAACACCGCCTCACCGCGCTTGCCGCGGCTCGCGATGGCGCGCGCATTCACCTCCGCCCAGAGCACCGGCCAGGCATTGTGCGCAAGCATGGGATCAAGCCCGGAGTGCAGACGTACGTCGGTCGGCAGATATTCGCCGAAATCCGCCATCCAGCCGCTGAGACCGAAATCAAGCATTTCCCGCCCGATCACCCGGTCCGCGAACCAGGCACTGGCAGCCGGATTGGTGAAGTCCACCACGCCGCAATCGAACTCGCCGAAGTCGACGAGATACGGCTGGTCGCTATCCTGCCGCAGCGCCAGATAGCCGGCGGCTGCCGCCTCGCCGTACATCGCGCCGTCCACAGCAAGATACGGGTTCACATAGCCGAGAAAACGGATGCCCCGCTGCGCGAGTTCCGCGATCCGGGTGTCCAACTGGGGTAGCGCGTCGGGCTCCACGTCCAGTCCCAGAACAGGCGGCGCCCGAAGCTGGTCTGGCGTATGCCGACCCAGTCTTCGCACCAGAGGCCGGTGACGACCGTCCCGGCCGCGACGATTGCATCCAGACGATCGAAGCTGTTGGCACCGTCCTTCAGTCCGATGATCGCACCAGCGATGGCCCAGTCCGGCAGGCGTGGCTGTCGCCCGAACCGATCCGAGAGCACCGACACCAACCCGGCAAGGCTGTCCGCCGCGTAGACTTCCAGCGTGCAGCCGCCAGCCCAGACTTCGATGCCATGATGGTCATCAGCCCGGAAATCGAAAAGCGTATAGGCTGTGGTGTCCACATGTAGCGCATAGCGGCGCGAGGACAGATATGTCGGCTGCGGGTAGTTGGTCGTCCAATAGTCGCCGCCGGCCATGCCCTGCGCATCCATGGCGCGCGTAAGTTCGGTGGTCTTGTCGCGTCCGACCCCGGCTCGGAGGTCCACAGCGGAAAGCGACGCCCGCGCATGTTCAGGTACGACATCTGCTCGCCGCCGCCCCAGACACGCTCATCGGGAAGTGCCGCCACCTTCAGAAACAGGCGATTGAAGCGCGCATCCGTCGCCGCGATCTCTAACCGCAGGCTATCGCCGCACTCGACGATCCGCAGGGTCAGGAGCGGTGCGGACTGCGCGTCTTCGCCCAGGAGGACTCTCAAGCCGTCATGCATGGCCTCGACCGTCGCATGCCGAAGGTCCACCACCTCGAGCAGCGCGTCACGCAGATCGAAGTTGCCGCGCACCATAATCACGTCGGGCGCACCAACGCCGATGGCTGCGAGCGGAGCGTCGGATGTATGCCGCATAAGCCGCTGACCACCGAAAGACAGATCAAACCCGCCTTCAGTTTGACAATAGTGCAGATGCGTCGCCATCGATGCCTTCACGCCAACTCCCCATGCTGACTGTGGCGCAGATGCTGCACTCCCGGCGGCACTCGTAGCGCCAGGTCCTCTGGCCACGCCTCAGCTTATGACAACGCTTGACATATCCCCGGCAATTCTGCAACTCGAGAATTAAATGGTCACGCAGTCTGCGATGACCCAAGAAAAACAATTTTGGGGAGTTGAGCGCATTAAATGTGCAATCTCATGGTCTTGGTCATTATCAGCGATGCGCAGCCCCAGCCGGCGATGCGCCTGCCGCCCGGCCGCGTCACGCATGGCTTGCGATAGACAAGGCAAATACGGAGCGCTCGCCAACGCACCGAAGTTTTTGATCGTAACCGCAAAGAGGAAGGACAGAAGATGACATTCCCGACCCTGCGAAAGACGCTGCTTGCTGGAGCCAGCGTCCTGGCGTGCAGCCCTGGTCAACTGCCTTCGCACAGGAAGACGCAAGCGCAACCCAGCTCGACACCATCGTGGTGACCGCCCAGAAAGTGTCGCAGAATCTTCAGGATGTGCCGATTTCCGTCTCCAGCGTCAGCGGCGACGCCCTGATCAATTCCGGTACCAGCAGCCTGGAACAGCTTGGCCAGATCGTCCCGTCGCTGACGTTCCGCAAGGGCACCACTTCCGCCAACTCGGCGCTGGTCCTGCGCGGGGTCGGCACCATCAGTTTCTCGTTGGCGGCCGAGCCAAGTGTGTCGACGGTGGTGGACGGCATCGTCCTCAGCCGCTCGGGCCAGGCCTTCACCGATCTGGTCGATGTCGAGCGGATCGAGGTGTTGCGCGGCCCGCAAGGCACCCTGTTCGGCAAGAATGCATCGGCCGGTCTGCTCAGTATTGTCTCCAAAGGCGGCACCGACGACTTCGAAGGCGACGTGCAGCTTGGTTTCAATGCACCGTCCGAATACCGCGGGCGGGTCAGCCTTGCCGGGCCGATCACCGAAAATCTGACCGCACGCGTCACCGGATTCTATGGCACCTACGACGGCAATATCACCAATGTTTTTGGCGGGCGCGACGAGCGCGTCAACGGCTACGAGCATCGTGGCGGACGTTTGCTGCTGGACTGGAAAGCAGCGGATTTCGCCAAGTTTCGCTTCATTACCGACTATTATGAAGCCGATGACGATTGCTGCGCCGAAGTGACGGGCGTCTCACGCGGGGCAGTTCTCGATGCGGAACTGGGCTTCGACAACACGCGCGGCGAGGACGTCCGTGAGGTCAATCAAAATCTTGTCACCGAAACCCACGACCGCCAGTGGAGCGCGACGCTCCAGGGCGACTTCAACCTGCCGCTCGACCACACGCTGACAGTGGTTACAGGCTTCCGCAACTGGCAGAACACGGAAATCCGCGAGGGAGACTTTCTGCCACGCGCGCTGGTCGGCACAGCAGAGCTGCATGACCAAGGTTTCGTCGAGACCGACCAGTATTCCGCGGAAATCCGCCTGGCGTCAGACCAGAGCCAGACCTTCACCTATCAGGTCGGCGGTTTCTGGTGGCACTCCGACAACCAGCAGCAATTCACCCGCCGCGACATAACCTGCGCGACGACCACCCTGCCGACCGATCCGGTAACCGGCGGGCAACCCTGCAACGTCGCCGATACGGTCAACACCCTGTTCCCGACCGCCACATCGAACAGCGATGTCAATTTCAACAACTTCGCCTTCTTCGGCCAGGGTACCTACAATGTCACCGAGCGCCTGCGCTTCACGGGCGGCGTGCGCTGGACCCGCGACATCGTCGAGTTCACCCACATTCGCGCTCCCGGCGTCAACGCCACGACCGGCCTGCCGGCAACCGGCCCCGGCGTAAGCGGCAGCCCGGCAGGAGGCACGATCGCCGCTGGCGGCAACGGCACCAACACCTCGACGGGCCGTACCAGCAACAACAATTTCTCCGGCAAAGCGGTTGTGCAATTCGATCTGTTCGAGGACGTGATGCTCTACGCGAGCTACACACGCGGCTACAAAGGCCCGGCTTTCAACGTCTTCTTCAACCACACCGCGCCGACGAACTCGCTACCGATCAACAAGGAAACCTCGAATTCGTATGAAGGCGGCATCAAGAGCCGCTTCTTCGACAACCGCCTGCAAGTCAACGCATCCGGTTTTACGTCAAATACGATGGCTTCCAGGCGAACAACTTCGTTCTGCTCAACGGTGCCGTCGTTACCAACCTGACCAATGCGGGAACCGTGACGTCTGCAGGCTTTGAGATCGAGACAATCGGCAAGGTTCTGCCAGGCTGGACGCTCAGTTCAAGCGTTGCCTATGCAGACGCCAAGGTCCAGCGCTTCAATCCTAACCCGCTGACCAATGCCCCGGATGCCCGCGACGGCACGCGCCTGCCGCTGGCCCCAAGTGGAGCTTCAACCTCGCCTCTGACTATGAACGTTCCCTGTCGTCGATCGGCGTGCCGATGGTCGCGTATCTGCGCACCTCCTACAGCTACACCGGCGACCAGTTCTCGGACCTCGGCGAAGGCGGCCCCATTGATCAATACGGCATCTGGAACGCCAGCTTCGGCTTGTCGGACGAGGATGACAAATACCGCGTGACCTTCACGGTGCGGAACATCCTCGACAAGAGCTATGTCTCGCTGAACACCTCGAACGGGCAGCGCCTGCTGATCCCGCGCGATGCCGATCGCTATGTGGGCGTCAACCTGCGGATTCGCCTCGACTGAGATTGCGGTCTGGTCGGCGAGGGTGAAGCGTGATGCTAAACCCTCTGCCGATCAGGCACATTACAAACAAATGTCCCTCCGACCTCCAGCCGTGCGGCGTCCGCGTCGCACGGCTTTTCTGTCAGCCCTCGGGGTCCGCCAGGGTCATTCTGGGCTGCAGCACATGAATGAACGCCAGCGCCGCAAGATAGGCGCCGGAGCACACGGCGAACATCGGCGTGTAGCCCAGGCCCGCATGCAGCGACCAGCCGGCAAACTCGATCATGCCGGTGCCCGTCAGGTTGCCCGCGATGCCGCCAAACGCGATTACCGTCGCCAATTGCCGCGTTGGCACCGTGTCCGTCGCCATGCCGAAAATACCGGTGGAGAAGCCTTGGTGCGCGAACAGACCTAGCCCGATCAGAACCGCCGCTAGCCAGGGGTTGCCGGATGAGAGCGCCAGCGGCATCGGCAGGATTGCCAGCGCATAGAACAGCATGCTGTACTTGCGTGCCTTGTTCAGGCCGAGCCCGCGCGCCTCCAGAAACACAAACAGGCCACCGCTGCTGACCGCACCCACCGCTGCAAACAGAAAAATGATGGCGATCGGATAGCCGAGTTGCCCCTGATCCATGCCGAATTCCCGGTGGAAGAAGTCCGGCATCCAGAACAGCACGAACCACCAGACAAGGTCCGTGAGCGCCTTGGCACCGATCACGGACCAGGCGCGCCTGTCCTGAGGATTTCCCGGACCGAGGCACCAGGACTGCGCTTCGCGGTCGTATGGCGTGCCGGCAGCCGACGAGTTGCGCCGAGCCAGAGCGCCAGCCACACAAATCCCAGCGCCCCGGTCACCAGGAAGGCCGCCTTCCAGCCGAACGCCAGCGCCAGCGGCGGTATCAGCAACGGGGTCAGAATGGCGCCGATGTTGGGCGCCGTGTTGATGATGCCGATACCCAGCGCTCGCTCCCGCATCGGCAGATATGTCGCGGCGGCCTTCATGGCGGCAGGCGTATTGCAGGACTCGGCGACCGCAAGCACGACTCGCGCCGCGAGGAATTGCTGCACGCTTGCTGCAAACGCATGCGCCATCCCGGCAGCACTCCACACCGCCACTGCCAGCCCGTAGGCGACCCGGACCCCGAACCGGTCGACGAACCAGCCGACGCCAAGGAGCGCGAACGCTGCCGAGAGCTGGAATGCGGATCAAGGTGCGCGAAATCCTGGTCGGTCCAGTTGAATTCCTGCACGAGCGTCGGTTTCAGCAAGGCAAGCACCTGCCGGTCGACGTAGTTCAGAGCGGTCGCGAAAAGATCAGCCCGATCAAACCGTAACGCAGAGCTGCCCCGGCTTCGCTGGCCGGCTTGGTCATGTCCATGGCGTGTCCTTCCCCGCTGGCCGCAACCGTTCCTTTCAATATCCGGATCGGCGGATTTATTCATTGCAGCATCTCAGCACGGAACATTATAAGCGAGCATATGACACCGCAAGACACAAACGCGCCCATCGCCGCGGACCTTTTCGGCGAACTCTACCTCTCCGAAGCGTCGAAGCCGGAAAAGGCACACGCGCGGCTCTATGGCATGGTCGTCGTCTCCATTGCGGCACTTGCAGCCTCCTGGCTCAGCGAACATTACGGCATGCCCATCATCGTGCTGGGGCTGTTGATGGGACTTGCGCTCAATTTCATGAACAGTGACCAGCGCATCCATCCGGGCCTGGACTTCGCCGGCACCAATTGCCTGCGTCTTGGCATCGTCATCCTCGGCACGCAGGTCACGTTCGCGCAGTTTCACGCCCTTGGCATCGTCTCCTTTGTCGGGCTGTTGCTGACCATGGCCTGCGTGGTGACGGCCGGGATTGCGACAGCGCGGGCCTACAGTCGTCCTGTCCCCGAAGGCGTGCTCGCGGGCGGCGCAACCGCAATCTGCGGCGCCTCCGCTGCACTGGCGCTCTATGGCGTCATCGGGAAGGACCGGGTCAGCCAGGCGCAGTTCACCCTGACTCTGGTGACCATCTCCGGTGCCAGCGCGGTCGCCATGTCCTTCTATCCCCTGCTGGCCGGGGCGCTGCAGCTGACGGACCAGCAGGCCGGGTTCCTGATCGGCGCGTCGATCCACGATGTCGCCCAGGCGATCGGTGGCGGCTATGCCTATTCCCAGAATGCGGGCGAGATCGCCACCATCGTCAAGCTGTCGCGAGTCGCCCTGCTGGCCCCGCTGGTGGCGGTGGCCGGCCTGATGCTGGGCGCGCCGGGCCAGCCCCGGCACTCGCTTAAAAGCGCGATGCGCCTGCCCTGGTTCATCTGGGCGTTTTTCGGGCTGGTCTGCCTGAATTCACTGGTAACCTTGCCGCAGGTTATCGGCCACTATGGCCTGATCGTCTCGAAGACAATGCTGTTGCTCGCAGTGATTGCGACCGCCATGAAGTCGCAGCTCCGGTTGCTCATGACCCTGGGATGGCGCAGCGTCATGCCGGTCGCCGCCTCGACGCTGGTTGCGTTTGTGGTGGCGCTTTCGTTTGCGGTGGGGGTTTGTGACCGACAAAGTCTACGATCTTCTGGTTGTCGGCGGCGGCGTCAACGGCTGCGGCATCGCGCGTGATGCCGCGTTGCGCGGCGCCAAGGTCGTGCTCGTGGAGCGCGGCGATCTGGCGCAAGGCACGTCATCGGCGTCAACGAAGCTGATCCATGGCGGGCTGCGCTATCTGGAGCATTACGAGTTTGCGCTTGTGCGCGAGGCCCTGAGCGAGCGCGAACGGCTTTGGGCCGTGGCACCGCACATCATCTGGCCACTGCGCTTTGTCTTGCCCTATCGCCCCGGCCTGCGGCCACGCTGGCTGCTGCGGATGGGCCTGTTCCTCTATGACCATCTGGGCGGCCGCAAACACCTGCCGCCGACGCGAACCTTGAACCTGCGCAAGGATGCCGCCGGTCGGCCACTGCAGCCGCAGTTCCGCTTCGCCTTCGAATATTCCGACTGCTGGGTCGACGATGCGCGCCTGGTGGTGCTGAATGCGCGCGATGCCGCCGACCATGGCGCGGAAATCCACACCCGGTCCGAGCTTATCCAACTGGCGCGGCTTGACGACCTCTGGCGCGCAACCCTCAGCGATGGCCGGATACTGCTCGCGCGTGCAGCTATCAATGCCGCCGGGCCGCGGGTGCTGGAAGCGCTTGGGCGGGCGCATGTGGCGACTTCCCAGAGCATGCGGCTGGTCCGTGGCTCGCACATCGTCGTACGCCGACTGTACGACCACGACCGGGCCTACTTCTTCCAGCTCCCGGACAAGCGGATTTTCTTCGCCATCCCCTACGAGGATGATTTCACCCTGGTCGGCACCACGGATGCAGACCATCACGGATCGCTCGACGACGTCCACGCGACGCCGGAGGAAATCGCCTATCTGTGCGAGGGCGCGAACGGCTACTTCCGCACTAAGCTTACGCCGGCGGATGTCGTCTGGTCCTACGCCGGCGTGCGCCCGCTGATCGACGACGGCTCCGGCAAGCCGGAAGCGGCGACGCGCGGCTATACCCTGCGAGTCGACGGTGGCGCCAGGAAGCCCCGCTGCTGAGCGTGTTCGGCGGCAAGATCACCACCTATCGCCACCTGGCGGCGGCGGCAGTCGACAAGCTGCGCCCGTGGCTGCCCGTGCTGGCCACGGCGTCCACGACGGATAACCGGCCATTGCCGGGCGGCGACTTCCCGATCGACGGCGTCCCGGCGTTGCAGCAGCGCCTGCAGGCCCGCTATCCTTTCATCGATCCCGCAACGATCGCACGTCTGGCCCGCCAGTATGGCACACGCGCATTTGCCTGGCTCGGGGAGGCTCGCACCGCGCAGGACCTTGAACAGGGTTCGGCCACGGCCTGACCCAGGCCGAAGTCGACTATCTGACGACGCAGGAATGGGCGCGAACCGCCGACGACATCCTGTGGCGGCGCACGAAACTCGGGCTGCGGCTATCTGCGGCGGAGCGCGCGGCGCTCGAGGCTTATCTCAAAGACAAGGGGCGACGATGATACGGCTGGTAGCGATCGGCGGCACGACCAAACCGGGCTCGTCGACTGAGCGCGCGCTCGGCGTCGCGGTG
Organism: Hankyongella ginsenosidimutans; assembly: GCF_005144965.1. Taxonomy (GTDB): domain Bacteria; phylum Pseudomonadota; class Alphaproteobacteria; order Sphingomonadales; family Sphingomonadaceae; genus Hankyongella; species Hankyongella ginsenosidimutans. Next base: position 2,833,142 of record NZ_CP039704.1, read on the forward strand.
GCGGCCGCCCGCGCGGCGGGCGCAGAGGTCGAGGTCTTTGCATGCACAGAGCTGGTGGCCTTGCCGCACTACGGCACGGATGCGGCCATGCAGTCCGAGATCGGTGCCAGGCTTGTGCAGGCGGCACGCTCTGCTGACGGCGTCCTGATCGCCAGCCCCGGCTATCACGGCGGCGTCTCGGCTCTCGTCAAGAACGCCATCGACTATCTCGAAGACCTCGCGCGCGACGACCGGCCATACCTTGACGGACGTACCGTCGGCCTGATCGCAACCGCCTACGGCCATCAGGCAGCCGTCAGCACGCTGTCCGCCCTGCGCACCATCGCCCATGCGCTGCGCGGCTGGCCGACTCCGCTGGGGCTGCCATCCGCACAACGGCCGATCTGTTCGACGCGGCGGGCCAGTGCAGGGACGATGCCGTGCGTGGTCAGCTCGAGCTGGTCGCACGTCAGGTCCTGAAAGGCGTGGCGCTGGCCCGCGCATGACCCAGGATCTCTCAGCCCTGCTCGACCGGCTCCGTCGTGGCGGCATGATCGTCCTGACAGGTGACCGCCTGCGCGGCGGCGACATCGATTTCGCGGTCGCCGCAGAGCACGCCACCCGGAGCGCATCAACTTCATGGCGAAATTCGGACGCGGCTTGATCTGTCTGGGTCTGACACCAGCACATGCGCGCCGTCTCGGCATCGACTTTCTGAACCCGACGCCGGAGCGGCAAAGCGGCCGCCCGTTCGCGGTTTCCATCGAGGCGCGGCGCGGCGTCTCCACGGGCATTTCGGCCGCCGACCGCGCGCACACCATCGCGACCGCCATTGCGCCGGATGCGGGACCAGACGACATCACGACGCCCGGGCATATCTTCCCGCTGATCGTTCGCCCAGACGGCGTGCTGGAGCGTCCGGGCCGTGGAGGCCGCCGTCGATCTGATGGGGCTTGCCGGCCTGCAGCCCGCCGCCGTGCTGTGCGCCGTCATGAAGGACGATGGAACGATGGCGCGTGCGACGGATGCGGCAGAGCTAGCCGCGCAGCATGGGCTGGACGTCGTCGCGCTCGAGGATATCGTCGCGCTGCGCCAGTTGCGCGTGAGAGGCGCATCATAACAACCACCGGGGAGCCGCCATGACCAAGCCCGTGTTTCTCGTGATCGACGAAGGAACTACCTCGACCCGTGCCATGCTGATCGATGCGTGTGGCACCATGCTGGGCGAGGCGCGCAGCGAACTGGTGCAGCATTGCCCTGCCCTGGCATGGTCGAACACGATGCCGAGGAGATCTGGCAGAAGACCCTCGACTGCGCACGGCAGATGGTCCGGCAGGCCGGCGGCGCGGACAGGATCGCTGCCCTCGGCATCACCAACCAGCGCGAGACGACGGTCGCCTGGGACAAGCGCAGCGGGAAGCCGCTCTGCCACGCCATCGTCTGGCAGGACCGCCGAACCGCGCCCCATTGTCGACGCCTGCGTGAATCCGGCCAGGAAGCCGTGGTGCAGGCCAAGACCGGCTTGCTGCTGGACGCCTATTTCAGCGCGACCAAAATGGTCTGGCAGATGGAGAATGTACCGGCCGTACAGGAAGCTGGCGCGCATCTCGCCTTCGGCACAGTCGATCCTATCTGATCTTCCGTTTGACCGGCGGCCTGCATGTCTCGGACGCCAGCAACGCCAGCCGGACCATGCTGCTGGCGCTGGACGGCGCGGACTGGGATACCGACCTGCTCGCCCTGTTCGGTATCCCCGGCACACGCTGCCACAGATCGTCGACTGCGCCGGCGCGCTCGGCATGACCGATCCCGCGCTGTTTGGCGGCGCAATCCCCATCTGCGGCGCGGCCGGTGACCAGCAGGCCGCCACCATCGGCCAGGCCTGCCTGCGGCTCGGCGACACCAAAGCGACCTTCGGCACCGGGGCGTTCGTGCTGGCGAACGCCGGCCCGGTGATCCCGCGCTCAGGCCATCGCCTGCTCTCCACCGTGCTGCACCAGCTCGGCGGCGTACGTCATTACGCCCTGGAGGGTCGGTCTTCGTGGCTGGCAGCCTGATCAAGTGGCTGCGCGATGGTGTCGGCATGCTGGCATCGGCGGCCGAGACCGAGGAACTGGCGCGCGCGGTGCCCGACAACGGCGGCGTGTACTTCGTGCCTGCGCTGTCCGGGCTTGGTGCGCCGCACTGGCGGCCGGACGCGACCGGCCAGATCAGCGGGCTGACCTTCGCCACCACCAAGGCGCATATCGCCCGTGCCGCGCTGGAGTCGGTCAGCACGCAGGCCCATGACCTGAAGGAGGCGTTCGCCGCCGACCAGGTGCGCTGGGAGCGCCTCAAGATCGACGGCGGCATGGCGGCAAACGACTGGCTGGCGCAGGATCTTGCGGATATCCTCGATCTGCCGGTCGAGCGGCCGGATTTCGTGGAGACCACGGCGCTGGGCGCCGCCATGCTGGCCGGCGTCGGCGTCGGTGTGTTCGCCTCGCTCGAGGATGCAACAGCGATGCGCAAGGGCTTGCACAGCTTCATGCCGTCGATGGCACCGGAAGTCCGCCAGAAGCGCCTCAGCGGCTGGCGGGCCGCGCTCGCCCGACTTTGAGGCGGCGTCCTGGAAATCGCTCGATATGCAGGGAAGGAATGGTGGGCGCGGCAAGGATTGAACTTGCGACCACTGCGATGTCAACACAGTGCTCTACCACTGAGCTACGCGCCCCCGTTTGGCAGGGGATCGCCTATAATCAGTCGCCGCTGGGATGGCAAGCCCGTCCGGCTATAATCACGCGGCGAACAGACGGTCGATTTCGTCCACGAGATCCCGCAGGTGAAACGGCTTGAGAGCACGCGCGGCGCGTCTGCTGGGTCTGCGCGCGACTCAGCGCGACGGCGGCGAACCCGGTGATGAACATCACCCGCATGTCGGGCGCAAGCGTGGACGCCCGCTGCGCCAGCTCGATGCCATCCATTTCCGGCATCACGATGTCGGTCAGGAGCAGATCGTAGCGTCCGGAAGCGATCAACGGCAGCGCCGCCGTGCCGCGATCCACAGCCGTTACGCTATGGCCCGCCTTCTCAATGGCGCGCGCCAGAAACGTGCGCATCAGATCGTCGTCTTCGGCAAGGAGTATGCGGGCCATAATCTCGCAGCTTCTGGGCGCACGGGACGTGCCGCCTGCTTTCCGCGCGCTATAGCGGCGGCGGAATTAACATTGCGTCACTCGCGTGCCGAGGCCATTCATACTGTCATGTTCATCGCAGGCAATAGCGGCGTGACCGATGCGCCATATCGGCAGAGCGGGCCTCTGGACCCCGTTGTGCCCGTATTGTGCACGTCGCCGCACAGCGGGCGTTTTATCCTGTTGATTTTCTTGAACGTTCCCTATTGGCGCTGGACGTTCTGCAGCGCGCGGAAGATCGTCTGGTCGACCGGCTGCTCGGCGATGACTCGTCCCAGCTCGGCGGCGCGCAAGTTTTGAACGCAACGTTCGCCCGCAGCTTCATCGATCTGAACCGCAGCGACCGGGAGCTCGACCCGTTGCTGATTCCCGACCTGCCGGAGAGTGTTCGCCCCGTCGCCTCCTCGCGCGTGTCGGCGGGGTTGGGCGTCATCCCGCGGGTGGCGGGCGGCGGCCTGGAAATCTATCCCGCGCCGCTGAGCTATGGTGCGGCGAGCGCACGGCTGGATGAAGCCTGGCGGCCCTTCCATCGCCGACTTGGCGCGACGATCGGCGCCATGCGCCGCGCGTTCGGGCATGCCGTGCTGCTGGACTGGCATTCGATGCCGTCATCCGCTGTGCGTCCGTCGACCCGCCCCGGCCCTGTCGCGGTGCTCGGCGATCTTCACGGCGGCTCCTGCGCCCCGAACATCAGCCGCTGGGTCGCTGATCGCCTACGCGCCAGCGGCTTCCAGGTGCTGCTGAACGCGCCCTACGCCGGCGGCTTCATCACGCGGCACTATGGCCAGCCCGCGGTCGGGGTGCATGTGCTGCAGATCGAGCTGTCGCGCGCGGCGTATCTCGATGAAGCAACCGGATTGCCGAACGCCCGATTCGAAGCGGTCGGGGCGCTCGTCCAGGCGCTGGTCCGCGATCTGGTTCAACACCTGCCGCGGCTGCTGCCGGCACCCGCCTGGCGCTATGCGTGATGTGTCGCCTGCATACGGCGCATATGCTAAGCTGTGCCGGTCGGTACGACAGATCTGCACCGTCCAGACCACGGCTAGACAGAGAATTGGGTGACGCCACCAGATTTTGCCGTTACAGCGGCTACTTGTGTCCCGAATCTGAAATCCGTTGCACCCAATATCAGGCGCGGTTGGATTTTGAATTCGAGAAGGACACGAGCAAGATATTGTTTCTCGTGTCGTTTTGGGATCGAAGTTCGCTATCAACCCAATATCACGGTGTGGCGAACTTCGATTCCACGACACTAGACAGTCAAACGGCCCTGAGGATAGCGATGCTGGCGATGTTGCGCCGCAGTGGAAATGACGGCGGAAAAGCCCCTGGCGGCATGGGTGCACCGGGGAACCCATTGGCCCGTCCTGGCATGAAGACGACGACGGCGATCCCCGTGCCAAACGGCGGTATCGCGCCATCTGGATATCGGACACCCACCTCGGCACGTCAGGCTGCAATGCAGGGTTGCTGCTCGATTTTCTGAAATCGACCGAAAGCGAAACCCTCTATCTCGTCGGCGACATCATCGATGGCTGGCGCCTGAAGAAGAGTTGGTACTGGCCGGATGCGCACAACGACGTCATTCGCCGGGTACTGAAAAAGCCAAGAAGGGCACGCGCGTGCTCTACATCCCCGGCAACCATGATGAAGTGCTGCGCCCCTATGTCGGCCTCAATCTCGGCGGCGTCGAGCTGGTGCGCGAGGCGGTGCACGTGACGGCGGACGGCCGCAAGCTCCTGGTGCTGCATGGCGACGAGTTCGATTCCGTGGTGCTCTATGCCCGCTGGCTCGCCTTCCTGGGGATGCCGCTTACGTTCTGCTGCTGAAGATCAACGGCGTGTTCAATGCGATCCGGCGCCTGTTCGGCCTGCCGTACTGGTCGCTGTCCGCATACCTCAAGCAGAAGGTGAAAAACGCGGTCGAATACATGTCCCGCTTCGAGGAAGCCGTCGCGCACGCTGCTGCGGACCGGCAGGTGCAGGGCGTGGTGTGCGGCCATATCCACAAGGCGGAAATCCGCTCTTTCGGGCCGATCACCTACTATAACGATGGCGACTGGGTGGAGAGCTGCACCGCGCTGGTCGAGCACGCGGACGGACGGCTCGAGCTGTTGGATTGGGCCGAGCGCGCCCGTCAGCACGCCGCAGCGAAGGCAGCAGCCATCAAGAGCAAGCCCATGCCGGCGACGGCGGACGTCCTGTAGAAAAATGAGCCCCGCCCTGTGAAACTCACCCTGGTGACTGATGCCTGGACGCCGCAGGTCAATGGCGTGGTCCGGACCCTGGTGACGACCGTCGAGGCGCTCAAGGCCGCAGGGCACCATGTCCAGACCATCACGCCGAGCCAGTTCCGGTCGGTCCCCTGCCCGACCTATCCGGAAATCCGCCTGGCACTGACCCGCTGGCGCAAGGTCGCCCGGATGATCCGCAAGTTCGAACCGGATGCGATCCACATCGCCACCGAAGGGCCGCTCGGCATCGCGGCGCGGCGTTACTGCGTGCGCCACAAGCTGCCGTTCACCACCGCGTTTCACACCCGCTTCCCGGATTATGTGTCCGCGCGCACTGGGCTGTCGCCGGAGCTGTTCTGGCGCTACCTGCGCTGGTTCCACAAGCCCTCGCGCAACATCCTCACAGCGACGCCGCGCCTGGCCGCCGAGCTGGCGATGCGCGGGCTGCCGCACACCGTGCTGTGGAGTCGCGGCGTCGATCTCAGCCTGTTTTCCCCGCGCCATGCACCGCACCCGGCCTACGCCAACCTGACGCGCCCGATCATGCTCTGCGTCGGGCGCGTGGCGGTCGAAAAGAACATCGAGACCTTTCTCAAAGCCCCTGTGCCGGGCACCAAGGTGGTGGTCGGCGACGGGCCGGCACTTGAGCGGCTGAAGCGCGATTATCCGCAGGTGACGTTTCTGGGCGCGCTCCATGGCGACGAACTGGCTGCCGCTTACGCTGGCGCGGACGTGCTTGCGTTCCCGAGCCTCACCGACACCTTCGGGCTGGTGATGGTGGAGGCGCTGGCGAGCGGCGTGCCGGTCGCTGGCTTCCCGTGCCCGGCCCGCTCGACGTGATCGGTGAGGACGGCCGCGGCGTGGTCCCCGGCTGGATCGCGCCGATCGGCGGGGTTGACCCGGATTTCGCGCAGGCGATTTCCAAGGCCTTGACGTGCGCGCGCGCCGATTGCCAGGCCTATGCGCGACATTTTAGCTGGGATGCCGCGATCGCCCAGTTCATCAGTGCGCTGCAGCCGCTGCCGGACCCGCCGCTGCCGCATGAGGAAGCCTGAACCGCAAGCCCCATATTGAGTGTCAACGCCAGGTCTCGACAGGCCAGCCGCGCTGTAACGCGTCCTGCGCAAAGCCTGCTTTCGGGCTGACCACAACCGCCTGATCCGCCGCCTCGAACGACGGCGCATCGCTGGCGTGGTCGCTGTAAAGCGGATATCCTGCGCCGCACGCGCCCCGAGCTGCAGGCAATACGCCTCGATCCGGTGCCGCTTGGCTGCGGCATAGCAGTTTTCCGCGCCGGCCAGAGTTGTAGCCGTCCGTCGCCGGCATAGGGGATTTCCGTTGCGAGGACATCGTCGAAGCCCAGACGCTGCGCCAGCGGACGCACGTAAAGCCGGAACTCGCCGTCGCAACCGCCAGCCGGCAACCGGCCGCACGATCAGCGGCGATCCGCGCGCGCGCCTCGGCCCGGATATAGCGGTCGTCGACCTGCGCGGCGAAACCCTCCGCCAACGCCTCCAGCCGCGCGCGTCGAGGGCGGCCGAGAAACAGATGCAGCAGCGCGCATTTCAAGGTGGAGCGCCCGATCAGCTTCAGGCCGTAGGCGACGAAAACCGGCAGCGCGAGCGGCGCCAGCAGCGCACGCCACGGTGCGCGCACCACCGCATACAGCAGGAACGGCGTGAAGGTTGCGACCCGGGTGACGGTCAGGTCGAGGTCGTAGATGGCGATCGCTTGTTTGGCCACGCGCCTTCGATACCGGCGCGCGCCAGCCCGGCAACCGCCATGCTTGTGACTGGCGCGCAAAGGCTTTAGCGATAGGACATGTTGTTCGAGCGCGAAGCCCGCCGCCTTCCCCGTGCGCCTCGAGCCGCAACCCGGCGGCGGCGCGACCTACCGTTTCGCTGGAGATTTGACAGTCGCATCGGCGGCAGACGTAGAGGCCGCATTGGAGCATGGAGCGCCATTCCCCGGCGACCTTCGAGCTCGGCGACGTCACGTCCATGGATACGGCAGGTGCCTGGCTGCTCTATCGCACGCAGCAGAAATGGCGGGCGGATGGCATCGAGGTCAGCCAGTCGGGGGCGCGGCGCAATCATGCCGCCCTGCTGCAGTCGATCGGCCGGTTCGACCGGCCGTGCGACCACCGGCGCGCGCCGGCTCCGCCTTTGTTCAGCAGGTCGCCCTTATCGGCCGGGCGACTGTCGCCATCGTACAGAATTTCGGTCAGTTCCTTGATTTCGTCGGTATGGTGCTCATCCGCGGCGGCCTGCTGGCCGCCAATCCGCAGAAGATGCGCTGGACCGCTTTCAGCCGCCATATCGAACAGACGGGGTTCAATGCCCTGCCGATCATCGGCTTGATGTCCTTCCTGATCGGGCTGGTGATCGTCCAGCAAGGCGCGTACCAGCTCAAGCGTTTCGGAGCAGGTCGTTCGTGGTCAACATGATCGGCCTGCTGACCCTGCGCGAGCTCGGCGTGCTGATGACGGCGATCATGGTGGCCGGTCGCTCCGGTTCCGCGTTCACGGCGCAGATCGGTTCCATGAAAATCACGGAAGAAATCGACGCACTCCAGACCATGGGGCTTAACCCCGTCGACACGTTGGTGCTGCCACGCGTGCTGGCGCTGGTGATTTGCCTGCCCCTGCTCACCATCTACGCCAACCTCACGGCGCTCGCGGGGGATGGTGTTCGGCTGGGTCTCGCTCGATATTTCGCCCAATGCCTTCCTGGAAGGACTGCGGCTTGCCGTTCACCTTGACGATTTCTGGGCCGGCATGATGAAGGCACCGATTTTCGGGGCGATCATCGCCATCGCCGGATGCTTCGAGGGCATGAAAGTGGGCGGCGATGCCGAGTCGCTGGGGCGGCACACCACGGCGTCGGTCGTGCAGTCGATTTTCCTGGTGATTGTGCTCGACGCCTTCTTTGCAGTCTTCCTGACCCTGGTCGGCATTTGATGGATGCGCCGATCATCACGATCAGAGACCTGGTCAACCGCTTCGGCACCCAGGTCGTGCACGAAGACCTCTCGCTCGACGTCCGGCGCGGCGAAATCCTCGGCGTCGTCGGCGGCTCGGGGACCGGCAAATCAGTGCTGATGCGCAGCATCATAGGGCTGCAACAGCCGGCAGCAGGCGCGATCGCCATCGAGGGCAAGCAGCTCTCGCAGCTGTCGGACGATGAGGCGGTGGCGCTGCGTCGTCGGTGGGGCGTGCTGTTCCAGCGGGGCGCGCTGTTCTCGACCCTGACCGTCGCCGAGAATATCCAGGCGCCACTGCGCGAACACACCGAGATCGACGAGCCGCTGCTTGGCGAGATCGCTGGGTACAAGCTGGCAATGGTCGGCCTGCCGCCGTCCGCGGCACCCAAATACCCGGTCGAGCTTTCTGGCGGGATGATCAAGCGCGCCGCCCTTGCCCGGGCGCTGGCACTTGACCCGAGCCTGCTGTTTCTGGACGAACCGACCGCAGGTTTGGACCCAATCGCCGCCAGCGCCTTCGACGCCCTGATCCGCGAACTGCGAGAACTGCTTGGGCTCACGGTGTTTTAATCACGCACGACCTCGACACGCTGTTCGCGATATGCGACCGCGTCGCCGTACTCGCAGACCGCAAGGTGGTGGCGGTCGCACCGATCCCGGAGCTGCTGGAAAATCCGCACCCTGGATCCGGGAATATTTTCGAGGGCCGCGCGGTCGGGCGGCCGCAGCACGGGAGTAGTCGATGGAAACCCGCGCCAGTCATGTGCTTGTCGGCAGCTTTGTCCTGGTGCTGGTTGCAGCCCTGTTCGGCTTCATCATCTGGCTGGCGCGCGTCGACGCAGGCGCCACCAAGGATTTCGACATCATGTTCTATGGCTCGGTCGCCGGACTGAACCAGGGCAGCCTGGTCAACTACAACGGTGTGCCGGTCGGAACCGTGACGACCATCGCATTGGTGCGGGATCAGCCAAGCGCCGTGCGCGTGCGCATCCGCGTTTCGGAAGATACACCGGTCTACACCGGCACTACGGCCAGCCTGGAATCCCAGGGCCTGACCGGCGCCGTGCTGGTTCAGCTCTCGGGCGCGACCCAGGCCGGGACCCCGCTGGTGGAGCCGGGGCCGTTCGGCGTGCCTGTCATCCCCTCCAAGCGGTCAGCGCTTGAGAAGTTGTTCGTGAGCATCCCGGAAATCCTGCAGAGAACGACGGACGTACTCGATGAGATCAAAGATGTTCTCAACGACAAGAACAAGAAGGCCATCGGCGATATCCTGGCGAATACCGAGCGCCTGACCGTCACACTCGCCGATCAGTCACCCCTGCTGGCCTCCGGCATTCAGGAGTTGAACGGCGCAATCGTCGATCTGCGCGGCAGCCTCGCCGCCGTAACCCGGCTTGCGGACGGCACGACACTGGCCGTCAACGAGGACGCCAAGCCCCTGCTGAGAGACCTGCGCACGCTGGCGCAGAACACGGACAGCGCGGTCCGCAAGATCGATGACATCCTCAAGGATGCCCAACCCGGCCTGAGCGCGTTCGGGCAGGATACGTTGCCGGAGATCGGCCTTCTGGTCAGCGACCTGCGCGAACTGACCCATACGTTGAACCGCCTGGGCGACCGGATCGACCAGGGCTCTGCGGCGTCCCTGCTCTCAAGCGAGAAAATACCGGAGTACCGCGATGCGTCCAAAAATAGCCCGAGCGGAAACGCCCTCGCCATGGTCGCAACCCTACTGCTGGCGGGGTGCGGCCCGCTGATCAGTTTCGGGTCGAATGAGCCACCGCCCGCCCTGCTGACCTTGGAGAATAGCCAGCCCCCGACCCCGGTTGCGCTGGACGCCATCGTCCTGCAGGTCGACGTGCCGGCGGACTACGCCAGTGTGCGCATCGCCGTGAAGTCGCAGCCGACCCTGGTGGAATATCTGCCGGGCGTGCAGTGGATCGACCGGCCGGAGCGGCTGCTGCGCCGGGCCGCACAGATGGCTTACGCAGCGAAGACGCCAGGTGCCGGGCACGCAACCCGGCCGGCGCTCTATCTGACGGTGCGGGCGCTGAACGTCGCGGCAGGCGGCGGCGCGCATACGATCCGTGTGGCGTTCGAGGCCCGCCTGCCACGCAGCCAGGGCGGCGGCGCAGGCCAATGCGCGGTCGATGCCCCGGTCGCGTCCCTCAAGCCGCTGGATATCTCGCGCGGCTTCAATATGGCGGTCTTTGCCTGCTTCGGACAGCTTACCGACTGGTTGAACAGCTCAGCGCGATCCTAGAGCCTGATCGGTTGAGGTTGAAGCATATGTGCTTCAACCGAGAGCGTGAATCAGGCTCTTATCAACAATTTAGACCATGATTCACGTTTCAGATTGATTCAATCTGAAACGATCAAAATCTAGAGCCTTTCCGACTGAGATTGAGGCACTTGTGTTTAAGTGCCTCAAGCAAAACGACAAGAAAACTCTCACGCTTTGTGTAGACCCTTCTTGTCCGTTTTTTGATTGCCTCGCCAAAAGTGATTCAATCAAAAACGGGAAGGGTCTAGCTTTTAGGTGCCGGCTTCACCGGTTGGAATACGCCGAGCGGGCAGCTCCCGAATTCCTGCAGGCGATTGTCCAGGGGCGTGATGACATCGATCGAGCAATAATAGGGCGTGCTGGTCTTGAAGCTGAAGCGCTCCTCGAAACCCAGCCGTGGGCAGGCGTACGGCAGCTTGCTGAGATAGAGCTTGCCGCCGCGCATCTTGAACAGGATCGCGGAGTCGCTGAGCACGCGGGTCGACTCAACCTGGGTGATCGGCAGGCAGTCCTTTGGCTCGCCGTCCGGGGTCAGCGACGCCAGATAGTCAAGCTTGCGCTGCACGCGCGCGCTGTGCTGCTTTTGTGGTTTCGCGGCGACCCCTGCCGCCGGGTCTGGTGGGCTGTCCGCAGAGGCAAGCGAGGGTGCTAGCAGCAGGAACGTCAGGGCCAAAGTCCGGATCATGGGGCACCTCCAGCAATAATATACCATGATTGCGCGTTTCGCCTATCGCCCCCGGGCGCGAACGGGGCACAGTCTGGCGACAGTTATTGTTCAGCGAGCGGCAAATTGCATGCTAGTCATGGCAGGCGTCATCTGCTACGTTCGCTTAATGTTCCAATCCTTGCTTCCACTCGCCGCGTTTATCGCTGGCGGCTTGTTGACGGCCGTGCTGTGCGGGCTGTGGTTACGCCGGCGGCTGGCCGTCGCGCGCGACGAAACAGCACTGCTGCGCATGACGCTTGAGGCCCGCTATGCCGAACTCTCGGACACGCGCGCTGCGCTGAGCGCCGAGCAGGCCCGCGCAGCGCGGCTGCCAGAGCTTGAAACGCTGCTGGAGCAGGAGCGCCTCACCCGTTCGAGCCTGGAGGTGCGGCTGGCGCGGATCGAGACCGAGCGGGAGGAGCAGCAGCGCCGGCTGGAAGAAAAGATCGCGACCCTGACCGATCTGCGGGAGGCGATGACGCGGGAATTTCAGGCCGCCGCCGAACAGAGCCTGCGCGGCAGCCAGCAGGCGTTCTTCGAGCTGGCGAACCAGAGCTTTGCCCAGCATCAGGAACGCTCAGGCGAAAAACTCAACAGCGTACGCAGCGAGTTCGAGGCGCTGGTCGCGCCGCTGCGCGACGTGCTCGGCCAGTATCAAACCGGCCTTCAGGACGTGGAGCGGGTGCGCGCGGACGCCTACGGTAGCCTGCGCGCACAGATTGCGGCGCTAGCCGAGGATCAGCACCGGCTGCGTTCGGAAACCCAGAAGCTGACCCATGCGCTACGCTCTGGCCCGAAAACGCGCGGACGCTGGGGCGAGCAGCAGCTGCGCAATGTCCTGGAAATGGCAGGGCTGAGCGAGCATGTGGACTTCCGGGCCGAGGTGCACGTTGCGACCGATGACGGCCGTCTGCGGCCGGACGCAGTGGTGCGCCTGCCTGGCGGGCGGCAACTGGTGATCGACGCCAAGACCTCGCTCAACGCCTATCAGGAGGCGCTGGATACCCAGGACGATGCAGCGCGGCATACGCATATGCGCGCCCACGCCGAGGCGATGCGTCTGCACGTCGAGCAACTGGGCGGTAAAACTACTGGTCGCAGTTCAAGGATACGCCCGATTTCGTGGTGATGTTCGTGGCCGGCGAGCATTTCGTCTCGGCGGCGCTGGAGATCAATCCTGCCCTCTGGGAATACGCGTTCGAGAAGCGGGTGCTCATCGCGACGCCGACCAACCTGATCGCGCTCGCGCGGACCATAGCGCTCGGCTGGCGGCAGGGCGGCTTGCCGAGCAGGCGCAGCAGATCGGCGGGCTGGGCAAAGAACTGTACCAGCGGCTCATCAGGCTTGGCGAGCGGGTGCAGGACATTGGCCGCAAGATCGGCGCGACCGTCAAAAGCTACAACGAGTTCGTTGGCACCCTGGAAACCTCGGTGCTGCCGCAGGCGCGCAAATTCAGCGAACTGCAGGGCGTCGAAGGCCCGGAAACACTGGAGCCGGTGGAGGCGGCGCTACGCCCTCTGGCGGGGCGGGATCTGTCGCTCAGCCCGCCCGCCGATGCGGCGTAACGCGCCGCCGGGGCTTATTTGATCGCGTGGATGTAGGCGCGAATGGTCTCGCCCATGTCCGCCCGCTCGAGCGCGAAGGCGATGTTTGCCATGACATGGCCGGCCTTGTCGCCACAATCGAAGCGGGTGCCCTCGAAGTGCAGGCCATGGAACGGCTGCTGACCGATCAGTTGCGCCATGGCGTCCGTCAACTGGATCTCGCCGCCGGCACCGACCTGCTTCTTGTCGAGGATGCCCATCACTTCCGGCTGCAGGATGTAGCGGCCGATGACGGCAAGGCGTGACGGCGCCTGCTCCGGCTTCGGCTTTTCCACCAGACCCTTCACTTCGACCAGATTGCCGTCGACAGCACCCGGCGAGACGATGCCATAACGGCTGGTGTGCGCGTGCGGCACTTCCATCGCCGCCACCATGTTGCCGCCAACCCGGTGGTAGGCGTCGATCATCTGCTTCAGGCACGGCGTCTTCGACTGGATGAGATCATCCGCGAGAAGAACCGCGAACGGCTCGTCGTCGATGAGATAGCGTGCGCACCAGACGGCGTGGCCAAGACCCATCGGCTCCTGCTGGCGCGTGTAGGAGATGGCACCCGGCGGGCCGGGGATGGCGCGGACCTCGGTGAGCTGGTCGGTTTTGTTGCGGCTGCTCAATACCTGCTCGAGTTCGGCGGCATAGTCGAAGTGGTCCTCGATCGCGGACTTGCCGCGCCCGGTCACGAAGATGACCTCCTCGATCCCGGCGGCGCGCGCTTCCTCAACCGCATACTGGATCAAGGGCTTATCGACGACAGGAAGCATTTCCTTGGGCATCGCCTTGGTGGCTGGCAGAAAACGGGTCCCCAGACCCCCGACTGGAAAAACAGCTTTACGAACGGGTTTCATAAAATCTCTCCTCGCACACACATCCCACCTTGTGCAGATGCGATGCGGCTTACGCCCTAAGCGTTGCACTGCAATGAAAGACGCGGAAAAAGGGTTAAAAACGCTTCAGCAAACGCTGGTAATAGGCACGTTCGTCCGCACTACGTCCAGGGTCTGCCGCACGCTGCTCCAGCAGGCGGCGCAGGTCCTCGATGGCGCGACGCTCCTGCTCGCTCGGCAGCCGGAATTCCGGCCCGATCGCCTGCCCGAGGCGCGACCCAGTGGATCGACCCCTTGCTTGGATCGCCGCGTGCCTGCGCCTCCCCGCCCTGCCCGAGGGATTGCGCTGCCGACTTCAAGGCCTGCAACGCCTTGGCCTGGGCAACCGCCGCCGCAGCGCCATCCCCTGCCCCAATTGCCCGGCCGCCCGGCGCATGGCCTGCGCGGCGCGGCGCAATTGCCCCGCCGCCTCGCCGCCGGGAAGGCGCTGCGCCAGCGCGGCCGCCCGCTGCCCCAATCCCTGCTGTGCCGGCTGCATGCCTTGCGCCGCCTGCTGCCCCTGCGTCGTCTGGCGCGCAATCTGCTGCTGGGCCGCGATCATCCGGCCGACTTCGGCTGCAACCACATTCTGCGGACCGTTCGCCACCCGTAAATTCTCGACAACCGAGCGTAGCGCCTGCAGGATTTCCTGCGCCCCGGCAGCATCACCCGCTGCGAGCCGCTCGCGCAGGGCATTCAGCATGCTGTCGAAAGCACCAGCGTCCAGCATGCGCACCGGGCCTGAAGGCTGGGCGGACTGCGGCGACTGCATGGCCTTGCGCAGCGCATCGGCGAGAAACCGCGAAAGCGCCTGCTCGAGGCCCTTCATCTGCGCCGCCAGCGCGCCATCATTGCGCCCGAGTGCGCCCATCAGCGAATCCAGCGCCTTGCGGACATCGCCGACGCTCGACAGCCCCCTTCGAGATCGAGCGCAATGTCCCAAAGCAGCCCGGCGGTTTCATAGCCGCGCGGATCCTCGCTGTACTGAAGTCGCCAGTGCGCAGCCCGCAGCCCGGCATAGACGGCATAGCGCCCGTTATACGCCGCCCGGTCCTCGGCCATCGCGGTCAACTGCTGCTGAACCGTGGCGCGCGCACGCTGCGGGACTGCAACAAGAGTTTGCGCGCCGAGATGATGCGCCGCGCCAGCGGATGCTGGAACATGCGTTCCGGCAGGCGCAGGCTGATCTCCGTACTGACGCCGGTCTGGCCAGCCTGGTCCGCCCCGACCAGACGCGCCCGCACGGTCTGGCCCGCCCATGGGTCCGGCGTCAGGTCCAGATGCGCCAGGCCTTGCGGCGTGCCTGGACCGACCGCCAGCGGAAAGCGTCGCGCCTCGCCCCGCGCATGATCTCGAACGACAGCCGGTCGAGGCCGAAATCGTCGTCGACCGCCCAGCCGATCTCCAGCGCCTGGCTTGCCGTCAGGCGCGGCGGCGCGAGCGCAGCTTTGGCGACCGATCGTCGATCTGCATCACCTCAAAGGCGGCCAAGGTCAGCAGACCGCTGCGTACGGTGTAGCGGCCCGCTCTGGCGATCGCCGTGTCGCGCAAGGCCAGATCATGCCCATCCGGCGTTTTCACCGTGGCTTTGAGCCGCCAGCCGCTCAGGGCGATCCTGAGCGTCGACCCCTGCGGGGCGACGATCCGCCCGGCCTCGCCGCCGCGCACGGTCAACTGGATCGGCGCACGACCCGTGTACGCGGGCGGCACAGCCCGCACCTTGAGGACGACATCTCCCAGCAGAGGCGGACGGCAGAAACGCCGCACGCAGCCGCTCGCCAGCCTGGGGCCGGCAACCAGCAGCCCGAGCGCCAAGAGCAGAACGGCGGCGGTGCCGAAGCCGTAGCGATCGCCGGTAACGCAATCGAGCCGCATCCCCAGCCGTAGCGGCCGTGCCCAGGCGGCAAGGGACAGGCGCTTGCCGATACGCCAGAGCCCCGGCTCACCCTCCAGCGCCGGCACATCGCGTGCAAGCTGCAACAGGCCGCGCGGCAGGCCGCTCTGCAACTCCAGCCGGGCAATGGCGGCCCGCTCGCCTGGCCATGGCACGGTCTTCAGGATGCGCCTGCCAAGCATGCAAAGCCCTGCGATGAGGAGCAGCAGCAGCCCGACCCGAGCCCCCGGCGCGAATGCCGTGAACGCGCCGAGCAGCGCCAGGCCGGCATAGGCACCGAGCAGCAGCAGGACCAGCCGTAGCTGCGGCCAGGCCCGTTCCAGCCACAGGGCAGCGCGCGCCTGAGCGATGCGCGCTACGCCGCCGCCCATGTCGAGCGGGGTTGCAAGCCGCCGATCGCGTGGGCCGAGTGTCCAAGGGTCAACCATGGCCTATTGATTAAGCCAGGGCGGCATCCTGTCCAGCGCGATGAGCGCGTCTTCGTCGAGCCGGGGCCGCACGACGGCGAAATCAGCGCCGTTCACCAGCACCTCCGGCACCAGCGCCCGGGAATTGTAGGTCGAGGACATGACCGCGCTGTAAGCGCCCGCCGACAGGATCGCGACCAGATCGCCGGCACCGAGCGGCGGCATCGCCCGGTCGCGCGCGAACAGATCACCGGTCTCGCACACCGGACCGACCAGGGTTACCGGCGCGCGCGGCGCATCGGCGCGCGGCGTGGCGACAGGCACGATTTCGTGGAAAGCGTCGTAAAGGCTTGGGCGGATCAGATCGTTCATCGCCGCATCGAGGATGACGAAGGTCTTCGCCGCCCCTGCTTCACATAGAGCACGCGCGTCAGCAACAGCCCGGCGTTGCCGGCGATCAGGCGGCCCGGCTCGAGAATCAGCTCGAGGTCGAAGCCTGCAATCGCCCGCTGCACCAGCGCGCCGTAGTCGGCTGGCGGCGGCGGCGCTCGGCATCGATCTCGTAGGGGATGCCGAGACCGCCGCCGAGGTCGGCGCGGCGGATGTCGTGCCCGTCCGCCCGCAGCACGCGGATCAGGTCGACAACCTTGGCGAACGCCGCTTCGAAGGGCGAGCTGCGTCAACTGGCTGCCGATGTGCACGTCGACGCCCAGGGCCCTGATGCCCGGCAGGCGCGCGGCCTGCGCGTAGATCGCCCGTGCGCGCTCCCAGGGGACACCGAACTTGGCCTCCGACTGCCCGGTCGAAATCTTGGCATGGGTGCGCGGATCGACATCCGGGTTGACGCGCACGGCGATATCCGCCGTCCGCCCGACGCTCTGCGCCACGGCACTCAGCCGGTCCAGTTCCGGCTCGGACTCGACATTGAACTGGTGGATGCCGGCGCGCAGCCCGGCCGCCATCTCCGCCTCGGTCTTGCCAACGCCTGAGAATACGATCCGCTCTGGCGGGATGCCGGCACCGAGCGCCCGCTTCAGCTCGCCAAGCGACACCACGTCCGCCCCTGCCCCGCGCGCGCCAACGTCGCCAGCACAGCCTGGTTGGAATTCGCCTTGACCGCATAGCAGACCAGCGCGTTCGCACCGGCGAAGGCGTCGCTGAACACCCGGAAATGCCGGACCAGTGTTGCCGTTGAATAGACATAGACCGGCGTGCCGACGGCCTCGGCGATACGCGCCAGCGGCACGTCCTCGGCGTGCAACTGGCCGTCCCGGTGCGCGAAGTGGTGCATCAGTCCCGCTTCGGCTCGACGGTGTCCGGCGCGGACTGATCCTGCGCCGGCGCGTCATCCGCGGGTTTGGGCACATAGTCCGGGGTGCGGATCAGATTGACGTCATCGACCTGGCGCGGCGGCGATGCCAGATCCCTGGGCGCGCCCTCTGCCCAGACCGGCTTGGGCGGCGCGACCCCGTTCGGCGGCTCCAGATCGCCGCGTGTGCCGCAGGCGGCCAGAGCCAGCAGCAGGAGCAGGCTGGCGCGCGTCACAAGCCCAGCTCCCGGCGAACGTCGGCGATCCGGGCGCGAACCTGATCCGGCGCAGTGCCGCCGTAGCTGGTGCGGCTGGCGACCGAGGCGTCGACGCTGAGCACCGCGAACACGCCCTGGGTGATCCGCGGATCGACTGCCTGCAGGTCGCCAAGGCTCAGCGCATCGAGTCGGCAGCCGCGCTCCTCCGCCAAACGCACGGCGCGCCCGGTGATGTGGTGCGCTTCGCGGAACGGCACGCCGGCTGCGCGCACCAGCCAGTCGGCGAGATCGGTGGCGGTGGAATAGCCGCTCATGGCCGCCGTACGCATGGCGTCGCGATTGAAGGTCACGGTCTCGACCATGCCGGTCATGGCGGCCAGGCTCAGATCGAGGGTATGGAAGGCCTCGAAGGTCGGCACCTTGTCCTCCTGCATGTCCTTGGAATAGGCGAGCGGCAGACCTTTCATCACCACCGCCAGCCGCTGGAAGCCAGCCAGCAGGTGCCCCGCCTTGGCGCGCACCAGTTCGGCGGCGTCCGGGTTGCGCTTTTGCGGCATGATCGAGGAGCCGGTCGAGTAGTCGTCCGGCAGGCTGACGAAGCGGTAGGGCTGGCTGGCCCAGACGATGAACTCTTCCGCCAGGCGCGAGAGATGCAGGCCGGCAAGCGCGCAGGCGGCCATGAACTCCAGCGCGAAGTCCCGGTCGGACACGCTGTCGAGCGAGTTGGCGGTCGGCCGGTCGAAGCCAAGCGCCCGCGCGGTCGAGAAACGGTCGATGGGAAAGGACGTGCCCGCCAGCGCGGCGGCCCCGAGCGGACATTCGTTAAGCCGCGTCCGGCAATCCGCGAGACGGCTGCGGTCCCGCCCGATCATGGTGCAATAGGCCATCAGATGGTGGCCGAGCGTGACCGGCTGCGCCACCTGAAGATGCGTGAAGCCGGGCAGCACGGTCTCGGCCTCGGCCTCTGCACGCAGCACCAGCGCGCGCTGCAGCGCCGCCATGCGCACATCCAGCGCATCGATGGCGTCACGCACCCACAGGCGGAAGTCGGTCGCCACCTGGTCGTTGCGGGACCGCGCGGTGTGCAGGCGCTTGGCGGCATCTCCCACCAGGGCAAACAAGCGGGTCTCGATGTGCATGTGAATGTCTTCGAGCGCCGGGTCCTCGACCAGCTTGCCGGCGTCGATCTCCGCCGCCACCTGATCCAGGCCCTGAGCGATGGCCGCGCCGTCCTGTGCACTCAGCACGCCCTGTGCGACCAGCATGGCCGCATGCGCGCGCGAGCCGGCGATATCCTGCCGCCACAAAGCCTTATCGAAGCCGATCGAGGCGTTGATCTCGGTCATGATGGCGGACGCGCCACCGGCAAAACGGCCGCCCCAGAGCGGATTTGCCGCGTCATTCATGGCTTGGGCTCGTAATCGTCGATGCGCCATTCCTCGGCCGCCGCATCCGCATACCACTGCCGGACCCAGTCATGGGCGAGCACCGCGTCCATATAGGCGCGGGTCTCGGGCGAAACCGTGACACCGTAGGCATCGAAACGCGTGACCACCGGCGCATAGAAGCAGTCTGCCGCAGAGAATGGCCCGAACAGGAAGGGACCATGCGGCGTCGCCTGCGCCCGGCATAGTGCCCACAGATGCTCGATGCGGGCGATCTGGGAGCGCACGGCGCCGGGCAGATCGGGCGTCGGCAGCTTCGGGCCATAGATGGTCGGCAGGGTGCGGCGCAGATCGGCAAAGCCTGCATGCATCTCGGCCACCACGCAGCGGGCCAGCGCGCGGGCGCGCGGGTCAGCCGGCCAGAAGCGTGCCGGCTCGCGTTCGCCCAGCGTCTCGAGGATCGCCTGCGAGTCCCACACCATGACATCACCGACAAATAGCACCGGCACCTGCCCGGCCGGCAGGCGACCCTTGGCCTTCGCGTCCTCGAAGCCCTCGAGCCGCATCGGCAGCACATCCTCCTCGAATGGCAGTCCGGAAAGCTTGGCCGCCAGCCAGCCGCGCTGCGACCAGGAGGAATAGCGCTTGTTGCCGATCAACAGGCGCAGGCGACTGAAATCGAGCATGGGAATTCCTTCTCAGCGGGTGGGGACCGGCTCCGGTCCGAATAATCATAGAAGCCACGGCCGCTCTTGCGGCCATACCAGCCGGCCTCGACATATTTCACCAGCAGCGGCGCCGGCCGGTATTTCGTATCGCCGGTCGCCTCCAGCATGACGCGCATGATCGCAAGCGCCGTATCTAGCCCGACGAAATCGGCCAGCTGCAGCGGCCCCATCGGATGGCTGGCACCCAGCTTCATGCCATTGTCGATGTCCTGGACCGACCCCACGCCTTCGCCGAGCGCGAAGATCGCCTCATTGATCATCGGCACCAGCACGCGATTGACGATGAAGGACGGGCTGTCCTTCGCGACGATCACCGTCTTGCCCAGCCGCTCGGCCATCCCGCGCACGGTGGCGAGCGTTGCGTCCGAGGTCGCGAGCCCGGGATCAGCTCGACCAGCTTCATGACCGGCACGGGGTTGAAGAAGTGCATGCCGATGAAGCGGTCGGGCCGGTCGGTCGCCGCCGCCAGCATGGTGATCGAGATGGACGAGGTATTGCTGGCGAGCAGCGCGTCCGCGCGCAGCACCGGCTTCAGCCGGCCGAGCAGGTCGAGCTTGATCGGGACATTCTCGGTCGCCGCCTCGATGACGAAATCGGCCTCGGCAAAGGCGTCCAGCCCGACCACCGGCGTGATGCGTGCAAGCGTGGCGTCTGCTGCGTCCGCGCTCAGCGCACCCTTGCTCACCTGCCGATCGAGCTGCTTGCGGATAGTGCCGAGCCCGGCTTGCGCGCGCTCCAGGGAAATGTCCGAAAGCGCGACGGCCAGCCCCGCGCTGGCAGCAACCTGCGCGATGCCGACGCCCATAAGCCCTGCGCCGATGATGCCGATGCGGTTGATCTCTGGCTGACTGGTCATGCGCGGCTCCTCCTGATCCTGTGCGCCTCTATCGCCAATCCCGGGCGGGAGCGCAACCGGGAGGTCAGGCCGCCGACAGCGGCAGCGCTTTCACCCGCGCGCGGAATACCGCATCAAGCCGGATCATCGCGTCGATCATCCGGTCCTGAATCTCCGGCCATTGCGGTTCCGGCGACCGATATCCTCCATCAATGAAATAGCGGACCTTGCAGGCGTCGGCCTCCGGCATGGGGCACCAGTCGAGGGCGGCCCCGAATTCCGCCTCGATCATCTCCGCTGCGCGTACAGACGATCGAAGGCAAGCATGTTCAGTTCGCGCTTGGCCGCGCCCATGCCGATCAAAGCCGCACATCGCAGCGGGATTGGGTGAGGCCATAGATGAGCGAAAACCCTGCCCGGCCGATGCTGCCCGCCAGCCAGGTCGATTCTCCCGGGCTAAGCCCTGCGTGCAGATTGGTCCGCAGCTTTGCCGCCCGCAAAAGCATATCCCAGAAGCGGAACCGCAGGTCGTGCCGTTCGATACGATCCTTGCGCTCAGCCTGCCGCTTCACACCGATCTGGGTCTGAAAAGCCGTTGTCTCCGGCAGAGGAATGATCTGCTGGACATCAAGCAGCAACGCCCCGGAGTCCATGCGATAGGGCTGCAGACGCACGCAGCGGATATCGACGCCGCGCTCGGCGAGCCAGAGCACGGAGGTGGTCAGTTCCTTGCTGAAATTGGCCGACACCAGAATAATCCGGGTGTCCGACGCAAAATCATCCTCATTGGGAGCTTCCCAGCCAAGAAATTCGAGAATGGCCGAACGGGCGCTGTCCTGATCGAGGCCGTGGGTGCGGGCATGGATGTCGACACATTGGTCGAACGTCATGGTCGAGATCATCGCGGCATAGCGCAGCGCCTGCAACTCCATGAACCCGCCGTCTTCGCTACGCTTGATCTCGACGACGACCAGATCGGCGCTGGCATCAAGGCACAACAGATCGATGCGCCGGTCACTGTCGACCCACTCGCCGAACTCCTCGGCAAGGACGATGAGGTTGGAGTCGATGACCTCGATCTGCCGCCGCAGATAACGCTGAATGTCCCGCCGCTCGTAGAGATTCTGCGCAGCGAAGGTGGTCGCGCCCACAGGTTCGAGCGCCGCTTCCGTGATGTGAAACAAAGCCATACCGCCGTCGATCCCCTGCGCCTGTTTGAGCAAATTCGTTTATCGATAGTCCGCTGGTTGGCGCAACCCACCGAGTCATTCCGGCCCCTGACGGGGATAAACTCCGGCCGGACTCCATGGATGCATACATTCAGTACGAAGGCACTGCTTTCGCCATGGACCCCGGCCTTCGCTGGGGTGACGGTGGGTGGGGAGGAAAAGGGCTGTGTATGAAGGGGATAGCGCAAGCGCCCATCACGAGCCGTCATTCCGGCGGATGCCGGAATCCATGGCCACCCTATCGCCGCCGCAGCGAGGCTCGAAATTAATGCATTTCGTAAAGTGGCACCGTAACTCCGAACTGTAATTCCCCTTTCTGGTAAAGCCCATCTAGAAGGAGAGCCAGGCCCCGCATCACGTACGGGGCGACGGATGTGGCGGGATGCGGGAGGATGGGGCGCGTGGCGGACGTCCAGCCCCTATGCGGCAAGCCCCAAGCTCTTTGTCGCCCCGTGCCCATGGACCCCGGCCCGCGCCGGGGTGGCGTTGGCTGGGCCGGGGTGACGGTGGGCAGGCCAGGGTGGCGGCATCGGTCGCCGACCGCCTACAGCTTGGCGGTCAACTCCGGCACTGCCTGGAACAGGTCGGCGACCAGGCCGACATCGGCGACCTGGAAGATCGGCGCGTCCGGGTCCTTGTTGATCGCGACGATCACCTTGCTGTCCTTCATGCCCGCCAGGTGCTGGATCGCGCCGGAAATACCGCAGGCGATGTAGAGTTCCGGTGCCACGATCTTGCCGGTCTGGCCAACCTGATGGTCGTTGGGCATGTAGCCGGCGTCCACCGCCGCGCGCGACGCGCCGATGGCGGCCCCAGCCTGTCGGCCAGCGGCTCGATGATGTCATGGAACGCCTGCGAGGAACCGAGCGCCCTGCCGCCCGAGACGATGATCTTGGCCGAGGTGAGCTCCGGTCGATCCGAGACCGAAAGTTCAGCACTCACGAACGACGACCCGGCAGATGTCGCAGCCGCCGCCAGCGCCTCGATGCTTGCCGCGCCGCCGCTCGCCGCCGCCTTGGCAAAAGCGGTGGTGCGCACGGTGATCACCTTCTTGGCGTCAGCGCTCTTGACCGTCGCGATGGCGTTGCCGGCATAGATCGGCCGAGTGAAGGTATCCGGGGCCTCGACCGAGAGGATGTCCGACACCTGCGCCACATCCAGAAGGGCGGCCACCCGCGGCAGGATGTTCTTGCCGGTCGTGGTCGCCGGGGCCAGCAGGTAATCATAGTGCGCCATGGCGGCAACCAGCACCGGCGTCACCGCCTCCGCCAGCTGATGCTCCAGCGCGTCAGCGTCGGCGAGCAGCACTGGCCACCCCTTCGATCCCGGCCGCAGCGTGCGCCACGGCTTCGCAGCCCTTGCCCGCGACCAGCACATGCACGTCGCCCGGCAGCTGACGGGCGGCACCGACCGTCGCCAGGGTCGCATCCTTGAGGGTCTTGTTGTCGTGTTCTGCAAGCACCAGCACGCTCATGCGACAGCTCCCATGTCTTTCAGTTTCGCGACCAGCGCCTCGACGGTCTCGACCTTGGCACCAGCCTGGCGCTTGGCCGGTTCCGCCACCTTCAGCGTGGTCAGGCGTGGCGTGACGTCGACGCCGTAATCCGCCGGCGTCTTCATGGCGATGGGCTTGGATTTCGCCTTCATGATATTGGGCAGCGACGCATAGCGCGGCTCGTTCAGGCGCAGGTCAGTGGTGACCACCGCCGGCAGCGCCAGCGCGACCGTCTCCAGCCCGCCGTCGATCTCGCGGGTGACATGCAGCGCATCGCCGGACTTCTCGACTTTGGAGGCGAAAGTACCCTGCGGCCAGCCCAGCAGCGCCGCAAGCATCTGCCCGGTCTGGTTGGCGTCGTCGTCGATCGCCTGCTTGCCCAGGATGACCAGACCCGGCTGTTCATCGGCGCAGATCTTCGCCAGCAGCTTGGCGACGCCCAGGCTTTCGGTGGTCACATCCGTCGTCACCAGGATGCCACGGTCCGCACCCATCGCGAGCGCCGTACGCAGGGTCTCCTGCGCCTTGGCCTCGCCGATCGAGACCACGACGACCTCGGTCGCGATGCCCTTTCCTTCAGCCGGATCGCCTCTTCCACAGCGATTTCGTCAAAAGGGTTCATGCTCATTTTGACGTTCGCCAGATCGACGCCGGACTGGTCGGCCTTCACCCGGACTTTCACATTGTAATCAAGCACCCGTTTGATCGGGACCAGGATACGCATTGCCGCCATTCTCCCCAGTGTTGGTCTTCGAGGTTGCACCCCGCTACGCTAGTTGCCCTGCCGCCTCAAGCCTGTCTCGCAATTTGTAGCCGATAGAGTTTCATAATGCGGTGCGACATCTGCGCGCGGGCCAAAACACGTTTTCGCCTCACCGAATCGCTCTGGACAAATGCGAACCACAAGCGCAGCATGAAATCGTTGCGGAAGTGTTAAGAAGACCTGCAGCAGGTATTTTTGGGGAGGATTGCATGAAGAAGGTTTCAGCCGCCCTGCTGGCGGCGACCGTCCTGGCCGCCATCGGCGCTGCGGTGACCGCGAAGGCGGCAACCGTAAGCGGGCTCTATGTCTTCGGCGACAGCCTGGTTGACGCGGGCAATACCCAGGCCCTGGTGCTGAGCGTCGGCGGCAGCGACCCGACGCCGGCCAGTGTCGGTTATTTCAACGGGCATTTCACCAATGGCTATGATTATACGGATTTACTCAGCATCCGCTTGACCGGCGCACCGACCGTCGCCGCGCTTCAGGGCGGTGCCAACTTTGCCTTCGGCGGCGCGCGCACCCGCGACAACGGCGATTTCCTGCCGACCTGGTCGCGCAGGTCGACAGCTACCTGCTTCCTGCCGGCGGCGTCGCGGACCCGAACGGCCTTTATGTCATCACCGTCGGTGGCAACGATCTGTTCGACGTCGGCAACGGCGTACTGGGCGTCAATGACGTCCCGACCCAGGTGATCGGCACGCTCGTCTCCCAGGTCTCCCGGTTGCGGGCCGCCGGCGCGCAACAGTTTCTGGTCACCAACCTGCCGGATGTCACCGGCGCGCCGATCAGCGGCGGGCCGAACCCGGCGCTGCAACTCGCCATCGGCCAGTTGAACGACGCTCTCGCCGCCAGCCTCGCCGGCCTTGGGCTGGGCGACGACCTGCATCTGCTCGACCTGTTCGGCTTCTCCGGCGACGTGGCGTCGCGACCCGAATTCTATGGGCTACCCGCAAACATTCTCAGTGCGGCCTGCGTGCTGAGCGTGCCGCCGAGCCCGACCCCGGACTGCTCGAGCTTCCTGTATTTCGACGCCGTGCACCCGGAAGCGCGTGTCCAGGCTGCCTTCTCGCAGATCGCGGCGGAAGCGATTGGCGTGCCGGAGCCAGCCAGTATCGCCCTGCTTGGCCTGGGGATGCTCGGCCTGGCGGGCGCGACACGGCGTCGCCGGGCCTAAACCATCACCGTTTCAGATTGAATCGATCTGAAACGGTCATGGCCTCATTCGTTGAAAAGAGCCTGATACAGGCCAGACCCTTCCCGTTTTTGATTGAATCAC
Source organism: Hankyongella ginsenosidimutans (assembly GCF_005144965.1). Taxonomy (GTDB): domain Bacteria; phylum Pseudomonadota; class Alphaproteobacteria; order Sphingomonadales; family Sphingomonadaceae; genus Hankyongella; species Hankyongella ginsenosidimutans. The sequence continues at coordinate 2,858,502 of NZ_CP039704.1, forward strand.
TTTTGCGAGGCAATCAAAAACGGGAAGGGTCTAAAACTTTACAGCCGGGCGAAGCGCGCGTGGTTTTCCGGGCTGAGGCGCACGCTGAGCCGCACATGGCCCTCGCTGTCATCGTCCCGGCGCAGCACGTCGCCGTGCCGGTAGAGCCAGGCCAGCCGCTCGCCGTCCGCAGCCGCCAGCGTCAGGTCATAGAGCCGGGCGTGTTCCGCCAGCAGCGTGTCGACCCGGCGGATCAGATCCGGCACGCCGTCGCCGGTCAGGGCCGACGCCAGCACCTGATCCTTGCGCCGCGCCACCTGCGCCGCCAGCACGGCGCGCTGGGCCTCCGGCAGCAGGTCGGCCTTGTTCAGCACTTCGATCATCGGCGCCGAATCCGGCCCGCCGATATCGAGCGCCGCCAGCACGGCCAGCACGTCACTGCGCTGGGCTTCGGTATCCGGGTGGGCGATGTCGCGCACATGGACGATCACGTCCGCCTCGATCACCTCTTCCAGGGTCGCGCGGAATGCGGCCACCAGTTGGGTCGGCAGATCGGCGATGAACCCGACGGTATCGGACAGGATCACCATGCGCTCACCGCCCAGCCGCACGGCGCGCATGGTTGGGTCAAGCGTCGCGAACAGCAGGTCCTGCGCCAGCACCCCGCCCCGGTCAGCCGGTTGAACAGGGTCGATTTGCCGGCGTTGGTGTAGCCGACCAGGGCGACGACCGGATAGGGTGCCTTCTGCCGGCGCACCCTATGAAGCTGGCGGGTGCGTTTCACATCCTCGAGTTCGCGCCGCAGCTTGGCGATGCGGTCGCGCAGCAGCGCCGGTCGGTCTCGATCTGGGTTTCGCCAGGCCCGCCGAGGAAGCCGAAGCCCCGCGCTGGCGCTCCAGGTGGGTCCAGGAGCGCACCAGCCGGCTCTGCTGGTAGGTCAGGTGCGCCAACTCCACCTGCAGAACGCCTTCGCGCGTTCTGGCGCGCGCGCTGAAGATTTCCAGCACCAGGCCGGTGCGATCGATCACCTTGGCGTTCAGCGCTTTTCCAGATTGCGCTGCTGCACGGGGAAACCGCGCCGTCGACAATCACGAGCGTGATGTCGCGCTCGGCCACCAGGGCGGCCAGCCCTTCCAGTTGCCCAGTCCCGAACAGGGTGCTGGGCCGCGCCTGGCGGATCGGCACTATCTGCGCCGCCACGACGTCAAGATCGATCGCCTGTGCCAGGCCCACCGCCTCGTCCAGCGCCGCCTCTGGCGTGCGCGCGTCCTCCTGGCGACCGGAAAACGCGGATGCACCACAAGCGCGCGCGTCCGAACGCCGGCGTGCGGTGGCACATCGACGCTCATGCCGACCTCCGGCTGCGCTTACTTGTGGTCGTGATCTTCGGTTTCCGCTTCGAACAGCGACAGCGGGCCACTCGGCATCACCGTCGAGATGGCATGCTTGTAGACAAGCTGCGATTGCCCGTCCCGGCGCAGCAGCACCGAGAAATTGTCAAACCAGGTGATGATGCCCTGCAGCTTGACGCCGTTCACCAGGAACATCGTCACCGGCATCTTGGCCTTGCGGACCGCGTTGAGGAACACGTCCTGCAGATTATTGTTCTTTTCCGCCATGGTTCCCCGGCTGTGATCGTAGACAACGTGGGTGGCGGCTTCAGCCCTGAGTCCGCCATCAGTTCCATGATAGGTAAGCTGTCGCGCTAAAACAACTATCGATGGGAATTAATGAAGCCCAAGGCTCAGGCTTCGTCGTCCCGTGTGCCATCGCTGAGTCCGAGCGCCTTGAGCTTGCGGTGCAGCGCCGAGCGCTCCATGCCGATAAAGGCGGCTGTGCGCGAGATGTTGCCGGAAAACCGCCTGATCTGCACCCGCAGATATTCCCGCTCGAACGCCTCGCGCGCTTCGCGCAGCGGCGTCGACATGATGGAGACCGCCTGCTCGTTGGGGGCAAGCCGCGCCGGCTCCGCCAGCACTTCACTCGGCAGTGCCGAAAGATCGATGGCGGCGGTATCGTCGGACATGCCCATGATGAGGGTGCGCTCGATGACGTTGCGCAACTGCCGTACATTGCCCGGCCAGTCATAGGCCTGCAGCGCCGCCATGGCCTCGCCGGTCACCGCCGGCGCCGTCGCCCGCGCTGGTGTGCCAGGCGGGTGACGAAGAAGTTCACCAGATCGGGGATGTCCTCGCGCCGTTCGACCAGCGCCGGCATGCGCAGCGGCACGACGTTCAAACGGTAGAACAGATCTTCGCGGAACCGGCGCGCGGCGACTTCGGCGCGCAGGTCGCGGGTGGAACTGCTGATGACCCGGACATCGACCCGCACGTTGCGCGATCCGCCGACACGCTGGAACACCTGATCGGTCAGGACGCGCAGGATTTTCGCCTGCGTCGTCAAGGGCATGTCTGCGACTTCATCCAGGAACAGCGTGCCGCCGTGCGCCTGTTCGAACAGGCCGGGCTTGACCACGAGGCCATCGCGTTCCTCGCCGAACAATTCCTGCTCCACCCGCTCGGGCGACATGATGGCAGCGCCGATCACCACGAACGGCGCATGCGCGCGCGGCGACCAGTTGTGCAGCAGCCGGGCTGCGACCTCCTTGCCGGTGCCTGCCGCGCCGGAGACGAACACCCGGCTCCCGGTCGCCGCCACTTTGCGGATAGCGTTGCGCACGCCGTTGATGCAGTGCGACGATCCGGTCAGTTCATGATCGATGCCCGAGCGTTCGCGCAGCGCCTCGTTCTCGCGGCGCAGGCGCTCCGCCTCGGTCGCGCGCAGGACCGTGTTGATGAGCTGGTCAGCCTGAAACGGCTTTTCGAGGAAGTCGTAGGCACCCCGCTTGATCGCCATGACTGCGGTCTCGACCGTACCGTGCCCTGAAATCACAATCACCGGCAGGGTCGGGTCGTTCTCCATGATGACGTTCAGCAGCGCCAGGCCGTCCATGCGGCTGCCCTGCAGCCAGACGTCGAGCACCACCAGCGACGGGCGACGCTCGCCAATCACCGCCAGCGTCTGGTCGCTGTCGGCCGCGGTTCGGCAGGTATGGCCTTCATCGCTCAGGATGCCGGCGATCTGTTCGCGGATGTCGTTCTCGTCATCGACGATCAGGATATCAAGCGCCATGGGATACCCATTCATTACTGGTGGTTGGAGCGGTTTCCTCGACCGCTGTCTTCGGGAACTCGATGACCGCGCACGCGCCGCCTTCCGCACGATCCTCGAGCGTCAGCCGGCCTTTGTGGTCCTCGATGATCTTTTGACGATCGCCAGACCAAGGCCGGTGCCGCGCGCCCGGGTCGTGACGTATGGTTCGGTCAGGCGCTCACGCAGGTTGGGCGGCAGGCCGACGCCGTTGTCGCTGATGCGCAGCTGGATGGCGTCTGGCCCATCGGCGATGGCAATCGTGATTTCGCCCCCGGCCGCGCCATCGCCACGCGCCTGGATCGCCTCGATGCTGTTCTTGATGAGGTTGGTGAACACCTGCGTTATCTGTCCGCGGTCGCAGACCATGGTCAGGTCCGGGTCGGCGGCTGTCAGCGTGAAGCGTACCTGCGGATTGGCCATTTCCGCGAGCAGGATCGCCTGTTCGGCGACGCCCCGGAGTCGCTCCGGTTTCAGGTCCGGCCGCGGCATGCGCGCAAAGGCCGAGAATTCGTCGACCATGCGCCGCAGGTCGCTGACCTGCCGGATGATGGTGTCGGTGCAGTTGTCGAACACCTGAACGTCGATCTCGATCAGCGGCATGTACTTGCGGCGCAGACGCTCGGCCGCGAGCTGGATCGGGGTCAGCGGATTCTTGATCTCATGTGCGATGCGCCGCGCGACGTCGGACCAGGCGGCCCGGCGCTGGTCCGCGAGTTGCTCCGTGATGTCATCAAAGGTCAGCACGTAACCGCCATGGGCACCGCCCTGGGCGCGCACCTGCACCATGAGCGTGCGCTGATGGCGCTCGAGCGCGACCTCGCCGGCGGCAATGTCCTGCGCCGCATCGCGGGCTGTCTCGAGCATCGCGGCAAGTTCCGGGCTGATGTCGGACAGACGGCGACCGATCAGTTGCTGGTCGTCCATCCGCAGCAGGTTCATGGCTGAAACGTTGGCGAGTCCGACCACGCCCTCGCTGGAGACACCGAGCACGCCGGCCGACACGCCGGACAGCACGGCCTCCGTGAAGCGGCGGCGCTCGTCCATCTGCGCGTTCGTCGCCATCAGCGCGCCGGTCTGGCTTTCCAGCTGCATGGCCATGCGGTTGAACGAGCGGGCGATGCGGCTCAGCTCGTCCGGACTGCCGCGAATCGGCACCCGGGTCGCCAGGTCGCCCTTGCCGACCCGCTCGGCCGCGCGCATCAGCCAGCCAAGCGGCGTCACCCAGCGGTTGGCAAGCGCAAGCGCCGCCCAGATCGTCGCGAACAGGATCAGCAGCGAGACGATGACCAGAATGACGGTGAAGCGCAGTTGCAGGCTGCTGCGCCGCTCCAGCAGGCTCTGGTAATCCGATTTCGCCACCTCGGTGCGTTTCACCTGCTCCAGCACCTGCGGCGCTGTCTTGCGGCTGACGAACAGGAAATGCCCGGGCGCGCGGGTCAACTGCACGATCGCCTGCACGCGGTCGGAATTCTCACCCGCCAGCACCACCAGTTCCCCGGCCTGGGCGCGCGCCACATCGCTCTCCGCCAGGCGCCGGGTTCCGGAGTCCGCGCCCCGGCGAATAGCCACCAGCGCGTCCATCGCGCCGTCCTTCAGCGTGAATACCACCGCCTCGGTATAGTCGCGGGCGATCGCCTGCCACTGCACGGCCTCCGCGAACTGGGACGGGTTTTGGATCAGGCTGCCGGCATCCCGGTCGAGGTCGACGCGAGTCGCCAGAATGTCGTCGCGGATGCGGTCCTTGTTCTCGACCACATAGGCCTGCGCCACCTGGTCGGCGTTCTCGAGCACCGTGCGTACCCGATCGGAGAACCAGAATTGCAGGCCGAATTCGAACAGCAGCGTTGCGAACACCGCGAGCAGGATCGTCGGGATCACCGCCACCAGCGAGAAGAAGCCGATCAGCCGCAGGTGCAGCCCCGCCCCCACCAGCCCGCGCCGACGGTTGGTCAGCAGCAGCACCAGCCGCCGCATCACGAGCATCGCCAGGCCCATGACCGGCGCGATGTTCATCAGGATCAGCCAGGTCATGCGATGGCTGGACGTGATGGCGAACGGCGCACCGCGCTGGGACAGCAGAAGGTAAGTCGCAGCGCCGCACAGCAGCGCCACGATCACCAGCGTGATTTCCAGGCGAGACCACAGGTGGTTGCGGTTGGCCCAGCGTGTGAATTGCCGTCGCCAACGCCGGAATGCGTCTGTCCGCGCAGCTGGTGCCCCGTATCCCACCGACATAGGGGCACCCTAACGGGTTTGTGCTGAACCGCAACAACAGTGTTGCGCATTTAACGCAGGTAGACGCAACAGACTCTCGATCCACCTCAGCCTGATGGCCGTGGGCCCATTGAAGGCGCGATGCTTGAACCCGCTTCAACGACGCTTGAGCGCCCCTGCCTTGATGTTCAGATCGTTGAGTTTCTTGCGCAGGGTGTTGCGGTTGATGCCAAGCAGGCGCGCCGCGCGCAGTTGGTTGCCCCGGCTGGCCGTCATCGCGAGGGTGAGCAGCGGGCGTTCCACTTCCTCCAGCACGCGGTCATAGACGCCATCCGGCGGCAGGCCGGGTTGAAACGCCAGAAAATACCGGCTCAGGTGGTCCTCGACCGTCTCAGCCAGGCCGGCGCCGTGCCGGCTGCGGTGGGGCGCGGCCGGTGTCGCCGGGTCTGCAGCCTCCGCCAGTTCCGCTTCGATTACGGCCGCCGTGATCTGGTCCTCGCGTGCCAGCGCCGCCAGCCTGCGCATCAGGTTCTCGAGTTCGCGGACATTGCCGGGCCAGCTGTAGTCGCCCAGCCATTGCACGGCGCTGGCGTCCAGCGTCTTTGCGGCAGGCCGATCCGGGCCGCCTGGCGCAGGAAGTGGCGCGCGAGTTCGGCAATGTCTTCCCCGCGCACCCTGAGCGGCGGCAGCCGGATCGGCACGACGTTCAGCCGGTAATAGAGGTCTTCGCGAAAGCGGCCGCTGTCCGCCAGCTTGCGCAGGTCGCGATTGGTCGCCGAGATGATGCGCACGTCCGCGCGTTGCGGGCGGCTCCCGCCGACGGTTGTGAACTCGCCCTCCTGCAGGACGCGCAGCAGCCTTGTCTGCGCCTCCAGCGGCATGTCGCCGATTTCATCAAGAAACAGGGTGCCGCCCTGCGCCTGGCCGAAGCGCCCGACGCTGCGTTGCGCAGCGCCGGTGAAGGCGCCGCGTTCGTGGCCGAACAGCTCCGATTCGATCAGGTCGCGCGGGATCGCCGCCATGTTGATGGCGACGAACGGTCCGCGCCGCCGCGGCCCGAGATCGTGCAGCGCGCGCGCCACCAGTTCCTTGCCGGTGCCGGATTCGCCGAGAATCGCGACCGTCAGATCAGTCGGGATCACCCGCGCCATGGTGCGATAGACATCCTGCATGGCCGGCGAGCGGCCGATCAGGGCAGGTCCTCGCCACCCTCCTCCCCGCCGTTCTCGCTGGTGCCGCCACTGCGCTCGCGCGCGACCGCGCTGTCGACCGCCTTTTCAGTTCGTTGATGTCGAACGGCTTGGGCAGATAGTCGAACGCCCCTGCCTCCGTCGCCCGTACCGCCGTGGTCAGCGTGTTCTGCGCGCTCATCACGATCACCGGCAGGTCCGGCCGGCGCGCATGGATGCGCGGGATCAGGTCGAGGCCGTTCTCGTCCGGCAGCACGACATCGGTGATCACCACATCCCCGAGCCCCTCCACGACCAGCTTCCACAGTCCTGCGGCGGTGTCGGCGACCTTCACCTCATAGCCGCCACGCAGCAGGGTCTGCCGCACCACCGTGCGGATCGCCTGGTCGTCGTCGGCCACCAGAACGGTCCTGCTCATGCCCTGCCCCTCGGTAGATCGGCAGCAGAACCCGGAACGTGGTGCGCGCCGGGTCCTGCGTGCGGTGATACTCGACAATGCCGCCATGGTCTCTCACGACCTTGGCGACCAGCGCCAGCCCGAGCCCCGTGCCGTTCGGCTTGCCGGAGACGAACGGCTCGAACAGGTGGTCGATCAGATCGTCGGCAGCGCCCGGCCCGTTGTCGGTCACGCACACTTCGAGCGGCACGGCGATGCGCCGGTTCGAACCCTTGACCGCGACCTTCATGCCGTGGCGAAAGGCTGTGGACAGCACGATCTCACCGCCCGGCTTCGCCACTGCCTCGGCCGCGTTCTTCAGCAGGTTGAGGAACACCTGCACCAGTTGCTCACGGCTGCACAGCACATCCGGCAACGACGGATCATAGTGTTCCTTTACGCTAAGCCCGCGTGCGAAGCCCACTTCGCCGAGCTGGCGCACATGCCCGAGGATGGCATGGATGTTCTCCGGCTGGCGGGCGAGCGGGCGCGCGTCCGTGAAGATTTCCATGCGGTCGACCAGGGCGCGGATGCGATCCACCTCGGCGCAGATGAGCTGCGTCAGCTCGCGCTCTGTCGCGCCGACGCCTTCCTCGAGCAGTTGCGCCGCGCCGCGGATGCCGGACAGCGGGTTCTTGATCTCGTGCGCGAGCATGGCTGCAGCGCCGACCACGGCGCGCGCGCCGCCCTTGTGGCTCTGCTGGCGTTCGATCATGCGTTCGACAGCGCGGCTCTGCACCCCGATCAGGACCAGGTCCGGCCGGTCGGCCAGCGGCCGCGCCCAGATGTCGGCCACCAGCCGCACGCCGTTCAGCAGGCCGATCTCGACATCATACTCGACAAACGACGCCTGGTGCGCGCGTGCCTGGGCGATCAGCGCCAGCAGGCTGCTGTCGGCCGGCAGGGCCGCGGCGAGCCCTTTGGTGCGCAGCAGCGCCTGCGGCACCTGGAACTGTTCCTCAAGCGCGGTGTTGGCGAAGCACAGCGTGTCGTCCGCATCGACGCACAGCAGAACCTGCGGCAAGGCGTTCAGCAGGCTGGCGGCCTCGGGTGCCGTCATGCCGCCAGGCGGTCGAGCAGCGGCGCATAGAAGTCGACGAGCGTCGCACGCGCCGTGCGCGCATCCTCGATCTGGTTGATCCGGTTGCGGAACTCTGCCGAACCATGCAGGCCGCGCGTGTACCAGCCGACATGCTTGCGTGCCATGTTGACGCCAGTGCGCTCGCCGTAGTGCGCCAGCATGGCGTCGTAATGCTCGATGACGATCCGGTATTGCTGGTCCAGCGTCGGGTCCGGCGTGCGGACGCCGCTGACCAGGAACCGGATCGCCTGGCCGATGAACCAGGGCCGGCCGTACGCGCCGCGTCCGATCATCACGCCATCCGCGCCGGACTGCGCCAGCGCCGCCGTCACATCGTCGAGCGTGACGATGTCGCCGTTGACGATCACCGGAACCGACACCGCCGCCTTCACCCGGGCAACGAACGCCCAGTCGGCGGACCCGGCGTACATCTGGTTGCGGGTGCGGCCATGGACGGTAATCATCCGGACGCCCAGGTCCTCGGCGATGCGCGCCAGTTCCGGCGCGTTGAGGCTGTTGTGGTCCCACCCATGCGCATCTTCAGCGTCACCGGCACGTCGACGGCCTTGACGGTCGCCTCGATCAGCCGGGCGGCATGGGCGAGGTCGCGCATCAGCGCCGAACCGGCAAAGCCGTTCACCACCTTCTTGACCGGGCAGCCCATGTTGATGTCGATGATCGCGGCCCCGCGGTCGGCGTTCAGCCTGGCGGCGTCGGCCAGCTTGTCCGGCTCGCAGCCGGCGAGCTGCAAGGATACCGGCTCCTCCTCCGGCCCAGGCGGCCTTGAGCAGCGACTGCCGGGTCTCGCGGATCATGGCTTCGGAGGCGATCATCTCGGAGACGGTCAAGCCACAGCCCAGCCGCTTGACCAGCCGGCGGAACGGCAGGTCGGAGACGCCGGTCATCGGCGCCAGGATCACCGGGTCGGCGATGGTCACCGGTCCGATCTGAAGAGGCTTGAGGCTCATGGGTCCTGCTCAAAAACAGGCAGCGGCTATAGCGGAGATGCGCCGCGCTTACAATCGGCCATCGCCGATGGCCTGATTGATCGCTTCAGATTGAAGCGATCTGACACGTGAATCACGGTCCAACTTTCTGAAAAGAGCCTGATTTACGCCACCGGTTGAAGCAATCATGCTTTCCGCCGCAACCGATCTTGCTCTGGGATACAGAAACTTGGGCCTGCGCGGCATTGGCGCACCAGGGGAGAGAACAACAATATTTTCCAATGCGGAAACAATGCTTCGCTCGCAATCTCACGGAATTTTAAGGATTTTTGTACTCAACAACAGGTCAGAAATTACCAAACCTGAGTGAGGGCTCATGTATAGCGGGATCAAACTTGGCGCGGCGACGCTCATTCTGCTCACGACCTCGGCATTTACGCAATTCGATGGCTTTGTCGCGGGTGTCGAGGCGGCAGCGCGCTCCACGCAGGCCCTGCTGGGCCTGAAGCAGAAATATCGAGCGCCGAGCGATATGCCGGTCCCCAGAAAATCCGCAGACACCGGAGAAAATCGCACTGGGGCGCAAGCTGTACTTCGACCCCTCGCTCTCCAAAACCGGTACCGTCGCCTGCGCTTCTTGCCACGATCCGCGCGCCGGCTTCGAGGACGGCAAGGATAGAAGCATTGGCGTCACCGGTGAACGCCTGCCGCGTCACTCGCCGACCACCATCAACCTTGCCTGGTCGGAGGCCTACTTCTGGGATGGTCGCGCCGCCAGCCTGGAAGAGCAGGCGCTTGGGCCGATTGCGGCGGAAAGGAAATGGGCATGCCGCATGACCTGGTTGTGTCCAAGCTCCAGGCCAACCCTGAGTATACGCGGCAATTCGCAGCGGCCTTTCCTGGTGAAGATATATCGATTCAAACGTTTGCGAAGGCGATCGCCGCCTTCGAGCGCACACTGACGTTCACCGCATCGCCCTTCGACGCCTGGCTGGCTGGGGACGAGGACGCCATTTCAGCCACGGCCAAGCGCGGTTTCATGGTGTTCAACGGCAAAGGGCGCTGCGCCGAATGTCATAGCGGCTGGAACTTCACCGACGACAGCTTCCACGATATCGGCCTCAAGAGCGAAGACCAGGGCCGTTACGCCATTCTGCAGATCGACGCGCTGAAGCATGCCTTCAAGACCCCGGGCCTGCGCAACATCCGTGAGCGCGCGCCCTACATGCACGATGGTTCACTGCCGACGCTGGCCAGCGTCATCGACCACTACAACGACGGCTTCGTGCATCGCGAAACCTTGTCCGATCTCATCAAGCCGCTTGGCCTGACCAAAGTGGAAAAGCAGAGCTTGTCGCCTTCCTGGAGACCTTGAGCACACCGGTACCCGAAGATCTGAAGCACGACGCGGAGAAGATGGATAAGTCCGCCGCTCTCGTCACCGGTAATACTTCAGGCGGTAGATAAACCTATCTCCCTTGTGGTATGAGCATAACGGGCAAATACCCAAACCGTAGGGCATCAAGCAGGGGTAAAGTATGAAATCCTCAAATGTACTTATTTTTTCGGTCTTTCGATATCAGCCTTGGCGATTGCTGCCGCTGGCCTTGCGCCTGCCGTTGTCAGCCAATCTAATAAAATGTTTTCCGTTGCAAATTTACAAGTAAAGATCGGGCAAAAGATCATATTTAAAAATGATGACAATGTGCCTCATAATATATACTCACTGGTAAACGGCTCAAAAATCGATGCAGGGCTTAAAAACCTGGAGAAAACACAGAGATATCTTTCGATAAATCTGGTAATTTTCGAGTTGGGTGCGCCATTCATCCGAAAATGAAACTAGATGTCGAAGTTACCAACTAGTTGTCGAGGGTAGCCATGCGTATATTTAAAAGCTCCTCCAAGGCAGACGAATCAGCCTGAACTCCCAGGCGTTCGCTGTGATTTCACTGATTATTCTCTCTGTCGGTACGCTCGGCGGCGCGACATTCTATTTCACCAATAAATTAATCAAAGCCCGAGCAGATTTTTGAAAAGGCCTGCTCGGCGTCAGCCACGCCCGCCTCGCCCAGAAAAACGCACTGCAGTTGCAGATGCCGGATTACCAGGCGGATATGGAACTCTTCAAAAGCGAATATGAAGACATGCGCTCGAACGCCGAAATCGCGCTCGAGCGGGCCTACAGTAAAGATACTGCTGACTCCGCCCGCAAGGTGATCACCGACATCAAGTCGCTCAATCCCGAAATACTCAGCAAGAACCCTGAGCAGCTTGCTATGCTTGCAACTGATGCCGATGTTCTTGCAGAGTATGCGAGCGCGGATGGTTACATGCTGAAAACCGCGATTGACGAAGCTGCAAAGCAAGACCGGCTGGTCATCATCGTCCTGGGCGCGACTTGCATCATGCTCAGCGTTCTGGCTGCCATCTGGATATGCTTGGCCTTGTTGATGCCGTTACGCCGCGTCATGCGCGATATGCTGGCCCTGTCCGAGGGCACAGCGATTGAAGCCTTCGCCTGCGCCAGCCGCGCGGATGAAATCGGCGATATGGCCCGCGCGCTCCAACGCTTCGACGCCACGACCCGCCAGGCGCGCGAACTCACTGAACAGCGCGCGGCGGCGGAACATCAGGCGCATCTCGCCGAACAGGCTGCGGCGGCGGAATGCGCGCGCGTCAGGGCGGAGGCCGAGCGGCAGCATCTGGAGGAGATGTCGCGCGTCGCGGAGCAGCAGAAAAAGAGGTCGAGGCCCTGCTTCATATTTTGAACCAGGAAATCGGCGACGTCACCGCGACCGTGGTCGGCGATATCGAAAGCGATCTGACGGCTTTGCAGAAGGCGGAGGCGGCGCTCCGGGCGACACAGGACATCAGTTCGGAAGCGGAGGAACTCTCGGCTTTCGCTGGAAAGCTGTCCCAGGACGCCAGCGCCAGCAATACCCAGGTCATCGAGGTCAAATCCGCGTCGCAGCAAGCCTGTCAGAACATATCCACCGCGCAAACCCGTATGGAAACCTCGCTTGCCGACGTCGCCATCATGCACAATTCGGTCACGCAGATGGTCGAGACTGCGCGCCGCATCGAGGAGATGCTGAACCTGATCGAGGATATCGCCGAGCAGACCAACCTGCTAGCGCTGAACGCGACGATCGAGGCGGCACGGGCTGGCGAGGCTGGCCGCGGCTTCGCTGTGGTCGCCAGCGAAGTCAAGGCGCTGGCTGGCAAAACTTCGAATGCCACCGCGTCGATCCGTACGCTTGTCGAAGATGTCGACAATACGACCAAGGGTACGCATGCCGCCATCGCAAATCTCTCAGAAACGGTCGACCAGGCTGCACGGATCATCCGCAACACCGCGGAGGTCCTGGATCAGCAAAACTGTAGTATGGACAGCGTCCAGGGTAATTCCTACAGGGTGGAGCAAAGCAGCAACCGCGCCCTCGAGCGCACCAATATCCTCCTGCAGCGCAACCGGCAAAACGAGAACCATTGTCAGCACTTATCCGATGCTACCACCAAGATTTATGACCGCCTCGGCAGCTTGCAGGGCGCTCTAAAGGAAATACTGGATAAAAGTACGCTCAATGCCGCATGATAATATATCGTGCTATGCTTGCTCAACATATCCAAGGAGGCATAACCTTGCGTGAGTTTTATATTTTACTACTATCGGTATTGACTCTTTTCCCATTCCAGACATGGGCAAAGGAGTACACAATCTATATTGTTACCGACTATGAACGTTCGCGCATGGCATTCGAACCCAATTACATCGTCATCAAACCTGGCGACAAGGTCACCTGGGTGAACAAGCTCGCAGAAACCCATAATGTCATGACCTACCCCGACGGCTTTCCCGAAGGTGCCGCTGGTTTCGCCAGCCCCTTCCTCGAGCAAGCCGGCCAACGCTGGTCGCATAGCTTCACCAAGGTCGGAACTTACGAATACCATTGCGTGCCGCACATGTTCATGGGCATGCGCGGCAAGGTGATTGTTGGCAGCCCGAGCAAGCCTGCCGCAATGCATAAGCCAAAACCCGAAGAAGTCGTCGCCTATCGTAATATTCTTCTAGAATATTTCGATGCCGATCAGATCGACGCCCAGATGTCGAAGCATAACCATTAGACCCTTCCGTTTTGATTGGATCACTTTTGGTGAGGCAATCAAAACGGACAAGAAGGGTCTACACAAAGAAGAAACAATCAAGATCTAGAGCTTGATGACTTTACATTGATCCATCCGTCATCGCGAGGAGCCGCAGGCGACGCGGCGATCCATGGAAATACTGGTGTTCCTGGATTGCTTCGGCAGCTTTGCCGCCTCGCAATAACGATTCCAGCAAATGTCATTACGCTCTAGAACTGCCCCTGCCAGCGCAGCTCGCTGCACGTCGCCGTCGCGCCGCCCCGGTGTATTCGGCTGGTCGGTCTGGTAGCGCAGTTCTCCGGCGATATCGCCCCAGCGGGTGGGGAAATTGGCCCCGAACTCGCCGATCCAGAGCCGTTCGGTATTCCGGCTGATGTGAAAGCCGGGCGTGTCGGTCACGTTGATGTTCGCGCGCCGAAGCGCTGCACTCAGGCGGTTGTTGCGCGGATCGGTTATGCTGGCGCTAAGGCTGTAAAGCTGGGAGTCGCCATCCAGGCTGAACCCGATCGGGCGGTCCTTGAAACTGTAGCCGTCCCGGTAGATGAAGTTCAGATACGTCACGCCCGGACTGCGGCCGTTCGGCGTATTCTCCCCGAAGTAGCGCACGCCGTAGGTGTCGGTCCACTCGATCCCCGCCGACCAGGTCCAGCCATCCAAGCCGCCGGACAGCCGCCCGCCGGCCAGATAGGAATAGACGTCCGGCAGAATGGCCGGACCGCCGCCGTCTTCCGCCAGCGCCTGCGCGTAGACCGTGCCGGTCATCGTGCGGCCGACCTCGCCGCCCCAGCGTGCATCGAAGGACACCAGCTGGTTGCCCGGCTGCTGTTGCGGATCGGACACATTCTCCGTGCCGGCCGCAATGAAGGACCGCGTGAAGGTGGAAAAGCTGCACGGCGCCCCGAACCGCACAGCTGCGCCGTGCGCGAGACTGCAAATTCGAACTGCGATACCGGCTTGAAGGCGAAGCGGAAACTGTGGACCAGCGGGTGTTCGAAATCCGTACGGTCGCCGTCCAGGCGGCCGACGAAAACTCGAAGCTCCACGGCCCGAGCCAGCGCAGCACCGGCACATCGAAGGCATAGGGCTGCATGCGCTTGATGCCGACCCTCTGGAATGGGCGTGTGCTGTTGGACAGCAGCAGCGCGCTCTCCTGGCCCGGCCCCCACCAGCTCTCGACGGTGCCGACATAGACGCCCCAGTTGCCGAAGCTATGGACGCCATAGACATCGTCGAAATGATAATCGACCCCGACTGGCCATGGCGATAACCGACGCCATAGCTGACATAGCTGTTCTCGCTGAAGTTATGCTCGACCCGGACGCTGCCCTGCGCATCCTCGCGGTTGGTGTCCGCGAAGGTGCGCACCAGCTTCGAGTCCGTGCCTGCGCCCAGCTCTGCGCTCACCAGCGTCGATTGCTGGGCCAGATCCATATGGCGGCGTATGCGGTTGACCCGCACCACCAGATGCGGCGGCAGCTTGTCGATCTGCCAGCGCTCCGACAGGGCCGCGATCTGCCGCCAGGGCAGCGGCCAGCTGGTGATCGGCCCGCGAATCATGCCCGCGTCGGCCAGCGCCTCGATGTCCTCCCGCAGCTGCCGGTCGCCGACCTCTGCCCATGGCCTGGCGAGTGCTGGTGCGGCCAGCGTCAGGGTGGCAGTCGCCAGCAGGGTGGACAGGGCGCGGGATAGGCGGAGCGTCATCGGGGTCTCGTGTTTGAGGCATCCCAATGTGCTAACGGGCGGTGGTCCCCGGCGCAACAGAAGGTGCGGCCAAGTATCAGCGCCGGCCACGCCGATGCAGCAGACGTGGCGGCCGCTGGGCAAACGCCGGCTCCGGACGGTCCGCGAGCGCCAGACGCAGGGTGCCGGTCAACACGTCGGCATCGACCAGCCGCACGTCCAGACGCATGCCGACCGTATAGCGCACGCCCGTCGAGGCGCCCTCGAGGCTCTGGGTCGCGTCATCGACGTGGAAGCGCTCGTCGCCCAGGGTCGAGATGGGCACAAGGCCGTCGCCGCCGCTCTCCACAAGTGCTACGAACAGGCCAAAGCGGGTCGCGCCAGTCACCCTGCCGGGCATGACGGCCCCGATGCGGCCGGACAAGTATTGCGCCACATAGCGATCGATGGTGTCGCGCTCGGCCATCATGGCCCGGCGTTCGGTCATGGAGATGTGATCCGCCGTTGCGCCGAGGCTGCGCAGGTCCTGGTCGCCAAGCCCGTCCTCGCCCAGATCGAGCGCGCGCACCAATGCCCGGTGCACCAGCAGGTCGGCGTAGCGGCGGATCGGCGAGGTGAAATGCGCATAGGACGCCAATGCCAGGCCAAAGTGGCCGACATTGTCGACCGAATAGACTGCCTGGGTCTGCGTGCGCAGGATCTGCTCGCTGATTTCTTCGACGGACTGGGAGCCAGCCGTCCGCCGGAGGATATCGTTGAACAGCGCCGGCCGCAGGACCTGACCGAGCGCCAGCGGCACACCCAGCGACTCAAGATAGGTCTTCAGCGCCATCACCTCTCGCGCGGCGGCGCTTCATGGATACGGTAGACGCACGGGAACGCGGCCTGCTCCAGCGCCTTGGCGGCGCTGACATTGGCGGCGATCATGAAATCCTCGACCACCCGGTGCGCATCGAGCCGCTCGCGGCGGCGAACCCCGACCACCCGACCGTCTGCGTCCAGTTCGATGCGCTTCTCCGGCAGATCGAGGTCAAGCGGTTCGCGCCGCTGGCGCGCGGCATCGAGCGCGCGCCAAGCCCCCACAACGGCTCCAGGAGCGGCAGGGCATCGCCCGCCTGCGCGTCGATCACCGCCTGGGCGTTCTCGTAGGCGATGTTGGCGGCAAGCCGGATGCGGGCGCGCTCGAACCGGAAACCGGTCACTGCGCCGCGCGGCCCCACGCTCATGTGGCAGACCAGCGCCGCCTTGTCCGTGCCGGCTTTCAGCGAGCAGGCGTCCGCCGACAGCGCCTCGGGCAGCATCGGCACGACGCGATCCGGGAAATAGGCGGAGTTGCCGCGTCGGTGCGCCTCCCGGTCGATGGCGTCGCCGGGGCGGACATAGTAGCTCACGTCGGCGATGGCGACCGCAATGCGCCAGCCGCCACCCTCCACGGGTTCGGCCCAGATCGCGTCGTCATGGTCGCGCGCGTCCAGGGGATCGATGGCGACGAACGGCATGGCGGTCAGGTCGGCGCGTGCCCCAGCGGCCGCGTGGCGGCGCGCGCTGCCTCCGCAAGCGCCGCGTCGTCGAAGCGCGCCGGCAGGCCATGCTGCGATATCGCGATCAGCGACAGCGCGCGCGGACCGAACGGATCGCCCAGGCGCTCCAGCACCCGCACATTCTGCAAGCCAAGCGCCCTGTGGCGCGCCATCGGCTCGGCAGAGACCAGCTCGCCGACCCGTGCATCCCCGAGCATGTCTTCCGGGATGTTGAATTCCATGCGCAGTCGCTTGTCGGTCGGGATCAGCCGGAAGTACGCACCTTCCGCCTTGACGACCCCCAGCACCAGTTCAGCCACGCGCTCAAGCCGCTTCAGCACCTGCGCACGCGCCCGGCCCGGCTGCCCGTCGATGCGCGCCATGAAACGGTCGCCCAGACCCAAAGCGGCAGTGCGCGGCCGGTGCTTCTGGCCAGGGTGCGGGCCCCTCGCTCACCCGGATGCGCGGCGGTCGGTCCGGCCCCGCCCACTGCTCCGGCTCGGCATAGACGTCGCCGTCGCTGCGCACCTCGACCACCTTGAGCACGCCGACACGCGGCAGGCTGCCGGCAACGCCGTAGCTGCGCGCCGGACCGCGCTGCAGAGCCCCATCCGCCTCCATGTCCTTCAGCAGGGCGCGCAACGCACCGCGATCCCGCACGCCGAATGCTTTGGCGATATCGCGCTTGCCGACCGTGGCCGGCGCAGTCTCGATGAAGCGGCGGATCTGCTCGCGGTCGGGCAGCCCATCGGCCGAGGCGGCGATATCGGGCCGGCCCTGACCGCGCTTGCGGGTCATTTCGCCTTCGCCGCGCGTCCAGCTTTGGCCGTCTTGGGCTTGGTAGCCTTGGTCTTGGCGGCCGTGGGCTTGGTGGCCGTGGGCTTGGCGGCCTTGGCCGGTGTCTTCGCGGCGGCGGCCTTGGCGGGCTTTTCGCCGGCGCTTTCCTGGGCGCTGCACGCTTCACAGGCTTCTTGCCCCCACCCTTGGCAGCCCGATCGGCGATCAGCGCCAGCGCCTGCTCGAGCGTCACCGCCTCGGGCGACACATCCTTGGGCAGAGTGGCGTTGGTTGTGCCGTCGGTCACATAGGCACCGTAGCGGCCGTTCATCACTTTGATCGCCGCGCCCGCCTCGTTGGCGCCAGATCGCGCAGCGCCGACGGCCCGGCCCGGCCCGGCCGGTTCGCCTTGTCGGCAAGTGCTACGACCGCCTGGTTCATGCCGATCGTCAGTGCGTCCTCGGTTGACTTCAGCGACACATAGGCCCCGTCATGGGCGATGTACGGCCCGAAGCGGCCGATGCTGGCGGTGATCGGCTTGCCGGTTTCCGGATGCTGGCCGATGGTGCGCGGCAGGCTGAGCAGTCGCAGCGCCAGTTCCAGCGACAGCGCCTCGGCCGGCACATCGCGCGGCAGGGAGGCGCGCGGCGGCTTGGGCGCGCCCTTTTCCGCCGGGTCCTCGCCAAGCTGCACATAGCGGCCGAAGCGGCCGGTGCGCAGGGTAACCGGCAGGCCGGTCGCAGGGTCGGTCCCCAGCAGTTGCGGCCCATCGTTGGCAGCATCCGCCGTTGCGTCCTCGGCACCGAACGGGCGGGTATACTTGCACTCCGGATAGTTGGGCAGCCGATGAAGGCACCAAACTTACCGGTTTTCAACGACAGCCGACCTTGCTGGCAAGTCGGGCACAGCCGTGGATCGCTGCCATCGGCGCGGGCCGGAAACAGCAACGGCTCGAGAAACCGGTCCAGCGCCTCGACGACGTCCGACGGGCGCTGATCGAGGATTTCCTTGGTCTTGGGCTGGAAATCGGCCCAGAAATCACGCAGTACCTGCTTCCACGCGAGGTCGCCGGCGGAAATGGCGTCCAGCTGGTTTTCCAGGTCGGCGGTGAAATCATAGCCGACATAGCGGGCGAAGAACTTTTCCAGAAACGCCGTCACCAGCCGCCCCTTGTCTTCCGGCAGGAAGCGGTTCTTGTCCATGCGCACATAGGCGCGGTCGCGCAGGGTCTGCAGGATCGAGGCATAGGTCGAGGGGCGACCGATGCCCAGCTCCTCGAGTTTCTTGACCAGCGAGGCCTCGGAATAGCGCGGCGGCGGCGTGGTGAAATGCTGGGTCGCCTCGACCGCCTGCGGGTCCGCCTTGCCGCCCTCGGTCAGCGGCGGCAGACGACGGTCCTCTTCGTCCGCGCTGTCGTCGACCCTCCTGATAGAGCGCCAGGAAGCCGGGGAACAGCACGACCTGCCCGGTTGCGCGCAGGCCGGTCTTGCCGTCGGCGGCTGCCAGGTCCGCCGTGGTCCGCTCCAGGCGGGCGCTGGCCATCTGCGAGGCCAGGGTCCGCTTCCAGATCAGCTCGTAGAGCTTCGCCTGCTCGGGCGACAGCGCGCGGCGCACGCTGTCCGGCCCACGGAACAGATCGGTGGGGCGGATCGCCTCGTGGGCTTCCTGGGCGTTCTTGGCCTTGGCGCTGTAGGCGCGCGGCTTGTCCGGCACATAGTCCGGGCCGTGCTCGCGCTCGATCAGGCGGCGCGCGGCGGCGATCGCTTCGCCGCTGATCTGGACGCCGTCCGTGCGCATGTAGGTGATGAGGCCAGTCGTCTCGCCGTCCAGCGTGACGCCCTCGTATAGCTGCTGAGCGATCCGCATGGTCTGGCTGGCGGTGAAGCCGAGCTTGCGGGCCGCTTCCTGCTGCAGGGTCGATGTCGTGAAGGGGGTGCCGGGTGGCGCTGGACCGGTTTTTTCTCGACGCTGGCGATCGTGTAGCGACCGGCCGCGACATCCGCCTTGGCCGCCATGGCCGTGGCCTCGTCCGGCAGGTCGTACTGCCCGAGCTTGGCACCGCGCCACTGAACCAGGCGCGCGTCGAACACCTGGCCCTTCTCGTCGCGCATGCTGGCGCCGATCGTCCAGTACTCGCGCGCATGGAACCGCTCGATCTCGGTCTCGCGTTCGCAGATCAGACGCAGCGCAACCGACTGCACCCGCCCTGCCGACTTGGCACCCGGCAGCTTGCGCCACAGCACCGGCGACAGGGTGAAGCCGACCAGATAATCAAGCGCGCGCCGCGCGAGATAGGCGTCGATCAGATCGGCGTGCAGGTCACGCGGGGCGGCCATCGCCTTGGTGACCGCCGACTTGGTGATCTCGTTGAAGGTCACGCGCTGCACGCCGCCCTTGGGCAGCGCTTTCCGGGCGCGCAGCACTTCCATCAGGTGCCAGGAAATCGCCTCGCCCTCGCGGTCAGGGTCGGTCGCGAGCACCAGGCGGTCGGCACCCTTGAGCGCGTCGACGATCGCTTTGACCTGCTTGCTCTTCTCCGCCTGCACCTCCCAGTGCATCTGGAAGTCGGCGTCCGGCTCGACCGAGCCGTCCTTGGGCGGCAGATCGCGCACATGGCCGTAGGAGGCGAGAACCGTATAGTTGCCGCCCAGATATTTGTTGATGGTCTTCGCCTTGGCCGGCGACTCGACGATCACAACGTCCATGCAGTCAGGCCTCGCCTCTCTGGCCGCATCCGGCCGAACGGGCGCGAGCGTTACTCGAAGCAAGCAGGCAAGCGCAATCCCCAGATTTCACAACGCTGGCGCAACAAGACTCACCCGATTGCCGGCATGCCGGACCAAACGGCCTGCCAATTCAAGCTCCAGCAGCGCAAAGCGACCTGCCCCGGCGGGACATGCGACCAACGGACCAGATCGTCGATCGGGACCGGCGTGACCGAAAGCAGGGCCAGAACCGCCGCGCGCGCCGCATCGTCCGGCTCGCCATCATCGCATGCTTCAGCCACAGTAAGCGGCGGCGGAGCATATGGGCCGGCAAGCGGTGCCAGACATTCCAGAACGTCCGCAGCGCTGGTCACGAGGGTCGCGCCGGTGCGGATCAGGTCGTTGCAGCCTTGCGCGCGCGGCTCCAGCGGCGAACCTGGCACCGCCATCACCTGCCGGCCCTGCTCCCCGGCCAGCCGCGCCGTAATCAGCGAGCCGGACTTGGGCGTCGCCTCCACCACGACCACCCCGAGCGACACCCCGGAGACGATACGGTTGCGCCGCGGGAAATGCCGTGCCTGCGGCTGCGCGCCCAGCGGTTGCTCCGACAGCACGACCCCTTGCTCGGCGATCGCCGCCTGCAGTGCGTGATTTTCGGGCGGATAGACGACATCTGCGCCCCCTGCCACCACGCCGATGGTCCCTCCCGCGGGTGCTGCCAGCGCGCCCTTGTGCGCCGCGGTATCGATGCCGCGCGCAAGGCCGGAGACAACCGTGCAGCCGTGCGCCGCCAGATCGCGGGCGATCGTGCCGGCCAGACGCAGGCCGGCGGCGGAAGCATTGCGGGCGCCGACCATAGCGACAGCCTGCACCTGCAGGGGAGAGCCGGCCCAGCGCCAGCAGAACAGGCGGCGCGTCGTCGATCTGAGCCAGCAGACCAGGATACTCCGCCGTGTCGACGAACAGCCAGCGGCCGCCGAGCTTCAGGCCGGCCGCGAACTCGGCTTCCACGGCCTGCAGGCTGGCCAGGGTGAAACGCGAGGCACCGCCGCGCCGCGCAAGATCCGGCAGCCGCTCCAGCGCATGACGGGCACTGCCGAAGCGCGCCAGCAACTGCCGGTAAGTGACCGGGCCAACCGTCTCCGTGCGGATCAATCGCAGGCGCGCACGCTGCTCGTCATCTTGCAACATGCGAAGAACAGTGCAGGCGACTCGCGCCCGAAGTCAAACCGTCTGGTGCACGAGCGTCCTGAATCTGAAATCAGTTGCACCCAATATCATAGTGGAGCGAACTTCGATCCACGACACAAGGGACTTGCACGCAGATCGACGCAGGTTCAGCGGCGCCGCAAGGCCTCGACAACGTCATCCCAGCTGAAGCGGGTCCGGGGCCGCATCCCCGGGTTCTGTTTTTCGCGCCGATCCGGGGTTCCGTGCCTGCGCGCAGGCGGGCGATGTTGGCGCTGTGTTTGAACCAGACCAGCGCCGCCATGACCACGCTTGCCGCCACCGCATCGGTACGGCCGAGCAGAGCCGTCACCACCGGCGGCACCAGAACGGCGACAAGCGCGGCGAGCGAGGAATAGCGGAACAGCCGCGCCACCAGCAGCCAGGCGAGTGCGACGCCGGCAAAGGCGACCGGCGACAGCGCCAGCATCACCCCGATGTAGGTGGCGACGCCCTTGCCGCCCTTGAACTTCAGCCAGACGGGGTAGAGATGCCCGAGGAAGGCCGCCACGCCGACCAGTGCCGACAGGCCCGGGGCATAGGCCAGCGCCAGCCACACGGGACTGCGCCCTTCAGGGCGTCCAGCAGGAGGGTGGCCGCCGCCAGCCCCTTGTTGCCGGTGCGCAGCACATTGGTCGCCCTGATATTGCCGGAGCCGATCGAACGGATGTCGCCCAGGCCAGCGGCCCGGGTGAGCAGCAAACCATAGGGCACAGTGCCGCTCAGATAGCCGGCCAGCAGCCAGAGGACGACACTGCCGCTACTCTCCAAGGCAAAAACTCATTATCCAAAATCCCACATGTTTCGAAATCACTGCATAGCGCCCCAACTTGTCGACACGCAAGGAACGGCCTACAGACGCGGCGATGACATCGCCGCCCGACCGTTTCTGCATCGCCCTCGCGCAGATCAACCTCAGCGTGGGCGACTTTGCCGCCAATGCGGCCGCCATGCTGGCGATGCGCGCGCAGGCCCGCACGGCGGACGTCATCCTCTACCCGGAGCTGGCGCTGGTCGGCTATCCGCCGGAAGACCTGGTGATGAAGCCGGCGCTGCAGCAGGCCGCGGCGCGCGCGCTGGAGGAGCTGGCGCGGCAGACGGCGGACGGTGGCCCGGCAATGCTGGTCGGCACCTGCCATGTCGAAAACGGCAAGACCTACAATGCCGGCGTCGCCCTGCTCGATGATGGCCGCGGTCCTACGTTCTGAATGCGGATGCGAACATGGCCGCCCGGCTGCCGCAGTGGCGTG